>JBBIHY010000006.1:58953-141629 GCA_037446695.1 Bacteroidota bacterium
AATAAGGACTCTGAATTAATCAAAGTCCTCACACTGTTGTGACCCCGGAGGGATTATTCTCTCCCAAAACCCTTCGCACAAACCTGCTCATGATCCCTCCTGCTTATAATAATTATGGACGTTTGAAAAAAATAAGGACTCTGAATTAATCAAAGTCCTCACACTGTTGTGACCCCGGAGGGATTCAAACCCCCGACCTTCAGAACCGGAATCTGACGTTCTATTCAACTGAACTACGGGGCCGGTTTATTTACAAAGTAAAAATAAGATTTCGTCCGGCAAAAATAGGAAAGATTTCCTATTTTCGCACTATCATTTTTAACGGGTACATTGGTTTGGTATGGACTATAATTTCAGGGAAATAGAAAAAAAATGGCAGGATTACTGGATAAAAAATAAAACCTATGAAGTAAAGGTTGATCCGGCAAAACCAAAATACTATGTTTTGGATATGTTTCCCTACCCCTCAGGTGCAGGGCTCCATGTCGGACATCCGCTGGGTTATATTGCTTCGGATATTTACTCCCGTTACAAGCGGCTAAAAGGTTTTAACGTATTGCACCCCATGGGGTATGATGCCTTTGGACTTCCGGCTGAACAGTATGCCATCCAAACAGGTCAACACCCGGCTATTACCACAAACAATAATATTGCCCGTTACCGAAGCCAGATGGACAAGATTGGCTTCTCCTACGATTGGAGTCGGGAAATAAAAACCTGTGATCCTGACTATTACAAATGGACCCAATGGGTTTTTATTAAATTATTCAAACACTGGTTCAATAAAAAAACACAAAAGGCTGAGCCGGTTGAAACCCTGAAGCAGGAATTTATCCGAAACGGCAGCGACAAGGTGGATGCAGCCAGAAATTATCATGAACCCTTTAGTGCAGCACAATGGAACAGCATGAATGAAAAGGAGCAGGAAGAAATTCTTCTCTGCTACAGGCTTGCCTACCTTGCTGATACGTTGGTAAACTGGTGCCCCGCTCTTGGCACAGTGCTGGCAAATGATGAAGTGAAAGACGGGTTCTCGGTTCGCGGTGGACACCCGGTTGTTCAGAAAGAAATGCGACAGTGGCTATTGCGCGTGTCAGCCTATGCGCAAAGACTGCTTGACGGACTGGACACCATTCAATGGACTGATTCCCTGAAGGAAATTCAGAGAAACTGGATAGGAAAATCGGAAGGTACACTGATGGATTTTAAAATCCACACCGGCCAGAATACCATTTTAAAAGTGTTTACAACCAGGCCAGATACAATATTCGGATGCACATATATGGTGCTTGCTCCCGAACACGACTTGATTGGTGAAATTACTACCCCGGAATATAAAAAGGCAGTTGAAAACTACATTGAAGAAACTAAGAAAAGAACCGAACGGGAACGCATGGCCGAAACCCGGAAAGTTACCGGGCAGTTTACCGGAGCTTTTACAGCGCATCCTTTTACAGGCAAGCCTCTTCCGGTATGGATTAGCGATTATGTTCTTGCAGGTTACGGCACGGGAGCAATTATGGCTGTACCTGCACACGACAGCAGG
The DNA here is from genome assembly GCA_037446695.1 of Bacteroidota bacterium. Lineage (GTDB taxonomy): Bacteria > Bacteroidota > Bacteroidia > Bacteroidales > PUMT01 > JBBIHY01. The sequence continues at coordinate 60,500 of JBBIHY010000006.1, forward strand.
GATTATGCCTTTGCAAAAAAATTTGATTTGCCAATTGCAGAGGTTGTTTCGGGCGGTAATATTGAAAAGGAAAGCTATGACGCGAAGGAAGGTATACTTGTGAATTCTGATTTCCTCAACGGATTGGATGTACCCTCTGCAATAGCCCGTACCAATGATGAAATTCAAAAGCGTGGCATAGGTATAAAAAAGGTGAACTACCGGATGCGCGATGCCATTTTCAGCCGTCAGCGTTACTGGGGTGAGCCATTTCCTGTTTACTACAAAAATAATATCCCTTATACACTGCCCGAAGAGGAGCTTCCCCTGGTTTTACCCGAAGTGGACGCATACCTGCCCACTGAAAAGGGAGAACCACCACTCGGACGTGCAAAAAACTGGAATACCGCTGAAGGATTTCCTCTGGAGCTGAGCACAATGCCGGGTTTTGCCGGATCATCAGCCTACTATCTCAGGTACATGGATCCAGACAATAAAAATGCACTTGTATCAAGAGAAGCAAATGATTACTGGCAGGATGTGGACCTGTATATTGGCGGTACTGAACATGCTACAGGGCATCTCATTTACTCACGATTCTGGAATAAATTTCTCTATGATATTGGTGTTGTGTGCAGGGATGAACCATTTAAAAAACTGATTAACCAGGGGATGATACAGGGCCGGTCCAACTTTGTTTACCGGATAAAAAACTCCAACAGGTTTGTCTCCCTCAACCTGAAAGACAACTTTGATACCTCAGCCATTCACGTGGATGTAAATATTGTACAAAACGATATCCTCGATATTGAAGCTTTTAAGCAATGGAACCCCGAATATGCTGCTGCTGAATTCATTCTGGAACCAGATGGTAACTATCATTGCGGATGGGCCATTGAGAAGATGTCAAAATCACTCTACAATGTAGTCAATCCTGATGATATCATTGAAAAATACGGAGCCGACACACTGCGCATGTACGAAATGTTTCTTGGCCCGCTAGAACAGTCAAAACCCTGGGATACAAATGGTATTGAGGGAGTACACAAGTTTTACCGCAAACTTTGGAAACTATTTCACAACAATCAGAATCAGCCCGCTATTTCGGATGAAGAACCGGAACCTGAGGAGCTCAAAACATTGCACAAAACCATTAAAAAGGTGAAGGAGGATATTGAGAATTTCTCCTTCAATACTTCCGTAAGTGCTTTTATGATTTGTGTGAACGAACTATCCTCCCTGAAATGCAGTAAGAGGAAAATACTGCATGACCTGGTTATTATCCTTTCTCCCTTTGCCCCCCACATTGCCGAAGAACTCTGGGAAATACTCGGGAATAAAACCAGCATTGCCGAAGCACGTTTCCCTGAGTTTAATCCACGGTATTTGGAAGAGTCGGTGTTTGAGTACCCTGTCTCCTTTAATGGTAAATTGCGGCTTAAAATCAGTTTGCAGGCCGAGTTGACCCCTGCTCAAATTGAGCAGGAAATCCTTTCAAATGAATCCGTTCTAAAGTTATTGCAGGGGGCTGTACCTAAAAAAGTAATTGTTGTACCGAGTAAAATTGTAAATATTGTTGTTTGATTCGCCATGTCCCTGAATGTATTTAAGAAACTGAAAATCCTGAGATCTTATCTTATCATGGCCTTTGGGCTTTTTATCAATGCACTGGGATGGACGGCTTTCTTAATACCAACTGAGGTTACCGGCGGAGGGGTAACCGGTGCCAGTACAATACTGTTTTTTGCCACCGGGATTCCCGTTGGTATTACTTTCCTGGTGATCAATGTTTTTCTGATTGCCATCGCCATAAGAATTCTGGGGGCAAGTTTCGGGCTAAAAACAATTCTTGGAGTAGTATTACTGGCAGTTTTTCTCAGTGGCTTGCAGCAGGTTATTACCGAGCCCCTGGTAAGTGACGCCTTTATGTCAACAGTAATAGGTGCTATTCTGGCAGGGGCCGGTGTGGGAATTGTTTTCACCCAGGGAGGCAGCACCGGAGGAACCGATATTATTGCCATGATCATTAATAAATACAGGAATATCAGTCCGGGCAGGGTAATACTTTATTTCGATGTATTCATAATATCTTCCTCTTACCTGGTATTCCAGTCGGTTGAAAAAATGGTGTTTGGCTATGTGGCAATGGCCATTACCGTGTATGTAATAGATTTGATTTTGTCAGGTGCCAAACAATCCTTCCAGGTATTTATATTCTCACAGCATTATGAGAAAATTGCTGAAAGAATTGCCACAGAACTGAATCGTGGAATTACTATTCTCAACGGGGAAGGATGGTATACAAAGCAAAACACCAGGATAATACTTGTTTTAATAAGAAAACATGAAGCCAGCCAGCTACTAAGAATAATCAAGGAAATTGACCCCAACGCCTTCATGTCAATGAATAACGCCATGGGTGTTTACGGGCGCGGGTTTGAAAAAATAAGACCATAGACTCCCTAAAAATTGACTCCATAATAAATCACCAATATAATAATAACCTGCCTGATGAAAAGAGACTTTATTGCCTTACTTAGTTTATCCATTGTCATTGTAATTCTTCTGCATTTATTCTTCATTCCAAGGCAGGTGGTATTTACCGAACCCTATGCTGATGAAACCGATTCACTGGAAATCATCCTCGAAATAAGAAAAGAGTTTGGTATTGCGGTTGATTCCTTTGACATTGTGAGAGGCAAGGTGCAAAGAAATCAGAATATTGTTTCCATTCTTTCGCAATTCGGTCTGCAGAACGGACTGGTGAACCGTCTCAACAACATTCCCATTGAGATGTTTGACCCGCGAAGGATCAGGGCAGGAAACAACTGGAATGCCTTTATCAGTCACGATAGTACTGCCGTATTAAAGTTTTTTGTTTACGAACATTCTCCTGTGGATTATGTAATGTTTGACTTCACTGATTCCCTGGTGGTTGAAAAGCGGGCAAAAGAAGTAACAACTGTTGTAAAGGAAGGTTCCGGAATAATTACCTCTTCCTTGTGGGTATCAATGATTGAAAACGAACTGAATCCGAATCTGGCCATTTATCTTTCTGAAATATTTGCCTGGTCTATCGATTTTTTCGGGTTGCAAAAAAGTGACCAGTTCAAAATCATATATGAAGAAAATTATGTGGATAATATACCGGTTGGCAATGGTAAGATCCTTGCCGGTAGCTTCACCCATGCTGGAACCGAGAACTTCGCAATCCCTTTCGTTCAGGACAGCGTAGAGCATTTTTTTGATTTTGATGGTAACAGCCTGAGAAGGGCCTTTTTGAAAGCCCCTTTACGTTATTCAAGAATTTCTTCCAGGTTTTCTCGTGGCAGGATGCATCCTATCCTTAAAATCCGACGTCCGCATTTTGGTGTGGATTATGCCGCACCCATTGGTACCCCGGTGTTTGCCATTGGAGATGGACGTGTAATAGAAACCCGGAATGATGCTGCAGCAGGAAAAATGATCAAAATCCGGCACAACAGTGTTTATACAAGCGGATACCTGCACCTGAGAAATTATGAAAAGGGTATTGCCACAGGAATTTATGTCAAGCAGGGAGATGTAATAGGATATGTCGGCTCATCGGGACTTTCCACAGGACCCCATCTTGACTTCAGGATGTGGAGAAACGGGCATGCTACAGATCCTTTATCCGTTGAATCACCACCGGTTGAACCAGTGAAAGAGGAGAATATGGAAGAATTTGTTAAAACAAGGGATTACTGGATCAGCCGTCTGTCAGAAATCAGAGACCCCGTTCAATAAACTGCTCTATCACAAGGGGATAATACTTATATTCAAGATTATGAATTCTTTCTGCCAGGGAGTTGGAAGTATCCCCGGGCAAAACCGGGCATCTTGCCTGAAACAATATTTTCCCCATATCATACTCTGCATTCACAAGATGTATCGTAATTCCTGATTCTTTCTCCTGATTAATAATCACCGCTTCATGTACATGCTGGCCATACATCCCCTTACCTCCGTAGGAAGGCAGCAGAGCAGGATGAATATTTAAAATGCAGTCAGGAAAAAATTCAAGAATTTTTCCGGGAACAAGCCATAAAAAACCTGCCAGCACAATGAAATGAATATTGTTATTCTTTAGTATATCAATAACTGTCTGGGAGTCATACAAATCAGCCTTACTAAAAACAATACAGGGAATATTAAATTTTGCGGCTCTTTTGATTACTCCTGCATTGGGTTTGTTGGTCAACACGAGGGAAACCCGTATGGAAGTATGATTCTCAAAGTATTCTATGATATTTTCAGCATTGGTCCCCGAACCGGAGGCAAAAAGTGCAATATTTTTCATTCGAAAAACAACTGATTAATAAAATCATTGATATTTAAGAGTTTCAAGAGTTTCTTAAAGGTATTCTCAGGCTGCCGGTTCAAAAAAAGAACTGAATTTGTTTGTAAATATTGGTGAATTAATTTTCTTTGCAAAGTTAATTTTATTACTAATTAAAACTTACTGTTATGTCAGACATTGCATCAAGAGTTAAGGCAATTATTGTTGATAAACTTGGAGTAGACGAAAGCGAAGTGACCCCCGAGGCCAGCTTCACCAATGATTTGGGTGCAGACTCACTTGACACAGTTGAATTGATCATGGAGTTCGAAAAAGAATTTAACATGTCAATTCCTGATGATAAAGCAGAAACCATCAGTACTGTTGGTGATGCTATCAAGTTCCTTGAGGAAAACGCCAAGTAATTTTTGTTTTATCTTTTGTAAAGGGCATTTGCTATGGAATTAAAACGGGTAGTTGTTACAGGACTGGGTTCGATCACCCCCCTGGGGAATTCGGTACCGGAATTCTGGGAGAATTTACAAAAGGGAGTAAGCGGCTCAGACCTGATTACTCGTTTTGATACCACCAACTACAAAACAAAATTTGCCTGTGAGGTTAAAAATCTGGACATGGGTCAGTTTTTTGACCGCAAGGAAGCAAGAAAATTGGATCTTTATGCACAATATGCCCTGGTTGCAGCAGATCAGGCAGTAAAAGATTCAAAACTTGACCTGTCAACGATCGATTTGGATAAAGCAGGTGTTGTTTGGGCTTCAGGAATAGGTGGCATAGATACACTGATTGACGAGCTGCGGGGATTTTTTAAAGGGGAAGAAGTGCCACGGTTTAGCCCCTTTTTTATTCCAAAAATGATTTCCGACATTGCTTCGGGCCATATTTCAATGAAATACGGATTCTGTGGTCCAAACTACTGTACTGTCTCTGCCTGTGCCTCCTCTACAAACGCAATTATTGATGCATTTAACCTTATCCGCCTGGGGAAGGCAAATGTTTTTATTACCGGAGGTTCTGAGGCTGCTATAAATCCTGCCGGTGTTGGAGGGTTTAATGCCATGATGGCCTTGTCTACCAATAATGAGGAATACAAAACTGCCTCAAGACCCTTTGATGTATCCCGTGATGGTTTTGTTATGGGTGAAGGAGGATGTGCGCTTATTCTTGAGGAATATGAACATGCAAAAAAAAGGGGAGCAAATATCTATACCGAAGTAATCGGAGGAGGTATGTCAGCCGATGCTTATCACCTGACCGCTCCTCATCCTGAGGGTATAGGTGCTGCAAAAGTAATGAAAAGTGCCATTGAGGATGCCGGTATCAAACCCGAAATGGTTGATTATATTAATGTGCACGGTACAGCTACCCCGCTGGGTGATGTGGCCGAACTGAAGGGGATACTCAAAGTATTTGGAGACCATTCCTTCAAGATGAATATCAGTGCAACCAAATCAGTTACCGGTCACCTGCTTGGTGCCGCCGGTGCCATAGAAACCATTGCCACCATCATGGCTGTGAAAGATGATATTGTGCCACCAACCATGCATATGAAAAACCTGGATCCGGAAATTGACCCCCGGTTTAACCTTACATTAAATAAGGCTCAGAAAAGAACGGTGAATGTTGCCCTTAGCAATACATTTGGTTTTGGAGGACACAACTCCTCAGTGATTGTTAAAAAATATCAGAATTCTTAATTGATTGGTGCTGAAAAGTATTTTAAACCCCATAAAAGTATTTTTTGATTCTAAAAAAAGATATTCGGGTAAGATCAAAAAGCTGACAGGTTACCCTCCCGGGAATATGAAATTATACGAGCTGGCCTTTACACACAGGTCAGCTTCTGTAATTTTAGAGGATGGGCGTAGGGTAAACAATGAAAGACTCGAATTTCTTGGCGATGCAGTTCTTGGTGCAGTAATTGCAGACTACCTGTTCCTGAAATTTCCGGAAAGTACCGAGGGAGACCTGACAAAAATGAGGTCTAAAATCGTGAACAGGGTGTTTATGAATAACCTCGCCAGAGATATGGGTGTTCATAATTTTATTGTTTCCAATGCCAATGGCATGCCGCAAAACAAGCACATCTTCGGAAATACACTTGAGGCCTTAATCGGCTCGCTGTTTCTTGACAAAGGCTTTAAGAAAACACGAAAATTCATTCTCGGGAAAATCATAAAGCCGCATGTGAGTCGCGCATGGCTGCTTTCTTCCAATACCGATTATAAAAGCCTGCTTATTCAGTGGGGACAAAAAAACAAGCAGGAAATAAGCTTTGACAATTACGAGCTGGTGGATGAAGAAGAAAAATTCCCCGTTTTTGTTTCTTCGGTAAAAATTGCAAACATGGGTGTTGGTGAAGGCACGGGACTTACCAAAAAGGAAGCCCAGCAACATGCAGCAAAACATGCCCTTGAGATCATAGCACTTTAATCTTGATTTCCCAAGTCATGCTTTTTGCCTACTTTTGGATGATGGTTTGAAAATTTCAATATTGGCAAAGAAAATACATAAGCTTGAGGAAAACTGGCAATCTGATTTTCATCTGATTGGTATTTCATCGTATGAAAATGATTACCGTGTTTGCTGGGACGTTAATAACTGTTTGAAAACCAACCTGCAGAAAACAGAAAATTTTGAGCTTGTCGATAAGGATTCGGAGACTTCACAAACCTTCCCTGTTTTTCTTTACGAGGATGAAACTCGTTACCTGGTTTTTAAACTCATTGGCAACCGCAGTGAAACCGGATTACTGACCAGGGAATGGAAAAACATGGATTTCTTCCTCAAAATTACAGGGGAAATCACCAAAAAGGAACTATATGAGATTCTTGAAAGGATAAAAAAGTCAACTCTTATCCGCACTGCTATGATTCTTGAGCCAAGGCAGGCAAAAACAATTCATATACTCAATTCAATACACTAGTCTCTTGCTAATTTTATTTCCTTTTTTTTCTTTTCTCAGTGCCTGAAGGATAAGTTTCAACCCTGTTTTTTCCTTTGATACTTATAATAACAGTTTTCCCTTCCTTTGTTTCAATTTCATAATAGTCCTCATCCGGTTTTTCAATTTTCATACTCTCCTTTGCCGGTATAATTATCTTAATTCCATCAATATCTATTATTTTCCCTTCTCCTTTTTGCATTACAATTACCTTTGACTCCCCTGTGCCCGGTTTTTTCTCATTCACTTCACTTCGAATCACTCTTTCAAAAACTCTCTCCTCAGCAGCTTCGGTATCATCATCTTTAAACTTTCTAATTACCACCACCTCCCGCGAAGGTTTATCGTCTTTGAAAAAGTATACCTCAGGAGGAGAAAATGTGTCAAACTTTTTGAGGATTCTGATCCGCATCGAGTCCAATTCCTGTCTGCTCTTATCCCAACTCATCCTCATTTCCTCTTTCAACTTTCTGAACTCCTCATTATCGGCAATCTGAATTTTTACTTCCTGCATTTTCTCCTGCAGTTGTATCATGATTGAATCAATTTCATCCCTGCGAAAAACCAAAATATCCCTTTCATACCTTGTTGGTGATTCAACATCGGATTTACCCGCCCTCAGAATGACCATATCTCTTTCTTTGAGCAATTCCTGCAATTCTTTTTCCAGTTCAGGAGAACTATTCTTTATTGTTGTGTCAATAACAACCTGGTTGTTTTCAACAATTTTTATCCTGGCCACATTCTGCTGATTTTTCTCCTGCGCATAAACTTTACCACATAACGCAATTAGAGCCAAAATAACAATTCCCCATAAATAAGTTTTTGTTTTCATATGTAATAATTTTTTGATTAAGGTAGGATGCCGGCCGGCCGGCTGGCAGGGTACACCCTTATTGTTGATTTTATTATCATTGTGTTCGTGTTTTTCCAAACGTGGGTGTTTCATAGTTAATATTTTTAGGCTGTTGGATTGTTCAAAGCTACATTCATCTTTAGTTAAACCGGCTTAATGTATGTTAAAAAGTGTTAACCCTTTAACCTTCTCGGAATTAGAGATTATCTTTGTGTATTATGAGCAAAAAACTTATCTGGTCGCTGATTATTGCCATTTCCATTGTATCCCTGGGATTGATTCTGATGCAATCCTACTGGATTACAAATTCTATTAATGTAAAGGAGCAGCAGTTCAAGATACTGGCTTTCCGCACCCTGGGAAATGTAATCCAGGAACTGGAAAAGCAGGAGGCAGCCAGCATGGTTTTAAATGAACTGGAGCCCTATGCAATGGACAGTCTCAAGTTTACTTCCAGGTTAAGATTTCGCATTAACCAGGGCAACCAACAGCAAAACCGGTCAACCATTAGTTACAGCAGTTCAAACTTTTTCTACTACAGGAAGCCACCGGCATCGGGAAGTGTTGATCCCAGAATGCTTGACAGGTTTTTGAGCAATACCGACAGGGCATTTTTCTCAGAAATAGATTCCATCCTCATGTTCTCCAGCCAGATATCTGCTACAGATAACTACTATGCTGAGTTTATCAATGACCTGTCGAGAAAAACAATACTGGTTGAACGGGTGCTCGACAGAATGATGGATTATAGCTGGAGAATTGAGGACAGGATTAACAAAACTTTGCTGGACTCTATACTGGCTAAAGAATTTAAAAATGTCGGGATCAATACCAGGTACGAATATGCTGTTAAAAACACCTTCGGGGATTATGTCATACAATCGGAACATTTTGTTGAAAATCCACTTGTATTCATGAGGCAGCTTTTCCCAAATGATGTTTTCAGAAAGCAGAATTTTCTCGCCATTTATTTTCCTGAACAAAAATCCTATGTATTTCGGTCTTTGGGATTCATGATTTTGTCTTCAACCTTTTTAACCCTGATTATTCTTATTTTATTCTCAACCACCATTTACATCATTCTCAGGCAAAAAAGGCTGTCACAAATCAAGAGTGATTTTGTGAACAACATGACCCATGAATTAAAAACTCCCATTTCCACAATTTCTCTGGCCTCCCAGATGCTGAAGGATAAATCCATTCCCGTAGCCAGCAAAAACATCGATCACATTTCGGGAATTATTTCCAACGAAAGCCAGCGGCTTGGCTACCAGGTTGAGAAGGTGCTGCAGATGGCCGTTTTTGATAAGGGAAAAATTGACCTGAAATTCCAGATGCTGGATGTACATACCCTCCTCACGAATATTGCCAATAATTTCCAGATTCAGATCAAAAAGAGGGAGGGTACGCTTGTAAAAAAGCTGTCTGCCGAACATTCTTCTGCTCTGGTGGATGAAGTTCATTTCACCAATGTATTGTTTAATCTGCTTGATAATGCCGTAAAATACAGCCCCGGCGAACCCTGTGTTACAATAACAACCGAAAACAGGAAAAAAGGCCTCGCTATTTCAATTGAAGACAGGGGGATAGGTATCAGCCGGGACGACCAGAAAAGAATTTTTGAACAGTTCTACAGGGTGCCCACCGGAAACGTGCACAATGTAAAAGGATTTGGTTTGGGTCTGAGTTATGTGAAAAAAATCCTGGATGCACACAATGCAGCAATTACTGTGGAAAGCGAACCGAAGAAGGGAACACGTTTTACAATTATTTTACCTAATAACCATCAAAATGGCCAAGCCTAAAACAAGGATTTTGCTTGCCGAGGATGACGAAAATCTGGGCATGCTGCTAAACGAGTACCTGAAGGCAAAGGATTATGACACGAATCTTTTTGCCGATGGCGAAAAGGCTTACAGAAGCTTTGTGAAAGAGCATTATGACCTCTGTATTTTTGATGTTATGATGCCAGTAAAAGACGGGTTTACACTGGCCAGGGAAATCAGGCAGGTAAATACAGATATCCCTATCATATTTCTCACTGCAAAATCTCTCAAGGAAGATGTGATTGAAGGGTTTAAAATAGGTGGTGATGATTATATAACCAAACCATTCAGCATGGAGGAGCTTCTGTTCAGAATAGAGGCAATTTTAAGACGCTACGGTACGGCTGCAGGGCAAAATAACGCTGAAACCTTTGAGATAGGAAAATATCTCTTCGACACCAAAAAACAAACTCTTCAGTTTAAAGAGGAGACCACAAGGCTAACTACCAAAGAGGCAGAATTGTTGAAACTACTTTGCAACAACAGGAACAAAATCCTGGACCGTAATTTTGCCCTGAAAACCATCTGGCTGGACGACAACTATTTCAATGCCCGCAGCATGGATGTGTATATTACAAAATTACGCAAATACCTGAAAAAAGATCCTGCAATTGAAATTATCAATGTGCATGGCAAAGGATTCAAGCTTATCATGTAATTCCTGGGCTTTAAATTATCATTATTTTCATTGCCGGTGATGTGGTAAATTCAATCAAAAGAATAACTTTGAACAATTCTTTTGAAAATCACAGCAAATGAATTTCCTGAAATTTTTACCAGCCGGAATTTTTATCCTGCTTACAACACAAAGTCCTGGGCAGGATATGTTTCCAATCACTCTCACCGAGGACTCTCAAATCAGCATGCTTACCTGCTCTCCTGGCCAGGAACTGTATTCCACCTTCGGGCACAGTGCTATAAGAGTGAAAGATCCCAACCTTAATCTTGACTGGGTTTTCAATTATGGCACCTTTGATTTTGCCACACCCAATTTCTATCCAAAGTTCATCAGAGGAAAACTCAATTACATTCTTTCAGTGAGTGATTTCCCTAGTTTCTTGTATGAATACATGATGGAAGAAAGGTGGGTAACAGAGCAGGTACTGGATATAAACAGAGAGGAAAAGCAGATTTTATTTGACTCTCTGAGAATCAACTACTTACCGGAAAACCGGGAGTACCTGTATGATTTCTTTTTTGACAATTGCGCCACACGAATACGGGATATATTTTACGAAGGACTGGAGGATGTTGAATTTGATTACTCAGAAACTACGAGTGACCTGAGTTTCCGTGACCTGTTGAAGCCTTACATTGGACCTTATCCCTGGGTGGAACTGGGCATCAACCTTGCCCTGGGAGTAAAAACCGACCGCATTGCCACAGGGTGGGAAACCATGTTCCTGCCCGACCATATGCTCGATGTTTTCCGCTATGCACGAATTGAAAGAGAATCCCTAAACTCATTGCTTTGTTATCCTGAAAATGTATTGCTGGAAGGAAAAGATCTGCCTGACAAAAAAATGAAATTGCATGACCCCTTGATCGTTTTCTGGGGAATTTTTGTGCTTGGAACCCTTATTACTTTTATTGACCTGAAAAGAAAAAAGATCAGTCGCTGGTTTGATCGGCTGATTTTTGGTTTTTCAGGATTTCTCGGGATATTTATTTTGTTTTTATGGTTTGGCACCGATCACGGAGTGCTGGTAAACAATTACAATCTCCTGTGGGCCATACCATTCCACTTCCCTGCGATTTTTATACTTATCAGAAAAACATCCGGCAGTGTTTCAAAGAAGTATTTTTTTATTACTTCTGTGTTGATGCTTCTGGTTGTGGTCATGTGGAGAATAATACCGCAGGACCTGCCAACAGCCATTTTACCATTTGTTCTGCTTCTGATGATGCGTGCACTATTATTGGCAAAAGGCAGTTCTTTAACTACTTAAACCTTTCAAGGGCATTTCGGGCAAGAGCATGTGAAGGACGATAAGCAAGGGCCTTTTCATAATATCCCCTGGCATCACTGGTTTTTTTCAGCATGTAACTAATCATCCCTGAATAATAAGCCGCGTCGGCCAAAACAGCCGGTGTTCCATCCTTTTGGAGTAACCTGGTGAGAATTTCAAGACCTTTTTCAAGTTCCATTTTGGATTGTGCAGAGGTTTTGCCATATTCCAGCATAGCCAATGTATTTTCTTCCCTGCCTATTACTTCCTCGAAACAAGCCAGGGCTTTCCCAGTCTGTTCGGTAAACCTGTAAAATTTCCCTAACTCTGTGATGGTTCTGGAAGACCTTCCGGAAACTTCAACAGCCTGAAGAAATTCCTCTCCGGCGGGATTAAATTCCCTGCTTTTCATATACACAGTGCCTGATGCCAGGTGACCTTCAGCAGGATCAATGTCCTTTATATCGCTGGCCGTAATAATTGCCTTTCTTGAACTGCCACCCATGATGGATGGTATCGAGGTGTAAAGATCAATAAGAGCCCATTTCAGTGAAATATCAGAAGGATTTTCAGAAACAGCATCTTCGGTTTCTTTCAACTTTTTAATCCTGTCATTCAACTGATCAAAAAGATTCTTTTTCCAGAACGGGACATCCTGCCGGTAGGCTGCCCTTGAGATAATGTGCGCTGCAACCGGCGAGGTAAGCAGCATAAAGGAAACTATCACAAAGGATTTTCCTGCAATGGTAAGGTCGTTAAAGTGAATGGAAATCCCCAGTACTATAAATCCAACTCCCATGGTTCCTGCCTTGGTAATAGCCGACATCCTGATATAAAAATCGGGAAGGCGGATTATCCCTATTCCTGCTATCAGAAGAAAAACCACTCCGAGAAAAATGGAAATATAACTGAAAATATCCTGTAGTAATTGCAACATATTATGATTCCTTATCTTTTGACTGTTTGAACAAATAATAGGCAAATGACATAGACCCCAGGAAGGCTATCAGTGATAATACAATGGCCACATCCAGGTAGGATGAATTTTCGGTAAGCCCCGAGTAAAGAACCATAATACCAATGACCACAGCAGCAAAAAGGTCAAAAGCCGTCACGCGATCGGGCAAGGTTGGCCCTTTTACAAAGCGCACCAATGCCATCAGGCCGGCGACCCCCAGTAAAAACATGGAAATATTAAGTACAATCTCAATCATAGCTTATCTTGTTATTTCAAGTAATCGTTTTTCAAATCCGAATTTAATCTGGTTTTTCAATGCTTTAACATCCCCCTTTCTGATATATACTGCATGGATATAAAGTGTCTCCCTGTCCTCGGACACATCGAGGCTTAGCGTTCCCGGAGTAAGACAAATAAGTGAAGCCAATATGGTAATCTCCAGGTCAGTTTTCACATCCAGGGGAACGGCAATCAGTCCCGATTCCATACGATGTTTAGGTGTAATAACTTCCCAGGCAATCTCAAGACTCGCAATGATCAATTCCTTGAAAAAGTATATTGTAAGACCAATTGCCCTTGGCAGCTTCACAAAATGCTCCCTATCATATATATAGGACAACAACCACAGAAGAAAATAAAAACCTGTGAACAGGACCAGGCTCCTGAAAAAAGTAACCTGCCAGTTTGTGAATTCAAAAAACAGGAACACCAGCAAAACAACCGCTAGAATGTGTAACGCAAAGGATCGGATAATTTTCATAGTTCTTCCGGTTTATTTCATCAATATGGTTTGTATATATTCCTGCGGGTTAATTAGTTGCCCGGCTGCATCTTTTGCTATTTCAATAAAGGTATTCGGGAAAAAGCCCAGAATAAGAATCAGAACGGTCATCACAATTACAGGAGCAAGCATCAGCCATTTTCGCTTCCAAAGTTGTGTTTGATTCTCAATTGCAGGTTCAACAATCCCCGGATTGTTCTTCCAGAAGACTTCACCCCAGATTTTGGTCATGGAAAACAAAGTGAGTATGCTGACAAACAGGGATACCCCCACGATAAAATATTGTTTTGCATCGAGGCCGGCCAGCACAAGAACAAACTTTCCCCAGAAACCTGAAAGCGGAGGCACTCCTGTGAGACTAAATGCTGAGATGGCAAACAAGAGAGCAAGCAAAGGTAATTTCTGGTAAACCCCGCCAAGCTCTTTCAGCTTAAAGGAACCATTTGTTTCGTTCACCACGCCGCTGATAAGGAAAAGATTGGTTTTCACAAGTATATTATGGACCACAAAAAAAATTGCACCCGCAATAGCCAGTGGCGTGTAAATTGCGAGCCCCATTATCATGTATCCTATCTGGCTAACAATATGAAAAGAGAGAATTTTGCGAAAATCATTTTGTGCAGCTGCTCCAAGCACACCTACCAGCATGGTAAATCCAGAGAGAACCAGCAGAATGTTATTTGTAAATTCGGTACCTACCGGGAATACAACAGTGAAAAACCTGATAAGTACATATATCCCTACTTTGGTGAGTATACCCACGGCAAGTCCTGATATTGCAATTGGCGGGGTATGGTAGCTTGCAGGCAGCCAGAAAAACAAGGGAAATATTGCAGCCTTGATTCCAAAACTTACCAGAAAAAAAGCTTTAGCAACGGCTACCAGGGCCTGGTTTTCCACCAGGGGAATTTTCACATGCAAAGCTGCCATATTCAATGAACCGGTCAGACCGTAAACCAACCCGATACCTGCAAGAAATAGTGAAGATGACACAACATTGATGGCCACATATTTAATTGAGCCTTCCAGTTGGTCTTTCTTCCCGCCAAGGGTGAACAACACAAAGGAAGAGACCAGCATCACCTCGAACCATACATAAAGATTGAAAATATCAGCAGCGAGGAAAGAGCCTGTCAACCCCAGCACAAGAAAAAGGAGTACAGGGTAGTAAATGGCGGAAATACCCGGTTTGTCGACACTTCCAAAGCTGTAAATACCTATTAACAGGGCAAGTACAGCGGTTAAAAGTATGAGTCCGGAACTAAGTAAATCGGCAATAAGGGTAATACCCAAGGGTGCCGCCCAGTTACCAGCCTGCATGACCATGGGACCGTTTTCCAATACTCCGGAAAAAAGTATCCAGGAAAAAGTAAAGTAAGCTATTAATCCTGTAAGGAATATCCAGCGTTGAATGTGATATCTTCTGAAAAAGAAGAGACTTACTACTGCAAAAAACAGCGGTGTAAGAAGAGGATATATGACAACAAAATTCTGCATATTAATACAAACAATCTTTAGTCCTTTTTATCAATTTCATCCGTGGAACTTAGCTCCGACACAAGACTTGTACCTGTAACCCTGTAAACCCTTTGCAGCAATACGATTCCGAACGCCTGAATACCAAATCCGATTACAATGGCAGTCAGGATCAATGCCTGCGGCAAAGGATCGGCAAAGGGTTCGGGAATGGCTTCAAAACCATCGGGGACAATGGGTGGATTTCCCCTTGTAATGCGGCTAATAACAAAGATAAACAGGTTGGAGGCATGGCCAAGAATTATAATACCAATGATAATCCTCACAAGTCCTTTCTGCAAAATCATGAAAAGGGCAATGGCATAAAGTAAACCAACAATTAAAGCGAGTATCAGATCCATATTACAACCTTGACATGGTAAAAGTTATTTTCAATACAATTCCAATCACAACCAGGTATACCCCGATATCGAACAAAATAGGTGTCCCCGGACGTCCAATGATTGGCAGGTAAAAATCTGCCCATAGGGCTTTCATAAAAGGATAACCCAAAAACATGGCAATAAGTCCGCTTGACAGCGCCAATAAAAGTCCTGAGGCAATCAACACAGTGGGATTCAGCCTGAAAACCCTGAGTGTGGTATCGGAATCATAGGCCAGAGCATGAAAAACAAAACCTATGGCAGCAATCAATCCACCGATAAACCCGCCACCGGGTTCGTTATGTCCCCTGAATAAAAGATACAGGGAAAACAGCATGAACAGTGGCATCAATAGCCCAATAGCTGTACGTAAGATAGGTGTTATCATGAATCAAGTTCTCCTGAAGTTTTAATTTTTAACAAAGAGAAAATACCAAGCGCGGCAATGGCCAGAACGGAAATTTCGCCCAGGGTATCGAGTTGCCTGAAATCCACCAGTATCACATTGACCACGTTTCTGCCTTTCCCCTCGGGATAGGCAAGCTCAGAATACATTTTCCTCAGTTCCGAATCAAGTGGATCGCCTGTCACCATCAGCACAACCGAAGTCATCACCAGTCCGAATACTACCGAAACAATCACATACTTCCATCCTTCAAATTTCTGGTAATGGATAAGACCCGGCAATCTGTGCAGAATTAAAACAAACAATACAACCGTAAGTGTTTCAATCAAAAACTGGGTCATGGCCAAATCGGGGGCACCATAAAAAATAAAAATAATGGCGATACCATAACCAACAACCCCCAGGGCAATCAGTGCAGTCAGCCTTCCTTTTGCCGCAATTACAAGTACCAGGCTGATAACAACCATTGCAACAATAGTTAAATCATAATACCGGAACTCCGACATACTCATCAACCTGTCCCCAATATTGAAAATACCATTGTTTCCAAGAAAGGAATAAAGAACCAGGCCAATAAATACCAATATGATCGTACCAATATAGTTTTTCATGTCGCCATTCTGAAAAAACCTGGTTTGCAGGGTGGCAAACCTGATAAGACCTGGAATTGCACTTTCGTATATTGCAGCAGGACCAATTTTGTAAATATGCTCAAGGTGACACGTAATACTTCGGATTTTATTCCGCATATGGTAAACAATAAAACCAGCCAACAGGGTAAGAAGGCTTAATAACAACACAAGGGTAAATCCGTGCCAGAGAGACAGCTTAAGAACCTTTTCGAAATTCAGAACTACCTCGGCGGAAGGTTTTAAAACGGGTATGAGAAACTCTGCAAACAGGCCGCCAATTAATCCCAGGGTTGCAAACAATATAGGCCCGGCAAGCATGGTTGGGGGAGCTTCATGAGGTTTCTTGGGGGTATCAGTGAACTTACCAAAAAATATCTTATAGCCAAGTTCAATGGCAAGAGCCGCAAATAAAACTCCGGTAATAAACACGGCTGCCATTATTACAATTTTACCGGTTGAGAATTCAAGGGCAGCCTCATAAAGAATCTCCTTGGCAATGAATCCGAAAAAAGGCAAAACTCCGGCCATCGACATGGTGGCCAGCACTGCAGCATAGGCAGTAAAGGGCATCTTTTTTCTGAGACCGGAAAGCTCATTAACATCCCGTGTACCGGTTTCGTGATCGATATTACCAACCACCATGAACAATGTACCCTTGTAAAAGGCATGTGCCAGCAGGAAAACCATGGCAGCCTGTATGGCCAGCGTGGTTCCTATTCCAATAAGAAATACCATTACACCCAGTGCGCTGATGGTTGTGTAGGCAAGTATCTTCTTCAAATCAGTATATTGTATGGCAAGAAATGCAGCCATTACCATTGTAACTGCTCCAAAGGATGTGAGGGTAAACTGCCACTCGGGAGTTCCTCCCATTATGGGTGTCATCCTGGCAAGCAGGTAAATTCCTGCCTTCACCATCGTAGTGGAATGAAGGTAGGCACTCACGGGTGCAGGTGCAGCCATTGCATTGGGCAACCAAAAGTGGAAGGGAAACTGTGCTGATTTTGTAAAGGCTCCTGTTACAATCAGAATTAGAATGGGGATGTAATAAGGATGATTCCTGATGACATCGGCATTGGCAAGCAACTCCGAAAACCTGTATGTTCCTGCAACCATGCCGGCCATTACAACACCTGCCATCATAAACAATCCTCCCAGAACTGTCACAAGCATTGCCTGCAGGGCCGATTTACGGGATTTTTCACTGTCATTGTAATAACCAATCAAAAGATAGGAAGTAAGGCTGGTCAATTCCCAAAAAACAAAAAGACTGATTAAATTATCCGATAAAACAACTCCCAGCATGGAGGCCATAAAAAGGGACAGGTAGAGAAAAAACCTTCCGAAGTTGTGGTGACCATGCAGGTAACCTTGGGCATAAAGGAATATGAAGGTGCCAAACCCCGAAATCAGCAGGGCAAAAAACAAACCAAGACCGTCGAGTTGAAAGGAAAGGCTGATTCCGAGTGATGGAATCCATTCGTAAAGAAACTGAATTGTTGAACCACTTTCAATCTGCCTGATATAGGAGGCAAAATAAAGAAAAAGACCAAAGGGTAAAAGAGAAAGCAAAATCCCTGAATACCTGGGAAAAATTTTATGTATAAGAGGGGCAAAAAATGCTAAAATAAACCCTGAGAGAACAGCTATCAACATATTAGTCAGTCTTCACATGTGAATCGAACAAAAAACTAACAGCAATTATTAAAATTTGATCAAACCACTAATCTTATTACATCTTATTAGCTACATGTTTGAAAAAATAAGTATAAATATACAAAAATCGGGTGTGCCTGCAATTGATTGAACGGTCTTATTTAAAATTATTCTAAACAAATAATTGTTTTTCAAGTAACCATCAAAAAAACGGACGGGCTTAGGTATGTTAAGCAGCGCTGTGAGTTGTACGAAGGAAATTACAGTTTCAGGTTTTTACCGGAATTCCCGGGAATAAATTATCAGGTTATCCTGTATATCTCCATGATTTTCTCAAGAATTTTATTGAACTCCATTTTCAGGTCAACAAGCCTACTGGTGTAAATATCAAATAACCAGCCTTGTACACCAAAACCCCACTCCTTGTAAGCTTTCTGCTCTTCGGCAGTTTTTATGACGTTAATGCATTGCTCCTGAACATTCAGTTCCTCCAGTGGCCTGTTTTACTCCCTTACATCATCAATCGAGTTAAGTTCATAGCTGGGCAGTCGGTAAACATCGCGAATATTCCTTAACCATGGATTTAGCAAACCCAAATCAGCAGGCTGCAATGCTGCATTAATGCTTCTACATTCATAATGTAAGCATACATTGACAGGTTTCACTTTGAGGTGTGTTACAGCATACCTGACCACCGACCGGGAACAGAGAACGGTATCGGGCACCATGCTGGCTATGTTCCTGTGTATAAACACTTCCCCGGGTTTAAGCCACATCAGTTCCCCAGCCCTTACCCTGCTGTCAGCACAGCCAATAAACAGGAACTCTATGTTTTGACCCATAAACAATTTCCAGAAGTATTCCTTGTCTTGCTGCAGCTTCTTTGCTACCCATTATTCATTGTAATGGAAAATTTCTGTTATCTCCATGATCCAGGTTTTTTTGGGAAAAGTAAAAACCCAGAAATTAATCTCAGGAGGGATGCACTTAACCCGGCAAGCCTATTGAAAGGAGCCTCAAATCGGGATAGAACAGATAGAAAATAATTCTGATTTGAGAAAGTGACAAGATTGAAAAATCGTCGGCACGAACTCAATAAATCTTTGATGAGACGGCCTTATTGTCGGGGTGGGGAGACTCGAACTCCCGGCCTCTACGTCCCGAACGTAGCGCGCTAGCCAACTGCGCCACACCCCGATATAAAAAATCAAAAGAACTTCCCGAACGTAGTGTCTCGTCAAACTCTTGACGAGACCACACCCCGATTTTTAATTTTCACAGCAAAAATATCAAATTATTTGCGTGAATGTCAAATGCTGAAAAAACTTCAGCATCTATTTCCGCATTTTGCGCTGCCGCAGTGCCTCAAACACAATAATTGCGGTACTCACCGAAATATTCATTGAATCTGCCCTTCCATGCATGGGAATGATAATTTTCTGAGAGGAATTTTTTATCCAGAATCCGCTTACCCCTTTATCCTCAGCACCCATCACAAAGGCTGCAGGAGAATTGAAATCACATTCCGTATACTCTTTGGAAGCTTCCAACGAGGTAACAAAAGCCCGGACTCCCATTGAATCCAGCCAGTTCTTTGCTTCTTTGGACGAACAAGCCACAACCGGAACGGTAAATATACAGCCCAGGCTGGAGCGAATCACATTTGGGTTATATAAATCCGTCTGGCTGTCGCATACCAGCACGGCATCCACTCCTGCAGCATCAGCAGTTCGTAATACAGCACCAAGGTTCCCAGGCTTTTCCACATTTTCGAGTACAACTATAAGCGGCTTTTCTTTTACCCTGATTTCCCCGAATTTTCTTTCGGGTTGAACGGCCGTCAGGACAAAACCAGATGAATTTTCCCGGTAGGCAATTTTCGAAAACACTTGTGCAGATACCTCAATTATCTCATAAGCTATCTTATCATTGATCTGAAAAGGAAGGGATTTAAAATCCCTTATAAGCTCCCTGCACAAAAAAACAGATCGGATTTCAACTCCCGATGAGACAGCCATTTCAGCTTCTTTAATGCCTTCTATGACCATCAATCCCAACTCTCTACGGTGCCTGGGTTTTTGCAAATCCATCAGTTGCCTAATCTTTGGATTCTTAGTGCTTGTTATTACCGGGTTTCGCATATAATCGGGTTTTTAAGTTCAGGTGCAGGTTTCTGCAATAGGAAATCCGTATTACCGGAAATTGTTTGCTCAATTACGGCAAAATAAGTGATTTTAGAATGATAATTCATGAGAAATGATCGTTTGAATCGTTTCCTGCCAGTAAATAATGTTGATCATGGAGCGAACCCTGATAAAAAAACTTACTGGTTTCAATGATTATCCCGGTATTTCCATCCTGCTGCCAACACATAGAACAAAGCCTGACAACCAGATCGATGAAAAGCTTCTGAAAAAACTTTTCAGGGAGGCAGAAAACCGCTAACTGGATGAATTCGGGAAAAAGAAAATCCCGGGATTGATTTCAAAACTCAGGAAAACTATTGAATCCATTGACATTCGGCAAAACCGCAATGGACTGGCAATATTTGTCAACAAAAATTATGAAACGAGCATGTTTGCGAATAAACACAAACTCCAATGAAAATAGCAAACATGGAGTTCCCTGCCCGCCGGCAGGCAGGCATCATTCCTTGTAAAAATAATTTTGTTATGATGAAAAAATTGTGAGGCTGCCTTTCCCCGTAAAGGAAAGAGGCTTTATAGGTGAAACCTTTGCCACCCGCGATCTCATAAGGATGCTGAACAGGGGAATTGATTACATACCCCTTCGTTGAGTGCAGGTTTTGTCTGGTTTTTTGAGGCTCACAGGGATTCCTTCGTGGAAGTGACAGAGGGAGGCTTCCCTTTTGTGAATCCATTACCTCGCGGAACCAAGCTGGATGAAAACACTTCGCATAAGTAAAGCCGGTTGAAGGAGTTTTTTAATTCGGTGGACAAATCCTTTTTCGGTATCTACAAGAATCATCCCATGAAACTTGTGCTGGCAGGTGTTGGGAAGAACCTCGCCTTTTACCGTTAATAATTTGATTTAAAAGACATTATGATTACCACTGTGGAAGGAAACTATGATGATACCACGGCACATGATTTGAGTAAAATTGTTTGGCCGCTCGTCAAGGCGCGAATGAGTGAGAAGCGCCATCAGGTGCTTGAGCAGATTAAAGAAGCAATCAGTCATAAACGGCTTGCAGCCGGAATAGAGGAAGTCTGGTAACTGGCAATACACTACAGGGGTTAAATCCTTGTGGACGAGGAAGATTACCAGCAACCTGCAGTAATCAACACTCCCGGTAATACCATAAAACTGGAAAACACCCATGATATACCCGGCATAACTGATGACCTGGTGGATGAAATTGCTGAAAAAGTGGTTGCCACAGGTGGAAAGGTTGTGTTTGTGGACGATGGCTCACTTGCCCTGTATAACAGGATAGCACTTATCCTGAAGTATTAAGCAAAAAAAAGGCTGCATTGCGCAGCCTTTTCCTGTAAAATTTATTCTAACTATTTTCTTGATCCTCTGTCCCTTGTCCAGGTAGCTTCCCTGCCAAGGAACCGCATACCCAAAACAAAACCTTTCAGTTTCATTACATCATCTCCTTCAAGCCTCATAAAGGCATCATACGTTTTACCGCTCTTGGGATCATAAATCGTGCCGCCTGCCCATTCATTCTTGGAGGTATCATAAGAGAAATCCTTCAGCAGTTGTAAGCCAAGCACGGGACGGGTGTGCAGGGATTTATCGGGGTTCTTGTCATCCACTTTAGGTTTGCCTTCATCATTTAAAGGATCTTTTAACCATTCAATCACACCATAATATTTACCGTTGGTAGCTTTGAATAATCTTACCTGTGAGTCGCCATCCTGGGTTAGCCAGTAACCAACCAGTTTATCACCCTGAGCAAAAGATGTAAAAGCAAAAAGGATCAGGAATCCGGAAAGAAATGCCAGTTTTTTCATAATTTCTTGGTTTTTGGTTTTTTGACAAATATAAAAAGAGAGTAATAAAATATACTATTTCAATGTCTTTTTTTATTAATGTCCCAATGAAATTTAGTCCAGCTTAAGCACTGCAAGGAATGCCTGCTGTGGAACTTCCACATTACCTACCTGCCGCATGCGCTTTTTGCCTTTTTTTTGCTTTTCAAGCAATTTGCGTTTCCGGGTGATATCCCCACCGTAACATTTCGCCGTAACATCCTTTCGCACTGCCTTCACGGTTTCCCTGGCAATAATTTTTGCACCGATTGCTGCCTGAATGGCAATATCAAACTGTTGCCGGGGTATAAGTTCCCTTAGCTTGGAACACATTTTCCTGCCGAATTCATAGGCATTGTCCCTGTGCAAAAGTGCCGACAAAGCATCAACAGGCTCGGAGTTGAGCAAAATATCCAGTTTAATAAGGTTGGCTGGTTTATATCCAGACTGGTAATAATCAAAAGATGCATACCCCTTTGAAATGCTTTTCAGCTTATCGTAAAAATCAAAAACAATCTCACCCAATGGCAGCTCAAAGGTGAGCTCAACACGGTTGCTGGTAAGGTAGTGTTGGTTTTTTAATGTTCCACGCTTGCCAATACAAAGGCTCATTACAGAACCAACAAATTCCGATTTTGAAATAATCTGTGCCGAAATGTAGGGCTCTTCAATCCTATCAAGGTAATTTGGTTCTGGCAAATCTGAGGGATTGTGTACCTCAATCACCTCTCCCTTCTTGGTATAGGCAATGTAAGATACGTTTGGCACCGTGGAAATCACGGCCATATCAAATTCACGGTCAAGTCGTTCCTGTATGATTTCCATGTGAAGCAGCCCAAGGAATCCGCACCTGAAGCCAAAACCCAGTGCAGCAGAGGATTCCGGCTCATAGGTAAGTGATGCATCATTCAACTGCAGTTTTTCCATAGAAGACCTTAATTCCTCATAATCGTCGGGGTCAATGGGATAAATACCGGCAAAAACCATGGGTTTCACATTCTCAAACCCTTCAATGGCTTTGTCGCATGGACGGTGCACATGGGTAATGGTATCACCCACCTTCACTTCACGGGATGTTTTAATGCCGGAGATAATATATCCCACATCCCCTGCACTAATCACAGTTTTTGGAACCTGTTTCAGCCTAAGAATACCAATCTCATCTGCCTGGTATTCCTTCCCGGTATTCACAAACTTCACCCAGTCGTTGGTTTTCATTGTTCCGTTCACCACCTTGAAATAAGCAATGATACCCCTGAAGGGATTGAAAACCGAATCAAAAATCAAAGCCTGCAATGGGGCTTCCGGATCTCCCACAGGAGCAGGAATACGGTTCACGATTTCCTTAAGGATCACATCCACACCGTAGCCGGTTTTCCCGCTTGCTTCAATAATTTCTTCTCTCTTGCATCCAACAAGGTCCACAATCTGGTCCTTCACCTCCTCGGGCATGGCACTTTCCATATCCATTTTATTCAGTACCGGTATTATGGTAAGATCGTGCTCAATGGCAAGATAAAGATTGGAAATGGTTTGCGCCTGTATTCCCTGTGTTGCATCTATTACCAACAGAGCACCTTCGCAGGAGGCTATGGAACGCGAAACTTCGTAGGAAAAATCCACATGGCCGGGAGTGTCGATAAGGTTTAAAATGTACTTTTCACTATTCAGTTCATATTGCATTTGAATGGCATGGCTTTTAATGGTTATACCACGCTCCCGCTCCAAATCCATGCTGTCAAGAACCTGGTCCTTCGCCTCCCTTTCGCTGATGGTATTTGTGAACTGCAAAAGTCTGTCAGCCAGTGTGCTTTTTCCGTGATCAATGTGCGCAATAATGCAGAAATTCCTGATATGCTTCATTCAACTTTTTTTGGTGGCACAAAGATACCTAATAAAGCAATTCAAAATACTCCAAAATCCTCCAACCTGGCAGATCGAAAACCATCGGGCACCAGGAATTCCGATTGCGGAATCTGCCTGCGCTCTGCTTTAACCACTTCGGTCAGTATTTCTCCTTCAGATAAAAACTCTTTCGAAAACATGGGATAACCTTGTTTAAGCAGGTGCAGGTATTCCTTTGATGTGCGGTGGTCTGGCTCCATCGATCCAGACGAAATTTCATTCATAAACAACCAGAATTTATCAAGTTCCACCTCACCGGAAATTTTTATACTGCTGGTTATCCACACCTCCTCCACGAGGAATCCCTCCATGTAAATGTTATACTTACGGGCGGAGTAATTCAACATGGTTTTTTGTTCGCTGGTCATTTCCACCCTGGCAAAAACTTCGGAAAAGAGTTCGGGGGCCGGATTCTGCATATCTCTAAGCAGATTCTCATAGTATTCCCTGTATTTTTCCCTCAGCACGGGAGTCATTTCATTCAGTTCCTGCTGTAATCTTTGCAATGTAAGTTTACGCACCTCTCTTTTGTAATTATCCGGGCTACCCTTCCAGTAGGTATTCTCCTTCAGGTTCAGTAAGGTGATTTCCTCTTTCACCAGGTCAATAATACTTGCATTATCCCCCTGCACTGTTTTTATGATGTTTTTTTGCAAATAAATCGTGTTCAGCACCTCCCCGGGCTCTGCCGGGTTCGTGGTCTTTTCGGTAATCACCCATCCGGCCAGCATATTCATGCAAAACAAGCCAAAAAGAAAAGTAAAAAGCACTTTACTGGTCATTGTGATAGAAAAAATGGTTTACTTATAGAATTTCCGAATAAGCACTTTCCTGAACTCCCTTTCCAGGATTTTTTCGGCATAAATCTGCGCCTTTTAAATAATGGGTTGATCCAGCACAGCCTCATTGATGGCTGTTTCATTTATATCAATGTGGTAGAGCAGGGAAACCATTTTGCGGTAATCGGTCTGCAGCAGTTCCACAATCACACATTCCAGCTGCTCATAGAGTTCCTCGTAGGCAAAACGGCTTATGCCCGAAAAGGAAATCTCAATGCCAAACAGAGCAAAATCCTTGATCACCTGCTCTGCGGTAAGCCTGATGATTTCCTCTTCCTGCTTGTACCATTCAATGTCTTCATTCTTTAACGGAAAGTTTGTCATTTGGTTATTCCCGTATTTCCATAGTATATAAAATGGCCTCCACCTGCCTCAGCAGGTTTCTTTTTTCGGTATTTGGGGCATAAACGAACCCCTCCATGGTGATCACCCGGTTTTTTTTCTCATCCAGAGTGGTAAGGCTTACAAATGGCCCTCCCATAAAATCGTTTTCCACCCTCCATAATCCTCTCATTTCAGCGAAATACCTGCCATTTCTCATGAACTCATTAAAAAGCCCCGGGGCAAGCATATCCGTTGTCATATAAGACCCAGGGACAGATCCGGGAACATTTCGTCTCAGTACCTCATTTCTTTTATTTAGTAAATAATCCTTTGTAAAAGTTTCTTTACTCTGATAATCATAATAATATATAAGTACTCCCTGGCTTGTATTCGGGGTTTCATTTGCAATCCAGATAAAGTTGTCTGTTTCAACATCCAGAGTAAAGCCTGCAGGAACCACAACAGACAAATCGTGATTTTTCCACAATCTTTCACCTATCTCCTGTTTTTCATACCTGCGGTAGTTGTCAATGATCCTGTTTCTTTCGGCAACCAGAAAGTGGTTGGTAATCCTCTCCATTTGTGTGGCTGCAAAAGTGACCAGTTCGGCCTCATTGGGACCAATCAGTTCAATGACAATTTGGGGTTTTGCCCACACATTGCGCCTCACAACCATTTTTGCTTTTGGCTCAGAAGTATTCAGCGAAACAAGTACAAGGTTCCTGTGTGTTTTAAAAATATTGGTGAAACTGGGCCAGGCTATCTGCACCAGGTTAAACATCGGTTCAGCCTGAGGCAGCACCTCCGTATCATCAGCAAGGGTTTCTTTAAATATCCTGTTTGTTTCTCCCTCCCAAAGTGTGCCGTTTACGACCACAACCACCTCGCCGGCCTTGCCGGTGATATTTGGCAAAAGGGGTTCCCTCTCACTGTTGCAGGATGAAAGAAAAAGAACAAGACTAGTTGAAACGGAAATAATCAATTTGAAATTCATGGTCGGATATTTTGAATTTTTTTTTAGTACAGTAAATTAACGGCCTTTGCTTCTTCTGTAGTATGAATACAAATTAACGGCAATTTATTCAAACTATAGCAGAAATATGCTTTTACCCTGCCGGTTCTGTTCCTGCCCACTTTCATTTAAAAGTTCAAAATGTTCACCGGTACCCCAAATTACCAGTTCCTGTTCCTCATGAATGGTGTTTCCTTTATGGGCATTCCATGAACGAATGAATTCGGGCGTGGCCTTGTATTTTACGGCGATTTTATGAAGAAATTCACCACATTCCACCCTGTGTGTGATTTTTCTCAGTTCCCTGTAAACAGGATTTGCAGTAAAATTCCCCAGTTCATTCCAGGATGAAACCGAAAAAATTTCGCTTTCATAAAGGTAAAAACCGGGTACTGGCCCGCCGGGCAGAACTATTGCATTTTTCTCACCGGAAAAAGGTATATGGCCTGTTTTAAAGGAGGGGTTCAAAAAAGAAAGCACCTCCAGGGGGATATTCAGTACCTTTGAAATTCCCTGACATGAAAGTGACTGCCTGGCAAGGATTGTATCAGTTTTTTCTGCGATGAGTGATAGTTGCAAAGGAACAAATGAGTGTTCGGCCGTATGATTCATCCGGTAAACAATGGCAATAAATGCAGGCACATAATTTCTGGTCTGCCCGGGCAGGTAGTCCCTTATTTCCCAAAAATTCCTGTTTCCTCACGTTTTTTCAATGGCTGTTCACACGGCCCCGGGGCCACCGTTATAGGCTGCAAGTGCCAGCTGCCAGTTATAAAACATTTCGTAAAGGTATACCAGATACCGGCAGGCTGCATTGGTTGAAAGGGAGGGGGCCCTCCTTTTATCCACGAATGAATTTACCTTCAGGTCAAACATTCGGGCTGAATGCAGCAGGAACTGCCACAAACTAACTGCTCATGAAGAAGAAACGGCAAAGGGATTAAGATCCGATTCCAGCACCGCCAGGTATTTCAATTCACAGGGAAGCCGGTTGCGATCGAGATAGGACTCAATCATGGGGAAATAATGCTCCGGGAGACCTGGCATCCTCTCCATGTCGTTTCTTCTTTCAGTTGTAAACAACATAATGTAATCTCTTACAGAGCTGTTATACTCAAGAAGGATTGGGGAGTGGTGGTTCAGGCGTGCTATCCTGCTTTCAAGGACAATATCGGCAACCATGATTCTTTCAGAATATTTAACTGCGGTTGCAACAACAAGCCTTTCGAGGGGACAATTCAGTAAAAGCAAAAACACCAATGAGGGACCGAACAAGCGCATACTGATACCGCATTTGCGGTTAATGCAATTATTCCTCGTTGTCTTTTTCTTTATCAGATTTTTTGTCGGCTGGGTCCCCGTCCTTGGTAGCTTTTTTAAATTCCTTTATTCCCTGTCCGAGGCCTTTCATTAATTCGGGAATTTTTCTGCCTCCGAAAAGAAGCACAATTACCAGAATAATAAGAACAACCTGCCAGGGACCTATCATGCTTGCAAAAACAAATGGGTTCATATAATTGGGATTAATTTTTTATAAAAACCATCAAATTTAAGCATTTTTCTTTCAGCAATCATTTGCTTGCATAGGATTCGGTGCTTATTTAAAGAAAAACCTGTAAATATCGTTTGCATTCACAAATAGCACAAGGGCCAGAAGTAAAAAAAACCCTGTCATCTGCGCATATTCCATAAATTTTTCATTTGGCTTGCGCCTGACAATTATCTCGTACAATAAAAACATTACATGTCCCCCGTCAAGTGCGGGAATAGGGAGAATGTTCATTATGGCAAGAATAATGGAAAGGAAAGCAGTAAGAAGCCAGAATGCCTGCCAATCCCAAACCCCGGGAAAAATACTTCCAATCGTCAGGAACCCTCCAAGGGATTCGTAAGCTTTTGTTTTTGGAGAGAAAAGGAGCTTGAGTTGTTTCAGGTAATTGCTCATGGTATTCATTCCCTTGCTGATACCGGCTGGAATAGCCTGGAAGAAGGAATAATGAAGCTGCTCAAGTTCAAAAAACTCCTTCAAATCGTACACCGGAACAATCCCGAGCAATCCTTCCTGTGGCACAGTAACAGGAATATCAACCAGCTCATTATTTCTTTCAACAGACACAACCACTTCCTGGTTTTTCATTTCCATAAGCCTGCTGCGGAATTCATAAAAGAATTCAGCTGGTTCACCATTCAAAAGCTTTATCCTGTCACCTTTCATCATCCCTGCTTCCTTCCCGGCAGAAGTCTTCGCAAAGTCGTTGATAATAAATGGGAATCTCAGCGAAAACAATGTTTTTCCCCTGAGAATTTCAGAATATACATTTTCGTCCACCTGTATCTCTACCAGGTTGCCATCGCGTTCGGCCTGTATGGTTTTAGCCTTGTCGAGAACAAGGGTGGGTGTTATCTGCAGGAAGTTCTCTACTTTTTTGTTGTCCAGGGATACAATCCTGTCCCCGTTTCTCAAACCAATTTCGTAGCCAAGTGAATCAACCGTAATCCCGTATTTTGCATTTTCTGTGGGCAGGTATTCTTCTCCCCAAATGTAAAGTACCGAAGCATAGATCGCCAGGGCCAGCACAAAATTCACAAGCACACCTCCCAGCATAATAAGCAGCCTTTGCCATGCAGGCTTTGACCGGAATTCCCATGGCTGAGGAGGTTTTTTCATCTGTTCTGTGTCCATTGACTCATCGATCATTCCTGAAATCTTCACATACCCACCAAGTGGAAGCCAGCCTATGCCGAATTCCGTTTCACCGCGTTTGACTTTAAACAGGGCAAACCAGGGATTAAAGAACAAATAGAATTTTTCAACGCGTGTTTTGAACAGTCGGGCAAAAAGAAAATGACCTAATTCGTGCAGTATAATTAGAATTGATAAACTCAGTAGAAATTGAGCCGATTTAACCACTACTTCCATACAACAATTATTTCGGTTTTTAGGCCTACAAAGATAATAATAGTAATCTTATTTGATCAGGGAATTGATATATCGTCGTGCTTCCCTGTCAGTATTAACAAGATCATCTAAAATGGGTTCATGAATAAATGTAGTTTTTTGCAGGGTTTTTTCAATCATTGTTGATATTTCAGGAAAAGGTATTTTATCTTTCAGAAAGGCGTCTACCGCAACTTCGTTGGCTGCATTGAGCGCACAGGGAAGGTTCCCTCCCTTTTTCATTACCTCCAGAGCAAGGTCTAGGCACCTGAATTTTGCTGTGTCGGGGGCCTCAAATGTGAGCGAGGGGTAATCCTGAAATGAAAACCTGGGGAAATTCGATTTCAGCCGCAAGGGATAGGACAGGGCATACTGAATAGGCAATCGCATATCAGGCAGGCCCATTTGTGCCTTCATGGAACCATCTTCAAACTGTACAAGAGAATGGATAATGGACTGCGGGTGCACGATGATGTCAATCTGTTCTGGCTGCAAATCAAACAGCCATCTTGCTTCAATGGCTTCCAGCCCCTTATTCATCATGGTGGCCGAGTCTATCGAAATTTTGGCTCCCATTTCCCAGTTGGGATGCGCAAGAGCCTGCTTCCGTGTCACGGTCTGCAGGAATTTCATGCTTTTCCCCCTGAAGGGGCCACCCGAAGCGGTAAGATATATCTTTTCAACAGGATTTGTCTCTCCCACAAGGCATTGAAAAATAGCAGAATGCTCTGAATCAACAGGTATTATGCCCACCCTGTAACTGCCTGCCAGGTCACGAATCATCTGCCCTGCCACTACCATGGTTTCCTTGTTCGCAAGGGCAATATGTTTCCCTGACTTTATCGCCCTTATGGTAGGAATAAGCCCCGAAAAACCTACCATGGCTGTCAGAACCATATCAATACTGTCCATTTCCACTATCTGGGCCATGGCTTCCTCTCCGGCAAACACCTTTACAGGGTGATTTTTCAGAGCTTCTGTCAACTCGGAATACCTGTACTCATTGGCAACAACAACAGCATTTGGTTGAAATTCAATGGCTTGCTGAATGAGCAGTTGAACATTGTTGTAGCCGGTAATTACTTCCAGCTGAAAAAAATCAGGGAAAGCCTGAATTACCTCGAGTGCCTGCGTACCAATAGAGCCTGTGGAACCTAATATGGCTATTTTTTTTCTGCTCATTCTGATTGTTTAGGAATATTCAATCAGAAAACAATAAAATCTTCGGGATTAAGAGGCGCACCGTTTCTCCAAAGCTCAAAATGCAAATGAGGTCCCGTAGAAAGTTCTCCCGAATTGCCCACAATGGCAATTGTCTCCCCTGCCCTGACCACATCTCCAACAGTTTTAAGCAGTTCTGCATTGTGCTTGTAAAACGACAGAAAATTGTTAGCGTGCTGTATCTGAAGTATATACCCGGTTTCAAGTGTCCAGGTGGCTACGGTGACCGTACCATCCAGCACCGCCATGACTGGCTGATTGGGTTCGGCCACCAGGTCTACGCCAAAATGATTACTCTCAGGCGAAAAACTGTTAATAATAAGGCCTTTGATAGGAGGGAAAAAATGGATTGCCCTGAAATAATTGATGTTTGACCGGTCTTCCACCAGAAGGAGGTTAAACTGCTCCTCTCCTTCTATCTGCGCCCTGAGAGTTGAATCCTGTATGGACTTGGTAAACCTGATATCCTCTGTGCGGATAGCCGTATCGGTTCTGGCCGAAAAGCTGCGTGGTTCCCTTCCGGCAATGATATCCAGAATATTCTCATAATACTGATCCCTGATTCGTATCTGGTTTTCCAGTGAATCCAGTATGATGGCATTCATTACTATCTGTCGGCGCAATTTCCCGTCGGGATAGCCAGGTATATATTCCCTGAGTGGCGTAAATGCAATCAGAATTACCGTTGTGGAGATGAGCAGAATAATAGAGATCCCCACAACCGAAAGAAGGTTCAGCTTGGTAAGCTTAAAAGTGAGAACTTCTTCATATGTATGGTCCTTGAAGATGCTCAGCCTGTATTTGTTTTTCAGGCCTTTAAAAAGTGATTTTTTTCTTTTATTTTCTTTCATGTATTAATTAATCCCCTGCTTTGCAAATTTAGATAAACCCCTGGTAAAAAAAGCCCCTCATGCAGTATTTCTTTTCCAGTTACTATTCTTTTATTTCTTCCCCTGTTTTCGGATCCAATACCTTCACAAATTTTTCATGACTTTGCCACAAACCATGCCTGGTACATGAGGCCATGGCCGACAGGTTCATGCTTACTTTTGGAACAATATAAAAATCAACCTCCAGGTTCTCGGGCTTGTTACCCATCACCCCGGGAGTAAAATGCACCGCTGCAAGAAATGTTTCCCTGTTCCACAGCTGTACATAACTGATGTAATGATCATAATCATCCGGGTGCTGGTAATTTGTTCCTATCCTCACTTTTACCTTCAGTTTCTCTCCGCGTGCGGCCTTTTCATCGCAAACTATTACTGGTGTGTGCCTGTCAAAGTAATCTTTCATCAACTCTTTGTCAAGGCTTTCAATATCAACTGCTTTAAAAACTCTTGGCATGTTTTTCTTATTCAGTATGTAAAAATCGCACAAAGATAAAAAGATTTCAAATTGCCATATCCAGGTATTCAAAACGAAACAAATGCCGGAAATTGTTTGTTTTCGATAAAAAAATATTAAATTTGCAATCGCTTTCAGAAAAAAGTTCTTACTATATATTGCGGGGTGGAGCAGTGGTAGCTCGTTGGGCTCATAACCCAAAGGTCACAGGTTCGAGTCCTGTCCCCGCTACTAAAAAAGGCAGCCTCAAAAGGCTGCCTTTTTATCTTCGATTCCTCCCTGGCACTGGATAAATATCTGTAAATAAACAACATATGTGGGGACTGTTTGAAAAATAATAAGATTTTCTTTTACTTTTAAGAAGTCTCCACGTTCTAAATTTTGGTTTATAGTTCAATAATTATGCGATTTTATTTGCATTAGATATTCCTTTTTATACCTTTGAAGGGACATATATTACCTTATTCAATCTAATCACCTAAATCGCCAAATTTATGTTGAAAGATTTTAACAAAACCAAAAACCAGTTAAAGGAGCTGGCATCTGTGCTGAACACCTTTAAAAGTGAAGCAGTGCAGGTGAAAATCTTGGAGCTTCTTTTCCAGGGAAACCCAGTTGAAGAAGTGGCCTATGCAAAAGCTGAACAACCCTACATGGGTATAAGAAAGCGAGGAAGACCTCGCAAGGAAGCAGAAGCAGGACCTGCCAAAATAATTGTAAAAAGAACCCGCCGGAAAGTTGGGCCTACTCAGGTTCTCAGGCGTTTAATGGATGAGAATTTTTTCAAAACCAAAAGACCCATTGGGGATATTGTAATATTCAGCAATGAAAAAATGAATCTTCCCCTGAAAAGCAATGATTTCTCTGGTATACTCATGAATTATATCCGTGAAAAGAAACTTGTAAGAGATAAAAACCCCGAAACCGGGCTATATGAGTACATGAATCCTTAGTACGGTTCAGGTCGAATAAAAACAGCCTGCAAATTGCAGGCTGTTTTTTTAATTGCTCTCCTTACCAGAGAAAAGGGTTGGTTCGGCATACTCAAACAAGGTAGGATGATCCTCGTCCATTTTCCTTAAAACAGCCATAACAATTGCTTCCCGCATAAATTTAGCCCGGTTCGAGATTTTGTACCGCTCACAATAGAGTTTGATTGCTCTCAATTCTTTGTTGTTTAGCAAAAGTGTTTGTTTATGGGTACGTTTTAAACCTTCTTCCTTTTTCTTTCTTCTGTTCATTTGTGGGTTAACCGTTTTTGTAAAGCTACTTTTCAGAAATTCCTTTGACAGAATTCTCAAGAACAAACTTCAGTTTTTCTTTTTCTATGATAAAAAAATCCGAAGGATGTAAGAGTATAAAGCAGTAAACTCCTTTTTTCCTGCTCGTAAAATCCTGAATTATTCCACTGATTTGCCGGTATTTTTTCTTGTCTGTTTTATATGAGTCTTTTTCACTGGCCGCATATATTCTTAACTCGCCTGATAGTATCTCACAAATGAGTTTGTGCGTTTTTTCCTGTATTTGATCAGGATTAAGTATCAGAATATGATCCGGGAAAAGTAGGTGCTGATGGAGTTTCAAAAGAAGACTCTCATACTGCTCTGGTCTGGTACCGGCAAGTATACTTTCAATAATCTTCTCATACTGCTCAACAGTGGAATATTTCTCAAGTCCCTTGCCAAAGAATTCATCCACCTCTTTCTCTATCCTGAGCCTTTTTACAACTTCCCTGAAATTATAATGGATTGCATTAAGTGCATCGGTCAATACAAAATCCTTGTAATTCTTCAGAAAAAATGGAATATCAATAAGGACCTTTATCCTTTCCATGATGCTTTTTAAATTCATCCGGTTAAAAATAAGCTGTTCCATATTAACCTACAAGTGAAATTTTAAAATGATATGAGTAAATAGTTAACAAAACTCATTGCCATATACGTAAGTATTGATTAAAATTGCCTGATAAATTTTTATTATATTGGTGAATGGCAGAAAAAAAGAGATTTTCACTAAACGAGAAAATGTTTCACAGGTTGCTGAATACTGCAAAGAATCAATTCAGAGTGGTTGTGAGCGGAGAAATCTATCAAGTTCCCATTTCTCAAAAATCCTACTTTACAAGTGAAAAATTTATTGCCATGCATGAAGAGAGAGAATCTCCTGAGATAATTGACTACAAGGATGTTGAGAAAGTTTTCGTAGATGGAGATACTATTAAATTCCGGTTTACCCGAAAGGTAAAAAACAAGATACTAAAAGTTTTTTTTCTTGATTAAACTTATCTTTTCCAGAGACGCCACTCAATTTTTCCTTTCACATCATCGTACCTTTCCAGTCGCATATCAGCGTAGGCCAGCCTCTTAATCGTCCAGTCATACTCATATGCTTCAGGTGTTAAGGTGTTGAATTTCATCAGAATATTTTCCTTGTTATTTCTGAACTGCCAGGTTCCGGAATGCCTTATAGGATTGAATGGATCATTGTTCCGGTAGCCCTTTATCCAAACAGCGGTTCCATTTTTATAAAGTTCAAGTGTATGCTGCAAATAATCTTCGGTTTTATCCACACCACCTTCTTTAACAAGATCAAAGAACCAGTAACCTGTAACCCTTTCAGTTTTTGAATATATACTGAAAAATGGGCCATCGTCATATTTCCCGCAAGAAGAAATCAGAAGTACTAACACAAAAAAAAGTAAGGGCAATTTCATTCTTTTCATGATCCTGACAGATAAGTTTATAGCCTGTAAATATAATGGTTAAAATGAAAAAGTCTTATTGCCGGGATTTAAAATTACTTACCTGAAAAATTTCTCTCAATTTCTTTAGTGAAATCAAATTCAGAGTATAAGAAAACAAAAAAGCTATAATAAATAAAACTGAAACACGAAGGAACCAATGTACAGGTATAAATTCCAGCATATAACCTGCCAGCAGCAACCCGGCAGTAAAAATGGCCAGTTTTCCAAACCTCATTTCCAACTTCTCGCTCATCACCTTTTTCAGTGTAACAACCTGTAAAACTGATACCAGCCCTAAGCTCACAAGGCTTGCAATGGCGGAACCCTGTGCCTGGTAGCGGGGTATGAGAGCAAAGTTCAGTACAACATTTAAAACTACTGAAATACCAGAAATAATGTTAAGTTGCCTTAAATTTCCATTGGCAGTAAGAAGTGTACCAAAAATATAACCGGATGAAACAAAAACCAGGCTGAACATGAGTATACCAAATACAATCCCCGACTCTTCAACGTGATGATGATAAAGTAAATTCATGACCGAATACTTGTGAAATACAGAAGCTATTGCCAGGCTCAGTGTTGGGAGAATAATCAGAATAAAAGAAAATCTGAGCAGTTGTCCCACATCCTCCTTGTTTTGAAGCATCCTTGAGAAGATCGGGAGAAGCAATACCGCAAATAGATATCCTGCCATGGAACCTGCATCCAGCAGCCGGAAAGCCTGTGCGTAAATACCAGCCTGCATTTTACCATCGGGCAACAATCTCTCCAGCATGACCGTATCAATCCTTGTATACAACGACATTAGTAAACCCAGCAGGGCAAAAGGAATACTTTGCTTCAGAAAATAAAGGATATGTAACCTGTCAAACCGGGGTTTAATAATCCCCGCCCGCAATAAAATAATAACCAAAACAATAATCAACGCCAGGAAATAAGAAATAGACTGGGCATACACCAACCATTCTATTTTGAAAGGAGTCTGGGTTACTTTCCCCCAAAGCAGTACAGAGCAAATCAAGATCAGTAGCAGCCTGTCCAGCACCGATAAAATACTGTCGGTCTTAAACAAATGCATTCCATTGATATTTGATCGCAGGTAGAGAATGAAGGAGTTCATAAATTGGTTCAGAATAAGAAAGAGCAGCAGCTTCATCTGGTACCATTTATAACCAATAAGCCATGCAGCAAAAATACTGATGAGCAGATAAATCAACCCAAGAAAAAATTTGGCAGTGATAAGGTTGGACAAATATTTTACAACCATATGTTTATGCCTGGCTATCTCACGGTTATTGAAATTGGTAATTCCCAGGTCGAGAAAAATGTTCAATATGATGGAAAAATTGAATAAAGAAAAATAAAAACCATATTCCTGCGCCCCAACCACATTCTGAACGGTACGATCGATTCCCAGGAGCCAGAATGGCTTTACAAGCACGTTCAGAGTAATCAGCAGCAATAAGTTGGTAAGGAATTTCCTTTTCAATCCTCGGGTTTTATTCTTTTCTTTACAAAAGTAAACAATGCACCGGGATATCAAAAGTATAGCAAGTACACATGCGGATTGCAGTAAATACAAGGCTTCTTCAGTACGGCAAATTAGATGGCATTGGCTGGTTTGCCTTCGAAACACTTGCGAGAATTACCCGTAACAATCCCTCCTCTGAGTTTATTTTCATTTTTGACCGTACGCCACATCCTGCTCTTGTCTTTCCCAAAAATGTGACAAAAGTAATCCTTCCGCCTCCCACAAGGCATCCCTTGCTTTGGTACCTGTGGTTTGAATGGCGTATCCCCGCACTGCTGAAAAAGTTAAAACCTGACCTTTTTCTATCTCCCGATGGTTACCTCTCATTACGAACAGAATTTCCGCAATTGGCAGTGATTCATGATTTAAACTTCATGCACCGTCCACAGGATCTTCCATTTGTAACCGGTTCGTATTACAGGTATTTCTTTCCAAAATTCGCTAGGAAGGCTGTTCGAATTGCCACTGTTTCGGAATTCTCCAAACGGGATATTTCAGTTACCTGTTCGGTTAATACTGACAAAATAGATGTGGTTTACAACGGAGCCAATTCTGTATATAATCCCCTGGACGAATCCTCCAGAATGCACTGGAAAAGATTGAATACCGAAGGAAATGACTTTTTTATCTATGTGGGAACCTTGCACCCACGGAAAAACATTGACGGAATGCTGCTCGCATTTGAGGAATTCAAAAGAAACGATAAGGATAATATGAAGCTGATCATTGTGGGTGAGTCAATGTTTAAAACAGGAAAGTCCGACCGAATCCTTAAATCCATGAAATTCCGTAAGGATGTAAAAAGAATTGGCAGGATGAATCCAGATAACCTGAGGCTTGCCATTGGTTCATCCAGTGCACTTGTGCTTGTCTCGCATTTCGAGGGTTTCGGAATACCAGTATTGGAAGCCATGAAATGCCATGTTCCCGTGATTTGTTCAAATAATACCTCGCTAACTGAAGTAGCAGGGGATGCAGCAATTCTGGTCAATCCGGGATCAGTGGAAAGTATTGCCGCAGCAATGCATAGAATTGCAAGGGATGAATCCCTGCCAATTGAGTTGGTTGAAAAAGGTATTCAACAGGCAAAAAAATTTTCGTGGGACAAAACCGCTCAATTATTGTGGAACAGTATCGAACGATCGCTTTAACGGGTATGCTCAAATCATTTTTTAAAAAGGGGTTTCTGGAGGCAGGCTGTGATGAGGCAGGCAGGGGTTCACTGGCCGGACCTGTTTTTGCAGCAGCCGTAATATTGCCACAGGATTTCTGTCTGCAGGGACTAACTGACTCAAAAATCCTTCCGGGGAAAAAAAGAATTCTTTACCGCGAAATTATTGAAAAAAAGGCGATTGCCTGGGGTGTAGGCGTGGCATACGAAAATGAAATTGATACCATAAACATACGCAATGCGTCCATCCTTGCCATGCACCGGGCAATGGAGAATCTTGGCAAAACTCCCCAGGTAATATTGGTTGACGGAAACTTCTTTAAAGATTTCCGGAAGATCCCGCATCACTGTTTTGTGAAGGGCGATGGCCGGTTTTTATCAATTGCCGCCGCATCGGTACTGGCAAAAACGCACAGGGATGAGTTCATGAAAAACCTTCATGCAAAATACCCGCATTATCATTGGGACAGAAACAAGGGCTATGCCACCAAAGATCATGTGCAGGCAATCATGGAACACGGATTTTCTCCTTTTCACCGCAAAACCTTCCATCTCAAATCACTGCAGCTCACACTCGGGTTTTAGTTAAATAATCCTAAACAATACCGGTACCTTTTAAAACTCATTTTGAAAAAACTGTGAAAGGATTATCTTTGGGACTCTTCATAAAAAACCCGTTCAAAATTAAAAATACATGTTTATGAAAAAGATTTCTTCCATTTTAATTGGGTTCCTTTTTGTTTTCAGCCTGCACCTGAAAGCAGATGAAGGAATGTGGCTTTTGCCCCTTATTGAAAAACTAAACATTGAGAAAATGCAGTCCATGGGGCTTGAACTGTCTGCTGAGCAAATCTACAGCATCAACAATTCCAGTCTGAAGGATGCCATAGTGCGGTTTGGCGGTGGATGCACCGGTGAAATTATTTCAGACAAAGGCCTGCTGCTCACCAACCACCATTGCGGTTACGGTGTTATCCAAAGACACAGTTCTGTTGAAAACGATTATCTCAAAGATGGTTTCTGGGCAAGAAGCCTTAAGGAAGAAATCCCTTCTCCGGGCTTGTCCGTAACTTTTCTGCTAAGCATCGAAGATGTAACAGAGAAGATAATCTCTCAATTAAATGATCAAATGACAGAGGTGGAAAGGAACAATAAAATCCGTGCCTTAATACGTGAAATTGAATCGGGTGTAAAAACCGAAGAGGCCCAGGTTGCCCGTGTTCATGCCTTCTATGGCGGGAACCAGTTTTACCTTATTGTGAATGAAATTTTCAGAGATGTGCGTTTTGTAGGTGCACCTCCCTCTTCCATTGGCAAATTTGGTGCTGACACAGACAACTGGATGTGGCCTCGCCAAACAGGTGACTTTGCACTTTTCAGGGTATATACTAGTCCCGATGGGAAACCCGCCGATTATTCCCCTGAAAATATACCGCTGAAACCAAAGCATTATCTGCCTGTTTCCACCAAAGGTGTTCAGGAAGGTGATTTTGCAATGATCCTGGGTTATCCCGGCAGTACCACCCGTTATATGACCTCGTCCGAAGTAAAGCAAACAATGGAGATAACCAACACCAACAGGATCAAAATCCGTGGGGTCCGCCAGGAAATCCTGCTGGCTGATATGCTTGCAAGCGATAAAGTGAGAATACAATATGCATCAAAATATTCCGGTTCAACCAACTACTGGAAGTATTCCATTGGCCAGAACCGCGGACTGGAAAGACTCCGCGTTATCGACAAGAAAAAAGCCCGGGAAAAGGAATTTCTGAATTGGGTGAATGCCGAACAATCCCGTCGTGAAAAATACGGTGATGCAATCAACCTGATTGAAAAAGCGGTTCAGGGAAGAGCCCCCTACCTGAATGCAAACCAGTATATAATGGAATCGCTGCGTAACGGAGAAATCTATCAGATTGCAGGCAGGGCAGAAAACCTTCTCAGCCTGCTGAACGAAAAGAATCCTGATCCTGCCAAATTGACTGAGGCTGTTGAGCAATTGAAAAATGGTGCTGCAGCATTCTACAGGAATTACAGCTCTTCCACCGACCAGAAAGTAGTTGCTGCCATGACAGAACTATTTTACAATGATATTGATAATTCGTTCCTCCCATCCTATCTGGCCGATGTGCACAAAAAGTTCAAAGGCAACTTCGGGCTTTATGCAGCCGATTTGTTCAGCAAATCCATTTTTGTTTCTGAAGAAAAACTGAATGCTTTTCTAAATAAACCCAACAAAAAAGTTCTTGCCAGGGATCCTGCATTTGTTGCTTCCATGTCAATAAATGCAAAAACACGCGAATTAATGGAAAAAACAGGTTCCTTCAATCTCGACCTTCAGAGGGGGCAACGGTTTTATATTGCAGGCCTTATGGAAATGTATCCGGACAGAGTTTTCTATCCCGATGCAAATTCCACCATGAGAATGACATATGGTACAGTGGCAGGTTATTACCCTGCAGATGCTGTTCATTATAATTATGTTACTACCATGAAGGGAATTATGGAGAAAGAAGACCCGGATAACTGGGAATTTGTGGTACCCGAAAAACTGAAGGAACTCTACTACAACAAAGACTTTGGACCTTATGGTACAAACGGGGAAATGATTGTGAATTTCATCAGCAGCAATGATATAACAGGTGGTAATTCAGGCAGCCCTGTCATCAATGGCAGGGGTGAATTAATCGGACTTGCTTTTGACGGCAACTGGGAAGCCATGAGTGGAGATATCGCCTTTGAAAATGAAATTCAGAGGACCATATCGGTAGATGCCCGATATATATTGTTTATCATTGATAAGTTTGCCAAAGCAACCAACCTTATCGAGGAAATGACAATTGTAAATTAATTATCGCAAATGATTTGATCCAAAGAGGAATTCCTTATTTTTAGGAGTTCCTCCTTTTTTATGACAAAACCCCTTCAAGATATTACAGTTTATACCGATGGTGCAGCGAGGGGAAATCCCGGCCCCGGAGGATATGGTATTGTTTTGATTTCCGGTAAAAACAGGAAAGAAATATCACAGGGTTTTCAGTTGACTACAAACAACCGCATGGAATTGCTTGCAGTGATAGTGGCACTTGAAGTTTTAAAAATCATGCCTTGCAAGGTAACCATTTATACCGATTCAAAATATGTAGCCGATGCTGTTTCAAAAGGATGGGTTTTTTCCTGGGAAAGCAAACAATTCAAAAAAAAGAAAAACCCCGACCTCTGGATTAGGTTTTTAAAAATCTACAGAAAACATCATGTTCATTTTGAATGGGTAAAGGGTCATTCCAATCATGCAGAAAATGTACTCTGCGATAAACTTGCTGTCCAGGCCAGCTATGGCCCAAATCTATTGATTGACAAGGAATATATGGATGAAATGAAAAATCCGGAAACTCTTCTATAGGCAATCTCTATGTATCTCAACACCTGTAGCATTTATTGAAAACTTTTTTGTAACGAAACGAGAAGTTGCTCGTCTATTAAATGCAACAGCAACAATCCTAAAACGTCTTTTGAGTAAAATGAAAAAATATTGAGAGCAACCTATTTAATATTGATAATTGTTGGCTTATTTACTTGTATCAATGGTCTGCATTCCAGTGAAAAAAGAATCTACCAGGCAGAAAGATTAATATCAGCGGCCCCGCAAATAGATGGGAAACTGGAGGATGTTGCCTGGAACCAGGGTCAATGGCAGGATGGATTTGTTCAGTTTGAACCCTACAATAACAGTAAACCAAGCCATGATACGAAGTTTAAACTATTGTTTGACGACAATCACATTTATGTCGCAATAAGGGCGTATGACACGGCCCCCGACAGCATTGTGCAGAGGGTATCGAGACGTGACAATCCTGATGGTGACTATGTTGGTATTGGATTTGACAGTTATTTTGATAAAAGAACGGCATTTATATTTCTTGTGAACGTGGCTGGTTCAAAGGCCGACTTTATCATGTCAAATGACGGACAAAGTGAGGATAACACTTGGGATCCAGTTTGGCATGTGCAAACATCTATAGATGAAAAAGGATGGGTAGCCGAAATGCAGATACCCTTCAACCAGCTTCGTTTTTCCAATGCAGAGGAACTCACCTGGGGCTTACAGGTTGTACGTGGAATTTTCAGAAAACAGGAACAATCATTCTGGCAACAAATACCCAGGGATGCCCCGGGATTTGTTCATCAATTCGGGTTACTTACAGGAATAAATACTGTAAAACCCAAAAGACTCGCGGAGATTTCCCCATACACGGTGGCCCAGGCAGAAACCTTTCAGAAACAACCCGACAATCCGTTTATGGATGGTAATTCTTCCAGGTTTTCAGGAGGTATTGACGGGAAAATTGGCATTACAAATGACCTCACGGTGAATTTTACCATCAACCCCGATTTCGGGCAGGTAGAAGCCGACCCCTCGGAGGTCAACCTTACTGCATTTGAAACCTATTTCCAGGAGAAAAGACCTTTCTTCGTGGAAGGCAGGAATATTTTCAATTTTAACCTGATGTCAGGTGATGGTGAACATTCTTCAGAAAATCTGTTTTATTCACGCAGAATTGGCAGAACTCCCCAGTACTACCCCTCCCTCAATGGAAACGAATACATGGACTTTCCAGGGAATACAACCATACTTGGTGCTTTGAAACTATCGGGAAAAACCAAATCAGGCTGGTCAGTGGGTATTATGGAAAGTATAACCGGCAAGGAAAAGGCCGAAATTGATTTGTTGGGAGAAAGAAGTTTCCGAACGGTTGAACCACTCACAAACTATTTTGTGGGACGCCTGCAAAAGGATTATGATGCCGGAAATACGATCATAGGAGGAATGTTTACTGCAACAAACCGCAACCTCGATGATCCTGCCCTGTATTTTCTTCATAGATCGGCCTATACAGCCGGTTTTGATTTCCGTCATTCCTGGAAAGAAAAAACCTATGCAGTTGGAATAAAAACCTATTTCTCACACGTTGCAGGAGAGGAAGAAGCACTTCTAAGAACCCAGACAGCCTCCTCGCGGTATTTTCAGCGGCCGGATGCAACTCATTTGTCTGTAGATTCAACCAGAAGGTCTCTTTCAGGCCATGGAGGCTCCATTGAATTCATAAAAGCCGGAAACGGACAATGGAATTATGCAACCTTCCTGAACTGGAAATCACCCGGACTTGAACTGAACGATATTGGTTTCGTTCGTAATACCGATGAGATATTTCATGTCATTTGGGTTGGATACAGAATCTGGGAGCCTTTTTCGATCTTCATGAGGCTGAATATCAACCTCAATGCATGGAATGGGTTTGATTTTGGTGGCACCCACCTTTATAAGGGAGGAAACATAAATTTCAATACGCAATTCAAGAACTATTGGACATTCGGGACAGGAGTTGCCTACAACGGAGAATCTGTCTCCAAGGGATTTTTAAGGGGAGGGCCTTCCATGATAATTCCTGACGGAATAAACACCCGGATCAATATTTCGAGCGACAGCAGAAAAAAACTTACATTTTCCGCAGGGGCAAACAATTCCTGGTCACTTCAACAGCATTCACGATCACAGAGTTATTGGATGAGTACAGCATATCGGCCCTTTGATGCATTTTCGGTATCCCTTAGGCCCATGGTTGCACTCAACCAGCCCGAGTTGCAATATGTGACAAGGCGAAGCCTTAACGGTGAAAACAGGTATATCCAGGCCAGTTTGAACCAAAAAACCTATAGCCTCACTTTAAGGCTGAATTACAGCATCACGCCTGACCTGAGTATACAGTATTATGGAGCTCCTTTCTTTTCCACCGGAAAGTATAC
This sequence comes from Bacteroidota bacterium, assembly GCA_037446695.1. Classification (GTDB taxonomy): domain Bacteria; phylum Bacteroidota; class Bacteroidia; order Bacteroidales; family PUMT01; genus JBBIHY01. Next base: position 103,537 of record JBBIHY010000006.1, read on the forward strand.
AAAATTCAAGTACATCACCAATCCCCATGCTGACCAGTTCACTGACAGATTTGCATATTACGACAACGGGCAGATATTCTACAATTCTGCAGAAGGTCGCTATTTTATTGACGAAAACAGGGATGGCAGTTATGACTACAATTTTCCAAAACCCGACTTTAATGCAATGTTTTTGAATTCAAACCTTGTGGCCCGCTGGGAGTTCCGCCCGGGATCCGTATTGTTCCTCGTATGGTCGCAAGGCAGACGCCAGTACGACACAAATGGTGACTTCAGAATTCAAAGGGACTTTGGGGACTTATTCGAAGTTTATCCACACGATGTTTTTCTTATCAAGTTTTCTTACAGATTTGGTTTATAGGTTAAACAAATAGTTCGCAGGAAGGCAGCAGGCAATTGCTGCCTTTTTTTGTCCCTGCGTTTTAGTAATTTGCACAACCCTAACCCAAAAAAATTATAAAAATGAACCTGCGAAGACTTCACCCTGCCATTACAGTGATTTTGCCCCTTACACTTTTATTGATCCTGGCAAAAGCCTGCTCGGTTAAGAAAGAAGAAACTTCAAAACTACAGCCCGATGAAAATAATGCCGGTATTACCCTGCCGGAAGGCTTTGGCGCAATGGTTATTGCTGATAATCTTGGCAGAGCCAGGCATTTTGCTGTTAACTCAAATGGAGACGTATATTGTAATGCTGGAAAGATACCGTGTTGATTATGCCTTTGTGGCCCTGAGAGACACCACCGGTAACGGAAGGTCAGATGTAATTGAGTACTTTGGTGATTATACCGGTCCAGGGATTGGCATTCACAATGGCTATCTTTATTTTTCTTCTGATTCCTGTGTGATGAGATATGAACTGGGAAATAGCAAACCGGTACCCGAAACGGAGCCGGAAACAATAGCCATGGGTTTTGTCTATCAACGTCAGCATGGGGCTAAATCTTTTACATTTGACGGAAAAGGAAATATATAAATTACTGTGGGTACACCCTCCAACAATTGTCAGGAACGGGACAGAACACCCGGCTCGCCGGGAATGGATCCCTGCCCCCTGCTTGAAACTTATGCAGTTATATGGAAATTCAGTGACAATAAAATAAACCAGCACCAGATGATTGATGGTATAAGATATGCCTCTGGAATAAGGCATACCGTCGCACTTCGCTGGAATCAAAGTGCCGGGCATCTTTATGCTGTGCAGCAAAGCAGGGATCAACTTAACCAGCTATATCCCGGATTGTTTTATGATGAGGAGAACACTAATCTCCCGGCCGAAGAATTTCTGCTAATAAGAGAGGGTCAAACATACAGTTGGCCCTATTACTATTTTGATCCTTTTCAGAACAAGTTTGTTCTTTCGCCAGAGTATGGGGGTGATGGAAAAATTGAGGGCCCTTGCAGTAAATATTAGCGCCCCATCATGGCCTTTCCTGCCCAATATGCACCAAATGATCTTATTTTTTACCATGGACGGTAATTCCCAAAGAAATTTCATGATGTAGCCTTCATTGCTTTCCATGGAAGCTGGAATCGTTCACCTTACAGACAGGAAGGTTATAATGTTGTTTTTGTATCCATGAAGGGTGAACTTCCTTCAGGAACCTGGGAAGTTTTTGCCAACAATTTTGCTGGAAAAGAATTCCTGGCCAGCCCCAGGGATTCTGATTTCAGGCCTATTTGGTCTGGCAGTTGGACCCGATGGATCCCTGTATGTATCAGACTCCCAGAAGGGCAGAATCTGGAGGATTTTTTACCATGGAAAATAATTCAATCCCGTCAGCCGCTGCTGCAGTTCTTGCCTTTTTTTCATTGCCCTGTCATGCAAAACTCCCGCTGAAAAGAATTCAACCAGTGAACAGGACAATAAGAGCTTGGTTTTATTGACAACCGAATCTCCTGATAATGAGAGACTCTACAGGCTTCACTGTGGGACCTGCCCCCAGTGGGACGGCAGTGGTGTGCCCGGCATGTACCCAGACCTGAGAAATAGCAAAATAGTAAATGAAAATATGGAATCCCTGATAAAACTGGTACTATTGGGAGTTACAGAAGAAACCAGAAACAGAGAAGAAAAATACAGCGGGGAGATGCCTCCCCTGGACTACCTTTCAGACGAAGATATTTTATTAATTCTTAACTATATCGGGGTGCTGTTTACCTCTGGGAAGCATTTGTTTACTCCTGAATTGGTAGAAGCAACCCGAAATAAAACATCTCCCTGAGTCAGGATTTGTTTCCTGTGGACAAAAAGAACAAACTTATTGAAACCGGAATGAAAAATAATACAATGCCTGAAGTGATAGTCCCTGTAAATGAAACTATCAACTGGTAAAGTGCCAGCACAAAAATCACCAGGCTGCTCACGAGGGTTAAGGATTGAGAAAATAAACCTCCGGCGATCAACAATATAGCAAAAAGAATATAAACAAAAGCAAAGTAAAACTGAATTTCACCAAAATTCATGGTCTTAAGCATGGCAAAATGGGTCATGAAAAGATAGGTAAACAGGGCAATTCTCAATAACCACCTTGAAAGTGGAGTAATACTTTTAAATGGTTTCATTTTGTAAGGTGTTTAAGGTTCAAGGGAACATCAAATTTAATTTAATTCCAGGGTAATTCATAATCTGAAACAAAAATCATCAATAGCCTGTATGGATATTGGAAAAAATAACAATCAGTACCATTGATATAAAATCCAAAAGAATCAATAAAAAACTAGCTATTTAGAACACTTCTCATTGGTTAATTTCAGGTCTGTTTATATTTTTACAGTCAGTATTTTTTATTCACTTTAATCCTCTGATGATGAGAAAAGTATTTTTCATTTCTGCTTTTGCACTGCTGGCATCCGGTACATTGGCCCAGTCGGCCCCTGAGGCAGCAGATACCATCGTTCATATAGCCGGACCCAAAATGATTGTGAATGTGAGCCATATCAGTGCATCCAAAATATTCTACACCTATCCTGACAAGGACAATATTTTTGAAATTGACCGCAAACAGGTGCAAAAGGTGGTGTTCAGAAGCGGAAGGGTGGAAGTTTTCAACAGACCTGCCTTTCAGGTTATCCAGGAGGATGACTGGCGCTCGGTATTCATTACCAAAAACGCCGGGGAGGTTGAAGGTCTTTACCTGCGCGGACAAGTGGAAGTTCAGGCTGCTGCTGCAAGAAACAGAAAGGAAACAATCAGGAATGCCGAAATAAGATTGAAGAAACAGGCTGCAGCAATGGGTGCCAACATCATTTACTTAACAAACACCGAATTTAAAGGTGGTTATGGCGATGTTCCTTCGGTAATACTAAAAGGTATGGCATATGGATACAATGAGTTGATAATTCACGAGGAAGAAGGGAGAAACTAATATTAAAATAAACCTTTCACAAACTCCGCAGGATTCACATTCTGAAAATAATCTCCGAATTGGATACCGGTTAATTTCTCCAAAATAGCTTCTTCGGTATGTGGAGTTTCCATGAGCAAAGTTTCAATCTCAGAAATTTCTTTCCTGTTGAAGAAATCACCAAAAATTTTAGCCTCCCTGATAAATCCGTTATCCACATTCAGATGTATTTCAATAAACCCTCCGTTGGTTTTTATCATCTTTTGCATGCTGTACTGAGGTGAATAACCAAAGTTCCACTCCCACTTTGAATATTTGTTTTCTACCAGTTCCTGAATTGAATTCACATCCGTATCATTGAACTCATATTCCCGGCAATCGGGATACACTGTCACAATATGATTCATTATCAGGTCCCGGAATTCTGTCACATTCATCCTGGTTTTCAGATGCTCCGAAATATTGGTCACCCGGCTTCTGACAGATTTTACAGCCTTATCTCTGTACTTTAATGGATTCACCTTTAGGGCGTTAATGAGATCGCTAATCTCGGAAGAAAATAAAAGTGTACCATGATGCAAAATCCTGTTTTTAAAAACATGTTCTGCATTCCCTGAAAACTTTTGTCCGTCAATTGTCAGGTCGTTTCTACCCTCAAACCGTGCATCAATACCCAACTTTCGCAACACATCAAGAATTGGCCTGGTATATTTTCTGAAGTTTACCAGTTGACCATCACCTCCGTTCATGATAAAGGTGAAATTCAGGTTGCCAAGATCATGATAAACGGTTCCCCCTCCTGAAAGCCTTCTAACCACTTTGATGTTTTTCTCCTTTACATAGTCCAGGTTAATTTCTGCCAGGGTGTTCTGGTGCTTCCCAACTATGATTGCGCTGGCATTGCGCCACAACATAAAGCAATCCTCGGTAAAATTCTTAAGAATATATTCTTCAGCAGCAAGATTAAACCAGGGGTCGGTGTTTTCATGTTTGATGCAAAGCATAATAGCAGGATTTAGGCTTCTCAGCAAAAATAGATTAAAATTCCATACATGATTCATAAAAAAAGGGCTGCTCTGTAAAGAACAGCCCCCGCAATAAAAGGGACAGGCTGAAAAACTAGCGACCTGTTATATATCTGGGTTCAGCTTTCCGGTATTTCACTCTCAGGGTAAAATCCTCCCTGGTTTGTTTAATCTCTATCAGTTCACCGGTATTCACCAGCACCTCATATCCGGTAATTTCGTCATCTGATACGGCCTTAAAATATTCGTCCACAAAAACTTCTGGGCCTGCCGGTGAACACTCAATTGTGAAATATGCATCGGCACCATTGCGACCGTCAATGCCATCAGGTCTGCCCCACTCACCCGGGTTCTCCCATATTTCGTATTCAACTTCCCATGCATAAACAATCCAGCGGCGTCCGTTATAATATTCCCCCTCATAGTATAAAAGGTAAATTCCCGAGGGTATTCTGTAGTATTCACCCCAATTAAACACGGAAGGAATATATCGGTTTCCTGCCTCAATATATTCTGGTTCACTTTGTTTCCAGTCCAGTGCAAGGTAGGATCTGCCCGGCAATCCATCTCTGCCGTAATATTCGCAGGAAAACAGGCCAAACATAAGCAGTAACAAAACTGCCATCATTATTACTTTGGCTTTAGCGGAGGTGTTAATAAGTGTTTTCATGACTTTGTGGTTTTAGCTCCCTGCAGTACTAAATTCAATTTGTGTGCCAAACCAAACAAACCATGCAACTATTTTTCGCTCTGCAAAGGGCTTTTTAGAATCCTGTTGAAAAATGTTCTTAAAAGGTAATATGTAAATAAACCAACCAGAACGCCCAACAGTGCGCCGAACAGTATATCACCCGGGTAATGAAGCCCCAGGTAAATACGGCTGTAGGAAATCACCGATGCCCAAATGAAAATGGCGATGCCAAACCATTTATTCCGGAAAAGATAGTGTGTAAAGGTTGCAAATGCAAATGTGTTGGATGCGTGTGAAGAAACAAAGGCATATCCGCTGCCGCGGTAATTTTTAACCAGGTAAATCAGTTCCTGCAATTCTTCAGTGCGGCTTGGTCTTAAACGCTGAACAGCATTTTTAATGAGTACCGAAATCTGATCGCTGAGCACAACCAGCAGTATTACAAAGGGAAGGATATAGAGTGTTTTCCACCTGAAGCGGTAAATCATCCATCCCAGAATCAGGGCATAGAATGGGATCCATTCCTTTTTGCCACTTATCCACCACATAATTGAATCCCAAAAAGATGAATGAATTCCGTTTAGGAAAAGAAACAATTGTGTGTCAATTTCATTCAAAAAGTCAATCATCCTGATTTAGCTATTTAGTTTTTCCCAGAGCAAATCCTTCAGGGCCTGAATGCCCTCTCCTGAAATAGAAGAGAGGAACACATTTGGTATTTCGGGTAAGTTTTGGGCAATTTCATTTTTTAGTTCCATATCCAGCAAATCAGACTTGGTGACAGCCAATACCCTTTTTTTGTCAAGCAACTCTGGGTTGAATTGTTTTAGTTCATTCAGCAGTATCCGGTATTCATTAACAATATCATTACTGTCAGCCGGGATCATAAAAAGTAACATGGAGTTCCTCTCAATGTGTCTTAAAAACCGCATTCCAATTCCCCTTCCCTCATGAGCCCCTTCAATAATTCCAGGGATATCAGCCATTACAAACGATCTGCTGTCTCTATACTCAACAATTCCCAGGTTTGGCACCAGGGTGGTAAACGGGTAATCAGCAATTTTGGGCCTGGCCGCGGAAACTACCGAAAGCAATGTGGATTTCCCTGCGTTTGGAAAACCCACCAGGCCAACATCAGCCAGTATCTTTAACTCAAGAATGAACCATCCCTCTTCAGCTTCCTCACCAGGCTGTGCATATTTGGGAGCCTGATTCGTGGCAGACTTAAAATGGTCATTTCCAAGCCCCCCTCGTCCTCCTTTCACAAGAATTCTTTCTTCGTCGTGTGCTGTAATTTCAAAAAGAAACTCCCCTGTTTCAGGATTTTTTGCCACAGTGCCCAGTGGAACTTCAATCTTCACATCTGCCCCGCTGGCACCTGTTCTCAAGACTGCGCCTCCTGGGTGACCGTCTTCAGCCATAATGTGCTTGCGGTACTTCAGGTGAATAAGCGTCCATAACTGATCATTGCCCTTCAGGATGATATGGCCGCCCCTGCCACCGTCACCACCATCAGGACCACCTTTTCGGGTAAATTTATCCCTGTGAAAATGCATAGACCCGGCCCCTCCTTTGCCCGAGCGGCAAAAGACTTTCACATAATCCACAAAGTTTGAGTCAGCCATAATAATAAATGAATCCGGAAAAGTCAGTGATGAACCTCCTCAACCACTTCACAAATTCTGCCAAAAATCTCATCAATATCCCCTATTCCATTTACTGATCTGAATATTTTTCTTTCACGGTAGTATTCAATCACAGGTTCTGTAAATTCCTTGTATAATTTGATTCGGTTCTCAATTACCTCACGCGTATCATCCGATCTGCCTTCTCTTTTACTTCTTAATTCCAGCCTGTTAATCAACTCATCATAATCTACCTCCAACCCAATCATAAGCTTTAACGGGGTTTTTTTATCTTTCAGCATATTGTCCAATGCCAATGCCTGGTCGCAGTTCCTGGGGAAACCATCAAAAATAAAGCCGTTTGCACCTGGGTACTCATCGAGTTTTACTGCAATCATATCAATCACCAGCTTATCAGGTACCAGCTCTCCTTTATCAATATAGGTTTTGGCCAAAATTCCCATGGATGATCTTTTTGCGATTTCACTGCGTAAAATCTCACCGGTAGAAAGGTGAACAAGTCCGTATTTTTCAATCAGTTTGTTGGATTGAGTTCCTTTCCCTGCTCCGGGAGGTCCAAAAAGCAAAATATTCAGCATGCAGTTATTCTTTGAATGATTTCAAAAGTATGTAATATAAGATAATTCTTTCCAACATTGTGAAAAATTAATCCTTTTTCAAAACATAAATGTCAGTGAGGTTTCTTCCCAACTCATTATAATCCAGACCGTATCCAACAATATAATCATTTGGAATTTCAATGCCAATATAATCCGGTTGAAACCTGCCGTGAAAAGCCCCGGGTTTTAAAAGAAAAGTAGCTATTTTAATCGATGCAGGCCTGAGCATTTGCAATTGCCTGATAACATTCTCCAGTGTGATACCAGTATCAATAATATCCTCAATGATTACAACTGTCCTTCCTTCAATATTCTCTTCCAGTCCAATTATGCTGCGTACATTTCCGGTGGATGCCGTTCCCTCATAAGAAGAAAGTTTCATAAAAGTTATGCTGCAATTGAATTTAAGCCTTTTCATCAGATCAGAAGTAAACATAAAGGCGCCATTGAGAATGCTAATAAAAAGGGGATTTGAGTCTTTCAACTCTTCGTTCATTTTGAAAGCAACGGCATCTATCGCTCCGGCGATTTTTGAGGCCGGAATAAACAGTTCAAACTTCTTGTCATTCAGTTGTATCTGCTTCATCAGGTTATTTTCAGGATATGAGGGTTAGAATGAAAAAATTCTGGAGAATACAAATTAAGCAGATTTAGTTTACTTTTTAAAATTAAAATCTCAGCCAAACCAAAATTCAATTCCCATAACACCTATAGTAAGTATCATTAAGGGCGGTACCAGCGATATGCCGGTGATGCAGGAAACTGCGAAAGTGCACAATGAATTATTAATTCCTTTTGAATAAAATGCCTTGTTAGCTCACCGGGTACCGGGGCAGGTGATGAACTTTGCAAAGAATGACTACAGTCGTGGAATACGGGTAATTATTGGCGATTCCGGTGGTGCAGCACATCTTCCGGATGTTGTTGAAGCCCTTCCTGTTTGCCCTGTAATAGGAGTGCCGGTAAAATCTTCACTATCCATTGTTGCCCCTGAGGGTGGAAGGAATGCAGCCATAATTGCCGCCCAAATACTGGTTACAGGTGAGAAAGAAACCATGAATCACTGAAGGAATTCAAGGCCTCTCTGGCAACAAAGATACTCAAGACCAATGAGGTACTGAAAGAATACAAATTGAATACAAAACAAATTAAGCTCCATATTCAATAGGTTTTTTACAACGGGTTCTGAAAAAATCCTTAACTTGAGTTTTCTAAGGATGAACGCATGAGGACCTGTATCATTTTATTATTGTTTATCCATCCATTCTCTTTCCGGATTTTTGCAGGGAATGAAATCTTTTCTGCGGGCAGTTCTTCGGCTGCAATGGGAAATGCATCCGTGACAAATTTCGGTTTCTGGTCAGCATTTCATAACCAGGCAGGGCTTTCGTCCATGAAAAACCTTACACTGGGTTTTCATCATGAGAACAGGTTCAATGTGCCTGAATTAAGTCTTCATTCATTTGGCATCGCTTTACCAACCAAACCCGGTACTCTTGCATTCAATTTTTCCTATTTTGGATTCAGTAAATACAATGAAATTAAAGCCGGTTTGTCGTTTGGCAGGTTCCTTTGGGAAAATTTTGCAGTTGGTATTCAGTTAAATTACCTGCACACCCACATCGACAACCTTTACGGAAATACAGGTACACTTGTTGTTGAAGGAGGATTTATTGCAAATCCTTTTCCTGACTTTTTTATAGGGGCACATGTTTATAATCCAACAAGATCAAAAATTGGTACTTTCTATGACCAGCCTTTGCCGGTTATATTAAGGCTGGGAATTGGTTATCATTTTGGAAACAGGGCAATCGTAACTGTTGAAACCGAAAAGGATTTATATCAAAAAGCCATATTCAAGGCAGGCACAGAGATAAATGTGCTTGAAAACTTTGTAATCAGGTCGGGTATTGCAGCTAAACCTTCCCGGGCTTCTTTTGGGGTGGGATATGTTTTTAGAAATCTGACAGTAGATATGGCATTTACCAACCACCAGGTACTTGGCCTTACGCCTCATGTTTCCATAAGTTATGCTTTCAGATGAATCCCGGCAGGCTCATATTCATTTTACTGATATTTTTTACTGTAGACCAGGTGCAATCGCAGCATCTTGTTCTGCCCCCGTTGATTGAGGAAATTATTGAGGAAATTGTTGCCTCAGCAGATGAAGATGCTGACATTTCGGTTATCATTGACGATTTGTATTTTCTCTGGGAAAACCCACTGGACCTTAACCAGGCAGGCGTTGAGGATTTGACGAGATTATACCTTCTGAATGATTTCCAGATTGCACACCTCTTTGAATATGTAAGAAAATTTGGCCCGGTATTGTCCATTTTTGAATTGAACTACATTGAGGGTTTTGATCCGGCATTGGTATTAAAAATTGCTCCTTTTTTTACCATTGGTACTGGGCCTGCCCGAATACCCCTTTATCCGAAAAATATACTGAAATATGGAAGGCATCAGATTTACAGCAGGATTCAACAGGTTCTCGAGGAGCAAAGGGGCTATCTACCAATCAGTGATTCAGCCCTTGCAGCAAGTCCCAATTCAAGATACCTGGGTAGTCCCCTGAAAATTTACAATCGCTATGTATTCAGCTACAGGAACCAGGTATTCTGGGGAATTACTGCAGAAAAGGATGCAGGAGAGGAATTTTTCAAGGGTAGCAACCAGGGAGGATACGATTATTACTCGGCGCATCTTTACATAAGGAGTTCAGGGAAGGTTAAAAGAATTGCCATTGGAGATTATCACGCAAGATTTGGTCAGGGACTGGTTTTGTGGCCCGGATTTTCAACAGGAAAAACCGCTGATGCGGTGAATATTAAGAAAAATGCCAGAGGGCTTATCAGATACTCCTCTACCGATGAAAATATATTTATGCGCGGAGCGGCTGCAACAATCGGCATTGGGAGTAAAACAGATATTACATTATTTATTTCGCGAAAAACAATTGATGCAACCATTCTTAAGATTGACTCAGCTTCCAACAGGGTTTCGGCAGTTTCTTCACTTCAGAATACAGGGTTACACGCTACGCAGTCGCAGGTTGCGAACAAAAATTCCCTCGGAGAAACAATTGCAGGCACCAATATTTCATGGAAAGGTGAAACATACAGGTCAGGTCTCACGGCACTATACTACACATATGACGCACCTCTTCTTCCCGCAAAGAGAGTTTACAATCAATACGAATTTAAAGGCAAATCCAACCTGGTGGCCGGAATGGACTACCGGTTATATTTCAGGAACCTGCATTTCTTTGGAGAAGGAGCAATAAGCCGTAACGGAGGCTATGGTTTTTTAAACGGAATGATAGCAAATGCCGGACCCAGGGCAGCCCTGGCCATGATGTACAGAAAATATTCAAAAAACTACCAGTCTTATTTCAGCAATTCTTTAGGGGAAAGTACCAGAAACAGTAATGAAACGGGTCTATATACCGGTATTGTGCTACTGCCTTTCCCAAAGTGGAAAGTTTCCGGTTTTTACGATATTTTTTACTTTCCCTGGCTAAGGTTTGGTGCTTTTACACCTACAACCGGTTATGAATACCTTTTACTTGCAGAATATACTCCAGCAAGAAACCTGAGTATGTGGTGGAGGATCAGGCAAAAAAACAAGCCTGTAAATGCTCCTGTTGAAGAGCCCCTTGCAAGACAAACAGAAGAAGTGATTAATACCAGCTATCGTTATCAACTGAATTACAGGATTTTATCTAGCCTGGAGCTGCGAAACAGGATTGAATTTGTAAATTACAAAAGAGAAAGTCAGCCTGCAGAAACAGGATTTTTAGTATACCAGGATGTTATATTCAGGCTTTCAAAAATACCACTTTCGCTTTCGGCCCGCCTGGCAGTTTTTGAAACAGACTCCTATAATGCCAGAATGTATGCCTACGAGAACGATGTGCTTTATGCATTTTCCATTCCTGCCTATTATGACAGGGGTACAAGGTCCTATATCAACCTGAGTTATTCCTTTCCAAATGGAGTGGATCTCTGGTTCAGAATTGCACAGACATACCTGCCATATCGCACAGTAATTGGATCGGGACTGGATGAAATATCGGGAAGGACCCGCACAGAAGTCAAACTGCAGGCAAGAATAACTTTCTAATCATCAATGAGTTTATCTTCCGGTTTATCATGTCAAGTTATTAATAACTATTTTCCGAACAGTTCATAAAGCCTGACAAAAAGTTTGTTATTCTCGAACAAATTGTTGTAACTTAACCCATAATTAAACCAAAATTTGTTTTGCCATGGGTATATTTAGAGAATTCAAACAGTTTGCCATGCGTGGCAATGTAGTCGATTTGGCTGTAGGTATTATTATTGGTGCGGCCTTTGGGAAAATCGTTTCCTCCCTGGTTGCCGATGTGCTTATGCCACCTATTGGTGCACTGGTTGGTGGCATCAATTTTACCGATCTGAAGTTTACCATCAGTGCTATTACCGAAACACCGGTAACCATCAACTATGGGAATTTTATCCAGACCCTTGTTGATTTCCTGATCATTGCATTTGCCATTTTTATGCTGGTTAAAGCAATCAACCGATTCAGCAAAAAGGAAGAAGCCAAACCTGCAGCACCTGCGCCACCCCCGGCAGATATTCAATTGCTGACCGAGATAAGGGATTTGCTGAAAAAGTAATATCCGGTTATCAGACAAAACCAGAGGGAGAAATACTAGTGATGGCTCTCCCTGATTTTTATGTCTTTCACATTTAGCTGAAGGTTGGATTTCCCCTGGAAGATATTCTCCTCTACTGAAAAACACATATCAAAGGACATTCCGGCATGGATGAGCTTGTAATGTTCTGACTGCCCGAAGGCAATTGCAGAAAGCCTGAGATTGGGATTTTCTTCTGTAGTAACATCCAGTTTGAGGTGGTCATGATTCGGCCCGACAATCTTAACTCCTCCTGTGTCAATCACATTTTCAACCAGAAAAACAGGCGACATGTTTTCCGGTCCAAATGGCTGGAATTGCCTGAGAATATTATAAAATTTTGCGTTGATATTTTCCAGCCTGATTTTGGCATCCACATCAATCCTGGGAATAAGCAGTTCCTCAGTAATTGTTTCACTGACAGCCTTCTCAAATCTTTTACGAAACTGGGGAACATTCTCAACTTTCATGGTCATGCCTGCTGCATACATATGCCCGCCAAAATTTTCAAGTAAATCACTGCAGGACTCCATTGCCTGATATAAATCAAACCCGGGAACAGATCTTGCCGAACCTGTGGCAAAACCATTTGATTCGGTCAGCACAACCGTAGGGCGGTAATAGGTCTCTATCAGTCGGGATGCAACAATCCCTATTACCCCCTTGTGCCATTCGGGATTAAATAACACCGTAGACAGACTGTTGTGAAACGACGAATCGGATGCTATCATGCGCAAGGCCTGCTGGGTAATATCCCTGTCAATATTCTTTCTTCTATCGTTATACACATTGATTTTACCACCCATTTCACTGGCCACATGGTCAGACCCGGATAACAGCAGTTCAACCGCTTTGTTTCCTGTTTCCATTCTGCCGGCAGCATTGATTCTTGGACCTATTTTAAAAACAATATCGTCTATAGCCATTTGCTTACTGTGAATTCCGGCAATTTTCATAATGGATTTCAGGCCGATACAGGGATCTTCGTTCAACCTTTTTAGTCCATAATAGGAAAGTATCCTGTTTTCGTCTGTTATAGGCACAATATCGGAGGCAATACTCACCGCAACCAGGTCAAGATACCTGTAAACTTCCTCCTGGTTAATTCCTCCTTCACGACAAAAGGCCTGCATGAATTTAAAACCTACACCACAACCTGAAAGTTCCTTAAACGGATAGGTACAATCAGGTCTTTTAGGGTCAAGAATCGCAACGGCCTCAGGCAGTGTGTCTCCAGGCATGTGATGGTCGCACACGATGAAGTCAATGTTCATTTTTTTTGCATAGGCAATCTTCTCAACTGCTTTGATACCACAATCCAGTGCTATAATGAGAGAGATATTATTCTCCCTGGCAAAATCAATGGCCTGAATTGATACACCGTAACCCTCGGTATACCGGTTGGGAATGTAGTAACATAAATTACTGAACCTGCTTTTCAGAAATGAATAAACAAGAGCCACTGAGGTCGTGCCATCCACATCATAATCCCCGTAAATCATAATATGCTCATTTCTGCACACAGCATCTTTCAGCCTTCTCACAGCTTTATCCATATCTTTCATCAAAAAAGGATCATGTAAATGCGTGAGTTCCGGCCGGAAAAATCTCCTTGCTTCCTCAAAATTTGTAACTCTCCTTTGAATAAGTATATTGGCAAGCACCTGGTCGATATTCAATTCGGAAGCAAGATTTTTCACCTGTAACTCCTCGCCCGGTTCCCTTAACATCCATTTCTTTTCCATAATTCGGGTAGAATATCGGTTTATAAAAACTCTATTTCAAAAACTTCAGCAATCTGCTTTCTTAACAATTCTTTCACCACCTCAAAATTCTGCTCACCACCCAGCTCATTGCTGAGTGAGGTTACACCTTTATCCACAAACCCGCAGGGATGTATATAATTGAAATAATTCAGGTTGGTATTCACGTTGAATGCAAAGCCGTGCATGGTGACATAACGGCTTACCTTAACTCCTATTGCGCAGATTTTTCTCTGTTGCTTTTCCTTGTTGGCAGGCAGCCATACTCCGGTTGCTCCCTCCAGCCGGCCGGATTGGAGATTAAATTGAGCAAGTACCCTGATGATGGATTCCTCCAAAAGGTGTATATAGCTTTTTACGGTAAGTTGCAGGTGTTCGAGATCAAAAACAGGATAACCCACAATCTGACCGGGACCGTGATAGGTAATATCTCCGCCACGGTTGGTATGCACGAAACTGGCCTGTATCTTTTCCAAAAAGGAGCTGTTAATCAGCAGGTTGCTCTCATTGCCGCTCTTGCCAAGTGTATAGACGTGGGGATGTTCACAAAATATAAGTGTCCCGTGCGTGAGCTTGCCTGAAGTTTTTTGTTCTATGTTCTTTTTTAACAGTTCTTCCTGGTAGTCCCAGGCTTTTTGGTAATCGATTAAGTTTAGTTCTTCAAATTGGACTTTATAATTCATTTACAACAATAATTACGCACTCACATGCCTCTCAGCATGATAGGAAGACCTTACGAGGGGATTGCTTTCCACAAAACTGAACCCTTTCTGTAAAGCAACTCTCCCCAGATCATCAAATACGACCGGAGGGAAATATTCCTTCACGGGTAAATGATTTTTGGTGGGTGCAAGGTACTGACCAACGGTCAATATTTTACACCCTGCACCTAAAAGATCGTCCATTGTTTCATAAATCTCCTCCAGGTTTTCTCCAAGACCAAGCATAATTCCCGATTTGGCCGGAATACCCGATGAAGCAATAAGCTCCACCACTTCAAGGCTTCTATCATACCTGGCCCTTGAACGGATAACCGGTGTAAGCCGGCGCACCGTTTCCAGATTATGGGATATTACATCGGGGCGTGCCTGAATCACTAATTCAAGTGCATCTCTCCTCCCGTCAAAGTCAGGAATCAAAACTTCCATGGTTGTTCCCGGGTTGACCTCCCTGACAGCCCTGATCGTTCTTGCCCATATCTCTGCTCCTCCATCGGGAAGGTCGTCCCTGTCAACCGAAGTAATCACACAATGATTCAGATTCAGCAGTTTCACAGAACGGGCTATTCTGGAGGGTTCATTCTCATCAACAGGAAGTGGTTTTCCTGATTTTACCCCACAAAATTTACAGTTACGGGTACAAATTTCTCCGAGAATCATAAATGTGGCCGTGCCATTTCCCCAGCATTCACCAATATTAGGACAATTTCCGCTGGAGCAGATGGTATGCAAATGATGCTCTCTGACAAGGTTTTTAACCCTGGAATAGTTATATCCCATGGGCATTTTCATCCTCATCCATGAAGGAAGGCGTCTCACACCATTTTTATTAGCCTGTTCTGATCCCATTCCGGGTCGTTCAATTATGTTATAAAGTTACATTTTTTTATCGCTATTTTTTCAAGGACTTTTCAATTTAATCAAATGCCGATTGTTTACAAGAGGTTTCCTGTTCTGTCAATAGTGTCATAATTTCAATTCACTGCATGGAAAAGGATAATATGCTATCTTTGCAAAAATTTCATCCAAGAGTATTTATGAACCATACAGAACTGAGTGAACAGGAATTAATCAGAAGAGAAGCCTTAAAAGAACTACGTGATCTGGGAATTAATCCCTTTCCTAATGAACCCTTTTTGGTGAACACCACCTCTACAGAAATAAAAAAGGGGTTTACTCCTGAGAAAAACAATTTTCAGGATGTACAGATAGCGGGACGTATCATGACCCGCCGTATTATGGGGAGTGCTTCGTTTGCTGAAATTCAGGATGAAAAGGGACGTATTCAGATTTATGTAAGACGGGAGGATATCTGTCCTGAAAATGACCCAACGAATTACGACACAGTCTTTAAAAAACTGCTGGATATTGGTGATATCATTGGAGTGAGGGGTTTTGTGTTTATCACCAAAATGGGTGAAATTTCAATCCATGTGAAGGAGTTCAAACTCCTGTGCAAATCCTTACATCCCCTGCCAATCGTGAAGGAAAAAGACGGCAAGCTGTATGATGCATTTACCAACCCCGACCAGCGTTACAGGCAGAGGTACCTTGACCTGATTGTCAATCCGCATATTAAAGATGTGTTCATCAAACGAACACAAATGATTAATTCCATGAGGCAGTATTTGAATGCCAGATTCTACCTTGAGGTGGAAACCCCAGTTCTGCAACCGCTGTACGGAGGAGCAGCAGCACGGCCTTTTACAACCTATCACAACACGCTGGATATGACCCTTTACCTGAGGATAGCCAACGAGTTGTACCTTAAAAGGCTTATTGTTGGGGGATTTGACGGAGTGTATGAGTTCTCAAAGGATTTCCGCAACGAAGGAATGAGCCGCTTTCACAACCCTGAATTCACACAGGTGGAATTATATGTAGCATACAAGGATTATGAATGGATGATGAACCTTGTGGAAGAAATGATTGAAAAGGTGGCACTGGACTTACATGGAACTACCAGAGTCCAGGTAGGAGAAAACCTGATCGATTTCAAAAGACCCTGGAAGAGATATACCATGTTTGAAGCCATTCAGGAGTTTACCGGGTATGACATATCAGAAATGGATGAAAAACAACTCCTTGAAACTGCAGGTTTGTTGCATATTGAGATTGACGAAACCATGGGTAAGGGTAAAATTATTGATGAGATTTTTGGAGGAAAGTGTGAGCCCAACCTCATACAGCCAACATTCATCACTGACTACCCTGTTGAAATGTCTCCCCTGGCCAAGAAACACCGCATAAAGGAAGGGCTGGTTGAACGTTTTGAGGCAATTTGCAACGGCAAGGAACTTTGCAATTCATTTACCGAATTAAACGATCCTATTGATCAAAGGGAGCGGTTCGAACAGCAAATATTGCTGGCCCAAAAAGGGGACGAGGAAGCCATGTTGCTGGATGAGGATTTCCTGAGAGCCCTGGAATATGGTATGCCCCCAACCGCAGGTTTGGGAATTGGTATTGACCGTCTAGCCATGATCATGACAAATTCCAATTCCATTCAGGATGTGCTTTTCTTCCCCCAAATGAGGCCTGAGAAAAAAACCAGGAAGGATGATAACGAAGCATTTGCAGCCCTGGGAATTCCCTCTGAATGGATAAAGGTGTTAAATCACCTGGGATACTCCACTCTCGAAAACCTGAAAAGTGCCGGAGCAGGAAAAATGCACAATGACTTATGCGGGTTCAATAAGAAGAATAAGCTTGGGCTCACAAATCCCGACTTAGAGAGGGTTAAGCAATGGATTGAGGGCTGATTTAAACCACTCAAAAATGATAAATTCTGGTAAAGTAGCTGTAATAGGAAGTGGAAGCTGGGCCACAGCACTGGTAAAAATGCTTCTTTACAACGAGGAATGCATTAACTGGTATATCAGGAACCAGGAAACAATCGATTTTATTAAAAGCCATAAAAGAAATCCCAAATACCTGAGTTCAGTTTCCCTGGACTCCAAATGCATGATGCTTTACAACGATCTTGATAAGATTGTTCAGGATTCCGATGTACTCATTTTCGCAATTCCATCGGCCTTCCTGAAAGAGCAACTTGCAGGATACAACATGGATTTCAGCAACAAGCTGGTTGTTTCAGCCATCAAGGGAATAATCCCGGAAGACAATATCACCATAGCTGAGTTTTTTAACCAGTACTACAATGTACCATTCTCCAACATTGCCATTATTACCGGTCCGTGCCATGCCGAGGAAGTTGCCCTTGAAAGGCTGTCTTACCTGACCATTGCATCAAAAACAATGGCAACAGCCAGTACAATAGGGGCGAAGTTGGAGACACATTTTATCAAAACCGTTACGACAAATGATATTTATGGTACAGAATACGCTGCCGTTTTAAAGAACATTTTTTCAATCGCCTCAGGAATTTGTCATGGGCTGGGTTATGGCGATAATTTCCAGGCTGTATTGATCTCCAATGCCTACAAGGAAATGAAGCGATTTCTGAACAAAACATATCCAAGCAAAAGAAAACTAAGCAGTTCGGCTTACCTGGGTGATTTGCTCGTTACGGCATATTCACAGTTCAGCCGCAACCGTACCTTTGGAAACATGATTGGAAAAGGTTACTCGGCCCGCACGGCAATGCTCGAAATGAATATGATTGCTGAAGGATATTATTCCACGAAATGTATCAGGGAGATTAACCAAAAATTCAATGTAAATATGCCGATTACAGATGCTGTATACCACATACTTTACGAAAAAATCTCCCCCTCCCTAGAGATCAGTCTGCTGACAGAAAAACTTTCCTGAAACATCAGAAATAATTGAATACAATGAAACCCATTCAGGTACAAATTGAGCAGGCCAGCACATTTGCAGGACCTGATAATCTTTCAGTACAGTTCAGAAAAGCACAGGAATGCATGGCTATCCTGAAGAATAAGACAGGTAAGGGAAATGATTTTCTCGGATGGATGGATTTCCCAGGGGAAATAGCCCAGGGGGAATTGAATGAAATAATCCGTACCGCCGCATTGTTCAGAAAACTTCAGGCTGTTGTGGTGATTGGTATCGGGGGTTCTTACCTTGGTGCAAAGGCCGTCATCGACGCCCTCTCACACTCTTTCAGTCATCTGAAAAACAATAATCAACCCCTGATTTTTTATGCCGGACAAAATATATCGGAAGACTACCTGGCTGAGTTAATGGAAATTATTGAAAGCCTGGAGTACGGAATCGTTGTAATCTCAAAATCAGGAACCACTACCGAGCCTGCAGTTGCATTCAGAATCCTTCGTAACCACCTTATCAAAAAGGCTGGAGTACTGGAAGCCATAAAACGTATTGTTGCCATAACCGACAGGCAAAAAGGGGCTTTGAAAAAAATGGCAGGTGAGGAGGGATATCAGGCCTTTATTATTCCTGATGATGTAGGGGGCAGGTTTTCTGTGCTCACACCGGTTGGTTTATTGCCAATCGCCATCGCAGGAATTTCAGTTGAGGAAATTCTGAAGGGAGCATCGGATATGGCTCAGATTTGTCTGAACGAAAACTCCCCTGAAAAAAATCCGGCAATTCGTTATGCTGCTGTCAGAAATGCCCTGTATGAATCGGGAAAGAAGATTGAAATCCTGGTCAATTACCACCCCAAGCTGGTAAATTTTGCTGAATGGTGGAAACAACTTTATGGAGAAAGTGAAGGAAAACAAGGAAAGGGAATTTTTCCGACGAGTGTGCTGTTCACAACCGACCTGCATTCCATGGGGCAATATATTCAGGACGGGGAAAGAAGCCTGTTTGAAACTGTTCTGTCCGTAACTTCCTCTGCGAAGAATTTATTCATCCCTTCAGACATTGATAATTATGATGAATTGAATTACCTCTCCGGCAAAAGTATAGGCGAAGTAAACAAAATGGCTGAGCTGGGGACAATGATTGCACACACTGACGGGAATGTGCCCAATATCAGAATTGAAGTTCCCGAACTTTCACCCTATTATATTGGCCAGTTGATATACTTTTTTGAGATTGCCTGCGGAATAAGCGGTTATATGCTGGGGGTAAATCCTTTTGACCAGCCCGGTGTTGAAGATTACAAAAACAACATGTTTTCCCTGCTGGAAAAACCGGGTTTTGAAGAAAAAACTGCCGAGATTCGGAAAAGGCTTAAATAAGACCAATTAATCAACGGGGTATCCAACCGTCTGACAAAGAGTAATATGTTTGTTTTCGGGCAGGCCAAGTGCTGCCTTTAACATTTCCCTGTCTACCAGTGCCCTCACAACTGTATTTAAACCCGCTGAAGCACAATACAGGTATACATTCTGTGAAATATACCCGGTATGATTGGCAGAATAGAAGATTTTCATCTCATCATTCCCGGAGAGTTTGCTGTAATCACTCACATAAATCAGATTCAGTGGAGCTTTGCCAACAAACTCCTGTCTGCCGGTTTTATCCCTGATATCCTTTTCCAGATGGAGTATGAGTGAGTGTGATTGCGCATTATACAGGTAAACTCCCGAGGGCAACGCTGTATAAATTTCAATATCCTGCCTGTTATTTGCACTGGGTGCGGTTCTGCGTCCGTTTTCAGGGCGTGAAACTCCCCAGGCAGCCCACAGGAGATTGGATAAATCCTGTAAGGACAATTCCTGCTCACTGAATGTACGAGATGAAGTGCGGGCTGAAAGTGCTTCCATCAATGGCATTCCTCCTGATTTTGCAGGTGCGGGAAGCAGAATTGTACCTGCCTCCTGTGCCTGAGGAATACTTATATTAATCAGAAAAAATAATGCAGCTACAACAGATCTTTTCATATTACATTGTATTTATTATCCAAGAATTACACCTACAATAGTTGCCGAAAGCAATGCGGCCAGCGTGCCTCCAAGTAAAGCCCTCATGCCAAATTGTGAAAGCAGAACTCTTTTATTCGGTGCAAGAGAACCTATACCGCCAATCTGTATTCCAATAGATGCAAAGTTGGCAAAACCGCAGAGCATATAAGTGGCAATAATCACTGATTTAGGATCGGTAAATGCACCCATTTCTTTCAGGTTGGCAAGACTCACATAGCCAATAAACTCGGTCATAATAACTTTTTCTCCCAGAAGCCTCCCTAACAGTGTAATATCAGGAGTAGCCACGCCAATAAGCCACATAACAGGCGCAAAGGTATAGCCCAGAAGGAACTGGAGCGATAATTTCTGGTACTGGCCACCTGTTATTTCAGCTATAACAGGATTTAACCCTGTCCATCCACCCAACTTACCAACAATAAAATTAAACATGGCTATAAAGGCAAGAAACACAAGAAGCATGGCAGCCACATTGGCAGCCAGTTTAAGCCCTTCTGTGGTGCCGTTTGAGATAGAATCCAGGATATTGCTGCCAATCCTGTCTTTGGAAATCTCCATTGTCTTGTCAATTTCCTCGGTTTGGGGAACCAGAATTTTGGAGATAATTACAGCTCCCGGGGCAGCCATGATGGATGCCGCCAGAAGGTGCTTGGCAAATACAAGCCTCTGAACCGGGTCATCACCACCCAGAAAACTGATATAGGCCGCAAGAACTCCTCCGGCCATAGTAGCCATTCCCCCGGTCATTACCAAAAGTATTTCCGACCTTGTCATCTTATCAAGGTAGGCTTTGATCATAAGAGGTGATTCTGTTTGCCCCAGGAAGATATTTCCGGCAACAGAAAGACTTTCTGCTCCCGATAGTCTCATAGCCTTTGTCATAAGCCAGGCCAGTGCATAAACAACCTTTTGTATTATTCCCAGGTAAAACAACAAGCTGGTAAGAGCCGAGAAGAATATTATGGTAGGAAGCACCTGGAATGCAAATATGAATCCATAGGTTTCGGTATTTAAAAATCCCCCGAACAGGAATTCAGTTCCTGCTTTTGTAAAATCAAGAATAACAACAAAAATCTTACCTACAAACTCAAAGAATGCCTGTATGAAAGGAACCTGCAGAATACCGATGGCCAGCGAAATCTGTATCAGCAAACCAATTCCGACTACCTTCCATGAAATAGCCCTTCTGTTTGAACTGAAAATGTATGCAATTAAAATAACAACAATCATCCCCAATAATCCACGGAAAAAACCAACCAGGGAAATGTGAAATTCCGTCTTTACAGGCACCATCTTATGCTGTGTCCTGGTTTCATTGGTCGTATCAGGTACAACCAAATCCTCTGTTCCGTTTGCAATCTGTACAGCAACACTATCCTGGATATCATTTGCTTTTAATGTGAATTCCGAAGTAAATACAGCAAATGTGATACATAGAATCGATAAAAGAATCAATCTTTTCATCCGTGCAAAATATTTATATTATTAATTATCAATACATTACCTTCTGGCTTTAACATTCATTATCGAGCAGATGCCTGCCTGACGGCTGGCAGGGAACACCCATGTTGTTGATTTTACTATCATTGTGTTTGTGTTTTTCTAAACATGGGTGTTTCATCATAAAGAAAGTATTTATGATTTGAGGGGAATTCAGAATATTACTGAAAATCATCATTATACGCTGGTGCATCTCCGAATCATTCATAAGAGAGCTGTAATTGTTCAGGAATTCCTGCTTCTTTTATTCAGTTCATCCCTGATCTCTGAGGCCCTCTCATAATTCTCCTGCTTAATCGCCTCCTGCAACATTTCTTTCAGTTCAGGAACAGAATAATCTTTGAATTCTTCGGTACTTCTTCGGGGTTTTTCCCTAATGACCGGCTCTCCAAAATCGGGCTCCCTCATAGCTGTTTTTCCTGTATCTTCCTTTTCAATTTCCAGCACAATTCCTGACTTTGCCAGTATATCTTCAGTGGTATAGATGGGGCACTTGAATCTGAGAGCGAGCGCAATGGCATCGGAGGTCCGGGCATCCACTGCAATGGTTTTATCAGAATCTTCGCAAACCAGCTTGGAATAAAAAACGCCTTCCTCCAGCTTATAAATTATTACCTCCACAATGGAAATTCCAAAAGAAGTGGAAAAGCTGAGAAACAGGTCATGCGTTAATGGCCGGGGAGGCTTCAATCCTTCCAGTTGAATGGCAATTGCCTGGGCTTCGAATCCGCCAATGATAATGGGAATTCTTCTGTCGCCTGTTTCTTCTGCAAGCACGAGGGCATAGGCCCCCGATTGCGTCTGGCTGTAGGATATTCCAAGTACGTTGAGCTTAACTTTATCCATAAATCGTTAACAAGCCAAGGCAGGCTATAAGCATTTGTTCATTACAAATATATATTAAAACACGATTAATTTTTATGTTTTAAAAAAATTCACACAAGCAATTACCCTTTAATTGAATTTAGCTTCATATAAATAAATGCATGACAGATTTAACAGGTTTTTGTAAATTTGATGCCTTCAAATTATGAAGAGTCATAAATTAATTCCTAAAACTTTGTGAATCAATCAAAGTTTTTATACTTTTGCACTCCCAAGTCAAACATTGTAATTTTTATTTATCATGTACGCAATAGTAGATATCGCAGGGCAGCAATTCAAGGTTGAAAAGGATAAGAAAATCTATGTACACCGCCTTGAAGGAGAGGAAGGAGAACAAGTTAGCTTTGACCGTGTTTTACTTATTGATAACGACGGAAAAGTGAAGGTTGGCAATCCTGTTGTAAAGAATGCGCAGGTGACTGCCAAGATTATTTCTCACATGAAAGGAGACAAAGTGCTGGTATTCAAAAAGAAAAAAAGAAAAGGTTACCAGAAGCTGAATGGTCATCGCCAGTACATGACTCAAATTCAGATTGAAGATATTGTAGCATAATTTTATAATTATACCACTATGGCACACAAGAAAGGAGTTGGTAGCTCCAGAAACGGAAGAGAATCAGAAAGCAAGAGGTTAGGCGTAAAAATATACGGCGGCGAAAATGCCAAAGCAGGGAATATTTTAGTGCGTCAGAGAGGAACGAAGCATCATCCCGGACTGAACGTGGGAATGGGTAAGGACCATACCTTGTTTGCCCTGATTGATGGCAAAGTAGTTTTCAAAAAAGTTGAGGGAAACAAATCTGTTGTATCTGTTACTCCTTTTGAGGGATAACAATTATAGCGTTAAAAGTTTTTTCTCCTGCTTCAAATTGCTATGCAAATAGTAAATTTGGCAGGAGATTTTAATTTCAGAACCTACCATATTATCCCATGCTTACAGTAAGGCAAATTGAAGAAAACCAACATGCAGTAATCCAACTGCTGGCCAAAAAACAATTCAGGGCAGAAAGTCTTGTAAATGAAATCATTGAAACTGACAGGAAAAGGAAAAAACTTCAAAATCAATTGGATAACAATCTGGCGGAAATTAACAGGATTTCCAAAGATATTGGACAACTTTTCCAGCAGGGGAAAACCCAGGAGGCAAATCAGGCAAAGGAAAAAACCACCTCCCTGAAAGAGGATATAAAATTATACACCCGGCAACTGGAAGAAAGCGTTCAATTGCTGCATGAGTTATTGGTACAGTTGCCCAACCTGCCTCACGAAAGTGTTCCCGAAGGCAGAGCTGCTGAGGATAACAAAGAGGTAAGAGCAGGTGGTAAAATGCCGGAACTTCCGGTTGATGCCTTGCCCCATTGGGACCTGGCAAAAAAGTATGACATCATCGACTTTGAAATGGGCAACAAGATTACCGGTTCTGGTTTTCCACTTTACCGGAATGCCGGCGCCAAACTTCAGCGTGCCCTTATTAATTTTTTTCTCGATGAAGCTGCAAATGCCGGTTATACCGAAATGATGCCTCCAATTCTCGTGAATGAAGACTCCGGGTTTGGCACAGGTCAGCTTCCCGACAAGGAAGGACAGATGTATCATGTCACCGGGGACAACCTTTACCTCATCCCCACTGCCGAAGTTCCCCTTACCAATATTTTCAGGGATGTAATTCTTTCATCATTTGACTTCCCCGTAAAAATAGCAGCCTATACCCCGTGTTTTCGCAGGGAGGCCGGCTCCTACGGAAAAGATGTAAGAGGACTCAACCGTCTGCATCAGTTCGATAAGGTAGAAATAGTTCAGATACAGCACCCTGATAAATCCTATGAGGCCCTTGAGGAAATGGCTTCCTATGTGGAGACACTTCTGAAAAAACTGGATCTCCCCTACAGAATTATGTTGCTCTGCGGTGGTGATATGAGCTTCACATCGGCAAAAACCTATGACTTTGAAGTGCTTGCAGCGGGACAAAAAAAATGGCTAGAAGTGAGTTCGGTTTCCAATTTTGCTTCCTTCCAGGCCAACAGGCTTAAGTTAAGGTTCAGAGAGGAAGGCGATAAACGAACCCAACTGGCACATACTCTCAACGGAAGTGCCCTTGCCCTGCCAAGAATTGTAGCAGCCCTGCTGGAAAACAATCAAACACAAATGGGCATAAAAATACCTGAGGCCCTTGTGAAATATACCGGTTTTAACATGATTGAATAACTGGCAAACCAACCCCCTTGGATAATCAAAACAAAGCAAGCATTTATGCCGGCCTGTCGGTATTGTTCTGGGCAACGGCAGCCTCGGCCTTTAAAATAGCCCTTGCCTACCTTGACTTCATTCAACTCCTTTTTATTTCCACCATTACCAGTTTGCTTGTTTTTTCGATTCTTCTCTTTATGCAGGGGAAGTTACAATTGATTCGCAGTCAAAACTTACAGGAAATAGGGCAATCAGCTGTCCTCGGATTCTTAAATCCCTTTCTTTACTACATGGTGCTGCTCAAGGCCTACTCTTTATTGCCTGCACAAATTGCACAACCACTTAATTTTACCTGGCCAATTGTGCTGGTATTACTTTCCATCCCTTTACTGAAACAAAAAATCACGGCAAGAAGCATTCTGGCCATCTTTATCAGTTTTGCGGGTGTTTTCTTTATTTCTTCCCAGGGGAAACCATTCGCTCTGAAATTCGCCGATCCGCCCGGCGTAATCCTGGCTGTAGGAAGCTCTGTGGTTTGGGCCTTATTCTGGATCTTCAATGTGCGCGATAAGAGAGACGATGTGGTTAAACTCTTTATGAATTTCCTGTTTGCTTCGATTTTCATTACTGTTGTCACCGCTGGTTTTTCAGGATTCAGGATACTGGCGTGGGAAGGCTGGCTGGCAGGTATTTATGTGGGATTTTTTGAAATGGGAATCACCTTTGTTTTCTGGCTCAAAGCACTACAACTCTCCAGTTCCACCAGCAAAATAGGAAATCTCATTTACCTCACTCCCTTCTTCTCCCTTCTAATAATTCACTTTGTGGTAGGCGAAAGCATTTATTTTACAACCATTATTGGATTGATACTAATTGTTGCAGGAATTTTCTATGAAAAAACAAGGAAATAACCCTTTTTTTTCGGAAATTGCTTTAGAAATAAACGCGTTTATAATTGCGTTATGTTAGTCAGAAATAAGTTGTTAGTATTATGAAAAATTTTATAAAAAATGACTTTTTAAGGACCGGACTGATACTGGTGTTATTTTTCAGTCTGCTTGTTTCCTGTCAGAAACAGGAATCAAAGGCGCTTAAGGCCAACAAGGAGCTTTATGAACTGATGCAGGAATGGTATTTATGGTATAAAGACATGCCTAAGATTAGTCCGTCCAGCTACATTAATGTTTACCATGTGATGGAAGCCCTTCGGGTAAACCCACCTGACAGGTGGAGTTTTGTTACTACCAAAAAAGAATTTGACGATTATTTTAAGGATTCAAAATTCGTGGGTTATGGTTTTGGTAGTGCCTATGACGGGCAGGGAAAACTGAGAATATCCTTTATTTTCAATACGGTTGAATTGTACAACCTGGGAGTCAGACGAAGCTGGATCATAAAATCCATTAACGGCATTCCCATTAGCGGTCAAAACATTAACCAGATGCTGGGGGCCAACCAGGTGGGAGTAACCAACAACTTTGTATTTATTAAACCCGATGGCACTGAAGTATCTCATACTGTTGCAAAGCAGGAGATTACCATGAATACTGTTTTGCACTATGAAGTAATTGACACCCCAGGAGGCAAGGTAGGCTATCTTGTCTTCCAGAGTTTCACCGGAACATCGAAAAACGAACTTAATGAGGCTTTCCAACATTTTCAGACCAATGGACCAATTACTGATCTTGTTCTGGATTTGCGTTATAATGGTGGTGGTGCCGTAAGTGCTGCAAACCATCTTGCCTCATCCATTTTAAGTTCAGGCAACAAAGGAGATGTTTTTGTGAAATACATACATAACGATAAAAAAACCGGGGAGAATACCATTGAGAATTTAATAGAAACCAGTTACAACCTTAATCTCCGCAGGCTTTTTGTGCTTGCCACCAGGGCAACCGCTTCTGCCAGCGAACTGATTATAAATGGTTTAAAACCATATATTGAAGTCTTTGTTATAGGGGACACAACCCATGGGAAACCAACTGGTATGTATGGCTGGTATTATGATATTTATGCTTTTGTACCGGTGGCCTTTACATCGGTGAATAAGAATAATGAAGGTGGTTTTTATACCGGAATACCTGCCAATAAAACAGCGTTGGACGACACCAGCAGGCAATTTGGTGACCCAGAGGAAGCCTGCCTGAAAGAGGCATTGTATTACATTAATAACGGTACCTTTAGCGGAATAATTCATACTAAATCGATGTTCAGACAGCCATGGGAGGACTTCACCGGGCTGAGAGCAGTTATCATGTCACATTAAAAAAGAAAGATTGCCTGCTGAAAAAATCATTCTCGGTATTGATCCGGGAACAACCATAATGGGGTACGGTATTATCCAGTCCAATGGAAAGCAACCTCAGCTCATTACATTGGGTGTGATTGATTTGAAGAAATTCAGCAACCATTATTTCAAGTTGCAAAAAATATTTGAGCGAACACTTTCCCTGATTGATCAGTATCATCCCGATGAAATAGCCATTGAGGCACCATTTTTTGGTAAAAATGTACAGTCCATGCTAAAACTTGGACGTGCACAGGGAGTTGCCATGGCTGCTGGATTATACCGGCAAATACCCATCTTTGAATACGCACCACTGAAAATCAAGATGGCTATTACAGGACAGGGGAAAGCCACGAAGGAGCAGGTTGCTGCCATCCTGCAAAAGACACTAAATATCAGTGATCTGCCTAAAAATCTGGATGCAACTGACGGACTGGCTGCTGCAGTTTGCCATTTTTACCAGAGACCCATTGAGGGAACGGGGGCTCATTACAAATCATGGAAAGATTTTATAGGTAAAAATCCTGACCGGCTAAAGAAATAAACCGTTTATAGTTTCTTGCGGATTTTTTCGGCAATTTCCTGCATCTCTGAAGGTTCCAGCTTCAACTTTTCCCTGCCAAAATTGATATCATCCAGTTGATTAATAGGAATAAGGTGAATATGAGCATGAGGTACCTCAAGGCCTAAAACAGCCACGCCTATTCTTTTACACGGTATTACCTTTTCAATTGCCTTCGCCACGCGCTTGGCAAATACATGAATTCCTGATGTGGTTTTATCATCCAGGTCAAAAATATAATCGACCTCCTTCTTTGGAACAACCAGGGTATGACCTTTGGCCAAAGGGAATACATCGAGAAAGGCTATGTAATTTTCATCTTCGGCAATAATATAGGCAGGTATTTCCCTGTTGATTATCCTTGTAAATATGCTTGCCATGTTGATTTATCTTGAAATCCCGAGCACTTCGAAAACAATTTTACCAGAGGGAACTGCAATTTCAACCACATCACCTACAACCTTCCCCAGCAATCCCTGTGCAATAGGAGTGTTTACAGAAATTTTACCGGTTTTCAGATCGGCTTCACTTTCGGAAACAATAAGGTATTCCATCACGGCGTTGTTACCCTTGTTTTTGATTTTAACCCTGTTAAGAATCTGTACTTTGCTGGTATCAATGCGTGTTTCGTCAATAATACGTGAGTTGGCAACATAATCTTCCAGCTTGGCAATTTTCATTTCCAGCATTCCCTGTGCTTCCTTGGCTGCCTCATATTCGGCGTTCTCCGACAGGTCTCCCTTATCCCTTGCTTCAGCTATCTGGCGGGATATAGCGGGCCTCTGAACATTTTTCAAATGCTCCAGTTCCTTTTTTAACTTCTCCAGGCCCTCTTCAGTAATGTAGGACACTTTGTTCATAAAAAACCCTCCCTTGGTATTGGAAAAATAAAAAAGAATCCCGCGATCACGGAACTCTTTTGTAATCACAAATATAATAAAAATTTACTTCCTTGTCAACTATTCCCTGAAATTCCTTTGTTTAAGTGCTGCAAAACATGTGAATTTGAATCTCAGGTATACTTCCTGTTTAAAATCTCCGATTGTATAACTGCCGAGCGCAAATCAAATTCAATTTCAGTGCGCTGCTCTTCCTCCGAATCCCAATCATATTTCATATCAATAATCATATTATCCTCAATGGTTTTTTCTGCCTTCACTTTTGCGGACTGCATTTTTTCAGCCTGGGCAAATGCACTTACTACCTCGGGATTAAATGCCTCGTGTCTTGGTTCATTGGATTGAACCGGCTCCCGTAGAATACTCCTTATTTCAGGAGTTGTTCGAATGATTTCTTCTTCTTCGTCGGGTTCTTCTTCAACATCTGTTTCTCTTTGAGTGAATATTTCCTCAAAGGGATCAAATACGGTTGAAGGCCTCTGGGTTGTTTTTCTCTGGGCTTCCCCGGTTTTTTTCTTTTTGTTCAGCAGGCTAAGTGCCAGCACGACAATCATGATGACTATATAAAGTATGTTGTCAAATAAACCCTCCATATTTTATCTCCTTTTCTTTCTGAACCACTTTTTATAAAACGGTGTATTGCTTTTTTTCCTGTATGTGCCTGATTCTTTTTCTGACTGTTTCATGCGCTCCCTCACTTCGGGCGACTGCATGTTGATGTGATCCTGCTGCGCTTTAGCTCTGGCCTTATCGGCCTCCTTTCTCCTTTTTTCGTCCTCCTTCGCCTTTTTTTGCTGAGCCTTTCTTACTTTGGGAGATGCAACCATCATCTCGCTGGCAGTTTTTGGCTTATTTCTCTTTGACTTTCTCAGTTGCTGTGCATCCAAATTTACCGATGCAAGAATCAAAATCAATGAGAACATTACCTTGAACCAAACAAGGAAACTGTACCTATTGTTCTGAAATTTATTCATCATTTCAGCGTTTTCTCATTCAGACAGAATTTATAAATTTACCCAAAATACAAACAAATTGTCAAGGCTCATCACAAAGGTAATTTATTTTTTTCTAATCTTCCTGTCGGTTTATCTGCTCAAGGGTTGCACCGATGAGAGGGACCAGATACCTAATGTACGGGTGGATGAATGGCTCGATATTTCAACTGATTTGGCCAATCTTCCTGTGAGTGGGGCAAAAACCTGGAAGGGAGGATATAAGGGAATCATCATATTCCGTTTAGAACCTATGGTTTTTATCGCTTACGAAAGAACCTGCCCCTATTATCCTGTGGATAACTGTGCAGTGGACATAAAAGATGTCATTTATGCAGAATGTCCCTGCTGTGGATCATTGTTTGGCTTGCCCTACAATCAATTATTGAACGGACCCTCAAAATTTCCACTTAAACAATACAGGACAAGAATTGTAGGAAACCGGCTTCATATTTATAATTAGCCGTATTTAATACCTGTAATGATCAGGTTTATAAGGCCCATCCACAGGAATATCAATGTATTCTGACTGCTCTTTGGTGAGTTTAGTGAGTTTCACACCCAGTTGGTCAAGATGCAGCCTGGCCACTTCCTCATCAAGATGCTTTGGCAGGCGATAAACCCCAACCTCGTAGTTGTTTTTCCATAAATCCAATTGTGCCAAAGTCTGGTTTGAGAAAGAATTGCTCATGACAAAGGATGGATGACCCGTTGCGCAGCCAAGATTGACCAGACGGCCTTCTGCAAGAAGGATAATGGAATGTCCATCGGGGAAAAGGTACTTGTCCACCTGGGGCTTGATATTGATACGGTTTACCCCGGGAAACTTATTTAACTGGTCTACCTGGATTTCATTATCGAAATGACCAATATTGCAAACAATTGCCTGGTCCCTCATACGTGCCATGTGTTCCACCGTAATCACATCGCGGTTACCGGTTGCCGTAACAAAGATATTGCCTTCATCCAGGGCATCTTCAATGGTTTTTACTTCAAAGCCCTCCATAGAAGCCTGCAATGCACAAATGGGATCAATTTCGGTAACAATCACCCTTGCTCCATAGGCACGCATAGATTTGGCCGATCCTTTTCCCACATCACCGTAGCCGGCCACAACCACCACTTTGCCGGCCAGCATCACATCGGTAGCCCGTTTAATGCCATCGGCCAGCGATTCACGGCAGCCATAAAGATTGTCAAACTTCGACTTGGTTACCGAATCATTCACGTTGATTGCCGGCACCAGCAATTTACCTGCCTCATGCATCTGGTAAAGCCTGTGCACCCCAGTAGTGGTTTCTTCCGAGACACCTTTCCAGTCGGCCACTGCATTGTGCCAGCGTTTGTTATCTGCTTTGAGATACTCTTTAAGCAGGCTAAGGAGTTCTGCTTCATCCTCTCCTCCGGCCTTTTTATTTAATACCGATGAATCTTTCTCTGCCAGAAACCCCAAATGCAGCATTAGTGTGGCATCTCCTCCATCATCCACAATCAGGTGTGGTCCCCTGCCTTTTCCAAAATCCAGGGCCTGTGCCGTACACCACCAATACTCACGAAGCGTTTCTCCCTTCCATGCAAACACGGGGATACCTGCTTTTGCAATGGCTGCAGCGGCATGGTCCTGTGTGGAAAATATGTTACAGCTTGCCCAGCGAACCTCCGCACCAAGTTCAACAAGTGTTTCAATGAGTACGGCGGTTTGTATGGTCATGTGCAGGGAACCACTGATACGTGCTCCTTTCAGCGGCTTTTCCTTTGCGTAACGATTCCTGATAGTCATCAGACCGGGCATCTCCTTCTCGGCCATTTCAATTTCCTTGCGGCCCCATTCTGCCAGTGACAAATCCTTCACTTTATATGGTAAGATATCAACGAGTAATTCCATTTCGCTTTTTTTGTATGATTTCAGAATGCAAAGATAACAAACCCCCGGCTTATTTGTTGCCAAAAATTTGTAGGACGGCGGCCTTGTCGGTCTTCAGTTGCTTTTTTAATTCCTCCAGGCTGGAAAAATGCAATTCGTCGCGCAATTTCTTTATGAATCGAATCTGAATGTCGTGATTGTATACATTCCCTTCAAAATCCATGATATGCACCTCCATGGATTTTCCCTCACCGGAATGATTGATGGTGGGACGAAATCCTATATTCATCATTCCTGCAAACGTCTGGTCCCAGATGATTACTTCAACGGCATATACCCCATCGGCAGGAATGAGCTTGTGAGGATCATCCACTGAAATATTGGCTGTAGGATAACCGATGACCCTGCCAATCTGCTTGCCACCAACAATTTTACCCTCAATAAAGTATGGATAACCCAATAATTCATTTGCCCTCTCCACTTCACCTGCCATTAAGAACTGCCGTATTGCCGATGAACTGACATCGTAGTTGTTCACCAATACAGGAGATAGTTGCTCAATGGTGAATCCATACAATTGGGCACAATCTTTCAGGTTTTCATAACTGCCTTCACGATTGCGGCCAAAATGGTGGTTAAACCCGAAAACAAGATGCTTCATGCGAATTGTTCCGGCAAGGTAAACTTTTACAAAATCGCAGGCAGGTATGCGTGAAAACTCATGGGTAAAAGGGATAATCAGGAGATGATCAATCCCCTGTTTCTCAAGAAGCAATTGCTTTTCGTGCAGGGTGGAAAGAAATTTCAGATCAACTGTTTCTTTCACTAACACGATTCGGGGGTGAGGCCAGAATGTGACAATGACAGATTCCCCATCCATTTCCTTTGCTCTTTCTCTGACTCTCTGTAAAATGGAGGAGTGACCAAGGTGTACTCCATCGAATATCCCGATGGAAACCACAGGATTCCTGAGTTTACCCTTTATTTTGGAAGAATGAATTTTCAATTTACGACAATGAATAAGCTACGGTATGGCACAAAGATACAACTAATTGAGAAACGCCGGGAATCAGGACATGAAAGTGGCGCAGGAAAAATTACAAGCCTGATGTTTGAATTGATAATTGTTTATTGCCTATATTTACTATCAAACCCTTGATTATGCCTCCCCTGAAAATACTCCGTAACGATCCCTGGTTAAACCCGCATGAATCTGTTATCAACCACAGGTACAAGGCTGCCCTCGCCAAAGAAAAAGAGATAATTAATAATCATGGATCGCTGGCTGAATTCGCAAACGGGCATTTGTTTTTTGGTTTGCACAAAATCGCTGGGGGATGGGTTTTCAGGGAATGGGCTCCCAATGCAACAGATGTTTTCCTGATTGGCGTTTTCTGCAACTGGCAGGAAAAAGAGGAATTTCGACTGCAAAAGAAACTCCATGGGGTTTGGGAAATTGAATTAAAGGAAGCCACTCTGAAACACGAGGATATTTACAGGCTATCGATTCACTGGAACGGAGGCAGGGGAGATCGTATACCCAGTTACGCGAGGCGCGTTGTACAGGACGAGAAGACCCTGATATTCAATGCGCAGGTTTGGGAACCTCCAAAACCCTGTCGTCTCAAAAACAAAAGACCCAGCCTGAACGGGCAACCGTTGCTGATTTATGAAGCCCATGCAGGAATGGCTTCCGAAGAACAAACGGTTGGCAGCTTCAGCGATTTTACCCGGGATGTTTTGCCGCTGATTGCCAATGCGGGTTATAATGCCATTCAGTTGATGGCCATTATGGAGCATCCCTACTACGGTTCTTTTGGGTATCATGTTTCCAACTTTTTTGCTGTATCCTCGCGCTTTGGCACACCCTGCGAATTGAAAAAACTGGTGGACGAAGCACATAAAATGGGCATTCTCGTCATTATGGACATTGTTCATTCCCATGCAGTAAAAAATGTGAACGAAGGATTGGCGGAATTTGACGGTACTCCTTACCAATACTTTCACACCGGAGCAAGAAGGGAGCATGTGGCATGGGATTCTCTTTGCTTTAATTACGCCAAAGAGGAAGTATTGCACTTTTTGCTTACCAACTGCAAATTCTGGCTGGATGAATACGGTTTTGACGGGTTCCGTTTTGATGGGGTAACCAGCATGCTTTATCTTGACCACGGTTTGTCGCGCGATTTTACAAGTTATGAGGCTTATTATGACGGGCAACAGGATGAAGATGCCATTGTGTATCTCACCCTGGCCAATAAACTCATTCACCAGGTGAACCCAAAAGCAATCACCATTGCCGAAGAAATGAGCGGTATGCCGGGTATGGCCAATATGCCGGAAGACGGGGGAATGGGTTTTGACTACCGACTTTCCATGGGTGTGCCCGATTTCTGGATTAAGATGATCAAGGAAAAGGCAGATGAGAACTGGAGTACCTCGGAAATCTTTTATGAGCTGATTAAAAAACGACACGACGAAAAGACGGTTAACTATGCCGAATCGCACGACCAGGCCCTGGTAGGCGACAAAACCATTGCTTTCAGGCTCATGGACAAGGAAATGTACGATTTCATGGCGAAAAATACCCAGTCGCTAATCATAGACCGGGGAATGGCCCTGCACAAAATGATTCGACTCATAACTATTGCCACTGCAGGAGGCGGCTACCTTAATTTTATGGGGAATGAATTCGGGCATCCTGAATGGATAGATTTCCCAAGGCTTGGCAACAACTGGAGCTACTTTTATGCACGCAGGCAGTGGAGCCTGATAAAAAACAAAGACCTTCGTTACCATTACCTTTCCGATTTTGACCGCGACATGATTGCCCTGGTAAAATCCACACCCGACCTGTTGCAACAACCCACATATCTTATTCACTCTCATGAACCTGACCAGGTGCTGGTATTTATCCGCGGGCCGTTTGTGTTTGTTTTCAACTTCAGTCCAACCAATTCCTACACCGACTACGGCGTAAAAATCCACCCCGGTCGCTACCGCATTGAACTCAATTCCGACTCTGATAAATACGGCGGGTTCAACAGGGTGAACGACAACATTGACTACATTACGAAATGGGACGGAAAAGTAGATTCACCGCACTACCTGAAGTTATATATTCCCAACCGAACGGGGCTGGTGTTTAAACTGCAGCCGGTGAGGAAGGTTTATAATAAATAGCGAGAAAGTCAAAACTAAACTAGTGCGCATTCCGGATAAATTTCTGAAGTAACGTGTGCTTGTCCATTCCTTTGTTTGTAAGGACATTAAGTTTTGGAACGCACCATGGAGGCACGCCAGCAGGGAATCCCCCTTGCCAAATGCTCTTTTTACAGGGTTTAAAGTTTTTTTCAATCATGATTTTTAAAATTCTGTGATTTATACTTAAATCAGCAAAACATACGCTTGAATTCTGCATTCTCCCGCTTAAGTTCTTTAAATCTGCGTAAAAGCTTTGTATCAATGCCTGTATACTTCTTCTTCCAGTATTAAAATGTTACTCGATTAATTTTTATTTCCCGACTAATGTCCAAAACATTCTTGCCTGCCTCCTTCGGTAAGTACATAGCGTAAGATTCTTCGATGAAGAAACAGAAACCTGTCTTTTTTCTGTCCAGTTTTTTTTGACCACTTCACGTCCGTATCCCCCGAGATAAACCTTCGAAGCGGGACGATACGCTCGAATACGCACTGATACCGAAATGTTTTATGACCGCGTGTTATCAAACGTGGCATATTACTGATGACTAAATTTCTTTTTTTAAAAAAAGCTGGCTCATCTTGTTTCAGTAGCAATCTCTTTAGATTTTTGTATATAAACAGGGCGAGCCATACTAATTAATTTATTATAAACTATTTACGCTTTATTTATTTTTTATACATCTTACAGAAAGTCCTGAATATTTATTACAATAATTCGCACATAACTGATTGTTATAAGATTCAATTCTTCTAAACCAAGCCTTATTTATATCGAATGATGTTGAACTCCAAAAAACAGCATACATTCTTAAATTATCAAAAGACTCGGTTTCAATAGTATAAACACCTGATGGAACAGCAGTAAAACCAGTCTCGTTTGTTACAGAATCACATTCATATACCCAATTGATATTACCAGGTTCTTTTAATTTACCTGCTTCATTAGTACCAATACATGCAATATCTGAAACCAGATCACGAGAAATACCAATATACTCTTCTAATTCCAACCAATCTTCATTTGATGGCAAATGCCAACCGTCAGGGCAAACACTACATGCTGTTTCCCAATTATACAATCTGCCGTATTTTGAATACTGACTACTGTCATTATTATAATACCTTGATCCTTCTTTTGTATAATAATTCAGGTTTTCTGCCATCCAGTATTGCTCTCCGATTTTAACAACAATATAACTTTGATTATCCCTGGTGTCAGTAAAATATTCTGCTACCGGTGTTTTTATCTGGATTTCATCGCTATAGGAAACTCCTTCAACGTTTTTGGCAAATGCCCTAATATAATAAGTGGTATTGGGTTTCAAATTAAATAAAGGGCTTAAATATTTGCCTGTATCCTGGTCCCCCCTATCTGAACAATTATCGGCGATGGTTGTTGGTGATTTTTCACTCCAGCAAACACCTTTTTGATCAATAAATTCATTTCCGTCATCAATAGCATTACAATTTGCAATAGCACTGGCGTGGGTAAGGTATTGAATTGAGTCAATTTTAACAGTTGCCAATTCATACTTCTCACGACATGATGAGAATATTATTGTACCTATTAATAATGCAAAACCTATTGTCTTCATAACATTACTTTTAAGCTATACAGTTATTGTCTAACCTTAATTTTGGCCGATCCTTTTCGAGGAGCTAATGAATATTCTTTCCCAATTGGATCAAAATGATATATTCCAACCCAACCTAATTCTTCATCCCTATCATCAATTGTAAAAGATATTTCAGCACCAACATTGATTTTATCGGTAGGTTTAAAACTTGCAGAAAGTTTTATAGTAGTTCCTTTATCATCTCCTCCGTCATCTTCATAAAAAAATAATAAATAGTTATATGCATACTTTTTAACATCCCATCTAAAAAGTTTTTTACCATAAGTACACCATTTCCCTTTCTGAGAATCTTTTGATTTTTGAGGCAAGGAGTTTTTTGGATATTCAACTTGTTGGTCAGCTTTATTATATTTAACGATGCGATACATTAATTCAATCTTACCCTCAGGCCAACTGCAACACCAATTCCAACAACCATCACTGATATATATTTGATTCAGAATATCATTATAATTATCTGTTCGCCAACTTGCCCAGCCTCCAGCACCATATGACAATGCAGAATAACAATCACTAGCATTAAAAGCTCGAATTTTATAATCATAATGTATTCCAACTGATAAATTATTATCGGAATAAGAAGAATTTGGGTCATAAACAGTAGCTATTTCTGTATAATTACCAGAATAATTTACTTCCCGATATACTTTATAATATGCAACCCCTTGAATATCCTGCCACTGTAAATTAAGTTTGTACGGAAGAAACGGAAAAACCTGTAAATTTTGGGGTGTACTGGGAGGTGTGCAAGCCATTGCACTTTTTAAATAACCAGTTTCAGGAGTAATTATTTCACTTTTACTGTCCATATACAACGATATTGTGCTAAGGTCTTCAACATTAAAAACTACTTCTCCATTTTCATCGACTCTCTCATTGATTGAGAATACCCAAACTTCGTTGTTTCTAGCAAAATCTTCATCAATTAAGAAATCAAGCTTTTGCAAATTCCCACTTCCGTTTAACTGATAACCCACATACTCTCCGTTTTCATTTTCATCAGTGTAAATCACTAAAATTGGATTGTTGGCACCAATCTTATTTGAGTTTTTGAGGTTTTCATAAAAAGGAATAAAAATTTGTGGATACTTGTTGATACTGTCGAAAAAGCTAATTGTATTATTAATTTTTGCGCTTTTTAATTTATTCCCATACTCATTTTCTACCTTGTTCAACAGCACATTATAATCTCCATCAAATTGCTTTTCAATCTGTTTGTAAACATAATTTTTAAAATCAGTATCTCCCAACAAATCAGCATAACCTTCACTCATTGTAAACAAAGCATTATGTACCCTGCTATCAAATTCAGTTTTTGGGTTAAGTAAATCTTGATCATTTACTTTTACACAAGCTATAAAAGCAAAAAACGTTAAAAAGGAAATTGTTAAAAATTTTATTGTTTTCTTTTTTAAATGTTTTAAAGATTAATAATTTTATTATCAAACAAGGTTTTATTTAGGAGGAAAACTTGCTATAAACCTCACTTTAATTGTCAAATCCTTTGACTCTTAAAGAATTTTTAAATTTTTCTTTGTCCGTATAGTTTTGAGTCTTTGACCTTCCATGTTTGCAAACATCGTATAAAGTCAAATCACATTTTTATTAAATCCCAAAAATTAGAAGGCATTAAACCACTCTATTTCGTTGTTGAGTTGGGAACCAACATAAAACCTATATTTCCCTCCTTTCTCGTTTTAATGAGAAAACAATCCTGGGTTTCCCTTATAATAAGAATAATCCTGAGAATTATTTCCCCATAGGTTAAACAATATTTACA
>JBBIHY010000007.1:0-114323 GCA_037446695.1 Bacteroidota bacterium
GTCAGCTTCAGCTGACGGAGAAACAATAAATTCAACAATTTAAGGGCTTCAGCCCCATTTTCTCATATATTAACTGATTCTTCTTTAAATTAAAATAAGCCTTAAAACTGCTCACAAGCAGGAGTACTTCTTGTGAAAAAAATAATAAATTTGTTTATTTACTAAAAAAAGATGAATTATTCCCGTAATCAACTCATTTCGCTTGTTGCGCTTAGATTCGTTGTAGGTTGGCACCTGTTTTACGAGGGGATTCTGAAAGTGCTCAACCCTACATGGACTGCAAAAGCATACCTGTTGGACTCCGGCGGTTTTGCGAAAAATTTCTTTATTTGGATAGCGAATCATCCCACCCTGCTGGCAGTGAATGATTTTGTGAATGCATGGGTTCTCACAATTTCGGGTTTTTTCCTGCTCGCAGGAATCTTTGTAAGACCTGCAGCCATTACAGGAATGGTCTTACTGGGCATGTATTACCTTTCGCACCCCGCGTTTCCGGGTATTGAATATATGTTCCCGACTGATGGCAAATATTTCCTCATTAATAAAACGATTATTGAGCTGGTTTGCCTTGGAGTAATCTGTGCATTTCCCACTTCTCATATCATTGGTATCGGGAGACTTTTTAAGAAAATACAATGATCTTATACTGCGATGGACAAGGAAAATAAATCAGATAAACCGGGCCGGTACAGCCGGAGAGATATTTTGAAGAGTTTTGCTGCCTTACCAGCCTTTGGACTGCTGGGTTATGGTGTTTTCAGGCATTTCAGCGATTTAAAAACCCGTAAACTTCAGCTTACAGGTGATCTAAGTTCCATTCTTCCCAAAGGGGTTCCTTCTGTTGTGCCTGGAGAAACACTCCGGCTTGGCATAATTGGCAGCGGAAACCGTGGTAGATACCTCCTAAAGGCACTCGGGTTTTTGCACCCCAAAAGGATTGATGAATACAAGGTTTCGGCCGGCCAGAACAAATACTGGAAAGATTATCTGGAAAAATTTATGGCCCAGAATGATTTGAATGTAGAAATTACGGCCATATGTGATGTATTTGATAAAAATGCCCTGAGTGGCATGGAAACCGGGGCAAATAGACACCGCAATGGTATCGGTGGGGCAATGGGAAATACACCCAAACGCTACAGAACCTACCAGGAATTAATCGCTGCACGGGATGTGGATGCAGTAATCATTGCCACTCCTGACCACCATCATGTGCCTGCTGTGCTTGAAGCTGCAAAACATAAGAAGCATGTATATTGTGAAAAACCCTTATCATGGACCGTTCAGGAAACCTATGATGCCCGCCAAGCAGTAAAGGAATCAGGGATTGTATTCCAACTGGGGCACCAGGGAAGGCAAACAGAAAGTTACCATGTAGCAAAATCACTGATTGACAAGGGTTTGATTGGAAAGATCTCTATTATAGAAACCTGCACCAACCGCAACGACCCCAATGGTGCCTGGGTGTATGACATTGACCCCGATGCAAATGAAAATAATATTGACTGGAAACAATTTATCGGACCTGCACCCTGGCATGAATTCAGCCTCGAACGGTTTTTCAGATGGCGCTGCTGGTGGGATTACAGCACAGGACTCAGCGGTGACCTGTTTACACATGAGTACGATGCAATCAACCAGATACTAGGGCTGGGTATACCCCACTCAGCAATGGCCTCGGGAGGAATCTATTTCTACAAGGACGGACGCACGGTACCCGATGTGCTTAATATGGCTTTTGAGTATCCCCACCGTGACCTTACCCTTCTTTACAGTGCCACACTTGCAAGCCAAAAAAAGAGGGGAAAAGTAATCATGGGGCACGATGCCTATATGGAACTGGGTGAAACCATGCTTATCAAGGCCGATCCAAAATCCACAAAATATGCCGGAAAAATTAAGGATGGCCTTATTGAACCCCAAACACCATTATTTTCCTATGTTCCAGGGCAGACCAGCATGGATGCCATTACAACCCCAACCGAGAAATACTTTGCCGAAAGGGGCTTATTTTACACCTATCGTGATGGCAATACCTTTGACACTACCCACCTTCACTTGCGTGAATGGTTAAACGGTATCAGGATGAACATGCAACCAAGTTGTGATATTGATCAGTCATTTGAAGAGGCTATGACCGCTCACATGGGCACCATTGCCTATCACGAGGGAAGACGCGTTTATTGGGATAAGGAGAAGGAACTTATTGTTTAGAAAAACTGGTTTACAACCCCTGAATAATTTGTTTTGCATGCAAAAATCATAAAGACAGGCGTTTCAGGTTTTGGGTTATCGGGAAAAGTTTTTCATTCGCCCTTCATTGAAACTCACCCGGGGTTTAGTCTCCAAGCAATTGCTTCCTCGGGAAATGAAGCTATTAAAGCATACCCCAGAACCCTTGTGGTTGACAGTTTTCAAAAACTCCTAAATATGCAGGAGTTGGACCTGGTGGTGATTGCCACTCCGCACCAGGTTCACATGGAGCAAGCCCTTACCGCATTGGATGCTGGTAAGCACATTGTGATTGAAAAGCCTGTTACCATGAATAGTCGCGATGCACAAAAAATCATCCAGACTGCTGAAAAAGCCGGAAAAAAGGTTTTCCCATACCACAACCGCAGGTGGGATGGCGATTTCATGACTGTGAGAAAAATTCTTGATGAGGGCCGTTTGGGTGAAGTGCTGGAATTTGTTTCACATTTTGACAGGTATCAGCCCGAAACAAAAAGGGCATTCTGGAAATACAACCACGAATCGGGAGGTGGTACACTCTTCGACCTGGGACCACACATGATAGACCAGTCCATTTACCTTTTTGGTACTCCCCTGACAGTTGGATGCCGGCTATTTTTCCAACGAGAGGGTAGTAAATCCAATGACAGTTTTGACCTTCAGTTGGTTTACCCGAATCACACTGTTACCCTGAAAGCAGGAATACTCGTAAAAGAACCGGGGCCACGCTTTCAGATAACCGGAACCAAAGGAAACTTTGTCAAATATGGACTTGATCCTCAGGAGAGTTCCCTCAGGGAAGGACTGTTGCCGGGCTCGCCGGGGTTTGGAGAAGAGCCGGAGGAATTCCATGGAATCATCGAATTTCATACTATGACAGGAAAACTGAAAACGGTTTACCCGACAATGCGGGGTAATTACATGGGTTTTTACGAGGATGTATATTCAGCACTCGTGCATGAAAAAGAACCCGAAGTCACTATGAATGATGCACTTCTAAACCTCAGGATCATTGAAGCAGCAATGATGAGTCATTTTTCTGCAAAAATGATTAACTTACCCATCTGAAATTGGTCTTTCAGTATTTTTACCAATTTATTACATCATGAGCACACGTCGCGAGTTTTTTCGCTCTTTACGATGGCTCTCAGCCGGGTTATTCCTTCCGCTTGCATGCAAGGGGGCATCCTCATCCAATTCACCTTTTGGAGGAAAATTGGCCATACAACTATGGACATTGAGAGAGATGATCAACCATGATCTTTATGAAACTCTTAAGGCAGTAAGTGAAATTGGTTTCTCCGGAATTGAAACCTATGGTTTTGATGGAACATTCTATGGCCTGCCGGTTGAAGAATTCAAAAATATCTGCAGGGATCTTGATCTGGAAATTTTTAGCACGCATGCAGCAATAACTGCAGAGAACGCAAATATTCTGGCAGAAAATGCAGTCGAGGCAGGCTTGAAATGGATTGTTCTGCCTTCCATGATGGGACGTCCTCATGGTACCCTGGATGATTACCGCAAAGTGGCCGGAGAATTGAATCAGATTGGAGAAATCTGTAAACAACATGGTATACGCTTCGGATATCACAATCATGCTTTTGAGTTTCAAAAGATAGATGACACAATTCCATATAATGTTCTTTTAGATGAAACCGGGTCTGACCTGGTATCATTTCAGAATGATCTTTACTGGACTGTAAAAGCCGGCTTCGATCCGCTGGATTATTTTGCAGCCTATCCCGGCAGGTTTGGAACCTTGCACATAAAAGATATGTCAAATACAGGTGAAAGCTGCATTGTTGGTAACGGAACCATCGATTTCAAAACAATTCTCAAGTTATGGGATGAGGCAGGTACCGGACTGCTGATATATGAGCAGGAACATTACGATGAGGGATCCCCCATTTATTGCGCCGAACAAAGTATACGTTATATTCATTCACATTTACCTAATCTCTAATACTATGGAAGAATCAGCCAAAAAAACCAGCAGGATGGACCGTAGGGATTTCATTAGCAACTCCGCAGTGGCCTCGGCAGGAATAATGATCTTACCTAGCCATGTGATTTCCGGATTGGGACACCGGATGCC
Organism: Bacteroidota bacterium; assembly: GCA_037446695.1. Taxonomy (GTDB): domain Bacteria; phylum Bacteroidota; class Bacteroidia; order Bacteroidales; family PUMT01; genus JBBIHY01. The sequence continues at coordinate 4,331 of JBBIHY010000007.1, forward strand.
AAGCGACAAACTCAATATCGTTGGAGTGGGAGTCGGGGGACGCGGAGGAGGCGTTATCCGGGCACTCAGCAGTGAAAATATAGTTGCTCTTTGCGATGTGGACTGGAAATATTCCGCAAAGATTTTCAAAGAATTCCCCAAAGCAAAGAAATATTACGATTGGCGGGTCATGTTCGATGAGATAAAGGATTCTATTGATGCAGTTGTTGTTGGAACTCCAGACCACACGCACGCCATTATAAGCATCAACGCAATGAAACTTGGCAAACATGTGTATTGTGACAAGCCTCTTACCCATTCGGTCTGGGAATCAAGGGAAATGACCCGTGTGGCCAAGGAATACAAGGTGGCCACTCAAATGGGAAACCAGGGAAATTCGGGCGAAGGAATCAGGCAGGTGTGTGAGTGGATATGGGATGGTGCCATAGGAGAGATACGCGAAGCCCATGCATGGACCAATCGGCCAATCTGGCCGCAGGGATTGGAACGGCCAACGGATAAAGTGCCAGTTCCTGATACCCTGAAATGGGATCTTTTCCTTGGACCAGCGCCTGAAAGACCCTATCACCCCATTTATACACCATGGAACTGGAGAGGCTGGTGGGACTTTGGTACAGGCGCACTGGGCGATATGGCCTGCCATATCATGGATCCCATCTTTATGGCCTTAAAACTAAAATACCCTGCAAAAGTGCAGGGCAGCTCTTCACTTTTCAACACCGAATCTCCCCCACTCGCAGAAGTGGTGAAATATGTTTTCCCCGCAAGGGAGAAATTCAGAAACCTTGATATGCCCGAAGTTTCAGTAACATGGTGGGACGGCGGACTGCTGCCACCAAGGCCTGAGGAGCTTCCCGATGGAGAGGTGATGGGCCGCGATGCCAATGGTGGATGCCTTTTTATTGGTTCAAAAGGAAAAATCATGTCAGGATGCTACGGAAGAAATCCGTTCCTGCTACCATTGGATTATGACAAGAATTACAAAAGGCCTGCTCCGGAACTGCGCAGGGTAACTACAAGCCACGAGATGGATTGGGTACGTGCCTGCAAGGAAAGCCCGGAAAACAGGGTGGAAGCCAGTTCTTATTTCGGCTATTCCGGTCCATTGAACGAAATGGTTGTCATGGGTGTTGTTGCTGTGCGTCTGCAGGACCTCAAACGGGAACTTCTTTGGGACGGTGAAAAAATGCGCTTCACCAATATCAGCGATAACGATGAGATCAGGGTGGTTTTAAGTGACAAATTCGAGATCATTGACGGGCACCCGCATTTTGACACGAAGCATGAAACCATGAATGCCAGGGCTGCTGCAGAAGAATATATCAGGCACACCTACAGGCAGGGCTGGAGCATGTAAAAATTGCAATCACAGTTAAATTTTAAATTTTAACCAATTAAGAAAGGATATGAAAATGAAAAATCTTCCTTATTTATTCATTGTAACTATTATTGCTTTTTCCTGCAAGGGTCAGGGACAAAAAGCCGAGGTTGCCGAAGACAATACATTAACCAAAGCCGAAATTGAGGAAGGCTGGATATTGTTGTTTGATGGGGAAACCCCAGGAAACTGGCGCGGATATAACAAGGACTTTTTTCCTTCCGGCTGGGAAGTTGCCGATGGTATGCTCAGGTGTATTGGTTCGGGCCGTGGCGAAGCCGGCTCAATTGTTGGCGGAGACATTATTTATTATGAAAAGTTCCGGAATTTTGAGCTGTCGCTTGAATGGAAAATCTCCCCTGGCGGAAACAGCGGTATTTTTTACCTGGGAAAGGAACTACCTGATAAAACCTTATGGCAAACTGCCCCCGAAATGCAGGTACTCGACAACACAACTCACCCCGATGGAAGGGATAATTTGCACAGTGCAGGTGCCCTGTACGATATGATTGGCGTTGCCCAGGACAAGGTAAAGCCTGTTGGTGAATGGAACCAGGTAAAGATTCTTGTTTTCAAGGGAATGGTGGAGCACTGGCTAAATGGTGAAATGGTTGTAAAATATCACCTTTGGACACCAGAGTGGTATGATATGGTAGCTAAAAGCAAGTTTCCTGCTTATAATCCCGACTGGGCCAACGTAGCCGAAGAAGGGCTCATTGGCTTACAGGATCACGGGGATGATGTTTGGTACAAAAACATCAAATTAAGAAGATTGTAAACTTTATAAGGCCAATTGAAAAGGAGCATGTAAAATGCCCTTTTTTATTCGACATGCGGCTAAAGCCGGTGTGCCTCTTTTTTACTATTCCGTTGGCTAAAGCCAACGGCAATCAGTGAGTAAGTCATGAACATTAACAAATTTAAGGGCTTCAGCCCCATTCCCTGCCAATGCGGCTAAAGCCGGTTATGTTGTTTAACTCTTATCCGCTGGCTAAAGCTTCCGGCAATAATTAAACATATTTCTGGTTAATCCTCTATCCTCTTCAGGATGGTGGCCGTACGGTTTCCGTAGGGAAGGGTTTTTTCGTCCTCCTTGAGTTTTTTCCATGCGCGGGAAATGATCACTTCGTCAATTTCATCCTTTTCGCAGGGAACTTCCACCACATATTCATCCATTGCATAAGTGGCGATAATGCATTTTACGATAGCTTTTCCCAATTTAATCGAGTTTTAAAATGTTTTTCTACATAACAAAAGTAAAAAAAAAAGGAAGGTAATGGAATTTCATGCAGATAATATCCTATTCGGGTCACACAGGATTATCATCAATGATAATATAAACGGCAGTTTTTTTATCCGTAAATAATTTTCTGATTAAGGTGGGATGCCTGCCTTCCGGCGGGCAGGGAGCTCCATGTTTGCTATCTTCATTGGTGTTTGTGTTTATTTGCAACCATGTTCGTTTCAGGAAGCGCGGTGCAGATTACTTTTGGCTATCCTGGCATTTATTTTCGGCATTTCAGCACCATTCTGGTTTACTCTGATAACCACTATTCTACCATTACCAAGCAATATCCGAAGGAAGAAGTTCGCCCCCGCGAATTGATTGTGGTATCCTTGAGAAACCTAAAGGAAGGCTTTCATTACCCCAATGAAGGTTATCTCCTGGGTTTGTATGAGGTGGCCAATGCCCTGAGGCTAATCAATATCATTCACAACCCGGAGTTTAATAATTTTAACAAGGAATGCATGCAGCTATTTAATGAAGAGGCTAAAAAAGAAATTCACAGAATACGCCACACCGCTGGAGGCTCACAATTTTACAAAAGCTACAGCCTGACCAATGCTCAAGAGTTTTTCGCAGCTTAGGTTGAATTGTATTTCGAATGCCCTTGCGAATTAAAATCGCAAAATTCCTTAATTTACTCATTGCTTAAAAAAATTCTTAAAATTGACCCTGTGGCAGTTTACGCGACAGGAGAAATAAGGGGAAAGGCTGCCAGAAATATTTTTATACATTACAAGCAGCTCGGTTGTAAAACATAAGTCTGAATTCCAAAAAGTTTTAATTTTATCCTTATCTTTTCAAGTGAAAAAACGGATAATTGCAATATCCTTCAACCCCTTATCAATATGGAGATACGTTTCAAAATTCATTACCAGACACAACCCGGTGAGCAGATTTGCATTTGTGGTACAGGCAGCTTTCTGGGCCACTGGGATGCCACAAAAGCATTAAGACTGAATTATGTTCCCGGCGGGTTTTGGGAAACCACTTTAACTTTGCCCAAAGGATTAAAAGAACTGGAATACAGCTACCTGCTTCTCGATGATAACGGCAACTTTTCATGGGAATGGGGAAGCCCCCGCAGGTTAAACATTTCTGAAATTGGCTGTGGAATATTTTATTTGCATGAAAATTGGCGGGCACCTGAAAACCGGGAAAAGGTACTTTACAGTTCAGCCTTCAGCCGGGTTATCATGCAGCCTGATACCGGCCTTACGGGCCATGCTGCAAAAGGAAAAAAAATTCTTAAGTTTCGTATCCCCGTCCCGCGTATTGGTAAAGGCCAGCAAATTTGTGTTTCAGGCAATAATGAGTCACTGGGCAATTGGAACAAATCCTCCCCCCTGCTCCTTTCCTGTGGGGATGAATTTCCTGTATGGACAGGTTCCATGGATGCTGAAAACTTGAAACTTCCCCTGCTATACAAATACGGCGTATTTGATACAAAAAATAAAGAAATCATCCAACTTGAGGAGGGTCCCAACCGGAATATTGACAGTTTGCCCGAACCTGAAGAGTATACCTACTTACGCAGTGATGAAGGATACAATTACCCTGATGTGGGCTGGAGAGGTGCGGGTGTTGCAGTTCCTGTATTCTCGCTGCGAAGCGATAAAGGTTTTGGCATTGGTGAATTCAGCGACCTGATCGAATTTATTGACTGGGCAAAATCCGTGGGAATGAAAATGGTTCAAATCCTTCCGGTAAACGAAACAATTGCAACGCACAGCTGGCTGGATTCCTATCCCTACAAATCGATTTCCGTCATTGCATTGCACCCTGTTTACCTGAACATTCAAAAAATGGGAGAATTGAAGGACAAGTCATTGATGGAGGAATATGCTCTGAAACAAAAGGAGCTGAATTCAAAAATGAGCGTGGACTACCCCACTGTTCACAGTATTAAGTCACGCTATTACAAGCTACTCTTCGACCAGGAAAAGGAAACATTCTTTAAACAAGCTGATTACAAGGAGTTTTTTGAAAAAAACAAGGACTGGCTTGTCCCCTATGCAGCCTTTGCTTATTTGAGAGATAAAAATAAAACCGCGGATTTTCGTAAATGGAAGGAATACAGCAAGTACAACCGCAAGGAGATTGAAAAGTTCTGTCGTCCGGGAAGTAAGGAGTGGGATGATATTTCAGTACATTATTTCCTGCAGTATCATCTCGACAGGCAATTACGGGAGGTGGCCGAATATGCACGCGCTAACGGGGTTGTTCTCAAAGGAGATATTCCAATTGGTATCAGTCCTAACAGTGTGGAGGCATGGACGGAACCACACCTGTTCAACCTGGATTCCCAGGCAGGTGCCCCACCCGACAGTTTTTCGATTAAGGGACAGAACTGGGGATTCCCCACCTACAATTGGGCACGCATGGCTACCGACAATTACGCATGGTGGAAAATGCGGCTGCAAAAAATGGCTGAATATTTTGATGCTTACCGCATTGACCATATTTTGGGATTTTTCCGTATATGGGAGATCCCGGCTGATGCAGTGGAAGGATTGCTGGGGGCATTCAATCCCGCCCTGCCACTAAGTGCCGGAGAGATTCAAGGCTTTGGGATCAACTTTGACTACGATCGTTTGATCAAACCCTACATCAGGCAACATATTGTAGAAAAGATGTTTGGGGAATATGCCGGAGAAGTTTTTGAAACTTTCCTTGAGCATGCCGGTCATGGTGCATACAAAATGAAGGAACAATTTGATACACAGAAAAAGGTGAACCTGCATTTCCTGGAGGATATTGAAGAGGAAGAACTCCCTGAAAAAAACAGGAAAATAAGAGGCGGATTGTTTGATCTTATTGCCAATGTATTGTTTGTACAAACGGGTTACGATCAGTACCATCCCCGTATTACTCTGCAATATACCAGTTCCTATGCCGAGTTGGATGACATTACCAAAGATCGTATCAATCAACTTTATAATCATTTTTTCTACAGGAGGCACGATGAGTTCTGGTATCACAAGGGCATGGAAAAGCTTCCCGCCATCATTGCTGCCAGCAATATGCTTGTTTGCGGCGAAGACCTGGGCATGGTGCCCGATTGTGTGCACCCGGTAATGGACAGGCTGGCAATTCTCAGGCTTATCATTCAGCGCATGCCCAGTAACCACAAGATCAAATTTGCCCACCCTGCCGATGCACATTACTTGTCGGTTTGCACCACCTCTACCCACGACATGGCAACCATAAGGGGGTGGTGGGAAGAAGACAGGAAAACCACACAGTTGTTCTTTAACCAGGAAATGGGGAATTTTGGAGAAGCCCCGCTGCATGCCGAGCCTTGGGTATGCCAGCAAATGATCACCCAGCATATGTATTCGCCGGCAATGTGGACGGTTTTCCCGGTTCAGGATCTGATTGCCTTGGATGAGGAGGTTCGCTGGAAGGAAACACATCTGGAAAAAATCAATGAGCCAAGCAATGTACGCCATCACTGGAAATACAGAATGTTTCAGTCCATTGACAATCTGAAAAAATCTGAGAGGCTCAATAAGTTGATAAAAAAACTGGTTGAGGATTCAGGGAGAAACAATTAACCAATAGAGTAATAATAAAATGAATAAATTCCGGGAGTTTCAGTTTTCTTACCTGATTACCATATTTTTGGTCATTTTTCTTGTTTGGATGACTTTTGCCTGGTATTATCAATGGGGAAACAGCCCTTTAGAAACTAAAGCTTACGTGCTGTTTCTTTTGGTTTTTGCACTTGTCTTAATAAATTTGTACGGCCTGACTACAAGGATTAACGAAAAAGAAATTATAGTGAAATTTGGAATTGGTCTTATCACAAGAAAAATTTCACTTATGAACATTCAATCTGCCAAAATCATTACCTACCCTGTCTGGTATGGTTATGGCATAAGAATTACACCCGCTGGATGGCTTTACAATGTGGGCGGCAGGCAGGCCGTAGAACTAAAAATCAAAGGGGAAAAAAACCGAATACTCATTGGAACAATGAAACCGCAAAAACTGCTGCAAGCAATTTTGACTAGCAAAGAGTCATCTGCTTAATTATAATTAATATGTTTAAAACCTTTTGCTATGAAAATAGAAAAAACATACGAAAAATTCTCATGGAACGATTTCATAATGCAATGGAGCATTATCTTTTTAATAAGTATTATTTTTCAGTTCCTGATATATTATTTTTTGTTAGGAAAATCAATTAGTGAAAACCTGGCAGTTTATTTTACGCAACCTATTATGTTTCCAATATTGTTTTCATTAGGATTTAATTACATAAACAAAAATGGTTTAATGATAATTTTTGATATGGATAATCCTCAAAAAATTATTTCTGGTTTAACAAAAGAAATGGACAAACGGGGCTTTAAGGAGATTTTAATTGAACAAAACCACAAAGTATACATAAAAAAAACAATGTGGGACAGATTCTGGAACTCGATATTCAGGGAGCGATTGGAACTTATTATTGATGGTGAACAAATAATACTGAAGGGGAAAAGAAATACATTTTTGCAATTGGAATATAAGTTAAAGAAAATTTAGATTATCATTACAATCTACAATACATTAATACCCATATCCATGAAAAAACAGCCCTTTTATAGACACCAAATTTATCTGGGCACTTCTTCTTTTTAATTTCTTTTTTCTTATCGCAGCAGCCATTGCAAAAATCCAGCATTATGGTTTTGCAAATGACTTATTAATTGCATCTCTCACAATTAAAGCCCTTGTTTTCATTATTTTACTTACCGATATGATAAGAAACAGGATATAACATAGAGCATTCTGGATTGTTTTCTTATTGTTATGCCCGGCATTACACCTTTCTTTTATCTGGTTCAAAGGGAGAAACTCATTCACATTAAACAAAAAATCAGGTAATATGAGGCTGTTCAACGATAAGGGAAAAAAATGCATTTTGATTGAGGTGGGCATCCGGGTACAGCATATTCTTTATTCAGTGCTTCTGATTTTGTTTTTTGTTTCTTAGATTTTCTTATTTTTAAGAAGCTTCGAAGGATTTACCCTTTTGAATTTTTTCTGTCTACTCACCATGGTTTCAGCGTTTGTTCTTCTTTTGTTCCTGTGGTTCAGAATGGCATTTAGTAACAATTTCGTTATGGATGAAATAAAACATGTAAAATCAAAAAATTATCAGGCAGGCACTTATGCAGGGATCAAATTAAAAAACGGCTAAACACGGGAATTATCCATCTGGCTCCCCGAAAAACAAAAATAAGTATTCCCGGAAGAATTGAGGGAGCATGGGTTAAAATAATCCCCGGTATGCAATTGTTCTTTTACTTATTCCCTCACAGTTTGGTATATATTATTTACATACTGTAATTTAATGGTTTACAAATACATTATTGACCCCCTGCTTTATTCGGCGCACAAATATGTCACTTCTTTGATTGCCAGAGGTGAGAATGTACTGGATGTGGCATGCGGTAACGGCACTCTTTCCCTGATGATGGCAGAAAGGGCAGGCGCCATAGTAACCGGTATAGACATTGATAATGGCATGCTGCGAAATGCCGAAAGAGCTAAAGCAATAAAGCAAATCAGAAGCGCAAGGTTTATCTGCCAGAATGCAACTGATCTTTCGGTATTTGCTGATCTCGAGTTTCATACCGGGGTTATTTCTATGGCACTCCACCAGTTTAGTCCTGCTGATGGGCTGAAGGTTTTGAAGGAAATGAAGAGGGTTTGCAGGAAAATTATCATACTGGATTATGCCTGGCCAATGAAAAACAATTTTTACTGGTTTCTAACCCGAACGATTGAATGGTTTGCGGGCGGAGATCATTACAGGAATTTTAAACAATACATGCAACAGGGTGGATTGGATTCGATTACTTCAAAGCCTGGTCTTTCAATTAAGGAAAAACAAATAACTGGTGGTGGTACGCTGGAAATAAATATCTGTGAATAAAAGCATCTTTAAAAATTAGCCACCCAATAGTTTTCAGATAGCTTTGTTTGTTTCTAACAAGGTATAAATGGCAGTTTATCTTCCCGGAAATAATTCTGACATTTGCCACATATAAATTCTCCGGATTCATATTTCACATGAAAGATCTCACCACAGGAAATGAAGGCAAATTAATAATAAGGTTCACCATCCCTATGCTGCTTGGAAATCTATTCCAGCAATTGTATAACATTGTGGACAGCCTGATTGTAGGAAATTTCCTTGGCAAAGATGCCCTTGCTGCTGTGGGGGCCTCCTTTCCTATCATTTTTACGCTCATATCACTGATTATTGGTGTTGCCATAGGCTTCACCATCGTTATTTCCCAGTATTTCGGAGCAAAAGATATTGAGAGAGTAAAGCGCTCCATTGAAACTATGTACATTTTTATTTTCGCAGCCTCTGTGGTCATAACATTATTGGGAATTATCTTTTCTGAAGATATTTTCAGGCTGCTCAAATTACCTGAAAACCTGATTCCCCAAGCTAAAACCTATCTGAACATTTACCTCAGCGGTATGGTGGTTTTTTTTGGCTTCAACGGTACCAGTGCCGTTTTGCGTGGGCTAGGTGACTCCAAAACTCCCCTTTATTTCCTGATAATATCTTCCATTTTCAATATAGTGTTTGACCTTCTTTTTGTGCTGGTTTTTAAATGGGGGATTGCAGGTGTGGCAATTGCCACTGTGATAGCTCAGGCGGGAGCATTTGTAACGGCCATTCTCTGGCTGAATAAAACACACCAGATTATACAGTTCTCCCTGGCTGCCCTAAGGTTTGACAGGGATATCTTCCTGAAAAGTCTCAAAATTGGTCTCCCCTCAGGATTTCAAAATACATTCGTTGCCCTTGGCATGATGGCCCTCATGGGCATAGTAAATGCCTTTGGAACGGATGTGATTGCAGCCTTCTCGGTAGGTCAGCGCATTGATTCCTTTTCCATGATGTTTGCCATGAACTTTTCTATGGCCCTCTCCACATTTGTTGGTCAGAACATAGGAGCAAACAAAATAGCCAGAGTGAAAAGGGGATTTATGAGTACGATGTTAATGGCTAACCTTGTTACCCTTATTACTGCACTGACAATCATCCTTTTCGGACCACAACTTATGGGATTCTTTACATCCGATGCCCAGGTGATAACCATTGGCGCGAAGTACCTTAGAATAGTAAGTGTGTTTTACCTTGCATTCACCTCTATGTTCATTGTGGGTGGTGTAATGCGTGGAGCCGGCGACACTCTTGTACCTATGTTTATTACATTGTTTTCTCTCTGGTTGGTGAGAATACCCATTGCTTTCCTTCTTTCCAAAACAGTTGGCGTGGAGGGAATCTGGTGGTCAATTCCCATAGGATGGATTTCGGGTCTGGTACTCTCCTATATTTATTACCTCACCGGGAAATGGAAAACCAAAAGTGTGGTAAAACACAAGACCATTGAAGAAATTAACCCGGAAACCGCAGTAGAAACAGACACAATTCTCATATCAAAATGATCCTGTTTTTTGCCTGAAAATATGGCATTTTTGTAAATTTTACTGTAGGTTTGTTTAATAAAATCATGTTCCATGCTTAAATCAATGACAGGCTTTGGGAAAAGCGAATTTTCAGCAGGAAACAAGAACTTCCAGGCAGAAATACGCTCTCTTAACAGTAAAAGCCTCGATATCAATTTAAAGATTCCACAGACCTACCGGGAAAAGGAGAGTGTAATCAGAAATCTTTTAAGTACCGGATTGCTAAGAGGAAAAGTGGATTTTGTTCTAACCCCAGAGCAAACCGGTATCAAAGATACAGGTATTGTCAACAGAGATACAGTAAAAACCTATTTCAACGAATTTAAAAACCTGGCGGAAGAACTGAATATAAAAAATCCCGATGAATCACAATTCCTTATTTCCGCCCTTCGTATGCCTGATGCAACTACTACATCCTCAGAAAAAACAGATGAAAATGAATGGCTCCGGATTGAGGCAGGTATCAGGGAGGCTATTGATAAATTGAATGAATTCCGTACACAGGAGGGGAAAATGATAGAATCTGATCTTAAAGGCAGAATTCATATTATTATGCAGTTAATTGCGCAGGTGGAACCTTTTGAAAAAAACAGGGTGGAAAAATTCAGGGAAAAAATTCAAAAACAACTTGCTGAAAATTTGCAAAACCAGGATTACGACAAAAACCGGCTGGAGCAGGAATTAATTTATTATATTGAAAAACTGGATATTACCGAGGAAAAAGTGAGGCTGAAAAACCATTGCAACTATTTTATCGAAATGTTTGACGAAACCGAGGCACCCGGTAAGAAACTGGGTTTTATTGCCCAGGAAATAGGCCGGGAAATAAACACCCTGGGGTCCAAAGCCAACGACTCCGGTATCCAGAAAATAGTGGTTCAGATGAAGGATGAACTTGAAAAAGTGAAAGAACAACTGATGAATGTTTTGTAACAAAACTTTAGTATGATGCCTGGAAAACTCGTCATATTTTCGGCTCCCTCAGGAGCAGGCAAAACAACAATAGTTAAACACCTTTTGAAACAGAACCTGGGCCTGGAATTTTCCATTTCGGCTGCCAGCAGGCAAAAAAGACCAAAAGAAGTTCACGGAAGGGATTACTACTTTCTTTCTGCTGACGAATTCATGGAAAAAATCAGGAACAACGAATTCATTGAATGGGAAGAGGTTTACGAAAACCATTTCTACGGCACACTGAAAAGCGAGGTGGAAAGAATATGGAAAAATGGGCACAGCGTGATTTTTGATGTGGATGTAACAGGTGGCCTGAATATTAAAAAACAATATGGAGACAAGGCACTTGCTGTTTTTGTCTTACCTCCTTCCATTGAAGAACTAAGAAACCGGCTCACACTTCGCTCCACCGAATCACCCGAAAACCTGAAAAAAAGAATTGAAAAAGCTGAGGCTGAGATCTCTTTCTCCAACCGTTTTGATGTTCGTATTGTAAATGATGTGCTTAATGAAGCTTTACAGGAAGCTACAGATCTGGTAAGAAATTTCCTGTACAATAAATAAGGTAAATTGATGAAACACCCATGAAAGTACCCAGGCACAAACACGGATGAACAAACTATGGGTGTTCCATCCGCTTAAGAACGCTAATTTAAAGTTAGATAGTAACATATTAGTAATTAATAACATAAATATTTTGTACGGATGAAAACAGGCTTGTTCTTTGGTTCTTTCAATCCCGTACACATTGGTCACACGGTAATTGCCTGCTTTATGGCCGAATTTACCGATCTGAAAGAAATTTGGTTCGTTGTGAGCCCTCAGAACCCCCTTAAAAAGGAATCAATTCTTCTGCCCGATTTTCACAGGCTGGAAATGGTCAGGCTGGCGCTGAAAAATTATCCTAACCTGAAAATCAGCGATGTGGAATTCAGATTATCCCGGCCCTCATACACCTTTGATACTTTACAGCAATTGAAGAATGAAAACCCTGGCCGGCAGTTTGCCATCATCATGGGAACCGATAATATTCAGTGTTTTCACCAGTGGAAAAATCACGAAGAACTTAAGCAGAAAGAAGAGTTTTATATTTACCCCCGGTTAAATACAAAAAATGAATTACTGAGGGAATTCCATAACTACCACCTGGTTGATGCCCCGGTGATTGAAGTTTCATCCAGTTTCATCAGAAAATCACTTCAGGAAGGTAAGGATGTGCGATTCCTGCTTTCCGACCCGGTTTATTATTACCTGATCGAGCAAAAGTTGTTACCTGCACCTTTAAAAACCTGATTCCCCCGGGAGTAACTCTTCAAATAGGGTTTAAAAAACTTCTTCTATAATCCGGGACCAACCGGAATGGAGGAAGAAATTCATCCCATGTAAAAGAACCACTAAACCTTCTGAATCTCCTGAACAATTTCCATTCCTTTCAGAATGGCTTCCTCGTTCATTGGAATAAGGTTATGGTATCTTTCCGGCAATGATTTCTTGAGGCCTTTGACTACATTTTCATGCTTCACAACGGGTTTCACTTTTAAGAATCCCCCCAGCACGATCATATTAAAAACTTTGGTCAATTTCATTTTTGAAGCAGCTTTTGCAGCATCTACCCGGTAAATGGTAATATCTTTTCTTACCGGGTGACGGGTGATTCCATTGCCGTCGTAAATCAGGACTCCACCCGGCTTTACCGACTTCTCAAACTTATCCATGGATTGCTGATTGAGAATGATGGCGGTATCAAACTTGTTCAGAATTGGGGAACTAATCCTCTCATCACTCAAAATGACTGTAACATTGGCAGTTCCACCGCGCATTTCTGGTCCGTAAGAAGGCATCCAGCTTACTTCCTGATCCTGCATTATTCCGGAATAGGCAAGGATTTTCCCCATAGATAAAACTCCCTGTCCACCAAATCCTGCAATGATAATTTCTTCGGTCATAATTTCGGATTTATTATGAGTTATTAATTAGTTTTCCTTCTACCTTGATATCGCCAAGGGGGTAAAAGGGGAACATATTCTCGGCCATCCATTTGTTGGACTGAACCGGTGTCATTTTCCAACCTGAATTACAGTTGGAAACCACTTCAACCAGGGAAAGCCCCTTTTTCAGTTTCTGGTTTTCAAATGCCTGTCGGATAGCTTTTTTCGCTTTACGCAGATGATTTGGTGTATGTACAGCCTGCCTGGTCGCATAATAAGTTCCAGCCAGGGTGGCAACTAATTCAGTGATTTTTAGTGGATTGCCCATCAAATCTGTATCACGGCCAAAAGGACAGGTGGAGGCTTTCATATTGGGGAGCGTTGTCGGGGCCATTTGACCTCCGGTCATTCCATAAATTCCATTGTTTACGAAGATAATGGTGATGTTTTCTCCCCTGTTGCATGCATGAATTGTTTCAGATGTTCCAATGGCAGCAAGATCACCGTCTCCCTGGTATGTAAACACAAACTTATCAGGCATAATCCTTTTAATGGCGGTAGCCACTGCAGGAGCTCTTCCGTGTGCAGCCTCCTGAAAATCAACTTCCAGGTAGTTGTACATCAGAACAGAGCAACCAACAGGTGCAACGCCAATGGTTTCCGACTGTATTCCCATCTCTTCAATCACTTCGGCAACGATCCGGTGTATAGTTCCATGTCCGCAGCCAGGGCAATAATGCATGATATTATCGCTCATGACCGGTGTTTTCTTGTAAACCAGGTTTTCCGGTTTTATCAGATCTTGTACTGTTATATTCTCAGCCATAATTGTTTTCTCCTATAAAAAGTTTTTCTCCAGGGCAATCAAAATCTCATCGGGCGAAGGAATAATACCGCCATACCTCCCGAAATGCTTAACCGGGACCTTCCCATTAACAGCCAGCATCACATCTTCCACCATTTGTCCAGCGCTCATCTCAACAGATAGTATACCCTTTACCTGGTTTGCCATTACGGCAATCTCCTTTTTAGGGAAAGGATAAAGGGTAATGGGCCTAAGTAATCCTACCCTGATACCTTTTTTACGGGCGAGCTGTAGGGACTTCTGACAAATTCTCGCACTGGTTCCATAGGCGACAAATAAATAATCCGCATCGTCGCATTCAATTTTTTCAAAACGCACCTCATTCTCTTCCATCGCACGATATTTGGCCTGCAGTTTTTCATTATGAATTTCCTGTTTTGCTGATTCAAGTTCCAGAGAGGTAATCACATTTTTAGGACGATCCTTTGTTTTTCCCGTGGTTGCCCATTCAGGAAACTCAGTCATTCTGGGTTGGTGAGGCTCCATCCATACTTTTTCCATCATCTGACCAATAGCACCGTCTGACAAAATCATGGCAGGGTTTCTGTATTTGAATGCAAGATCAAAGCCCAACTTAACAAAATCAGCCATCTCCTGAACGGAAGAAGGAGCAAGAACAATCAGGCGATAGTCACCATGCCCCCCGCCCTTAACCGACTGAAAATAATCTGATTGTGCAGGCTGAATAGTTCCAAGGCCCGGACCGGCCCTTACGATATTTACAACCAGGCAGGGTAACTCAGCTCCGGCTATGTAAGAAATTCCTTCCTGTTTGAGGCTTATTCCCGGACTTGATGAGGAGGTCATCACCTTGCGGCCGCAAGCAGCCCCTCCATAGACCATATTGATTGCTGCTACTTCGCTTTCGGCCTGCAGAACAACCATTCCGGTGGTCTCATAAGGTTTTTCAGCCATCAGGTATTCAAGAATTTCCGACTGCGGAGTAATTGGATAACCGAAATAAGCATCTACCCCGGCGCGGATTGCTGCCTCGGAGATTGCTTCATTTCCCTTCATTAATTTAAGTTCCTTCATTCCTGGATTGGTTAAGTGTATTAAACTTCAATTTTCTTTCTGTACACGGTGATAACTCCATCGGGGCATACAATTGCACAGTTTGCACAGCCTGTACACGCGTCGGGGTCATTCATATAGGCAAAATGGTAACCTTTTCCGTTTACATCTTTTGCCATGCTGATGACTGTTGTGGGACAAGCTTCAAGGCAGACTCCGCAGCCTTTGCATTTTTCAATGTCAACCACTATTGCTCCTCTAACTTTTGCCATGATTATATTGTTATTTATTGTCCTTAAAATTTCGTTTCAAAGTTAAAGAATATTCAGCTATACTGAGCCTTTAACGAGTATGATTAATATCAGTATTTCAGGTAGTTCTGCAGCATAATTTCAGCTCACTGGATGATTTTTTCTGAAAGCTATTAATCTTTCTTCCAGAACAGGGAACTGGCTACTGTGAATTTGAGAAACACAGGCCCTCAAACCCTCAGTTCGTTCACTGCCGGTAATATCGAGCGAGATGGCACTTATTCCGTAATACAGCAGTTCCTCGAGCAAATCAACTCCTGACAGTCCGGGATAAGAAATTGTAAAATAAAAACCATCCGCCAGGGGTTTATCAATGTCCCTGTCATATACTATCTGAAAACCGTTTTCAGTGAACAGTTTTTTCATTGTTGCTGCCCTGCGGCCATATTCTTTTACCTCTTCCACAAAGTCAAACTCACCATTGCATGCCGCTTCAAGCATGGCTGCAAGCCCCCATTGAGCGGAGTGAGAAGTACCGGCTGAGAGAGAGTACAATGTTCCGTAAATCATGGCATAGCCAAACTGGTCGGAAGAATAGAACCGCTTTAAATCGGGGTACCGCCTGTTAAACAATTGGTTTGAAATGGCGATTAACCCAATTCTTTGGCCTGCGTAGCTAAATGCCTTTGAACTGGAAATAAAAAAGATATAATTATCGGTATAATTTGCTACAGTTGCCTGGTAGGGAGGGACTCCGGGTTTGGACAAATCCTGTCTGAAATCCATCGCAAAATAGGCTAGGTCTTCCAATATAATCACATCATACCTGTTTGCTATATCACCAATGATATTGAGTTCCTCTTCAGTAAAGCAAATCCAGGAAGGATTGTTTGGATTGGAGTACAATACACAGGAAATATTTCCTTTTTCGCAGTAGGATTCTAGCTTTGATTTAAGTTTTTCTCCCCTGTAATAGTATACATCAAACGATTCAAACTTCTGTCCCAAAACCCTGAGTTGTTGTTTATGAACCGGAAATCCCGGATCAATAAGCAGGGTGGTATCCTTCCTGCTGTCGGTGCGGCCTGCTGTCATAAAAGCTGCAAACCCACCCTGCATTGAGCCAACAGTGGGCAGGCATCCTGAAGGATCCAGGTTAATATTCATAAATAGCTTAATAAAACGGGATGCCTGCTTCTTGAGTTCAGCAATGCCCTCAATCATAGGATACTTTGAGGCAACTCCGTTTTTCAGTGCCTTGATTTCAGCTTCTATCCCTACCCCGGCAGGCTCGAGACCGGGAACACCCATCTCCATCCGGATGAATTTCTTTCCTGTGGCTTCTTCAATCCGGTTTACAAGTCTTACAATTTCCCGAATGGTACCCCGGCCAACTTTTTCAAGGCCGGTTTCGTGAATATTCTGTTTTACAATGTCATAAGGAATTGGTGTCTCCATGAATTATAAGGTTTCAATCGTTTTCTCCACAATTATAACTAAACTTCAAATTCCACAAAAATGTATTTATCATGTCCTAATAAATTAGAATGATTATGAATTACTGAAAAATCAATTACAGTACTGCAATAACCGGCCATTTATTTTTGTATGTTTGCTCCCGTATTTATTGTTTACTTTCAACTGTTTGTCAAAATCTTGATTTAAAAAACCCAAATAATTCCCAAAATGCTCATTAAAATTCTGGTAGTTGCCCTTTATGCCATTATGATAATTGTGGTTGGAATTATAGGACTGAAAAGAACCCACTCCTTTAAGGATTTCTTCCTGGGAGGCGGAAATGTGGGCCCCTGGATGACTGCTTTTTCTTACGGCACTGCCTACTTTTCAGCAGTTCTCTTTATTGGATTTGCGGGAAAAATAGGCTGGGATTTTGGCATTTCCGGTTTGTGGATTGCTTTTTTCAATGCTTTCGCAGGGGTACTTGGGGTGTGGGCCATATTTGGATGGCGCATAAAAAAAATGTCATCCGAATACGGGGTAAGTACTATGAGTGAATTCCTTGAAAAAAGATACAACAGCGGTCTTTTGAAGTTGCTCTCGTCCATTGTGATTTTCGTTTTTATGGTACCTTACTCGGCGGCTGTTTTTATGGGCCTCTCCTACCTGTTTACCTCCAACTTTGGGATTGATTATGTGTATGCGCTTCTGTTCATGGGTATTCTAACAGCCATTTACATGGGACTGGGCGGTTATAAATCCATGACAATGATTGACATGATTTTTGGCCTGATAATGACTGCAGGGGTTATTATTCTGTATTTCAGCACAATCAAGGAAGGAAATGGCTTGTCAAATATTATTGATTCGCTTTCATCTATTCAACCGAAACTGACAGGCATTGTAGGACCGCCCGGATGGTGGCCGCTGTTTTCATTGGTATTTCTTACAAGCATTGCTCCCTTTGCCATGCCACAACTGGTTCAGAAGTTTTATGCCATCAAGGACAGAAAATCCATCAGGACAGGGATGATAGCATCCACCTTCTTTGCTGTTCTGATTGGAGGTGTTGCCTATTTTATCGGTTCTACAACGAGGATTTTCCTGAATCCCGAAAAAAGCCCTGCTGCATTCATGGATGGGAAACCGGTTTTCGACAGGCTCATGCCTGAACTTCTGACGAATGTAATCCCCGAAGCACTTTCGGTTGTTATTCTTTTGCTGATTCTTTCGGCTTCCATGTCAACCCTTGCGGCACTGGTACTCATTTCCAGTTCATCTTTTTCAAAGGACTTCTACGCAGGTTTTATCAACAATCAGGTATCCGATAAATCCCTTACCAGGCTAATGCGCTTTATGAGTATATTTTTTGTGCTTCTTTCAGTTCTGCTGGCCTGGATGAACTTTGATTCCATTGTAGCCATCCTGGGTGTTTCATGGGGTGCAATCGGATCGTTTTTCCTGGGTCCATTTGTTTGGGGTTTGCTCAATAAACGGGTAAATCGTTTCGGAGCACTTGCCTCCGCAATTTTGGGTTTGGGTACCTGTAATGTGATTTATTTCACTGGAGTTCCTTCCCCGCAGGCAGGGACAATCGGTATGATTACATCCCTTTTGGTAAATCCTGTTTTTAGTTTCTTAAGCAATTTTTTCAAATTAGTAAAAAGTTAAAACGAACAAATTATGTTTATAAGGTTAAAATCAGTTCTGTTGTTATTGCTTTTCAGTTCAATCGCATTTTTATGCATTGCAAATGATGATTCTACTACATTTAGGCTGAAATGGGGAGGGTTTATCAAAAACGATTTCTTTGTTGACACCCGAAAAAACCTGGAAGCAGTTGACGGATTGTTTCTTTTCTATCCGCTGCCCCCAAGTTTTGATTCACAGGGAAATGATCTGAATGCCAAATACACTGCAAACATAATAAGTCTTTCCTCCCGTTTGGGTTTGTCGGCAACCGGTGTAAAATTTCTCAACGGTACGGCATCGGGGCATGTGGAATTTGATTTTACCAATTTTTCCTCTGTGGCAGGGGTTCGATTCAGGCATGCTTATTCAAAGCTTGACTGGAAAAATACCTCTGTATTATTTGGTCTCTTCTGGCACCCCCTTTTCACTACTGATGTATTTCCAACAGTGATGTCCCTTAACACAGGGGCCCCATTCCAGGTGTTTAACCGAAGTCCTCAGATAAGGCTTAGTCATAAAACCGGGAACCTCAGACTGATTGCAACTGCAGTTTACCAGAGCGATTACAAAAGCACGGGACCAAACGGAAGCAGTTCCGAGTATCTGAAGAATGCTGTGATGCCTAATGTAAACCTTATTTTGCAATGGGAATCAAGCAATTGGCTGCTGGGTATTTCGGGTGATTACAAGGTCATTCAACCATTACTGTTTACAAGTCCCTTAATTGGGCCCAATATTGATGATAAAACTAAAACCGTCGAAAAGCTTGGGACATGGGCCTTGAGCGGTTACCTCAAATTTGCACAGAACAATTTCACGCTGAAAGCAAAAAGTCTATTGGGACAAAATCTTTTTGAGCATTTACTCCCCGGCGGATATGCGGTTGCAACTGTCGACAGCCTTACCGGAATAAGAACCTATACACCCTACAATCATTTCTTTGCCTGGGGGAATATAATATATGGGAAAAGAATTCAGGGAGGATTATTTGTCGGATATTTCAAAAACCTTGGTACAACAAAGAACATTGCAGGTCCTGTTTTTGCCCGGGGTGAGAATATTGATTATGCCTACCGCATTTCACCCTACATTGCCTATAACACTTCTAAAATCACAATATCGTTGGAAGCCGAAACAACGGCAGCTGCCTACGGTAATATAAATTATTCAAACAGGGCAAGAGTGATGAACCCTGTTGAAACGGCAGGAACAAGATTCACCTTTTCGGTAGTATATTATCTTTAGCAGTTTCCGTCTGATTAACAAGTATTTCTGATTCCTCATAATTTATTTTCAGGCAGTTTTATTGTGTAGTAGATTTTTTTGTACTTTTATTCTGCCCTTTTAACTACCCCTGAAAACTATCTGCAATATGAAAAATCGCCGTTTCATCTTCATCATTTTCGCAATTTCAATTTTTTCGTTTTTTGCTATTTTATGGTATTCCTCTGCGGTTGAAACTCCCCATACTGATACAATCCATGTAAACCAGGAA
This sequence comes from Bacteroidota bacterium, assembly GCA_037446695.1. Lineage (GTDB taxonomy): Bacteria > Bacteroidota > Bacteroidia > Bacteroidales > PUMT01 > JBBIHY01. The sequence continues at coordinate 24,136 of JBBIHY010000007.1, forward strand.
ATTTTGAAGGATACTATTGCTCCGGTTGAATTAATTCCTCAGGATAAGAACCCAGAACCTGACCATGGAGAACACGAAGCAGGGCATGAGGGAGAGCACTCCGGTGATATGAGTGCATTGTTTTTTATAATCATGGCCCTGTTTATCGGAACGGCTACCCACCACCTGTTACAGAAAAGTCCCCTGCCCTATACAGTCACCCTGCTTATAATTGGTTTAATCCTAGGAGTCATTGACAGAGCCGGTTTCCTGTTGCATTGGAATATTGGAAGCTGGCAGATGGATGTAAGTTTTATGAGCCAGGCAATTGAATGGGCAGGAAATATTGATCCGCATATAATCCTTTATGTATTCCTACCAACCCTGCTTTTTGAAGCTGCTTTTGCACTTGATGTGCATACCTTTAAAAAGAGCGTGGGTAATGCCTTCATCCTTGCTATTCCGGGGATTATTGTCGCACTGGTTCTTACCGGTGCAATCATGATGGGAATCAGATATACAGGAATGGGATTGCATTCATGGACATGGCCGATCGCACTCATGTTTGGCACAATTGTGAGTGCTACCGACCCGGTTGCAGTTGTTTCCCTGTTAAAGGATTTGGGCGCCAGTAAAAAACTAAGCACACTTATCGAAAGTGAATCACTGCTAAATGATGGTACGGCAATCGTTATATTTATGGTATTGCTGGCCATTATCACCGGTGGAGGATCCTCAAATCCTGTTTTAATAGAATTTCTCAGGGTTGCACTTGGAGGAACTTTCATTGGCCTGCTGATAGGTTTAATTGTTATTAATTGGGTAAGAAAAGTTTTTAATGATGCCTTATTTGAAATCACTGTCATCATTGGAGCAGCATACCTGGCTTTCTTTGTAGCCGAAGGTTTTTTCCATGTATCAGGAGTTCTTGCAGTTGTAACATTCGGACTTGTAATGGCAGGCGTTGGAAGAACACGCATCAGTCCTGAGGTAGGTCACTTCCTTCACGAATTCTGGGTTTTGGCTGCGTTTATTGCAAATACACTTATATTCATTATTGTTGGCGTAGTAATCGCACAAAAGGCAAGTTTTTCCCCAATGGATTTCCTGATTCTTGCAATTGTATACGTTGGTATCCATCTGGTAAGAGCAATTGTAATTGCAATGTTTTACCCCGCTATGAAAAATATAGGCTATGGACTCACTGCAAAAGATGCTACTGTAGCATGGTACGGTGGTCTAAGGGGTGCAATTGGTCTGGCACTCGCTCTCATAGTTGCGAGTGAACTTGCCCTTCAGGAAGATATCAGAGGTGAAGTTTTATCCCTGACTGCGGGGGTCGTGCTTTTGACCTCGGTGATCAATGCCACAACCATAAAATACCTTGTGAACTGGCTTGGGCTGACAAAGATTGGACAAGCCAAGGCACAGGTAAAAGCTGCTGCCCAGAGCTACCTGAGACAAAGCAGTGAAAATGCATTGGATAAACTAAAAGGTGACCGCTTTATGGCAGGCGCCAACTGGAATTCTGTCAGAGAATACCTGCCCGAAGATCCGGGTATATTGGTGGATGAAACAAAACTGGAAGAAAGTATTGCTGAAACCCGAAAACGAATCCTTCAAAAAGAAAAAGCCAGCTACTGGAAACAGTTTGGAGAGGGTCTGCTTGGACCATCAGCAGTACAGAAACTTTCTGACGATATTGACCACCTTTTGGATGCCGGTGGAAAAGTATCACTGGCTCACAGAAAGGATCTGGAACAATTCTGGAAAACACCGAAGTTTCTGAATTTTTTACAGTCATTACCATTAATTGGAATTATCGGACAAAGGCTCTTTTTCGAGAGGCTGGCTGTAAGCTACGACAGTGCAAGGGGATTTGTAGCCGCCCAGGAAGAAGTACAAAAACTTGTGGGAAGTATGCTGATTAATGCCGAATCATCGGGGAATAAAACAGAGGCTGCCAACCTAGCGATTATTGAGGATGAAATTAATGAAAACAGGATACAGGGACTTACTTTCCTTCGCAACCTGAAAGAGGCGTTTCCTGAAGTTTACAATGCCATTGAAACCCGACAGGCAATTCGCTCACTTCTCAATCATCAGCGCCACACAGTGGAAAGGCTATTGAAACAGGGCAGAATTGAGCCGGATGAGGCCGATGAAATATTGGCGAATATTGAGGGTCAGATGAAAAAACTGATTGATGCCCCTCCAGGTTATTCTGCACCCGAGGCGATGAAGTTTCTGCATGAAGCCCCCTGGCTGGAAGGACTTGATCCTGAAACATTCAAAAAGGTGGTGCAATCATTTAAAGCCAGGGTATATTCAGTAGGTCAGAAATTGTTTACTGAAAATAAACCGGGTGATGGGTTCTTTATTATTGTCAGAGGAACTGTTAAGGTGGAAATGCATGGTGTAGTACTGGATATTCTCGGACCCGGTACTGTTATTGGTGAAATGGCAAACCTGATGGGCATTCCCCGTACAGCATCAGTTACCGCAGAATCTCCGGTAACTGTGCTGAAAATGACAGCCAAAAGCATGATGCAGCTAATGTCAGATTCAACTGAACTGGAGGAAAGGTTATGGAAAATAGCCGGTGGACGCTTTGTTGAAAACTATATCAGCAAAGTAGAACCATATAGCAAATGGAAGCGTAACCAATTGAAAAAATGGATTGCCACCGGGGAGGTATTTTTTAGCAAAGATGAGGATAAACTAAATTTGCAGGACAAAATAGGAGTCTTGCTAACCGGCAAGGTTTATGTTACAAATAAACACAGCCCTATTGTTGCACCCGCCATATTATATGCAACATCTGTCAGCGTTGTGGATAATGCACGGGTATACGTCTGCAGCAAGGAAATGACTGAAAACCTCAAAAAACCAAAAACCTCACAGGAAGAGGGGAAAGAAGAGAATTCCTGACAGACTTTCTAATAATCGTTTTACTGAACCACTGGTCAGACCGGTGGTTCAGTTTTGTTTTCGTTCAATAATCCGAATCTTCTCAAGTCTTTCCTCAAAACCATCTCTAATCTTTCGTCAACTCAGTACAAACATCAGGATTAAAAGTAACAGAAAAAAAACAAAGTATTTCTCTTTTCCTGTAAGATTTCTATACCAACTTCACATAGTTGTAATCAGGGTTTTTCAATTCTGATTCTCGCATCCACGGCAACCACTGTTTCATGATTACCAAGAAGCGGATTCAAATCCATCTCAGCAATTTCGGGTGCTGCTTCAACAAGTGCTGACAAACGGACAACAATATCTGCAAAAGCCTCTTCATTTATTCCTTTCTGTCCTCGAGCACCTTTCACAATGCCATAACCCTTCAGTTCTTTTATCATATCGCGGGCTTCATTCTTTGATAAAGGAGATAAACCCATGTTTACATCCCTGAGTACTTCAATAAAAATTCCGCCAAGTCCGCATAATACCAAGTGACCAAATTTAGGTTCAGCCTTTGCACCGGCAAATAATTCAACTCCACTCAGCATAGGCTGTATTAATATGGCCGTAGTTTCAGGTATTTCTATCATCCTGTCAAACTCTCTTCTTACCACTTCAGCCGAATCCACATTCAGCACCACCCCCCCAACATCGGATTTATGAACAGGACCAACCACTTTCATTGCAACGGGAAGACCCAGTTGTTGGGCAGCTGTAACAGCCTCCTCTCCGGAATGCACAATTGCCTCCCCGGCGCGTGGGATACCTGCGGCATCCAATAGTCCCTGTACCTTTTCAGGTGTAAGATACCCTTCTGTTGATCTTTCAATGATGTATCGAACAGTTTTGGTATCTATTATGGTTTTTTCACGAACACCAGGTGAAGGTTCAGGGGTATGGTAAACCTTTGCAAGCGCCCTGCCAAGAATAACCTCATCGGGAAAATTGATGCGGCCTTTCGCAAGGAAATGCTCAATCTCCTTTTTTACATTCATTACAGAGGGCAAAACAGGAAATATTGGTTTATTGCTGGTACGCATCTTTTCATCAAGCAAATCATAAACATCATAAACCTCAAACAAACCGGGGCTGCCAAAAATTACCACTATACCATCCACATCAGAAAACTTACTGTCACAGTAATCTATAATATGACCGAGCTGTTCAGCATTTCCGGTTGCAAGGAAATCAATGGGGTTGGCAACAGATGAACCCGGAAATAGTTTCTCCAGCAATTCCTTAGCATCGTCTCCCGAAATGTGGGGAACGTTCAATCCACCTTCCGACAGAGCATCGGTAAGCATAACCGCAGGCCCCCCGGCATGTGTTATAATTGCAATATTTGGTCCTTCCAGTTCCCTGTGCATGAATACCGACGCGACAGCTGTCAATTCCTCACGGCTGTAACACCTGACAATACCTGCTTTCCTGAAAAGTGCATCTACTGCTGCATCGGAATTCGCCAGAGCACCCGTATGAGATGATGCCGCACGGCTTCCTGCCTCAGAGGAGCCCGACTTAATTGCCGCAATCCTGCAACCTTTTAAAATAAGAGATGAAGCATGTTTCAGCAATTTCTGCGGTTTATTAACACTCTCTATGTATAGTATTTTTACTTTTGAACTGGTTTCGGGATCGAAATTCTCATCCAGGTACTGCAGCACCTCCTCAACACCCACCTGGGCACTGTTGCCAACCGAATATACACTTGAGAAGGTTAAACCTTTCGGTATACCGGCTTCCATAATAAATACCGCCGTGGCTCCCGAGCCGGAAATAAAATCCACTCCCCCTGGTTCGAGCTTTGGAATGGGAGTCGTAAAAACACTGGCATGATGATGATTCATAACTCCAATGCAGTTTGGTCCAATAAGGCAGCCTCCAACACTATCAATCATCTCAACAACCTGCTTCTCGAGTTTTGCACCCTCCTCTCCCTCTTCACTGAATCCTGCTGAAAGTAGGATGAATGCCCTGGTATTTTTTTCTTTAGCCAGCACTTCAACTGTTTCGGGGCAAAATTTGGCAGCAATTGCAATCACCGCCAAATCACAATCCGGAAGCTGGGAAACATTGCCAAAACTTTTTATCCCCTGAACCTCCTCCTCCTTCGGATTGATTACAAACAGTTTCCCTTTGAAGTTGTTCTCAATAATGTTTTTAAGCACCTTTCCGCCGGGTTTTTGCACACTGTTGGAAGCCCCCACCACCACAATGCTCCGGGGATTTATAAGCTGATTGTTTACCATTGCCCGTAATTTAATGTCTTCTTGTTTCAACTGACAAATATAGAAGAAAAACCTGCAAGGAAGGATGATTAAGGTCAGGGAATCCCGCTCCCCGTTAAATGTGTATAAGCCACTAATCAGGTATTTTATTGCCTGAATTTTGTTAGCTTTGCAAAGAAAGATTAAAGCCAATGACTGATACAGTTGCCAGTATACTAAAGAAGAAAAATTTCACAAAAGAGGATCTTGTCACCCTTCTTTCGGCAGGTAAGGAGGACAGGCAACTAATTTATGCTGCAGGTGAAAAAGCCAAGGCTGAAAATGTTGGCAAAATTGTTTATTTCAGGGGACTTGTGGAGTTTTCCAATATTTGCGGCAAGAACTGCTATTATTGTGGCATCCGCCGTGACAATAGGAACCTGGAGCGATACAATCTCAGAGATGATGAAATCCTATCGGCTGTCAGGTTTGCGTGGGAAAACCGTTATGCTTCAGTTGTTCTTCAGTCCGGCGAACTGGAATCGCCGGCATTTACCAGGCGAATTGATAACCTGCTCAGGGAAATAAAAACCATAACAAAGGGTGAAATCGGCATCACACTCTCCTGTGGTGAGCAAACACCCGAAGTATACAGGCAATGGTTTAACAGCGGAGGACATCGATACCTGCTCCGGATTGAATCCAGTAATCCCGAATTATATGCCAGAATTCACCCGCAGGATAAAAAACATAATTATACCCGCAGATTGGAATGTTTGCGTTCTCTGAAAGAAATAGGTTACCAGACCGGTACGGGTGTGATGGTGGGTTTACCATTTCAGACTGTTGAGGACATTGCCAACGATATTCTTTTCATGAAAGAGTTTGATATAGATATGGTTGGGCTTGGTCCATATATTGAGCATAAGGATACTCCGCTAATTGAGTACAGGCACCTGCTTTTACCCATAGAGGAAAGATTTCACCTGGCATTGAAAATGATTGCCATTCTGCGTATTCTCATGAAGGACATTAATATTGCCGCCGCAACAGCCATGCAGGCGATAGATCCCATGGGAAGGGAAAAAGCAATAAAAATTGGTTCCAATGTAATTATGCCGAATATAACTCCCGGAAAATACAGGAACAGTTATAAACTTTACGATAACAAACCCTGTGTGGACGAGGAAGCTGAAGATTGTTCCTCCTGCCTGGAAGCGAGGATACATATGGTGGATAATGAAATCGGTTATGGACAGTGGGGTGACTCTCAACATTACTTCAGAAGAAGAGAAAAAGGCAGGGAGCAATCGCAATGAATTATTTACTCTCAATACTGTTAGGTTGCAGTTCAAAGCCTCACCGGAGAGTTTTGCACGAATTTTGATATATTTGAAAAAAATTCTCAAACTCATGAAAAGCTATCAACTCGTTTTACTTTCCGCCCTGCTGTTTTTAATTCTCGCGGCACCAACAATCCGTTTTAATTCTATGGTGCCTGCCCCGGTGGATGTTCCTTATAAAATTCAATCCATAGGACTTGTAGATGCCAGTATTACCGATAACAGGTTCAGGAGCCTGGTTGAGAAAGGACTATCTCTGGAACTTCCCGGAGGAGATAAAGTTAACTCCCGGTTTGCACTGGAAGGCTTGTTTGGATTTCTGAATAACAACCAGAGATTTAGGGTTGTTAAAACGCCAAAGGCTTATTTCAATACTTCACCAAAAGCCGTTTTCCCTGATCCAATGGCCTGGGAAGAAATTGAAAAACTATGCGAAACCTACAAGGTGGATGCAATCGTCTCCCTTGAGTTTTTTGATTCGGATTATAATATTTTAACGCATACCGCGACTGTTCATTTGGGATTCAGACTTTATGACCCCGCAATCAGAGAAATTATTGACCAGCACAGGTTTACACATCAAATGGCATTTCCGCCTCCGCAAAAAAGTGTGGCAGGGGTAATTGTTCGCGCTATTGAGAAAAATGATGCTGTGAAAGAAGTAAGTTTTTCTATGGGTGAAATGTATGGTCAAAGACTTGCACCTAACTGGATCAGCATAGTTCGTGAATACTACAAAAAACCCAAAAGAAATCATAACCTGGCCATTGGAGCAAGAATGATGGAAGCCAATGACTGGCCGTCGGCCATAGCCTACCTGGAGAAGGCTTTGGAATCAGGGAACAGGAAATCCCGTGGCCGTGCAGCACATAACCTGGCGGTAGTATACGAAATTCTTGGCGATTATGATACCGCCAGAACATGGGCACAGCAAGCCTGGGGCGTTTACCAGAAAAAAGATTCCAAAAACTATCCCTACCAATTGAGCCAGAGGAAAAGAGAGATGGAAATACTCAGGCACCAGCAGGAGAACTGATTTCTCAAACCTGATATCCTCAATTTTCCTTTCTTAAAAAATGTTAATTCAACAGGAACCCGTGCCATCAGGTACGGGTTTCTGTTTTTATTTCCTAATTTGCAAACCGCATATCCTGACAACTACAATTCAGGTTATGAATTATCCGACAGGTATTTCTAAAGCACAAAATAATGAGAAAACTGGTTTCATTGATTCTTTCCTTTTGTTTTATTTCCGTGCTAAACGGACAGATGAAAATGCCATATTACTATCCTGAAGGAACTGTTTTTGATACCGCTGTTCCCACACCCGGAGAAGTTTTAGGATTTGTTCCCGGTGAGTGGCACATTTCGCACGATCAGACTATCCGCTATTTTGAAAGACTTGCTGCTTCATCCGAAAGGGTAATACTAAGGGAGTATGCACGAACCTATGAAAACAGGCCTATGTTTCATTTGATAATTACTTCTCCTGAAAACCACAGAAACCTTGAAACCATAAGGCAAAATCATCTAATGCTGGCTAATCCGTCCAAATCACGATCAGTTAACATTGATAATATGCCTGCAATCATAAGACTCGGTTATGGCGTTCACGGGAATGAATCAAGTGCACAGAACGCTGCTCCCCTTGTTGCCTATTTCTACGCTGCAGCCCAGGGTCCAGATATAGAGAATATCCTGAAAAATACTGTCATTCTCTTGGACCCGGCCATGAACCCGGATGGCCAGCAACGGTTTTCCTCATGGGTAAATATGCATAGGAGCAAAACTCCTGTTACCGATCCCGAAAACAGGGAGTTCAGGGAAGTTTGGCCCGGTTCAAGGACCAATCATTATTGGTTTGACCTGAACAGGGACTGGATGCTTGCCCAGCATCCGGAATCGAAGGGCAGGCTTAATTTTTACCATCAATGGAAGCCCCTCATCAATACCGACCATCACGAATTTGGTGCTAACTCAACATTCTTTTTCCAACCAGGTATACCCACCAGGATAAACCCGCTTACCCCAAAAAGAACAAATGAACTTACCAGGGCAGTTGGGAACTTTCATGCCTCTGCGCTGGATGCAATCGGTGCCCTGTATTTTACCGAAGAAAGCTTTGATGATTTCTATTATGGAAAAGGATCCTCTTATCCCGATGTAAATGGCAGTATAGGTATCCTGTTTGAGCAGGGAGGCATGAAAGGACATAGAAGAGAAACCCAGCATGGCATAATCGATTTTGCATTTACCATTAAAAACCAGGTAGTTGTCTCTTTCTCAACTGTTGAGGCTGCTTTAAATCTGCGAAAAGAATTACTGGAAAACCTCAGGGAGTTTTACTCCTCAGCACTGGATCTGGCATCAATGAACAGTACAAAAGCATGGATTTTTGGTGAAACACATGATAAAGGGAAGATGGCACATTTCCTTGAACTTCTTCAAATCAATGATATTGAAGTTTATCATTTAAACTCCTCGGCTGCCCTGGAAAACAAACGATTTGAAACAGGTCATTCATATATTGTCCCACTAAATCAACCCCAATTCAGGCTCATTCAGAGTATGTTTCAGGCGGTTACTTCCTTTGAGGACAGTCTGTTCTATGACATCTCAACATGGATAATGCCTATGGCATTTAATATACCTTATGCCGCTGTTACCAATCAAAAGCAGGCAAAAACTCTACTGGGAAAAAAACTGGAATCAGTATTTTTTCCTGAGGGGAAAATGATAGGAGGCCAAAGTGAAATTGGTTATGTTTTTAAATGGGATGAATATTATGCGCCAAAAATGCTTTTCATGGTTCAAAGTGCAGGCTTAAGTACCAAAGTAGCCACCCGGGAATTCAAAATGCAAACCCCTGCTGGGTTAACAGATTTCTCGTATGGAAGCATTTTTATCTGGACAGACAACCAGGAATTATCCTCCAGCGAAATTTTCTCTGTTTTGAAATCTCTTGCAGAAAAAAACGGAATAGATGTGTATTCTGTTGCAACAGGACTAACAAAATCGGGTATCAATATTGGCAGTGAGAATTTTCTCACGGTGAAGAGACCTGAAATTCTGATGATTGTGGGTGATGGAATTTCAAGTACCGAAGCCGGAGAGATATGGCATCTTCTGGACAACCGGTTTGACATACCGGTCACAAAAGTTGAGATTTCAAGATTTAATACCATGGATCTTGGCAGGTACAACACTATCATTCTTCCCGGAGGGTCATACGCTTCTGTTTCTGAAACCGCAAAAAACCGTCTTCAGGACTGGATAAATGCTGGCGGTAGTCTTTTAGCCATAAGAACCGCCAATAACTGGCTTAACTCACAAAAAATAATCAATGTAAACATAAAACAACCCTCCACTCACGATGCCCCTGATAACATACCTTATTACCTGATGAGGGAATACAGAGGTGCCCGAAACATCCCGGGAACTATTTTTGAACACAAAATAGACATAACGCATCCTATTGGTTATGGATATAAGAGAAATACTCTTCCAATTTTCAAAACAGGTAGTATTGCAATTGAAAAGGGACTGAACACATGGGCATACCCTGTTAGTTACACACAAAAACCCCTGCTGAGCGGTTATGTGCATCCCTCTTTACTTGAACCCTTAAAGGGCAGTGCAACCATTATTATCAATAACCAGGGGCGTGGAAATATTATTTCTTTCATTGACAATCCCAATTACAGGGCTTTCTGGTACGGAACCAATAAACTGTTTATGAATGCCCTCTTCTTTGGCTCCATAATAAGAACCTGATACTAAATCAGGTTAAGGAGAAATGCACATGGCAGTAAATTCTTTGTGCATTTTCTTTTATTGTATATTATGTAAAAATTTATTTTTATATTTGTGGTTAAATCGCCAAAATCTTATAACTATTAAAATCTTAAGGATTAGAAAATGAATCTATCAGCATTTTTCAAGTCAGGAACTTTGGCGATCTTATTAACTTTCTTGTGCCTCCTTTCAAAGGCTCAAACATCTCAGATTCGCGAGAATGCACCCAGGGTATTTATTGATTGTGAGGAGTGTGACATGGAACACATGCGCACGGAAATCAATTTCGTGAATTTTGTTACTGAGATGAGGGAGTGTGATATTCATATTATTATTGTTACACAAACAACCGGTAGTGGAGGCAATTTTTACACCCTTTATTTTATTGGTCAGAAGGAGTACTACGGAAAAAAAGACACCCTGGATTTCAATTCTTCTCCTGATGATACCTACAGCATAAGAAGACAGAAACTTGTCAATTTCATTAAACTGGGGCTTATTGACTTTGTCAAAACAAGTCCGTTGGCAGAGCATATAAGGGTGAGTTTCTCGCCTCCGGTAATTGAAACTCCAGCCATCAGGGACAAATGGAAACATTGGGTATTTCGTATCAGGGGTGATGGAGTAGCTGTGGGACAGGACTCCTACCGTAATTACCATCTATCCAGTTCAATATCGGCCGACAAGGTTACAAAGGATTTTAAAACAGGTTTTACTGCCAGCTTTGGTTATTCCGAACTTGATTACAGACCTGATTATAATTACCTGAGTAAACATACCTCATTTGACTTCTTGAATACGACTGTTTTCAGTATAAACAACCATTGGTCATGGGGTTTCAGGGCCAGAACGTTTAGATCAACATTCAGCAATACGAGCAATATGACTTCTCTCACCCCTGCAATTGAATACAATATTTTGCCCTACGATCAGGCAACAACCAGGCAGGTTAGAATTGGCTATTCAGTAGGTCCGCAGAACTGGAACTATATAGATACTACATTTTTATACAATGTTCTTGAAGACTTCCTTTGGCAACACAGCTTAGATATCGCCTCAGAGTTTGTTCAAAAATGGGGCAGAATAAGGTTTTCTGCTATTTACAGTAATTATCTTCATGATTTTACACTTGGCAATTTAAGAATGGTTGGCTCCATTTCCTTAAGGATAATAAAAGGCCTTGAATTAAACTTGTACGGAAGTTATTCTATTATCAATGATCAGCACTTTATAGCCAAAAAGGGCGCAACAATTGAAGATGTGCTGCTTAGAAGACGACAACTACCAAGTTCCTATAGTTTCAGGGCAAGTTTCGGAATAAGCTACACATTCGGCAGCATTTACAGTAATGTGGTCAACCCTAGGTTTGGGTATTAAATTCCTTTGTTTATGCAGGAAAAACCATTTTTTCTACCTGCAAACCCTTTAGGGATTTCAGTTCATATTCGAGTTTATCCATTTCTGATGTATCGCCTGTAAGTTCCAGAAGGATTAAACCGCAGGAAGAGCAGAAACCTTGGTCGTCTTCATGCAGTCCAAGCCTGGTTTTAATAGAGCAGCCGAATTTGGTAAAGATTTTCTGAACATTTTCGGATTCGTTTTCCCGGTTGGTGACTAAAATGCCTAAAATGCGGATTTCTGAGGTTGTCATTGCGTAAGATTTTTTAAGGATGGGAGCTTGAAACTCATTTTTTTTACAGTAAGACCGCCAATTTCACCAAGCTCTTTTTCAAGATCGGTCCACTGGGTGATATCGCCTTTGAGTTCGAGAATGATAAAGCCGGTGCGGCTGCAAACATCTGCAGTGAGTTCATGAAAACCCAACCGTGTTTTTATGCAGGAAGCATATTTGGATAAAACCTTTTGTGCCCGGCCTGCTTCCTTAATCCGGTCAAACACATTAATTCCCAAAACCCTTAATTCTTTCATAAGTTAGTACATTAAAAATACAAATCCCTTTTGCCTTCTTTTATCATCTCAATTCTTTTTCTTATTTCGGCAGTATTTTTGGTTGTTTCCAAATCCTTCAGGTTATCTTCTATCACCTTCCAACCCTTTTCGGCAGTATCGGCAGGTGCATAATCTTCCAGGTATTCAGCAAGAGTGAGAATGGCATTCGGGGAACAAAACCTCTTGATAAAACCCGGTACGGAAAATTCCATAAAGTGTTCTCCGGTTCTTCCCTTCCTGTAACAGGCAGTACAAAAGGACGGCAGATAACTGTTATCAAGCAATTCATCAATGATCTCGTTGAGTGACCTGTCGTCATTTATTCTAAATTGCTCCTTATTCAAATCCTGTTTCTGGTTCAGGCTGTCGGAGTAGCTGCCGAGCTCAAGTTTGGTACCACCGTCAATTTGTGACACCCCAAAACGGATAACCTCCCTGCGAACCTGGGCATTTTCCCTTGCAGTGAGAATCATTCCGGTATAGGGCACTGCCAGTCTAAGGATGGCTACGAGCCTAATAAACTCCTCATGGCTGACCATGTATTTGGGGTCAATATCTGCTGAGGCTGCATCCTGTATGCGTGGGAACGAAATTGTGTGAGGTCCTACATTATAGCAGGCCTCCAGGTGATTTGTATGCCTGACCAGGCCAAGCACTTCAAAACGCCAGTCATACAATCCGAATAATGCACCAATCCCGACATCGTCAATACCTGCTTCCTGGGCACGGTCCAGGCCGGTAATACGCCAGTCGTAATCCATCTTCTTTCCGCCAAGGTGATACTTGGCATAGGTTGCCCTGTGGTATGTTTCCTGAAATATCTGGTAGGTTCCAATGCCGGCATCCTTTACAACCCGGTATCCGTCCATGTCCAGAGGCGCAGCATTGATGTTTACCCTTCGTATTTCTCCATTGCCCTTTTTCACACTATAAACCAACCTGACTGTGTGCGCTATATATTCTGCATTGTAATCGGGGTGTTCGCCATATACAAGAATTAGCCGTTTTTGACCGTTGTCTTCCAGCGCTTCCACTTCCTTCACAATTTCCTTATCGGAGAGAGTTTTTCTAAGTGCAAAACGGTTGGATGCTCTAAAACCACAGTATTTACAATTATTTGTACACCTGTTTCCAATGTAAAGGGGTGCAAATAACACAATACGGTTACCGTAAACCTTTTCCTTCAAATCCCTGGCGCCCTGCTTAATTTCCTCTATCAGCTCCGGATCAGTCGCATTGATGAGGACCGCCGTTTCTTCAAGGGTAAGCCTTTGCTTATTCAAGGATTTTCCAATCACCTCCCTTACGCGCACCTTGGAAGCTGTTGTATTGTTAATCAAGTCCCATATCTCATCGGGATCAATGAAGGGAACCATGCGTTGATCCCTGATCCTGCATTTTTCGGGTGAAAATTTCATGAAAAACCCTGTATTTAAGTATTATAATGCCTGAATTTTGTACTGTAAAGTTAGCTTAAAATCAAATGATTTAAAAGGAATTTGCTAATAAATCAACTCCTCAATTTCCTCAATGGAGTCACGAAATTCGGAAGTTTGCAAACGGTGGTTTTTAAAAACCGAGCCGTTGCGTATTTGCTTGTGGAAATAAACATTTCCATTTTTCTCATTCAGTTCCACCGTGTTTTCAAGCAAAAACACCTGAACCTGGATGCGTGTGGAATCATGTGTGAAACCCTCAGGTCTCAGAATCAGCGCCATCCCCTTAAAATAATGATTACCCGAGATAAGGTGAATGGCATACACACCGTCAGGCGGAATAAGCTTACACTCTTCTTCTATCCCCAATAAATAGGTATTCTCATGGGGTGCAAAACCACTCTCTTTTCTTAATAAACCAGCAATAATATAATGATGATCTAGGTATGCGTTAGCCCTTTGAATATTTCCGTCAAGTAAAGCCTTGCGGATTTTTGTGGAGCTGACGGTTTCATTGTCAATATCCTGCTCAGGAATTTCTTCCACTTCAAAATTGTAATACTTGCCCAGTTCATATAAATACTCATAATCCCCTTCCCTGTTGTGGCCAAAATGGTGATTAAACCCAACAATCACACGGCTTGCATTGAGTTTACCGACAAGTATCTTTCGAATGAAATCTACCGAGGTGATCTGGGAAAACTCCAGGGTAAAATTTACAATGATCAGATGGTCGAGTCTGGTATTTCGCAGTAGCTCAATTTTTTCACTTTGTGAATTGATAAGCAGCAAATCTTTTCCGGCCGTTTCGGGATAAAGAACTTTTCTGGGGTGCGGATGAAAGGTAATTAATACAGATTCACCGTGAATTTCTTTGGCAAGCCTCCGCAAACGGTTCAGAATCACTTTGTGTCCCACATGCACACCGTCAAAGGAGCCTGTTGTAATCACAGGGTTTTTAATTGTAATTTGTTTCTCCAGCCCGTAGTGAATCTGCATATCAAATGAGGGTAAAATCAACAAATCATGTTCCGGTAGCGTTTTTCTTCACAAAATAGGCCACTTTTTCAATGGAGGTAACCATATCGTATTCCTCCAGGTATACATGGGGCGCTACACTCAGTGGAACTGAGGTAAAATTTAAAATCCCCCTGATTCCGGCCATAACAAGATTTTCAGCAACAATTGAAGCGCTGTCGGGTGTAACTGTGAGAATTGCGATACTTATATCCAGAGATTTTATCATTTCGGGCAGTTGCTTTACAGGATAGCAATTCACTCCTGAAATTACAGTATTTACTTTTGCCGGGTCATTGTCAAATGTTGCCACAATATTCAGTTTCGTGCGTTTTCCTTTAAAATAGCTTGTGATGGCTCTTCCCAAATTACCCACACCAATCACTGCAACATTCTGATTTTTTTTGGGATCAAGAATGCTACCAATAACACTCACCAGATCTTTAATATCATAGCCTTTTTTCTGGCTGCTGGCATAACCCATCAGCATAATATCCCTGCGCACCTGAACAGCTGTAATGTTCAGCAAATGTGCAAGCTCATGCGAATAGATATGGGTTTTCCCCTTTCCCTGGCAGCTCAGGAGGATTCTCCTGTATTGACTCAGGCGTTCTATGGTTTTTGCAGGTAATTTCATATATCAGTATTTATTTTTCAATTAGTTGTTTTTCGGGAAATGTATTTTAACAATTGTTCCCTCGCCAGGTTTACTCTGCACATCAATTTTTGCATTATACAAATCGGTAATTTTTTTTACAATGGATAATCCCAGGCCACTGCCTGTAATATTTCTTGTGTTCTCATTCTTAAATCTGACAAATTCTTCAAACAATCGGGGCAATTCCTCCTTGGAAATTCCAAACCCTGTATCCTCAACACACAGGAAAAAGGAATCATCCAGTTCGTTTACAGCACAAATAACCCTTCCTCCTTCAATGTTGTACTTCACTGCATTGGATATCAGATTGTTCAGTATAATCTCGATCTCCTCAGGATCGGCATCCATCATTATAGGGCCATCTGCTTTTAATATAATCCTTACATCTTTCTGGATGGATATGGGACCCATTGTATCGATAGAAATCCTTGCAATATCCACCAGGTTCACTTTCTTAAGTTCCCTTTTCTTCCTTCCCGACTCAATCCTTTTCAGGTCAAGCAAATCCATGATCAGGGTTCTCATTCCCTTTACCCTTTGCAACGAGCGTTCAATCATTTTATCATAGGCTTCCAGATCATTGCCGGCCTGCCTTTCCTGCATGATTTTCAGATAACCTTCAATGGCGTTGAGCGGAGCCTTTAGCTCATGGGAAAGCACAGATAAAAACTGGAACCTGATTTCTTTTCCCGCTTTGTTAAGCTGCCGGGTCATTTTCCTGAGGAAAATATGCTTAGTAACGCTTTCTACAGCCGATTTCAGCTCCTGCGGTGTAAAGGGTTTCGGTATAAAATCGTGGGCACCCTTATTGGTAGCTTTTACCGCAAGTTCAAGAGAAGCATAGGAGGTAATCATCAGTACTATCGTATCCAGTTCCTTCCGGTTAATATGCTCCAAAACCTCAATGCCATGAATTCCCGGGAGTTTATTATCCAGTAATATGATTTCGGGAACCTGTTTCCCGATAATCTCAAGCGCCTGCTCTCCGGTTGACGCTTCAATAACTTCATATTCAATATTATGGTCCATAAACGGGAATCCGACCGAAAACTTTGAAAGGATGCGGCTTACACCTGAGCAGATTCCAGGTTCATCATCCACGACCAAAACCTGTAATTTTTGCATCTCAGATTTTTAGTAGGTTAATAATTTCCTTATTCAACTGATCCGCCCGTATCCCCTTCTCGATATAAAGGTCGGCCTTGATCCATTTCTTATCTTCCTCGCTGACGAGCCCAAATGACATACCTGTTTCTGCTGCAACGGCAGTGGCAATAATGATTGGAACATCAGGGTACTTGTTCTTCATTTTAAATGCAAGAACAAAACCACTGTCTTCATGCTCCATCATAAGATCCAGTATGGCCAAATCAGGTTTTACTTTTTCAATCAATTGCTCTGCCTCCCGTTGGCTTTCAGCCGTAAGTACAGTATAGCCAAACTGCTCAATATTCATTCTTGTCTGAAACAGATAATCAATGTCATCATCAACAATCAGGATGGTTTTATTCTTCTTCATAGCCTTATAATGTGTTTTATATGTCTCTTGGAATAGTGATTACAAAAGTTGTACCGGTGGGACCTTTCTGTTCATCGGTATTCGAGGTAAGGGTAATCTGCCCCTTATGCATCTTCACAATTCCGTAGGCCGTTGCCAGACCAAGGCCTGTTCCCTTGCCCACACCTTTCGTAGTGAAAAAAGGTTCAAATATTTTTTCCTGGTCTTCTTCTTTTATACCAGTGCCAGTGTCACTCAGCATAAAGGTAATGTGGTTGATATTTTCCTTCAGGGTAATTCTTAATTTTCCGCCATTTGGCATAGCTTCCACAGAATTTTTCACCAGGTTGGTAAGAACTTGTATCATCTGCTCCGAATCCACTTTTACAATCGGGTTATGAATTTCTGAAGAATCTATCTCCACACTTATATCTTTCGGAATAATCAGTGCTTCCAGGCTTTGCTTCACAAGGCTGTTCATATTCACCTCGGCGAGAGTGACCTGGTTCTTCCTGGCAAAATTCAACAAACCACCCACAATTTTCTTACACCTGTTAGCCTGGTCCACTATCAGTTTCAGGTCGCTGTATTCAGGAGAATTTTTTGGGGTTTCTTCAAGAAGGATATTACAATACATTATTACAACTCCTAAGGGGTTATTCAATTCGTGGGCAATACCAGCAGACAATTGTCCCATGCTTGCCATCTTTTCTGATTGCTTTAAGGCCTGCTGCACCGACACAAGCTTTTCATTTGTTACAGCCAGATCATGTATGGAGTTGTGCAGCTTTTCAATAGTGAGTGGCAGGCACATTTCAATCTCAGCAAGGCCTTCGATTACTGCCTGTGCATGGTCCTCACAGGTTTCATAACCACAGGCACCGCAATTAAGAAAATCTTTGGGATCAATTTTCCCCATTTTCTGCAGCACATCATTGATGGCTTCCCCCCTTGGCCTGGGAAGACGCCTGTCCTTTGCCTCAAATTCAGTAGTTAAATCAAGATCCTTAAATTCTTTCAGCTGTTTTTCAGTAAATCCGGATTCAAATGAAAGAATTTTCTCTCTCACATAATTGCTTACAACGGTGCGCCTTGCAAATTGTTTTCCTCCGGGAGACATACCCGGACCCATGATGCATCCCTCGCAACAAAGTAATTCCAGGTGTTGGGTATTGATCAGTCCGGCCTCAAATTCCTTCAGTGCTTCCTGAAAATCGGCACGACCCTCAGCCACAATAATGTTTCCTTCAAAGGCACTTTCTTTTATATCTATTGTCTGCAGCAGTCCCCTGCTAATCGGAAAAATAGAACCCTTACCTGCAAAGGGAGGATCGAATGGTTCAGAGGCTGAATTCCTGGGGTAAATATCCCTTTCCCTGAAAAGTTCCCGAAGTTCGGCAAAGGTGAGAATTTCATTTATCTCCAGTGATTCCCTCTTTTTTGCAACACAGGGACCAATAAACACGATCTTCATATCCCCGCCATATTTTTGTCTGACTGCCCTTGTCATGGCAACCATGGGTGATACTATGCGGGCAAGGGAAGATACAAGCTCAGGGTGGTAATGTTCAACATAAGTGACAATAGCGGGACAATCGGACGAAATATATCTTTTATCGTCCTTGCTCTCAAGAATCTGCTGGTATTTTGCTGCAACAAGATCGGCACCAAATCCAACCTCAAAGACATAATCAAAGCCCAGGCTTTTTATCATACCAACCAGGGTTTTGTAGTCTTTCATCTCAATAAACTCTGCCGGAAAGCTGGGGGCTACAATTGCAGCCACCTTTCCCGGGCCATCCAGCAATTGTTCCACCTCATTTCCCGACCGGTGATAGACCTTAGCCCCCTGACTGCAGACCTTTGTACAATTGCCACAGCCGATACATCTTTCAATGAGAATCTCAGCCTGACCGTTTATGATTTTAATCGCCTTGGCAGGACATTCCCTCACGCAGGTGTAACAGACACGACACCTGTCTTTTAAGGTCATAACAAGCTTTTTTTCAATCTCGGGATTTCCCATAACAATTACATCTTACAATAGCACCGTTTTTTTCCTGTAATCCGCCCGCAACTTCCTCTGATTGCCCACTCCCTCCTTTTCACCCAGGAAAGTATCATATAGTTCCAGAAGTTTTGGATTCTTATGTGATACTTTTATTATCTCCTTTTCATCCAGGTCATATATGGTTTTCATACGTGCTTTCAAACAGCCTTCATCTGACCGGATGGGTTGACCACCGCCATTTATGCATCCTCCTGGACAAGCCATCACCTCAACAAAATCAAAAAACAAATTGCCATTATCTATTTCTTCCATAAGCAGCCGGGCATTGTTCAATCCACTTACAACGGCAAAGTGTAATTCTTGTTTACCAATTTTAACCCTGTATTCCTTCCTCCCCTTTAGTCCCCTTAATTCCTGAATCTTTAAGGGTTCCAACTCTTTACCGGTCAGCCTCTGAGTCAGGGTTCTGATTACAGCCTCCGTCATGCCCCCGGCAATAGCCGAAAGTTTGCCGGCAGTACTTCGTATTCCATAAGGTTCATTTGCCAGTTCTTCATCGAGTGCGTTAATATTCACCCCATACAGTCTTATTAAACGTGCAAGCTCTCTTGTCGTAATTACATTGTCTATATCACTGATGCCCTTGCTGGTCATTTCCTCTCTCTGGGCCTCAAATTTTCTTGAAATGCACGGTGAAATAGATACAGAATAGATTTTCTCTGCAGGTATTCCGGCCTGCTGAACAAAATGATTTTTAATTATGCAACCCAGCAGTTGCTGTGGAGACTTTAATGCAGACATGGCCGTTAGATGCTGAGGCCAGAATTGCTCGGCAAATTTCACCCATGATGGGCATACGGCTGAAAACAAAGGTTTTTTGCCTTCCTTCACCATATTTTCGGTAAGTTCCAGTGACATTTCCATCACTGCCAGGTCGGCCCCAAAAGAAGTATCAAATACAATTTCAAAACCAATTTTTTTCAAAGCAGCAACAATAACACCCTGAACATCCTTGCCTGCTTTTATTCCGAATTCCTCGGCAAGTGCAACAGAAACAGCCGGGTCAATCTGTGCAACCACAATTTTGTCAGGATTATGAAGAGCCTCCTCCATTTCTGCCATATTATCCTTCTCATGTAAGGCAGCAGTAGGGCAAACCATAATACACTGTCCGCAAAGTATGCAACTGGAAAAATTCATGTCTTTGTTATAGGATGTTCCTATAAATGTTTTGTTTCCCCTGTTGATAAATTCAATTGCATGCACCGATTGTGTTTCTCCGCAAACTCTTACACAACGTCCGCATAGAATGCATTTGGCAGGATCACGGGCAATGGAGGGACTGGATCGATCCAGCCTGTATTTGTTCTTCCTGCCAATAATTCGTCTTTCCCTTATATTCAACCCCTCCGCAAGATCCTGAAGTTCGCAGTTTCCATTTCTGATACAATACAGGCAGTCATCGGGATGATTGGACAACAACAATTCCACAATACTTTTCCTGGCTTGAACTACACGGGGAGAATGTGTTTTGATTTTCATCCATTCCTCTACAGGTTGTGAGCAGGAAGTAACCAGGCCTTCGTGACCTTCAATTTCTACCACGCACATGCGGCAGGCACCTGTAGGGGTAAAATCCTTCATGGCACACATCGAGGGTATATTGATCCCGTTATTCATGAGTGCCGACAAAATGGTTTCGCCCTTTTTCGCCTTTAGGAGTTTGTTATTAACTTCAATATTCACTATCATGGGTGAAGTTTTTCCAAGTTATTTAACCAAAATCGCACTGAACTTACAAACATCAAAACATATTCCGCAACCAATGCACTTTTCTTCTATGATAAAATGAGGATGAACTTTTGTGCCAATAATTGCCTGGGTTGGACATTTGGGCTTACAGATGGTACACCCTGTACACATATCCGGATCAATATAAAAAAGCCTGAGTTCCTTGCATACTCCTGCAACACATTTACGATCGAATATATGTTCTTCATACTCAGCCCTGAAATGAGCAAGAGAACTGATAACCGGATTCGTACCCTTTTGTCCCAATCCGCAAAGCGAAGTATCCCTGATAACCACAGCTAGACTCTCCAGTTGCATCACCCCTTTAAAGCGCTCAAGTGTTGTATGGCTTCCCTCGTTTACAGGTCTTTTTGTAATATTTTCAAAAACCTCTAGCATGCGTGCAGATCCTTCGCGGCATGGTATACATTTCCCGCAACTTTCTTTACGCATATAATCCATAAAGTATTTCACCGTGTCAATTATACAATTATGTGTATCCAGTACCGTAACTCCACCTGAGCCTGGAAATACATTGAGTTCTTTTAAAGCCTGATAATCCAGTGGCGTTTCCAGGTTTTCCTCCACAAGGAAACCTCCGGTTGGTCCACCAATCTGTACAGCTTTTAATTTGCCCTTATTTTTTACCCCTCCGCCAATTTCGTAAACAATACGTTTGATGCTTGTACCCATTGCCACCTCAGCCACACCATAATTTTTCACCTTTCCGTTAAGAACCAGTAATTTAGTTCCACTAACCTGATTGTTCTCTCCAGCCTTCATCCATTCGGGCCCATACCGGAATATACCCGGAACATTTGCCAGTGTTTCTACATTGTTTACAACTGTTGGCTTTCCGAACAAACCAATGGTTGCCGGGTAGGGGGGCTTGGTTCTGGGCATACCCCTTTTCCCTTCAATGCTGCTGATGAGAGCTGTTTCTTCGCCACAGACAAATGCTCCTGCACCTTTTCTGATAGTAAAATCAATATTAAAACCGCTGCCAAAAACATTATGCCCTGCCAATCCATATTGTATGGCCTCCTCAACAGCTTTTTCAAGCCTTTTTATCGCATGGGTATAATCATTCCGGATATAAATGTAAGCCTTTGATGTTCCTACTGCGTAGGCTGCTATTGCGAGCCCCTCTAGAAGCAGGTGAGGATTAGACTCAATCAATGCCCTGTTTGCGAAAGCACCAGGGTCGCTGTCTTCGGCATTGCAAATAATATACTTTTGTTCTGAAGATGAGGAATGAGCAATCTTCCACTTGGTGCCGGCCAGGAACCCTCCTCCTCCCCTTCCCTGCAATCCGCTCTTTTCGGTAATATCACACACATCCTCAGGAGTGTAGTTTCTGATGGTCTTTACAAAGGCACTGTAGCCACCATGGGCAAAATACTCCTCAATTGATTCAGGGTTCACCCTGCCTGCAAGTTCCAGCAATCTCCTCTTCTGATTGGCGTAAAAGGGTATATCCCTGTATAATGGTGCCTCTTTCCAAAGTTCATGATTCTGTTCAGCATACTGGCAAAGGGCATATTCTCCCGGAATAATGCTATTGAATATACTGTCAAGGATAAAAGAAACTTTCTCCGGGGTAACATTCCGGAAAGAAACTTTTGCCTTTCCGGGCAGTTGTATGCTTATCAGCGGCTCCATAGCACAAAATCCGTCACATCCAACCTTCACAAGTTCAGCCTTGATATTTCTCTCCTGGATATAATTTTCAATCTCCATGTAGGTTTTTTCAGCCCCGGCGATAAGGGAACAGGTGTTCATGCCTATAGTAACTACCGGTTTATCCACCTTGTCGCGTCGTATAAATTTCAGCTTTTTTTCCACATCAGGTGGAAATTCCCTTGCATCGGCCATGAGCAGAGTCTGTATCCAGAATTCCCTTTCAGTTACCCCGCTTTCCATAATTCTTCCTCCGGATGAATAAGTGCGTCAAGAATATCCTTGATCATAGACGGCTTTACGCCGGTATGGTATTCGCCATTGATTTCCATTACCGGACCAATGCCACATGCTCCCATACAACCTGTTACTTCAAGGCCAAACATCCCATCCCTTGATACCTGTCCAGGTTTAAGCTTGTATTTTTTCTCAAATTCTGCCAGAATGGATTCCGAATCATTTACATGACAGGAAGTCCCGTTACACACCCTGATAATAAAACGTGCAGGTGCCTCAAAGCGAAATTGATCAAAAAAAGTGGATAAGCCATAGATTTTACTTGTAGGGATTTTCAAGTACCTGCCCACCTCTACAATGTAACTCTCTGAAAGATATCCGTAAGCATCCTGAATCTCCTGCAAAACAGGTATCAGGCTCTCCCTGTTTGCCGGAGGATACTTTTCCAGAATAATTTTAAATTGCTTTGCATCCATTCAATGGAACATTAAATTTCTGATTGTGAAATATTAACACTCACAAATCTAATGAATATTTTTTGTTATTTTACAAACAATGTTATAAAATTAACAGTATATTTGAGCCTGCAAAATGAAATATTTTTTTGTTTTTGAGTTGAATTTCAATAAATTCGTGAAAAAAACCTGGGCAAAGCATATAATTTATAACGATTTTAAATTACCTGGGGTGATTCCCGCAACAATTCTGCATCAATGGAAGAGAAAACTGATATAATCATATGTCTTGGGAGTTCTTGTTTTTCAAGGGGCAACAGGGTTTCATTACAGGTAATAACAGAATACCTGAAGGAACATAAACTGGAAGACAAGGTGTTTTTTCACGGACACAGGTGCTTTAACAAGTGCGAAAAAGGGCCTGTGCTTAAAATCGTGGATAAGGAATATGAGTATGTAGAACCGGGAAAAGTGAAAGATATTTTTGACAATTTCTTTAAGAAGTAGTTTTTCATTCATCCTAAACTTCGGCCTATGGCACTCATCAATATTGACAAAAACAAATGCAACCTCTCTTACTCCTGTGTGAGAATTTGCCCTGTCAATGCCATAAAGGTAGAAGCTCACCAGGATTACCCCGAGATAATCCGGAATGCCTGCATTGGCTGCGGACACTGTCTTAAGGTTTGCGGACCAGGTGCCATTTATTATCAGAATTCAAAGGAACAGGTTAAAAAACTTCTGCAATCGGATAGCAGGATAACTGCAATTGTTGACCCGAGCATTTCCGGTGAATATCCTGATATTACAGACTACAGAAAGTTTGTAGATATGATCCGTGCTCTGGGATTTGACTTGGTTGTGGAGGTGTCCTTCGGAGTTGATTTGGTTGCAAGAAAATACTACGAATTGTTCAATGACTATAAGGGAAAGTATTATATCATGGCAAACTGTCCGGCAGTGGTTGGCTTTATCGAGAAATTTCATCCGGAACTGGCAGACAACATGGCTCCAATTGTTTCACCCATGGTTGCAACCGCAAAAGTTGTGAGAAAAAAGTACGGTAAAGAAGTAAAGGTAGTTTTCATAGGCCCCTGTGTTGAGGCCAAGGATGAAGCCAAAATTTACAAGGATGACGGGAAAGTGGATTCTGTTTTGACATTTATGGAGTTACGGGAATTATTCCAAGAATTTAATATCACAGAAAAGAAGGTGGAATTTTCCGAATTCGATCCTCCGATTGGAAACCTTGGATCTCTTTATCCTATAAGTAACGGGATTCTGCAGGCCGCGGGTATCGATGAAGGACTCATGAACGGAAACGTAATCACAACCGAAGGAAGAAATAACATGCTGGAATCTGTCAGCCAGTTCGAAAAGCATATTGATTTCATCAAAAAACATTTCAATATATTTTACAACGAAGGATGCCTGATGGGCCCGGGAATGTCGCCCGGTGGGGAAAAATACCAGAGACATGCGCTGGTTACTGCCTACGCAAAGAAAAGACTGCGAAAATTCAACAGGCAAGAGTGGGAAAAGGATATGGAAGAATTTCTTCAATTGGACCTCAGCAGAAAATTCAATCCAAATGATCAGCGAATGCCTGAACCCTCTGAAGAAAAAGTTCAGGAAATATTGAAAGTAATTGGCAAGGACGAAAATACACCTGACGTTGGTTGTGCCTCATGCGGATACAAATCCTGTCGGGATTTTGCCGTTGCAATTGCCCGGGGACTGGCTAAAACAGACATGTGTCAAACTTACGCTACCAAAAACAGGCAGGAATACATTAAGACATTAAGGGAGACAAACCTGAAACTTGCACAGACACAGACAGCATTGAAAGAATCAGAAAGAATCTCAAGAAAAGAGCAACAGGCAGCAAGAGAAGCATTCGAAACAACCAAGACGATGCTTTCCAAACTTCCTTCCAGCGTTGTTTTGATTGATGAAACCATGAAAGTGATTTTTGCAAACAAAAGTTTCATTAACATCCTGGGAGATGAAGTGAAAGCAATTGAGGAAGTGATTCCCGGACTGGAAGGAGCAGATATTAAAACACTCGTACCATACAGCTTCTATAACCTCTTCACCTTTGTTCTGAACAACAATGAGAATATTCTCAACAGGGATGTTCATTATGAAGATAAGCTTTTCAACATTTCGGTCTTCACCATTAAAAAGAACAAAGTGGTAGGTGCAGTTATCAGGGATTTGTATGTTCCCGAAGTCAGAAAGGAAGAAGTTATAAGCAGGGTTACCGATGTAGTTGACAAAAACCTGGAACTGGTGCAAAAAATCGGATTCCTCTTGGGTGAAGGGGCTGCTGAAACGGAAGCCATGCTGAATTCTATAATTGAGTCGTTTAAAGCTCCCGAAAAAGACCCGAAGAAAGAAAAAGATACTGGTAAATGACCCAGAAGTACCAGATAGAAGTTGGCTACCAGCAGAAAAACCATGGTAAGGAAAGAATCTGCGGTGATGTTTTTCTTTCGCGCAAAGTGAAAGAGGAGAACAGGCTAATCGCTGTGCTTTCTGACGGAATGGGCCACGGGGTAAAAGCTAATATTCTTGCCACCCTTACATCTACAATGGCAATCAACTTTGCCAAAGAACACCGCGATGCAACACGAATCGCAGATATTATCATGAATACCCTGCCGGTATGCAGCCAGAGAAAAATAAGCTATGCAACCTTTACCATCGTGGATATTGAATCAGAGAGAGAGGTGCGGATTCTTGAATACGATAACCCTAACTGTATCATACTGAGAGGAAGCCAAATTTATGAACCGCATTGGACATGTCTAATTATGAACAGTGAAAAAAATGCAGGAAAAGAAATAAAGACCTGCAGTTTTGAACCTTTTCTGGGAGATCGTATTATTTGTTGCAGCGACGGAATCACGCAAAGCGGTATGGGTAGCAAAAAGTATCCTTTCGGATGGGGCTGGGAAAATCTCAGGGAATTCATTCAGGCCATTGTTAACAATGAACCTGAAATATCGGCTGCCAAACTTTCCGCAAAAATAGTTGCTGCTGCATACAGGAACGATGAGTACAACCCCAAGGATGACACATCCTGTTCTGTGCTATACATGAGGGAGCCCAGGAAGCTCATGTTGTGTTCAGGCCCTCCTTTTGAAGAGGAAAATGACAAAAAACTTGGAAAACTTGTGAATGAATTTGATGGGAAAAAAATACTTTGCGGTGGAACCACCGGAGATATCATTTCCCGTGAACTGGCTGTTCCTGTTCACGACAGTTTTGAATTTCACGATCCCGATTTACCTCCTGAATCAACCATGGAAGGTATTGACCTTGTTACCGAGGGAATACTTACCCTGGGGAAAGTTGCCGAATTACTTCAGAAGTATAATCCTAACATGCAACTGGGAAAAGGTCCTGCCGATAAAATTGTAAAAATGCTTATTGAAAGCGACGAGATAAGGTTTGTTATAGGTACAAGAATAAACGTAGCCCACCAGGATCCTAACCTGCCGGTTGAGCTCGAAATACGCCGTACAGTGATAAAACGAATAGCCTCCCACCTTGAAGAAAAGTTTCTGAAAGAGGTAAGTCTAGAATATATCTAGTCCTGAAGGGATTAGAACGCGATCCCTGCATTATATAGTCTAATTTGTAATTACACAATTAATTGAGTAATTTCGAAAAAGCTAAATACTAAATTATGGGGAGAAATTCATTACAAGTTAAGGGCTATAGTTCAGAAGAGATAAGAGCTCTGTTTGCCAAAGATGAAAAATATACCATCGGCATAAGGCTGTATGCGGTTTATCAGGTTTCGCGCGGGCAAACCAGTCGAAAATTGGAAAGCCTATACAATACCAGCTTTAAGCAAATCACCAACTGGGTGCATCGATTTGAAGAATCAGGATTAGAGGGGCTCAGGGACAAGCCCAAAAGCGGCCGTAAACCAAGGCTAACCCAGGAGCAAATGAACGAACTGTGCAATGTGTTGCAAAATAATAGACCTGACGAATTTGGTTACAGTACAGCTACATGGAATGGCACTATACTAAAAGAATACATTGAAAAACACTATCATGTGGTATACCAAAAAGCGCAGGTTTATAACCTGCTGAAGAAGCTCGGCTTTACCTACCAGAATGGGAAGGCCCAGTATCCCGAAGCGGATGAGCAGAAGAGGGAGGCGTTTAAACGGCTGTAAAAAAACTAAAAGGGGAACCCGATAGCACCGTTATCCTGTTTTAGGATGAGTTCAGCTTAGGCAACACGGCAACTATATCATACAACTGGGCTGTTCGTGTACAGAAACCCAGGGTATTGTCAAAACAAAGCAGCAGAGAGAGCCAAATAACGTTTAGCATAAACATAAGGACAGGGCAGATGGTGATAAACTTTTCGGATAAAGTCAATTACAGGAGCTTCAAAAAGCATTTGAAGAAAATACGCGCTCATTCAAAGATGCTCCAAAGATTATTTTGGTGCTTGACAACGTACGGTACCACCATGGAAAACTTCTAAAACAGTTTTTGGGGGCAAACAAAAAATTGGAAATTCTTTATTTGCCCCCATATTCGCCAGATTTAAATCCGATTGAAAGGGCTTGGTGGTTCATGAGAAAATCGATAACCCACAATAGGTTTATAGAAACCATGAGGTTGAGAAAAGCAAAATTAGGGCAGATGTTTTCTCATTTTCAAATTCCAAACGAAAAATTATTGACTATTGGTGCTATTAATTATTAGACTATATATAATAAAGTATTATTGCCGCCCTCCGACTAAAAGCGCTTAATCAATAAAAAAACCGGTGCTATCCCGGTTTTTTTACCCATAAAGCTCAACATATTCCCAGGTGTTGCCTGTGTGTTCAAGGAATCTTAAGAAATCATTATATTTTATCACAACAGAGGCTGTATTTAAATTGGGATGAAAACTAATTCTCTGAGAACTCGCAAGATTTTTATCAATAAAAAGGTGGACATGTTTTTCTTTATCGTGAATGAGCCCAAAGGGAGAGACCGATCCTGGTGTGAGACCCAGAAATCTCAACATTCTCTCCGGTGAAGCAAAAGAAAGTTTTCCCTGCCTGAGCCGCTGCTCCAAATCCCGAATGTTTAACTGACAGGTATGTTTCAAAATAACGAGGTAATGCCTGTTGCCTTTATGATTTCTGAAAAACAAGTTTTTACAATGCGTAGCTTCAATGTCTACCCAGTATTCTGATGCTTCTTCAACCGTTGCTACAGCAGGATGCTCATAGTAATCAAAGGAAATCTTCAGCTCGGTTAAGACAGGATAGAGTGCGGTGTCACCCCTGTATTGCATATTCATTTAATTTTCTAAAATATCAAATTTAGAAATTATACGATTCAAAAAAACATCGCCCCTTAGGGAGACGATGTTTTGGTTTCCTCAAAATTAAATCATGCTAAGATTTGAGAAAGCTTTTATAGGAGTTAAAATTGATAATCATCAGGTAAACGTAGGCTGTAATCATAAAAACACCAACGGGAATCCAAGATGGAATTAAAAATAACCCGAACAGAAAAATATTCAGGGATTTTGGAAAAATAATCAATAATGCCAGGGGTGTAAATCTGTTGAAAAGCAAAAATAAGGCAGCCGATATTTCTACAATCTTCACAGCTTGCATAGATAACCTTGTGCATAAAGGGCACCAATAAATGCTCCAGCCTTTTCCGGGAGATGGGGCATATCAAAAAAGTTGAATAAACCATTCAACCCAATGACAAATTAAATAAGAGCAAATAAAGCCTGTGAATTAAATTAATAATTTCATAATCGTATCATATAAATGATTTTTTAATGTATTCTTCGCTTAGCTTCCATAACCGTTCAGCAATTATCGGATTTTTTGACTCCTTGCTGGACGCGACAATCATTTTGTTTTTAAAATATTCACCGGTTGTATTGGATACCTCATGTGAAGTTGCAAGATAAACTGAGGTTCTGGCACCCTTTTCGGCAGAAATCATAAACCACGATCCAATCTTACTCACAAAACTACCCATTGTGTCAAACAGACTTGTAGCGACTACTCCGGGATGCAGGGCATTCACTGTCACATCCTTACCATAGAGTTTTCTCATCAATTCTTTTGTAAATAACACATTGGCCAGTTTCGACTGGCTGTAGGCTTTTATATGACTATACGACTTTCTGAATTCAATATCATCGAATTGAATTTTGCCATAGCGGTGTGCTTCCGAAGCCACATTTACAATACGTGAGCCGGGAGTTTTAATCAAAAGATCGAGTAACTCATTAGTAAGCAAAAATGGGGCAAGGTGGTTTACTGCAAAAGTGAGTTCAATTCCATCAGCACTTTCTTTTCTTTTGGTTTCCCAGATACCTGCATTATTAACAAGTACATCCAGCCGTGAATACTTGTTTTTCAAATCATCAGCCAGTTTCTTTACTTCTTTTAACGAGGAGAAGTCATACACCATTGCATCCACAATCGCACGGGGATACAATTCCATAATTTCGCTTTTAACCTTTACGCCTTTGTCCTTATCCCTGGCATGAATAATAACATGAAATCCCATAGATGCAAGGCCTTTGGCCGTTTCTTTCCCGATACCGGAGGTTGCACCTGTAATCAAACATATTTTGTTCTCCATAAAATTTAAGATTAAATAGTCAGGTGGTTTGATTTGTAAAGCTTTTTATTGGCTTCACTAACTTCCAGCAAATATTGCCGCCTAACTGCATCGGTAACGCGCATGATGGAAGGAAAATACAAATGATCCATGACCTCGAGTCCGCAGAAATTAAATATTCCCTTGTCAGATGTCAGGTTCAGGGCATGAAACATGTCTTTTTCATACTCCTCCCTTGATTGGCCAAGAGAATTGTATATAAAAACTTTCTTCCCCTTCAGGAGTCCGATTGGTCCGTCTTTTCCACTCAAATAGGCAAAGCCGTAGGAGAAAACCCTGTCTATATACCCTTTCAGAATTGCAGGCATTCCTGTCCACCAGATGGGGTAAATAAAATGCATCACATCGGCCCGGCGCACATGTTCCTGTTCCACTGCAACATCATGCCTGATAACACCCGAACGCAGATCAGATATTTCCGCACCGGAGAGAACGGGCTCAAAATTCATAATATACAAATCTCTTACAACAACCTTCCCTTCCCTTGAGATAATGTCACTTTTCAGTTTTTTGAGAATAGCGTGATTGAAACTTGAATGGCTGTGATTGGCATATATAATCAGATGATTCAACGCTTTTCCTTTCCTGGTTTAATTGGTTTGTGATTGTTCAGGTTTTGTTCCTCCAGAATGTTGTTCTATATCATTTCAGCAACTGAAACAAAATTGCTCAAAAGTTCAGTGTTTACATTCTTTATGGCTCTCTTAACGGTTGTTTCAGCAGTTTTAAATAACCTGGTCTGCAATTCCTTTCCCTTCTTTGTAAGGTATATTAATCTAACACGCCGGTCCATTTCGAAGGTGACTCTTACCACCAGGCTGTTTTTCTCCATATTATCAAGCAACCTGGTAATACTTGGCCTGTCCTTGTCAACATACTCACCAAGATCCTGCTGGCTTATTCCCTCTTTATTCAATAAGGCTATAAGCAGAGACAACTGCTCTACGGTTATATCATTTTGCTCCGTTTCAATTTCCCGGGCGAGTTTATTGTTTAATTGCCTGAGTGTAGAATTAAGCAGCAAGATCAGTTCCAATCCTGAATGATTTTTTTTCTTTGCCATACTCTTGTTGTTAGTGCAACAAAAATAATAATAATTATTATTTTTATTTAATCCAATAATAAACAATGTCTGCAAAAAAAAGTTCAATCAAAAAAACCCCTCGGGAAGTAGTTCAGAAAATATAAAAATCAAGTCGGTCAATTAATGCAGTAAGACCTAAGGAAAGAACAAATGCAAATGCAGGGGCAATTATCCACACAACCCAGAATTTTTGAACAGTTCGGTGGACAATGATTTTCTTCCAGCCCATCTTTGAAATTCCAAGAGCAATGATTGCAAAGGTGTTAAGCTGAACCAGGGAGGTAGGAATACCCTTAGTAACAGAAGCCAGCAGAAGCAAAGTTGCAGTTATAACAGCAATAGAAGTGGCTCCTACCGGACCAAATTCTACAATTTCCTTACCTGTTGAACGAAGCAGTCGGTTACCAAACAAGGAACTTCCAACAGCAAAGCAGGGGGCAATAATTAATATCGTAAGTATCATCACCATCACAAAATTCTCCTCGCTGTCGGGTGAAATGCCCAGTTCATTAATTACCATGGAAGCAAGTGGACCTGATGCATTGGCAACATTATTGGAACCAATTGCAAATGCAACATAACAGGAAGATATGAGAACCATGATTCTCAGAAATGGATGAGCCGATAATTTTTCGTAATTGATTTTGGATTTATTTTTAATCCACGGGTATAAAAATTTGCCAATAACCAGCATAATTACAAAGGCAGTTACCGGAAGGATCAGCCAGGTGGGAACAATCTCAAGGAAGAGCTTCCTGGTATTCAGGTTACTGTAATACAAAGCAGGTCCTGCGATTGCAAAGACGGTGGATTGACTAGTAGACTGGGGAACTGCAAGAAAATTTGCAATTAACAATGAAATAGCCACTGAGAACAACACAACGGTAATAATTTCTGGTGTGAGCATTTCGGCAGGCATCAGTTCCTTTCCCATGGTGATCCCAACCTTTTTTCCTGCCACCAGGGCTCCCAGCAAAACGAATATTCCAAATAAGCCGGGAATTGCCAGTCTTTTAATGATATTAGCACCATAGGCGGCTGAAAAAGAAGGTGCCGTTCCGCTTGCTCCCATATTCAATGCGAGAAACATACCAACAATCATTGGCAATAAAAGAAAATCGTATAAAGGAGAAAGCATGGTACAAAATAAATTATAAACTTAAAAAATGATTTATTGATTATGCAAATTTTATAATAAAATTTTCCATTAGCAAAAACTACTCCACCAGTCCTTAACGGGAGACCCCAACATTAAATCAGGTAATTTCCAATACTTTGAAAAAATCACAGATTGGATTATTCTTTGAATTGGCATTAATCTCCAACATAATCCATTCAGGGTATCAACTGTATTAATATTTTTTGTATTTTTAACCAAAACCCTATTACTATGCCTGATATCCTGTTTGATTATCTGAATAAAAGACTTCATGAGCCCAAAGGTACCAGACCTGAATTTGAAAAGGAACCCGGGCCGGTTGTTACTATTTCGAGGGAATCCGGCTGCTCCGGCAAGAACCTGTCTCTCCGACTTGCCAAAGAATTGAACATTTGGAACAGGGAACATGGTATACAGAAAGAATGGCGTTTTATCAGTAAAGAGATCCTTGAAAGTTCCGCGAGAGAACTGGAGGTAAGTCCATCGGAAATTTCCTATGTATTTGATTATGAAGAAAGAAATCTGCTGGGTGATATTTTCGCCTCCTATGCCAGCAAATATTACAAAAGCGAGAAAAAAATCAGAAAAACAATTGGAGATGTAATTCGCAGCTATGCCAGTGAAGGTAACGTTATTATTCTCGGACGTGCAGGAGTTGTTCTTACCAGGGATTTTCCGCGGTCTTTGCATGTAGCCCTTGAAGCACCACTGGAGTGGAGAACCATTATGCTGAGCGAACGCGAAAACATTTCACTTTCAGAAGCAAAAAAATTTGCCGTTGAAATGGACAGGAAAAGGGAAAGATTCAGGAATGCATTTGAGGGAAGAAATACTGACTATACCCGTTTTGATGTGGTATTCAACCGAATGACCCTCACCGAGGACGAAATAGTTCATTCCATCGTAAGATTAATGGAGGAAAGAAAAATAATTTAGATTACTGCTACCAAACTAAAAAATCCGGAATAAAACCGGATTTTTTTTATTCCACTAAAACTATTATTTCAAAGGTTTGAAGCCTGAAATTCAGCACTTAAGTGGACTCCAAATTACCAATTTCCCTTTCATATCTTGTTTTTAGTTTATACTTTTAACAACCTTTAAACTAAAATTTTATTCAATACGAACATGGCAAAACCAAGACCAAATCTTAGCTTCTGGCAAATCTGGAACATGAGTTTCGGGTTTCTTGGAATTCAGTTCGGCTTCGCCTTGCAAAATGCAAATGTGAGCAGAATTTTTGAAACACTTGGCGCAGAGATTAGTGCCATTCCTATTCTCTGGATTGCTGCACCGGTTACCGGGCTGATTGTTCAGCCAATAGTCGGACACATGAGTGACAAAACATGGAACAGGCTGGGCCGGAGACGTCCTTTCTTTTTGGCAGGCGCAATTCTGGCTTCCCTGTCACTTCTTATCATGCCCAACTCGCCTGTTTTGTGGGTAGCTGCAGGTATGCTTTGGATAATGGATGCATCCATTAATATTTCCATGGAACCTTTCAGGGCTTTCGTTGGCGATATGTTGCCATCCAAACAAAGAACCATGGGTTTCGCCATGCAGAGTTTCTTTATTGGCATTGGTGCTGTTGTTGCATCTTTCCTGCCATATATTATGACTAACTACCTTGGAATAGACAATACTGCGCCCGAAGGAGTGATTCCTCCCTCTGTGAAGTATTCATTTTATGCCGGTGCCGTGGTGTTTTTCCTTGCAGTACTATGGACTGTCATCCGTACGAAAGAATATTCACCTGAGCAGCTTAAGGAGTTTGAAGAATTTGAAAAAAAAGACTCAGAAATGAAATTATCCCTCACGGAAGAAATCCTGCCTGCCGGGAAATTCCTTCACAGGAGTTACAGGTGGATAGTTGCCGGATTAATTCTGACCTTCCTGCTTTACTATGGTCGACTTAAAAGTGAAAACTGGCATTTTGAACTTGAGGCCGAATTGTATGTATTTACTTTTGGCATTCTGTTTTATGGAATTATCCAGTTGATAACAGGTTTGCTTGTTTACTATGATAAAAAGGAAAACGGGCTTGTGGTAATCATCAATGACCTGTTTAAAATGCCAAAAACCATGGGGCAACTTGCAATCGTGCAGTTTTTTTCCTGGTTTGCACTGTTTTCCATGTGGATTTATACAACAGCAGCCGTTACAAGCCATGTTTATGGTACTAGTGACGTAAGGACGGCATTGTATAATGACGGTGCCGATTGGGTTGGAGTTATGTTTGCTGCCTATAACCTGTTCGCAGCTGTTGTTGCATTTGGGCTGCCTTTACTGGCCAGGTATACAACAAGAAAAATAACACATATGATTTCTCTGTTCCTTGGAGGGCTGGGACTCATTTCCGTATACTTTATAAAAGATCCGTATTTGCTGATTCTCTCCATGCTGGGTGTAGGTGTAGCCTGGGCGAGTATTCTATCAATGCCCTATGCCATGGTCACAGGCTCTCTTCCACAAAATAAGATGGGTACCTATATGGGAATCTTCAATTTCTTTATAGTGATACCACAAATTCTTGCTGCCAGTATGCTTGGCTTTTTTGTAAAAACAGTTGCAGCTAATGAACCCATTTACGCACTGGTTCTTGGAGGCTGTTCCATGATTGTCGCAGGACTAATTGTAAATCTGGTAGACGATGTGGACGAAGTAAACAGGTAAGATTATTTTAAAAATTTCTATTTAACAGATGAATCAGTATTTAAAAACAGATGAGTGGAAGATTATTGAGGTAGGTTTTGACCCAAAGAACCATCGCGCATCAGAAAGTATATTCAGTATTGGTAACGGAAACATGGGCCAGAGGGCCAATTTTGAGGAGAAATATTCAGGCAGCTCTTTGCAGGGAAGTTATATTGCAGGCGTTTATTACCCCGATAAAACCCGTGTAGGCTGGTGGAAAAACGGTTACCCGGAATACTATGCCAAGGTTCTGAACGCTGCAAACTGGATAGGGATCAATATCCTTATCGATACGGAAGAACTGGATTTGGCAAATTGTAAAATAAAAGAGTTCAGAAGAGAACTTAATATGAAAGAGGGTATTCTGCACAGGTCGTATACTGCAGTTTTGCCTTCGGGTAAAGAAGTTGAGGCTGAGGTTACCAGGTTTGTAAGTATGACAGACAAGGAAGCCGGGGCAGTTCAATACAAAATCACCCCGGTAAACTTCTCAGGTTCCATTACAATCTCTCCTTATATCGACGGAGATGTTAAAAATGAAGATGCCAACTACAACGAAAAATTCTGGATTGAAGTAAAGAAATCAATTTCGGGCACCAAAGGATTTGTTACACTTGAGACCAGGAAAACACATTTCCAGGTTTGCACCGCCATGGATTACAAAATGTATGTTGATGGTAAAGAACAGCAACTTTCTCCCGAAACAAAATCAGCCGAAAAATATATTGAATCCTCAGTAACAATTCAGGGAAAAGAGAAGCAAACAGTCAGCATAATCAAATATGCTGTTAATCTCTCTTCGGAAAATCATTCAAAGGAGGTGCTGGATAAAAACGCCATGATGGTTCTCGCCACCATGCTGGGTAAAGGGTTTGACAAAATGCTGGAAGAACATAAACTGGCCTGGGAAAAGAAATGGGAAGACAGTGATATTGTGATTGAGGGAGACCCTGCAGCCCAACAGGCAATACGCTTTAACATTTTCCAGTTGCACCAGACATATACTGGTGATGACCCAAGGCTAAATATCGGACCAAAAGGGTTCACTGGTGAAAAATACGGTGGAAGCACTTATTGGGACACAGAAGCCTATTGTCTCTCATTTTTTATGAATACAGCAGGGCACCTGGTTGCCCGCAATTTATTAAAGTACCGTTACAACCACTTGCAAAAAGCCATTGAAAACGCCGGGAAACTTGGTTTTACCAATGGTGCTGCACTTTATCCAATGGTTACCATGAACGGTGAGGAGTGTCACAATGAGTGGGAAATTACCTTTGAGGAAATCCACCGCAATGGTGCTATTGCCTTTGCCATTTTCAACTACCTGAGGCATACCAGTGACAAGGAATATCTTTCGGAATTTGGACTGGAAGTATTGGTTGCCATAGCCCGTTTCTGGAAACAAAGGGTGAACTTCAGCCAGGAAAAGAAAAAGTTTGTGATTCTTGGAGTCACGGGACCAAATGAATATGAAAACAATGTAAACAATAACTGGTATACCAATTATATCGCCTGCTGGTGCATGGAATATGCAATGGAGGCTGTTGAATATGTGAAAGCAGCTAATCCCGGCCGTTTTAGTGAACTTAGTCAGAAAATGCAGTTTGACGAAAAGCTGGAAACCTCCGACTGGAGAAATATAGTCGCAAACATGTATTATCCTGAGGATAAAAAACTTGGAGTTTTCCTACAGCAGGAAGGATTTATGGATAAGGAGCAAATACTGGTTAGGGACCTGGATCCTAAAATCAGACCCATTAACCAGCATTGGTCCTGGGACAGAATTCTTAGATCGGTTTTTATCAAACAGGCCGATGTGTTGCAGGGGATTTACTTTTTTGAACACAAGTTTGACCTGGAAACCATTAGGAAAAATTTTGAATTTTACGAAGCAAGAACAGTACATGAATCCTCTCTTTCGCCCTGCGTGCACTCTATTTTAGCGGCAAAGACTGGCAATATTGAAAAGGCTTATGAACTTTATCTTCGCACCTCACGCCTTGACCTGGATGACTATAACCGGGAAGTTGCCGAAGGATTGCACATTACCAGTATGGCCGGTACCTGGATGTCGATTGTTGAAGGTTTTGGAGGCATGCGAATTATTGATGACAAACTGAATTTTAATCCTCTCATACCCGATAAATGGAAATCCTATTCCTTCCATATACGATTCAGGGGAAGGCTGGTTTATGTCACCACGAATCATAAAGAAATTAAAATCAGCCTTATTCGGGGAGAAAAATTGCCAATTCTTATTCACGGTAAGGCATTTGAGGTGGATACAAACAAAGATGTCTTGCTAAAAAGATAAACCTATGAAACACCCCTGTTTAGAAAAAAAAGAACACAATGATAATAAAATCAACAACATGGGTGTTCCCTGTCTGCCGTCAGACAGGCATCATTCCTTTTAAAAATATTTTTGTTATGATGAAAATGAGAAAATATCTTATTGTGCTTGTTCTTTGTTGCATTGCAGGAAAATTACATTCACAATATGAAATTCTGCATTATCCTGTTCAGGTGGAAAAGGAATTGCAAACTTCTGAATACCTGACAAGGTATTTACTTTTCCTGCCTGAGAATTATAACTCAGAGAAAAACTGGCCCGTGCTGCTCTTTCTGCACGGAAGCGGTGAAAGGGGAGATAATTTAGAACTGGTTAAAAAACATGGCCCTCCTAAGCTTGCTTTTGAGTTGAACCTTCCCTTCATAATTGTTTCTCCCCAATGTATGGCCGGAAAGCGATGGGAAACAAAACCGCTTATTGAGCTAATGGAACATATACTATCTGAACATCCCGCCGACAGGCAAAGAATATACCTAACGGGACTGAGTATGGGTGCGTTTGGTACATGGGAACTTGCATCTGCTTACCCTGACTTTTTTGCGGCAGTTGTTCCTGTTTGCGGAGGTGGTAATCCCGACGATGCATGTAATCTATGGAATACCCCCGTGTGGGTCTTTCACGGTGACGGGGATGAAATTGTCCCGCCTGAAAGGTCGCGGGAGATGGTAAATGCCCTGAAAGATTGTAATGGAAAAGTGAAATTTACAATTTACCCTGAAACAGGACATGACTCCTGGACCAGGACCTACGCCAACCCAAAATTGTACAATTGGCTTTTAAATCATTCCCTGTCGAAGTAATTCTATACTTAACAGTGTTTTACCTCTTGAAGCAGTACATAATAAAACTTTTTCGTATGAACCTCAAACGTTGTCTTACTTTTCTCCTTTTCCTGGTTTTAACCCTTCCCGGACTTTTTGCTTCAGTGATTGAAAAAATAGAACCTCCCTTCTGGTTTACTAATATGAAAAGCAATAAGCTGCAGCTTCTTGTATACGGGAAAGATATTGCAACCTACCAGGCGTCGCTTAAATACGAGGGGATCACCCTTGATAAAACTGTTTTGGTGGAAAACCCGAATTACCTTTTCCTTTATGTTTCATTTGATGAAACAGCAAAACCCGGCATGGTACCCATTGAGTTTACCCGCAGGGGAGCCAGGAAAATTACTCATAGCTGGGAGTTAAAACTACGACAGACAGGATCGGCAGAAAGGAAAGGCTTTGACCAGTCGGATGTAATTTACCTGCTGATGCCCGATCGATTTGCCAACGGGAATCCAACCAACGACAATATTCCCGGAATGCTTGAAAAAGTGAACCGGGAAAATCCCCTGGGCCGGCATGGAGGTGATATCAGGGGTATGATAAATCAACTGGATTATCTTGCCGATTTGGGGATTACAGCCATATGGCATAACCCTGTGTATGAAAATAACCAGGAAAAGGAATCCTATCACGGATATGCAATTACCAATTTTTACCGAACTGATTCAAGACTTGGCTCCATGGATGAATACAGGGAGTTTGTAAATGAGGCAAGGAAAAAAGGCATCCGGGTTATCAAGGACATGATCTTTAACCACTGCGGTGCCAATCACTACTGGATAAAGGATCTGCCCTCACAGGACTGGATACATCAGTGGCCTGAATACACAAGGACACACTACAGGGGAACCACCATCGTTGATCCCCATGCAGCACAGGCAGACCTGGATATAATGCTTCAGGGCTGGTTCGATCGTCACATGCCCGATCTAAATCAAAGGAATAAATTACTGGCCGATTATCTTATACAACACAGCATATGGTGGATTGAACATACAGGAATAAGTGGGATTAGAATGGACACACAACCTTACCCTTATAAAGAATTCATGGCTGAATGGGCCGAAAAAGTCTTATATGAGTATCCGGATTTTTCAATTGTTGGTGAAGCCTGGATGCCAAAAGCATCACTGGTTTCCTATTACCAGGGAAATAAACTGAATCACCACGGGTATAACTCCCATCTGCCATCGGTTTTTGATTTCCCCTTGTATTACGCCCTCAAAAAGGCTTTTAATGAAAAACCCGGCTGGGACACAGGCTTAATCAGGCTGTATGATGTATTGGCCGAAGACTTTCTTTACCCTGACCCCTACCGGCTGGTGGTTTTCGCTGACAATCATGATCTTGACAGGCTTTTCTCGGGCCTGGGTGAAGATCTTAATAAGCTCAGGCTGACAATGACCTTTCTGCTTACCACCAGGGGAATTCCCTCGGTATACTATGGTACAGAAATTCTGAAAACAGGACTGGAGCACACGAGCCATGGGGATATTAGAACTGATTTTCCCGGAGGGTGGCCTCAAGATAAGGTAAATGCTTTTACTGAAAATGGCCGCACACAGCAGCAGAATGAAGCATTTGAATTTATCAGGAAACTACTTCATTACAGAAAGAACAATGAGGTGCTTCATTATGGGAAACTAACTCATTTTATCCCCGAAAACAATGTTTATGTTTTTTTCAGAAGTCTGGGAAGCAGGAGAGTTATGGTAATATTGAATTCCAATGATAACCCTGTGCAACTGAATATGTCCAGGTTTAAGGAAATGACCGATGGTTTTACCTCAGGCACCGATATTCTCTCAGGTAATAAAACCGATCTACAGGGTGTTATGAATATACCTGCCAATAAATCCATAGTAATTGAAATGCATTAAAACAACATAGTATGAAGAAATTATTTTATTCACTGCTGCTGGTAGGCATCAGCATTGCAGGGTGCCAGAAAAAACCGGTTTTGAATTATCCCGCAATTTCGCAAATTTCAGGACTGGCAACACCCCTTGAGTTGGAGTATGATGAAACAATAGTGGTACTTGAAGATTACTTTACGGATATAAGCCGCATTGATTCCTTTACTGTACCTTACTACCTGAGCTATAAGCTTACAGGTGATAATTTTGAATTTCTTTCTCTCAAGGCAAAGGAGGGGGATGTGCCATTTTTCGGAGAATTAAAAGTCTGGGTTGAAGGCTTTCCCTATTCTCTGTTGCTAAAGAAAAACCGCAAGATCAATTACCGGTTTCAGTTCGACCCCGGGGGTATGAAATATAAAACCGTGCAACTTGCAGGTACCCTTAATGGCTGGAATCCTGCCGGCACTGTACTGGAGTTTGCCGATGGAGCCTGGCAGACAAACCTTCTTCTTAATCCCGGTTACTATCATTACCAGCTGGTTCTGGATGGTAAATGGGTTCTTGATCCCAATAATCCTGTCAAAGCAGACAACAATACAGGAGGATTTAATTCTGTGCTGAACATTGGTAACACCAATTATGCCAGCCTCCCTTCGCTTTTCACTGTAAAAGCCACTCCTGTTATACATATTGGGTACACTCAAAATATGAACGATGTATTTGTATTCTGGGAAAACAGCAGGCTGGATGACCGTTTTGTAAAAAAAGTGGAGAACGGCTATGAAATTACCCTGCCTTCTGAGGCCGGCAAAATGAACCGTTCGTTCATAAGAATTTGGGGCTACAATGAAAATGGTCCATCCAATGATTTGCTCATTCCCGTTAGCAAAGGAAAAGTAATCACCAATCCGGCCCATCTGACAAGGGAGGATAAACATGCCACGATACTTTACTTTATGATGGTTGACCGTTTTAAAAACGGAAATCCTGTGAACGATGATCCGATTAACGATCCCGACATTGCACCCAGGGCAAACTACAACGGAGGAGATCTTGAGGGAATTACCCAAAAGATTAAAGACGGGTATTTCTCCGGGCTGAATGTGAACAGTATCTGGCTGTCACCCATAACCCAAAACCCACTCACGGGTTTTGTTGAATATCCGCCTCCTCACAGGAAATACAGCGGTTATCACGGCTACTGGCCAATCACCCTAACTACGATTGATCACCGTTTCGGTAACGAAGAAGACCTTAGGGAACTGGTAGGAGAGGCTCACAGCAGGGGAATCAATGTGATCCTGGATTATGTATCCAACCATGTGCATGCCGAAAACCCGCTTTACATCAATAATCCTGACTGGGTAACGGACCTCGTGCTTCCTGACGGAACAATGAATATACGGCTTTGGGATGAACAACGACTCACCACATGGTTTGAACCATTTATGCCCAGCCTTGATTTTACCGTACCCCAAGTCGTTGAGATTATGTCGGATTCTGCACTGTACTGGATTGAAGAATTTCAACTCGACGGATTCAGGCATGATGCTACAAAGCATGTGCCTGTAAATTTCTGGAGAACGCTCACAAGGAAAATCAAGGATCGATTCCCTGACCGGTCTGTCTACCAGATTGGAGAAACTTTCGGAAGCCGTGAATTGATAAACAGTTACATAGGCTCGGGACTGATGGACGGAAAATTCGATTTTAACCTATATTTTGATGCCCGCATGGTTTTTGCGACCGGGAATGAAAGTTTTGAGAAGTTGAATAACTCCATCATGGAATCTTTTTCCTATTTCGGACACAATTCCCTCATGGGAAATATTACGGGAAATCATGATATGCCCAGGTTTATTTCATTTGCCAGTGGTGCACTCAGCTTTGATGAAAACCCCAAAGAAGCGGGGTGGTCAAGGGAAATAAAAGTGGAAGACCCTGTAGGCTATAGCAGGCTGAAACAACTTCTTACCTTTACCATGACAATCCCCGGAGTACCTGTAATTTATTACGGTGATGAAATTGGTATGCCCGGTGCCGATGATCCGGACAGCAGGAGAATGATGCGTTTTGATAACCTGAAAGAAGAAGAAGAACAGGTTAAACAAACAACCAAAAAACTGAATGAGTTGCGAAGGTCAAATATGGAATTCATGTATGGAGAATTCAATGTTCTGAACATCTCTCATGATACTTATGCCTATGCTAGAACCTGGTTCGATAAAATTTCAGTGGTTGTTTTCAACAAATCAGGCGATGAAACGGAAGTTTTAATGGAACTTCCTGACAGATTCAATGGTGCCAACCTCAAATCCGGTTTCAATTCAGCCTACACAATCTCCGGCAACCAATTGAAGGTTCAAATGAAACCCTGGTCATTCGAAGTTTTGACACTGTAAAACCAGTGACATAAAAATATAAAAATCCTGCTCCCTTTCTCCTTCGGAGAAAATCCGGGAAGCAGGATTTTCAGCTTTTATTCCTTAATACCTTATTTTTTCTCTCAGGGCACCATTCTGCTCGTAATAGTACCATGTGCCATACATCTTTCCGTTCCTGTATTGTCCTCTTACAAGAGTTGTTCCGTCCAATGTCCCTTTATAATATCTTCCATGCAGCACATCCTGCCTGTAATTCCTCTCTGTATCCACATACCCGTTTGCAT
Organism: Bacteroidota bacterium; assembly: GCA_037446695.1. Classification (GTDB taxonomy): domain Bacteria; phylum Bacteroidota; class Bacteroidia; order Bacteroidales; family PUMT01; genus JBBIHY01. The sequence goes on from JBBIHY010000007.1 coordinate 66,474, forward strand.
AATAAATGATAAACCGTCCGTCCCATCTTCCGTTTTTATAATCTACCACCGAGCTGTCCCCGAAAAAATTGAAAAAGGAAGTACCTGTAAATGGCTCGTCTTCATTTTCGTAATACCAGAGGTTTTCCCTGATATTCATGTAGGAATAATCAACGAGGCGTTTCTCATTGCAGGAGAGCATTAAAATCGCCAGAGCCCCAAGAAAATTGAATCTGATTTGTTTCATTTTCAACTCATGATAAATGATGAATTGCAGAGTGACGAAAGTAAAAAATTGTTTCAAGAATTGCAACTGGGTAAAAACTTACCCAAAATCATTTTTTAAATGCCCTTGCAAGCTGATTCATGGCTTTTTCAACAACCGGGCGCGGACTGGCAATATTCAGCCTCTGAAACCCTTCTCCCTGCGTACCAAAAATACTTCCGGGAGAGGGACCAATCCCGGCCTTGTTCACAAAAAAATCTGTTAGCTCCTTATCTTTCAATCCTGTTGACCTGCAGTCGAGCCAAAGCATATAAGTGGCCTCAGGTTTTTCAAACTGGATGCGGGGTATTTCTTTTACCAGAAATTCTTTCACAAAATCAATATTCCCTTCAAGGTAAACAAGCAAATCATCAAGCCACTTCTCTCCATTGAAGTATGCAGCCTCAAGGGCTGTAAAACCAAACAGGTTACCAACGCTTACATGAATCGTTTCGATCCAATAATTGAATGTCTCCCTCAGTTTTGCATCGGGTATAATAACAGCGGAAGTGCTCAGTCCCGCAAGATTAAAGGTTTTGCTTGGTGCAATGCAGGTAATTATTCTTTCATAACCGTTTGCAGCATTGTGTAAAGCAATATGCCTGGAAGGCAGAAAAACCAGGTCGGCATGTATCTCATCCGATACAATCAACACACCGTATTTTTTGCAAATCCTTACCAACTCTTTCAGCTCATCTGCATTCCACACCCGTCCAACCGGGTTGTGTGGAGAACAAAGAATCAGCATTCTGGCCCCTTCCGCAGCTTTCCTTTCCAGGTCGGCAAAATCCATGCGGTAATAACCATGGTCATTTACCAGGGGATTCTCAAGGATTACCCGTTTATGATTCCTTATACACCAGAAAAATGGCGGATAAACCGGTGGCTGAATAATGATTTTATCCCCGGGTTCGGTGAAAGCTAAAACAGAAATTGAAATGGCCGGAACAATTCCCGGACTGTAAACGATCCAGTCACGCTCAATTATCCAGTTATGCTTTTTCTTAAGCCAGTAAATTATTGCATTGTAAAACCCTTCCTCCCTTAATGTATACCCCAGTATGGGGTGATTCAGCCGATGCCTTATTGCATCTGTAATAAACTGAGGCGTGGCAAAATCCATATCGGCGATCCACATGGGAATTATATCCCCTTTTTGAAAATATTTTTCCCGTTCATCCAGTTTGATTGACCCTGTACCTGACCTGTCAATTACATTATCAAAGGAATACTTCATTATTAAGAAATATTTGAAGGGATTTCAGCCAAACACATTATCCTATGAATAGAATTTGGTTCAAATGAATCTTAAAATTCAGAAGATTTCATTTTCAAACAAAGAGGTAACAATAAACCATCTCAAGTAATAAAACATAACTTTCCGGCTTAGCGCAGAGTAGATTTCCGGATAATCAGCCTGGTTGGGATGATTTCTTTTCTGGGGGGAACCTCTGTATCCGAATGAAGTCTTTCAAGAATCATACTGGCAGCTTTTCTTCCCATTTCAAAACCAGGCTGCTCTATGGTACTAAGTGTTGGATCACAGATGGTAGAAAAATACTCGTTCGTAAACCCCATGATGGCAATGTCTCCCGGAACCGAATACCCTGCCTCCTTCACTCCTTCCATGGCTCCCAGTGCTGTGCGATCATTCACGGCAAAGATTCCATCTGGTTTATTCACTGATTCCATCAGCTCCTTTGCTTTAATAACAGCCTGCTCACGCGTGTCGCACAGGAAAACCATATTTTCATTGAATGGAACTTTGTACTTTTCAAGGGCTTTTCTGTAACCCTCCTTCCGCTCCTGGCCTATTCTCAGATGCTGAAATGTGCCAAAATGAGCAATCCTTTTACAACCCTGCTTAATCAGATGCTCTGTGGCCATAAAGGAGGCTTCCATATCGTTTATCAGTACACAATCTGCTTCGATGAGTTCAGGATACCTGTCAAAGAAAACAACGGGAATATTGGATTCAATGAGGTTTTCAAAATGGGAAAAATCAGTTGTTTCTTTTGACACGGAGGCAAGAATACCATCCACCCGGGAGGAAAGAAGAGCAAATGCGTTTTTCACCTCCTTTTCATAGGACTCATTGCTCTGACAAACCATAAGAAAATAACCTTTTTCATCCAGAACATCCTCAATACCGCTGATAACAGAGGAAAAAAAGTGGTGAACCACCTGCGGAATAATCAGGCCGATTGTTTTGGTCTGGCTTTCCAGCAAACTAAGTGCAACCAGGTTTGGCTTGTATTTCAGCCTTTTGGCAAGCTCCTGTACTTTTTTTTTGGTCTCTGAGTTAATGTCAGGATGATCTTTAAGAGCTTTGGATACGGTCGATGGAGAAATACCAAGCTCTCTTGCAATATCCTTTATAGTCACCTGCCCGCTGCGCATGAGTAATAGTAAATTTTACGTTAAGAAAAGAAATTTTTACAAGAATTAACAATTTTAATGACAAAAAAGTTTTGGCAATTAATTGATTGCAAACGATTGAAATAATACTTTTAAGAAATAACATCCAAAATATCAATCAATTACCTTAAAAAAAGATGTCAAAATTCTTTTCTTTTTATTAAGTTTTTCATACCTTTAATCGGTTTCTTAAAATGAAGGATTCAATTAATTCATGAATTGAAACACTTTTGGATTACTTAATAAACTTAACCTAAAATTAAACTTGTATGATTAAGAAAATCAAATGGAACAGCATCATACTGATGCTCTCTCTTTGGGTTTTTGCTTCGTTCAGTGCAATGGCCCAAAATCAAATCAATGTAAGAGGAACGGTCACTGATGATTTCGGAGGCCTCGCCGGTGTAAACATCATTATTAAGGGTACACTTGCAGGCACAGTCACCGACCTCAACGGAGCTTATGAGATTACTGCAGCACCGGGTGCTGTTTTGGTTTTCTCCTTTGTTGGATACACCAGCCAGGAGTTCCTGGTAACTGAATCCAGAATACTGGATGTATTCATGAATCCTGACTTTGCCAGGCTGGAAGAATTGGTTGTCATAGGCTATGGTGTCCAAAGGAAAAAGGACGCAACTGGTTCCCTTACCGTGGTCGATACAAGGGATTTCAACCAGGGAAACATCACATCACCAACTGAATTGCTCGCCGGAAAAATTGCCGGTTTACAGATTACTTCAGGTGGAGGCGCACCCGGAACCGGTGCAACAATAAGAATCAGAAGCGGATCCTCACTGAGAGCTACAAATGATCCTTTGATTGTTATTGATGGGGTTCCCGTTGCCCAGGAAGGTATCACAGGTATTAGAAATCCTCTCAGTACAATTAACCCAGGTGATATTGAGACTTTTACTGTTCTGAAGGATGCATCTGCAGCAGCTATTTATGGTTCACGTGCATCAAATGGTGTTATTATTATTACTACCAAACGGGCACAAAAGGGTACTCCTTTAAAAATTGAATACGATGGTACCTATTCACTCTCCACTGTTGCCAAACAACTAGATGTTTTAAGCGGTGATGAATTCCGCGAAGTTATTACTGACCGCTATGAACCAGGTGGAGGTTCAATTTGGACATTTATTAATGATAATTTGGGAGAAGCCAACACCAATTGGTTTGATGAAATTTTCAGAAATGCAATGTCTCAGGATCACACATTAACACTGAGTGGCTCTAAGGGTTCTCTTCCTTATAGGGCTTCGATCAATTATTCAGTAAACGATGGTATTCTTTTAACTGATAATATGACCAGAGCCTCTGCTGCTCTTGCCCTCAATCCCAGTTTATTTAACGATCATTTAAATATTAACTTTAATGTAAGAGGGATACAAGTTGATAATGTTTTTGCAGATGCCGGAGCTATTGGTGCAGCAAGTCAGTTTGATCCTACACAACCAGTATTAACCCCTGGAGGAAGGTATGGTGGTTATTTTACATGGGTAAATCCTGTAACCCTCTTACCTAAACCTGTTGCCACAAGAAATCCAGTAGCATTATTGAATATGCGCGATGATATATCAAAAGTCTACCGTTTAATTGGTAACACTCAATTTGATTATAAATTTCACTTTCTCCCTGAGTTAAGGGCAAATCTAAACCTGGCCTATGATTATTCTCAGTCCGATGGAAGCGTTTTTGTACCCGATAATGCTGCCTGGGCTTACTTCCAGGGAGGAGTTGACCGGAATTATGATCAAACCACAAAAAACGAATTACTTGATTTTTACCTGAATTATACAAAGGATTTGCCATCAATTGAGAGTAATATAGATTTTATGGCAGGATATTCATGGCAACATTTCTGGAGAAGGGGCTCGGCAGTTGAAACCAATATCAGAAACAATATTGGTGGTGTAGCTTTCCGACTGGTGGAAGATAGTTTTTATGCTACTGAATCCTACCTGATATCATTCTTTGGCCGTTTAAACTATAGTTTCAAGGATAAGTATTTAATCACTGCAACTTTAAGAAATGATGGTTCCTCCAAATTCCAGGGAGATAATAAATGGGGACTTTTCCCTTCATTTGCCTTTGCCTGGAAAATCATAAATGAGCCATTCATGGAAAACTTTACTATTCTTTCCGACCTGAAACTTCGTTTAGGATACGGTATTACCGGGCAACAGGGTATTGGAGGTGATTATCCTGCATTGGCAAGGTATACTTTCAGTCAGGATGGTGCTTCTTACCGGTTTGGCGAAACATTTATGTCCACATTGCGTCCTGAAGGTTATGATGCAAATTTGAAATGGGAAGAAACTACTACCTATAACGTTGGTTTCGATTTTGCTGTTTCACATGGAAGGTATTATGGTTCAGTTGATTTATACCAAAAAGACACTAAAGACCTGATAAACTTTATTCCTGTTCCGGCTGGTTCCAATCTTACAAACTTCATTGAAACAAATATTGGAAACATGAAAAACAGTGGTGTTGAATTTTCAATTTTCACACGACCCATTGTGCAAAAGGATTTGCAAGTGCAAGTTGGCTTTAATGCAACCTACAACAAAAGTGAAATCACCAAATTAACGGCAGTGGAAGATGAAAATTACCTTGGGGTATTCACTGGCGGTATTTCAGGTGGTGTTGGAAATAATATTCAGATTCACAGCGTTGGATTTAATCCAAGTTCGTTCTTTGTTTTCCAGCAGGTATATGACAGTAACGGCAAACCCATTGAAGGTGTTTATGTAGACAGAAATGGTGACGGAATCATTTCTGATGACGATCGTTATCAATTGAAACAACCCGCAGCCCAGGCATTTTTTGGAATTAACTCTCTTATTAACTACAAGAACTGGGACTTTTCCTTTGCCGGAAGAGCTAATTTCGGAAATTATGTTTACAATAATGTTAGCTCACTTAATGGTGTTTATGCTCGTTTATACAGGGGTGAAGGCCCTTATTTAAGCAACATTACTCCCGATGCCCTTGAAACGGGATTTGTAAACGCCCAATACATTTCTGATTACTATATCCAAAACGGCTCATACTTTAAAATGGATTTTGTATCATTGGGATACAATTTTAAAAACTTCGTTGCCGGTAAAGCCAGTTTAAGAGTATCAGCTACTGTGCAGAATGCTTTCCTTATCTCAAAATACAAGGGATTGGATCCTGAAATTGATAATGGAATTGATAATAATATGTATCCTCGTCCCAGAAACTTTGTTTTGGGTGTAACCTTCCAATTTTAAAAACTAATAAAAAGCTACTCTATGAAAAAAATATTTATTATTATTTTGATACTTTCAGGCTTAGGTGTTTTTTCAACTTCCTGCCTGAAGGACCTTGATGTTGAGCCAATAGATAAGAATGTTCTAACATCTGCAACTGTTTATAAGGATGCCGCAGGCTACAAACATGTACTTGCGAAATTGTATGCAGGGCTTGCTGTTTCAGGTCAGAGAGGACCTGCAGGTATGGCCGATATATCAGGAATTGATGAAGGTTTTGGACAATACCTGCGAGCCCTTTGGTATCACCAGGTTTTAACCACCGATGAGGCGGTAATTGGCTGGGATGACCAAACAATTAAAGATTTTGTATATCACAGGTGGACGTCAAGCGATGTATTTGTATCGGCCATGTATTACCGGATTTTTTACCAGATCACATTGGCCAACGAGTACATAAGGGAAAGTGCTGCATCAAAACTGGAAGAAAGAAACATTCCTGCCAGTGCACGCGATGAAATAAAAGGATACCGTGCCGAAGCGCGTTTCTTAAGGGCCTTGAGTTACTGGCATGCCCTTGATATTTTTGGAAGCGTTCCTTTTGTTACCGAACAGGACCTGGTAGGTGCTTTCCTGCCAAAGCAAATTTCCAGGGTTGACCTCTTCAACTACATTGTAAATGAGTTGGAGGAAATAATTGCTGATTTACCGGCACCGAGAACTAACCAGTATCCAAGAGCCGATAAGGCCGCTGCATGGATGCTGCTTGCGAAACTGTATCTGAATGCTGAGGTATATATTGGACAACCTAAATATTCTGAATGTATAGCCTATTGTAAACAAATTATTGATGCAGGTTATGTACTTGAACCGAACTACATCCATCTCTTTAATGCCGATAATAATCCTATTCAGAATCCTGCTTTCAGGGAAGTAATTTTCGCGGTTGCATACGATGGAATAAGGACTCAGACCTATGGAGGGCCTAATTTTATCATACATGCCCAAACCGGAGGGTCAATGGTTGCTGCCCATTATGGGGTTGACGGTGGCTGGGGTGGATTAAGAACCACAAAAAACCTGGTTAATTTATTCACTGCTGGAGATAACCGCGCAAGATTTTATACCAGCGGTCAGCAACTGGAGATTGATAACCTCAGCGACTTTACAAATGGTTATGCAGTTTTTAAATTCACCAACATCAGAAGAAACGGACAGCCCGGCTCAAACCTTGCATTTACCGATACAGATTTCCCGGTATTCAGGCTCGGAGATGTTTACCTGATGTATGCCGAAGCGCATTTAAGAGGAGGCTCCGGTGGCAACATGACTGATGCAATCAATTATGTTAATAATTTAAGGGTAAGAGCTTTTGGTAATACCAGCGGCAATGTCGAAAGTATTGACCTGGATTTTATCCTGCAGGAACGTGGCAGGGAATTATACTGGGAAGGTCACAGAAGAACTGACCTGATTAGATATGGCAGATTTACAGGCGGCACTTACCTGTGGCCATGGAAAGGATTTACCAGGAATGGCTCTGCAACCGATGCAAAATACAATCTTTTTCCAATACCCTTTTCTGATTTGACTGCAAACCCAAATCTTACACCAACCCCTGGCTATTAATTAAATTTAAAACTTTAGATCATGAAAAAATATAGTCTGATTTTAATTGCAATCATCGGGTTGTTTTTTGTTTCTTCCTGTGAAGATGACAAGATTAAGCCCGTATTAGGCAGTGAATTTACCCCACCTTCACTTACATCGCCAGCATCCGGAGCAACAATTGTATTAACAAAACCGGAAGCGGGCAATCCATTGTCATTCACATGGTCTGCTGCAGATTTTGGTGTACAGCTGGCAGTTAATTATGTACTTCAGATTGACAAAGCCTCAGGTGATTTCAGAAATGCCGTAAATGTTTTTGAAACCGCTTCGTTAACCAAAACAATAACAAACGGAGATTTCAATGCAAAACTCATTGCTCTTGAATTAATTCCCGAGGAGTCTGCAAATATAAAGGTACGAATCAAAGCTGAAGTAAAAAATACAGGAATAACCCCTGTTTACTCTGCAACAGTTAATATGACAGTAACACCATTTGAAGCCAAGGAGAATTTATACCTTGTAGGCCAGCATAATGGATGGAATAATCGCACAGCACCCAGAATGAACAGGAATATGCCGGGCCTGCTGTATGAACTTTATTTAAACCTTACTGCAGTGGACCAGGGATTCAAGGTTCTTCCAATACTTGGTTCCTGGGCTGGAGATATTGGTAATGATCCCAACAACCCCGGCAACCTGATTTCAGATGGTGAAGAAAATATGAAAGTTGCTGAAACTGGTTACTGGAGAATCAGGGTTGATTTGGGCACTATGAAGTGGAATGCACTCAAAACACATTGGGGATTGATTGGCAGCGCCACACCCGGCGGTTGGGTATCTGATACTGATATGGCTTACAACACTGTAACAGGAAAATGGGAATTAACCGTTAATTTGGTGCAAGGAGAAATTAAATTCAGAGCAAACGATGGCTGGGATTTAAATTATGGCGGTTCAGGCGGGGTACTGGTTCAGGGTGGTGCAAATATTGCAATAGCAAGTGCAGGCAACTACACCATTACAATGAATCTGAATCCTACCGGAAATCCACAGGTTTACACTTATACAATTGTTAAGAATTAAGTACAAATAGTTAAGTGGCTTTTCTTGTTTATGGTAAAGTCGTTGTTTATCTCAGAAGATAACAACGACTTTACTTTTCTTTGTCCGACCATTCAATACTAATGAATTATGAAATACCTGCAAATTATTATTACCGGTTTGTTGATATCCGTTCTGCTCTCCAGTAATGGAAATGCCCAAATCACAAGAGTGGAACCACCCTTCTGGTGGACCAGCATGAAAAATAATCAATTACAGTTAATGGTTTACGGGGACGGGGTTGCTGAAAAATCAGTTAGTATCAGATACCCCGGATTAATTGTATCTGCCCTGCATCAGACAAACAACAGGAACTATCTTTTTATTGATCTTGAGCTCTCACCTGACGTTGAACCGGGTAATTTTACCATTGAATTCAGCAGAAACAATAAGATTACTGACCAGTATGTTTATACCCTGAAGGAAAGGGAAAAACATTCCCATGACCGCAGGGGTTTTGATAATTCCGATGTAATCTACCTGGTAATGCCTGACAGGTACGCCAATGGAAATCCTGAGAATGATAATATCCCCGGCATGCCCGATAGATTAAACAGAAAAGATCCATATGGAAGGCATGGAGGAGATCTGGCAGGGCTGTCGGCTAATGTGGATTATTTTGAAAGAATGGGATTTACGGCAATATGGTTAAATCCGGTTTTAGAGAATAACCAAAAAGAGCAATCATACCATGGTTATGCTGTAACCGATTTTTATTCAGTTGATCCCAGGTTAGGCACGAATGATGACTATAAACTGTTCAGTAATCAACTGAATTTAAAAGGCATGAAACTAATTAAGGATGTAATTTTAAATCATTGTGGATCAGAACACTGGTGGATGAAGGATATGCCTTCGCATGACTGGATTAATTTTTACCCGGAAATTCGCATAACCAACCACAGAAGAACAGTTAACCAGGACCCATATGCCTCTGAATATGACAGGACTCTCATGACCGATGGTTGGTTTGTGCCCCAAATGCCTGACATGAATCAAAGAAACCCCTTTTTGGCTGAATATCTTATCCAGAATACAATATGGTGGATTGAATTCGCAGGACTCTCGGGGCTCAGAGTAGATACATACCCTTATCCAGATAAAAACTTTATGGCTGACTGGAACAGGAGAATATTGGTTGAATACCCTGGAATAAATATAGTTGGTGAGGAATGGAGCCCGAATCCTGCAATTGTTTCCTATTGGCAAAAAAACCAATCCAACAGGGATGGTTATCAACCCAATTTACCCAGCCTGATGGATTTTCCCTTGCAAATTGCCCTGAAAGAAAGCCTGCTGGAAAAAGAAGAATGGGAACGCGGGCTTCATAAACTTCACGAATCCCTCTCTAATGATTTTCTCTATCCTGACCCCTTCAACCTGGTAATTTTTGCCGACAATCATGATATGAGCAGGTTTTATGTACAGATGAATAATGACATTAACCTTTATAAACTTGGTATAGTATACATTTTAACAACAAGAGGAATACCCCAGATCTATTATGGCAGCGAAGTACTGATGAATCACAGGAAAAATGACGGGCATGGAAACATCAGAAAGGAGTTTCCCGGAGGGTGGCCCGATCATAGAAAGAGTGCTTTTTCGGGACAAGGATTAACTAATAATGAAATTCAAACTCAGGAATTTTTTGCCAAACTTCTTAACTGGAGAAAGGAATCTCCTCAGATTCACTCAGGCAGATTAATGCATTTTGCCCCTGAGGATGGTGTTTATGTTTTCTTCAGGTATAATAGTGAAAGAATGACCATGGTCGTTCTAAATAAAAACAAAAAGCATACTATTATTGATACAAAGAGATTTAAGGAAATACTTCAGGACAATGTTCGTGGGGTAGATGTAATTACCGGCAGGAGCATTCATTTAAAACCGGGAGTTTCTATATCCCCAATGTCACCTATGATCATTGATATACAATTGGATTAAACAAATGAAACGAACTTGTTTGCGAATAAACTCAAACACCAATGAAAATAGCAAACATGGGTGTTCCCTGCCAGCCGGCAGGCAGGCACCCGTTCGATATTGAATGTTAAAAGCTAGAAGATAATGTATTGGTAATTAATAATATAAATATTTTGTACGGATGAAACACCCATGTTTAGAAAAACACAAACACAATGATAACAAAATCAGCAACATGGGTGTTCCATCATTCCTTGTAAAAATAATTTTGTTATGATGAAAAATAAAAAACTAAAATTTATTTCGTAATTCAAGAAATATGAAATTAAAATTAATCCTCTTTCTTTTAATCTCAGGACTGACTTTAAAAATTGCAGCCCAGGTGATTACATCCAACAGAGTGTTCCCTAAATCAAACCATGAACTTGTAATTACTTTTTACGCCGACCAGGGTAATAAGGGATTAATGGGTTTTACGGGAGATGTTTATGCCCATACAGGTGTTATTACTTCAAGCAGTACTTCCCCAACTGACTGGAAATTCGTTAAAACATCCTGGGGTACTAATACTCCTGAAACGAAACTCACACGAATTGGTACTGATAAATACACTTTAACTATTTCTCCAAATGTAATTGGATACTACAATATTCCCTCTTCTGAGACTGTATTGAAACTGGCTTTTGTTTTCAGGAGTGCCGATAATTCAAGGACAGGAAGAAACGCGGACGGATCAGATATTTTCCTTGATCTTTTTGGCGATGGTCTGCTTGTAAGAATTGTTAAACCTGCTCAATCTCAATTTATTGTTGGCTTGAACGATTTAATAGAAATTGAGGCACATGCTTCAGAAAACTGTGATTTCAGACTGTACATTGATCAGAATGAAGTGTCCTCTACCACAAGCGGGCAAATAAATTACACTCATAGTGCTTCAGTTGCTGGTTTACATTGGATCCGAATCATAGCAGATAACGGCATTGAAATAGCGAAGGATTCCATCTCCTATTTCGCAAGAGGCAATATCCCTGTAGCCGATTTGCCATTGAATACTGTGCCGGGGGTGAATTATATTGATAATCAAACCGTTACAGTTGTACTGCATGATCCACCTGCATTAAAGGAATTTGTATTTCTGATTGGTGATTTTAATGGCTGGAGCCTGTCAGATGCATACCTGATGAACAGAACCCCACTGGGTGATTATTACTGGATAAATGTAACCAACCTGACACCCGGTACTGAGTATGCTTACCAGTTCTATATTGATGGCGAGCTTAAAATCGCCGACCCATATACACATAAGATTCTTGATCCATGGAATGATCGATATATATCATCCTCTACTTATCCAGGTCTTAAGCCCTATCCCGCAGGAAAAACTACAGGTATCGTGAGTATTTTGCAAACCAACCAGCAGGAATACAATTGGGAGGTTACCAGTTTTATACCACCTGCGCCTAAAGATCTTGTTATTTATGAATTGCTTATCCGGGATTTTGTAACATCAAGTGATATTAAGGATGCTATGGGAAAACTTGACTATCTGAAAGCATTAGGAATAAATGCAATTGAGCTAATGCCAATTAATGAATTTGAAGGTAATATCTCATGGGGTTATAATCCTTCATATTATTTTGCTACCGATAAAGCATATGGTACGCGAAATGATTTAAAAAAATTCATAGATGAATGTCATAAAAGAGGAATTGCAGTCATTATTGATATGGTTTTGAACCATTCTTTCGGATTATCTCCCCTGGTTCAAATGTATTTTAATTCACAGGCCGGGTCATGGGGGCAGCCTCTGCCGGAAAATCCCTGGTATACCCAGGTTTGTCCGCATGAGCCCTGGTGCTGGGGTTATGATTTTGATCACGAAAGTCCATACACAAAAGAGTTTATTGACCGGGTAAACAAATACTGGCTCGAAGAATTTAAGGTGGATGGTTTCAGGTTTGACTTTACCAAAGGCTTTACCAATTTTCAGACAGGCAATCAAGGCTCAAATTACGATGCCCCCAGAATTGCAATTTTGAAAAGAATGGCCGATAAAATCTGGGAAACCAATGATAAGGCATATGTGATCCTTGAACATTTTTGCGAGAATAGGGAAGAAAAAGAACTTGCTGAATATGGCATGCTCATTTGGGGTAACATGAATTACAATTACAATGAAGCCACAATGGGTTGGGTTGCAACCTCCAACCTGACAAATGCCTCACATTTTGCCAGGGGTTGGAATGTTCCGCATCTGATAAGTTATATGGAAAGTCACGATGAAGAAAGACTTATGTACAAGAATATTCAATTTGGTAACAGTTCGGGAAGTTACAATATCAGAGAATTAACAACCGGTTTAAGGAGGCTTGAACAGGCTGCCATTTTTTTCTTTACCATTCCGGGTCCAAAAATGATCTGGCAATTTGGCGAACTGGGTTATGATTTCAGCATCAACCGATGCCCAGATGGAACCATCAGCGGAAGTTGCAGAACTGATCCCAAACCCGTCAGGTGGGATTATAAGGATGACTGGAGAAGAAAAAGGGTCTATGATATTTACAGCATGGTTATTAAATTAAAAAAAGAGCATGCTGTTTTCAGTACATCTGATTACTCGGCTAATCTGTCAGGAACGGTTAAGTGGATCAAACTCAACCACGAATCCAACAAGGTTCTGGTTCTTGGCAATTTTGGAGTAGGTGACGCTGGTGTAATCCCCAACTTTCAGCAAACAGGTACATGGCATGAGTTTTTCACCAGGCAAACCCTGAATGTGACCGACATCAATATTGGAATTACCTTGAAGCCGGGAGAATACAGGCTCTACTCCACCATCCCTTTCCCCGATCATGGAATACCTTTAAGCACCCCAAAAATTCCTGCGAGTAACATCCGTTCATTTTCAGTGTATCCCAATCCCGCCGCTGAAACACTCGTTATAAGTTTTGATCTCAGCGAAAGACAAACGGTAAACATTAACCTGTATAACATTCAGGGTCAAAAGGTTTCCGGTATCCTGAACCAGGAGTTATCAGCAGGTTATTATGAAATACAATGGAACAGAAATTCGGCCAATGGGAAAAGGCTGCCTGCCGGAATATATTTGATTGAAATGGTTACCGGGAAAAACAAAAGTTCCGGAAAAATATTCCTCTATTAGAATTTGTTTTTTCTATAGAACCACAGAAATTAAAAGAGGCTGTACAAAAGATCAATTTATAATTGACTTTTTTACAGCCTCTGTGTTTTGAAAATCTTATTTTCCGGATAACCGGCAATTATTTACGAACAAGGACCAGGTACTGCCATGCGGCAAAATCAATCTCCTGTTCGGCATTCAGTGTAACAGCTTCACCTGTGAAAACATTTGTATAATCTCCGGCAAAATTCTTCCCTTTCAGCGTAAAAAACTGTTCCTCATTACTCAGGTTAAGCACAACCACAATTTTATTTCCATCCTTTTCCCTCGAAAAACTAAAAATCTGATTGGGTTTTGAGTTTTGAATCAAATGCAACTCACTGCCAAATTTACCGTTCCATAAAGCCGGGTTATCCTTTTTCATCCGGTTAAGTGTCTTGTAGAATTGCTCGTACTTTATTTCGCTCCAGTCCACCTCATCCTTCTCAAAAAATTCAAGCATTTTGTCCATTCCGGCTTCCTGCCCGGTATAAATAAGCGGCATGCCGGGAATGGTATAAGTCAAAACCGCCATTGCCTCCACTCCATTTCCATAGCGTGTAAACTCAGTGGCTGCCCAGGAATTCTCATCGTGGTTGGTAATAAAATGCATGCGGTAGGCTTCAAAGGGAAACCTGCCTTTTTCCTTCGCAAGGTACTCCCTAATGTTTTCAACATTCATGCTGCCCTTTCCAACAGAGTTCATGATATGATGAAACTCCCAACCGTATGACATGTCAAAGGCATATTCATGGTGTACGGGCACCTCGGCTTCAGCCAGCATAAAAACAGGCTTGATTTCATCCAGTTCTCTCCTGGCCCTGTTCCAGAAATCAGTTGGAACCATTTCGGCCACATCGCAGCGGAACCCATCAACATTGGCCTCCGTGACCCAGAATTTCATTGCATCCACCATATAATCCCTTAGCTCAGGTAAATCATAATTGAGCTGAACCACATCGGTCCAGTCAAAAGGAGAGATCATTTCACCGTTTTCATCCCTGGAATACCACTCCGGGTGTTGCTCAACCAGGTAATTATCCCATGCGGTATGGTTTGCAACCCAGTCGAGTATAACATACATTCCCAGGTCATGCGCCTGTTTTACCACTTCAACAAAATCCTCCATGGTACCAAATTCCGGATTGATCCCCCGGTAGTCCTTAACAGAATAGTAACTGCCAAGTGTTCCTTTACGGTTTAACTCACCAATTGGAGTTATGGGCATAAACCACAAAATATCCACTCCAAGCTCCTTTAGCCTGGGCAGATGACTGGCAAAAGCATTGAAGGTTCCTTCAGGTGTGAACTGCCTCACATTTACTTCATATATTACGGAATTTTTACTCCATTCAGGGTTAACAACTTTTGAAACCTGAGCCTGTATGGGTTTCTCCCTGCAGGAAGAAAAAAGTGCAACAAAAAGTAACAAAGCAAGAGCAGGAAAAAATAATATCCTGGAGTCTCTCATCTTTAGAGCCATGGTGGTAAAAATTTAATGTTTGAAATAATGATTTATTAAGATCTATTCAATTTAAAAAAGAGCTATAATCAGGTAAATTTGACCACTTTTTTTAAAAAAATAAAGATAATAATTTGTACGCAATTGCCCTGCTAAATTGGGGTACATTTGGCATAAAAAATTATCTCACCCTTTCAGGGTGATGATTTGTTTGTATCTTTGACCCGGATTTTAATCAGGGTTGAAATATAACAGGCTTTCAGCCTGTTTCATCCAATAAATAACCAATTAAAAAATGTCAGGCTGTAAGCCTGTGATAACGAAACAAAAAATAAGAGCTCCGGAAATTATTTAACAATCAGACTGTAAGTCTGAGATAAAAAAAAGCCTGAAAGGCTTGGATAAAACAACAATGATCAGGCCGTAAGCCTGAGATAACAAAAAAATAACCAAAAAAAATGAAAAGAGTTTTAGTAGCAACAGGAGGGGGAGACTGCCCCGGTTTAAATGCAGTGATCAGGGCCATTGTCAAACGAGCCTCACAGGAAAAAGACTGGGAAGTAATTGGCAGTATCAATTCCTTTGATGGGATTCTAAGAGAACCAACTGAAATCGTTGTACTGGATGAAAAAGCCGTATCAGGTATTCATTTCAGAGGTGGTACCATTATAGGCACAACCAATAAGGGCGGACCATTTTCCTGGCCGGTAAAAAACAACGATGGAACCTGGGGTGCAGTAGACCGCTCTGATGATATGATACGCAAGCTACAGTACATGAATGTAGATGCGGTGATCAGCATCGGGGGAGACGGCTCCCAGAGAATTTCACAGGCCTTGTTTGAGAAAGGGCTGAATATTATAGGGGTGCCAAAAACAATTGACAATGATCTGCCTTTCACCGACTTCACCTTCGGTTACCAGACTGCTGTCCAGATTGCCACCGAAGCCGTTGATAAACTTGTCACCACAGCAGCCAGTCACAACCGCATAATGATACTGGAAGTAATGGGCAGGGATGCCGGATGGATTGCGCTGAGTGCTGCCATTGCAGGTGGTGCCGAGGTCTGCCTTATACCGGAAATTCCCTATGATATCAAAAAAGTGGCAGAACGCCTTGAGTCAAGATTTTCCAAGGAAAGAGGATTTGCCATTGTGGTAATCGCAGAAGGAGCGAAACCTGTTGGCGGAGATGCACTCTCCCATATCTCTGATGAGATTGGTTACAGCAACGTCCGTCTAAGAGGTGCGGCAATCAGGCTGGAAGGTGAACTAAAAGCCGCCGGAGTTACCACAGGAATAAGGGAAACCATTCTCGGACACCTGCAACGGGGAGGCATTCCGGTTGCATACGACAGGATACTTGCTACACAGTTTGGTGTGAAGGCCTTCGAAATGGTTCTGGAAGGGAGATACGGGGAAATGGTTGCCTACCGGCATCCCGAAATAGTCTCCATCCCTTTGATAGATGCTATTCAGAAAATGAAATTTGTAACCCATGAGGCCGATCTTGTAAAAGCAGCAAGGGGTATAGGTATTTCCTTCGGAGATTAAAGTACAAAAAAACCACTAATAAAAGGCAGGTATTTAATTACCCGCCTTTTTTTTACACATCATTTAACGACTTGAACCCGTTCCCAATGATCTCATTGGCATCGATAACCGTAAGAAAAGCCTTTGGATCTATTTCTTTTATGTACTCCTGCAACATGGCTACCTCTCTTCGGTTTACGCTGGTAAATATGATTTTTCTCTCATTGCCGCCATACATTCCCCTTCCTTCAATGAGCGTACCGCCCCTGTTCAAATCCACAAGTATTTTGTTTCTTACTTCATCGTATTTCTCCGAGATGATAAAAAGTGCTTTATCATAGCTTACACCTTCTATAGTGGCATCGATAACCTTACCAGTAATAAAAATCACAATCCAGGAGTAAAGAGGAATGTTCCAGTCGCCAAAGGCAATGAGACCAAAAAGCACGATAACCGAATCCACATAAATTAAAAGCTGACCCAACGGGAGACGGGTGTATTTGGCAATGATCATGGCTACAATGTCACTGCCACCTGAAGAAGCCTTGGATTTAAATATGAGTCCAAGCCCAAACCCAACCAAAACGCCCCCAAATATGGATGAAAGCAGGGCGTTGTTTTCCACCAGTGGCTCATATCCACGATAAAGGGTCAGGCCATCCATGAATATGGATGTGAGAAAAAAACCGAGGATAGTCTTTATGCCAAACCGGGGGCCAAGAATTTTAATACCGGCAATGGTAAGCGGAATAATCAGCAGGAGTCCGAAAAGACCGATTGGAAAGCCTTCGGGAGCAAATGAAAACAAGCCCTTCGTGAGGTTGTGCACCACAATTCCAATTCCATAAACACCGCCCGGAACTATTTTATATGGTGTTATAAAAAATACAAAACCTGCAGCCAGAATAAAACTGCCGGCAATTATAAGTGAATAATTGGCAAACCATTTCCGGGAAAAAGGTTTGTCGGGTTGCAGAAATACCATAATAATCTGTTATTAAATGAGTAGGTCCGATAAAAAAAGAAGCCAAAATTAGTGAATTAAGGGAGAGAAAAACCTGATAAATAAAAAGATAAAATATTTTCGTAACAAAATGAATTCCGCTGTAAATGCAGTAAGAAGATTTGGAACAGCTCCCGTTTTTATAACAGCCATTTCCACAATTCTGGGTGCCATACTGTTTCTGCGGTTTGTTTTGCAACCTGAAGCCTCGGATTCTGGGGTGTTATTCTGATTATCATTGTTGGGCATCTCGTCACCCTGCCTACAGCAATGGCCTTGTCGGAAATTGCAACCAACCAGAAAGTTGAGGGAGGCGGAGAGTATAATATTATATCCAGTTCATTTGGCTTGAATATAGGTGGTACCATTGGCCTTTCTCTCTATCTTTCACAGGCAATCAGCGTGGCATTTTTTGTCATTGCCTTCACGGAAGCTTTTGAACCATTTTTTAATTTCATTTACAGCAAAACAGGTATTATGCTTCACAGGCAGGCCATCAGTATGCCCGCAATGGCCATACTTGCACTTGTGATTCTGCGCAGGGGTGCCAACATGGATGTAAAAGCCCTTTACATTGTAGCTGCTTTACTGTCCCTCTCCCTGGTTCTATTCTTTGCAGGAAAAACAGAATATTCCTCCACAGGACTGGTATCCAATTTTGTTTTTAAAAATCCCCAGGACTTTTTTATCGTTTTTGCCATTGTTTACGGCCTTTACAGGAATGACCGCAGGTGTGGGATTATCAGGAGATTTGAAAAATCCCGGAAAATTCATTCCTCTCGGTACAGTTACGGCAACACTTATTGGTATGATCATCTATATCCTTGTTGTGTGGAAACTATCCGTATCAGCAAGCCCCGATGATTTATTGAATGAACAACTCATTATGAGCAGGATTGCCGTGTTCGGAGGGATTGCTATCCCTCTGGGCCTTGCGGCCTCTACCTTGTCATCTTCACTTGGTTCCATTCTTTTAGCACCACGTACCTTACAGGCACTTGGTGCCGACAAATCCTTTTCCTCCGGGAGGCTGAACCTGATTTTCAGCAAAGGTCGCTCAGAAACCAATGAGCCATATAATGCAACCTTCATCACCTGTGCCATTGCATTTGTTTTCGTTGCCCTGGGTGATGTTAATGCAGTCGCCCAGATTATTACCATGTTCTTCCTGATAACCTATGGGTCACTGTCTCTCATTTCGTTCCTGAATCATTTCGCCGCAGACCCCTCCTACAGGCCAGTTTTCAAGTCCAGGTAGTATTTTTCACTTCTTGGTTCTGTGATGAGCCTTTGGCTGATGTTTAAAATCAATACCACATATGCACTGGTTGCAGCAGGACTGATGGTATTCGTCTACCTTTTCGCCTCCACCTGTCATAAAAGCCGTAAAGGACTGGAAGTCATATTTCAGGGTACCATCTTTCAGATTGCCAGAAACCTGCATGTATACCTTCAGAAATCAAGAAAAATAACCAACAGTTCCTGGAGACCAGCCATCATATGCGTTTCAAAAAACACATTCGAAAGGCCCAAGGCATTTGAACTGTTTAACTGGCTTTCACACCGGTATGGTTTTGCAACATACATTCACCTGATTGAGGGCTATTTTTCCAAAACTTCACATCAAAACTCTGCTGGGATGCTTCAAAAACTCATCCAATTGTCTGAAAATTACGAAAGCAAAGCATATGTTGACTATCTGATATCTCCCTCTAATACTTCGTCTATTGCCCGGATTATTCAGCTGCCCGGTATCTCGGGAATGGATAATAACTTCACCCTTTTTGCATTTGAGAAGAACAACCCAGGCGATCTAACCCAGATTGTGGATAACTATTCCCTTGTAAAATCCGGCAATTTTGACAATTGCATTTTGGGCATATCAAATCGTTCAGTTAATTTCCGAAGCGGCATTATTGTATGGATAAAACCAACCGACTTTGAAAATTCCAATCTGATGATTCTCCTGAGTTATATTATACTGGGTTACCCTGCGTGGAAAAAAGGATATATAAAGATTTTCAGTATTTGCAGGGAAGATTATAAACTGTCAACCAGGCAGCAGTTGACCGATTTAATTATGGAGGGCCGCTTGCCAGTCTCACAACACAATATTGAAATTATTGCACTTCACGAAGACGATACTGCCATTGACCTGATCAATGAAAAATCAGCGCAGGCGGTGTTAACTGATAGGGTTCCCCGGAGAGCAGATTAAACATCACGGAGAAAGATTATTTTTGGGCTATGATAAACTTGGGGATGTATTGTTTGTTATTGCAAATAAGCACAAGGTGATTAAATAAGAGATAAATGCAGGTAAATCCAAATCGTGTTAAAACTCTGAATCAGGCAAAAGATGCTTCAGGAAAGGTAATCTACTGGATGAGCCGCGACCAACGTGTTCAGGATAACTGGGCACTGCTTTTTGCCATGCAGAAAGCCTTGGAGTCCAATTCCAAATTATTGGTTGTGTTTACACTGGTAAATGAATTCATTGGTGCAACCCTCAGGCAGTATGACTTTATGCTCAAAGGCTTAAAGGAGGTCGAAAAGGATCTTCGGAAACTTAATATTCCCTTCTGCCTGCTTACCGGAAATCCCTCCCGAAGTTTAACGGGATTTGTCAACAGAAGCAAGAGCACAATTCTTGTAAGTGATTTTGATCCACTCAAAATCAAAAGAAAATGGAAAGAGGAGGTAGCCTCTCAAATTCAAATCCCTTTTTATGAAGTGGATACACACAACATAATACCCTGTTGGATTGTATCACAAAAGACGGAATTTGGAGCATACACCCTCCGGCCAAAAATTAAAAGACTCATTCACGAATATCTCACTGATTTTCCTTCGCCTGAAAAGTTCCCACCAGAAAACTACCAGGATGAATCCATCCAATGGATTGATGTATTTGATAACCTGGAGATTGACAGGAATGTAAAACCGGTTGACTGGATTCATCCGGGTGAAGTAAATGCGAGGAAAGTAATGAATCATTTTATTGCAAAGAAACTAAGTCATTATAATAACAAACGAAACGATCCAAATGCCGGGTTTGTCTCTGAACTTTCACCTTACCTGCACTTTGGACAAATCTCTGCCCAACGAATTGCCAAAGAAATCAATTCCGGGTCAGTCTATGATGAAAACACAGCAGCATTTCTCGAAGAGTTAATTGTTAGACGCGAATTATCCGATAATTTCTGCTATTACAATCCATATTATGATTCATTTGAGGGTTTTCCCGATTGGGCAAAAAAATCCCTGAATGAACACAGAAAAGATAAAAGGGAATTTGTTTATACACGGGATGAATTTGAACTTGCCAAAACGCATGACCCTCTCTGGAATGCAGCCCAGAACGAGATGGTAATCAAAGGGAAAATGCATGGGTACATGCGCATGTACTGGGCAAAGAAAATACTGGAGTGGACCAGCTCACCAGAAGAAGCATTACAGATCTCCATCTTCCTGAATGATAAATATGAACTCGACGGCAGGGATCCAAATGGTTATACCGGATGCGCATGGTCAATCGGCGGCGTGCACGACAGGGCATGGAGCGAACGGCCAGTTTTCGGTAAAATCAGGTATATGAATGCCAATGGGGCACGCAGAAAATTTGACACGGAGGCCTATATCCGGCGAAACAGATAGCTCCGATTGGATGACCACTCAATTTATCTATTAATTCACCATTAAACAATACCCGAATCATTCTGTTTCAGTCCGTTATATTCGCCTGTTTATCCCATGGCGGGTTCAATAAAACAGATAATTTACGCCACTGAACAAGTTAAGCATGATATTCATTATAATTGTATCATGAATCAAAAACATTTAATCGCTGTGAAACTGACTTTTAATAAAATTCTGACAAGCCTTGTTATTGCCACCATTATTATTTTAAATTTCTCCTGCCGGAATTCAGATCCGAAGTCTGCCGAGAGATATGTTGTTGTGCTTTCAATGGATGGTTTCAGGTGGGATTACCCAACGATGACTTCTACTCCCGTGCTGGATTCCATTGAGAAAATTGGTGTGAGGGCTTCTTCCTTCAAGCCGGCATTCCCATCAAAAACATTTCCGAATCATTACAGCCTGGCTACAGGCCTTTATCCTGATAATCATGGCATAGTAGCCAATAATTTCTATGTGGAAGAACTGGACCTTGTTTTTCGTCTGGGTGACAGAACCACAGTGGAAGATGGCAGGTTTTACGGCGGAGAGCCCATCTGGCAGACTGCTGAAAAAAGCGGGATAAAGGCAGCAACCTTTTTCTGGGTTGGCTCAGAGGCCACTGTAAACGGCCACCAGCCAACCTACTGGAAAATATATGACGGTAGTATAACCAATGAAGACAGGGCAGATACTGTCATAGCCTGGTTGAACCTGCCCAGGGAAAAACGGCCCGGACTTATCATGTGGTATTTTAGTGAACCCGATGCCATTGGACACCGGTATGGTCCGGGAGCACCGGAGGTAAATAACATGGTAACGAACCTTGACAGCCTTCTTGGGGTATTTATCAGTAAAATGAACGAGCTTCCCCATGCCTCAAAAATTGATTTTATCATTTTGTCAGACCATGGCATGTCCTCTATTTCATCAGACAGGGCCATCGATTTGAGCAGTCATATTAAACAGGAATGGGTAGAAAGGTCGCATGGGGGCAACCCGGCAATTCTGGTAAAAGCAAAAGAAGGATATATTGATTCCATTCTTACGGTACTGGCTGATGTGCCCAACCTGAGTGCCTGGAAAACAGCAGATATTCCGGAGAGATTGAATTATGGCAAAAATCCCAGGACCATGGATATTCTCATACTGGCCGACAATACATGGAGCATTGGCTGGGGAAGCCGCAGGTCGGAGTACTCAGGCGGAACCCATGGTTATGATAACGATGAAATGGATATGCATGCCATATATTATGCATTCGGTCCGTCTTTTAAAAAAGGACACAAACACGAAATGATTGAAGTAGTTGACCTGTATCCCCTTATCGCTCATCTTCTGAATCTGAAACCCGCCCAGGTTGACGGAAAACTATCCAGAACCAAAGGTATGTTGAAGTAAAAAAACAGAAAAAGACCGGGAGAATATCTTCCGGTCTTCTTTCCTAATTGTATAATCCATAAAAATTGTTGCATTTTTAACATTTTTTAATTGTTTTTACAATTAAACGATGCAACAATTGGCACAGATTTTGGTTTATAATTAGTAGTTGACATCTTGGTTTGTGCAATTTCAGGTGAAAATTTTTAGGTTAATAAATAGTTAAAAACAAGCGCACACCTACTCAAAAGTTAGCAAAAACAACATAGATGTCCTTTTCAACCGGGATGCGATGCATCCCGGTTGTTTATTTAATCTCCAGGCTGGTTTTTACTGTTTCTTCTCCTCTTTTCAACTCAACCATGTATTTTCCCTTTGGCAGGTAAATCTTCACGTTACCTGCCTTTGTTACATTCTGAACAGAGGAAGAGTAATTTTCCGGTATTGTCAGGTCATAATCCAGGTAATTTATGCCTTTATCCGCAAGGAGTTGTTTCTCATACAGCAAAACTCCAGCTTCGGATTTTACCTGAAACAGAATTTCTCCCTTTTCTTTTTGGAAAACGGGTATCTGAATGTTTGGTTCAAAAACCGGAGACCATCTGCCCAGGCTGTTCCCCCATCTTGCATTGTGGTTTAGAGGTTTCATGGCAAATACATGCAGGTTTTTTGCCAGAATTTCCCCTGTTAACTGCTGCAAGTGCTCCACATTGGCAACAAAGAAGGACCTGCCATGTGTACCCAGCACTAAATCATTGTCTCTCGGATGAATGACCAGATCATGAACCGGGGTATTGGGAAATCCCTTTTTCATGGCCATAAATGATTTGCCCCTGTCCAGGGTAACATATATCCCATGATCGGTTCCAACATATAAAATGTTTTTATTTTTTGGATCTTCCTTCACTACATTGATTGGTTCCAAAGGCAGGTCAGTACCGAGCCTTGTCCATGTTTGCCCGTAGTTATGGGAAACAAACAGGTATGGTGTAGAATTATCCCACCTGTAACCATTCATAGTTACATATACTGTTCCTTCATCATACATGGAAGCGATTACCCTGCTCACCCAGAAATCTTTCGGCAGGCTTCCCGTAATATTTTTCCAGGTGTTGCCGCCATCAGGTGTCATATGAACAAGACCGCAATCACTTCCAACATAAATCAATCCGAATTTCAGGGGAGACTCGTGGATGGTTGTAAGTGTGCCATAGGAAACATTACCGGGTTTTCCTCCCCTGGTAAGGTCACCCGAAAGGGTTTCAAGGTTTTCTCCACGGTTAATGGAACGGTGAAATTTATTGGACCCATAATACAAAATATCCTGGTTGTGCCGTGACAGGTGTATGGGTGTTTGCCAGTTGAATCGAAGAGGCCGTTCACCAAGGTTATGCCGCGGCTTGATGGGCATTCTTTCACCTGTAGCTCTATTCAGCCTGAAATAATTACCAAACTGGGAACCACCATAAACAATGTTATTATCGCGGGTATCGATCTCAACCTGCATACCATCTCCTCCGCCAATCCGCGTATAAGTGTCCCTGCCGTCGCGGTGCCATGCCGTAGAGGGATCATAGGTATTGGGGCCAGCCCAGGTGCCGTTGTCCTGCGTTCCGCCATAAACATTGTATGGAATCGCCATATCAACATTCACAGTGTAAAACTGCCCAACAGGTATGGTATTGATATGATACCAGGTATCACCATGATCATAGGTAATATTGGCACCTCCATCATTGCCGTTAATAATATGCCCAGAGCGATTGGGGTTTATCCACATGGCATGATGATCTACATGCACATTGGGACCATCGGAACGATGCCAGGTTTTTCCACCGTCCCGCGACCTGAGTTTTGGTACACCAAGAATATAAATCTCATCGGAATCAAACGGGGATATCCGTATTTCCCCAAAGTAATAGCCATAAGTATGAACCAATTCCTTAATGGGATCATCATGCGTTTTTCTCCAGGTTTTACCCCCATCATCCGAACGGTAGACTTCGGCTTCCACAATGGGCTGCCCAACCATAGCCGTGTTCTCATCTTCTACATACTCCACCAAAGCAACTGGTTTAATCTCGCCTTCATTTATCATTTTTTTCACCACCTGAAGTGAATATTCTCGCGGGAATCTGTTTTTTGCAAGGAAATCTGTAATGGCTTTATTTTCGAGGCTCAGAAATTGATCTTTTGTCATGGTTCGCAAGGCGTCATTGGTGAGTTCTCCCTCTTTGACTTCTGCAAGGTAGTTGGGATCGTTATTCAAATTATCCAGAAATGCATAAATGATGTGCGGATCATCGGGGAAAATATCCAGGCCAATTCTTCCGACTCCCTTTCCTGTTGGGAATCCGCTTCCGGGACCTGAAATCAGAGTCCATGTATCTCCTCCGTCCGTAGTCTTATAGATACCACTCCCTCTTCCTGATTCAACAAAATTCCAGGCCCGTCTCTCCCTGTGCCACATGGTTGCGTACAGTACATCCGCATTTTCAGGGTGAATGATCAGGTCAATTGCTCCTGTATTATCATCAATATAAAGTACATGTTTCCAGGTTTTTCCGCCATCGGTGGTTTTGTACATTCCTCTTTCCCTGTTGAGAGAGTTAAGATGACCCATTGCAGCAACCCATACAGTATTAGGGTTATCGGGATGAATAATAATCCTGTCAATATGGTGGGATTCACCCAAACCAAGGTATTCCCATGTTTCACCCAAATTGGTACTCTTGTAAATTCCAGTACCTGAATAGGAAGATCTGCTGGAATTATTTTCCCCTGTTCCAACCCAAATGACTTCACCATGTTTCCAGTTCACGGCAATATCACCTATGGTCATCACTGCCTGATTATCAAAAACCGGGAAAAGTGTATTTCCATTGTTAATTGTTTTCCAAAGGCCACCTGACGCGTAGGCCAGATAAAAAACTGTGGGATCCTCAGGGTTTTACATCCAGGTCAGTCACTCTGCCACCAAAGACAACAGGTCCAATATTCCGAAAAGGGATATTTGCAACCAGCGATTTCTCCTCCAGCCGGAGTCTATGCTGGTACCCGGCCAGTCTGTCTTCCGCTTTGGTATCGGCAGGAACAGTTTCAACTGTTTTTCTTTTCTGAGCATTTGCCGGCACGGCAAACAAAAAAGCCATAAATATAGGCAGGGTTCTCATAATGAAATATTTACAGGTAAATAATTGGTTTATTGCCAATTAAAGAAAGAAAAAATATCAGTGCCAAACAAAAATCCGGCTATGTTATGGAAGAATTGAATGAATTGAAATTAACCAGCTGCTTCTACAATGAGGTTTGCCAGGTCTTCAAACTCCTGAAGGCTAATCCCTTTGAAGCTATTACCTGTATGTGGCAAGGCAGTGTGTATGATTACCAGGTTTTTGGAGGGTACTACATAGATAAACTGTCCACCCTGGCCGATTCCACAAAAGGCGTTATTAACAGGCCTTATCCACCAGTAAAAGCCATAGGGTTCGGAAAGGGTATAAGCATCAGATAATTGTACGGAAGTTGACATATTCACCCATGAGGCAGAAACAATCTGCTCTGAATTCCATGTACCGGACTGGGCCATGAGTTGCCCGATTCTGGCCATATCCCTCGGTTTAAGGTACAATCCCAATGAACCGTAATTCAAACCGTCAGTATGGCTGTCCCAGAAATATTCCGTGATACCAATCCTGGAAAACAGCTTCTCTTCAGCAAATTTTGCAAGTGAAACTTTGGCTGTGTCGGTAATCATTCCTGAAAAAATATGGGGAGCACCGTCATTGTAATTAAACCACACCCCGGGGGCAAATTTCATTGGTTTTTGCACAACCAGGCGCATACTGTTTGGAAACCTCCAGGTATTAAACAATTCCTTTGTATGTTCTTTGTTTTCCCATTCCCAGCCTGTGCGCATGGTTAACACATGATACAGGCTGATATCTCTTTTCAGCAAAACACTGTCAAAGTACTGTGGTATGATATTATAAACCGGCTGGTTGAGATCCGGATCAATTAAATCATTGTCCATTGCAATACCCAATAAAACAGATGTAACACACTGGGTTACATCCTTTATATTGTGCAGTCTGTCTCTGTCTTTCAAATCCCGGGCATAACTTTCAACAACAAGCTTATTATCTTTCACTACAAGCAGGCTCAGTGAGGTTGGATACAGATTTTCATCAAAAAACAAATCCACAGCCTGGTTGATTAATGTAGTATTAAGCCCAGCAGATTGGGGTGTTGAAACTGACCATCCATCATCCAGTTGCTGAGGTTGTGAATTTTTGGCAATTTTCAGATTACCGCTTTTTAAACAACCATTTAGTGTAAGAAGTGTTGTCACTATGAAAATAAATATACTTAACTTCTTCATACTAGATAATCAGTCTGTTAAACATCAGTCTCAAAGTAAACGAATGTGATAGAACTGTGGCTCTAACCGGCTTTGCAAAGGAATAAAAATCGGCTTCGTATCCAACCGATACAGCTCCTCTCTCTCCTGCCGAGAGATCAATAAATGCCCTGAAACTGCCCGCCTGCATATTATGTAGGGATGCAATGTAAGGTTTGGAATGAAGCCTTTTTGTGACTTCCCAAACACCGGGAAGTTGCATCTCATAAAAAATATCCTGATCGGGACGAAAAACAACTCCTGCCAGGGGAATCTGAAATTCCATCCAGAATTTCCGGGTACGCCCCAGTTCCTGCTCAAGTATATAATGAAAATCCAAGGAATAACTTGTAATCCAGTTCATTTTTTCGGAGGATTCATCGGTAAACCTGAAAATGTGTGGTTTGGCCGAAATAGCACCTCCCAGCAATATCTTTTGTTTATCGTTGTAGGCAAGAGATGTCATCCTTGTGTGGCTGATGACAAATTCAGGCTGTATAAGTACCATTTCAAGACCAAAGCGGTTTTCAGCGTATTGTAAATTTAATCCCAGTTTGAAATAGTTCCTGGCGTATTCCCCTTCCTTCAGCCTGAAAATATCTACCTGCCCGCCACTACCGGTGTAGGCAAGAGGGGATATGAGACTTTCCTTCATCTGAAAGAAATCACCCTTTAGCTGAAGACCGCTTGCTCTTACCTCATATGCCTTGAACCGGATTCTTTGCTGTGCATGGATTTGATTTTCAGCATACAGGATGTTGAATAGTACCAGTATAATGCAAACATTGGAAACTCTCATTCTATAAAGTCAATTGCAAGCTAAAATTAAATCATTTTTTTTCAGTAATCAGCCGGTAATTATTAAAATTGGTAAAATAAACCATTTCATCCGCAAATCACAATTTTACCGGGATTAAATCCAGATATATTTTATACGGTCAAAAAATAAAATGGTTCACCCTGCAATAAAAGCAGCAAGGCTATTTTGCCGAATCAGAAGAAAAGCCAGGTAGCCAGACCGAAATAGATCAGCAGCCCTGTAATATCCACCAGGGTAGTAATAGCCGGGCTTGCCGCCACTGCAGGGTCTCCTCCGAGTTTTTTTACGAGCAGGGGCAAACCAGCACCAACGAGAGTGGATGTGATTACCTGCAGGCACAATGCAAGAGAAATTCCCAAGGCCAGGAACAATAGCGAAAATTGTTCAGGCACTTCCGATTCCCAGGATAGAAAAAGAATTTTGACAAAGGCAATAAGTCCCAGGCAGGCAGCCAGCAGTATGGATATTTTAGCCTCTTTAAACAGTATTCTTAACCAGTGCCGCACGGTGATTTGCCCCAGAGCCAGTGCCCTCACCACAACGGTTGCAGCCTGCGAACCGGCATTTCCACCTGAGTCCGCTATCATGGGCATATACAAGGCAAGGATAAGTAGCTGTGCTATAGTATCTTCGTAAGAATGGATAATCATACCTGAGAAAATGCCGAACATGGCCAGTGTTACGAGCCAGATAATCCTCTTCTTAAAATGGCTGATTGTAGAGGTTTGCATATAATTCAGATCCTCTTGGGCAGGTACGATACCCATAAACTTTTCAAGGTCTTCTGTATGCTCTGCCCGGATGATGTCAATGGCCTCATCGTGCCTCACAATTCCAACCAACTGATGCAATGAATTTAACACAGGAATAGCAATCATATCATACTTTTCAATTTTCCTCGCAACATTTTCCCTGTCTTCAAACACATCGGCCCATATATACTCAGTATGCAGAATTTCACTTACAATGGTTTCGGGCTCAGCCATTATCAGGTCCTTTAATGTAACGAAACCCTGCATGTGCATTTGAGGGTCAACCACATACACATAGTAAATCATTTTCTTGGAAGGAGCATCTTTTCTCACCTTTTCAATCGCCCTGCCTGCGGTCATATCAATCCTCACAGTGGCAAGATCAGTGACCATGATACTGCCGGCAGATTCCTCCGGGTAAGAACTCAGATGGATAACATCAGCACGGGTGTCCTTATCGAGGAATGGCAGCAATTCCAGTTGTTTGTCCTTTTCAAGCTCCTGGTATAGGTCAGCACGGATATCTGAAGACATATTGGTAAAAATTCTCCCGAACATCCCGCGGTCAATTTGTTCAAACAATTCAACCAGTATGGAGACATCCATATTTGTAAAAATATCTCCGAGTTCTTCGTAGGTAAAAAGCGGCAATAATTTCACCACCTGTTCCGGGGGAAGTTGAATAAAAACATCAGCCACCTCAACCCCCTGCATTTTCCTCAATACAGTTACAGCTGCCTCGGTTTCATTTACCAGCAGCAACGCTTCTACCATCGCAACCTTTGATTTTGTAATTTCATTTTCCATGACAATTCCTCCTTAGCAGATAAAAGTGAGAACATTGAATGGGAAACCTTTGATAGATGTGGCTTCAAATGCAAAAACCCTTCGCGGGAAGGGTTAACCAATCAGAGAAACCTTTGCTGTTTCCAGCAGAATATTGCCCCTTGTTGAGTTTTAGCTCTGTATAACGTATCCATTAGCGGAAGCTGTATTATGCCAAGCCTTAATCCGGCAGGGCCTGTTCTACCCATTGGCGTCTGTAGACATTTTTGGACAACAGCCTTTGTTTATACAGTACCCTCACCTAACAGGCTAACCATAACGGGTGCAAAGTTAACAAAAACAGGGAAAAAACAAGCCCATCAAAGCACAATGCTTTTGTGTTTAACGATAAAATTCGGGTTGGTCAGGTCCGATTTATTATACCTGAGAGGAGTTTCTCCGTCAGGTAGCGTAAATGAATACCCGGCAGCCACAGCAATGGCATGGCCTGCTGCAGTATCCCACTCCATTGTTCTTCCAAACCTGGGATAAATATCGGCCCTGCCTTCGGCAATGAGACAAATTTTAAGGGAACTACCAACAGATAAAGTTTCCACCTCACCGTATTTTTGAATCATTTTATTCACAAAATCCATGGTTTTTTCATTCATATGGGATTTACTCACCGTAAGGGTGAATTTTTTTTTGGGCCAATACATGGGTAAAACCAGCGAGGAGGAAATAAATTCCTGCAATGTTTCCATTTTAATTTCCTTCACAAAACAGGAGACACTCTTCCAGGCTCCCACACCTGACAATCCAAAAAACATTAACCCGTTAATGGGTGCATAAATAACGCCCATTCTGGGTTCATTCTGCTCTATCAGGGCAATATTGACGGTAAAATCATCATTTCTTTTCACAAATTCCCTTGTACCATCAAGGGGGTCAACCAGCCAGAACAATTCCCAGTTTTTTCTTGTCTCAAAAGCTATATCGGCACCCTCTTCACTTAAAACCGGCAAATTCAGCGGCAACAGAATCTCCTCAATACATTCATGGGAATGTCTGTCGGCAAGTGTAATTGGAGACAAGTCCTGCTTGTATTCCACCATTAACTGATCAGAAAAATATACTTTTCTTATTGCCTCACCGGCTTTTAACGCTGCATTGATGGCGGCAGAAAGGTAAGGGTAATATCTGTTTTCCACAATTGAAATTGAAGATGCCAAAATAGTAATAGTTCTTTAAAAAACAGCTTAAATTAAGGTATCTGATTGAGGAATACAACATGTTTTCTGACATCACAGAATACCGGCTGAAGTTTTGTGATTAAGTTGGAAAGGCTTAATTTCGGGTTCACTGAAAATATAAACTCTTCATACAATGAATAATTTGCAAGCACTTGAACCAAAAGTAGTATTCCATTATTTTAATGCCATACTGCAGATTCCAAGACCATCGAAAAAGGAAGAAAAAATCATTCAGTACCTGAAGGATTTTGCTGTGAAATTCCATCTGCCTTTTAAGACAGATAAGGCAGGTAACGTTCTCATCAGCAAGCAAGCCACAAAAGGAAAAGAAAAAGTTAAAACCGTTGTTTTGCAAAGCCATGTGGATATGGTTTGTGAAAAAAACAGTGATACCGTGCATGACTTTGAAAAAGATACTATTCAGGCTTATGTTGACGGTGAGTGGATAAATGCAAAGGGTACAACACTGGGTGCTGATGACGGTATTGGTATTGCCGCACAACTTGCATTGCTTGCATCGGACAAGATGGAACACGGACCCCTTGAATGTCTTTTTACAGTGGATGAAGAAACAGGGCTGACAGGGGCCTTTGCACTGGAAAAGAATTTTTTTTCGGGGAAAATCCTTATCAACCTGGACTCTGAGGATGAGGGAGAATTGTTTATTGGGTGTGCAGGAGGAACTGATACGCAGGCCACATTCAGTTTCAAAAAAGAAACTCCTGATAAAAACTCCCATGCATTTAAAATGACAGTGAGTGGTTTAAAGGGAGGGCATTCAGGAGACGACATTCACAAAGGCCTGGGGAATTCAAACAAGATTCTCAACCGTTTTCTCTGGAACCTGGACAGGTTAGCACACCACAGGCTGGCATTGTTTGACGGGGGAAATCTCAGGAATGCTATTCCAAGGGAAGCCTTTGCCGTATTTGCTGTTGAAGCAGATGCTGAACAAAAAGTATTGGATCTTTTTAATTCATACAATTCTGAAATTAGGAGGGAATTCCATGCTACAGAACAAAATCTTTCCCTGAAGCTTGAAAAAGTGGACTTACCGGATTTTGTAATCGATAAAAAGACCCAGGATGCCTTGCTGGACGCACTGTATGCCTGTCCGCATGGTGTAATCGCATGGAGCCAGACTATTGAGGGTTTGGTGGAAACCAGCACCAACCTGGCTTCGGTTAAATTTGACGGAGATAAAATCATTGTGGGAACCAGCCAGAGAAGTTCCATTGAATCGGCCAAATGGGACATAGCGCACATGGTAGAAGCAGTATTCCTGATGGCCGGAGCAGAAGTGAAACACGGAAAGGGTTATCCCGGGTGGACACCTGATAAGAATTCCGAAATACTGAGAATTACTGAAAAAAGCTATGAAGAACTATTCAGTACAAAACCTGTTGTGAGAGCAATTCATGCGGGACTTGAATGTGGCTTGTTCCTGGAGAAGTACCCCGACCTGGATATGATCTCCTTCGGGCCAACCATCAAGGGCGCACATTCACCTGACGAAAGGCTGCATATAGAATCAACAGTTAAATTCTGGAAACTGCTGACAGATGTTCTGAAAAAGATTCCTGAAAACTAACGGACGCCCCTGACGGAAGAGTACCTATTATTGAACAATTTCCACAAACTCATCCTGGCCTGCTCCGCAGATGGGACAGGTCCAGCCCGGCGGTAGTTCTTCAAAAGGAGTACCCGGCTCAACACCGGTTGGGGGATCGCCTGCCCCGGAATCGTATATGTACCCGCATATTTTACATTTGTGCCTGCTCATATGAATTGATTTAGTGATTATTAAAAGCCATTAACCACGGGTAAAAGTATGCGTTTTATTTTTGATTGTCAAAAACAATTGCTTACGGTTTTTATATTTTTTTATCAACCCGGGATTAAGCAAACATGAGGATTAACCAGACTATGACAAACACAGGAATACTATTTTGACGATGTGAAACTTCTTGATTTTGAAGGACCGTATGAAGTGTTCACCGCAGTGAATGAAATTAATGGAGAAAATCATTGAGGGGTATTTACTTTCACGGAAACCGGTTACCCTGTTAAAAAAATCAACGGGTTACAGGTAATCAGTGATTTCTCATTGGCAAATTGCCACTAACCCGATATTCTGATATTACCGGCAGGGAACGGTACCCGGCAACTTAATAATAATTCCTCCCCATTCCATGGAAAATGAATCTGCCGGTAAGTAGGAAAGTTGTTTGGCCAAGAAACGGAAAATTCCGTCCGGATTTGCTGCTCACCTGATGGTGATCTCATCAATAAAAATAAAGGCGTTCCCTCCTGCGCCAAGGTGCCATGGAGGGAGTATGCCAAAGTTTTCCGCCTCCACCCTCACGTACCTGGCTTTTGTATGCAGCTTTGCCGATAAATCAACGTAATGCATGTCATAATCGTCAAAAGGAATATGATTAATTACTTTGGCAACCTGTGAAAATACTTCTCCATCCTGCGATACAAGAAAGGTTACATCCTTTGGCATGAATATCCATGATCGTATATCCTGAACAAAACCTGCTGCAATGTATCTGATATCCTTTACACTGCCCAGGTCAACCACAGCCTCAAAATCAGTTCCCTGGTAACCATGCCATCCCCCCAGCCTCCAATTGGCAGCTCCCCGCAAACCATCGATCAGAGCCTCGGGTCCTCCCCCGTCATAACTGCGATGCACTTGGCTGATAATTTCAATACTCCTGTCAAGTTCGAGTTTTACAAATTCAGCCTTCACGGGATAACTGTAACCTAATCCTTCCATGTAGCAAATCGCAGTGAGCGTGGCCGTTTTGTCAATACCTACCAAACCTTCATACCTCTGAGAATTTACTGTGGGGGTTGTACCATCCAGTGTATAATAAATCTCAGCTTCGGGCCAGATGGAACCAATGGACACATACTCTTTCTCCCTGATTCTTTTCTCTTTCGATTCAATAAAAGGTACGGGCATTATTAACTCCTCATCAATATGGGTAACCGGAATATCCTCATCCCTGCTGCCCCACTGCTTGTTTGGCCTGCTGCCCATCTCAAAATGAAGATGCCCACCATTCATGATATCCGCGTGAGCCAGCCATGATTTGCTGTAAGGCTCACCGTTGAGGGTAGCAGACTGAATAAAAATATTGCGCTTTGATACTTTGTTGGCAGTAATGGTGAAAACATTCCCATTCTCAAGATGTATTTGCATTTCGGGGAACCAGGGTGTGCCAATAACATATTCCGGCACACCGGGGGTTACAGGATAAAAACCCATTGCACTCATTATCAGCCAGGCTGACATCTGTCCGCAATCCTCATTGCCACTCAGACCATCGGGTTTATGAGAATAAAGTTCATCCATGATTTGCCTGACCCTTTGCTGCGTTTTCCATGGCTGGTTAACGAAATTGCAGAGATAGGCCATATGATGACTGGGCTCGTTACCCTGCGCATACTGCCCGATTAATCCGGTTATATCCTTCATGTCGCGGCCACTGATTTTTTCTTCTGTCTCAAACAATTCGTCAATTTTTGCTGCAAGATTTTCTTTTCCGCCATGTAACTGATAGAATCCGGTAATATCCTGGGGCACATAAAAACTGTAATGCCACGAATTGGCCTCGGTAAAATGCCAGTCCACCCTGGAGGGATCGAACGGTGTAATCCATCCTCCGTTCATTTTTGGCCTTATAAAACCGGTTGATGGGTCAAAAATATTCTTGTAAAACTGCGCGCGGCGGATGTATTCGCGGTAGATGTCATCGTGTCCCATTTCCCTTGCCATTACTGCAATACACCAGTCGTTATAGGCATATTCCAGCGTTTTAGAAATGGACTCATGCTCCATGTCGCCGGGAATATGTCCATACTCCCGGTAGGCCTTTAAGCCAAAATGATCGCGCGTGGCACTGTGAATCATCGCCTGCAAAGCCTTTTCTGCATCAAAATCCCTGATGCCCTTCCTGTAGGCATCTGCAATGACCGAAATGGAATGATTTCCGATCATGCACCAGGTCTCATTCCCTGCCAGTTCCCAAATGGGCAGGAGTCCACCCTGCTCATACATGTTCAGCATTACCCTTACAAAATCCCTGGTACGCTCCTGCTCCAGTATGGTCATCAGGGGATGCCATGTGCGGTAAGTGTCCCAGAGTGAAAATACCGTGTAGTTTGTAAAACCATCGGCAATATGTATTTTCCTGTCCATTCCCCTGTACCTCCGGTCAACGTCCATAAAGGTATTGGGCTGAAGATAAGCATGGTACAGAGCTGTAAAAAACACGGTTTTCTGCTCCATAGAACCACCCCTCACCTTTACTTTACCCAGTTCATTGTTCCATGAATTATGTGCTGCCAATTTAATTTCTTCAAAATCCCATCCGGGTATTTCGGCCTTCAGGTTTTTAAGGGCACCCTCAGAATCAACAGCCGACAAAGCCACCTTCACTTCAACACACTCTCCATCGCCTGTATCAAATCCTGCCAAAGCCTTCACATTCAATCCACGGGAATATGTTTTCCCTTCAAGAATTGAATCATTTAATGCCACGATCTGGCTGGTGAAAGGTTTGGAGAATTCCATTTGAAAATACCAGATCTTATCCTTTGCCCAGTTGGTGGACCGGCGCATACCCCTTATCTCGGTGTCGCTAACAAATTCTATCCAGGAATCCAGTACCCTGTCCCTGTGGTCAAGGTCAATAAAGATGTAGGCTTCACCGGCAGAAGGGAAAGTATAACGGTGATAACCAACCCTTGTGGTCGCAGTGAGTTCTGCTAAAACCCCTGGTTTCTCAAGAAATACACTGTAATATCCTGCCTCCGCTTTTTCATTCTTTTTCAGGAAGAGAGAACTATTGTCAAATTTGCTTATAGAAGGGTTTCCGACTACCGGCATCACCAGAATATCTCCGTAGTCACTCACACCGGTTCCGCTAAGTGCGGTATGGGCAAAACCATACACTATACTGTCAGTATAATGATATCCCGAACATCCGTCCCAGCCATCCAGACGTGACTGCGGGCTTAACTGCACCATGCCAAAAGGTGTTGAAGCACCGGGATAGGTATGCCCGTGGGCATCGGTTCCGATAAACGGATTCACATAGATGGCCGGGTTTTCAACCGGTTTTTCCTGCTTGCAGGAAGACGTTACAAGAACAATCAGGAGTAGCCAAAGGGATTGTGACAGGATGCTTTTCATAGTTTAATTATTTTATCCTTACAAGAAATTACTATAATGGGTGTTCCCTGCCTGCCAACGGGCAGGGAACTTCATGTTCGCTATATTCATTGGTGTTTTGGTTTATTCGCAAACATGTTCGTTTCACCAATACATATTCCTCCAATTCTGATTTGATTTCTAAAACCTCTGCCAGGCTAACTCTGGATTTATCAACAGACCCAGTTGTTAAATAAGCATCCACCGGCAAATGATCCTCCCATGCCTTCAGGTAAAACGGCTTCCAAACACCGCAGGTAATAAATCCCGGTTCCCAGTCCCATCTGAAATGATTCGCAACTTTGTGCGCAAACACCCATTGGCCGCCTGGCAATGGATACCCAAGGGACAAGGAATCCACATAGAATCTTTTAAGTGCTGATTGAAAATGAATTTCCAGTAAATTGTCGCCCTCCTTCAGTTGTTCCCTGCAATCCACCTCCCATTGTCTGAACATGTTATTTGCCTCACGGATTTTCATTCCGTTCAGAAATACATCGGCATATGTGTCCAGTCCCTCAAATACAAGCTGAATGTTTCTTTTACTGAGAAGATCATCATTTAACCGGAATACAGTCCTGTAAACCCAGTCGTTTTCACCCACCCACTGCAAGTCCTTTTCGTTGCAGGAATAAAACGGATCTTGAATGAGTTCATATGAAAACAAAACCTGGTGAATTGTTCCGGGCACACTCGCAGGATACCCTATATCCCCGCCTGATTGCCGGAATTCCCAGCCCTGGTGAATCACCATCTTTTCCACCAGAGATTTCTTTTCGGAACTGCAGGACAGAAAAGAAAAAAGTGAAAGAATAAAAAACAAATTCCGGTGAGCAGAATGCATGATATGGTTTTACTAATTGGTCTATTCAAAAATAATCAAGTTGCTTGCAGGAACAAAAATCAATGCAAACAAAACAAATGTTGTTGCATTTTCATGGCGATTTTTATACTTTTCAATTTCTTAATCACTGTCTTTTTTACAAAGCGCCATGACCGACAGCATTTATGACAAACTCAGTGATCCTCTTGCCCTGGCTGTATTTCTCATCACCCTCCTTTTCCCTGTAGGAGTTGGATTGCTTGCACTGTTAAGAACCAAAAGCCAGGCGGATTTTTTTCTGGGCGGTCGGTCCATGAACCCATTTGTGGTAGGTCTTTCAGCCGTTTCTTCCGGCAGGTCTTCCTGGCTCGTTCTGGGTCTGAGTGGTATGGCGTATATTTCCGGCACAGGGGCTATCTGGGCCATCGCGGGTTACATCAGCGTTGAGGCCTGGCAGTTTATCTACCTTGGCATAAAACTGAGAAAGGAAACCCAGTCCATGGATTCCATCACCCTGCTCGACTATTTTGAATCCCGGTTCAGCGACAAAACAAAATTCCTGAGAATTACAGGTGTGATTATTATAGGGATTTTCATCACTGCCTATGTGGCTGCCCAATTTAATGCAGGAGCAAAATCCCTCTCTACCGCCCTGGATATTTCATTTATTTTATCCCTTGTAATTTCGGGTCTGCTAATTTTGATTTACATGGTACTGGGAGGGTATGTAGCTGTTGCCTATAACGATGTAATCCGGGCCATCATCATGCTGGTTGGACTCGTGGTACTTCCCGTTATAGGAATTATACAGGTTGGCGGCCTGAAAACCCTGAATGAGCTGTTGCACCGGTTAAATCCCGCCTACCTTGACCCCTTTTCCCTGGGAGCGGGAGTCATCATAGGTTTCCTTGGTATAGGCCTTGGATCGCCGGGGCAGCCTCATATAGTAGTACGTTACATGTCCATCAAAGACCCTGTAAAACTAAAATACTCAGCCATCTATGGAACCTTCTGGAATGTTGTACTTGGTTTGGGAGCCATTTGTATTGGGCTGGTCGGAAGAATCCTGGTACCCGATGTAAACAGTTTGCCCGGCAACGACCCCGAGATGATTTACCTGGTCATGTCGTCCAACTATTTTGGCCCGGTTCTATACGGGCTATTGCTTGGGGGAGTGTTTGCAGCCATCCTGTCAACCGCCGATTCGCAACTGCTTGTGGTTGCTTCCACCTTCGTGCGCGACTTCTATGAGAAAGTGTTGCCCCATAAAAAAGAAATCTCGGAAAAAAGAAAACTCTTTTTAAGCAGACTGGTTGTAGTTCTTGCAGGAATAATGGCCCTGTTTCTTGCCTACATGGCACAGAATCTTGTTTTTTGGCTGGTATTATTTGCCTGGGGTGGGCTGGGTGCATCATTCGGACCCGCCCTGATACTTTCCCTTTTCTGGAAAAAAACTACCAGGGCAGGAATTGCAGCCGGAATGATTTCCGGCACCTGCATTACAATTGCCTGGTGGCTCTGGCTGAAGCAAACTACGGGAATTTATGAACTGATTCCCGGATTCTTTGGTGCCCTGATCCTGATAATCCTTGTGAGCATTTTTTCCAAAACCACAAAGTAAACAATTCTTCGGTTTCTTATGTTTAATTTATTCAAACCTCCAGTATGAGCAAATTCAAAGACAAAAAAGTACTGATAACCGGTGGTGCATCAGGAATAGGAAAAATAATGGGACGACTTGTACTTGAAAAAGGAGCAGAACTAGTCATCCTGGATATAGACAAAGAAAAACTGGATGAAACAGTCAGGGATTTTTCCGTATTGGGAAAAGTTTACCCGTTTATTGCCGATGTTTCAGATATAGAAGCCAATAAAAGAATCGCAAAGGAGATTAATGAAAACATCGGACCGGTGGATATACTGATCAATAATGCCGGAATTGTCGTGGGCAAGTATTTTCACGAGCACAGTCATGATGATATTCGCCGCACGATGGATATTAACAGCAATGCAATGATGCATCTTGCCCTCGAATTTCTTCCGCTTATGCTTGCCCGGAATTCAGGTCACATTTGTAATATAGCTTCCTCAGCCGGTTTAACTTCCAATCCCAGAATGTCGGTATACGTGGCAAGCAAGTGGGCTGCCGTAGGCTGGTCTGACAGCTTGAGAATCGAGATGAAAAAACTGAAGAAGAATGTCAGGGTCACAACGGTAACACCCTATTACATAGCTACCGGAATGTTTGATGGTGTTCGTTCTCTGGTACCTATCATCAGCCCCGAAAAAGCTGCAAAAAAAATCATTCGTGGCATTGAAAGAAACAGAATGTTTGTCAGTATGCCATGGAGTGTTCATTTTGTGCGGTTTGCGCAGGGAATTCTTCCCGTAAGGGGTTTTGATTTTGTTGTTGGAAGGGTAATGGGAATCTATAAAACAATGGACCATTTTAGAGGACGAAAATCCTGATTTTGTCTAATTTAATAATACGATGTTATGACTGACACAACGAGAGAAGAAATTATGAAAATCCTCGCCTCACAGCGGGAGTATTTTAAAGCAAACAATACCAAATCTGTCGCCTTCAGGATTGACATGTTGAAAAAATTCAGGTGCGCCATTCAAAAAAATGAGCTAAAAATTGCGCAAGCCCTTTGGACAGATTTGCATAAATCCTATGAAGAGGCCTATCTGACAGAGGTAAGTATTGTAATGGGAGAAATTGACTTCCATATTGCAAAATTGAAGAAATGGGCAAAGCCCAGACGGGTGTCTACACCACTCCCCCTCCTGCCCTCCTTCAGTAAAATTATTTATGAACCACTGGGCGTTTCCCTGATTATTGCACCCTGGAATTACCCTTTTCAGTTAATGATGAATCCTCTCGTGGGAGCAATTTCTGCCGGATGCACTGCTATTTTGAAGCCTTCGCCCTATACTCCTTCAATTGCCAAGGTCATGGAGGAAATCATTCATGAAACCTTTGAACCACATTATATTGACATTGTTCAGGGTGGGCGTGAAGTAAATAAAATTCTACTGGATCAACGATTTGATGTGATTTTTTTTACAGGAAGCCCCTCTCTTGGAAAAACAGTGATGAAGGCTGCATCGGAACACCTTACTCCTGTTATTCTTGAACTGGGAGGTAAAAGTCCCTGCATTGTAGATAAGGATGCCGACATATCAGTTGCTGCAAAGCGCATAGCTTGGGGAAAAACCATCAATGCGGGCCAAACCTGTATCGCACCCGATTACCTCTTTGTACACAAATCAGTTAAATCTGAGCTGATTGAAAAAATGACTGTTCATATTGAAAAAATGTTTGGAAAGAATTTGAGGGAAAGCAGGTTCTATCCAAGAATTGTCAATGACCAGGCATTGCAGCGGCTAAAAAATTTACTCCATCACGGTAAAATTATTTATGGTGGCGAAGTGATTGATGAACAAAGATATATATCCCCCACGATTATTGATGAAGTAAAACCGGAATACCCTGTAATGCAGGAAGAGATATTCGGACCGGTATTGCCGGTAATGTGTTTTGAAGAGATCAGGGAAGTTATTGACTTCATTACCGTAAATGAGAAACCGCTTGCGGTGTATTACTTTGGAAAGAACTCCGGTGCAAGGGAATTTTTCTCAAAAACATCTTCGGGAGGAGGGTGTGTCAATGACACCCTGTTGCATATTGTAAATAAAAAGTTGCCTTTTGGCGGTGTAGGAAACAGCGGAATGGGAAAGTACCATGGTAAGGAGAGCTTCCTTGCCTTCAGCAATATGCGGTCGGTGGTCATCTCTCCCACTTGGATAGATATTCCCCTGAAATATGCCCCCTACAGGTTTTTTAAAATGCTTAAACATCTGGTATAAAAACTGTTTCGCAGTATACTCACTGAATTCTTTCGTGAAATTTTAGTAGGTTTGTTCCGGAAACCAATTGCCAGGGTGTTGAATAACATTTACAACCGGTTTAGAAGTATTGCGCTTGAAGAAACTGACCAATGGTCATTACTTGATCGTGT
Organism: Bacteroidota bacterium; assembly: GCA_037446695.1. Taxonomy (GTDB): domain Bacteria; phylum Bacteroidota; class Bacteroidia; order Bacteroidales; family PUMT01; genus JBBIHY01. The sequence continues at coordinate 107,316 of JBBIHY010000007.1, forward strand.
GGAAAGGAAATATATTTTGCATGAATCTCAACTGAAAGCAATACTCGAAAAACTAATTCCTGAATATTATGTACTTCAGATCAGGGGAAAAAGCATTCTGCCCTACCAGACTCTCTATTACGATACGGAAGATTTTGGCATGTACCATGCACATCATAACCGGAAAATGAACCGGTATAAAATCAGAATCCGTACCTATCTTACTACAGAAGAAAGATTCCTGGAAATCAAGTTTCGCTCCAACAAGGGTCGCAGCGAAAAAACCCGCATATTTTCTGAAAATATCAGCGGTTTACCGGATGTATTGCCTGAGGATTTCATTCAAAATCACACGCTTTACAAAAGTGCAGAACTAAAACCAAATCTGGAAACTTCATTCTTCAGAACAACATTGTTTCATAAAACCCACCATGAAAGGATCACCATCGACAGGGAAATTATGTTCCTGAACGTAAATGAGTCAGTTTCTCTCCCCGGGCTTGTCATCCTGGAAGCAAAAACTCCCCGTCACCAGAATTCCTCGCTATTGATAAGGCATTTAAAGGAAACTAAAATCCTTCCAATGCGTATTAGTAAATATTGTACCGGTATCAACCTGTTATACCCGCAAATAAAATCCAACAGGTTTAAGGAGCGGTTGAACAGGATAAACTCTATTTGCTATGGAAAATGACCTCAACTGGTTACTGGCAGAAATTAAGATTTTTGGTATAAGCCTGATGAACCAAACAAATTTTTTTGAGCTGCTCGTAAAATTCTCATTCAACACCCTTGTAACTCTTGTAATAGTAAGGTACCTCTACTATTCCATCACAAGGCGCAAGGACTACCTGTTTACGTATATCCTCATAAGTATAGTTGTATTCTTCCTCTGTTTTCTTTTGGGAAATGTCAAACTTCAGCTCGCCTTTGCACTGGGGCTGTTCGCAATATTCGCAATTATCAGATACAGAACCATTGTTGTGCCAATCAAGGAGATGACTTATCTCTTTATCGTTATCGGGATTTCTGTTATTAATGCACTGTCAAACAAACAGATCAGTTATGTGGAGTTACTTTTTACCAATCTTGCGATAATAGCAGCTACTTTCCTGCTGGAAAAAATCTGGCTCTTAAGGCATGAATCCAGCAAAATGATTGTGTATGAGAAAATAGAAAATATTAAACCTGAAAACTACGATATACTTATGACCGATCTGGAAATGCGCACCGGGTTGAAAATTGAAAAAATTGAGATTGGCCGCATCAACTTTCTGAATGATACCGTTCGAATAAGAATTTATTACTTCGAAAACGGAGAAAACCGGCACCAGGGAGGTGATGACTAATCAGAAGTACTTGATTACAGTAGTCAGCTTTCCTGATTCCTTCAGTTGAAAAAGCCATTTATCAAAGGATGGCTCACCAAATACAATGGGTGGATCATTTGAAAATCCGAAACCTTCGCGGGGAACTCCAAGTATATTTTTGTCCAGCCTGCCATTGTTATTTTCATCGTGAAAATATCTGAAAGCATAATCACCCCGCGACAAGCCGGTAAACTTCAGAACCGATTTGCCATTTTGAATATCCCACACAATTTCTTCCAGCACTTTCTGATCCCTGTCGAATAACTGAAAGAAAATTTTTCCCTTCGAAGAACGAATCCCCTGAATCTCCACCTCAATAGAATTCCCTGACCGTGCATATAGTGCCCGGTTTGACATCAGTGCGGCAAACAAGAAAAGAAACAGTGCTAATTTATTCATATCTGAGTAACACTAATACGAAGAAATTGTTTATAAAACTTTTTGATGCAACTTTTTATGTGTTTTTTTGTTGAACATCCATTACCGAGTCCATTTAAAGAATTACATGCGAACAATGAGTTTTATTATTTTTTACGGAATAGTTTTTGCGGTTTACTTCCTGGTAAATTACTATATCTTCAGCCGTGGATGGCAGGCTATCCCATCAGAATCCCGCGCCAGAACTGTTTATCTGATTGGGTTCATACTGCTGGCTGTTTCCTTTATCCTGGGTAGATTTCTGGAGAGGTATATACCAGGCCTGATTACCAATGTATTGGTATGGACGGGTTCTTTCTGGCTGGCAGCCATGTTTTACTTTCTCCTGCTGGTTATATTCATTGATTTCATCAGGCTGGTTGATTATATCCTTCCTTTTATCGGCAGGATCGTTCCGGATACATCCATGCCGGCATTTAAACTGAATCTGTTAAAATACTCACTTGTTTCAGTTTCATTATTGCTTTTTTTAGGTTACGTAAATACCCTGTACCCAAAAATTACCAAACTGGATCTTACAATTCCATCCAAATCTTCAGAAATGAAGGAACTGGATATTGTGCTGGTTTCTGATATTCACCTGGGTATCCTTACATCCAAGAAGCACATTCAAAAACGTATCGATCTCATTAACAGTTTAAACCCAGGGATCATTCTGCTGGCAGGCGACATACTGGATGAAGACCTTACCCCTTTGATTCACCTCGACCTGGGCAGTGCGCTGAATCAACTTCGTGCACCACTCGGAGTATTTGGTATCACTGGCAATCATGAGTTCATTGGCGGTGTGGAGCCGGCTACCGAATATCTTACCAATCACGGGATTACTCTTTTGCGCGATACAGTTGTAAAAATCAATAACAGCTTTTACCTTGCAGGAAGAGAGGACAGGGACATTAGCCGTTTCACCGGGGATACCCGTCTTCCTTTGGATGAACTTTTGAAGGATATTAAGGATAATCTTCCTGTTATACTTATGGATCATCAGCCATTTGACCTGGGAAAATCAGCCGCTGCAGGTGTTTCCCTTCAGGTTTCGGGACATACCCATCACGGACAAATATGGCCAATCAATTACATCACAAAGGCGATATATGAAATCAGCCGGGGGTATGGAAATATCAACGGCATGCATGTTTATGTTTCTAATGGCCTTGGTACCTGGGGACCGCCCATACGGATTGGCACCAGGCCCGAGATTGTTTTCTTACAGGTTCGGTTTATAAATGATAATTGATCCATTTCCCGGCAATTGGGTTCCAGAATGTTTTTAAAAAGAAGAATTTCCATCGTTATGCTTGGGGCCTGAAGTTTTTTTTATAACTTGAACAATATTTGCGAATAATAATTTTTCAGGACGGACTCTATTGCTGGGAAAAATGAAGCTGATACTGTTCCTGGTTAAAACTGCCTGGATCACAATTTTTTGTTACAATCAACCTTTTATCCTTAAAGCTGAAACTGAGGTTTATGATAGCATCCATATTGCTAAAATTTTCAGGCTCACAGAAACCAATCTTGATTCAGCACTTGTTTTGGCACATGAACTTGAGCAATTTGCTAAAGGGAAAAATGACCAATACCTTATAGCGAGAGCCTATAGTGCTTATTCCTATATTTATTACCTGACAGGGGATTATAAGGAAGCAAACAAATATGGCATTAAAGCGGCTGAGATTTTTCAAAACCAGAATCAATTAAAGAATTTTTACGAAACCTACATTAGATTAGGCGCAATTAATATGTTAATGGGCAACTATCTAATTGCCAATGACTATCTAATGAAAGCGGTCACATTCTTCGAAAACACTTCAGATACGCTAAACTTAATCCGAACTTATATTAACCAGAGCGGTAATCATATTATGCTCAACAATCTAAAGGCAAGCGATTCTTACTCCAGAAAAGCCTACCGGTTAGCTTTAATAATGAAAAATGATTTTGCAGTCTCCAAGGCACTCAATAACATCGCTATTGTTTTGTTCAAACAAAACAAGATTTCAGAAGCCCGGGATTCATTTATAGTGGCACTAAATTTAGCAAAGAATTCCAATGAAAATCAATCCATACTAAATTGCCTTAATTACCTTGGCCAAATTGAAATGGTGGAAGGTAATTTCGAGAAATCGCTATATTACTATAATCAATTGGTCTCTTTCAGTGGTGATTATGTGGACCAGTTTGTAATCAGTTCAGGTTTTATCAATAAAGGAAAATTATTGGCCGCCATGAATAATCTGGATGAAGCGATAAGTACCACAGAACTTGCGATTGAAACAGCTACCAGAGCGGGAGATAAAGCTCATCTCAGGGATGCCTATTTTCAAATGTTTGAACTATTAAAAATTTCCAGCAAAACTTCTGAATCTCTAGATTATTTGGAGAAAACAATGGTACTTAATGATAGCCTGATGAATGACTCAAAACACCGTATCATTTACGAATTGGAAACCATATATCAAACAAGACAAAAAGAAATCCAAATCTCTGAAATCCAAAAAGAAAAACAGCGACAGGAAGATAGAAATCAGTTGTTAATGAATGTATTTATACTTTCAATATCGCTGTTGCTTATAACCATAGTTCTTATTTTGCTTATTATCAGGCATCAACAGAAAAAAAACAGGCTCTATACTTTGGACCTGAACCTTCGTCTTCTTCGCAGTCAGCTAAATCCTCATTTTGTATTCAACTCCCTAGGCGCAGTTCAAAATTATATTTTAAACAAATCTCCTCAGGAAGCTGCCACCTATCTTTCAAAATTCTCGAAACTAATGAGACTTATACTGATTAATTCAAGCGAGATGCTTGTGACACTGGAAAATGAGATTGAAACCTTAACTTATTATCTGGAATTACAGAAACTAAGATTCGATGAAAGAATCTTTTACGGATTTGAAATTGATGAAGAAATTAAAACTGATGAAATTCTCATTCCTCCCATGCTCCTGCAGCCTTTTATTGAAAACTCCATCGAGCATAACCTGTCATTAATTGACAGGCCGATTCAAATTCAAATATCAATAATTCGGATAACAAATAATATGTTAAAAATTTGTCTTACAGATAATGGGATAGGCAGAGAAAAATCAACTCAATATAAAAAACCTAACCATAGATCCTTCGCTACTAAAATAACAAATGATAGAATTGCCGGTTTAAAAAAATCAGGTTTCCAAAATATTGAATTTATGATTATTGACCTGAAGGAAGAAGATAATGGCAAAACGGGTACAAAGGTGATTTTTTCCTTACCATTGCTTTTTGATTCATAATTATTTTGTACCTTTCTTCACATAAAGAGTGCATTCGAATGATATTGGATAGCTTTCAGTGAAACAATTTAACTTTTCCCGCAAATGCAAGCAATCCTTATTGATGATGAAATTCAGGCAAGAGAGGCGCTGAAAAAAATTCTGGAAGAAACCTGCAATGATATTACAATTGTTGCGGAAGCTGGGACATTAGAAAATGCGAGGCAGGTCATAAATAAAAATAAAGCTGATATTGTTTTCTTAGATATTGCGCTCCCCGATGGTGACGGATTTGATCTTATTCCACAGTTAAGAGATCTAAGGATAAAAGTCATTTTTGTTACGGCGCACAATGAATATGCCCTAAAAGCATTCCGGGTCAGTGCAGTTGATTTCCTTTTAAAACCTCTGGATCCAATTGAACTATGCAGCGCAATTGACAAGGTAAGGCATATGGTTGAAAACGACCATTTTATTATGCTTAACGCTTTGGTTTCTAATCTGGACGGCAGGGATAATGCACTCAAAAAAATTGTTCTAAAAACCTCTGAAAGTATTCATGTGATTGATATATCGGACATTGTCAGACTTGAATCAGACTGTAATTATACTAAGTTTATATTAAACAGCAGGTCTCCGCTGCTTATCTCAAAAACCTTAAAAGAATTTGAAGAAGTCCTGTTTCAATCTGGGTTTATCAGACCCCATAACTCGCATATTGTTAACTTCAGTTATGTAAGCAGGTTTGACAAGATTGATGGTGGTTGTCTTGTCATGAAAGACAGCGTAAAAATTCCTGTAGCTGTGAGAAAAAAGGACACTATTCTAAAATTCCTTGAAAAATTCTCAGTCCGTGGGAGTTGATCCAATAATTACCTATTGAGCAATTAATAAATCATTCCTGTCATTTATTATCCAGGCTTGAACGGATAATAATTCTCGCTTTTATTCTTTCCCTTTCTGTCGTAATTTGGGATAAACCAAAGAATACAATTAATTAAATTAAAAAATTAGTTATGAAACAATTCATTTTTACAATAGTGCTTTCGTTGTTAATAATTATTGTGCATGCTCAGACAAACAAGGTAATTTTCCTGCAATCAGGAGAGAAACTGGAATATTCTAAATACAAATTAGGGAAAACCAATCTTGAGTATGTAACTCTGGATGGGAAAAACCATTCATTAAACTATGACGAAATTTATTTTCTGGTAAAAAGAAAAAATGTAATGGTTCCTTTTGAGGTTAAATCAAGAAGCCTGCTTAAAGCTGGACCTCTTATCATGGATTTAAATGATCTTGATCCACAAAGCAGTTGCACAAAAGGTATGTTAGATGCAATTCAGAATACAAATTTTACCGGGGCAAAGGTGGGTGCAGGAATAGGGGGATTAATACTCCCTATAGGGTTGGTTGGTTCAGCAGTTATTGCCTCTACCCCGCCTGCTGAACAAAATCTGAATCTTTCACCTGATGCACCCAGAGAGGATATACAGTACATGGAATGCTACAAAAAAACAGCAAAGAAGCAAAAGTCCAGTCAGGCATGGCTGGGAGCTTTAAACGGAGTACTTATTACAACCACAGTAGTTGCAATTTTATCAGGTGGTTTATAAAACTTGTCCGCTGAGGCTTGAAGTTAATATAATATTATATTTCGCAATAGATGACAGAATTTGTCTAAAATATACTCTTAAGTCTGACTGAAATGAAACCGCTCCTCAAATCCAAAAAATTATTCGTTCTCCTGAACATTGTTTTGTTTTTACTTTTTGTCATTTTCTTTTTATCGTGCGAGAAGCAAGAAAATGAAAAAACTCCACCAAAGAGTCCAGGCGGACTAATGGCAGTTTCAGTCTCCTCCTCCCAGATCAACCTGGCATGGACTGACAATGCTGCCAATGAAACCGGGTTCAGAATCGAACGTTCACCGAACGGATCCTCCAACTGGACAGAAATCGCAACTA
>JBBIHY010000008.1:0-102561 GCA_037446695.1 Bacteroidota bacterium
TAACTAACTTTAAATTAGCTTTCTTAAGCGGATGGAACACCCATAGTTGGTTCATCCGTGTTTGTGCCTGGGTACTGTCATGGGTGTTTCATTGTATTATAATTTTAAAGTTGTTTGAGCATTGGATGGAATTCAGGCAAAAAGGTTTAATGAAAATTTTTAATCGGGTTTCTTAATAGGCTCCGGCAACATGTCAGGGCCGGCAGAGAGAATTTCTGGTTAACTATACAAAAACCGGGAGAGTTTGCATGAAAACGTTTGTTTTGTGTTTATTTTGTACTTACCCCGCCTCATCATGGAAAAGATAAGCATATACAACAAAAACTGTTACGGTTTGCCCGAAGTGGAAAGAAATTCGGTACACGCCCTGATTACCGATCCCCCATACGGCATTTCTTACCAGAATAACTACTGGGACAAGGATCTGCCCGACAGGCAAATCTGGTCGGATGCCCTGAAGTGTTTAAAACCCGGTGCATTTGGTACGGTTTTTTCCTCTGTGAGGCTCATGCACCGGCTGATGGTAAACCTGGAAGACAGCGGCTTTCTGATAAAGGATGTACTGTTCTGGGCCTACCTCAATGGCATGCCCAAAAGCCGCAATATTGTCCTTGAAATGGATAAAGAGCTGGGAGTGGAAAGCAAAGAGGTTGGTGCCTATAAATATGTGCAGGGATACAAAAAAGAAGGCGCCGAAAACTACAAAGCCGGCGGAGGTGAAAAAAAACTGGAGCCTTTTTCCCGGCAGGCAAAATTATATAAGGGCAGCGGACTGGGACTTAAACCTGCTTACAAACCCATAATTCTTGTTCAGAAACCCCTGCAAAAAGGCCTGTCTGTTGCGCAGAACATTATTAGGCACGGCACCGGTGCGCTGAATTTGGAGCAGAGCCGTATACCTTATGAGAAGGGTGAAGGTAAAGTAGGGCATAATCCGCATCCTGCAGGCAGGGTTCCGTCAAATATCCTTCGCACTGAACCATTCAACGACAGGTACGATAAGTTTTTCCTCGTGCCCAAAGTGCGGCAGCATACCGCGGATTTCAACAAACACCCCACCCTGAAACCGATTGCCCTTATGCATCACCTTGTGAATTTACTCACCTGGGAGAACCAACTGGTTCTGGACCCTTTTATGGGCAGCGGAAGTACAGGAGTTGCATGCATTCAACTGAACAGACTGTTTGCCGGTTATGAAACAGACAGGGATTATTTTACAATGGCCAAAAAGCGCTTAACCCGTATTACTTGATTATCGTTGTTATTACTTTTTTTCCCCGTTAATTAATTATTAATTTTTCAGGGGGACTGTACATAATTCGGCTGTTTTTCATAGTATTGCATATAAATCAAAAAAAACCGCAACTATGAAAACTGCAAAAAGCCGTTTCCTGCTTTCCGTTCTTTTCCTTTTTGCCATATCCTTTTCCCTCAAATCCTGGTCGGAGCATCCCCTTTTGGTACACCAGGTATTAAAAGATATGCCCCAGCTTAATAACCTGGAACCTGTTCAGGTTAAAAGCCTTGTACGTTTTCTCATTGAAGAAGAGCAAAGACTGGAGGAATTTTTTGCCAGGCAGGAGGAATGGTCCAGGCAAAACCTGCAGGACTACGCTCCCCGTCCTGATAATCTGGCTTTCCGTGCCACCGGAAATGAAGAAGACATTCTTCAGCGGTTTTTCTTCGCCCTGCGTATCAACCCCAATGCCAGAATGCAACTTTACCTGCACCTGCTGCCAAACGAAGATATGGAAGGCAGGCCACAGGCAGATCCACGTGAACTGACCACCCTTACGAATATCACCTCCATGCTTAAAACTAACTATGTTTTTCTGCAGGAAGGTGAAACGGTAAACCCCTTGATGGTGCTTAGAACAGCCACAGACGAACCTGACTATGGTTTTGACCTGGGCCTGTTTGAAGACAACAACACTGATTATGGTATGGTTTATGGTTTTGGCACACAACCATTTGGTAACCCAAACCTGGAATACAGCAGCCAGGCACCGTTTCACATGGGGTTTTACCATGAGGCCAAAATACTTTATACATTCGGGCCCTTTCTGAGGAGAACCTATCCTGAATACCGAGTTCACCTTTTCAGGGCACTCGCTGAGTTTGCCTTTGAAAACGGACAGGATTACTGGGCATGGCGCTTCATGGGTTGGGGCATGCACTACCTCAACGATATGTCCATGCCCTATCATACTGCTCCGCTTCCCGGAGTAAGCACCCTGAGTATGATTTGGAAAAACCTGAAAGCCATGCTGGGCTTCAAGGGGGCGCGCGACAGGGCTGTGCAACTTGTGTCAAACAGGCACACGGTTTTTGAAGAATTCCAGCAGCAGGTTACCCGCGCAGCCTACATTGCAGACGAAGAAGATCATCCCTTCTTTATGGCCCTGAGAAACCCGGTAGAGATGATTCCCTTTGATGAAAATTATGTTCGCAGGGTGGCCACAAAACAAACAGTTGCCAAAGCGAAATCAACAGACAGGAACATGGTAAGATACATGCCAAAAAAACTGGTAAGGGATGCCCGGTTTGAAGTAAGCGGTACCGATGAACTCCATGCGGTTATTCAGTTTACCCTTGCAGAAAAAGGGCCACAGGCAATTGAGAGAATGACAAATACCATTGCCGACCTGTTGAGCCTTTTCAGTATGCACGCAAGAAGTTACACTCTTTACATACTGGAAAAGGCTGAGAAGATTTAGTTGATGGTTTCTCCTTAAATCTGAGATTCTTCGCCCCGCTTTGGCGGAGTTCAGAAAGAAAACAACTGTGCCCTGTATTATTTTTCTGCCTGAAGCACAAAAAACTTCTGCGGGAAATCCCTGTCGGAAATCATTTCAATGCTCCTGAGCAGGGTATTGTCAATTGCCCTTATGATGGGATAGAATCCCGGGTTGTCGAGAATGTTCCTCGCAATATTAGCCTTAATTTGAGTGTGAATTATTTTGGATGATTTCCTTATTTCGCCTTCATTTCGTTTTAACCCTTCCTTTTCGGCAAACCGGATGAATTTTTCCAGAAGACCCTGCTGGTTCAAATGGTTTTCCAATTCTTCAACTGATGTAAATTTTGCCAGGGTGTTCCTGTTTTTATCGGAATAATCAAATGCAAAACGGTAAATAAGCCCACGCCGGGTAACCTGAATAAAGTAGGGTGTAATATCGGTTGTGTCGCTTGGCAGGAAAACATCGGGCATAATACCTCCACCTCCGTAAACCACTCTCCCCGAAGGGGTAAAATATTTTAGCGAATCGGCAAATTTTATGCTGTCAGCGGCAAAAAACTCCCCGTGTGCAAAGCGATCATACAGCTCACTGAAGTACTTGTCGTTCCCCTGGTCATATGGTTTTTGAATGCTCCTTCCCGAAGGGGTATAGTAACGGGCCACTGTGAGTCTCACTCCCGAACCATCATTGAACATGGTCTGGGTTTGTACAAGCCCCTTGCCATAGGAACGTCTGCCAACTATCAGCCCGCGATCATTGTCCTGTATGGCTCCTGCAAGAATCTCACTTGCCGAGGCACTCCATTCATCAATTATAACAAGTACCTCTGTATCGAGGTTGATTCCTCTGCTGGTTGCAAACAGGTCCATCCTGGGCTTGGCCTTCCCTTCGGTATACACAACAAGTGAATTTTCACCAAGAAACTGGTCTGCGATATTGGTTGCTGCATCCAGGTAGCCGCCGCCGTTACCGCGCAGGTCAAGGATCAGCTTTTTCATTCCCCGGCTTTTCAGTTTTTCCATAGCCTCCATATATTCCATGAAGGTGGTTTTGGCAAACTGGCTGATTTTAATATACCCTGTTTCACTGTTAATCATATACGCCACATCCACACTGTACAGGGGAATTCTGTCCCTTGTAATCACAAAATCAATGAGTCCCGGAATATTTTGCCGTTGAATACCAACCCTTACCGTTGTGCCACGCGGACCCCTCAACCGGGAAACAACAGCGGTATTGGGCAATCCCTGGCCTGCAATCACTGTGTCGTTGATAGTAATTATCCTGTCTCCTGCAATGATACCAAGCCTTTCCGATGGTCCTCCTGAAATGGCCTGTATAACCACCACGGTATCGTTTAACAGGTTAAACTGTACGCCAATACCATCGAAGTTGCCTTCGAGCGGTTCGTTGATTCTCTGCATCTCGTTGGCCGGCATATACATGGAATGTGGATCAAGGTTTTCAAGCAGTGATGGAATAGTAAGTTCAATCAGTCTTGATTGCGAAATGGTGTCAACATACTCCGTTTCAATGAAATTCATAAGAGCAGTCAGTTTATCCTGCCTGGGCAGGGTAAACAGCGAGCCCTTCAGCCTGTTGCGGCTGATATAGGAGCCTAAGAGCATTCCTGCCACCAGCACCACAGAAAGAATGAGGGGCAGGAGTATAATGAGTTTTGATTTCTTTTCGGTCATTTTTTTAAAGTTGAATGTGAACAAGTTCAATTCCTGCCCTCTTCAGCAGTTCTATCCCTGAGGAATTATGATACAGGTCGGAAAATACTACCCTGCGGATACCAGCCTGGATAATCAGTTTGGAGCATTCCATGCAGGGGGCAGATGTTACGTATAACGTGGAATTCTCACTGCTATTATTGGATTTTGCCACTTTTGTAATGGCGTTTGCCTCGGCATGTAATACATAAGGTTTGGTTTTCCCGGTTTCATCCTCGCACACATTTTCAAACCCGGAGGGCGTTCCGTTGTACCCGTCGGAAATAATCATCCTGCCACGCACAATAAGTGCACCAACTTTTCTTCTTTCACAGTAGGAATTTTCGGCCCATATTTTAGCCATTTGCAGGTAACGGGTATCAAACTCGGCCTGTTTATCGCCATAAGGCCTCACGGGATCTTCTTTTTTCATGGTACAGTAGGATAAAACACAAAGATAGAAGAAATTATCGGTATGGGGGAAAGAAAACGAGCCCCCTGGTTGATTCATTCCCGACCTTAACCACAATGTCATTCCCCATTAAAATTGCTCTTTACACCATTCCTGAAATTTTTTGGCGAACCCAAACAATTCTTTATCTTTGCTCTCCCTTAAAGTTCTTTTGAAATGCCCGGGTGGCGGAATTGGTAGACGCGCTGGTCTCAAACACCAGTGGTAGCAATACTGTGCCGGTTCGATCCCGGCCCCGGGTACAATATAAAGCCCAAATCCTGTTGGGCTTTTTTCATTTACTGCCAGCCATGTCCCCCATTTACTCCGCCTGGCGTAGTTTTGTGTACGGGCAACAGTGTGTTGGAAGACTACGTCTTAGCTAAATGATACTCCCTATTCGGCCGGTTAAATCCCGGTCGTAAATATCACAGCAGGTTTCAACCTGCTAAAAAAAACTAACTAAGGCACAGCCTTAGCCGAACAAGGAAAAATTCTAATTGTTTTATTGGTTTTTAATTAATGTGGGTGCCGCGTCGACACAACGCCTAACAACCCCGCTCGTTCGAACAAATGGTCCGTGCCAGCGAAGAAGGTAAGTTTCGATATTACAACACAATATCAGCCCTTATGGTTTGCACAATGTGCTTTATCTCGTCCAGATCGGCGGGCTGAATGCTGGTGGTTGTTCCTGTGGTGCGGATTTCCCTTCGCAGGGTGTCAATCTTTAAATCATTGATTTCATAGTAAATCTCAAAACGGTCGTACACACGCTTAAGCTGGCGCAGCATGAGAAGGTATTTGGCCACCTCAGGCTCTTCATACAAATTACCAAGGTGGGTAATAAGCCTGTTGAGAGAATATTTCTGCAGGGCTATCTGGTCAACCAGGTCCTGGTCAGGATTTTCGGGATTATAAAACCAGGTGGCTATGTACATGGCCTCCACCCAGCCGCCCGTTAATATAAGGGCGGCGGCACTTGCCCTCTCAGCTTCCTTCAGGTGCTTGTCGGCTGCAACATATATGCGGCTGGCTATATCAAACAGGGAATCGGGATTGGTTATGTGCCTTTCGAGTTTGCGCTGGTTTTCAGAAATCAGGTCAGCCGGAATGCCAAGCCTTTCAGAAAGTTTGTAAATGGCCGACATGTAGTTGAGCGATTCCTGTGTTTGTCCGAACATGCGGCAGAAGCTCAAATCGGCACCATAAATCCCCAGGTTGATGGCCCTTTTTTGACTGGTCACATAATTTTCTATATTGCTTACCGGGTTTAAAATGGTAATATCGAAGATTGCGCCTATCTGGCTGAACACCCTTGAAGCCTCCACAGGAGAATAAATATCATAAAAAATGGTCTTTGCGGCCATGAGTTCTTCATAGGTTTCCTGGAGAGATTCCATGTCCTCGGTTGATAGAGATTCCAGTTTAGGCTGCCTTTGACCACAGGAAAAAACAAACACGAGGAAAAGAAGCAGAAGAGATCGCTGGAGTGAACTTTTCATTTTACAGCGTCAAATTATTCAAAACCTTATTCGGCAATATTGAGTATAAATTTACAAAAAAATCCACCTTATATGCCAAATTTCCATAAGTAGCAAATAAAGTGTTGCTAATTACCTAAAAAAGTGGATAAAATCCTAAACTTTCATGAAGTTAGTAATTGAACCCTTATTTAAAAGAAAATCCTGTCACCCAGTTTTTTATTTAGTTCTTTGTGAACCTCATTCAGTTTTTTATGAAGAATCAATAATTCGTTCTCATTCAGCCCGGGGTTTTGCCTGCAAGACTTAATAAGATCTTCTGTTTCCCTGAGGGCCTTTTTCACCTGCAGATTTTTGAAAGCCAGCACAGTTTGCGGAACCAGTTCTTTCAGTTTGTCCTCTTCGGTTTCCACCCACACATCGTGCCTTTTCCAAATGCGGCTTAAATCATATGGGCTGGAAAGTAAGTCCACGGCAAGGCGGCTGATCTCCACATCGGGGTGATTGGTGAACACTTTGTCATCGGGGATAATGCCCTCAATGTAAAACCTGCGGAATTCGAGGTAAATACGCTGGTAAACCGGTTGTTGCGGTTGTATTTCATCCTGGTCCAGTTCCGAAATAATATAATCACCCACCGTGAGAGAGGATTCACTTTCCTGCGATTCCTCACTCAGGGTATGAATTACCCTGTTGCTGTAATTGAGCAAAAGCCGTATGATTTCCTTCTCGTAATTTTCCTCACCCGATGTTTTCCTGATCACTTCCGTTACCTGCACAGGCGGAAGTTTTCCGGTTCTTTGCTGGTTAATTTTCTGCACTTCCCTCACCAGGGTTTGTTCGTCTATTCCCAACTGGGTGCTGCATTCTTTGGTGTAAACCTGCTGTGTAATAAGGTCAGGAATGGAGGCAATGGAGCGAACAATTTCAGAAATCATGCCTGCCCGTTTGAAGGGATCGTTCCCTGCGTCCTTCATCAGAATACCGGCCTTGTATAGCACAAAATCGGATTCATTTCTTTCAATGAATTCCTTTATTGCTGCAGAATTGTTCTTCCTGGCGAAAGAATCGGGGTCCTCTCCTTCGGGTAAAAGAACAATTTTTACATTCATCCCCTCTTCAAGAACCAGGTCAATTCCCCTGAGGGATGCCTTGATCCCTGCCTCATCACCGTCATAAATAATGGTAATATTTTTGGTAAACCGCTTAACGAGCCTTATTTGATCGGGAGTGAGTGCCGTGCCCGAGGAAGCAACCACGTTCTCAATGCCCGACTGGGAAAGAGAAATCACATCGGTATAACCCTCCACAAGATAGCACTTGTCCAACTGGGTAATGGATTTCTTTGCAAAGAAAAGCCCGTAAAGAACCCTGCTTTTATGGTAAATCTCTGATTCCGGGGAGTTAAGGTATTTGGCAATGTTCTTGTCGCTTTTAAGAGTTCTTCCCCCAAAGCCAATTACATTCCCCGAAAGAGAGTGTATGGGAAACATCACCCTGGCGGAAAAACGGTCGATGAGCCTATCATCCTTTTCAATGGAGAGGCCCGATTTTACCAAAAAGTCCTTTTTATAGCCCTCGTGGAGTGCAGTTTTTGAAAACGTTTCCCAGCCTTCGGGGCAAAAACCAAGTTGAAATTTGTGAATCACATGATCCTGCATTCCCCGCTCCCTCATGTATCCCAGTCCCACCGATATGCCCTCCTCCTTGTTCCACAGGTAATCGGTGAAGTACTTCTGGGCAAAGGAAGATACTACCAGCAGGCTTTCGACCACATTCCTCCTTTCAACATCTTCCAGGGTTTCCTCCCTTTCCTGCACATCAATGTTATACTTTTTTGCAAGGAACTTCAGTGCCTCGGCATAGGAAAGGTGTTCGTGCTCCATGACGAAACTCACCGAGTTACCACCCTTGCCACAGCCAAAACATTTAAAAATTCCCTTGGCTGGAGAAACAGTAAAAGATGGCGTTTTCTCATTATGGAAAGGGCACAGGCCAAGATAATTTACGCCCCGCTTTTTCAGTGTAACAAAATCCTGAACCACATCGAGTATCTCAGCGGTGTCAATGATTCGGCTAACTGTGGCGGTATCAATCATGCGTAGTAAAAAACTGCCTGAAAATCAGGCATTCCAAAGCAATTTATGTTTTGCTAAGTTAACAAAGAGGGGGTTTAATACCAAAACTCAACAGTGTATATTGGGGGCTAAAAACAGCTTTTTGTGAACAAGGCCGATTTTCACTTATAGTTTTGGGAGAACAGGCATTTTGACTTATATTCGTTAATAAAACCTTTACGATTATGAAGAAACTGGTGGTATTAACTGGTGCCGGCATTAGCGCCGAAAGTGGTATAAGAACTTTTCGTGATATGGGTGGATTGTGGGAGGAATATGATATCATGGAGGTAGCCAGTCCCCGGGGCTGGGAAAACAACATGGAGCTGGTGCTGAAGTTTTACAACGACCGCCGCAGGCAATTGCTGGAATGCAAACCCAATGCCGGGCATCTTGGCCTGGTGGATCTGGAAAAGCATTATGATGTACATATTATCACCCAAAATGTGGACGATTTGCACGAAAGAGCCGGCAGCAGCAGAATTCTGCACCTGCACGGAGAACTGAAAAAGATGAGAAGTACCGGTGATGAAAGTCTTGTATATGATATAGAGGGCTGGGAAATAAAAAAGGGTGATGTTTGTGAAAAGGGCTACCAATTGCGCCCTCATATCGTTTGGTTTGGCGAGGCAGTCCCTGCCATGATGCCGGCGATAAAAATTGCCGGCCAGGCCGATATTTTTGTTGTGATTGGCACTTCATTGAATGTATATCCTGCCGCAAGCCTGCTGGACTATGTGCCGAACTCATCACCCATTTACCTGGTTGACCCAAACGATGTAATGACCCCCCGGAACCGCAAAGTGGAGTTTATTAAAGAAATGGCCGGCAAAGGTGTGGAAATACTGAAGAAAAAACTGATTCCTGCATGAATAATCCGGGATACATTCTTTTCTCTCTTGTATTGTTCCTGTGCTCATTGACTCAACCGGCAGCCCAGTCATTTAAAGGAGGAATCAAAGCAGGATTGAACGTTAGCCAGGTGGAGGGCGACGGGTTTACCGGGTACAATAAAGCAGGACTTTTTGCTGCTGCTTTTGTTAACACCTTGCTGAAAAACAACCTGGGAGCGCAACTTGAGATCCGTTATTCCCAAAAAGGCAGCAGCCGGAAAAGCACACTGGAAAACCCCGTAATTTACAGGATTGAACTTCAATATATTGAATTTCCCCTGTCTCTTTTTTCCACTTTATTTTCCTTTTTGGACGGAGAAGCCGGCATCTTGTTCGGGTATCTTATTTCGGGCAGGGAAGTTTATGATTTCGGGGTGGCACCTCCTGAGGCAACTTTACCATTTAACAAGTGGGAGTTTTCAGGACATATTGGTCTTATTTATTCCTTTACAAATCACCTTGGATTAACTACAAGGCTGAGTTATTCTCTGGCAAGAATAAGGCCACACGCGGGAGGGGGCACCTGGTACCTCAACCGTGGACAATACAACAATGTGCTGAGCATGGGAGTGCGTTACCTTTTCTGAAAAATCAATTCGCATAGGCAAGTGCAACGGCACTGACCTTCGTTCCGGGTACTTCAAGAATTTTGTGGGCACAGGCTTCCATGGTAGCACCGGTGGTTATAACATCATCCACCAGCAGAATGTGCTGGTTCATGAGCTTTTCGGCGGCAACAACCGAAAAAATTTCACCCACATTTTTCCACCTTTCAAAACGGCTTTTCCGGGTTTGGGTTTCACTGGCGGTAATTCTTACCAGGGATCTTGCATCAAGAGGGATCCCTAATGCCAGGGATATGCCCTGTGCAATGTAAAAGCTCTGGTTGTATCCTCTTTTTCTCTCCTTTGCAGGATGGAGGGGGACAGGTATAATTCTCTGAATGCTCTCCAGGTAATTTGCTTTTTGCAGTTCTCCGGCAAAATGTTTTCCCAGGAAAACACCAATGTGTCTTTGCCCGTTGTATTTGAGCTGGTGTATCAACTTTCTGAATTTACTGCCCTTACCAAAGTAATAGTATGCTGTGGCTTTTTGAAGGGGTACCCTCCCCCAGAATGTTTTTGCCACAGGATTATCGTCTCGAAGATGAAAATTGGTCCGTGGTAAATGGTACAGGCAATTCATGCAAATGACCTCTTCGCTCCGTACCAGTTGCTGGTGGCACGAAACACAATTATCAGGAAAGAATAACCCGAAGAAATCCCTGAACATGCCTGCTATGGGAACAACACTCACCTTTACGAACAATTTGGCGCTGTTTATATTTCGTCAAGGGGCTGATTCCCCTGCTCCGGTGTGCCGGATTTTTCTTCCGGCTTGAACTTTCTGTCTTTTTTGCGAATAAAAAAGACCGTAAATAAAATACTTAGCAGTACACCTACTCCAATGCTGACAAACAAAATCAGCGAAAGGCTTGCGGAGAATCCCCAGAACCAGAAACGGATATCCACTTCCTGCGCATTCTGTACAGCAAATATGACAAGCAATAAGGCAGCCACAAAAGCTAAAATCAGTTTGGCATACTGTAAAACACTCCGTTTATTTTCCATATCCGAAAGTTTTAATTCTTAATAAATCCGCTACTATCAAAGTTACGGAATTTGAAAAGAAAAATCCCCTGCAGAACAAATCTTTTCATGCAGGGGATGAAATATAAAGAGGTGCCTTAGTTGCCGTTTCAGTTCCTGGCAATTTTGTTGGCAACATTCACAACGCCCGTTTTTGCCTTCGATACCATCAGGTACATGGAGGGAACCACAACGAGTGTGAGAAATGTTGCAAAGGTCAAACCAAAAATGATGGACCATGCAAGAGGCTTCCAGAAGGTTGCATTCGGGCCTCCGAAATAAATTTGTGGATCAAATTCGGCAAACAGCCCGGCAAAGTCAATATTCATACCTATTGCCAGTGGCAGCAATCCAAGTATTGTTGATGCAGCAGTAAGAATAACCGGGACAAGTCTTGTGCGGCCTGCCTCAATGAGGGCTTCCCGCATGGGAGTTCCCTTTTCCATCAGCAGGTCGGCATAATCAAACAGAATGATGGCGTTTTTCACCACTATTCCTGCAACGGCTATGATTCCCATACCGGTCATGATCACCGAAATATCCAGGTTGAATATGATTAGTCCGAGCAAAACCCCAATGATACTAAATAACACCTGCACAAGAATGATAATTGGTTTGCTGATGGAGTTAAACTGTGTAACCAGAACCATAAAAATTAACCCGACTGCGGCAAACAAAGCCCATACAAGGAAGTCAGCCGCCTCATTCTGGTCGTCCTGCTCACCGGCAAATTTTACAGAGTATCCTTCCGGAAGCCGGAAATTTGCCATTTCCCTGCGCAGTTGTACTACAATTTCATTGGCATTGTACCCGTCAAGAATATTACTGGAAAGGGTTATCATCCTGTTGTTGTCCTTGCGGATGATTCCCCCGTAGGATGTTGTATAATTTGCCGTTGCAACCGCAGAAAGCGGTATTTCTTTCGCATTGCCGTTTGGTCCTCCGCCACCGGGCGCAGTAATGACCATGTTCATCAATGTGTTCAGGTCTTTTCTATAATCTTCCTTAAGCCTTATACGGATATCAAATTCATCTTCCCCTTCCCGGAATTTTGATATGTCCTTGCCAAACAGGGCTGTACGCATCGTCATACCAATCATGGCAGTATTCAACCCTAGTTTGTTGGCTTTTTCCCTGTCAATTTCTATGTACAATTCCGGACTGTTCACCTCCATGTCGGACTTGAGTTCCTCAATACCGGCAATCTGCAGGGAGTCAATGAACTGTCTTATTTTCTCAGTTAAATCAACAAGCCCGGTAATTTCTGTGCCTGAAATCTCAATGCTGATAGGCTTACCGGTTGGGGGTCCCATTTGGCCCACATCCACAACAATTTCGGCACCGGGTATACCTGTCAATTTCTCCCTCAACTGGTTAACATATAAACTGGTTGGTTGACCCACCCGGTATTTATATTCCACAAAGGATATTGTGATTTTTCCCAGTTTGCTTTGCGTACTGCGTTCAAAGAAATTTTGGCCTGCCCCAATAGCAACATTGGAAATAATGGATTCCACGTCGGGATTGTTCCGCCCTCCCAGCACATCAAAAACCATTTCTTCCATCACCCTGGTAACCGAATCGGTTACTTCAATATCGGTTCCTGAAGGCATCCTCAGGTAAACATAAATATTGGATGGATCTCCCTGTGGAAATAGTACAATTTTAGGTGTGCGTATTCCAAGAAGGAAAAAGGTAAAAATGAACAGGAATATGGTTGATGCAAGTACCAGGTAGGGCCTTTTTCCTTTCAGCAAAAACTCAAGGGTTTTACTGTATGCTTTTGAAAAGAACGGAATTGCGTTTTTCTGGAATCTTTTGATCAGCGGTGTAACGATGTATTTGGTAAATAAAAAGATCATTACCCCAAAGGTCATAAGATTTGCAATCAAATAGGTACCTGTGGCATAAAGTATGGCTGCAACGGCTAGAATAACTCCAGTTGCAATCATTATTTTAAGCCCGGGTAGTTTTTTCCCTTCTTTCCCTTCACGATATTTCATAAAGGATACTGCGAAAACCGGGTTCATGACAAAAGCCACAAACATAGAAGCGAGAAGAGTAAGAATAATCGTTGCAGGTATGTAACTCATGAATTTCCCCATAATGCCCGGCCAGAAAAGAAGTGGTGCGAATGGTGCCATGGTGGTTAGAGTGCCGGTAATGACCGGAATGGCCACTTCACCAACTGCCAGTTTGGTTGCGGGTAAAATAGGCAGGTCCGGGGTATTCATAAAGTGCCTGTAGATATTTTCCACCACCACAATGGAATTGTCTACCACTATGCCAAGCACAAGGATAAATGCTACCAGAACTACCATGTTCATGGTAAACCCAATCGCCGGAATAATGATAAAGGCTATCAGCATGGACAAAGGAATGGCAATGGCCACAAAAAGAGCATTGTCAACCCCCATAAAAAACATGAGAACCAATACCACCACCATAAAACCAAGGATGATTGTGTTGAACAGGTCCTTCACGCTGTTTCTGGTCCATACACTGTTGTCACCCGTAATTGTAACCATGAGGTTGGAAGGGGCTGTTTCCTGGTATTTTGCAACAACTTCCTTCACCTTGTCCACGGCATAAATCAGATTGGCTCCTCCTTTTTTAATCACATTCATTGTAACAACATCGCTTCCGATCAGGCGGGCATAACTTTCCCTGTCGGCATAGCTGTCAACTACTTCGGCGATATCCTTCAAAAACACACCCTGCTTGAGGGAAATATTTGCAATTTCATCCACGCCTGAAAACTCACCAACTATACGCATGTTTCTCCTCATGCCATCCATACGGATATAACCGCCGGAAATGGTCATGTTTTCCATCATCACGGCATTTTCAATCTGCATAAACGAAATGCCGGCAGCCTGCATCTTGTAGAGATCAACATTTATCTGTATTTCCCTGTCAAGGGCTCCAATAATATCCACCCTGGTTATTTCCTCAAGGCCCTCAATAAGGTCCTGAATCTCCTCGGCATATTCCTTCAGTTTCACCAGTCCCAGGTCACCTGAAAGGTTAATGTTTACTATTGGAAACTCTGATATTTCAATCTTGGTTACAACAGGGTCGGCAGGTAAGTTGCCGGGAAGGTCTGATTTTGCCTTGTCCACGGCGTCTTTGACCTCTACCGAAGATTCATTCTGGTCCACATTGGTTTCAAACTCCACAAAAATCATGGAGAAGTCCTGCATGGAACTGCTGCTAATCTGTTTAACCCCTTTGACACTTTTCAACTGCTTTTCAATGGGCCGTGTTACCAGGTTTTCCATATCGGTGGGCGATGTTCCCGGGTAAACGGTGGTAATGGAAAAGAAAGGGAAAACCACTTCGGGCATCATTTCCTTCGGTGTCGATCTGTAGGCCATTATCCCTGCAATGATGATCATTACAGTAAAGAAGTAGATGGTTTTCAGGTTGTCAACCGCAAAATTTGTTATCTTGAAATTTCTTGTCTTCATTGTTTGACCGCGATTATGGTTCCTTTAATTCACTACTGATATCAGCTGTCCGTCAGCCAGGTTCTGAAAACCAAAGGAGATGATTTTCTCTCCTGCCCTCAGTCCGCTCAGTATCTCGGCACGGTTTGCAAAACTTCTTCCGGGAGTTACTGCTCTTCTGCGGGCCACCCATTGGTCGTTTTCATTCTTTTGGGCAACAAAAACAAAGTCCTCGGTGCCGGTTTTCTGCACAGTATTCTGGGGCACCACAATGGCCTTTTCCGAAGTATAGTCGTTAATTACCATCACAGCAATCATGTTGGGGCGAATATCCTTTTCGCTTCCGGGAATAATAATTTCCAGCTTGAAAGTTCTGTTATTCGGGTCAATGACCTGCGAAACAGAAGATATCTTTAGGTTTAACTCCTTTCCAATTACCGGTAACTTCACGTTTACCGGGTCGTTGCGTTTTACGCTTGTGATATACACCTCTGACAATTCTCCCTTTACCTTCAGATCGGAAAGCTGGACAACCCGTATTGCCGGAAAACCGGGTGCGGCAGCTTCCCCTTCGCGAACCATTATCTCATCAATGGTTCCGGAAATAGGTGAAATAATTTTGGTCATCCTGTATTGCTCATTCAGCGCAGCAATTTGCTTCTCAAGTGATTCCTTCTGCGTTTTAACCTGCAGGTATTGCATCTCACTGCCAATTTGCTGCTCCCACAATCTTTTTTGCCTCTCATACATGGTGTTGGCAAGTTCCAGATTGGTTTTCAATGCCTCAACGTTTCTTTCCAATACACTGCCATCAAGTTCAGCCAGTAACTGACCCTTTCTAACCATGTCGCCTTTTTGAACGTAAATTCTTTTTACAACACCCCCCATTTCAGCCGGTACTCCTACGTTGTTCTCAGAATCCACAGTTCCCTGCACCTCAATAAAGTGCTCAAACCGTGTTTGGACTATTTCAGTAATATTAACAGGGTAAAGCCGGGGCTCAGCCAGGTTGCTGGAACCATTGATTTCAGATTCCAGTTTCATTATTTGTTCGTTTATTTTATCTCTCTGGGATTTTAACTGGTCAAGACGGGTCTTGTTATCAGGTTTGCAGGAAAATATCACTGCGCCCATAATCAGAATGATGACTGCTTTTTGCATGTTTTCTTATTTTAATCGGTTATTATTCGTTGAATTAGTTTTCACTCAGAAGTTTATCCAGCTCAGCTTTGGCGTTTAAAAGTTCTACCATAACCGAAAGGTAATTCCCCTGTGTTGAAAGATATTGGTTTTGAGCCATTGTTAAATCCATGCTCGAAGAAATTCCCTCCCTGTATTTGATAATTGTTTTGTTGTAAATGTTTTCTGAAAGTTCCAGGCTTTTCTTTTCAGTCTCCAGTTTGTCCCAGGCTGTTTTCAGGTTGTTGCGCGATTGTTCAAAAGCCAGTTCAAGGCCCTGCCCCACCTGTTGCTTTGTGTTCTGAATTTTTTCCAGTTCAATTTTGGCCTGGCCTACCCTGGATAAACGCATACCGCTTGAAAAAATGGGAACTGATAACTGAAGCCCCACCAGGTTGGTTGGAAACCATTTTTGGTCACTCTCAAAAAAATTAAACTCTGTACGGTAGGCATTTCTTGAAAAAGAGCCAAAAGCCGAAAGAGTGGGTAAAAATGCACTCTGCTGACGTCGCAGGTTCATTTTTTGAAGGCTTTCAGCAGTTTCGAGGTACTGAAAATCAATGTTGGATGTAACATCAAATGTCTTTGTGAGGTTGGGTGAAATTGACCTCGCAAGAAGAATTCCATCCAGGGATTCCGACAGGACTATTTTCTCTTCCAGATCCAGACCCATTTGGAATTTTAATAGCCTTTCAGCCAGCTCTGTTTGATTTTCAAGACTCCTGACTGAGTTTTCAAGGTTGGCTACAGTCAGCCTAATCTGTTCCACATCGGTGTTTTCGATCATCCCTGCCTTTAATATTTCTTCCATCTCCCTTTGTATTTTCCTCATGTTGTGGAGTGATTGCGAAAGAATCCTTCCGCTTTCCCGGGCAACAAGTACAAGGTAATAGGATTTGGCTACCATTTCCTTTATTTCATTTTCTGTTTGTGTAAGTCCTTTTTTTGAAAGCTCGAAAAAAATTCTCGATGCCTGAAGTCCAACTAAGAATTCCCCATTAAACAAAAGCATGGAAGCAGTAAGGCCAAAATTTGCATTGTGTTTTGTTCCAAACTTTACCGGGATAAATGTTCCCGGGGCACCACCAAAAAATTCAGCGGGAATCAACTGTGTGGGGATGTCCAGGAATTGCTGGTAAGCCCCGCTGCCACTCAGCTGTGGCAAACCAATCGTGGTTGTTTCCCAAATTCTCTTCCTGGCCAGTTCAATATCCAGTATTTTATTTTTCACATCGTAATTATTTTCAATGGCAAATTCCTGCGCTTCCATTAGTGAAAAACTTTTTGCAGGAGCCTCCTTAGACCATGTATTGCTATTAAACAAGAACTGTGACAATACAATAATCCACAAACTTCTTCTTAACATATTTAATTGATTTGAAAGCATTTATCACTATTTATAATTGATTCATTTTTAACTTTTCTTCCAGAATTTTTATCCCCTTTTCGTTCGCAATCCCCCTGATATGATATATCATAATCTCACGGAAATAATCCAGCCGGGTATATTCCTCCACAGTAAAAACATCACTCTCCAGCATTCCTTCTACCCTGGCAACATGAAGCTTGGCTATCACTTCGGGATTCATTTCGCTGCGGTATATTCCCTGTTGAATGCCCCGCTGCAGATTATTCAGAACCGAATCAAACATCACTTTCCGTTTCACAAGCTTCACCTTTTCAAATGCAGCAGGATAGTATTTCTTTAAATCATATTCAGTTGAAGGATTGTGATCCTTAAGCATTTGGTTCACCTGGCGGGCAACTTCAAATAATTCATCGATGGCATTCATTTGCTTGTCATGAATTTCATTCATGCAGTTTCGCCTGGTGTCAAATATATAGTCAATCACCCTGTGAACAAGCTCTTCCTTATCGGCAAAAAGCTGGTAAAGAGTTTTTTTGGATATTCCCAACTCCCTTGATACATCATCCATAGTAACGCTTTTAATCCCGTAACGCTGATATAACAGGGAAACACGTTCCAAAATATTCCTGGTTTCTTCATTCATGCCGCGAAAATAATCAAAATAAAAACCCGGGAAACTTAAAAAGTGTTAAAAGTTTCTTAATTTTTCTGTTTCCCTGAAAACATAATTATAAGTCCCAGTACAATTAATATGAAGGGCCAGAACAAACTTCCCTGTCTCAGGTTAACATTAAGAATGTCGGGCAAAAGAAAATAGGTTCCGATTGCAGCAACAATTATACCCGAGCTTTTGTTCTTGTCGGTTATAAACAAAACGATCCCCAGTCCAATTAAAAAAGCCTTCCATGAAAAAAACGCCGGATGAAGTTCAACCAGTTCCATGTTTCCCAAGAGGAAAATAGCTCCAACGGCAATCAGAAATATTCCAAGTACCAGGTTCTTTGATTTTTTCATTTGTTCCATGTCGCAAAGAATTAGTTTTTGTCAAAAGTATTGGCAGCATATTCTTTCGCCGAAAAGAATTCGACGAAAGCCTTTTTTTTACCGGTGAAAGTGTATCAGGGTATTCTAAAACACATTTTGCCTGTAAATAAATCTTTTAACTTTGTTGGATCGGCCTGCACCGAACAGAAATTTTTTTACCTATGGAAATACGTGAGTTAATCTCCCTTTTAAAAAATATTGGTGATAAAAGCCAGGTTCCGTTTATGGCAAAGTATGGCATCAACCCTGAATTTGCTTTAGGTATTAAGATTCCTGTATTAAGAAATCTCGCCGGGGAAATTGGTACCAATCACACCCTGTCCCTCCGGCTTTGGGATACCAAATATCATGAGGGAAGGATACTTGCCACCATGATAGCCGGTAAAAAGGAAACCACTCCTGAGTTATGCGAGAAATGGATGAAGGATTTTAACTCATGGGATTTATGTGACCAGGCCTGTATGAATCTCTTTGAAAAATTATCTTTCGCCTGGGAAAAGGTGCCTGAATGGTGCCAACTGGAACCTGAGATTGAAAAGCGGACCGGTTTTGTTATGATTGCCCGTTTGGCCGTAAGTGATAAAAAGTCTCCCGATGACAGATTCTTCCCCTTTTTTCCTCTCCTGCTGGAAGGATCTGTGGACGAAAGAAATTTTGTTAAAAAAGCTGTGAACTGGGCAATCAGGCAGGTGGGGAAGAGGAGCCTGGTTTTGAACAAGGAAATGACAGTGATTTGCAGGCAGTTACTGAAAACTGAAAGCAAACCGTCCAAATGGATTGCCTCTGATGCGCTTAGAGAATTAGAAGGGGCTGCGGTTCAGAACATGTTGCAAAAAAAAGAGATGAAGAAAAAAACGACCTGACCACCGCAGAATGAATACTACACAAAAACTGATTTTTGCCATTACCAGCCACGAAGCTCTGGGTATAATTCTGGAGCCCTTCGTAGTATCGGTGCACTCTGACGGACAATTTTTTTTCGGATTGAGAAAGGTAAACAGCGGGAATATTACCGGGTTCTTCCCGGAAGCAAGCCGGGAAGAACTTCTTGCTCTTGCCAAATGCGATGAATACCGGGAAGACCTTCTGGTTAAACAGTTCAGCAAAAAAAGAATTACCCCCAGGGAGTTTTATAAAGAACTCTCTGAAGAAAGATTCCGTAAAATCATTAGGCCGTTTATTGAGAAAAGACTCATTTCCTGTATGGAAATCCTTGCTGCCGAAAGAATTCCCTTATACTTTAAAGGAGGGAGAAAAGAAATTCTGAAGGAAAAACCTCTCCTCGTTGAACTCTGTAAGGTGGAGGTGATGATGAATTTTGAAAGGCTCGGGGAAGAAACACGGTACTGCCTTTCTGCTCTTTGCAAAGAAAAAGAGGTGAATCTTTTTGGTGAAAATTCCCTGCTCATTACACGCAGGCCTTGCTATGCAATTCTTAACGAGGCAATTTACCGTTTTCCTGACAACTTTGACGGAAGCAAATTGGAACCTTTTTTCAGAAAAGAATTTATTTCTGTTCCCAAACGAGCCGAAAAGGAATTCTTCCAAACATTTGTAAAAAATGCAATACTCGATCACAAAATAAGGCACAGCGGATTTGCAATTGATTACAAAAAAGAAAAATGCAGGCCGCTATTAAAATTTGAAACATCGCTGGATGGAGAGCCTGTGTTTGGACTTTACTTTACCTATGGCAGTAAAATTATTGCCGCCAATCACACTGGAGAAAAGTTTGTAGATCTTTTATGGGATAAACAGGTTGAAATGGTGGTGATTGAAAGAGACCTGGAAGAGGAGGCCGAAATTCGTTCTCTTTTATCGGCTGGCAAACTTGTAAATTCTGCTGGACACCTGTTCACACCCAGGGAGGGCAGTTCAAAAGTTTCAGGTATGTACCCTCTGCTGGAATGGATAAACAAAAACCATGATCTGATTGATTCCTGCGGTATAACAATCCTGAATGAAACCAACTATTTTCAAGGAAGAATAGAACTAACCATACATGTTGAGGAAGGGAACGATTGGTTCGATGTTAAAGCGTTTGCCCATTTTGGAGAATTCATGATTCCTTTAATCCAGCTTAAGAAATACCTTCTGAATGAAATCCGCGAATACCCCCTTCCAACCGGCGAAATTGCAATCCTGCCGCATGAGTGGTTTGCAAAATACCGCGAACCCCTTCAACTGGGTGAAAAAGAGGGAGATTTTCTACGCCTCCAAAAACATCAGTATGCCCTGGTTGAGAAGTTGGATTCTTCTGGTAATCAAAAGTTCAGGAAGGTATTTGAAAGCCTGAAAGAAAAGAAACTATCCAGCAAGCTGTCACTTCCTGCAGGATTAAACGCCACACTTCGACCCTACCAGGAGAAGGGGTTCTCCTGGTTGCATTTTCTCTACGCCAATCAGCTGGGGGGCTGCCTTGCAGATGATATGGGCCTTGGTAAAACCATACAAGTACTTGCACTGCTGTTAAAAATCAAGGAAGAAAGCCAGGTGAAAAAATCCGAAGGTGCAGTGAGTAATTTCCAGTTTACCCTGTTCGGAGGAGCCGGGGACAATCTGCCTCCGGCTCATACCTCACTGGTTGTCATGCCCCTTTCGCTGGTACACAACTGGGAAAGTGAAATCAGAAAATTTGCCCCCGGATTAAGGTACTGGAAACACACAGGTACCAACCGTATTCAGTACAAAAACGGTTTTTACAATTACGATGTAATTCTGGCGACTTACGGAATCATTCGCAACGATCTCGAATTATTAAGAGAGGTGCAGTTTCATCACATCATACTTGACGAAAGCCAGTTTGTAAAAAATCCCGAATCGAAAGCTTACCAGGCCATAAGACTGCTTAATGCCCGTCACAGGATTGTTCTCACCGGCACACCAATAGAAAATTCACTCGTTGACCTTTGGTCACAGATGTCCTTTTTAAACCCCGGACTGCTGGGCAGCCTGAACCTTTTCAGGAATGAATATGTGATCCCTGTTGAAAAACAAAACAACGAAGCGAAAAAAGAAAGCCTCAAACAACTTATAGAGCCATTTATTCTAAGGCGCACTAAATTGCTGGTAGCCAAAGATCTTCCTGATCTGGTTGAGAAAATTCATTATTGCGAAATGTCTGAGGAACAAAAAAGCCTGTATGAGAGCAGGAAGTCGGAAATACGCAACCGGATATTTGAAAAAATGGAAACACCCGGACAGGCAGGTGTTAAAATTGACATTCTGCAGGGATTGATGCAACTGCGTTTAATTGCAAATCACCCGGGACTTACCGGGGATGGTTCCGGCATGAAATCGGGTAAATTTGAGGAAATAATCAGATACCTTGACAACCTGAGGGCTGAAGGTCATAAAGTGTTGATTTTTTCCCAGTTCGTCAGGCATCTGGCCCTTTTCAGAGATTGGTTTAATTTACACAATCTTCAGTATTCATGGCTAACAGGCGAGGTTAGTGAAAAAGAAAGAAAAAAGGTTATTCAGGAGTTTCAGTCGTCGTGCGAAAAAAATCTGTTTCTGATCAGTCTCAGAGCAGGGGGTACCGGTCTCAACCTGACTTCCGCCGATTATGTATTCATACTCGATCCGTGGTGGAACCCTGCCGTGGAAAAGCAGGCCATCAACAGAGCTCACCGTATAGGACAGACCCGTAATGTGATTTCCTATAAATTTATTACTAAGGACAGCGTAGAAGAAAAAATTCTTCTTCTGCAGCTAAAAAAGGAAAAACTGGCAGAGGATTTCATCAATACCAATAATCCCTTTAGAATTTTCTCTGACACCGAAATCCTGCAGTTGTTTGAATAATGATACTGTTATTGCAGAAATAGTTTCCCCCCACATTGCCAGTTACAGAATCCTGTATGCCCCCCTGGCTACTATTAAAAAAACTGCTGCCCCATTAATCAAATCGGGATAACTTGATTCAAGCCATCATACCAGAGCGCCTGCTACAATTACAACGGTGTTTATAAAAATATCATTGGAGGTAAAAATCATACTGGATTCGTTGCCTGATACTGCCAGTCCGGGAGTTGAATCCTCAGATGAAACAATCGATGAGCCAAGGTTCCAAGAATCCAAAGCTTTCAGAATTTCCCCCCTCTCCTGAATGAAAAACCACCATTTTCCTGCCCAAAATACCAAATTTCAGGGTTTGAATCCCACTGTTTACACTCAGCTTCATTCTCACCAGATGCTCCTCCGGGGGGCAATCCATTTTTTCTATTCTGAATGTGGTTTTTTTTATCCGTACAAAAAATTTTTGTTATTAATTACAAGTATGTTACACCTTATCGCTTAATGCTCTTTAACAAACGGATGCCTGCCTGCCGGCTGGCAGGGAACTCCCATGTTGCTGATTTTGTTATTATTGTGCTTGTGTTTTCAAAAACATGGGTGTTTCATTTTCGTTTCTGTAATTCCCCGGTAAAACCCAAAGTCCAAGATATTAATTTCCAATTTCTTCAGATATTTAGGCTATTACCATTCATGACATTACCTTTATATTTCCCGTAGAATAAAATGAAAGACGAAAAAAACGAAACATGGTCAATCCCTGAACCCTTCCTGCTCAACTGCTGGAAGCATCATTTGAATTTTATCCGTTTTCATTTGTCGGGGTTAATGCAGGATAAAGGAGCCGGAAATGATAAAATCAAATCCATTTTATTACAACTCGGCCGGTCACAAATGGATTTGTATACGGGAAATTTTTCTCCACGGGAAATTGCAGTGCATGTTAAGGAGCGCCTTACGAACATAAACTGTTTTGAAAAAACCTCTTTTAAAACATGGATCAATTCCCCGCCAGAGGGTTATAAGATGCTGCCTGTTCCCGATACCTCGGTCTGGACCCTAAGAATGGGCCAGGAAAATCGTTATATCCACCTACACCCTTCCCGTTATTCAAATAATACCATCAGGATAAAGGCAAACACTCTGAAAACCCTTATTGCCCTGAAATGGATGATGCATGCAAAAAACCATCCTCTCAATCTTGAAATACTGAATACCGCCAGGAAAGAATTTTTTGGTGCCCCCCCGGTAAAATCATTATCTGTCATAAATAATATAAGGCATTACCTGCCTCTGCTGAATATAGAATAAAAAAAGCCTGCCCCTTTAGCCAGGCAGGCTATATAAATCACCAGGGAATATTATTTCAGGGAAAACTCGGCTATACCTAGCAAGGCACCATCGGTATAAATTTCTGCCTTATAGTTACCCGGAATCAGGCTGCCATCATTTGTCCAGAAAATGCAAATGTCAATATCCACATTTTCGTAAACCAGGTTTCTGGATGCTGAATAAACCATGGGCTCATTTCCCACCATAAACAAATTATCGGCTGAAGTGGTAAGCACCAGGTTATCGGGGCGGATAATTCTCAAAAACACCGTTCTTTCACCTGCCATTGCAATGGCATTTCTTTTCAGAGTAAAGCAAACCTTGATTTTATCCACCCTGCCAATACGGTTCACATCGCGGCCACGTTGATTGATTGCCTCGGCAACAATTCCCTCTGCAATAATCTGGCTGCCAAGCTGCACTTTTGCACTGAGGTCCTCCTTGATTTTAATCTCTTCCTGCAATTGTGTTTCAACACGGGCAATCCGCTCCCTCGCCTGTATGTTCTCCTTCCGTAATGCAATATTTGCCTGGTTCAATGAATCCACCTGCACAATATAACTCTTGAGTACATCGCGCAAAGTTCCCAGTTCTTTTTTATACTGATTGATAACGGCCGCATTATTGGCTCTGGTACGGTTGAGTTCTGTAATCAGCTTCTGAATTTCTTCCTGCTTCAACGAAAGTAAATTGTTCATACTGTCATTGTCAGTCTTCAGGTACTCATATTCCCTTGACAGATTCTGGAACTGTTCTATGAGTTCATATTTTTCATTTGTTACTTCTTCCAGTTTATCTGCTTCCTGCTTTTTATCGTAAAGCAGCCAGGCCATGAAGACAATCAATGCTACCAGGACAACAACAAAAACAGTAAGCACCACTGTCAGGGTTTTAATCTTTTTCTGATCTGCGGGTTTGTTATCGGGGGTAAAGGGGCGGGGATTGTTTTCCATAATAAATATTATTTATTGTTGATTCAAAACTTCTACAAAAATAGTTGATTTAAAAGCATTTATCCCATACCGGATATAATTTTTATCCGGATTTTTAAAACGATTGACAATAATAATTATTGTATAAGCAATGATTTGTATGAGTTCCCTGCTTTGAGTGTTCAAAATCCCCTATTGAATAATCGCCTCCAGTTCAATCGCCAAATGGTTGTAAATATTGAGCGTTTCAAGATATTTCATTTCCAGTTCCCTTGCCTTGTCAAGGTTTTCAAACAATTCATCAAACTCAATCTCAAAACTCAAATAACGGTCTACGGAATTTTCCCTGAGTGTATAAGCATAAGGCAACACATAGGAATAGTGGTATTGCAGTGAAATATGCCGGGCATCCATATCGCTAATCAGCTCATCTATTTTTTTACTGAATGAAAAGGCATGATAATTCAGATTGTTTCTTGCCTGCATTATGCTCAGGGCTCTGCTTCTTTTTCTTTCACCCGAAATCCATTCCCAAATGGGAAAATGAAGCCCGGCATAAACTCCTCTGAAACCCATGGTGCCTCCAATGCTTTGATTAAAATTACCAAGCACAAGGGAGGGAAACAATTCGGCCTTGTCCATGGCGGCTTTTTCTTTTTCCAGGTTTAGTTTTTCTCTGTATACTTCAACCACCGAGCCCGGTCCCGGGAATTCCTCCCCCTTCCCTAAGGGAAAATGAATGACAAAAATCTCATTTGTTGAATGATCCGGCATCCATTCTTCGTCTTCAACAATTAATTCACTTACCCTGTACCTCAATTTTCTGATATCGGCCTCAAGAAGTTTAATTTCATTCTCAACACCAAATAAAATCATCGCCGTTTCCATTGACTTCATTTGGTCTGCAAAGTTTTGCTTTTGCAAAGTATCCGCCTGCCTTGGATATTGTCTGAAAAACCCAATGAATTCCTCAAGCACCTTTCTTCTTTTATCTGCAAATAGCCATTCATAATACACGGCCTTGAGCTCCCGTGTCATTTCATTAATTGTCGATGCATGCATAGATTTCCCTGTACTGATTTCCTGGTTATGAAACCGCCGATACCTCAATATGGCAGGAACAGAACCTAGCGGAACCTGAGACTCAAACAAATAGTTGTTTTCGGTATCGCTGGTGTTTCCATAAAAAAATTCAAGGGTCATTGGTTCTTTTGACATCCACCCCAGTTTGTTCGCTCCAATATATTCCAGTTCAAGCCAGCTGTTTACAACAGCAGGATGATTGGATTTCATTTTTAAAATGGCCTCCTCAAGAGTTAATACCAAAGGTTTGCTTACCTGCGAAAACCCCGTGAAAATTATTGTATGGAGAAAAAAAGCAGAGAGTTTCAAAACTTTTAAAAACATACGGGTATAAGTTTATGAATTCATGCACTGCAAAAATAGCACATAAAGTGTTTGTAAACCAATACTTTGGTAATGGTTTAATTATGCTGACTTATCCTTCGGTTATTTCCCCCTGATAGCGGGTTGAGGTTTTTTAAGAAAGTATACCAGAAAACCGATCCCAATTAATATAAAGGGGATACTTAACAATTGCCCCATGTTCAGTGCCATGCCCTTTTCAAAGTCAACCTGTACCTCCTTCACAAACTCAATAAAAAATCTTACGGTAAACAGCATTATCAGGAACACACTTAATAAAACGCCTTCCTTCAATACGCCTTTTTTCCTCCAGTACCAAATATACAGCAGAATAAAAATCACCAGGTAAGAAAGGGCTTCATAGATTTGAGTGGGGTGTTTGGGAACTGTTTGCCCGTCACTAATAAATATAAACCCCCATGGTAAAGAAGTTTCCACACCATATATTTCACTGTTCATAAGGTTTCCCAGTCTTATGAACATGCTTCCAAGCGCAACAACAATTACTGCCCTGTCGATAAGCCAGAAGTAGCGCATTCTGTATTTTTTGGCAAACAGGTAAAGGGCTATGGGAATGCCTATGGCTGCACCATGACTTGCAAGGCCCCCTCTCCAGATTTTGAATATCTCAATCGGGTTGCTCAGGTAGTATTCAGGCTCGTAAAACAAACAGTGACCCAGCCTGGCGCCAATAACTGTTCCAAGGGCGGCATAAATCAAAAGTTTGTCGAGTAGTTCGGCCTTAATATTCTCCAGTTTAAAGAACTTCATTAAAATCAAATACCCAAAGAAAAATGCCGAAGCAAACAACAGGCCGTACCAGCGGACAGCAATACTTCCGATTCTGAAAATTTCAGGATCTACATTCCAGTTGATGTAATTCAGGAGCATGGTATTATTTTTTTGCCGAAATTATAAAAGAATATCGAATTCATGAGGATTTATTCGTTTATTTTACATTAAGTTTCTGCACCCTTTCGTTCCTGAGTGTGATAATTAGTATGTTTGCATGCATGAATTTTAGTTTCAAAAATATTTACCCCCGAATTATCAGGATTCTTCCTTCTGGTTTCATATTTGCCGTTTTTATCTCCTCCTTTTTTCACCGTTGTGCCAACATTGTCCCTCCTACCGGAGGCCCACGCGATACCATTCCGCCCAGGATAGTAAGCAGCAATCCGCCTCTCTATTCAACAAATGTTTCTCCATCAAATATTACCATTACTTTTGATGAATACATTGAACTGAGGGACCTGCAGCAGCAATTTCTTATTTCTCCACCTCAGGAAGAACGCCCCGAAATCCGCCAGCGCGGAAGGGCTTTAACTGTTAATCTGAAACCGGTACTGGAAGAAAATACAACCTACTCCTTGAATTTTGGAAATGCAATAGTTGATCTGAATGAGGGAAACCCCTTTAGAAACTTTCAGTTTGTTTTTTCCACCGGTCCCACCATTGATTCTATGACCATAGAAGGAAGAGTTGTAAGTGCATTTGAAAAGAAGCCCGAGGAGAACATAACCGTGATGCTGTACCCGAATCATTACGACTCGGTTCCCATGAAGGAAATCCCCCTTTATGTCACCAGAACAGATAAGGAAGGATATTTTAAGTTGCGTCACCTGAGGAACGACACATTTAAATTTTTTGCATTAAAGGATATTAACAACAATTACCTGTATGATCGCCCCGGCAGCGAGGCCATTGCTTTTTTAGACACCCTGATTTTCCCAACCGGATTTGAATACCTGAAAACTCCTAAAACTGATAATGATTCCATAAAGGAAGTGCACGATCATGACCACGATTCTGAACATGACCATGTTGACGAAGAAGGGGACAAGTTGTCCATTCAGTTATTTTCTCCGGTTAACGAAACCAAAGAATCTTCATTCGGGAAAGAATTGCTTTTGCCTCTGTTCACCGAAGATATTGCCAAACAGTATATATCCTCGGCAACCCGCCCTGCAAGAAACAGACTTTTCTTTACTTTTAACCGGGCTTACGGTGAAAAACCTCAACTAACCCCCCTTGGTTTTCCCACAGATTTACCATGGAAAATTCTGGAAACCTCACCAAAGAATGATTCAGTAATCGTGTGGATAACGGATAGCCTGGTTTTGCAAATGGATACCATACAGCTTGAAGTAAAATTCACAGACCCCAGGCCGGA
This sequence comes from Bacteroidota bacterium, assembly GCA_037446695.1. Classification (GTDB taxonomy): domain Bacteria; phylum Bacteroidota; class Bacteroidia; order Bacteroidales; family PUMT01; genus JBBIHY01. The sequence goes on from JBBIHY010000008.1 coordinate 27,728, forward strand.
TACCGTTTTGCTGCTTACCGACACCCTGCGTTTCACTTTCATGGCTCCACGGGAAGGCCCACCTCAAAGAGGGCGTACTACTGATGCTGCTGCTCAGATAATTTCTCTTAACATAAGAAACAGGGAGGTGGTTGATTTGGGTAAAAAAATATCCTTCCTTGCTGCCTCGCCGGTTAAAGAGATTGACACTTCCAAAATTTTCCTTTTCAATATCATTGACTCTGTTCCCGAACCTCTGGATTTCAGGATTACACAACATCCAAACTATTTACGAAGATTTCAACTGGATGCCATCCTGGAGCAGGACAGCGAATTTCGCCTGGAATTACACCCTGCGGCTTTCAAAGATAGTTACGGAAACTTGAGCGATTCTGTTTTGATTGAATTCAAATCCCAGAAAGAAATAAACTATGGCAGCCTGATCCTGGACTTGAAAAATGTAAATGACCACCTCATCATTCAATTGCTGGACGAAAAGGATAATCTGCTTGCAGAACATTTTATTTCAAATGATTCTAAAATTGAGTATAAATACCTCAGGCCTCAGCTATATAGGCTCAGGGCCATTTTGGACGGCAACAAAAACGGCAGGTGGGATACAGGTAATTATCTTCTTGGTATTCAGCCGGAAAGGATAATTATGCATGCCGAGCCGGTTACAGTACGGGCAGCCTGGGAACTTGAACATGCCTGGGAAATTCCGAATAATTAAATACTTATTATTATGTCTGTTTTACTTGAATTTTCTATGTTTCCAACCGACAAGGGAGGAAGTGTAAGTGATTATGTCAGCCGGGTAATTGATATGATCAGAAACTCAGGTGTGGATTACAAACTCACCGCCATGGGAACCATAATTGAAACCGAAACTGTGGACGAGGCCCTTGATATTGTTAAAAAATCATATAGCATTCTTGAGCCTCATTCTCAGAGAGTGTATTCCTCATTGAAAATGGATATAAGGAAAGGCAAACCGGGCAGACTGGAAGGAAAAGTCTCCTCCGTTGAAATGAAAATCGGGAAAGTGAATCGTTAGCGCGGGAATTTTAAATTCATCATCCTCCCGTTGTTCTGAATCCTGTTTTCACATAAATGTCCCTTGGTGAAACACATAATACCGGCATCTCTGCGGAATTTAAGATTCTTTGCGCGTAGGTGCCCAGCATAAATCCCTTTACTCCCTGTCCCTGCTCTGATGTAATGGAAATTAAATCCACCTGTTTCTTGCGGCTGTAATCCAGAACCATACCAGCTAAGTCTTCTCCTACAAGGTGTACTACTTCAGTTTTGAGCCTCCTTTCTTTCACATAATCTGCCACCTGTCCCGACCACAACAGGAGTTTTTTCCTGATATCCTCGCTCGAAAAAGTGGATACGGTCACAATGTGTACCTCGGAGTCAAAATACTTAGCCATTTCTGCAGTTAAAGGAACTTTTTGCCTGGTGTCGGAATTCGTATCAATTGGCAGAAGTATTTTCCTGAATGATTTGGGTACAACTCCGTGTCTGATCGTAAATACCGGTTGATTGGATGCTGTTACTATTTTAAAAGCATTGCTGCCAATAAAAAATTCTTCAAATCCTGATCCTCCATGTGTTGAGGCAACTATTACCGACCGTTCAAAAGCATTTGCCTGGTTCACAACTTCCATAAATACCTTTCCCTGCTTTATAATGTAGGACAGTTTTGCTGGTGTGGCCAGTTTATGTTCGTACCTGGAAAGCAATTGTTCAAAATTCTGTTTTGCCCAGCGATATTCTTCTTCCGTAGATCCGGGAAAAAAATCACTGCTTTTCTTCTGGACATAAACCATTTGAACATTCCCACGGCTTTTACCTGATAAAACAATGGCAAGTTCCAGTCCGTTCAGGGATTCTTCCGAGAAATCAATGGGAACAATAATATTCTTCATGGTCGTCTGATTATGGGTGTTAGTTTCAACGAATATACAATTTAATTCCATAACTTCCTCAAAATTAACCCCATTCCTCTATTTGGCTGCCTTTAAAAAATATCATCTGTCTGGTTCCGGAATCGATAAATTTGTGTGGCAAATGTTATTTTTGAACCGTCAATCATCCTTTCGTCCCATGAAACACCCATGTAAGGAAGCTAGCACAAACACCAATGAACAAAAAATGGGTGTTCCCTGTCTGCCGTCAGGCAGGCATCCGCTCGATAATGACTGTTAAAAGCTAGAAGGTAATGTATTGGTAATTAATAATATAAATATTTTGTGCGGATGAAACACCCATGTTTAGAAAAACACAAACACAATGATAACAAAATCAGCAACATGGGTGTTCCATCATTCCTTGTAAAAATAATTTTGTTATGATGAAAAAAATACGCAATCCTTTCGCCGGCCATAAAGATTACTTCTGTTATGCCTGCTGTCCCGACAATCATAATGGATTGAAAATGACATTTGCCGTGGAGGGAGAAGAAATCGTTTCCCGCTGGAACCCTGCAAATCATTTACAGGGTTATGTGAATGTGCTACACGGAGGCATACAGGCTACCTTAATGGATGAGATTGCAAGTTGGCTTGTGTATGTGAAACTCAATACTGCCGGGGTTACTTCGTCTATGAATGTGAAATACCGCAAACCCGTTTATGTAAACCAGGGAGAGCTTTTAATCAAGGCAAGGCTGAAAAACCAAACCCCGCGCATAGCTGAAATAGAAACCTGGATATATGACTACTCGGGTAAGCTTTGTTCAGAGGCTTTGGTGAGTTACTTTCTTTTTGCAGAAGATGTTGCCAGGGAAAAATACTGGTACCCGGGAAAAGCAGCCTTTTTTGAGGCTTCCTGAAAATTTGTTCTAAAGCATGTGAAAAAAGTTTATTGTTGTTTCTGCAAGGTAAATTTTGGTCTTACCTTTGTAGAAACCAAAAACTTTGAACCATGATGAAAGAAAATTTTGTTGAGTTTATTGAGAACAGTATCAAGAAAAACTGGTCATTGAATGCTTTTGCCGATTATAAGGGCGAAAACATGACCTATGCCGATGTGGCGGAACGAATCGGCAAATTACACCTGGTATTTGAGGCCTTCGGGGTGAAACCGGGAGACAAGGTAGCGCTTTTTGGAAAAAATGCAACGCACTGGGGAGTTGCCTACCTTGCCACTATTACATATGGCGCAGTTACTGTGCCTATATTACCAGATTTCAAGCCCAATGATGTGCATCATATTGTGAACCACTCGGATTCGGTCTTGCTTTTTGCCGCCGATTTTTTGTATGATGCCCTGGATGAAAGCAAGATGGAAAAAATCAGGGGTACCATTTCCCTGGCTGATTTTTCTCTCATTGGCAGGAAAAAACCTGAAAGGGTTGTTGAGTTAATCAAAAATCTGGGCAAAATATTCAAAGAAAAATTTGGAGATCCATTTACTCCTGAGTCTATAAAGTTTCCTGAAGTAAAAAATGACTCACTTGCTGTAATCAGTTATACCAGCGGAACCACCGGTTTTTCAAAAGGAGTGATGATTCCGCACAACAGTCTTATAGCAAATGTTGTTTATGCAAACAATAACATGCCCCTTCAGCCGGGCGATGCAATTGTTTCCTTTCTGCCCCTTGCTCATGCCTATGGCTGTGCTTTTGAGTTTTTATGGCCATTTACCCTGGGCTGTCATATTACCTTCCTCACCAAAACACCATCCCCGCAGATTATTTTGCAGGCTTTCAAGGAAATTCGGCCACGACTGGTATTGTCTGTACCCCTGGTAATTGAAAAAATTTATAAAAAGCAATTACTTCCGGTAATATCAAAACCCCACATGAAAGCCATACTGGGTATTCCCGGTTTGAACAGTGTTATTCTCAAAAAGATACGCCAAAAGCTGGTGGATGTGTTTGGCGGAAACTTCCACGAGGTGGTAATTGGAGGTGCTGCCCTGAACAAGGATGTGGAATTGTTCTTCAACAAAATCAGGTTCCCCTTCTCCATTGGTTATGGAATGACCGAATGCGGACCCCTGATCAGTTATGCCAACTGGGATAAAACCAAACTGGGTTCGGCTGGCAAACTGGTTGATAACATGGAAGTGAAAATTGATTCCCCCGATCCTTACAGGGAGGTAGGTGAAATTATGGTGCGTGGCGAAAATGTAATGTATGGTTATTACAAAAACGAGGAGGCCACCAAACAAGCACTTGATGAAGAAGGCTGGCTGCACACGGGAGACCTTGGACTGATTGATAAGGAGAATTTTATTTTCATAAAGGGAAGAAGCAAGAGCATGATACTGGGACCCTCTGGGCAAAATATTTACCCCGAGGAAATTGAGGCTAAATACAATAACATGGAGTTTGTCATGGAATCGGTTGTGGTGGAAAAAAACGGGAAAATGGTCGCCCTTGTTTATCCCGATTATGAGTCACTGGATAAGCAGGGTGTCAGCGAAGCCGAACTGATTAAAATTCTGGATGAGAAAAGGAGGCAACTGAATAATGAAATGCCTGCCTACATGGGTGTTTCTGCTGTTAAGCTACATCCTGAGGAATTTGAAAAAACCCCGAAAAAAAGTATCAAGCGATTCCTGTATGCCATTGAGGATTGATCTTCAATTATTGAAGACAGAATAAGCCGTTTCAGATTTTTTTATGCTTCCCCTGACACTCTCAGGGGAAGCATTTATTTTTATATAAAGACTCTCCGATACGTTCAGATTGACAAGATTCATAATTTTCAGACCAGTTCATTTTACAAAAAACCGGAAACTACCCCTTTTCTGAATTCTCAATGGCATTGTTCAGGTATGTAACCAATGGCTGAATTATTTCAAAGTTGCGAATAGCCATTTCAAGGAATCCTTTTGCAGTAACCTCCTTATCAGGAAACATTTTGATTACAAAATAAGACCGGTACTTCAGCAAATCCATGTACACAAAGTCCGCCGGAAAATCTTTTGGTCCTTTCTTTAATTTGTCCTCCGCAGATAATTCTCCAAAAGTCTTTATGAATTGAGTATGATTAATTACTTCCAGGAAGCCCTCGGGATCATAATGAATTTCAGATCGAATAGCCTTTAGTGTTGCAGCATCAGGCATATATATCCCTCCCGAAACAAAACATTCTCCCGGCTCCAGGTGAAGGTAATAGCCAGCCCTGCCTCCGTTTTTGCCTCCTTTGGCTATAAATGTGCCAAAATTGGTTTTGTAAGGCGACTTATCAACCGAAAACCGAACATCGCGGTTTATCCTGAATATACAGTCCTTTGGCTCAAGGAACCCAATATTCTTATCAAAGGAATAAACTCCTTTTATCAGCGTGCTCACAACTTTTTCAAAGCCATTCCTTGCATTGGAATAACGGGGCTTATTGGCCTGAAACCAGCCGCGGTTGTTGTTTTCCCTGAGTAGTTTCAGATAATCAAGTATTATTGCTGCTTCCATGATTTTTTTTGTAAAGATGGGTATTCTTCCCTGATAATCTTACCCGTATAGGAGGAATTATTGTTGAATATTATAAAACACGCATCTTTTAATTGTCTGTTTGTCAGTTCAGTAATACGCGTCTGAATAGTTTGGCAAACTTTTTGCAACAGCATTAGTAAGTTTCATTTAAAACCGCAGCCATGAAAAGATTTATATTACTTTCAGCAATGGTGTTACTGGCCCTCCCCGCAATTTCACAGTCAAGGGGAAGCACAAGGGGCCAGGCTGGTTCAAGGGAGTCGGAGAGGAAAGAAGTAAAGTCCTCTGAAAGCACCAAAAAGGAACCTGCAAGAATGGTGAACAGCAGGTCGCCGCGCACTGAATCAACAGCACCTAAAGGAAATGCTGTTAACCAATCTAACGGCAGGCGGGAATCTGCACCATCCGGATCGGGGAATGCAGTCAACCAGTCTTCCGGGAGAAACCAGAATACTCCTTCCAGGTCTGGCAGTGCAGTCAATCAGTCCGGCAACAGCCGAAGGGAATCTGCTCCGGGCAGAACTGTTTCCAACAGCAATGCAGGCAGAAACAATGCTCCTTCAAATTCGGGCAGTTCAGTGAACCATTCATCCGGCACAACCACTCCAGGCATAAGTAATGGTACAGCCGTAAACAGTTCACACGGAACCACAACCTATGTTTACAGGCACAGTTACCCAGGGCATATGCGGACAAGAGAAGTAAGGGTATACAGGCACATTCCTTCACCCGCACCAGTTGAAATCCGAAGGGTAAACTATGTGTACAGGGCTCCTATCACCGTAGAGATTTACTGGACACACGGATTGTATCGCGAATACAGGGCAATCTACCCCTTCTACAATCACTGGGATTACCACTACGGAGCAAGAGTTCTTTCCATACCTGCTTACGATGCAGGATACCATGTGGGACGGTTCAGAAGCGTTTACGGCAGGGTTCATGAAGTATACTACGCCCCCGAAACTGACCTTTACTACCTGTACTTTGGGGCACCCTACCCTTACCACGACTTTAGCGTGGTCATCTCAAGAAGGGAAGCCCGCAGGTTTAGTAACAGACCAGAGTGGTTCTTCAACGGACAGTACATCATAGTAACAGGAGTCATTGCAATGTATGATGACAGACCGGAAATAGAAGTTGTTAGAAGAAGTCAGATTGTAAGATACTAATTCCACTCTCTATATACACAGCCTGCCAAAACTCCACACTTCCCACCCGTTGAAGGATAGATGCAAAACAAAGGAGCAGCGGCAGGCTGCTCTTTTTTATATTATCAGACAGACATAATCCCGGGATCGTTTTTAAAAAGACCCAAAAGACTTACCTTTATTCTTTCATTCTAATTTTTACCGAATGATCAAATATGTAATCATCGTTGCCGGGGGTTCAGGCCAAAGAATGCAGTCTGACATTCCCAAGCAGTTCCACCTTTTGAACGGTTTGCCAGTATTGATGAGAACTATGGTGGCGTTCTTCAATTTTGAAAACAACATTCATATAATTCTTGTCCTGCCCATGGAGCACATGGAGGAATGGAAGAAATTATGCCTTCAGTTCAACTTTCAACTTGAATACAAAATCGTTCCGGGAGGAAAAACCAGGTTTGATTCGGTAAAAAACGGGCTTGCCGAAATTTTAAATACAGATTCATTCATCGCCATTCACGACGGGGTGCGGCCCCTGGTGAGCCAACCGGTGATACAGTCCTGTTTCGACACAGCAGCCCTCACCGGAAATGCCATACCGGCAATCGAGGTGAATGAGTCGGTGAGATTTTTAACAAACGAGGGCAATCAGCCCCTTCCCCGTGCCGATGTAAAACTCGTTCAAACCCCACAGGTTTTCAGGGCAGAACAAATACTGAGGGCATACCTGCAGGATTATAAAGAAGCCTTTACCGATGATGCCTCGGTGGTGGAAAGCATGGGAGAAAAAATCCACCTGGTTCCCGGAAATCGGGAGAATATCAAAATCACAACGCAGCAGGATATGATAATTGCCTCGGCACTGTTGCAAAACATGCAAACCCTTTAACGAATTTTAACACAAATCCAATGGTATCTTTTTTATTTCTGAAGAAAATCTTTTTTCTTTAGCCTTAACTGTATTATTGATTTAATTAAAGTTCTATTCATGAAAAGAGTTTTCTTGCTTGCATTTATTGCCTCTTTTTCCCTGGGGTTGTATTCGCAAAGAGCCAATTTTGAAATGGCCGAAAGATTTTCAACCGAGAAATTGGTTGAAATGGCAGGAGACATATCTGTTCGCGGTGAATGGCTGAAAAAAACCGATTTGTTCTGGTACACCTATAAAAACCAGAACGGAAGAAGATTTGTTCTCGTGGATGCAAACAAAAGAAGCAGGGCGTCCCTGTTTGACAACGAAGACATGGCCATGCAGCTTACAAGGCTCACAAATAAACCGTATAATTCACTCGATCTTCCACTCAGAAACCTGAAGTTTACAGATGACAACAGGATTCTGAAGTTCGAAGTGGACAGCATCAATTTTGAATTTGACATGGTGAGAAAAACGCTGGCAAAAAAAGACTCTGTGCAAAAAGACACGCTCAGGGCTCCCTGGAAAAGTTATTCGCCTGACAGTACCTACATAGTATTTGCGAAACAGCACAATCTTTACCTGATGAAGGCAAATGACCCCGACAGTGTGGAGATTCAACTCACCGAGGACGGGGAGAGATGGTACAGTTACGCTTTTGCCGAGGGAGATACAACGAATAAAAGGATTCGGGCAAGGGCCATGTGGTTTAAAGATTCAAAAAAACTATATGTAAAACGAACCGATAACCGGAAGGTGGGAGAGCTATGGGTAATTAACTCCCTGAAAAGGCCAAGGCCGGAACTGGAAATTTATAAATACGCCATGCCGGGAGAGGAAAATGTGGGCCAGGATGAGCTCATCATTTTTGATGTGGCCAGCAGCGGCAGGTTAAACATTCATACCTCCAAATGGAAGGACCAGGCACTGGGGGGTACCTATTTTGGCTCAGGAGGGGGTTTCTTTACCGGGCAGAAATCCGATAAGTTATATTTTATCAGGCGCGACAGGACATGGAGTAAAATTGATTTGTGCGAGGTAAATACCCACACGGGCGAACTCCGCGTACTGATCTCTGAGGAAAGCAAGCCGTATTTCAACACCCGCTACGCGCAACTCGCTGTAATTAACGAAGGAAGTGAACTTATCTGGTGGTCTGAAAGGGATGGATGGGGCCACCTTTACCTGTATGACGGCAACGGCAACCTGAAAAGGCAAATCACCCGCGGGGCTTTTTATGTCGGAAGCATTCAGCATATTGATACCCTTGGAAGAACCCTCTATTTTGAAGCCTTTGGCAGGGAAAAAGGCATCGACCCTTACTACACCATGCACTACAAAACCGATTTTGAAGGAAGGAACATGGTGCGGCTAACACCCGAAAATGCAACGCATTCTTTTTCTATGTCGGAATCCTCCAAATACTTTGTAAGCAACTACTCAAAGGTCGATATGCCTCCTGTTTCGGTTCTGCGTGACAACAACGGCCGGGTGATCATGGAGCTGGAAAGGGCCAATATCTCCAGGCTGGAGGAAGCCGGCTGGAAAATGCCCGAAACATTTATTGTAAAAGCAGGTGACGGAGTCACTGATTTGTATGGTGTTATGTGGAAACCCTTTGATTTTGATCCAAACAAGAAATACCCGATTATCACCTATGTGTATCCCGGCCCCCAAACCGAACCCGTGCCTAAAGCTTTTACCATAACAGGTGCACAGGGCAGAACCATTGCACTAGCCCAGGTGGGCTTTATTGTGGTTGCGGTGGGCCAACGGGGAGGAAGCCCGCAACGATCCAAATATTACCACAACTTTGGATACGGCAATCTCAGGGATTACCCTCTGGAAGACAATAAAAAGGCACTTGAACAACTGGCAGCAAGGCATTCCTTTATCGACATCAATAGGGTGGGTATTTATGGCCACTCAGGCGGAGGGTTCATGTCTACCGCTGCCATGTTTGTTTATCCCGACTTTTACAAGGTAGCCGTTTCCTCGGCTGGGAACCACGATAACAACATTTACAATATATGGTGGAGCGAAGTGCACCATGGAGTAAAAGAAGTTACCAGTACGACCAAAAGAAAGGTGAAGGATAAAGAAACCGGTGAAATGAAGGAAGTAGTGGATACCATTGTAAAATTTGAGTCCAGGATACCTGACAACCAGTCGATTGCCAAAAACCTGAAAGGTCATTTGCTGCTGGTCACCGGCGATATGGACAACAATGTGCATCCTGCAGGAACACTCAGGGTGGTGGAGGCCCTTATCAAAGCCAACAAGCGGTTTGATATGATGATAATGCCCGGCCAGAGGCATGGTTTTGGAAATATGCAGCAGTATTTCGACCGTATGGTGTGGTACTACTTTGCACAGCACCTTCTGGGAGAATACAGAAACAATGTGGATATGGGAGATTATAATATTAATTAACCAGAATTATTTGGGTTCTTTTTTAGATTTTTTAACAGGAAAGTGCCTCCATTGGGGGTATTTTCTTTTATTTAGAAAAATTTTAAATTATATTTGTGCCCAATGGAAAAACCAGTAAAATACCTCTTGATTTTTTTGTTGGGGCTTGCTGTAATCTTTGGGGCAAGCAGTTTTTCCTTTATCGTGCATCATTGTTTTACCTCTGAACATTTTGATGTGCCCTCCAGGAGAGGGCATACAGAAAACTGCTGCCATCATCCCGATCATACCATTCACCAGGAGGACGATTCCTGCTGCCAGGACCAAACCAATCAGGAAAAACAAAAACCTTCTGCTGAACTCAGCCATAAATGCTGTGAGGAGGATTTGATGGCTTTCCGGGGTCTGCCTCTTTATTACAAATCCAATATCCCGGAAATTTCTGCAGAACTGCTGGCTGTTAATTCCCTTTTTTCACCGGTTACTTTTTTCCCTTTGGAAAAACCCGGAATTTTCAGATTTACAGTTCCTCCACCCAAATTCTCAGGGAAGCAAATTCTCCTTTTACACCAGGTTTTTTTGTTATGATAAATCGGTGATTTTACAATCATTGCATTTATTTTTTCATTTTAAAACCTGGAAATCATGTACCATTATAAAATAATTACAACAGTATTCTTTGCTTTCTATTTTTCCCTTACCCTTTTCGGCATGGGGCCAGAGCACAACCTTCATGGCACAGTGAAAGGCCTTGCCGAAGAAAACGGAAAAACGCAACTGGTTGGACTGCCTTTTGCAAATCTTCACTGGGCAGAAACAACCACTGGTGTCACAGCCGACGAAAACGGCAATTTTATTATTCATAAACCTCATTACGGAGAAGAGTTTTTACTGGTTGTGAGTTACATAGGTTACTCACCCGATACGGTAAAAATCCACAAGGACCTTACCCAGATTGAAATCATTCTGAAAGAAACAGTTCAACTGGAAGAGGTGACCATCAGAAGGCGCATGGGCGGCAGTTTTATTTCACAGATTGAACCTTTGAAAACGGAAATCATAACCATTACCGGGCTTCAAAGCCTTGCCTGCTGTAACCTTTCAGAAAGTTTTGAGAACAGTGCAACGGTTGACGTGGGTTTTTCCGATGCGGTTTCTGGTGCAAAGCGCATTCAGATGCTAGGGCTTTCGGGGGTTTACAGCCAATTAATGTTTGAAAACATTCCTACCCTGAGGGGGCTGGCTTCTACATATGGTTTGACCTACATCCCCGGCAGCTGGATGGAGTCCATACAAATCTCCAAAGGCACCTCATCTGTAACAAACGGTTACGAATCCACAACGGGACAAATCAACGTGGAATACAAAAAACCGCGAAGTTCCGAGCCAATGTTTCTGAACCTCTTCAGCAACAACGAGGGTCGCTACGAGGTAAATCTCACATCGGCAGTTAAGCTGAATGATAAATGGAGCTCCATGATACTGGCTCACGGGTCCACCCAGGTCAATGCCCTGGACCACAACATGGACAACTTTGTGGATATGCCTACAGGCGGGCAGCTGAATTTTGTCAATCGCTGGGATTATGAGGTGGAAGGAAGTGGCCATTCCCAGTTTGGCGTTGGCTACATGAAGGAAAACCGCCATGGTGGAGAGATGGACTTCGACAGGGATATTCATCGCGGTACCACAATATTTTACGGCATTGGCATTGAAACCACCCGCTTGAATGTGTTTGCAAAAAACGGTTTCTATTTCAAGAGAAATCCCAATTCCAGCCTTGGCTTGCTTCTCTCCTACACCATGCATGAAAATGATGCCTTCTTTGGGATAAACGATTACCTGGGCAAACAAAACAGTTTTTATTCCAACCTGGTTTTCCAGACAGCCCTGGATGATCACGGGCACCATAAAATCAATGCGGGTGTAAGTTTCCTGTTCGACAATTATTCCGAAGTGTTCAGAATCTTTGATTTATCAAGGACAGAATCTGTCCCCGGTGTTTTTGGTCAATATACCTATTCATCGCATGATGAGAATTTCACTTTAATTCTTGGTTTGAGGGCCGACCAAAATTCTCTTTATGGAACCTTTGTTACTCCCCGTACCCACCTGAAGTGGAACCTTGCTGAAAACACTGTTTTAAGAGGCTCTGTTGGAAGAGGTTTTCGCGCAGCCAATGTGTTTGCCGAGAACGTGGGAATACTTGCAAGTTCGCGAAGCCTGGTTTTTGAAGAGGATTTTAAAATAGAGAGCGCCTGGAATGCCGGATTAAACATCGCCCAAACAATTCCCCTTGAGGAAAACAGAAGCATTACCATAACAGCAGATTATTATCGAACCAATTTTGAAAACCGTGTGATTGTTGACATGGACAGGGATGCCGGTTTTGCTTACTTCTACAACCTGCAAGGAAAATCATATTCCAATTCGTTTCAGACCGATATTACTATTCAACCGTTTGAAGGCTTTGAGATGCTGGGTGCATTCCGGTACAACAATGTAAAAATTACCATAAACAATGAACTCCGGGAGGCTCCTTTTGTTAATAAACACAAAGGGCTGCTTGTTTTGTCCTATGCAACCCGTTTTGATAAATGGAAATTTGACATGACCAACCAGTTTGTGGGAAAAAGCCGCCTGCCGGATACCTCCATGAATCCTCTTGCATATCAGCGACCAGGTCATTCAGACCCCCATTACATACTGCACGCCCAGATTCAAAGGAAGTTCAGAAACCTTGATGTGTATTTCGGAGGGGAAAACCTGACAAACTTCGTTCAGAAACACCCTATAATTGCTTCCGATGAACCTTTTGGCAATTATTTTGATACATCCTTTGTGTGGGGCCCGATTCTTGGCAGAAAATTTTACCTGGGTATCCGCTATACCATTAAATAATGTGTAAACAAAATTTTACAGATATGAAACACCCATGTTTAGGAAAACACAATGATAATAAAATCAACAACATGGGAGTTCCCTGCCCGCCGCCAGTTAGTCATCCGTTTGTTAAAGAGTATTAAACGATAAGATGTAACACGCTTGTAATTAATAATATAAAATTTTTATGCAGATGAAAAAAGTGTTTATCAGCCTTTTTATTTTGGTTCTGCCCTCCTTTTTCCTTTTGGGTCAGAATTTGAATGTGAAGGAAATCAAAATTCAAACCTCGGCACAGTGTGGCATGTGTAAAGATGCTATTGAGAAGACCCTGACCTTTGAAAGAGGAGTCAGAAAGTCGGTTCTCCACATGAAAACCAAAATTGTGACCGTGGAATATGATCAGCGTCGCACAAATCCCGATAAAATCCGTAAAGCGATAAGCAAAATCGGTTATGACGCCGATGATATTGAGGCCGACAAAAAAGCCTATGAAAAGCTGGAAGCCTGCTGCAAAAAGCCGGATGACCCGAATTACAAACCGCATTGATTTTACCTGATTTTTACCTGTAAAAAGCCTGTCTCAAAAGCACAGTCTCTTGTCATCCCGATAGCTACCGGGATGAGCGATAGCGAATAATCTAAATAGTTAAAGACGTGATGCTTCCCCCGCAGTTGCGGGTCAGTATGACAAATCATTGCAAAATGCTATTTTTGAGACAGCCCCATTTTTGTTTCAGGCCAGGAATTAAATTTTTACTCTTAATTTTATCCCGATAAACAATTCATTTGTGCAGCGCATCTTAATCAGGGGTGAAAACAAAGATTCTGAAGTTCTGATTGGCTCAATTCAGGAGGCTTTGCCTGGTCGTTTGCCTGCCCGGGGAGTTTTCGTCATCACCGACGACAATGTATTGCTCTCACAGGGGGCTGTTTTTCACTCATTCCCGGTTTACTCCATCCCTCCCGGCGAAGAATCAAAAAACCTTCACCAGGCTGGAGATATCATCCGCTGGTTGTTAAACAAAGGAGCCGAAAGAAATTCTTTTATTCTTGGTATTGGAGGAGGAGTGGTGTGTGATATAGCCGGATTTGTTGCATCCACTTTTATGCGGGGAGCTGATTTCGGTTTTGTTGCCACTTCGCTGCTTGCACAAACCGATGCAAGTGTTGGAGGTAAAAACGGTGTAAATCTCGATGGTTTTAAAAATATCATAGGTACCTTCCACCAGCCAAAGTTTGTTGTGTGCGACATACATCTTCTGGAGACCCTTCCCGATGAGGAATTTTTGACCGGAATGGCGGAAGTTATAAAACACGCCCTGATCGAAGATGCTGAAATGTTTGCCCGGCTGGAAAAACAAAATATAAATAAAATAAGATGCGATAAAGCTTTTATTGAATACATTGTAAAACGCTCGGTCGAAATAAAGGCAGGTATTGTGAGCGCCGATGAGAAGGAAAAAAATATCCGCCGCCTGCTGAATCTTGGCCATACCTGGGGGCATGCCATTGAAAAACTTACCGGTATTTCACATGGAAAAGCGGTAGGCGCAGGGCTCGTTTTCTCAGCAGAATTTTCCCATCATAAAGGATTTTTGAATGAGGAAGAAAAATACAGAATTGTGTCTTTGATCGAAAAATTTGGATTGATTCCCAAAACCAAAATTGACAAATCACTGGCATTCAACATCCTGCTAACCGACAAGAAAAGGGAGGGAGGCTTTCTGTATTTTGTCTTTATGCATGGTATTGGCAATGCCCGGGTTGAGGCTGTTCCTGTTTCCGAAATAAAAGATTTTGCACTGAAATGACACGAAAGGATATTTGCATAAGCCTTGGCAACCTGGAATTCAAAGAGTTATTGAATCACATCAGGGATTATTCCCTTGCTGAAATCAGGCTGGATCTCCTGAATTTATCGTCTGAAGAGATTTCTTTGCTGTTCTCCTCTCACCCATACCTGGTTGCCACCTGCCGGATTGGAAAATTCACTGCAGAAGAAAGTCGCAAAATACTCGAACTGGCAGTTCGTTCAGGTGCTGCTTTTGTGGATGTGGACTTTGAAACAAACCAGGCCGATATTGAGGCACTGAATACGCTGATTCAGGAAAGGGCCAAAACACTTATTGTTTCATGGCATAATTTTAATGAAACACCCGCTTTAGCTGAACTTGAAGGTATCGTTTCGTCTTGTTTTGCCATGGGTGCCAGAATTGTAAAAATTGCCTGCATGGTAAATTCACCTGACGATTCTTCGCGCCTGCTTTCCCTGTATTGGAAGTTTAAAAATATCATTGCTATTGGCATGGGGCCCCAGGGCCTTATTACCCGTGTCGCGGCAACTTCCCTTGGAGCGCCGTTTACCTATGCGGGCCCGGGGGATCTTCAAACGGCACCGGGACAACCAGATTACAGGCTGGTGGAAGAGTTCCTGGATTATTTTGAAACGGCAGGATCATGAAGCAGGTAATTCATCCATCGCCGGTTAACGGAACCATTGCAGCTCCCCCCTCAAAAAGTCATGCACAGCGCGCAATTATTGCTGCTACGCTAACAAATGGGCTTTCTGAAATAGTAAACCCGGGAAACAGTGAAGATGTAATAAACTGCCTGAACCTGGCCAGGGATTTTGGGGCCATAGTTGATGAAGCTAAAAACAAACTCATCATCAAAGGATCCTTTCGTTTTCCCGAAAACACTCTTTGCGCAGGTGAATCCGGACTTTCTTTCAGGATATTTTCCTGCCTCGCTGCATTATCCGACAGCGAAATCAGTATTACAGGAGAAAAATCCCTGCTGAACAGGCCTGTACTATCCCTTCAAAAAACCATGTATAATCTGGGTGTACAGATTTCTTCCTCTGGTGGATTTCTTCCGGTTATGATAAAGGGCCCCCTGAAAAACGGGATTTTCAAAATTGACGGTAGTGAAGGATCACAAATCATTTCCGGGCTGCTTTTTGCATTTCCCCAGGTTACAGGTGAAACCCGCCTGCTCGTAGACAACCTGAAGAGCACCCCGTATGTAGATCTTACAATGGAAGTATTGAAAAACTGCGGAATAAGCATTTTAAACAGGCAATACAATGAATTCCTTATATCGGGGAAACAACAATATAAACCGGCACTACATAATATTGAAGGAGACTGGAGCGGGGCTTCCTTTATGCTTGTGGCAGGAGCAATTGGAGGAAAAATATCCCTGCTGAACCTGAATCCGGAATCCAGCCAGGCTGACAAGAAAATTCTCAATGCCCTTGCCCTGGCGGGGGCCTCTGTTCAAATTGAGAAAACCAAGATCGTGGTGAAAAAAAATAAACTCAGTGCTTTTGAGTTCGATGCAACTGATTGTCCTGATTTGTTCCCTCCTTTGGTGGCGCTCGCAGCCCTCTGTAATGGAAAAACCACAATTACAGGGGCCAACAGGCTGGTAACCAAAGAAAGTAACAGGGCCATTACCCTGCGGGAGGAATTCGGGAAAATGGGCATAAAAACCGAAATATTCGGAAACTCAATGCTTGTTGAGGGCGCTCCTGTTTTATCAGCGAAAGTGCATTCCCATAACGATCACCGCATTGCAATGGCCTGTGCTGTTGCTGCCCTTGCAGGAAGTGGCCCGGTTGAAATTGAGAATTCAAAGTCAGTTCACAAATCCTACCCGGGTTTTTTTGAAGACTTGAATTCCATAACTTTGAATAAATATTCCTCATGAATTCATTTGGCAGAATTTTCCGTATCAGCATTTTTGGCGAATCCCATGGCCCCGCTCTGGGTTTGGTCATTGGAGGTTGTCCGCCGGGCATTCCGGTTTCCGTTGATGATTTTACAATCGATATTGAAAGAAGAAGTGGTGGTAAACCAGGCACTACTCCAAGAAAAGAAGAAGATAGCCCTGAAATCGTTTCAGGACTATTCAATGGGCTTACAAGCGGTGCCCCCATAACAATCCTCTTCAGAAACAAAGACACCCGGCCCTCTGATTACGAGGAAATCAGAAAAACGCCTCGTCCCGGGCATTCCGATTTCGTTGCCTGGAAAAAATATCATGGGTTTAATGATTACAGGGGTGCCGGGCATTTTTCCGGCAGGCTTACCCTTGCTTTGATTGCCGCCGGGGTGATCGCAAAGAAATGCCTTGAAAACATTCAGATTGAGGCCAGGGTGGTTTCTGCAGGGGGCTGTACAGATGTGGATGCTGCAGTTCAGTCCGCTTTTCGGGAGGGAGATTCGATTGGCGGTGTTGTGGAGTGTATCACAAGCGGACTGGAGGTTGGCCTCGGTGAACCCTTTTTTGATTCAGCCGAATCGCTCATTGCCCACCTGGCTTTCGCCGTGCCGGCCATAAAAGGAATAGAATTTGGGTCGGGTTTTAAGTCCGCCACAATGAAAGGAAGCGAACACAATGATGTAATTCTTGATGAGGACGGGAAAACCCTGACAAATTTTTCGGGAGGAGTATCCGGGGGCATTACCAATGGCAATACAATGGTTTTCAGGGTTGCTGTGAAGCCCACTTCCAGTATTTCCAAAAAGCAGGTTTCCTACAGCATTGAGTCCGGCAAAATGGAAGAACTCAGTATAAAGGGCCGGCACGACGCCTGTATTGCCCTTCGTGTGCCGGTAGTGATGGAGGCCATAACCGCTATTGCGCTGACCGATTTGATGCTTATCCGACAGACACAGATCTGATGCTTTCCAAAAAAAAAAGAGACTGCCCCGGAAGACAGTCTCTTTTTCAAATTATACATAACGCATCTTATTTCAAACCCCTGCTGCGGAGTAGGGGATCGATAGACGGTTCTTTTCCGCGGAACTTCACATACTGCTCCATTCCTTCGCCAAGTCCGTTTTCTGCCATGATGTGTTTCCTGAATTTAGCAGCAAGCTCCTGGTTGAATAAATCTCCTGTTTCCTTAAAGGCTTCAAAAGCATCGGTGTCGAGCTGACCGGCCCACAGGTACACATAATATCCTGCCGCATAACCAGTCCCGAAAATGTGACCGAAGTAAGTTGTCCTGTATCTTGGGATAATTTCCTCAATCAGCCCTATTTTTTTCATTGAGTTATTCTCAAAGCCGTTCACATCAATATTTCCGGTAAAGCTTGCTGTGTGCCAATCCATATCGAGAAAAGCTGCAGCAACATACTCAACGTTGATGAATCCCTGGTTAAAATGCTCGGCTTTCTTCAGTTTTTCAATCAGTTCATCGGGAATTGGTTCGCCGGTTTGATAATGTTTTGCATATATTTTCAGTACTTCCGGTTCTCCTGACCAATTTTCCATGATTTGAGCGGGTAGTTCAACAAAGTCTCTTGGCACACTTCTGCTGGTTCTCTGGAACTGACCGTCGGCAAAGAAATTATGCAGGGCGTGGCCAAATTCATGGAAATAGGTTTGTGTTTCGTCCCAGCTCAACATTGCCGGAGCATCACCTGAAGGCCTTGTGAAATTCTGTACAATGGTGACCAGGGGCGTAACTTTTTTACCATCCTTATATCCTCCGGCACGGAATGTACCACACCAGGCACCCGGACGCTTACCCGGCCTCGGGTGATTGTCAATATATAATACTGCAAGGTGGCTGCCATCATTGTCAAAAACCTCATAAGTTTCAACTTCCGGATGGTAAACAGGAATGTCATTTCTTCTCTCGAAAGTAATACCATACAGACGGTTGGCAACATAGAAGATGCCATCACGAACATTGTCAATTGTAAAATACGGCTTGATCAGTTCTTCGTCCAAATCGTATTTTTCCATGCGGACTTTTTCAGAATAATACCACCAGTCCCATGAAGCCAGTTTAAAATTCCCGCCTTCCTTGTTGATAATCCTTTGCATATCATCCCTCTCTTTCTTGGCAACCTTGAGGGAAGGATCCCATACTTTTTGCAGGAAACTATAAACATTTTCGGGTGTTTTGGCCATGTTGATGTCAATGGTATAGGCTGCAAAATTCTCATAGCCTAGGAGTTTTGCAAAACGGTCGCGTAATACTATCAGCTCGGCAAACAAGGCTTTGTTGTCGTTTTCATTATCATTATCGCCACGCATAAAATAGCCCCTGTAAAGTTTTTCACGAAGGTCTCTTCTGGGGGAGAAAGTAAGAAGCGGTGTCCAGCTGGGTTTTTGAAGGGTAAATGCCCATTTACCTTCCATCCCGTCGCGCTTTGCCTGTTCAGCAGCAGCATTTTTCACATCCTCTGAAAGGCCAACAAGATCGGCTTCGTCTTCCACAATCATCCTGAAATTGTTGGTTTCAGCCAAAAGATTATCAGAAAGCTGAAGCGAAATCATTGACATTCTTTCTGTTATTTTCTTGTATTCTTCCTTGTCCTCAGCAGAAAGGTCGGCACCGTTTCTCTGAAAATCGCGGTAAATCATATCAAGCAATCTCGTTTCTTCCACATTCAGGCTCAGGCTTTCTTTTTTTTCGTATACCGTTTTAATTCTTTCAAAAAGAGCTTCGTTCAAACGAATCTCGTTGCTGTGAGCTGTTAGAAGAGGAGTGACCTCCCGTGCAATTTCCTGCAGTCCGGGTGTGGTTTCTGCGCCACGCAGTCCGCCAAAAACAGCGCTAACCCTTGAAAGCATTTCGCCTGCCCTGTCAAGGGCAACAATTGTGTTTTCGAATGTAGGCTCATCGGTATTATTGATGATTGCATCAATCTCTGCCTTGTTTTGTTTCATTGCTTCATGGTAGGCGGGCATAAAATGCTCTTCCTTAATTTTGTCAAAAGGCGGTGTTTGAAAGGGAGTATCATACTCAGCAAAGAAAGGATTGTCAACTTTTGGCGGTTTTGAAGTACATCCGCTAATCAGAAAAATCATTGTGAGAAAAATTAAAAATGTTTTGTTCATAACGGTAAATTTTGATGAATACTATGGCTTGTTTTAATATTAAAAACGCAAGGCAGCATTTTTTGCTGCAAGAGGCAAATATAATAATTTAGCTTTGCTACCCATATGATTTTTAACATAATAGGATTGAAACAAAAATGGGAGAAAATTACATTTTCTCCCATTCTTTCACCTGATTAACCAAAAACACGATTACCTTCCTCCCGGCCTTCCCTGTGGTGGTCTTTGCTGCGGCACGGGGCGCTCGGGTCTTGCCGGCCTTTCCGGGCGAACCGGTTGATCGGGCCTGTTAACATCATCCTGTCCTTTTGTGCGCTTCTCTTCCCTGGTTGCCTTCCTCTCTCTTGCTCTCTCCCCGTCCTGCCTTTTTGAAGAGGCAACTCCGCTAACGATTTCTCCTTTTTCAGGTCCTGCAGGTGTTTCCCTGGCTACGGTGCTTACAGTTTCGCCATGGTTTTCCTGCCTTTCGATGCGGCGTTCCTTGCGTTCATTTTTTCTCTCCCTTGCGGGATTTTCGCTTTGGGCAAAAACAATTGTTCCTGCCAACAGCATTAGTGAAATAAAAACTACTTTCTTCATGGTTAAAATATTTAATGGTTATCTGTTGCTGCGTCTTTCAACGCGTTTTTGTCTGCGATTGATTCTTTCCTTGCGGTTTTCCAGGCTATTGTCTCTAACCCCATATCCTTCCGGGTTTCTTCTTTCAATGCGGCGAAGTTTTCTCTCAGTTCTTCTTTCGCGTCTCTCCAGAACTTCCTTGCGGGTTTCCCTCGCAGGGTTTTCATTTTGGGCAAAAAGACCTGTTCCGCTTACAAGAAGTGCTACTATTAAAATGATTGCATTCATATGATGGTGGTTTAAAATTACAAGGTAAAATTATTGATCCGATCATGAAGAAATCATGAAAATTCTGAAATCAAATACGCAGGATAAAGCTTGTTCCTTCTCCTGCTAATGATTCAGCCGTAAGGTTTATTCCATGAAATTCTGCAATGGTTTTGGCTATTGGCAAACCGAGGCCATATCCCTGAATGTTTTCAGAAGAGAACTTTTTAAACCGTGAAAAGATTTCCTCCAGGTTTTTTGGATCAATTCCCTCCCCTGTGTTATGAACCCTGATAATGTTTCTGCCATTTTCCTTTGCCGCATTAACACTTACTTTGCCTGCCGTATTGGTATATTTTAGCGTGTTCCCAAAAATGTTAAGAAACATGGTAAAAAGCAGGGCCCTGTTGGCTTTTTGAATAACAATTTCCCTGTCGTGTTCAACTTTCAACTCTATTTCTGAGGCTTCAAATTGTTCTTTCAGTTCTCCAATCACCTCTTTCATCAGCTCAAAGACCGGAACTTCTTCGTTTTTAAGGTATTGTTCGTTTTCGATTCTTGCTATGAGCAGAAGAGAGTTAATTATACTTTTTAGCCTGTTAAGTGTTTTCAGCGATTCCCCTATCTTCACCAGGCCCTCCTCCGACAAGGTTTTTTCGTTCAGCAGATTTTCCAGTTTGCTCTGAAGAATGGAGACCGGCGTTAACAGTTCGTGAGAAACATTGGAGGTGAACTCCCGTTCTTTCCGGAAAAGAGTTTGTATTCTTTCCATCATCTGGTTAATGCTGCGATCAAGTTTCTTAAAGTCTTCTGTAGTGGTTTGAACCGGAGCGGGTGAATATTTTCCGGGGTCGTGTATATTCACCAGCTTATTCAAAACCAGCTGGTTAAGGGGTTTGAGCAATAATCGTATATAGGAAATATCGGCAACAACGGTGACTGCAATAAAAGCAAGCAGAAGTGCCAGGGCCATCCACCGTATGTTTTTTTCTGTTTGCCTGATGCTGCTCAGACTTTTCCCTATTTCAAGCAGGTACATCTGCCCATCCACAAAAAAGCTGTAATTCAGCACACGGTAATCAATCGCCTCATCTTCCAGAATCCGGATTGTGACTTCGATGAAATTCCAGTATTCGTCCAGATCGGCTGGTTCAAGGCTGATAAATTCTTCTTTCAGGATATTATAGCTTCCAAAACTATTTTCCTGTGCCTCCATAAAAGGCTGAACGCCATGCTCTTCAATAATATCCAGAATTCTTTCCCTCTTTTCAATCAGGTCAATATCGGTTTGGATGATGTTGATTCTTTCCAGCATAAAAGGCATGGAAAGGAGAAAAAGGATAACAAATGCAATTTTTGAAAGTACATTAAATAAAGCAAATTTCCCCTGTAATTTCATATCAGCTGTTGATTCGGTAGCCAACCCCCCTTATTGTTTCCAGCCAATTTACCGGTGCATGAAAGGTAAGCTTTTTCCTCAGGTTTTTCATGTGAACATCAATAAAATTAGAGTCATAATTGTCATCCAGTTCGTTTCCCCAGATGTGTTCATAAAGCTGAGTTCGTGCAAGTACTTTGTTTTTGTTCAGTGACAGGTAATGAAGTAAGTCGTATTCCTTTTTTGTAAGAATCACATCTTTGTCTCCGCAGGTAACCTTCCTGCCCAGGATATCCAGTTTAAATTCACCAATTTGAACGATATTGGTATTTACACCAAATTTTCTTCTTGCAATGGCGTTCATTCTGGATGACAGTTCGGGTAGAGCAAATGGTTTGGCCAGATAATCATCGGCTCCTAAGTCCAGGCCTTTGATTTTATCCTCCAGTGCCCCCCGGGCAGTAATAATAATAAATGCTGCCTGATGATTCATTTTTTTTGCCTCACCAATAAGATCCAGTCCCTCGTAATCGGGCAGGCCAAGGTCCAGCAGAACGAAATCATACAGGTTCACGGCAATTTTCTCGGAAGCTTCTTTTCCGGTAAACGCCAAATCACATAAATAATGCTCCCGTGAAAGATAAGATTGTATTTCCCTTGCCAGGCTTTTTTGGTCTTCAATAATCAGTACATTCATGTGGAACAACTTACAAACTGATGTAAAAGCTCAGGTAAAAATGAAAACCTTCTTTTGAGAGATCGTTATAGCTTAAATTAATAGGGTAATAATACATTACTGACGGTTCCAGTGTAAGTTTTCTCCAGTTAAGTGCAACAGGCAGGTTAAATTCAAAATCGAGAATCTGGAAAGATCTCTCCTCTTCAATGACAATTCCTCCGGGCCACCTTCCTGGTCTTCTTCTGATAATTGTAACCTTGTAATAATCGCGCGAACCGGCAACAAAAGTAAATGAAGGATCAAATGAAAAATAAAGATCCGTTTTGGATATTTTCTTTGTTTGAATGTAGTGGGAATTTTTTATTGTCAGGTAAAAATCTGCCTGATCGCCTGACAAAACAGAACCATTGAGAGAAGTATAGAGCACCTTCCAATCGAACCCGGCCTGAAATGTCCAGAAATTAAATCCAACAGCGGAGCCATCGGTATTTATCTGCGGAAAAACAAATCGTGTATAGAAAAATCCCATATCAAACCACTCAGTAAGTTCGTCCTGCCAACCAACTGTCAGATCATAATAATTAATGTATGGTTTTTCATTATAAAGGTGATAAAGTGATACGGCTCCCAATAAGCCAGATTTGTGCATCAGGGTCAGGTCCGTGGAGTAAAAAGGTTTGTTTCCGGAAAATGTTCTACCGTAATAAAAATAATTAGTACCAAAATTACATCTAATGAATGCACTGACGGCCTGATCCTGAAAATTTTTATTGTCAGCTACCGAGTCGGGGCCCGAAGAATACCCCCACTGCGAAAAAAAACAGAAAATGGTAACGACCAGGCTTATGTTCTTAACCCCCCTCATAATTCTTTCCTTTAACTTATATACTAGCGGAATCTTCTTATTGGTGGCCGTCTTGCACCTGCCGGCCTGCCCGCTCCTGCCGGTCTGCGTCGCTCGGGTCTTATCACCTCGGGTTTTGCTCCTTGCTGTGGCTTTGCCCCTTTTGTAAGCTCTGGCTTATTGGAAGTAACTGGTTTTACACCAGGATTTTCCGGCTTTTGCGGGGGTGCAGCTGTTTCCTTTTTGGCAGACTCTGGTGGCCTGGCTGTCTCGGGCGGCTTTGAAGTTTCCCTGGTTTGTGCAAATACATTGAGGCCTGCAATGAATAAAACTATTGCAATAAAGAGTTTCATTACTTTACGATTATGGTTTGCATCAAAAGTACAACCGAAAAATGAAGAAATGATGAATTTGCAACTTTTTTAGCAGGCCCCTAAACAAGAAAGAGTTGACTGGTTATGGTGTCGGCAATGAGCATGGCGTCTTCATTGAGGCAGACTTTTCCCTCCCTGTTCAGCAATTCTCCGGAAGAAATAAATCTCTCTGCTTCTTTTTGGAAGTGCTCAAGGATGGTGCTTCCAAAATTACCTGAAATATGCCCGGGATCAACTCCCCACATGGTCCTTAAGGATGTAAGAATGTAATCGTTATACTTCGCTTTTGTATCCAGAATTTCGGATTCGGCGGGTACGATTTCCCTTTCAATAGAGCTCATATAACCTCCGGTGTTTTTCACATTCCACTGCCTGGAATCACCGTTGTAAGAGTTCGCTGAAGGCCCAATCCCCAGATAAATTTCTGAGGTCCAGTAAGATCTGTTGTGCCTGGAGAAATACCCTGGTTTACAAAAATTCGATATTTCGTAATGAACATATCCCGAAGAGCCTGTCATTTGAATGAGTTTCTTGAATTGAGAAGCACAAAATTCATCGCTGGAAACAGGGAGTTTTCCTTTGTTCTTTAAAACACCAAATACTGTTTTGGGCTCTATTCCCAGCAGGTAGCACGACAGGTGTTTAATATCCAAATCTATCAGTGTTTGAATATTGTACTTCCATTTCTCATTGGTTAATAATGGAAAACCATAAATGAGATCGGCATTCAGGTTTGAAAACCCATATTTCAGGCTGTGGTGAATGGATTTTAGGGCTTCTTCTCCGGTGTGCCTGCGGTTCATCCACTTCAGGTCCTCGTCGTGAAACGACTGAATCCCAATACTTAGCCTGTTTATGCCTGTTTTTGAAAGATCTTCAAGATATAATTCTGTTAAGTCATCCGGGTTTGCCTCCAGGGTGATTTCCGGATTGGTGGAAACATGAAAGTTTTCTGATATTGTTTTTATTATTCCGGAGATTTCGTGCGGTGATAAAACCGACGGGGTTCCGCCGCCAAAATAAATGGTACTTACCTCCTCTTCTTGCAGATATTTGTTTTGCATTACAATTTCCCTTTTCAGGCATTCCAAAAGGCGGCTTTTCTGACCGAGTGAAACCGTGAAAAAGAAATCACAATAGTAACAAACCTTTCTGCAAAAGGGAATATGAATATAAATACCAGCCATTTAAATGCCAATATTTCAAAATTTAAATCCGTTTATGAATTGCCTGAAAATTGGTTTATTTGCAAAAACTATTCCTGTGAAGATAAAATATTTTCTGCCTGCAATACTCTGGGCTATCATTATTTTACTGGCCAGCCTGTTACCGGGCAGCAAAATCCCGGATTTTTTACTGCTTAAGCATGCCGATAAAGTGATTCATTTCGGAATGTACTTTGTTTTTGCTTTTTTGATTTCAGCAGGGATTTTCTTTCACAGGTTCTACTCCTGGAGAAAAAATTATTTTGTTTCTTCCTTTGTGCCATTGTTTTTTGCCCTGCTTACCGAAATTTTGCAACACAGCCTGATAAACAGCCGCTCGGGTAACTTCTCTGACCTTTTCACGAATATCGCCGGAATCGCTGCGGGTATAATTACCGCAAAATTGTTTTCAAAAACCTCCTGCCTTCAGCGATTTAATTAACTGTTCTTTGGTCAGATTGTAATTGCGTCTTTAGATTCCTTTATTTCTTTTACAAGGATTGCCACAGACTTGTTCTCAAAGAACTCCCTGAGCTGTGTTCTTATTTCAGCATACCTGGAATGAATAGGACAGTGTTTTTCTTCAATTTTACAACTTTCCAGACCAATAATACAATCATAAAAATTCTCGCTTCCATCAACAACCTCTACAATATCCATTAAGGAAATGTCCTCCGCATTTTTTCCCAAACCAAATCCTCCGTGAGGACCTTTTGTGGAGCTGAGTAGTTTGTGTTTGGCCAGGGATTGCATTATTTTTCCAAGAAAGGGTGATGGAATCTTTAAATCGGAAGAGATTTTCTTAATACCAATTTTCTCTCCTTCCTTTCCGTTAAGCACCAAGTATATTACCGCCCTAATAGCATACTTTGCTGTGTTTGATAACATTTGTTTATTTTTTAGTGGGTATTTTCGCTATCCTGCTGTTGTGCCTGCCTCCTTCAAAATCCGAATGAAGGAATGTATCTACAATCTGAATGGTTTGTTCATCTGTTAAAAACTTGGCCGGAATAGCACAAACATTTGCGTCATTATGATTCCTTGCCAGCCGAGCAATTTGCCTGTTCCAGCAGAGAGCTGAGCGTATTCCCTGGTGTTTGTTTGCCGTCATGTTTACCCCATTCCCCGAACCGCAAAGCACAATACCAAAACCGAACATGCCTTCTTCTATAGCTTCTGCCAGGGGATGAACAAAATCAGGATAATCCACGCTTTCAGAAGAATAAGTTCCAAAATCCCTAACAATAAATCCCTTTGATTCCAGAAAATCTTTCACAAGAGTTTTTTTATCATAACCTGCATGGTCTGCCGCAATGGCTATTTTGATTGTTTCATTCATGTAAGGTTTTTCTTAACTATTCTTTCCCCGACAAAATTAAAAAATTTTAATACCTCAAAGTATGATTAAATTCCTGTTTTTTATATGTTTAAAAACTGTTCATTATTCTCAAAAGAATTTTTTACAATTAACTTGACTTTACCTGATTTAATTTCTGATATAAAAATTTATGAGACCCTTATAATAGAACCTGTTTACTTTTTGATTTGTTTTAAGCCTTGATTTAACAAAACTATTATTGGCGATTGATCATTTTCTGTGAACAGTCCTCTTTTTAACATATGTTGAAAATTATAATATTTTCAACCAGATCAATTTATTACTGAATTCAGTTAGTGTTAATCTGCTGTTATTTTCCTATTGATAATTTCTTCCTCTGCAGATTGAAAAAATTTTCAACAGTATTAACAGGATATCATCATCATGTTTTAAAAATTAATTTTTACCTTAAAAACAATTATAATATTGATGAAAAGTTAATTGTGCCGATTAAGCAAATTGCTTTAAATTTGGATTGCTTTATGAAAGGCATTTATGAAAGATTTTGATTTGCATAACACAGCTGCAGGAGTTAAAGATCTTGAGTTTGAAAAAAAAGTCAGACCTCATGATTTTTCTGAATTTAAGGGTCAGAAAAGGATAGTGGAAAATCTCAGGGTCTTTGTTCAGGCTGCTATTATGAGGAAAGAAGCATTGGATCATGTGCTTCTTCATGGTCCGCCTGGACTGGGAAAAACAACTCTTGCACATATTATTGCAAATGAAATGAAGGTAAATCTGAAAATAACTTCAGGTCCGGTTTTGGATAAACCTGGAGATCTTGCCGGATTGCTTACCGGACTTGAGGCTGGAGATGTATTGTTCATTGATGAAATTCACAGATTAAGCCCGGTTGTGGAAGAATATCTTTATTCTGCAATGGAAGATTACAAAATAGATATTCTTATCGACAAAGGACCCAGTGCTAGATCCATTCAACTTAACCTTAATCCATTTACACTCATAGGAGCGACTACAAGATCAGGGTTGCTTACAAGTCCTTTACGTGCCAGGTTTGGAATTAAAGCTCATTTGGAATATTATGATACTGAAATTATTCATGGCATTCTGATTCGTTCAGCTTCCATTCTTGGTGTTGAAATTGATGATAAATCTGCATCGGAAATTGCAAGAAGAAGCCGGGGAACCCCCAGGATTGCAAACGCCCTGTTAAGGCGTGTAAGAGATTTTGCACAGGTTAAGGGAAAAGGATTTATTGATTTGGATATTACCAGAAGTTCTCTGGAATCCCTCAATATTGATACGAATGGCCTGGATGAAATGGATAATAAAATCCTTCTAACTATTATTGAAAAATTCAATGGGGGACCGGTTGGAATTTCAACCATTGCTACAGCCGTTGGGGAAGATGCGGGAACCATTGAGGAAGTTTATGAACCTTTTCTGGTAAAAGAAGGATACTTAAAAAGAACTCCCAGGGGAAGGGAGGTTACGCAAAATGCATACAAACATTTAGGAAAGGATTTTTTTAATCAGCAGAATTTACTTTTTTAATGTAAAAAGAAATTATTGTTTATTTTTGAAAGCTCTAAATTTTTTATTGTATGAAGCAATTATTAAAATACCTGGGACTGATTTTCGTGTTTTTTGGTGTACTTCTGCTCATTTTTGAGGTAAAATCCGGAATAAATGACAATACCTATCTTGTAGCCAGCGGTGTTCTGGTAGTTTTAGGATTGGTAGTTCATGTAGTATTGAATAAAAAGCTGGAGTAATCCTGATGTTTTTTCAATAGACATTTCCAACTTTCTTTAATCCGCTGATACTGACAAGCTTAATTTTCCTTCCGTGCAGTTCAATCAGTCCGTCGGATTTAAATTCAGACAGGAGCCTGATAACTGATTCAGTAGCAGTTCCTACTATATTGGCAAGTTCCTCTCTTGTTAAGGTAATTTGTAAGAAATTATCTCTGTCCAGTTCAAATTTATTTTTCAGTTGAAGCAACACTTCAGCCAGTCTTTCTCTCACCGTTTTTTGGGCTATATCGGTGATATATGCATTTGCTTCACCCAGCTCCTTGCAGGCAAGCTGCATTAATTGAATGGAAAAAGAACCGTTGGTTTTTACAAGTGAAATAAGCGATTCAGCCGGTACAAAACACAATATGGCATCTTCCAGTACCTTTGCCGTTGTACAGGCAAGTTCATTGCTTAAAACAGAACGAAAACCGATAATATCACCGGATTTGGCAAAGGAAATAATCTGTTCCTTACCGTCAATACCTGTTTTAAAAATCTTAATAATACCCCTGTTGACACAATAGGACCCTGAAATCCGGCTTCCTTCATGATAAATAACCGATCCTTTTTTATAGTAATCACAGTTTTTGTCCAGCCCCAACTGTTCGTACTCTTCTTTTGTAAGGTTGTTAAACAGGGTATTTGTCTTGGTAGAGCAGGATTCGCAGGCAGGTATGTGATGATTGGTTCTCATAAAAAACCCGGGTAATTGCCGGACTGAAAAAGATTTTGAAAGATACGATTTAAAAGTAATTTTGTAAAATTAATATAAATATGTAAAGATATGAAATCCTCAGTTTCAATTAAGTGGGTTGAAAACATGGAATTCCTTGCCGATGTGGAAGGTCATAAAATACCAATGGATATTGAAGTTGAAAACGGAGGCAATAACCATGGCTCAAAACCTAAGCCGCTAATGATGGCTGCCCTTGGTGGCTGTACGGGAATTGATGTGGTTTCCATTTTGAAAAAAATGAAAGTGGAGCTGGAATCCTTTAATCTCTTCATTGAAGCGGATATGACCGAAGAACATCCGAAGGTATTTACCCGGATGCATGTGATTTATGAATTTAAGGGCAGCAACCTGCCTATGGATAAACTGGAAAGAGCAGTAGAACTTTCTAGGGAAAAATACTGTGGTGTGAGCGCAATGTATAAAAAAGCATTCGAAATGACCTATGAAATAAAGGTCCTGGACTAAAAGGCCGATCCAAACTGTTTCAGGAAACGTACATCATTTTCAAAATACATACGAATATCCTTGATTTTGTATTTAAGCATGGCTATTCTTTCAATTCCAACTCCAAAAGCATAACCGGTGTATTTTTGAGAGTCAATGCCGGTGTTTTCCAGGACGCTGGGGTCCACCATCCCGCAACCCAATACCTCCAGCCAGCCGGTATACTTACAAAGATTACATCCTTTGCCGTGACAGGTGCAGGAAATATCCATTTCTGCCGAGGGTTCGGTAAAGGGGAAGTAGGAGGGTCTCAGGCGGATTTCTGTTTCCGGACCGAACAATTCATGGGCAAAATAAAGAAGGGTTTGTTTTAAATCGGCAAACGACACATTTTCATCAATATACAATCCCTCCACCTGATGAAAAATACAGTGTGATCGTGCTGAAATGGCTTCGTTTCGGAATACTCTTCCCGGAGATATGGTTCGTATGGGAGGTTTTTGACTTTGCATCACCCGCACCTGTACGGGGGAGGTGTGTGTGCGGAGCAGGATATCGGGATCTTTTTCAAGAAAGAATGTGTCCTGCATATCGCGTGCAGGATGATTTGGAGGAAAGTTGAGAGAAGAAAAATTGTGCCAGTCATCTTCAATTTCGGGTCCCTCGGAAACAGAAAAACCCAGCCTGGTAAAAATATCAATGATTTGATTTTTTATAATGGACACAGGATGCCTGCTTCCGGTATAAACAGGATATCCGGGAAGAGAATAATCGATCCCTGAATGTTTTATTTCCGAATTATCCAGAATGTTTTTCTGGTCAACAATAATCTGCTGAACCATGCTTTTCAGTTGGTTAATCAGCAGGCCGGTTTCCTTTTTTTCTGAAGGAGGTATGTTCCTGAATACTTCAAAAAATTCATTCAGCAGCCCCTTTTTGCCAAGGTACTTTATACGAAACTCTTCCAGTTCGGAAAGTGATTTGGCTGAAAATTTCTCAATTTCAGCCATGTGAATTTTAATCTGATCCTTCATTTATGGGGCTGGGTTATTTGTTTACAATTTTTATTTTCATTCTGATATCTTTAACAGGTCGGTTAGCAGCATCTGCGGGCTGTGCGGCAATTTTATCAATGACTTCAATTCCTTCAATTACTTCGCCAAATACCGTGTAGGCCCCATCAAGGTGAGCTGCTCCGCCCATTGTTTTATAAATATGCCTTTGCTTTTCAGTAAACTGGTATAATTCCTTTGCGGTAAAAGCCTCCATTGCCCTTCCTTCGGCAATTTTCACCAGATCCTCCTGGTTTATCGGTTCGTCTTTTTCAAAAGCCTTTTCCCTTTCCTCTTCCAGAAATCTGTAAAACAGGTTTTGAAGCCGTGCGTTGTTTATTCGTTTTTCGGTCTCAGTTAGCTGTTCATCTGTAAATACGCTTCCCTGCACAATGTAGAACTGAGAACCGGAGGATCTTTTTTCCGGGTTTACGTTATCGCCCATCCTGGCGGCCGCCAGCGCTCCTCTTTTATGAAAAAGTTCTGGAACAATTTCCGCCGGAAGAGTATATTCCGGCCCTCCCGAACCGAGGCGTGCCCCCAGGGCGGCATTTTTTGATGCCGGATCGCCCCCCTGAATCATAAAGTTTTGAATGACTCGGTGAAAAAGAAGATTTTCATAAAAACCTTCTTTAATAAGCCTCAG
Source organism: Bacteroidota bacterium (assembly GCA_037446695.1). Taxonomy (GTDB): domain Bacteria; phylum Bacteroidota; class Bacteroidia; order Bacteroidales; family PUMT01; genus JBBIHY01. The sequence continues at coordinate 58,697 of JBBIHY010000008.1, forward strand.
CATATTATCCCTGTGTAGGGGAGTTTGATTATAAAGAACAAGTTTTATGTTACCAAATTCGGTTTCAATTAAAATCACTGGACTTTCAGAATCCTTCTTCTGTTGATCCGTGCCGGAACATTGCCAGGACTGTAACAGAATGAATACTAACAGGCTCATTAAAAGCTTTTCAGACTTCATAATCGAAAAATTAATTGTAAAAATGAATTTTAATGCTTTCAAAATTAATGCTTTCCATGATAAATAATTAATTTTCTTTTTATTTTGCACGAAATAAGGGAAAATAAATGGCGACTCATTTTTTACACATTAAAGGATTTAAGAAATCAGCAAATAATCCTTTTATGTTATGAGCACTAAAAAAATTCATTGTGTTGCAATTTCCGGAAGTACAGGTTTTATTGGAAGGAAATTAGTTGACTGGCTTGGAGAAAGAAATTATGAAGTTATTCAAATCACACGCCAGGATTTTAAGAAAGGTGTCACAGGGATTGTTGAGAAAATTGCCGGATGTGAAGCCCTTGTGAATTTTGCAGGAGCACCGGTTATTACCCGTTGGACAGCAAGGGCGCGTAAGGAAATTTTGGACAGCCGAATTTCCACTACAGGCATTTTGGTAGACGCTTTAAAAAAATTGAAAGAAAAACCGGTTGTTTTTATTAATGCTTCAGCTATTGGTATATATGATCAGGGCAATAAACACACTGAAGAGTCAACAGAATATGATAACGGTTTTCTTGCTCATGTTGTCCGGGAATGGGAAAAGGCAGCCGGTGATGCTGAAAAATTAATCAGCAGGCTCGTTTTCCTCAGAATAGGGGTTGTTTTATCTTTTCAGGGAGGCGCTGCTGCTAAGGTAAAACTACTGTTCCGTTTTGGACTAGGAGGATTTCTCGGCACAGGAAAACAAAATATGTCCTTTATTCATATTGACGATCTTTGCAGGATGGTTGAGTTTATCATGGTCAAACAATCCGTTCAAGGCATTGTGAACGGTGTTGCACCAAAGGCGACCAGCAACATGGAATATTCCCGGGAACTTGCGCGCCTATTCGGCTGGAAACACCTATGGCCTGTTCCATCATTTATTCTTAGAATGCGTTTTGGTAAAGCTGCCGACATTTTAATAAAAGGCCAGCATGTTATACCAGAAAAAATAATGAATGCCGGTTTTATCTTCGATTTTCCTGATATTGTAACTGCTGTAAAATCTCTGAGAGATGAAGCAAAATAATAATAAATCCCTGTCGATTGGTAAACTAAACGGAGTAATATCTATTCTTGGCAACCTGGTGCTATTTTCTGTCAAAATCTGGGCAGGAATTGTTTCCAGTTCTGTTGCCCTTATAGCGGATGCATGGCATACACTTTCGGACTCATTTTCTTCTTTGATTATGCTCATTGGCTTTAAAATCAGCTCAAAACCGGCAGACGAAGATCATCCCTTTGGACACGGACGTGCAGAGGTTATATCTTCTCTCATTATTGGAATTTTGCTGATTTTGGTCGGTATTAATTTTGGATACGAAAGCATTCATAAGTTTATTAAAAGGGAGACAGCTGAATTTGGAACAATAGCTATTGTTGTTACCATTGCCTCGGTTCTGATAAAAGAGATAATGGCCCAGTATGCCTTTTGGGCCGGGCGAAAGACCGGTTATAGGTCCCTGAATGCCGACGGATGGCACCATCGAAGTGATGCTATATCCTCAGTGATAATATTGGTTGGAATTTTTGCCGGCACACATCTTTGGTGGATGGATGCCGCACTTGGATTAGTTGTTGCCGGTATTATCGGGTTCACAGGAGCAAAAATATTCTGGGAAACATTTCTGATGCTTCTTGGACAAACCCCTGATAAACATGTGGAAAAAAAAATCAGACAAATATCAGAAAGAATAACCGGGAGAGATTTAAAACATCACCATTTTCATATTCATGTATATGGCAACCATACTGAAATAACTTTTCATATTAAACTTCCCGGAGAAACGATTCTGTCCGATTCGCACGAAATTACCAGAAAGCTTACAAAGGCGATTGAGGAAGAAATGAATATCTTTGCCACCATATACGTGGATGCATACTAATAAGACAGCCCTTGAATCCTGTTAAGAAGCTTGCCGGTCAAACCGCAGTATACGGTATGAGCAGCGTTGTTGCGAGAATTCTCAATTATTTTCTCGTGCCGCTGTACACCCGTGTTTTTAGTACGGGTGAATACGGAGTCGTTACAGAACTGTATGCCTACGTAGCCATTCTCATGGTGATACTTACTTATGGACTTGAAACCGGCTATTTCCGATTTGCGCGTGAACATGAGGATGAAAATAGTGTTTTTTCTACTGCTTTTATTTCTCTTTTTACAAGCAGCATTATTTTTATTCTTTTTGTAGTTCTTTTTAGGAAAGAAATTGCCGGATTACTCGGACCCGATCACAAAACAGGGTTTATTGTCATGCTGGGCTGTATACTTGTAGTGGACACATTACTGGCGATTCCTTATTCCAGGCTGAGATTTCTGGGTAAGTCTGTAAAGTTTGCTGTATTTAAGACAATTAATATAAGCATTAATATTGCCCTAAACCTGTTTTTTTTACTTCTTGTCCCTTTTTTAGAAGAAAGGTTTCCCGGAAATCTTTTGTCTGGAATTTTTCCTCCAAAATTTGGTATTGGATATATATTTCTGAGTAACCTTATTGCAAGCTGTTTTAACCTTCTGTTGTTTTTGCCTGCCATAGTCAGCAATCAAATCCAATTCAGCCTGAACCTGTTCAAAAGAATGATGGCTTATTCCCTTCCGCTTCTTATTGCCGGGCTTGGAGGAATCATTAATGAAACTATTGACAGGGTTATTTTAAAATATCGGCTCGTTGCAGAGGCGGCCCCCCTTGAACAATTAGGGATTTATGGTGCAAATATTAAGATTGCCGTATTTATGACTCTTTTTGTTCAGATGTACCGGTATGCCGCCGAACCATTTTTTTTTCAGCAGCACAAAGAAGACAAGGAGAAATTTCTATCCACTTATGCCAGTGTAAATCGGTATTTTATTTACAGCGGACTTTTTGTTTTTACCGTAATAGTTTTGTTCCTTGACGTATTTCAGTATTTTATTGGTGCCGAATTTCGGGAAGGCCTTGGGATTGTACCCATTGTTTTGTTTTCAAACCTTTTGTTAGGCGTTTTTTTTAACCTTTCTTTCTGGTATAAATTCCATGACAAAACACGGTGTGGTGCCTATATTACACTTACCGGAGTTGTTATTACTATCGCAATAAATTACTTCTTTATCCCCGTTTATGGTTATTTTGCCTCTGCCTGGGCACATATTGTATGTAATTTCTCTATGGTACTTATTAGTTTCTATTTTTCAAGAAAATTTTTACCTGCAGATTTTAAAATATTAAGAATGCTTCTTTTACTTATGCTGTCGTTTTTTATTCTATTTGCTAAAAACCAGATAAGTACTGTGAACATATTTTTTGATTACATTTTACGTTTTGGGCTATTATCAATCTTTGTTTTGGTTGTTTTTTGGATGGAAAAAGTAAGACTGAAAAGAATTGTAGAACTGATGAATTTTACGAAATGAAAGTACGCATTGTAAATAAATCTAGGCATTCACTGCCACAATACGCAACTCCTCACTCTGCCGGGATGGATCTGCGTGCCAATATTGATTATCCCGTTGTTTTAGGTCCACTGGAAAGGACTGTTATACCCACAGGATTGTTTATTGAATTACCTGTTGGTTTTGAGGCACAGATCAGGCCAAGGAGTGGCTTAGCCGCGAAAAGTGGTATAACAGTTTTGAACACACCTGGTACCATTGACAGCGATTACAGAGGCGAAATAAGCGTTATTATCATAAATCTCTCCAATGAAAGTGTAGAGATTGTTGATGGAGAAAGAATTTGCCAGATGGTAATATCAAAACACGAAACCATTGACTGGGAAGAAATAAATATTCTCAATGAAAGCATTAGAGGAAAGGGTGGTTTTGGTCATACGGGTAAAAAATAAATGAAAGATTTAAGAAAAATGAGAAATCAATTTTTGGCATTGATTCTTTTCATTATGTTCACAACCGGCTGCAGTGTTTCCAAGACTGTTGACGCCGGGGGTAATGAAATTACTCTTTCCCGCAAGCAAAGGCTGGAATATGAATACGCATTTCTTGAGGCACACCGTGCTAAAATATCAGGCGATTTGCACAAATCTGCAGCTTTGTTTCATAAGTGTATAAAGATACATCCCAAAAGTGATGCTGCTTATTACGAATTATCAAACCTGTATTTTGCTTTTGAAGACCTTGAGTCTGCTATTGGATATGCAAAAGGGGCCCTTAAGCTTGACTGGAACAATAAATGGTATTATTTTCAGCTGGCGAGGATATACCAGGCCAATAAACAGGCAGATAAAGCAGTGGAAGTATACAGGGAACTGGTAAAGCGTTTTCCGGGTGAACATGAGTATAATATTACCCTCGCAGGATTATTGGATGAAACCGGTAATCATCAGGAAGCAATTGAAATACTTGATGAAACAGAAAGATATATTGGTATAACCGAGACAGTTACTCTGACGAAACACAATCTTTACCTCCGAAAGGGAAATTATGAGAAAGCGTTTAATGAAATTCAAAAATTGATTTCTGCTTTTCCCGATGACGTAAGGTATCTTGGAATACTGGCTGAACTCTATGGAAGGCTTGGAATGGATCGGCAGGCGCTTGAAACATATCAGAAAATACTGAAAATAGATTACAATTATGCTATTGCTCACTTTTCTATAGCCGAATTTTACAGGTCCAGGGGTATGTTAGAAGAATGCTTTGTACACCTTGCAAAGGCCTTCCGTGATGAGAATATCGGTATTGGTGATAAAATATCCACCATTGCCGGCTTTTTTGACAGCCCTGAGATCTTAAGCAATTACAAGGTTCAAATCGGACAGCTTGTTGAACTTGTTGTTGCTTCTGGAAAGGAGGTACCACAAGCTAGACTCGTTGCAGCTGATTTTTTTCTGAGAACTGAGAATATTGCCAGAGCAGTGATTGAATTAAAGGTTTTGACAGAATTAATTCCCGACAATTATCCAGTTATGGAACAATTGATTATTTCGCTTTCATTTATTAGGGAATATAAAGAGCTTATACGTTATGGGAAAGTTGCCAACGAGAGATTTCCCGGAAAGATTATGATACACTATTTTTTGGGAATTGCTTATTTTCAGAACGAAGAATATCAGAATGCAGCTGATATTCTCGTTCAGGGAGAGAAGCTTGAGGAAGGTACAGCGGAAATTAAAAACAGTATACGTCTTCTAATTGGCGATTCATTAAACAAATTGAAGAATTATACCGGATCCGACGAGTGGTTTGAAAAGGTTTTGGAGCGGGATCCCGATAATACCATTGCCCTAAATAACTGGTCATATTACCTTGCACTGAGAGAAGAACAGATTGAAAGGGCTGAACGTATGAGCAGAAAGACAATTGAGAAGGAACCCATGAACAGTACTTATCTTGATACTTATGCCTGGGTTCTTTTTAAAATGAAAGAATTTGAGAAGGCGCTCTACTATATAGAGCTTGCAATGAAATTTAAAGAAGAACCCAATGCAGAAATTCTGGATCATTATGGGGATATTCTTTTAATGAACGGAAAAAGGGATGAGGCGGTGAACGTTTGGCGGGAAGCATACCGCATTGACAACCAAAGGAATGATATAATGAGAAAAATTGAAATGTATGAATAAATATCGGATAGCTTCAATTATCATTATACTGAGCATAGGGATTTCCTGTAGAAAAATTATACCAAGAAGAGTTACAGGTATACATGCTGTCAATTACGAATTGATTAGAGATAATTATTCACCTAACAGCAAAAGCTTCCGAAGCGTATCCATTCCGAGACTAAACGCAGATCTAATAAACCCTGCCCTGGAAATAGGATTGAAGGGAAACTTGCGTATGGTGAGAGATAGTGCAATATTTGTTTCGCTTAATGCAGGACTTGGTATTGAGGTTGCCAGGGCGCTTGTCGAAAAGGAGTTGATTCATGTTATTGACCGAATTAATTCATCCTATGAGAAAATGAGCTTTCAACAGATTCGTTCCCTTATTGGACTCACCGTTGATTACCGGACAATTGAAAATATATTGTTTAACAACTATCATCTTTGTGATTTGATAAGTTCACGGGATGTGGAAATTAGTAATTCAAAGGATTTTATAGTTGTTTGTGACAAGAGGAGTCATCTGGTCGAGGGGTTTTCTGAGGCTAAAATCTATTTTAGATCCTCTGATTTTCTTGTGGGCAGAATAGAGATTGTGGATTCAGAAAATGGGCACTTTGCCTATATCGATTATTCTAATTTCACAGATACAGGTAACGGAGTTATTATACCTCACGAGATCGAAATTTTTGTGAACAGGTCGGGTGAATTGAATAAATTAAATTTGAAATATCAAAGAGTTGATATAAACACCGTTAGGAGTATCAATTTTTTTGTGCCTGAAAGATATCAATAGAATATGCGCCGAAAAACCGCATACATAAGTCTGTTTCTGGTTTGCTTTTCTGTGTTTCTTCATGGACAAAATCGTGAAGAACTTGAAAGGAGACGTAGTGAGAGCCTGAAGCAACTGGAATTAACAAATAAACTTTTAAAAACCACTGAATCATCCCGAAAGGCTACCACCCAAAAGGTTAACCTTATAAATGAAAGGATAAGATTACGACAGGGAATTATTGAAAACATTAATCAGGAAGTAAGTTTATTGGATCAGAGGATAAAAGAAAATGATGCCATTCTTAATCAGTTAACAAACGATCTGCATAATGCCAGGGAAGAATATGCCCGGATAATTTTTTACGCCTATAAATTTCGAAATAATAAAAACAAGCTGATTTATCTTCTTGCTTCTGAAAATATAAACCAGGCATACAGGAGATTGCGTTATTTTCAGCAAATAGGGCAATTTAGACGTAAACAAATCCGGGTTATAAGCGATTTGTCCCTAAGAATTGGAGAGAAGATAATTGAATTACAAAGTGAAAGAAAAGTGAAAATTAATCTTCTGCGGGAACAACGAAATGAAACCAATGCTCTTAACCGGGAAAGGACATTTTTTTCAAGGGAGGTATCACAACTTAGCAGAAGAGAGAGGGAGCTGCGTAATGAAATTTCCCGTCAGCGTCAGATTTCTCAGGATTTGGAGAATGCTATAAAGACTCTTATTGCTGAAGAAGCGAAGAGAGCTGCTGAAAGAAAGGAGATTGGACTTACTCCTGCTGAGAGAATTATTGGTGATAATTTCAGAAGTAATCGTGGAGGACTGCCCTGGCCTACCGAAAAAGGTGTAATCATTGGATTTTTCGGGGAACACCCCCATCCTGTTTTAAGGGGTATAAAAGTACAGAACAACGGTATTGATATTCTTACAACCGAAGGTGCTGTTGCCCGAAGTATTTTCAAAGGAGAAGTGAGAAAGGTTATAAATATTCCTGGGGCAAACAGGGGATTGATTATACGACACGGAAATTTTTTAAGTGTATACACAAATTTATCAGAAGTATTTGTGAAGGTTGGTGATATTGTAGAAACAAAACAGGAACTTGGAAGGGTTTATACCGACCGCACTGAAGGAAATAAAACGATGTTACATCTGGAAATATGGGAGGAAAGCCACAAACTCGATCCTATACTGTGGATTAGCAGGTAGCTATTCTTATTTATAAATTTTGTTATAAAATGTAACAAAATGAATTTTAAAAAGTATAAGGTAGATGTTAAATTGTTGTTGAATGAAAAAGGAATTGGTCATATCTTCCAGGGTAGAGAATTTGAGAATTGTCGAAAAACTGGTGGATGAAATATCTGCTGAAAACAACCTGAGTTCTGAAGTGTACGGCAATATCCTGATATCCTGCATAGAGGCTGCCAATAATGCAATAAGCCATGGAAATAAACTGGATCCTGATAAAAAGGTGAAAATCAAAGTAAGTATTGAAGATAAAAAACTTTCAATTATCACAGAAGATCAAGGTCCGGGATTCGATTTTAATAATATACCAGATCCTACCGCCCCCGAGAATATTGAAAAAGTTAGTGGGCGTGGCATATTTTTGATGAAACAGCTTTCAGATGGACTTGAGTTTCAAAACGAAGGAAGAATCTCCATTCTTACCTTTAATTTGTAAAGATTGGCTGTAAGGTTTTTTTCAGAAGATACTAGTCATAAAATCTGCAACAAGAGAAGAAAAGCATCTCTTGTAAAGAATATTGTTTTATACGAAGGATTTCGCTGCGGAGATTTTAACATAATTCTTTGCAGCGACAAATATTTGCTAGGGCTTAACCAGACCTATCTGGGCAGGGATTATCTTACTGATATTATTACATTTTCTTACTCCAAAGGGAACACAATTAATGGAGACCTATTTATCAGCTTTGAGCGAATATTTGAGAATGCCAGCGATTTGCAGGTTGATACCGATAATGAACTTACCAGGGTCATTATTCACGGTGTTCTGCACCTGTGTGGATATGCCGATTCAAGCCACGAGGAAAAAGAACTTATGCGACAAATGGAAGACTTCTACCTCGGCTGTCCTATCTAAGAAGAAATGAATTATGCATATATTTGCATAATTTTTATGATTCCCGAATACGATATAATTGTTGTAGGTGCAGGACATGCAGGCTCTGAAGCCGCTGCTGCCGCTGCAAACCTTGGTTCCAGGGTCTTGCTTATTACGATGGACATGACAAAAATAGCTCAAATGAGCTGTAATCCGGCCATTGGTGGTATTGCTAAGGGGCAAATTGTGCGTGAAATAGACGCCATGGGTGGATATACCGGAATTGTTGCCGACAAATCAAGTATTCAGTTCAGGATGCTTAACAGAAGCAAGGGTCCGGCAATGTGGAGTCCCAGGGCACAGTGTGATCGCACTCTTTTTACTATCGAGTGGAGAAAGATACTTGAGAATATTGAAAAACTTGACCTGTGGCAGGATTCGGTAGTTCGTTTATTGATAGAAGAAGGTAATGTAAGTGGCGTTGTTACCCGCCTGGGTGTTGAGTTTAAATCAAAGGCAGTTATTCTTACCAATGGGACATTTATTAACGGGTTAATCCATGTCGGTCAGAATAATATTTCAGGAGGTCGGTCCGGAGAACCGGCAAGCTTTGGAATATCTGAACAATTAAGGGATAATGGCTTTGAGGTTGGAAGAATGAAAACAGGCACTTCTGCGAGAATTGATGGGAGATCTGTTAATTTTAGCATGATGGAGAAGCAGGAGGGTGATGATGATCCTACAGGATTTTCTTTTATAAGGACTGAAAATTATCTGCCACTGCAGCTTCCCTGTTATATTACTTATACAAATTCCGAAGTTCACCGTATACTGGAAGCAGGATTTAAAGATAGTCCTTTGTTTTCTGGGAAAATTCGGGGCATAGGCCCCAGGTATTGTCCTAGTATAGAGGATAAAATTGTTACGTTTTCCGATAAAAGCAGGCATCAGCTGTTTCTAGAGCCTGAAGGATTAAATACAGTAGAATACTACATCAACGGTTTCAGCTCTTCCCTTCCGTTGGATTTTCAAATAGCAGCTCTGAGGAAAGTGAAAGGGTTGGAGAATGTTAAAATATACCGTCCTGGTTATGCCATAGAATATGACTATTATCCTCCCACACAGTTATTTGCTACACTTGAAACCAAATACCTCTCCGGATTGTACTTTGCAGGCCAGATAAACGGTACTACGGGATATGAAGAAGCAGCCGCCCAGGGTCTTATTGCAGGAATAAATGCCCATCTTAAAATTTCGGGAAAGAAAGAATTTATCTTGAAGAGAGATCAATCTTACATAGGAGTTTTAATAGATGATTTGGTTACAAAAGGGGTGGATGAGCCATACCGCATGTTTACTTCTAGGGCTGAGTACAGGATGCTTCTGCGACAGGACAATGCAGATGAAAGGCTGACGCCTTTGTCTGCTGAAATAGGCCTGGCCGGTCAGGATAGAATTTCCCTCCTTCATGAGAAAAAGCGATTAATAGAAGAAACGATTGATTTTCTCAAGAAAACAAGCTGTACTCCATCAAAAGTTAATCATCTTCTCGAAGAAAAAAGGACTTCCCCTGTTCGACAGAAAGTTAAATTAATTGATATTTTGCTCAGGCCCCAGGTAATAATGGAAGATTTGCAAAAATTATACCCTGAAATCGATAAAATTTGTAGCCAATTACCTCGTTATCAGAAAGAAATAATGAAATCTGCCGAAATTGAAGTTAAATATTCCGGTTATATTGACAGGGAGAAGGAGATTGCAGGTAAAATTAAAAGACTGGAGGATGTGAAAATCAGTGAGACTTTTGATTACGACAAATTGCACAGCATTTCTACGGAGGGTCGTCAAAAATTAAAAAAGTTCAGGCCGGCTACTATTGGGCAGGCCTCCAGAATCAGCGGTGTTTCTCCTGCAGATATCAGAGTATTATTAATATACCTTGGCAGATAGGTTCCACATGGAACAAAAAATTCCAATTTTTGTTCCACGTGGAACGTTTTCAAGATTGAAATACTGTTTTTTTAAAAAATTCTATCAGGATCATGGAGTCAAAAAATTTTCATCTTTCAGGGCAAATTGTTGATGTACTCAACAGGCGGGTTTTCCCGGGAAGAATTATTGTGGAAAAAGGAAAAATCAGCAACATAGAAGAAACTGACTCCGCAGATGAAGTTTTTATCCTGCCGGGTTTTGTGGATGCCCATGTACACATCGAAAGCTCCATGCTTGTTCCTTCTGAATTTGCCCGTGTTGCCGTAAGGCACGGAACCGTGGCCGTGGTTTCAGATCCGCATGAAATTGCCAATGTGTGCGGAATGCAGGGAGTGGAATTCATGATCGAAAACGGAAAGACAGCGCCCTTCCTGTTTCATTTTGGAGCTCCTTCCTGTGTGCCGGCTACTTCATTTGAAAGCTCAGGAGATCGACTGGATAAGAAGGATGTTGAAACCCTTCTTTCGAATAAGGATATATATTTTTTGGCAGAAATGATGAATTTTCCCGGTGCCATTCACGGAGACCCGGAGGTGATTGGGAAAATTGAAGCCGCACAAAAATACGGTAAAGTCATTGACGGGCATGCACCTGGACTTACAGGAAGAGAATTGCAAGCGTATATTCAGAGAGGAATTTCAACGGATCATGAATGTATGACATTGGACGAAGCCAGGGAAAAAATCCGGGGAGGAATGAAGATTCTTATCAGGGAAGGAAGTGCCGCCAGGAATATGGAAGAATTGCTGCCCCTGCTTGAAGAATACCCCGGACAAATTATGTTTTGTACGGATGACTCTCATCCCGACACCCTGTTGGAAAGAAACATTAATTTTATAGTTCGGGAAGCCCTTTACCGCGGATACGATTTGTTTGATGTTCTGAGGGCTGCCTGTGTAAATCCCGTGCAACACTATGGGCTCAGGGTAGGGCTGCTCAGGACCGGCGACAAGGCTGATATGATTGTCGTAGAGAACCTTGAGAGCTTTGAGGTTCTCAAAACAGTTATCAACGGGGAAGTCGTTTTTGAAGATGGTGAATCAAAAATTCCTGCTCTGCGAATTGAGGATGTGCCCAACAATTTCCTTACAGAGAAGATTGAAAAGATGGATCTGGGAATTCCTGCACTATCAGGGAAGGTTCGTGTAATTGAAATGACAGACGGTGAATTAATCACCAGGTCGGTGATCATGGAAACTAACCTGGAAAGCGGATTTGCTGTTTCAAACCTAAAAAAAGATGTACTAAAACTTGTAGTTATCAACCGCTACAGCAAACAAAGGCCACAATGTGCATTTGTAAAGGGTTTTGGTCTGAAAGAAGGAGCTCTTGCCAGCAGTATTGCACACGACAGCCACAACATTATTGCAGTTGGAGTTGGTGATGAAGACATAGTAAATGCGATAAATGCAGTTGTTGAAACAAAAGGAGGCCTGGCTGTTAGCAGGCAGGGCGAATCGTTTACATTGCCTTTACCTGTAGCCGGCCTGATGACAAACGATCCGGCAGAAATCGTTGCAGGGAAATATCACAGGCTGGAGAATATTGCAAAAGAAATGGGCTCACCTCTGTGCGCACCATTCATGGCCCTTTCCTTTTTGAGTTTGCTGGTAATTCCCGAATTGAAACTGGGAGACAGGGGCTTGTTTGATGTTACCAAATTTGAGTTTACAGGTTTGTTTGTTGAATAATGCGTATGAAGAGTGCCCTGAAAGACAAACTGAAGTTGCTGCCTTCTAAACCCGGTGTATACCAGTTTTTTAACAAGGAAGGCAAAATTATTTATGTCGGGAAAGCCAGAAATCTGAAAAAAAGGGCCAATTCTTATTTCAACAGGGAAAAATTCGAGAACAACAAGCTCCGAATCCTGGTTAAAAACACAGTTGATGTACAGCATATCGTGGTGCAAACCGAATCAGATGCCCTGCTTTTGGAAAACAACCTGATAAAAAAGTACCAGCCACGCTACAATATTCTTCTGAAAGACGACAAATCCTTTCCCTTTATCTGTGTGAAAAACGAACCCTTTGCACGCGTTTTTTCAACACGCAACCCGGTGAATGACGGATCCCTGTATTTCGGTCCATATACATCCATGGTCATGGTCCGCACATTGCTTGAGCTTATCAGGCAGTTGTACCCCCTGAGGAACTGCAATTATTTGCTAAGGGATGAAAATATTCAGAAAAAGAAATTCAAGGTGTGCCTGGAGTACCACCTCGGAAACTGTAAGGCGCCATGTGTTGGTTTACAGGCGGAAGATGAATACGATGAAAACATTGGTCAGATCAAAAATATTCTGAAAGGTAATATACATGGCGTTCTGGATTTTCTGAAGAACAAAATGAAGCAAAAAGCCGCCGAAATGAAGTACGAAGAAGCGCAGTTTCTGAAAGAAAAAACAGAAATTCTTCAAAAATTTCAGAGCAAATCGGCCATTGTAAATCCTTCCATAAACGATCTGGATGTTTTTTCCTATTTTGAAAAAGAACAGCATGTTGCCATAAACTACCTACGGGTAATAAATGGGGCCATTATTCAGGCCCATACACTGGAGGCCAGGAAAGTTCTTGATGAAACACCAGAAGAAATCCTGGCGCACGCCATGCTCGATATACGCAAACTTGTCAACAGCCAGTCAAAAGAGGCCCTGGTTCCCTTTCCAATGAAAATAAGTTTGCCCGGGGTCAAAATGCTGCAACCAAGAAAAGGTGACAAAAAGACCCTGCTGGAACTTTCTGAGCGAAACGCAAAGTATTTTTTGCTTGAAAAAATGAAGCTGATGGAAAGTTCACGTCCAGCAATCCGCACAAACAGGATTCTTGATACAATCCAAAAGGACCTTCAATTGTCTGTCACGCCGGCACATATTGAGTGCTTTGATAATTCAAATATACAGGGAAGCAATCCGGTGGCATCCTGCGTGGTATTCCGTAACGCAAAACCGGTCATTAAAGAGTACCGGCACTACAATATAAAAACCGTAACCGGACCCGATGACTTCTCCAGTATGCAGGAGATTATTTTCAGGCGATATAAACGCTTACTGGATGAAGGCGAACCGCTGCCTCAGCTGGTGGTAATTGACGGGGGGAAGGGACAACTTTCATCGGCCATGAAGAGCCTGGTGAAACTGGGTGTTCAGAACAAAATTGCCGTGATAGCCATAGCCAAGAAACTGGAGGAAATCTTTTTCCCAAACGATCCTGTTCCTCTTTACCTGGATAAGAACTCAGAAACTCTCAAGGTGATTCAGCACATAAGAAATGAAGCCCACCGTTTTGCCATTAAATTCCATCGCCAAAAACGTTCCGGAAAATTTGCCGTTAGTGAACTGACTAATATTGAGGGCATTGGAGATAAAATTGCTGAAAAACTTCTTAAAGAGTTCGGTTCGGTAGAGAAAATCCGCTCTCTGGAAGCAGAGAAATTGTCCGAAATAACAGGAAGGAAAAAAGCCGAAACAATTGTAAACTATTTCAGGAATCATACTGCTCCAGATGATTTTCCTTGATTTCAAACACCCTTGCTGTAATTGCTAAGCTTTCCTTTTTTTTTGTGCCTGCAATTTTTGTCCTTCAAAAAGAGCCTGTCTTAAATGAATTATTGTTGAATGTTTTGTTATGCTTCCCCTGTAACAGCGGGGGAAGCATCTCATTTTTAAAAAGTTAGATTTTTCGTTTCGAATTTTCGGGACTCACACAGACCTAAATCCTCTCTTTTAAGATAGCCTGCCGGGTTAGCTACGTATTATTACTTTTCCAGGGTATTAATATTGATCCTACCTTTCCAACGGCAGGAAAGATTTTTCTCTTAAAGAAAAATTTTTGTTTACTTTTTCCTTGTGGTGATATAGGAAAGAAGTTCAATCATGGCGGTACGCGCCTCATTATCAGGGAATTGTTTAAGAATGTCCACTGCCTTCAGCCGGAACCCCTCCATTGTTTCAACAGCATAAGCAACCCCGCCCTTATCTATCACAAAATCAATCACTTCGGCTATTTTCCCAGCCTTGCTTTTACTGTTGCGGATGAGCCGCTTGATACGCAAAGCTTCAGATAAACTACTCTGGCTCAGGGCATAAATCAGTGGAAGGGTTAACTTTTTTTCCTTGATATCGTTTCCGCGCGGCTTTCCTGAAAAACAATCCTTTTCATAGTCGAATAAATCGTCCTTTATTTGAAAGGCCAGCCCGGCATAGATGCCAAGCTCTTTCATCATGGCCAGGTCTTCGGCACTTGTGCCTACCGAGGTTGCTCCACATGAAACACAGGCGGCAAACAGGGTGGCGGTTTTCTTGCGAATAATTTCCAGGTATTCTTCTTCCGTAATATTGAGCTTGCGTGATTTCTGAAGCTGCATGAGTTCTCCCTCACTCATCTCCTGTACAGCTTCTGAAAGAATTTTGAGCAGCTCAAATTCATTGTTGTTGATGGCAAGCAACAGTCCCCGCGAAAGGAGAAAATCGCCTACCAGGACAGAGATTTTGGATTTCCAGAGAGCATAAATGGAAAAGAACCCCCTTCTTTCGTAGGAATCATCCACCACATCGTCGTGAATGAGTGTAGCCGTGTGAAGCAGCTCTATCATGGCTGCAGCAATATTGGTGCTTTCTCCTGGCGTGCCATTCATCCTTGCAGAAAGAAATACCAGGACGGGCCTGAGCTGTTTCCCTTTGCGACGGTACAGGTAGTTCGTAATGATATCCAGCAGAGGAACTTTGGACTTCATTGCTTTTCTGAAGTACTCCTCAAAATTACGGATTTCCTCCTCTACAGGCTTTTTGATATGTTCAAGGCGGGACATGCTTTTTTTCTCAGGCAGCAAAGATAGTAAATTTCATTTCGGAAAACCGGTACGCAGAAATACAGGAAACTAGGTTGATTATGAGCAGTAAAAGTTTTTAATCTTTCTGACAATTATCATATTTTTGACTACAACATATTTATATATTTGCATTCGTTTAATATGTTAAACAATGAATAGTTAAACCTGTTTTATTACCTGCAACGGTGATATACAAAAAAATGGATACCCAAATGAAAATAACCCAGTTTTCTGTTGAGCAGCTGGAAGAAGCTGCCAACATGCTCAAAGCCATTGCCCATCCTATGCGCATTGCCATTATCAATCACCTGGAAGGGGGCAAAAGGCTTACCGTTACCGAGATACATGAGTTGCTCAAAATAGAACAATCCACCACCTCGCATCACCTTGGCATTTTAAAGGACAAAGGCGTTCTTTCGTCCAAGCGCGAAGGGAAGAACACATTTTATTTTCTCAAGCATGAGAACCTGGGGCAAATCGTTGAATGCCTCAACAAATGCTGCTCTTAAACACATACAACCACCTGCCAGGCGGGTTTTTTTGTCTGAATTTCTGCATAATAAAGTAAGGATAGATGTTTCGGCAGGTTGTATTATTTAAAAAGGACAAATTTTGCCTTGATGCAAAACCTGTCCGTGACAGGCAGGGTTGCAAAAGATCAAAACAAAAGGAGTTTTCCCCGCGCCCTGCCGGAATGATAGTATTACAGGCAGGCGGAACAACGGAAGTCCCCAGCACCAAACCTCCCCCTTTGATTTTTGCTGAACACAAGCGCTCTGGCCGTAATTGCTAATCATTCCGTTATTCACGCTAGCGCATGTTTGTTAACCTGTACCTTTCTTTCTGACGGCGCCGAAGGCGGATAACCACCAATATCCCTTAACTGACTGCAAGCTGTATGAGCGAAGACGAAGGACGAAACGGAGCGAGTTCTTGCAGTCAGTAATTTCCTGCCTGACGATTTACCCGTCAAAGCAGGGCCGGCAGGTTTGTTTACTTTATTCAACGATTGGAAAAAAGTAAAAAAAGAAAAAGCGGAATAATTAGTAGCAATAATCTGTTTTCAAGATGTCCTTTCCGATACAACAATCTTAAAATACTTGTCAAACCAAAAGGCAATAAAAAAGCGCAACCATCAGGCGGCGCTTAAATTGGTTTAAATTACAAAAGAATTATTTCACAGGCCTCCCTGAAAGAATGGAGCTGTAAAGAACCGGGTTCTGCAATACCTCAAGAGCCCTGGCAACATCCCTGTCACGGCCGAGTGAATGCCTCACTCGCCCACTCTGGTAGTAAAACCTGCCAATAATTTCATCGTTCAGCAGGCGGATGATTTCATCACTGAATACCTGCAGATCCTTGTCCTTGTCGTGAGCCAGTTTCAGTTTCAGCGCAGCAAATTCTTCTTTGGCAAGATCATAATAACGCTCATTCCTGGCTGTTTCGATCAACCTTTTAAGGTTTTCCTCGCTTTCGGTTTCGTAATCAAAGTCCTTTCCCTCCAGGAATTTCAAAAAATCACTAAACTCTACCATAGTCAGGCTGAATTCCTCGGGGTGCACTTTGGCGGGATTTTTATGCACATACAGGTTCGCATAGTCAAAGATGAAATTTTTCAGGTACAGGCTGGCCGAAATCCTGCTCATGGTTTCCGGCTCAGTACGGATATCGGGTTCAATACCTCCTCCGTCGTAAACTGTACGGCCATTTTTTGTTGAAAAAGGCTTCATGAGCGAGTCGGGAATAAATGCCACACTGCCATCCTCGTTGCGCGTTGAATAATCCACCGCCTGTATGCAACGTCCGCTTGGCGTATAGTATTTTGCCGTGGTGACTTTCATCTGTGCATTATAACTCAGGGGCCGGGTGGTTTGTATTAACCCCTTTCCAAATGTACGCTGGCCGATGATAACACCCCTGTCGTAGTCCTGAATGGCACCGGCAATGATCTCGGCAGCCGAAGCCGAACCACGGTTCACAAGTACAACCATAGGTATCTCTGTATCAAAAGGTGCATTGCGTCCCTTGTACGAATTGTCGTACTGCTTGATACGGCCTCGTGTGCTTACTATCTCCAGCCCTCGGTTGAGAAACATATTGGAAATATTCACGGCCTCGAACATCAGTCCGCCAGGGTTTCCCCTGACATCCAGAATAAGGGATTTTGCACCCCTGGCTTTCAGAATCGTTAACACATGCTTTACTTCTTTGTGTGCATCTTCGGTAAATCCACTAAGACGTATATAACCGGTATTATCTCCAATCATACCCCAGTAACTCACGGGGTTAATCCTGATTTCTTCGCGCACGATGTTTTTTTCCAAAGGCTCTTCGATGCCAATGCGTTTGATTTTAAGCCTGACCGGGCTGTTGGGAAGGCCGCGCAACATATCGCTAACATCAGAAACAGAAACGCCGCGGATGGATTTTCCATCAATTTCCAGCAGCAGGTCACCTGGAATCAGTCCAAAACGCGCAGCAGGACTGTCTTCGTAGGGTTCGGTGACAATAACGAACTCCCCGCTCTGGCGGATAAGGGAACCAATGCCTCCATAGCGCCCCGTGGTCATGGTGTTGAAAGATTCCCGCTCCGACTCGGGTATGTAGGTGGTGTATGGATCCAGCTCGCTCAGCATACCCTTTATCCCGTTATTGATAAGCTGCTCAGGATCGATTTCATCTACATAGAAAACACTGAGTTCCCGCACCAGGGAAAAGAAAATATCCAGGTTTTTGGAAAAAAGGAATTCACGGCTGGTGGTAAATCCGTAAAACACTGCCGAAAGCAGCACAATGACTGCCACCGCAATGTATAAGCGTACATTTTTAAATAACTTGCCCATATCGTTATGTCAAAAAGTAAATCAAAAGGTCTACAAAGGAAAAAAAAGATGCCGGAAATACCTAAGAATTATTTGTTCTGTTAAGGTATTTTAACTCCGGGAATAAATCAACCCCGCTTTTCGCATAAAAAGCCTTAAAAAGGTTTTTTTTGATAAAAACGAACAAGAATCGCTTTTGTTTCACGTGGAATTTGTATTGTGAATTATATTTAACAGGCTTCTTAATATGACTCAGGGAAAAGATAACAAACGACTGTTAGCAATGATCTTTTGTCGTTTCTGCCCAAAACAAACCGCCTTTAAGCAGGCATGAAGTCAGAACAAAACGGGTTTTCCTCGCACCCTGCCGGAATGAAAGTAATACAGGCAAGGGAAGCAACGAAAATCCCCATAACCAAACCGCCCACTGTGATTTTCGTTGAACACAAACGACCCTGCCTGTAATCGCTAATCATTCCGTCATTCACGCATGCGCATGGCATTCCGTTTTGTCGGGTCCTGTGCACACCTTTCTCCTGCCGGCAGCTATAGGGAAAGGGGGAAGGGCAGTGTAGGGTGCTAAATTAGGACAAAAAATCAATTACACAATCCCTTTTGCAAATACTCTCAATTGACAGTAACTTACACATAAATTTTTTTAAACCAAAAACAATCCATATGACAGCAAAAAGAACACCCAATAGACGCAGGGGCGTGCTTACCCTTGTAGTGACTATACTGGTGCTGGCCCTGCTCTACATGACCAATCCCGGCGAGGAACAATTCAAAACCTGGCTGAAGGAGCATTACAAAAAGGAAACGCAAAAGGACAGGGAAATGGGAGAGAACAAGGGAATCCTCTCCGGCCCGGCAGCCTGGGTAGTAGGACTCACCACCGAAAGACAGAATTACTGGCTCTTTTCCACTTACACGGTTAGTGTGCCGGGGGAGGAGAAAACTTATATGGGGGTGGCCGGAGTATTTTTAAAAATTAACTGAGTAATAAAGAATTATAAACGTTTGACGAGAAATTGAAACCCAAAGAACTATGGTGACAATATCTGAAATCCTGCCCGACATAAAGACCGGGCCAATGCTGCGGAATTTGAATCCATTCAGTATTTCCGATGGAATCGGAGGGGTTGCTACCAGAGTGGATCTTCTCTAACCATTCAGGATAATTGCTTTTGCAAAAACACAGGCAAAAAGAAAGATCAATCGTTTATTTATAACGGAGAGGTTTTGGTTTTAGAGGAAATAAATATAAGAAGTTCAACATGGAAAAAAACTTTTGAAAGGGTTCTTTTGATAAAATTCCTGAGTATGGCTTCAGAATCAGAAAGTTATATTAAATGGGTTTTTCAGGCTGTCATATTACATAACCCCTCTGTCAAAGCATTCCTGTTACTTTGCAGAAAAAATTATTTTAATATTTCTCCCCTGAACACTTTCCGCAGGGCAAGAATCAGTAAAAACAAAAAAGGAGTTAACAAAAGGGAGCCTTCTGCACCGAAGGCCCCGCCCGTGAGCCAGTCCGGGCCGCTTACATCGTGTTGCAGAATTCCCCTGTAACTCAGTCCGCTTATCTCGAAACCAAACAGGGGGCCCTGGAAAAAATTCCAACTGAAATGCAGTGCGATTGGGAACCAAAGCGAGCGGTTGTAAATGTACCCTATGCCCATGAGGCAACCGGCCAGGAAAATGTTGGTAAAACCAATCATGCTCATGTTGGGATTGAAGAGGTGAAAAATGGCAAATACTATGGAGGATACTGCCAGGGCGAGGTATTTGTTCATGGAATCCATGAGGGAGGCGAGCAGATAGCCCCGCATGGAGATTTCCTCTATCAGGCTTACAAGCATTGTAATGATCACACTGAAAAACAAGAGGTCAAAACGGAAATTGATATTCTTTATAACAAGATAACCGGCACTCCACAGGACAAGAAATATCGCGGCATTAACTGCAAGTCCGGCAAGTATTCCCAATCCAAAATGTTTCCCAATAAATTGCTTTACAAACCCGGTTTCCTTTAGTGGCTTTTGGGTCACCAGGTATTGAAACAGCCACACACAACCCAGCACAGATACAAAAATAAACATGTTGTAAAGAATAAACCACGAAAGGTTTTCTTCGTGGATGTTTTTCATGAAATCGCCTGCCTGGGTGCCATGAAACAATGAGAGGACAAATGCAAAAAAGAATGTTCCGATAAAATAGGCAATCAGGAAAGCAGGAAGAAAAAGTATTGCCCGCATCCATCCCGGAAGTAATGCTTGACCGTTTTCTGTCATAGGCTGTAGAGTTATACAAAGAAAATAAAAAATTCGGTCAGAGGAATTTTCTGATCTGCGTTTAAATCTATTTGATTGAGAAGTTACAACTTATTGAAAATGTTTTTTTACATTAATTTTTTCCACACGATGAAACGAACATGTTTGCGAATAAACACAAGCACCAACGAAAATATCAAACATGGAGTTCCCTGCCAGCCGGCAGGCAGGTATCCGACCTTAATTAGAGAAATATTTACGGATGAAACACCCATGTTTTGAAAAACACAAACACAATGATAACAAAATCAGCAACATGGGTGTTTCATCATTCCTTGTAAAAATAATTTTGTTATGATGAAAAAAGTAAACAAACCTGTCGGCCCTTCTTTGGCGGGTAAATCGTAAGGCTGGAAAAGCCTGGCTGCAGGAACTTGCACCGCTTCGCTCCTCGTTGTCCCTCAAACAGCTTGCAGCCGAAAGAGTATTCATTTTTCAACCACCCTCCAAAACCCTTCCCACCGTCCTAATAGCTATCGGAAGTGAAAGGACCGGATGGGGGTTCTTTAAGCCAGGGATGAGATAAAGTTTTTAGAGCCATTCTAAATTATTGTTTTTCAACACTAAGACATAGGATAAATCCGTTCAAATTGTAAATAAATGCGCTGTGAAACCCTGTGACCGGAGAGGATTTCTCAACAGGCTTTGCCTGTTGGTACCGGCCATGATGCTCAGGCCTGCCGAGCATCTCTTTGCCGGAGAACAAAACCTTGTTGAATCTGTGGAGAAGCATTCTTCATCTGCCTATGTGCCGGGATATGTTGCGCTTCACCGAAGCGGCGAATTGAAAATCCGTGCAGAAATCCTGGACAGTTACCTGAAAAACTGCACGCTTTGTCCCCGTGCATGCGAGAAAGATCGTACTAGGGGTCAAAAAGGTGAATGCCAGTCCGATGCACGGCTGCGAATCTCTTCCTGGTCGCCTCATTTTGGAGAAGAGGAGTCTCTTGTCGGTAGCAGTGGGTCGGGTACGATATTCTTTTCTAATTGCAACCTTCTTTGTGTGTTTTGTATCAACTGGGAAATCAGCCAGGGAGGTGCAGGCACTTACAGAAGCATCAACGACCTGGCCAACATGATGATCAACCTGCAACGGATTGGTTGCCACAACATCAACCTTGTAACACCAACCCATTATTCGCCCCAGATTCTTTCTGCACTTGACAATGCAGCAGGCAGGGGATTGCGTGTACCCTTGGTTTATAATACATGTGGCTGGGAAAAGGCGGATATCCTGCAGTTACTGGATGGGGTCGTGGATATTTACCTGGCCGACTTCAAATATTTTGATTCACAAATGGCCGGAAAATATTCCATTGGGGCATTTTCTTACCCTGAAGACACAAAGAAAGCACTGCTTGAAATGCACAGGCAGGTGGGAGTGGCGAAGCCCGACAGGGACGGACTGATGAAAAGGGGCCTCATGATTCGCCACCTGGTGATGCCAAATAATGTGGGCGGCTCTGTGGAGGTGATGCGGTGGATTTCACAAAACCTGCCGAAGGATACCTATATAAATGTGATGGCCCAGTATACTCCTGTTTTTAAAGCACATAAATATCCAGAAATCAACCGGAGAATCAATGTAAAGGAATACCGCGAGGTGGTCAATGCTGCGCGCAATTTCGGGCTAACGAACCTGGATATTCAGGGGGTGGTATAGATAAAATGATAAGGCTTCATCAGAAGTTTTGGTGTCTTAAACAGGTACATGCGAAAATTGGTTGGCTTAATTGTGTAAATATCAGCTTTTGCACTGAAGCAAAAGTTGCAAAAAATCAAGACAAAACGAATTTCCCTCGCGCCCTGCCGGAGTGATAGCATTACAGGCAAGGGAAGCCAGGAAAATCCCTGTCGCCAAACCCCCCAATGTGATTTTCGTTAAAGGCAAGCGTTCTTGCCTTAATTAATAATTATTCCGTCATTCACGCTTACGTATGGCGTTCCTTTTGTCGGGGCCTGCGCTCATCATTCCTTCCTGCTGGCTAAAGGGACAGGCAGAATGGCAGGTATAGGGGCTGTTTTTCTTCGATTGGGAAAAAGCAAAAAAATTTATCAGTGCGAAGAGCAGAAATAAGACCCGCTTAGGTACTTCTGAAATCAAAATCCGTTCATTTGAAAAATCAGGATTGGAAGTACTTAATGCGCCTCCAGCCAGTTATTTCCTGCGCCCAAATCCACGGTAAGCGGAACGCTCAGGGATACAGCGTTTTCCATTTCCTCCCTGGCGATTTGCTTCACTGTTTCGAGCTCGCTTTTCAGCACATCAAATACCAATTCGTCGTGCACCTGCAGAACAAGTTTTGATTGGATTTTTTCTTTTTCAAAGCGGTTGAGGATATTTATCATAGCCAGCTTAATTATGTCAGCAGCAGAACCTTGTAAGGGTGCATTGATAGCGTTTCTTTCAGCTAAACCCCTTACCACTGCATTGCGTGAATTGATATCGGGCAGTGTTCTGCGTCGCCCCATAATGGTTTCCACGAACCCCTTCTCCCGGGCCTCTCGGATGTTATTGTCCATATAGGTTTTTACTGCCGGATAGGAAGCAAAATAGCCATCGATGAGTTTTTTCGCTTCTTCACGGGAGATATTCAGCCGCTGGGAAAGTCCGAATGCCGAGATGCCGTAGATGATGCCAAAATTGGCTGTTTTTGCCTGGCTCCGCATTTCGCGGCTGACATCCATCAGGTTTATGCCATGGATTTTAGCTGCCGTGGCGGCATGAATGTCCTCCATGTTCATAAAAGCCTGGATCATGGCTTCGTCTTTGCTCATGTGGGCCATGAGCCTGAGTTCAATCTGGGAATAGTCGGCTGCCAGGAGAATGTGATTTTCACCGGAAGGGATAAAGGCCTTTCTTATTTCCCTTCCACGCTCTTCCCTTATTGGAATGTTTTGCAGGTTAGGATTGGCAGAACTTAATCTTCCGGTAGAGGCAATCGCCTGGTTAAAAGATGTATGGATTTTCCCGGTTTCGGTGTTGACAAGTTTTGGCAGGGCTTCCACATAAGTACTGATAAGTTTTTTCAAACCCCGGTATTCCAGAATTTTCGAAATAACCGGGTGTTTGTCAGCAATTTTTTCCAGGACATCTTCTCCCGTGGAATACTGATTGGTTTTTGTTTTGGCAGGGTTGGAAATCACCTTCATCCTTTCGAACAAAACCTCCCCGAGTTGTTTGGGTGACTGCAGGTTGAACTGTTCACCTGCCATATCAAATATCTCTTTTTCAATCTTGTTTGCCTCGGTGTTCAGCTCCACAGCATATGATTCAAGGATGCCTCTGTCCAGCCGTATTCCGGCCCACTCCATTTCTGCAAGCACGTAAACGAGGGGCATTTCAATTTCTTCGAATAATTTATTCAACCCGCTTTCATTCAGCTCATTTTCAAGTTTTTCCTTCAGCTGCCAGGTGATATCGGCATCTTCGGCAGCATATTCCTTGATGGCTTCCAGATCCACATCGCGCATGCCGAACTGATTTTTCCCCTTTTTCCCAATCAGTTCCTCAATGCTTACCGGGGAATAACCCAGGTATATTTCTGCCAGGTAGTTGAGGTTATGCCTCAGGTCGGGCTGCAGCAGGTAATGGGCCAGCATGGTATCAAACAGTGGGCCTTTTACATGAACATCGTATTTTTTTAGTGCAAGAATGTCAAACTTGATATTCTGTCCCACTTTTTGAATGCCCTGATTTTCAAGCAGCGGTTTGAAATCCCGGAGAATTTCTTTTGCCTGATTCATGTCCTCGGGAACGGGAACATACCATGCTTCATGTGCCTGAAATGAAAAGGAGAGACCTACGAGTCCGCTGATGCGTGCATCCAGTCCCGATGTTTCGGTGTCAAAGCAAAAGGAACGGAGCTTTTCAAGTTGTCCAAAAAGCTGCCTGCGATCTTCCGGAGAAACAACAAGATGATACCTGTGCTCCGTGGTTTCAATGCTGGAAAGATTTTTATAGCCTGTTTCCTGTGGTTTTTCTTCCTTGGATTCTTTCAGCGGTTCAACGAAAAGTATTCCCTGAACGGCAGTTTCCCTGGCAGGTGGGGATTCGGGAATAATTCTCTGCATCAAGGTTTTAAACTCAAGTTCTTCAAACAATACTTTAAGTTCCTGTACATTCATCTCCCCCGCCTGAAGTTCGCCCGGTTCAATGCTCAGGGGAACATCCCGTTTGATTGTTACAAGATTTTTTGATAAAAATATCTGCTCTTTGTTGTTAATAAGTATCTCCTGAACCTTTGGTTTAAGTTTATCCAGGTTTTTAAACAGGTTTTCAATTGAGCCGAATTCACTGATTAGTTTTTTGGAGGTGACCTCTCCAATACCCGGAGCCCCGGGTACATTATCCGATGCGTCACCCCACAACCCAAGGATGTCAATCACCTGCAAGGGGTCTTTCACATCAAAGTATTTCCGTACCTCGCCAGGTCCCCACACCTCGGCCTCATTTCCCGAACGGGAGGGTTTGTATAACAGTATTTTGTCGCTCACCAGTTGGCAAAAATCCTTATCAGGGGTCATCATGTAGGTGACAAATCCCTGCTTTTCAGCTATTGTGGCGGTGGTACCCAACACATCATCTGCCTCAAAACCGGGTATCTCCAGGATGGGAATTTTATAGGCCTCAATGATTTTTTTAATGTAGGGTACTGATTTGCGAATGTCTTCAGGGGTCTCTTCCCTGTTGGCCTTGTATTCCGGAAAAAGTTCATTGCGGAAAGTGGGTGTTGGCGGGTCAAACACCACAGCGATATGACTTGGTTTTTCTCTGCGCAGGATTTCTTCCAGGGTGTTCACAAAGCCGAAAATGGCAGAAGTGTTCTTTCCCTTAGAATTCACTCTGGGATTGCGTATGAATGCATAGTAGGAGCGGTAAATCAATGCATAGGCATCCAGCAGGAAAAGCTTTTTTTCAGAAGGCATGATTGGGGAATTAAATTATTCATTGTCAGAGCTTAACCACTCAGCAAAGGAAGTAGGCGTTTCCTGCAATTTCAGCGAAACAAGCTTGAGTTGCGGGGGCAGTCTTTTTCTTATTTTTTCCTGAAAATCTATCAGGAAGTTCTCGCAGGTGGGCTGGTAAGGTACTACCCACTTGTTTTCAAACATCGAACCCATATTTGCATAGGTTTCGGGAGGAACCAGTGAAGAAATTACTATGGCATGGTCAAAGGGGGTAACTACCTCTTCAAGTACGATTTGCTTTAACTCACCAAAATCAACAACCATGCCGTATTTGGGGTGGTTTGCATCCTGAATGGGCTCTCCCAGCACAGTTACCTGAAGGCTGTAGGAGTGTCCATGAATACTTGAACAGTCCCCGTCATAATTCCAAAGTGCATGGGCCATTTCGAAAAAGAATTCTTTTGTCAGGCGTATTTTTGTCATAGAGGTTTCAAATTTGGTTAACACAAACCTAAGTCAATTTTATCAGAAGGTCAACTTGGTGCGATTGCCGTTCAGAAAAATTGTCGGGATTGTTACAAAATTACTACCTTGTCGTCTTTAAAAAAAACATTATTGTCGTGGAAAAAATTCTGGAGATCAGAAACCTGTCGAAACACTTCGGTAAAATCAAAGCTGTTGAAAAACTGAACCTTGTTTTACAAAAAGGGAATATTTACGGCTTGCTGGGACCCAATGGCAGCGGAAAAACCACTACCCTTGCCCTTGTGATGGGACTGCTGCAGCCAAAGGAGGGGGATTTCACCTGGTTTGGCGGTTCCGTACCAAAGGGAGAATGGAACCGTCATATTGGCTCACTGATAGAGGTACCCAATTTTTATCCCTATTTGTCTGTTGAAAACAATCTCAAGGTGATTTGCCTGGTGAAAAAAGTCAGCACAGCTGATATAGAAAGGGTGTTAAAGCTAACCGGGTTGTGGGAAAGGAAAAATTCCCGGTTCGACACCTTGTCTCTTGGGATGAAGCAAAGACTTGGTCTGGCTGCTGCCCTGCTCGGAGATCCGTCGGTTATGGTGCTGGATGAGCCGACTAATGGTCTCGATCCGGAAGGAATCAGGGAGGTAAGGGATATCATATTGCGTCTCGGGAACGAAGGGAAAACGATTTTGCTGGCCAGTCACATACTGGCTGAAGTGGAAAAGGTTTGTACCCATGCAGCCATCCTGAGGAAAGGAGAATTGCTGTCCGCCGGAAGAGTAGGAGAGCTGCTCCGTGATGATACTGTCGTAATTATTTCATCCGGTGACAACAGGAAACTATTTGAACTCCTTGTCAGAAGCAGAAAATTTGGGGAAATCACCGAAAGGGACAACGGCCTTCATATTGTTCTCCTCCCGGGCACATCTCCCGCCGATGTGAACAGTTTTGCCTTTGCGAATGATGTGGTTCTTTCAAAAATAGAGCTGAGGAAAAGAAGCCTCGAGAGTGAATTCCTGGAACTTGTAAAACAAAATTAACCCCTGCTTTTCTTTCTGGTTATGATAAAACAATTACTGAAAATTGAAAGTGTTAAACTGCTGAATTATGTTAATGCGAAAGTCATCATGGCACTGCACCTTGGATTCTTTGCACTGGTTCTGTTTATGGTTTCCCAGGTCAAAATCACTTTTCCCGGTTTCAGCAGCGAAAACCTGTTCCGCTTTCCCTATATATGGAATGTAACAGCCTGGTTTGCCAGCTGGTTCAACCTGTTGCTTGCCATATTGGTCATGGTCATAACCTGCAATGAATATAGTTTTAGAACTTTTCGCCAGAGCCTGATTGACGGATTAAGCCGGAACGATTTGTTTGTGGGTAAGTCGGCAGTGATTTTTACCCTTGCCCTTTATGCTGCATTGCTTGTTGTTTTGCTCTCTGTTGTTCTTGGAGTGGTATATACCCATCGGTTTGATTTTTCCGATTTGTTTTCCAATGCCTGGATAACAGGGGTTTATTTTGTGCAGGCCATTGGCTATATGTATCTTGGATTACTAATAGCCAACATGTTGAGGAACCCCGCACTCTCCATTGTCAGCTTTCTTGTTCTGCGCCTCATAGCAGAACCTGTCCTGAGACAGTTTTTCCCTTCAGCAATCCGCCATTTTTTCCCTTTCAAGGTGATCACCGGGCTCACACCCATGCCTGAGGTGCTGACCATTACCTCAGAAATGGGTCACTCTGTACAGTCGGGTCAGAGCGCACTCGATTTGAGTGAAATTGGGCTGGTATCAACTCCCATCCCATTGTATATAACATTGCTCCTTGCAATTGGTTACATAGTCCTTTTTGCCGCGCTTTCGTGGTACATTATAAGGAAAAGGGATTTCTGAAAATGACCGGGAAGCTATAGCGCATAGCTGGGCTCATGAAAAGCCTGCACCTCAATGCGGTGCTTTTCTTCCACATAATTTATCAGGAGGGGGAAATACTCATAGAATTCCTCCCGGAATACATTGTAGTTTTTCCTCAGCTCGGCGATGGCAAAGGTGGTCTGGTTGGGCAGGGAGGTGCGTCTCACCATACGCCGCAACACACCCGAAATACCCTGTGTGGTTGTGTAAGCTTCCAGCCAGTTGTTGATGATGAAAAAGGGCAGAAAAGCTTTTATTTCATTGGGCAGTAGGAAATAATTGGCTACAAGGGTTTTATACATGTGAACCACATAATCCGGCAGGGGGTGCTTGGAAAAGTGTTTCCATTCACTTGCCAGGAAATGATCGTAGAAAATATCCACAATTACGCCTGCATATTTGTGGAATTTTGGTTGCAGGTGGCTCTTGCTCTGTGCCACGATAGGATGACGGTCGGTAAAGCTGTCAATCTTGCGGTGTAAAAGAATACCCCGCTTCACAAGATCGGGGTATTTTTCATAGTTCTTTCCCTTTACAAAATCTCCAATGAAGTTACCGACCTTTATCTCGTCGGACTCTCCTGAAAGGTATATGTGTGCGAGAAAGTTCATGAAACAGCTGATTTATTTGATGTTGTTAACTTTATAAAGTTAATTATTAATCCTAAAAAATTCCCGTCTCATTTTGGAAATTTTAGAAAAACCAGAAATTTCTGATAAAACAGGGTTATATGTTTATGAAAGGCAGAAAGGCGTTGAGAAAATCTCTCAAGATTACAATGTTACAGTCTCACACTCAGGTGGCGTGAATCAATTTTCAAAAACCTGTTTTATAAAACATTGTTTTTAAGTTTATTAGTCGGGGGCAAAAATGTATATTTGCCGGACAATTACTAATCATCTAATAATCAATATAAAAATAAAAAGGAGGTTTTTATGACGCGGAAAAATGTCATCATAATCGGGGCGGCGGGAAGGGATTTCCATAATTTTAACACCTATTACCGCAACAATGACACTTACAATGTAGTAGCATTTACGGCGGCGCAGATTCCCGACATTGACGACAGGAAGTACCCTGCCGAGCTTGCCGGAAAATTATATCCCGCAGGCATTCCCATCTACTCACAGGACGACCTGCCAAAACTCATCAGGGAACTGGATGTGGATATGTGTGCATTTTCCTACAGTGATGTTTCTTATCAGGAAGTGATGGCTGTTGGAGCCATTGTGAATGATGCAGGAGCCGACTTTATTATGATCGGCCCTAAATACACTCAACTGAAAAGTTCCAAACCTGTAATTGCTGTCGGTGCAGTAAGAACTGGATGCGGAAAGAGCCAGACATCCAGGAGAGTGATTGAGTTGTTAATGGAAAAAGGACTTAAAGTTGTAGCAGTCAGACATCCAATGCCTTATGGCGACCTGGTTGCACAAAAGGTTCAGCGCTTTGCCACCGTAGAGGATCTGGCTAGGCATAAATGTACCATTGAGGAAATGGAGGAATATGAACCGCATGTGGTTCGCGGAAATGTTATTTATGCAGGCGTGGATTATGAGGCCATACTACGTGAGGCTGAAAAGGAAGCCGATGTGGTTCTTTGGGACGGAGGAAATAACGATTTTGCCTTCTTTAAACCCAGCCTCATGATAACAGTTGTGGATCCCCACAGACCAGGTCATGAACTGAATTATTATCCGGGGGAAGTAACCCTGAGACAGGCAGATGTTGTTGTAATTAATAAGATGGACAGCTCATCACCCGAAAACATTCAGATAGTAAGGGAAAATATAGAGAAAGTTAATCCAAAGGCCATTGTGGTGGATGGTGCCTCTCCTCTCACTGTGCACAATCCCGAACTCATCAAGGGTAAACGGGTTCTCGTTGTGGAAGACGGACCAACCCTTACTCACGGCCACATGAAAATTGGTGCCGGCACCGTAGCTGCACGTAAATACGGGGCAAAGGAACTGGTTGATCCAAGACCTTTTCTGGTTGGCCGCTTAAAGGAAACATATGATATTTATCCAAATATTGGCAACCTGCTGCCTGCTATGGGCTACGGCAAACAGCAGATTGAGGACCTGGAGAAAACCATCAACAATACCGATTGTGATGCCGTGGTGATTGCTACTCCGATAGACCTGAACAGGATTGTGAAAATCACAAAACCAACCACAAAAGTAGATTATGATCTGCAGGAAATCGGCAAGCCCAACCTGAAAGATATTTTGGATGACTTTGTAAAAAAACACAATCTGAAATAAACCAGAAAAGCCCCGGTAAGGGGCTTTTTTATTGCAATAAGTCCTTTTCGCTTATTTGGTATCCATAAATATTTAATCCTCATAAGGATTAATTTCTGTTGGGGAATCATATATTTCCTCCCAACCGGAATTTTAAAATAAAAACCCTATTGTTGAAACACTACAGGAGTTTTTGAGTCTTTACCCGGAGCGGGGTTTCCTCCGTCCCGGTTAAAATATTGAATATTCATTCATTAAAACTGTAAATTATGAAAATCCCCATTAAGAAAACTAGTTTTCTTTTTTTATTTTTGATTGCCCTGGTAGCCTATGTTAGTGCGATAGACGTGAACGATACCAGGATGTTGTCTCAGCCGGCCATCGGTAAACACCTTGTGGCATTTATTTATGCCGAGGATTTATGGGTGTCTGCTGTTGACGGAACATTTCCCCGCCGCCTGACAGTGGATGCAGGTATTGAATCCAACCCGGTGATTTCGCCCAACGGAAGGCTGATTGCATTCAGCGCTCAGTACGACGGGAATAACGATGTTTTTGTGATTCCAGTTGAAGGCGGAGTGCCTAAAAGGCTTACATGGCATCCCGCTGCCGACCAGGTTCGCGGTTTTACACCTGATGGCAAATCAGTTTTATTTGCATCGCAAAGAAACTCATATACAAATCGTTATTTTCAGTTATTTACTGTACCTATTGAAGGTGGATTCCCAACTCAGCTGAAAATTCCAAACGCCTGGCATGCCAGCTACTCCCCCGACGGGAAATGCATGGCTTATACCCCCATTCCTGAAAGGTTCCTGCAATGGAAAAACTACCGTGGAGGAACAGTTTCCGAAATCTGGGTCTTTTCGTTCAGTGACAACTCTGTGGTAAAAATCCCTCAGCCCGAAGGAAAATCCAACGACACACAGCCCATGTGGGTGGGAGGTAAAGTGTATTTTTTAAGTGATCGCAACGGGGAGTTTAACCTGTATTCCTTTCATCCTTCCACAAAAGAAATCATACAGTTAACCCATTTTGCTGACTTTCCGATTATCAACGCTTCGGCAGGAGATGGAAAAATTGCCTTCGAGCAAGCCGGGTATATTCATACCTGGAATGTGAATACCGGTGAGCATAAAAAACTGACTATAAGCCTGGCTGCCGATTTACTGGAGCGCCGCGCGCGTTTTGTCAAAGGACCAAATTACATACGCAGTGAAGGTATTTCCCCCAGCGGTACACGGGCCGTTTTTGGCTTCAGGGGAGAAATTATCACTGTTCCGGCCGAAAAGGGAGATTCCAGAAACATCACCCTTACTGTTGCTGCACATGAAAAATACCCAGCCTGGTCTCCCGATGGGGGGAGTATTGCTTATTTTTCAGATGAGTCGGGTGAGTATGAATTGCATATCAGGCCTCAGGATGGCAGGGGTACACTGCGGAAATTTAAACTTTCGGGTACGGGATTTTATGCATTTCCTCAATGGTCGCCCGATAGCCGGAAGATAACCTATGTGGACAACGCACGGAATTTTTACCTGCTGGATGTTGCAACCGGCAGCATTCGTAAAATTGATTCCGACAATCTTTATATTCCCGGGGCTTTCAGGCCCGTGCATGGCGACTGGTCGCAGGACTCCAGGTGGATTGCCTACACAAAAGTTCTGCCAACACATTTCAGGAAAATATTTCTCTATTCGGTAGATGAAGGTAAATCCTGGCCCCTGACTGACGGACTGAGCGATGCTACGGAACCGGTATTTGACCGCAGCGGAAAATACCTTTACTTTTTTGCTTCCACCGATGCCGGCCCTGTGATTAACTGGTTTGACCAGTCGAGACACGACATGCGCTCCACCAGTGCGATTTACCTGGTTACCTTGCAGAAGGGTACGATATCCCCGCTGGCTAAGGAAAGTGATGAAGAAGTTGCTTCAAGGCCAGAGGCTTCCAAACCCGAGGAGAAGCCTGCTGCTTCCAGAAGGGGGGCTACAACGGCACCGGAAAATACCGGGGTGAAAATCGATTTTGACGGCATTACCAACCGGATTATAAGTCTGCCGGTAAGGCCGGGGAACTATAGTCAGCTTGGCTCACACAAAGAGGGTGAAGTCCTTTATGTGGTTGGTTCCTGGGACAATCCCCGCCAGAACAAGCTGCGCAAGTATGATTTAAATAAAAGAAGGGACAGTGATGTGATGGACCTGGACAACTACCTGCTTTCATCAGACGGGAAAAAAATGCTGTACCGTAGCGGTGCAACATGGGGTATTGGCAATGCAGGTGAAAAAGCGGACCCCGGGAAAGGTGTTCTGAATGTGAATGATATACAGGTGCGCATTGACCCGGTTGCTGAATGGGCTCAAATTTTTGATGAGGCATGGCGAATTAACAGGGATTATTTTTATGATCCGGGCATGCATGGTTCCGAATGGAAAGCCATGAAGGAAAAGTACAGTCAGTTTTTACCCCACCTTGCCACACGTAGCGACCTGAATACCCTCATTCAGTGGATGTGCAGCGAATTGGGAGTTGGACATCACAGGGTTGGTGGCGGAGACAGACTAAACAGAGCCGAGAATATTCCCGGAGGCCTGCTGGGTGCCGACTATGAAATTGTCAACAACCGTTACCGTTTTAAGAAAATCTTAGGCGGGTTGAACTGGAATCCAGATCTGAGATCTCCGCTCACGGAGCCCGGGATCAATGCAAGGGTTGGGGAATACCTGCTTGCCGTGAACGGGGAGGAACTTACTGCTGCCCGCAACATATACAGCTTGTTTGAAAACACTGCCGGTCGTATTGTGGAACTTACCATTGGGCCTAACCCGAATCTTGCCGGTTCCAGAACCGTACAGGTGGTGCCCAGCGAAAATGAATCTGCTCTCAGAAACCGCGACTGGGTAGAGGGTAATCTGCGTTTTGTACACGAGGCAACAAACGGGCAGGTAGCTTATGTATATGTTCCCAATACAACATTGCAGGGTCATGAGTATTTCAAGCGCTATTTCTTTCCCCAGGCCGATAAAAAAGCTATTATCATTGACGAGCGGTTTAATGGAGGAGGACTGGTGGCTGATTACTACATAGATATCCTTATGCGTCCTTACCAGGCTCACTGGAATATGCGATACGGCATGGATATGAAAACCCCCAACGCCTCCATACAAGGGCCCAGGGTAATGCTAATCAATGAAACAGCCGGTTCAGGCGGAGATATGCTTCCGTGGATGTTCCGTAAATTCAATGTGGGTACACTCATAGGAAAGACTACCTGGGGCGGACTCGTTGGCACAATGGGCTTTCCTGAATTGATGGATGGAGGTTGGGTAACAGCACCCAACCTGGCCATATGGACTGAAGAAGGTTTTATTGTTGAGAATGTAGGCGTTTCGCCAGATATTGAGGTGGAAATGTGGCCAAAGGATGTAATTGAGGGCAGAGATCCACAACTCTTAAAAGCAATTGAAGTAATTATGAAAGAACTGGAAAAAAATCCCCCGAAGGAATATGTAAGGCCTCCCTATCCAATCAGGGGCTGGAATGAGAAGAAGTAATTCAACACAATTCCCGGTTATTGATGGGCAGGATTACAAATCCGGCCCTTTTCCATTTTTAAATATGTCAAGCACGAAACCTTCCCGCATCACGGGGGAAGGCCTGTCCGGGGACTGTTTTTTATTCTGAGACCCTGCCGGCAGGCTGTTTCATTTTGCTCTCATCGGTAGAATCTTTCCACTCAATTCCTTTGGATTCAGCCAGGTAGGCAAGGTACTTTTTCAATTGACGCAGATCTTGGTACAAAATTTCTCCCAGCCTCATCTTGTGCTGTGTTCCGTTCTTCATAACGAAAAACACACGCAGGGTGCGGATGTCTACTTTTTTGATATCCTTCCAGTTCAGATGACGTGACGGATTGAAAAAGTAAAGCTTGTAATCCACAAACTTATCGTTAACCAGCACATAGCGCCTGCTTATGCGGAACAGGATACCATGACTGTAAAGAATGATATTCAGGCCGATTATGGTAAATATTACCGGAAAAATAAGTGAAAACCAGGCCCGCTGGTCCATCACTTTGTTGTAAATGTTAAATACGCTGATGCCCAGAATGGCGAGGCCCACAATGGTGTAGAAGATTTTCAGGCGGATGGTCATGTTCTGAAATTCGTCCAGGTCGATGCGGAGTTGTTCCATGGCTGAAAGTGTTGGGGTTTTCAGTGCTAAAGTACAAAACGACTTCCAACAATGTACTTTAAGTACCCGGTTTTTTATCAATGAAATAATTTTTGGTTTGGGTGCTTTTTATGCATCTGCAAACAAAAGATACCTGTTGATGAAAATAATTCAACAGAAATGAAATTTATGGGCTTTTTGGCCCTGCTATCCGGAAGGTTCTTAAAAGGATATCTCCGGTAGCATCGACCAGGGTAAGGGTATAATTTCCTTCATAGGGCGAAATGGCCAATTGGAGGAAATGACTTGTTTGCCCCAGAAATTCTCCGTCGAGGTGCCAGAAAATCGTTGTTCCCTGCTTCCGGTGGGCAGCCTGAAAAACCACATTTCCCCTACTGCCGTACAGTTCCCTTGGAATGAAAATGACCGATCTTTCTCTTGGGTAGACCAGGTTCATGTTTTGCTGCGAACTGAAACCGGCACAATCTTGCCAGGGGGGGAGTATCCTGTAAGAGGGTTGCCTGTTACGGTAGTACCATTCAACCTCAGGCGGCAATACAAATCAGGATTCGGTCACCCTGTAGGCCACCGGCTAACAATCTGAATTCACCAGTAACTTTTGTCTGAACTCAGGTGAATGAGTTCATGATATGATTTCAATGATACGGTTGTCTACCCAGTAAGTTTTTCCTTTCAGCGAGGGGGAGAAGTCGAATAACTTTTCCTTCACGGGTTCATTTGCAATGAATTCACCGGCATATTCATTGGTAAGCAACACCCGGATGACACTGCGGGAGGAAATCGTTCCTGAGGTAAATGCAGAAACATAAGGATTATAAGCCGGCTGAGTTGCGGCCTAGTCTCTTTTTCCTTTGCACTGAATAAGGGTGAAAGCCAGCAGGAAAAAAAGGCCTGCAAGTGGAAAAAGGGCTCGTCTCATAAAAAGATTTTTTGGTTAAACGGGTTGAATAACCAAATGTAAAAAATTGTTTCTAGCAGGGAGTTAAACCTGTATTAAATTTTCAGGGAACAGGATCGTGCCCGTGGCCGCCCCAGGGATTACAGGATAAAACACGCTTGATTGTTAACCACAGGCCCCTGAATGGACCATGTTTTTTCAGTGCCTCCACTCCATACACCGAGCAGGAAGGATAATACCTGCAGGTGGATGGCAGAAGCGGAGAAATAAAATACTGGTAAAACTTAATCAGGCTGATAAACAGGGTCGCCAGTCCCTTTTTCAAGAGCGAGAACAAGCTGCCGAAGAACTTTGACAAGATTTGTCTCAATAATGGGGTAGTTTAGTATTTCTGTGTGAAAATAAAGAATAATCAGGGAACAGTTCAGTTTTTTCTGCTCCAGGACGGGATAAATTATTCCTTTGTTTTTCCTGTATGCTTCACGCATGCGCCTTTTCAGGAGATTTCTTTTCACTGCTTGCCTGAAATTCTTTTTGGATACCATAAATGCTGCCTGAACCGGCATCTTGTTTTCCAAATGACAGGTGATCCATAATAACCTGAAAGGAAAGCAGGACAAGCTGTTTCCCTCTTCAAAAACAGCCTCAATGGTTTTTTTGCTGCGCAGCCTTTCTTCCCTGGTGAGCGAATATGGTTTTTCGGGCATTTGAAACAAAGGTATAAAAAACCCCGCTGCCGGCGGGGTCGATTTTATTTATGATTGTTTTTATTGTATTCCCTGATAAACTGTTCGAGCGCCATAGGCATGGAGGGTGCTTTGGGGTTCGGGGCATGAACATCCAGCCGCAACCCGGCCTTTTTAACAGCCTTGGCAGTGGTTGGCCCAAAACATCCGATCTTGGTGT
This sequence comes from Bacteroidota bacterium, assembly GCA_037446695.1. Lineage (GTDB taxonomy): Bacteria > Bacteroidota > Bacteroidia > Bacteroidales > PUMT01 > JBBIHY01. Next base: position 94,813 of record JBBIHY010000008.1, read on the forward strand.
TGTTTTGTACAAAACCGGGAAAATTTTCAAACAGGGACTTGATTCCTGCAGGACTGTAAAAGACAAGCATGTCGTAATCCAGTTCCTTGATATCAGAAAGATTGCTGCTCACGGTACGGTAAAAGACAGCCTTGGTGTATTTCAATTTGTACTTGTCCATTACCTTCGGAATGTTGGCCTTGTGAACATCGGAGAGGGGGACGAGGAAACTTTCACCGGAATGTTTCATAATCACCTGTTCCACCAGGTTTTTAAAATCGTTGTCACCGTAGAATATTTTTCTTTTCCTGTACACGATGTATTTCTGCAGGTAGTGAGCAATGGATTCAGATATACAGAAATATTTCATGCTGTCGGGAATAGTGATTCTCAACTCCTCGGCAATTCTGAAAAAATGATCTATGGCTGTGCGACTGGTGAATATGACTGCGGTATGTGCAAGTATGTCAATCCTTTTTTGCCTGAACTCCTTCGACGAAATTCCCTCTACCTGAATAAACGGCCTGAATTCCAGTTTCAGGCTGAATTCATTTGCAAGATCAAAATAAGGAGATTTCTCTGTTTGTGGTTTTGGTTGTGAAACCAGAATCTTTTTGATTTTTGACATATGATTACAAAGTGTAATGTAAACTCAAATCAATCAACAACTAGACCTGTAACAATTTGTAAACTATCAGTAAGGGTAATATTTCAAAGGCACAAAGATACAAAAACATATAAAAAACAGAAAACCCTTTGTCTAAAATGATTTTTGCTCCCCGTACCACCGGGATCAAATAGCTGAGCACAATAGCCAATACACCGGCATAAATGAAATAAATAGCGAATTGTTCATTCATAATGGTTAGCCCGGCCGTAACCGGAATCAGCAATACCCCGAGGATTTTGTTAAAGACCGAAATACAGTGAATATATTCCATGAAAGCTTTTGCCTGGTCAAAGAAAAAGCCCAGAAGGTAAAGCACAAGATATTTTAGCTGATAAAGGAGAAAAATGCCGGACGAAAGAAGAACCAACAGATAGAAGTCATGCATGTTGGGCAAAATACCCAGATAACTTCCCGTAAGGTAAAGAAAGAAACCTCCGTTCAGAACAAAAAGAAACTGCAGGATGAGTGATGTGTTCTGGGTAATGGAGCTGCGGTTGGAATAAAGATGCACCGTTGCCCTGTGACTCCATGCCGCGCTCAGAAACGGTTCAAGAAACCGTGCATAGGCCATTCTTAGCAGGGTAATTGTGAGAAAGGAAAAGAGGGCAAGGTAAAGGGTCCAGGAAGGGAACGCCTGAATGGTGGAAGCAGTGTTATCGCTGTGGGATTTTGACAGGTAAATCTGATAATTTTTACCTGCCTGACGCGCTGCCTGTGTGTCGTCATTTGTCAGAACGGGCATAGGATAAACCTCATATCCTGTAAAATCTTCCTCTCTCCGCGGAAAAAGTTTTTGCGTAGCAGGTGGCTGATAACCCTCCCAGAAGGAATTGGTAAAATAAGGGAAAACCGGCCGGGGTGGTGTGATAATTTCAAAGGGAGCTTTTTTTACCTGAAGCGGGATAGCGGTTTCTCTTTTCTCTACCTGCCGCATCACGGAATCAAGGTCGGAAAGTGTACTGCGTCCTGCAGAAACCCGGGCAGTATCCTGAAAAATAACCGTATCCCCGGGAGGTATAAACACCTTCGTAGTATCCTGGGAAGCCCACATGACTCTTTTTCAATAATTTTGCACAAAGGTAATAAATTTCATCAGGGCAGTATTGTTGTGTATTTGTAAGCTGCTGTAAAGAAAAAGGGTTAAAAATGCCGAACAGGGGATTCCTGCCCGGTTTCAATTCTCATAATTTCGGTAAGCAGGTTATTGGCCAGCCTGCTGGCACCAATGCGGAACCTTGAAGGATTCAGCCAGCTTTCTCCGAGAACTTCCCTGACCATCTGGTAATAAATAACCGCATCTTCAGAACTTACGATTCCCCCCGATGGTTTCAACCCGGCAGCCCTGCCGGTAACCTTGTAATAATCCCTGAGAGCTTCTGCCATAACAAATACCGCCTCGGGGGTGGCAGAAACCTCGGTTTTGCCCGTTGAGGTTTTAATGAAATCGGCTCCTGCTTCAAGAGAAAGCAAACTGGCCATACGTATGTTTTCCTGCGATTTAAGCAAGCCTGTTTCAAGTATTACTTTCAGATGTGCGCGGCCAATGGCCTCCTTCATGGCGCGTATTTCTCCTGAAACGGTTTCAAAATCCTTTTCAAAAAACTTACCCACTGAAAGGACCATATCAATTTCTCCCGCACCGGCCTGTACCGCCATTTCGGCCTCCATCACCTTCAGTTCAAGAAAGGTTTGTGAGGAGGGAAATCCACCCGCCACCGATGCGATGGCCGTATCCCTGTGCAGCAGATTTCGTTTTACCGTTTTGACCAGGGAGGGAAAAACGCAAATGGCTGCCACATTTTTCCAGCCGGGAAAAGCGGAAGGAAAATCATTGACCCTGCGGCACATATCTATTATCTTTTGGTCATTATCTTCAGTGCTTAATGTAGTTAAATCAATGCAACTGAATAACAACTTTAAAATATCGGCTGTTTTGTAATTGGCCGATTTACCTTTCATTTTTTCAATTTGCCTGCCGATTTCTTCCGGATGACTCCCGGAGCTGTATTTTTCTGAGTACATGGGTGCAATTATTTGAGTTTTGGATTATTCTTATGCCGGTGGATATCCCTGCTGGTTTTTTTCTGCAGGTTTTTTGCCATGGCCTCCTGCAGGTCCACACCTGTTTGATTGGCCAGGCAGATAAGGACAAACATTACATCGGCCATTTCATCGGCAAGGGTTGAATCACTTTCTCCCTGCTTAAAGGTTTGATCCCCGTACTTACGGGCGATGATTTTGGCCAGCTCGCCGATTTCTTCCGTCAGCAGTGCCATATTAGTGAGTTCGCTGAAGTATCTTACTCCGTATTGCCGAATCCACTCGTCTACCTGTCTCTGAGCCTCCTGAATTGTCATAAATTCTATTATTGGTTTCTGTTAAGTTTTCCTCTGGCCCTGGAAGCAAAAATACCCAGGAAACACAAAATCGAGAAAAGAATAAATGCAAATTGCAGGCTTTTAAGGAAACCTCCCGACTGTTCAGGGGTAATTTCCTCACTGCCTATAAAAATGGAAAAGAGTAGCATGGCGATGCCCATACTCAGCATTTGACCCACAAGCCGCATGGTGCCCATGGCACCAGAGGCAATTCCGTAGTATTGCTTTTCTACGGAGCTCATAATGGCATTGGTGTTCGGAGACGAAAAAAGCCCGAAACCTATGCCGAGTAAGAACAGGTTTGCCAGCAGGAAATACAGGGGGGTGGATTCTCCCAGGAAAATGAAGATGAACAAACCTGCCGTGGTAATACTCATGCCTGCTGTTGCCAGAAAAGCCGGCTCCATCCTGTCAGACAGTTTGCCGGCAAAAAGGGACACCACAGCCATTACAACCGGCTGGGTCACAAGGATAATTCCTGCATCGCGGGGAGAACAGCCTGCGATAACCTGCAGGTAGATACTTAAAAGGAAAGCAACAGCAAAAGTGGCGCTGTAGTTGATAAGTGCAGCCAGGTTGGAAAAAGCAAACACACGGTTCTTTTTAAACAGGTCCATTTTCATCACAGGAAATGGAGCTGCCGATTCATGAATAACAAAGAAAACAATACCGGCAATTCCGGCGAGGGTCAATATGAAACCAATGCTTTCAGGAAGTCTGGAGAAGCCAAAGATCAGCGCCGACAGGGAAAGACCGTAAAGAAGGGATCCTTTCCAGTCGAATCTTTCATCCCTGGCGTTAACCCATTCCCCATGAATTCTCAGCATGAGAAAAAACACGATGAGGCCCAGGGGAAAGGTGAACAGGAACACGCTTCTCCATCCGAAGTAATTGGTGAGAAGTCCTCCTGCAAAAGGACCGGCCGAAAGGCCGGCATACACTGACGCAACGGTAATCCCCATAGCTTTGCCTCTTTCCTGCGGAGGGAATACGATTGTGACAATGGCTATACCGGTGGCAAATATCATGGCACTTCCGGCACCCTGAATAACCCTGGATGCTAGGAGCACCCAGATGTTGGGGGCTAATCCCGAGATCAGTGTGGAAAAGCTAAAAAGCAGTATACCCCAGAGAAAGATTTTCTTTCTGCCCAACATATCTGCAAGACGACCAAATGGAACGAGAAAAACGGCAGATGAAAGCAGGTAGGAGGTGGCAACCCAGCCAAGCGTGATGGCATCGGCCCCAAAAGCCCTGCCAATAGCCGGTATGGCAAGATTAACGGTGGATCCCATAAAGGGAGTCAGAAAGGCTGCAATGGCTGCCAGCAGGAGAATAAAATTTCTGTTCGGGGATGAATCCATAAAAAAGCAAAGGCCAAAATTAAACAATTACCTGAAAGAAACAGAAAAGCCTTATTCCTTGTTTTTTGTATCTATCCAAATGGTTACAGGTCCGTCGTTGATTAGTTCCACCTGCATTTCGGCGCCGAATTCTCCGGTTTGTACCTCTGTACCGGTTTCTGCCGACAGGCATTTCTTGAGATGGTTGTAAAGAGGAATGGCCTGCTCTGGGCGGGCAGCCTGAATATAAGATGGCCTGTTTCCCTTTTTTGTTTTTGCATGCAGGGTAAACTGGCTCACCACGAGAATTTCTCCACCGGTTTCCTTCACATCCAGGTTCATGACGCCCCTGGCATCGTCAAAAATACGGAGCTGCGCAATTTTTTTACTCAGCCATTCTGCATCCTCCCTGGTGTCGCTGTGCTCAATGCCCAGCAGTACCAGCAAACCCTTGTTAATCCGGGCTTTTACATTTTCCCCGATACTGACCGACGAACTGCTCACCCGCTGAACTACTGCTCTCATAGTGTTTTATTTCATGCTAAAATAAATATTCCGGATTGTTTCTTAATTGCTTAGTTTTACTTTTTTAATTATTTGATAAAAAAATAAAGCCATGAAACCATATAAAATAAATTTTATTAACGCTATCGTTCTTATTGCCTTTGGATCGTGGGCATATTTTGATCCGCAGAACACTTCCTTCACGGCACTTATACCCTTAATTACCGGAACCCTGCTGCTGGCCCTTACCCCGTGGTTTAAAAAGGAGGATAAAATAGCTGCACATGTGGCTGTTCTGCTTACCTTCCTTATTGTAGCGGGTTTATTAATGCCTCTCCTGGGTGCTATTGAAAGGGCGGACAACATGGGTATTTTCAAAGTGGTTGTGATGCTGCTGAGCTCTATGGCTGCCATGGTTGTTTTTATCAATAGTTTTGTGCAGGCCAGAAGAAAGAAAGATTGAAAGGGTATCAGGCAAGCAGCGCAGGATCACCAAGAAGTTTGCATCCTGCATTCATGGCAGTACCTTAAAATAAGACCTTACCTTTTATACCGGTCAGTTTCAGAAGGATTCTGCCGTCAATACTTTCATGAATGGCGCGGCTCATATCTCGGACAACTGGTGCAAGCAGATTTCCACTTTTGCCTTTAACTACTGATATATAAAGGATTATTTTTTTGTTTTCAAGTACTACTTCAACCAAATCGGCAGTATTATGTAGACTTTTGAGCCTGGTTCCGGCATAGGTAACAAAACGATAAAGATGTTGGCCGGTGTGCAAATAGCCCAAAAAATCTGTAAAAGAACTCCCTGTCCAGGGTATCCTGGCAACTGACAATATGAATGAGGCATTCATTCCTTCTTCAAAGTGATTGCTTTGATTCCATATCCAGGCCTGCGGCATGCTTTTTCCCCATGCCTTTCCTATATAACCCCAGCCCCTGTCAAATAAGACAGTTTCTCCCGGAAAAGAAATATTGCCGGCAAGTTCATGACCCATGCCAATCACACCGTGGCAACATTCCATAAAAGGGGCAAAGCGATACCAACATAATGCCAAGAGAAAAGAATTTTATGGGATATTCATCTGCCCGCTGAATTCCACTCTTCCCCGGAAGATATACCCGCCCTTTTCCAGGTGTATTTGCCCACAGTTTTCAGAAAAAGAATTATTCCCCACCCTGACTTCAACCCCATTGTCTGAATAAGCAAAGTCAGAAATGTCAAACCGGTAGTAATTTGTTTTTCCGTTGTTTCCGTTAATTACCTGAATAAAAGAACGAGGATTGTTCCACAGGGATATTCCCGGTATACATACCTGTGGCTCCCGGCGGCTGATAACAACCTGAAGTACCGGCCTTCAAAATAGTCCTCTTATTGCCAGTTGCCCTGGAACTATTCAGAGTTCCATGTATTTATGAGATCATAAATAGAGAACCACCGGAAGGATCTTCCTGTAGGTTTATTAAAGTTACCTGGGATGATTTTCTCTGTCAAATTCAGAGCGATTAGTGCCTGTGGTATATTTTGTTCACGATTTTCCAGCCATCCTCAAACCTGTAAAGGGAGAGGTAGTCGGTGAATATCAACCTGTTGTGCCGGTGCAGTTCTATTTTGGCCACAGCCGAAATGCCGGTGACATCAATAAAAAGGAACTTCACTGTGGTGAGATGTTCGGGAGGTTTGGGGTTTGCCTGCATGGATTTTTCAATGTTGGCAATCCAGTCGCCAATTGTGAGCCTGGTCAGTTGATTATCACGAACACCGAGCAGTTCAAATCCCGGGTCAAACCCTTTTCTGATACTTTCAACCGGGCCGCGGTTTTGAATGCCGTCTACATAGGATTCCTGTATGACTTTCTGAATGAGGATTTTGTCCACATCCTGTGCCAGCAAACCCGCGCCCGAAATAAGAAGAATGAGAGAAAACAGGAGATTTTTCATCCGCACAAAAAATTTATGTTATTAATTAAAAGCATGTTACACCACTACACATTAAATTATAAACTTATTTGACAATTTTCTCAAAATTATTTTAGAGATGACTAATGTCAATAAAATGATAATGTGTACAATACAATTTATCATCGCCAATCTTCATTTCATATAATACAATTGAAATTTCATAAGGAGTTTTGTAATTATTACTAATTGAGAAAAGTGCATTAAAAACATTGTACCATCCAATTATGTCGCTGAAATCATGATCCATATGTTCGTTATACATATTGTTATTTTCAAGTTCCTGTTTAAATAAAACCTGTGTAAGTGCAAAACTTGCAAAGTTTGCTGTAATGAATTCAATATTATAACAAATGTTGTTTTCAAAATCCAGTTTAATTAAATCGACTCCGTATTCTACCAAAATGTTATCATCGTTTTTTTCAATCAATTTGAATTTTGAATTACTACTTATTTCAGAAAGACAATTTTGCTTGGTTTTAAGCACAAATGGAAATATAGCTTCATGCATAGGTTTTAAATGCGCTTTTTCTAAGACAATATTTTGAGATTTAATAGAAAAAGGTGCTACTATTAAAAAGATTAAAAGGGAAAGAATGACTTTTGTTCTCATAATTTTCAAAAATTATATAATTTACCTACTCTTTAAAGGATTTTCGGCATACTCCACAATGGTACACATTTTCAATTGAAGAACCAAATTAATCTACCCCCACACTGCCACATAACGGGCTCGGGATTGGTGCTGTGAAACCCGTCCCGATAAATCGGGATGCGCAGCAAAAGGAAGGGTTGAACAGCATCCTAACCGTGTTTCATTGCTCCAATCCTCGTGATGTGTGCTGTACGGTTCGCATCGCTTGCACCCTGGATAGAGCTACCGGCTTTCCGTAACCCGGTTTTTCCGCTTGTT
>JBBIHY010000009.1:0-102244 GCA_037446695.1 Bacteroidota bacterium
GAACCTGTTCTGGCTAATTTGATTACAACAATCTGCAGTGATTCCCCGACGGGTTTGAATTTATCTGTTGCTGCGGGAAGTGTTGCTGCAGCCACATACAATATCACGGCCATTAACCCCAATGGTCTGACGGCTTCGGCCGGAGCCCCTGCAGTTGGGAATGGTTTTGCAGCCAACGTGATAGCCGATGATGCCTGGACCAATACCACGGCCGCAAATGTGAATGTGGTTTACACTGTTGTTCCGGTAAGTGCTGCGGGTTGTCCTGGTAACCCAAGGGATGTTGTTATTGCCGTAAAACCCGAACCGGTCATCTCGGATCAGTCAGTGAGCGTTTGTTCTGGTAATAATCTGGATCATGAAATTCGTCTGGATAACTTTAATTTCCCGAATGTGAATTTTGCATGGCCTTTCCCGGTTGTCCAGCCCGGTATTGTTGGTACAGGTTCACAAAGATTGTTCCCCGGATCGCCCGATAATATTACCGATTTGTTTACAAATGCAACCGGAACACCTCTTACTGTTACTTATACTGTAACTCCTTACTACGATGGTTGCCAGGGAGATACAAGAAATATAGTTGTAACAATAGGTTCAGAGCCTGTTCTGGATCCAAATCTGAATAAAACAGTTTGCAGTGGGGCACCTATTGAACTCACTCTTGGTGTTGCCTTGGGAAGCTCGCCAGCAAGCGGTTATAATATTACAGCCGTAAGTTTGAATAATGTAACATTCCTGAGTGGTAATCCGGTACCTCAAAATGGAGTTGCTGAAGGTTACCTGTTTAATAACCGGTACAGGAATGTATCGGGTTCACAGGGAACAGTAACTTTTAGAGTAGTACCTTATTTTGGATTGGATTGTATTGGAGCCCCGGTAGATGTGGTTATCACAATTAATCCACAGCCGGTTGTTGTTCCTCAAAATCAAACGATTTGCTCCAACAACGCACCTTCCCTTACAATCAATTCCAATGTGGCCGGTGCTTCATATAACTGGGTAGTTGTTGGTATTACAGGCTCTGTTTCTGGTACATTTATCGGAAGTACGGGTACAGGAAGCATGTTTACCGAGGTACTGACGAATAATGATAATTTCAATCCTGCCACGGTAACTTACCAGGTAGTTGGAACAAGCCCTGCAGGTCTTGGCAGTTGTACGGGAGATCCTGTGCAGTTTATTATCACCATTAATCCTGTGCCAAATACTTCCTTAATTTCCGGAATTGATCCTGTTTGTGAGGGCGCAGTAAATCAAATCTTTAGCGTTGATTTTACCCCAGGCTCATCCTATGCATGGACATTTGCCGGTGCAGGAACCAAAACATTCGGTGGTAATCCTGCTGATCCTTTCATCGTATTTAATTTCCCTGTTGCCGGTATGCAGAATATAACCGTACAGGAAACCAACTTGTATAATTGTATTGGCCCCGTAAGATCATTTAATGTTACCATTCAGCCTAGACCGTCAGCAGCCGTAATCAGCGGACCTGCTGCTGTTTGTGCCAATTCAACAGGTGTAGTTTACAATGTCCCGCTCACTGCCAATTCAGAATATTTCTGGCTTGTTCCTGCTGGATCTTTCATTACTTCAGGAGCATTTCCACCAGATAATAACCAAATTGAAGTCACCTTTGCTTCCACAAGCGGCAGGGTAAGGGTTCGGGAGACCAATGAATTTGGTTGCGTCGGGCCAATGAATATACTGGATGTTGTAGTGAATCCAAATCCTGTGTTCTACAATGTTACAGGCGGTGGTTCCTATTGCCAGGGTGGGGCAGGTGTTGCTGTAGGCCTTAGTGGCTCACAAGTTGGAGTTGATTATGAACTCTATCTGGCTGGTAACCCAACAGGCAATATTGTTCCCGGAACAGGAGCTGTTATCAGTTTTGGAAACCAGACCCTTCCTGGATCTTACACAGTATTTGCCAGAAGTACTCTTGCTCCAACCTTCTGCGGGAGACTTATGGTTGGCTCAGCACTTGTGATTGAGAATATTTTGCCAATTGCTTCTGCTGATCCGGTGAATCAGCCTGCCATCTGTTCAGGAGATAATATGCAAACAATTGTACTGGATGTCACCAATGGTGTTCCCGGAACTACCTTTGCCTGGTCAAGGGACAATACAACCGGGGAAGTAACTGGTATAGCTAACAATGGCACAGGTAATATTACTGGTAAACCCGTAAATACTACCAATGCACCTGTATTGGTGACCTTTACTATTACACCTACCAGTGGTGCAGGATGTATTGGTGGGGATATTACTGCAACATTGATTGTTGAACCTAAGCCTGTTGCAGAAGCCATGCCATTGACACAAACTATTTGTACCGGCGATCCAATTACAGAAATCGTACATGGTACCACCAACAGTGTTGCAGGAACCATATTTAACTGGACCCGCAACAACCCGGCGGTGGGTGGTACAATTGGAATGAGTGGCACCGGGAATATCAGCGGAACATTGGTAAATGCTTCTGCGGTGCCTGTTACTGTGACATTTACCATTACTCCGCGATTTAACCTTTGTGATGGAATTCCAACAACGGTTGAAGTGATTGTGAATCCAATTGTAACAATTATTACACAGCCTGTGAATGTGATTGCCTGCGAAGGCTCCAGCGCACAATTCTCAGTTGTAGCCGGATTTGCAACCGGTTACCAGTGGCAGGTATTCTCCGGAGGAATCTGGACAAATATTGGTGGTGCAACCACTAACGTTTTAGTTTTGCCGGGAGTTACTCCCGCAATGAATGGAAATCAATACAGGGTCATCGTATCGGGTTGCGGACCGGATGTAACCTCTGCAGTTGTCAATCTGACTGTGAGAATAGCACCAATCATCAATATTGATCCGGTTGATGCTGAAGTTTGTGTAGGCAATCCAATTACATTTACGGTAAATGCTACAGGTAACGTTCCCGATGACAGGACATACCAGTGGCAAATCAGCACGAATGGTGGCGCTGATTACTCCAACCTGACCAATACCGGAGTGTACAGCGGTACGACAACTGCCACATTGAGCATTGCCTCGGTAAGTAACTTTATGGATGGTTACCTTTACAGGGTAATTGTAAGTACCTATTGCACTCCTTCTGCAGTTTCTGCTCCGGCTGAACTGAATACCAGGGTAGCCTCTGTTATCAATGTACAGCCACTTTCTGTCACCGTTTGCGAAGGTGCAACAGTGGATTACACCGTTGTGGCAACCGGCGATGCATTGACATACCAGTGGGAGCAGAGTACCGATGGTGGCTTGAATTACCTGCCAATTGCAGAAGCGGGAATTTACAGCGGTACACAAACTGCCATGCTGACAATTACCGGTGTTAATGCTGCCATGAACGGATACCGTTACCGTGTTGTCATTACCGGGCAGTGTCCTCCTGTAAGAACCTCCAGTAATGTATCCTTAACAGTGAATGTTGCTCCGGTTGTTACCCAGAATCCGATTAAGGCTGAAATTTGTGAAGGTTCCAATACTTCCTTTATTGTGAGTGCAACCGGTTCAGGTCTTACCTACCAGTGGCAGGTGGATATGGGTGGTGGTTTTGTTAACCTCACAGATGTTGGTGTTTATTCAGGAACCAACACACCGATACTTGGCATTTTCAATGCACCTGCTTCCATGAACGGTTATCTGTATCGTGCTGTGGTGAGTGGCATTTGTGCACCTCCTGCTATATCTGCCCAGGCTATGCTTACAGTAAACACTGCACCTGTAGTCACCCTGAGTCCGGTTTCACAGGTGGTTTGTGTGGCCGATAACCTGTTCTTTGAAGCTGCTGCAACGGGAACCAATATCAGTTACCAGTGGCAGGTAAGCATTGACGGAGGTATAGTATATTTCAACCTGGCAAATGACGCTATTTACAGTGGTGTAACTACTGCCAGGCTGGATATTACCAATGTGAATGCCTCTATGAATTCATACCGCTACAGGGCTGTGGTATCAGGTACCTGTCCGCCACCTGTGGCTACCGCCAATGCACTTCTTACAGTTCAGAATCCTCCCGCGGTTACAGTGCAGCCAGTGAATACCACGATTTGTGAAAACACTGATGCAACTATTCCGGTTACAGCAACCGGAGTTGGACTGACCTACCAGTGGCAGGTGGATGACGGTGGTGGATTTGTAAATGTTGTAAACGGTGGAGTATATGCCGGAGCAACCACGAATACACTGGCACTAACTAATGTTCCCGGCAGTATGAATAATTACCGCTTCAGGGTAGTAATTACCGGAACTTGTAATCCTTCGGTAACTTCCAATGAGATTACTTTAACTGTTAGATTACTGCCGCATATCATTACCCAACCGGTTAGTGATGCGATTTGTAAAAATACTGGCACTTCCTTCACGGCGGTGGCCGGTGGTCACAATCCCCAGTTCCAGTGGGAGAGGTTCAGTGGAGGTATTTGGGTGCCTGTTGCCAACAGCGCCATTTACAGTGGTGTAAATACTCCTGTACTGAATATTACAAATGCTCCTGTAACCATGAATGGGAATCGCTACAGGTTGAGGGTTACAGGAACTTGCAATATGACAGGTATTACTTCCAATGAAGTCATATTGACGGTGTTTAATAATCCAACTCCTTCCATCACTCCGGATCCTGCTGCAGTGGCAGTTCTTAACCCTTTGCCACTGAATGGCAACCCTTTGGGTGGAACAGGTACCTATGTAACCCATACCTGGACCGGAGATATTGCAGGCCTGTCAGCTACCAATATTCCTAATCCGGTGTATACCCCACCATTGGTAGGTACTTACAACCTCACCTACACAGTGGAAGACAGCAACGGATGTATTGGTTCCGATGATATTGAGATTACAGTGACAGTTGCAATTACGGTACAACTCTTCCCTGATCCTGCGCAGGTTTGTGCAAATTCTAATCTGCAACTCACAGCGGTACCATCAGGTGGAAGCGGTGTATATGTGATACACAAGTGGACAGGAGACATTGGTCCATTGAGTAACCCGAATATTCAGAATCCTGTGTTCAATTCTGCGGTTTCAGGTGTTTACAACCTCACTTATACTGTGACCGACAACCTGGGTATACAGGGAAACAACAGCATGCAGGTGACTGTATTTGCAAGGCCAACTGCTAATATTACTGGCGATGGTACATTCCCGCTGGTTTGCGGTGGTACCCCATTGCAACTGAATGGAAATCCCGCAGGTGGTTCGGGAACCTACACAGCGCACCAGTGGACAGGACAAACAGGACCGCTGAGTGCTACAAATATTCAGAACCCTGTCTTCCAGTCGGTTATCAATGGGAATTACACCCTGAATTACAGGGTTACCGATAGCAACGGTTGTATATCTGACCTGGCGACCGTAGTTGTTCAGAATGATATGCCAAGTGCAGTGTTCAATCATAACGGATTGCCGGGCTGTACACCAATGACCGTTACTTTCAATAACACTTCAATCAATGCCGTGAGTTATGAGTGGAACTTCGGTGATGGTTCCCCGGTTGTAAATACAATCAGTCCGGTTCATACATTTGAAAACCTGACATCAACCATTCAGTACTTTACAGTAAGACTGACTGCTTATACCGTTAATGGATGTGCCCACTATTCAGAGCAGGTTATAACCGTTTATCCGGGTATTGATGCCACATTTACTATGTCCCACAATGCAATCTGTGCTCCCGGAACAGTTACTTTCCAGGCACAGCCCGGAGCATTGAGTTATTACTGGGATTACGGAGACGGGGTTGCAGGTTATTCCGGTCCGGTTACATCGCACATTTTCAATAACCCGCCGCCGTCAACATCTGATATTACCAGGACAATCACTCTTACAACCGAGTCATTCTTCGGGTGTACAGATGTTACAACCATGGATTTGACTGTGTATTTTGGTCTGAATGCCATTTTCAGCGCAAATCCACCTTCACAGGTAATTGATGTTGGCGGAGCACCTGTTCAGTTTACAAATCTTGGAACAACCGGTTCGGGAATCACGTTCCTGTGGGATTTTGGTGACGGGAACACAAGTAATCTTGAAAATCCGCTGCATACTTATTTGGCACCGGGCACATTCCCAGTGACTCTTACAGTATCCAGTCCGAATTGCTCCAGGTCCATTACTTTCAATGTGGTTGTATTGCCACAGCCGCCTGTATCAAGCTTTGATCCGGTTGTGCCCGGATGTTCACCATTGACGGTGACTTTCAACAATACTTCCCTGTTCTCTGATTCCTACAGGTGGGAGTTTGGTGATGGATTTATGTCAACAGAGAAAAACCCAACGCATACATTCTTCTCACCGGGCACCTACCTGGTAAGGTTGTTTGCATATGGACCGGGTGGCATGATTGAATCTAACCAGTTTGTAACAGTATTCGTTACTCCAACCTCTTTCCTCAATGTTGCTCCAAATTATGTGTATGTGAATGAGCAGCATGTAGTGGCCTTTAACCTTTCAACCAATGGTCAGTATTACGAGTGGAATTTTGGCGACGGTGCTACTTCCAATGAGTTCCAGCCTATTCACATGTATACCGTGCCTGGTGTTTATGATGTATCACTGAGAGTTTGGACCAATGATGGTTGTGAGGATTACTACATCAAAGAGAGGGCAGTAACTGTTGATACTGCAGGCAGATTGATATTCCCGACTGCTTTCCGTCCTGGAAATCAGCCTACCGGCGGGCAGTTTGATCCGAATGATCCTGATCAGAGGAACAGGGTATTCTATCCGGGTATTGTGGAGAAACTGGAGGAATATCACCTGATGATTTTCAACCGCTGGGGCGAGCTAATCTTTGAAACCCGCGACCAGAGTATTGGTTGGGATGGATTTGTGAACGGTGTGAAGGCAAAACAGGATGTTTACGTTTACAAGGTAACCGGTAAGTATACAACCGGAAGGGCATTTGTGATAGCCGGAGATGTTACATTGCTGAGGTAAAACCGGCCAATCGCAAATTTGCAGGTAGATGAAATGCAGGGATATGCTCCCTGCATTTCTTTTTGATATTGCTTATTGTGCATTTCGTCCAAGAATATTAGTGTTTACTCAAGCAAATGGCGCATTTAGTGGAATTTATGCGGGTTCTGTAACCGTGTACTCTTAATAATCGTTTAATAATTAGTAAAATAGCAGAAATTAGAATTAATGTTTATTCAGGGTTTCGCTTGTTATTTGTGGCTTTTATGAATATCATCTGAATTTGGGATTTGCAGGGGAAAAATTAAGTATTTTTGAACATGTTCTGAAAATTGACTATTTTAGACCAACTTACAAGAAAAGCACATTTTGAACAAAAAGATATACATATTTTCCTTTCTAGCGTTCTTTTCTCTTTTTGTGAGTGCTCAGGATGCCCAGTTTTCACAGTTTTATGCCAATCCGCTTTATCTTGCTCCTTCCTTTGCCGGGTTGACGGAGGGGAGCCGCCTTGGCACGAATTACCGTAACCAGTGGCCCGAGTTACCTGGTAAATTTATTACTTATTCCTTCTCCTTCGATCATAACTTTGATGCCTTTAACAGCGGGCTGGGCGTGTTGATTTTCAGGGACCAGGCCGGAAGCGGGTATTTGAGGACAACCAATATTGGCGTACAATATGCTTACGATTTTCAGGTAAACAATTACTGGAATATTCGCCCCGGTGTACACTTTTTATATTCCGAGAGGGCTATTGATTTCTATAAACTCATTTTTAACGATCAAATAAGTGCCGGCGGTAATCTACCCGGAACCATTGAAATACCTCCGTTAAGTAATGTGGGTGACATTGATTTCGGCTTTTCAGGCCTGGCCTATTCTGAGTTTTTCTGGCTGGGCTTTTCTGTTGATCACCTGCTAAGACCCAACCAGTCACTTTACGATTTTGAAAACAGCAGTGTACTTGCGGCAAAGGTCCCTGTTAAATACCAGGTGTTTGGCGGGACAAAAATTGTGAAGCAGGGTAGACTTATCCGCCCGCTTGTTGAGAGCATTCAACTGGCATTCCTGTTCAAGAAGCAGCAAAGCTTTCAACAACTTGATTTGGGATTGTACTGGTACAAAAATCCCATAGTATTAGGGCTATGGTATCGTGGTTTGCCAGGAATTTCAAAGGGCGGACAGGATGCCATTATTTTTCTGGCAGGATATAAAATTGAGCAGTTTAATTTTGGTTACAGTTACGACTTTACAATTTCACGGCTCATTGGATCTACCGGTGGTACCCACGAGATTTCGCTCACCTATTCATGGAAATCTGTTCGTATACCCAGGAAACCAAGAATGGTTCCCTGCCCTGATTTTTAATGCCTGTTTTTTGTTTCCCCGCCGTATACTAATAATCCTTAATTCTTTTTAAGTTACCCAATGGGAATTGGGATAATAAGCAGTTTATTATATATTTGCACAATTA
Source organism: Bacteroidota bacterium (assembly GCA_037446695.1). Classification (GTDB taxonomy): domain Bacteria; phylum Bacteroidota; class Bacteroidia; order Bacteroidales; family PUMT01; genus JBBIHY01. The sequence continues at coordinate 8,393 of JBBIHY010000009.1, forward strand.
ATTCAACGAACTAATTTTATTTACGGATGAAACACCCATGTTTTTGCAAACACAATAATAACAAATTCAGCAACATGGGGGTTCCAGCATTCCTTTTAAAAATAATTTTGTTATGATGAAACAGTTACCCTATGTTATTAATGCAGTGCTTGCTTTAGCAGTTACCGTGTTGTATTTCCTGCATTTTAATTTTATCAATAAATCGGGACTCGCAGAGATTGACGATAAACCATTGAAAGAGATACTGGAAGGTGCTACCAATATCGTATATGTAAATATAGACTCCCTTCTGTCTCCAAAATACGATATGTTTGCCGATTTGCAGAAACAGTTCCAGGATAAGCAGGGAAAGCTTGAAGCCCAGTTGAATACCAATACCAGAAGCTATGAGCGACAAGTAGTTGACTTCCAGGATAAGGTGCAGAAAGGTCTGGTTACCCGTTCACAGGCCCAGGAAATGGAGATGCAACTCATGCAGAAACAACAGGATTTGATTCAAATGAATCAGAAATTCAGCGAAGAGCTGATGGAAGAGCGTGAAGTAATGAACCGGCGTATCATATTTTCTATTTACGAATATCTTGAAGAGTATAACAAGGAAGGGGAATTTGATTTTATCCTTGGCTATTCCTTTGGCGGCCCGATTCTTTATTCAACTGATAAACTGGATATTACAAATGATGTTGTAATAGGTATCAACAAGAAATACCAGGCTTCCAAAACCCAGAAATAGTTTCACCGATGCTTTCATGGGAAAAGTACCTTGAAAAGCAGCCAGTGTTGTGTCAGCCGGTTTATGACAGTCCCGCCAATGATTTGGGATTCATTGTTGTTATACCCAGCTTTAAGGAGCCTGACTTAATCAGTACCCTGAATTCACTCAAGGCTTGTTTAAAACCTGAAACTGTTACAGAAGTCATCATTGTGGTGAATTCCCCTGAGAATGCAGACTCAGGGGTACTGGAAATAAACCGAAAAACGATTCAGGATATAATGGATTGGAAAGCCTCCAGTCCATTTCCGTTTTTTTCTACTCATGTTTTGGTGGCTGATAACCTTCCCGGAAAGGATGCCGGTGCCGGACTGGCAAGGAAAATTGGCATGGATGAGGCGGTGAGAAGATTTGATATTGCAGGGAATAAAGATGGCATTATTGCTTCCCTGGATGCTGATTGCCTTGTTGAACCCAATTATTTTAGGGAAGTAGAGCAGTTTTTCCGCAATAGCCCCAAAGCTCACGGCTGCAACATCTATTTTGAGCATCCTGTTGCAGGTACTCAATTTACCAGGGAAACATATGAAGGAATTGTACAGTATGAGCTTTTTCTGAGGTATTTCGTGCAGGCACTTCGCAGCATTCACTTCCCTTTTGCTTTTCATACAATCGGGTCGGCATTTACTGTACAGGCCGATGCCTATGTAAGGCAGGGCGGGATGAACAAAAGAACTGCCGGGGAAGATTTTTACTTTTTGCAAAAGATAATTCCTCACGGACAGTTTCACGAGTTGAATTCAACCGCCGTTTATCCTTCTCCCAGGGTTTCTGACAGGGTACCCTTTGGTACGGGAGCGGCAATGACCAAATTTTTCAGAAAAGGTGAGGAAATACTGGCTTATGACCCGGCTTCATTCGGTGAACTGGGAAGGTTTTTGAACTCAATTACAACTTTTTATGAGCAAACAGATGGGAATTCAATGGAACTCATAGAGGATATCTGCCTGAATGAATTCCTGGGAAATCAGTGTTTTGAGGACAACCTGCGAGAGATACGGCAGAACAGCAAGGGCATGGAATCTTTCAGAAAGCGTTTTTATACCTGGTTCAATGCATTCAGGGTGTTCAAATTCCTGAATTTAGCCCATTGCGGCCATTACAGGAAATTACCCGTGACTGAAGCTGCCGGGATTTTACTGAAAATGTCTGGTATACAAATTCAGGAAAAGGCTGTTGCAAATGACTTACTTTATAAATACCGCGAAATTCAGAAGAAGGAACAGTGGGTAGTGAGGTATTGATCAGTCCTCATAAATAATGACAAAAATGTCTTCATCTTCCTTTTTCATGAGGTATTGTTCCCGGGCAAATTTCTCAAGATTTTCCCTGTCGGTTTTCAGTTCCTGCATGCGGGCCGAATCCTTGTGAATACGCTCAATAAAGTATTCCTTGTTTCTTTCCAGCCTTCGAATTTCCCCCATTAAGGATATGCGGTCAATCAGGTTATTGGTATCAAAAAACAATACCCATAGCAAGAAAAGGGTAAGGGAAAGAATGTACTTGTTTTTGATGTAGGGCAGTATTTTTTTCCAGCCGGAGGCCATATTGTATTCCTGTTATTGCTGCAAATAAAACGAAAAAAGGAGAAGAAAGTGCCTGCTTCTTCCCCTTTTTATGAACAATTTTTTATCAATCCCCTGCCAGGTGGGGGTAACGGTAATCTTCAGCAGGCAGGAACGATTCCTTGATGGTTCTTGGAGAAACCCATCTGTAAAGGTTCAGAATTGAGCCGGCTTTGTCGTTGGTTCCCGATGCACGGGACCCACCAAAAGGCTGCTGGCCTACTACTGCTCCGGTTGGTTTGTCGTTGATATAAAAGTTGCCTGCTGCATTCACCAGCTTTCTTGTGGCTGAATGGATTACATTCCTGTTTAGGGCAAAAATGGCACCGGTCAGGCCATAAATGGATGTGTTGTCAACTGTTTCAAGAATTTCCTCAAATTTATTGTCATCAAACACATAAATTGTGAGTACAGGTCCGAACAATTCATGGATCATGGTGAAATAACAGGGGTTGGTCGTTACAATGATTGTTGGTTTAATGAAATAGCCTTTTGAGCTGTCATAAATTCCTCCTGCAATGATTTCAGCGTCCTTGTCTTTTTTTACTTTTTCAATCACATTGGTGAGTTTTGTGAAGGATTTTTCATCAATCACGGCGGTAATAAAATTCGAAAAATTTTCAGGACTGCCCATTTTGAATGACTCCACCTGCTCCAGCATCAGTTTTTTAACTTCGGGCCAAATCTTCGCAGAAATATAGGCCCTTGAAGCCGCTGAGCATTTCTGTCCCTGGAATTCAAATGCCCCTCTTGCAAGGGCAGTGGCAACCTGTGAGGGTTTTGCCGATTCATGTGCCACAACAAAATCTTTTCCGCCGGTTTCTCCAACGATTCTTGGAAATGATCTGTATTTACCGATATTATTACCTATGGTTTTCCAGATATGCCTGAATACCTCGGTAGATCCTGTAAAGTGGATTCCTGCAAATTCGGGATGGTCAAAAATTACCTTCCCGGCCACAGGACCATCCACATAAATAAGGTTGATGACTCCGTCCGGCAGGCCGGCTTCCTTCATTACATCTATAATCACTTTAGCAGAATAAATCTGCGTATTGGCAGGTTTCCAAACAATTGTATTGCCCATCATGGCCGGTGCTGTTGAGAGGTTTCCTGCAATGGCAGTAAAATTGAAGGGGGAGAGGGCAAACACAAAACCTTCAAGAGGCCTTTGTTCAAGCCTGTTCCATGCATCGGTGGAGGATTTTGGCTGATGCATAAAAATCTGTGTCATGTATTCCACATTATGCCTCAGAAAGTCTATGAACTCGCAGGCTGCATCTATCTCAGCCTGGTAAACCGACTTGGACTGGCCCAGCATGGTAGCTGCATTGATTTTTGAGCGATAAGGCCCGGCAAGCAAAGTAGCAGCCTTGAGAAAAATCGCTGCCCGTTCACGCCATGGCATGTTAGCCCATGATTCTTTTGCAGCAAGAGCTGCATCTATAGCCATTTGAACATGGCTCTCATCCCCCATATGAAAATACCCCAGTACATGATCCTTTTCATGAGGTGGGTGAAGTGATACCTTGTTTCCGGTACGAATTTCCTCCCCTCCAATGTACATGGGAATATCCATGACCCTGGAACGCATTTCTGCCAGGGTTTTCTTTAATTCGGCTCTTTCGGGCGTGCCGGGGGCATATGTTTTTACGGGCTCATTGATTGCTTCGGGCACTGTGTATAGTTGCTGTTGCATAAAATATTTTTGATAAGATATTGGTATTCAGCTAATAAATTTTCAACTGCAGAGGATTTGATTACTTATTTAGAATGAGTAAAAATAATTATAATAATCATGCTAAACAAAAATTCTGATTGAATGTTGAATAATATATTGAAAGGGCAACAGATTTTAATAACCAATTATAGATTCTGTTAGTTTCGGAATTCACTTATAATGTATAGTTCTAATGAATCCACTGGTATCAGGCTTTTTCAGAATCATAGTTTCTTGTCATCCTGAGTCCCCCCGATGGAAGCGGGGGGAGCGAAGAATCTAGATAATTAAAATGAGATGCTTCCCCCCGCCTTTGGCGGGAGGAAGCATGACAAAACGTTCCTGAATGCTACTTTTAAGACAGCATCGACACCAAAGGATCAAATCTGGTAACCTTCTAATTTTTAGTGGAATGCTTTTTTGAAATTAAACCGATCCCTTGGTTAACAACTTTTCACCCCCCTGATATCAGGTGAATCACATCTACCTTATCCCCGTTTTGAATGGTAGCGGTGTGATACTCATCCTTTTTGACCAGTGTACCGTTGATTTTTACCACGAGAAGCTTAAAGGTGAAACTCTTCTCATTGAGGAGTTCTGATATGGTCATTTTATCCGGCGGAAAACTTTCGGGTCTGTTATTGAGAATTATATTCATAGCTTATTCACTAAGTAAGATTTCAAGTACCAGGTTTGCCTGCATGTTCGAAACAATGCCAACCCTGGGAGCAAGGGGTGGAAGTGTTTCCGTGGTTTCATTTTCCTGGTCGCCGCAAATATACAAATTATCAAATTTTTGTGTTTTGAGTGCGGCATTGTTTCCGAAACCGGCAAGGCCAACACCTGAAATTATCGGAATTTGAGGGAAAACTTCCAGTACAGTTTCTATGATCATCTGTTTTTGGTCGGCCCGGTCGAAAGCCTCCACAATCACATCGCAGCCTGCAAATATTTGCGGTATATTTTCCGGCGTAAGCCTGAGAACCCTTGCATCCACCACTACAGACGGATTGATGCGCTGAATGTTAGATTTAATGGCCAGTACTTTTTTTTGCCCCAGCTGATCATGAAAGAAATACTGCCTGTTAAGGTTGCTCTTTGTGATCACATCAAAATCGGCGATAATGATTTTCCCTATTCCAACCCTTGCCAGTGCAACGGCGCAATTTGATCCCAGTCCGCCTGCCCCGGCAATGCCAACGGTTTTTGTTTTCAGTCTGGTTTTAATTTCTTCAAAACTAAGCTGTTTCATGGTCGTTTCTCTGGATAAACACTTTCCGAAGATAAGGCAAAAAATGCTTTGTTCCATTACCTTTTTGAATCATGTTCAGTACCCTGTGATCATTTTTTTCGAACAGGGATCCAAACACCATTTTTACCTGGGGGTACCGGAAAAACTCCCGGGTAAGGGTTCCGGAAGGCCCCAGCAGGAATACATGAGAATCATTCGAAACAGATGCCAAAACCTGGTCAAAGGTATTGTTTACGAGCGATGTGGAGGTGATAATCACTGCATCGGCCATTCCCAGGTATTTTTCCTGAAGATCCATCTGAAGGATATCTGCACCCAGTTTTTCAATATCAAATACATGCACATGCATTCCTGCTTTTTGAAATTTCTGCAGCAGTGATTCAAAATATCCTACCATCACAATTTTTTCGTAAAAACAGAAATTGATTTGGTCAAAAATATCGTTCTCGCGCAAGTCTGCAATAAGATAATTGAGGCTTGCATTGGTGTATGCGATGAACAGAATTCTATGAACTGGATTATCCAGATCCAGTTGATTGGGTGGATTAAAATCTTCAGGAATTTTGTTGCCCAGGGTGGCGCAAACACCAATCTGGCCATTTGCAAGAAGGACGGCAAGGTATTTTTTGCCGGGTACAATCTTTTTTATAAGTTGCTTTTTAAAACCACTTTGTAATAAAATTTTTTCAAGAAATCTCATGCAAATTAATCACTTATTGCTTAAACAGCAGGTGAAAGTTCACTTTTTACAAAAAAAAATGGGATAGCTGTTATAGATTTAGCCTAAAATAACATGATGCAGGTTAATCTATTAAATATATCTATACTTAAAAAATATACCCCAACGACACACCAAGCACCTGGTTTTTGGCAGTCATGCAGGTATCATTAAGCACATTGTTCAACCCCTTGTCAAAAAAGGCGGAAACCCGGAATTTTGTCAGCCTTACTCCTGCGTGCAGGCTCAGGGCAACATCCAGGGGATTATTAAATTTCGTTTCTGTTCCCCCGATGATATCATCCTTTATTTTTTCCCCATTCACCGTAACGATGTATTTTCCTTCAACTCCCTAAGGTATTGTTGGTCCTGCTTCAATAAAAAGAGAGCCGTTCATGCCTTCAAACACGTAATTCAGTTTTAAGGGCAGATCTATGTACAAAGGCAAAAAAAGACAGGAATTTTCTTCCTCCTCAAAAACATTCTCTAATTTAAATCCTTTCTGGCTAAGAAATAGTCATGTTTTAAATTAAAGGCCTGTGCCCATAGATAGTCCGACCAGAATGCTAAAGCCTCCGTGAAAACCTGGTATGGTTTTAAATTCATTTTTCTCGTCCTCGCTGTGAATCCACTTTGAGTAATTCAAACCGCCCTTGATTCCAACCTCAGGTTGGGCCTTTGCCAACAAAATGGTAATGAATAAAAAACAAAGGTGCCTGCAAGTTTTTTCAACTTGGGTTTTTAGGGTTGGTGAGTAAATAAATTTCATAAGCTTCCCAAACGTTCAAGGGATAAATTTACAAATCCGGTCTCACAAAAAATGGAGAATTGATTATAGAAGATATTTTATGAATCAGACAAACAACCGGATTACCTGAAATAAACCAGGGATACACCCATGACCAGGTTTTTTGTTTCAGAAAGTTGATCATTGTAGAAAATTCCTTTCATCCCCTTTTCATAAAATGCCGAAAACTGTAAGTTTGAAAACCTGGCTCCAGCCTGGAATCCCAATCCCCAGTCCATTCTGTTAAGGGAGAAAGGATTCCCGGAATCGTTCCATTTTATATTCTCCGTGCCGTCATTATCACCTCCCTCAAAGGTGTATTCTCCGAAAATACCATAGGAAAATGTGGGACCTGCCCCGGCAAAAAGAGCTATTGAACCAATTTCCAGTCTTAGGTTCAGCTTAAGTGGGATTTCAAAGTAAGTTGGGGAAACTGTATATTTAATTCCCACCTCTATGAAGTTATCATAAGATACTCCTTTCTGGCACAGCATCAGTCCTGATTCAATTTCCAGCCCGAAAGGAAGGGCAAACACAGCAATTCCCCCGCCATGAAATCCGGGGTGAAAGAGCATTTCATCTTCAGAATCGTTTTCATAAACCCACCTGGATATATTTACACCGACTTTCCCACCAAGTTTTAGTTGGGCATGGGCTACAAAGCCAATCATTAAAGCACTGAAATAATCAAAACAAGTTTTTTCATAACTAAATGGTTTTTTGAGTTAGTGATATAAAGGTAAGTCGAAAAAGTCATAATCAGATGGTTTTAATGTATAACTTGCTATCAAACATATTGAAGAAGAATATAAAAACCGCCTGCCAAAAAGCAGGCGGTTAATAAATTCAGAGAGCTTATATTAGAAAATAAATGCTGCGGATAATCCAATTACCGGCTTGTTTTTTGCTGTTTGGTCGCTGTAAGGACTAATGTTGCTTAATCCCATATCGTAAGATGCTGAAACCTGGATTTTTGAGATTCTTACTCTTGCCTGTAAACCAATGCCTAAATCAAGGGGTTTGAGATCATCCCCTTCAGAATTACCCCATACTATATCCTCACTTTCTTCTTCTCCCCATCCCTTGAAGGTGATTTTTCCTCCAACACCATATGAAATGGTGGGCCCTGCACCAAAAAATACTGCAGCAGGTCCTACTTCAAGTTTATTATTCAGTTTAAGCGGCAAATCAATATACAAAGGATTAACAATCAAAGAGCGTGTCCCGCCATCAAATGATTCTTCCATTTTAAACCCTTTTTGGTTCCGATAAAGGCCGGTTTCAAATTCAAGACCCATTGGAAGATCAAGGGCCAGAATTAAACCTGCATGAAATCCAGTTTGAAATTTTATGTCATCCTCTTCTGCAATTTCTTCCGTTTCCATTTTGGCCAGGGTCATTCCACCCTTAACACCATTTTGAGTTGTGCATTGGCCATAAAGCCAGCCATAAATAAAACAGGAATTGCAAGTGTAAGTTTTTTCATAGTAATTTTGATTTGGTTAATGCACAGAGTTAGCGAAAGAAAAAAATACACTTTACATTTTCTGATTTTAATATAATTTACAATGATTTTTTGATGAAACGGAATTAATAATTGATTAATAAATAAAATCTGATGCCCGGAGACCTTAATTTGCAGATAATTTGTGGGATACAAAATATTGTGCTTCAATATACTTTGTGCATGACTTTAATCATTTTAATACTCCCGTGTGCAGGGTAATTTTATGCTTTTAAAACAAAGGAATTTTAACATAAAACTAACAGATATGGACATTCTGGAACTAAAACAGGCTCACAAGTTGCTGAAGGAATTTAAATATGAAAAAACACCTGTTGAAAAAGGTTATACAGATAAGATACTGTATGTCAATCTTTCAGACAATACTGTGAAGGAAAAGAATGTGGACCCTTTGATGAAGGAAAAATTCATTGGTGGAAGGGGATATGGTTTGAAACTTTTATGGGATGCCACAAAACCTGATACCAAATGGAATGATCCTGAAAATGAGATCATTATTTCGGGTGGCCCAATTTGCGGTATCACCCAGTACTCAGGGGCAGGGAAATCCCTTGTTGTTTCCATTTCTCCACAAACCAATTCGGTGATGGACAGTAATGTAGGTGGATTTTTTGGTCCTTTCCTGAAATTCTCGGGTTTTGATGCCTTTGAACTGCAGGGAAAGGCTGAAAAGGATGTGATCATTTATATTGACGGCATCAATGGAAGGGTGGAGATTTTTGAGGCACCCAAAGAAGCCGTTGATTCCCATATACTTGCCGAACAATTGACCGAAATGTACGCCCATGATGAGAGGGACAAAAAGAATATAGGGATTATCTCAGCCGGTGTGGCTGCCGATAATTCACTGATAGGTATGCTCAATTTCACATTTTATGATCCAAAGCGCAAACTGGTTCGTCTGAAGCAGGCAGGCCGTGGAGGTATTGGAACAGTTTTCCGCGACAAAAGGGTGAAGGCAATTGTATGCAAGGTTGAAGGTGTGAAAGGCAATGCCAACAATGTGGTGGATTTGGATGCTATTCGCGAACGCGGACGAAGGTTCAATGAGGAAATGCGCCGCTTTGACGATGAGCAGGCCGAGATGCGTACCAAGGGAACTGCCCACCTCACCAACATCATGAACGATTATGACCTGTTCCCGGTACATAACTTCAAGTTCGGCAGTCACCCCGATGCCTACAAGGTGCATTCAGAAGAATACAAGAAATTATTTACCCAGGGTGTGCCCGATGGTTGCTGGATTGGCTGTAACATGTCCTGCGCCAAGGGTGTTGATAATTACAAACTGAGAACAGGTCCGTATGCCGGGCAGAGTGTGATAGTAGACGGCCCTGAATACGAAACAGCGGCATCGCTTGGCTCGAATGTGGGTGTATTCAATCCCGATTTTACCATTGAAGCGAACTTCTATTGTGATACTTACGGCATTTGTACCATCACCTGGGGAACCATCATGGGATTTGTAATGGATTGTTATGAAAACGGCATCCTGAACGAAGAAAGAACTGGCGGTCTGAAGCTGAACTTTGGCAATGCCGATGCTGCTATGGAATTACTTCACCAGCTTGCCCGCGGTGAAGGCTTTGGCGTGATTGCAGGTTTAGGAGTTCGCAAAATGAAGGAAATGTTCGTGGAAAAGGGCTGGGGCGATGCGCAGTTTCTGCAGGACATTGGTATGGAAAACAAAGGGCTGGAATATTCCCAGTACATGTCGAAAGAATCGCTTGCACAGCAGGGTGGTTATGCCATGACCAACAAGGGGCCGCAGCACGACGAGGCCTGGCTGATATTCATGGATATGGTGAACAACCAGATACCTACTTTTGAGAACAAGGCCGAAGCATTGCATTATTTCCCCATGTTCCGCACCTGGTTCGGACTGGTAGGCTTGTGCAAACTGCCATGGAACGACGTGGAGCCCGAAGGTAACGCACAAACCGATGAACCGGCAAAAGTGCCCGAGCATGTGGACAATTATGTGACCATATACAAGGCTGTTACCGGAAAACCATTTGACAAACACGAACTCATCCGCCAGTCGGAGAGAGTGTATAACTTTCAGCGGATTTTCAACCTCCGTAGGGGATACGGTACACGTAAATACGATGCACAACCCTACCGTGCTGCAGGACCGGTAACTGTTGAGGAATACGAATCAAGACAGGAAAGGTATGACAAGCAACTGAAAGAGCTGATTGGAGTTGATCCTGTGGGTAAAACCACTGAGGAAAAGATTGCATTGCACAGGAAGTATCGCGAGAACCGTTACGAACAATTACTGGATGCTGTTTACCTGAGAAGAGGCTGGACCAAAAACGGCGTTCCCAAAATTGAGCATCTCAAAAAACTGGGAATGGATTTGCCGGAGCTGATTGAGTTGGTGAAGCCATATCAGGATTAACGCTCAGGGCGAAGGGCACAGTGCACGGAGGTGAATCGGGAAGAATGGAATGATGGAATGATGGATTGATGCTTAACCATACCAATATTTCAAATCTTGAAATTACTTGTAATCCATTCATCCATTACTCCAATACTCCATTAATCCTGTAGATAAAATTTCAAAGAGGAGAAATACGATCAATTTTATATCATTAAAGTACTAACTATATGTTCAAGATAAACGAATATTTTGACGGAAAGGTAAAATCCATTGCCTTCCAGACTGCTGAAGGACCAGCAACGATTGGTGTAATGGCAAAAGGAGAATATGAATTTGGTACATCCACAGTGGAATACATGACCGTTACTTCGGGCAAGATGGATGTTATGCTGCCGGGAAAGAAAGAATGGGAAACCTACGGAGAGTTTGAAACCTACATGGTGCCTAAAGATGTGAAGTTCAGGGTGCGTGTAGCTGAGGATACTGCTTACAGGTGTCTGTATAAGTAGGCATGGCCTAGACTTCACTGATTGTCATACTGACCCCGCAACGGAGAGGGAAGCATCTGATAGAAGATTTTAGGCTGATGAATCTGATATCCCTTAAGAACTCTCAACAATGTCATTCCTGCGTTCAAATTGCTATCGGAAGCAGGAATATTCAGGCTTTTATTAGCGACTAAGGATTTCTTAGGAATGACATTACATGGTTCATAAAGAATAACCTTTTTTTTATCAGCCGATATGTTTTATTTTGCATATCCATTATGAGCAAAACCAATACATACTCAAACATTCACCTGCACTACAAAGTGTGGCTGTCCGATAAAAAAGGTGAAAACCTGCTGGGTGATGGCAAGTGGCAGCTTCTGAAAGAGATTGAACAGCAGGGTTCGCTCAAAGCAGCAACTGAGAAGATTGGCATTAGTTACAGGAAGGCCTGGGGAGACATCAAATTTGCGGAACAGAGGCTGGGTTTTCAGCTTGTAAATAAAACAAGGGGAGGCAGGGATGGTGGGAATTCCTTGCTGACAGAGGAAGGCAAACGTTTTATTTTAGCATATGATGAATTTCACAGGGAATTTGCCAGATCGGTGGATAAGGTAATTATTAAGTTTAAAAGAACCTTAAAAAAGAAACGATGAAACACCCATGATAGTACCCAGGCACAAACACCAATGAACAAAATATGGGTGTTCCATGCCAGCCGGCAGGCAGGCATCTGCTCGATAATGAATGTAAAAAGATAGAAGGTAATGTATTGATAATTAATAATATAAATATTTTTTGCGGATGAAAAGGATAATAATAGTTTTTGGTGTTTTGGGCATTCTGTTTTCCGGTTGCAGGCAACATGCAGGAGAGAAATCCGGGGAAGGAAACCTCAAAGGAACCCTCCGGATCATTCATGCAGGCAGCCTCACGGTTCCGGTAAAGGAAATTGCCGATGCTTTCAGGCAGGAGAATCCCGGGGTGAGAATCCTTACCGAAGCATGGGGAAGTAAAGCCGGAGCAAGAAGGATCAGCGAACTGAACCAGCCCTGCGATGTGTATATGTCTGCTGATTATAAAGTCATTGACAGGTTTCTTATTCCTGAGCATGCCTCGTGGAACATCCCTTTTGCCGGAAATGAGATGGCCATTGTGTACCACGAAAAATCGCGCTATGCTGGGGAGATAGACCATTTGAACTGGCATGAAATCCTCATGCGTGAGGATGTGATTTACGGGCGCTCCGACCCGAATTCAGACCCCTGTGGGGTAAGAGCCGTACTTACCTGCAAACTTGCGGAAAGATTCTATGAAATACCCGGCCTGGCTGAGAATATTCTTTCCCAACATGTGAATTTTATACGCCCCAAAGAAACTGACCTTCTGGCATTACTGGAGAAAAATGCAATTGATTACATATTCCTGTACCGCTCAGTTGCCGAGCAGCATGGCCTGAAATACGTGATTCTTCCCGATGAAATCAACCTGAAGAATCCCGATTTGAATGCCTGTTATGCTGAAGTAGATGTGGAAGTTCTGGGTACAAAGCCCGGAGAAACCTACAGGGAGATTGGAGAGGCAATGGTATACGGAGTGACAATACCCAATACTGCCGATAATAAATCACTGGCAATTGTTTTTGTGGAATTTCTGCTTACCGAGGAGAAGGGATTAAGCATTATGCGAAAAAACGGGCAAAACACAATTGTTCCTGCAAGCAGTGATACATATGAATTATTGCCGGAGGAGTTGAAACAATTTGCAAAAAGAACAGGAAAATGAAATCTTTTCAGCCATTCAGACTGGTTTTTATGTTTCTGGGCGGATTGGTATTGCTGTTTATCATAGGCCCTGTGGCTGGAATGTTTCTGGCAACCAGTCCGGATGAATTTTTTAATACGGCTGCCGAAAAAGAAGTAGCAGAGAGTATCTGGCTCACACTGTGGACTTCCATGCTTGGGACATTGCTGTTTGCCTGTGCAGCAGTGCCCTTTGCATGGATTCTTGCAAGGAAACAGTTTCCACTGAAGAAACTTGTTTCAGGTATTGTGGATGTACCGGTCGTTATACCACAATCAGCTGCAGGAATAGCCATCCTGGGTTTTATCACCAGGGACAGCACTCTTGGCAGATTTGGCGAGTGGATGGGCATAAGCTTTGTAGGAAATCCTGCAGGAATTATTCTGGCCATGGCTTTTGTAAGCATCCCTTTTCTCATCAATGCCGCCAGGGATGGTTTTGAGGCAGTCCCCGAAAAACTTGAAAAAGCAGCCCTGAATCTTGGTGCCTCTCCCATGCGCGTATTCTTTACAATAAGTTTACCACTGGCATGGCGCTCGGTATTATCAGGCCTTATCATGATGTGGGCCAGGGGCATGAGTGCATTCGGAGCGGTGGTTATCGTGGCTTACCATCCCATGATAGCACCTGTATTAATTTACGAAAGATTTGGTTCATTCGGACTCAGTTATGCAAGGCCGGTCGCGGTTGTTTTTATCTGCGTATGCCTGTTGTTTTTTGTACTCCTAAGAATGCTTTCATCCAAACCTCTGCGTGTTAGAAATTAAAAATATATCCATTCGGCTTGGCAAATTCCAGCTCAAAAATGTCCATTTTTCCGTAGGGAAGGGAGAATACTTTGTTCTATTGGGTATGTCAGGGGCAGGCAAGTCCGTACTGCTTCAAATTATTGCCGGGATGATACGGCAGGACGAGGGCGGGGTTTTTTTGAATGGCCGGAACATCAGTAAAGAAAAGATTCAGAAACGGGGTGTCGGACTGGTATTTCAGGACTCTTCCATTTTTCCGCATATGAGTGTATTTGATAATATCGCTTATCCTCTCAGAAGCAGAAATACAAACCGGGAGGCTATTCAGGAAACTGTTAAGGAACTTGCTGAACTGACAAATATTACCCCGCTTCTGGAACGGTCTCCGGCAGGACTTTCCGGCGGTGAGCAACAGAGGGTTGCCCTGGCGCGTGCATTGGCGTTTAAACCTGATTGCCTGCTTCTGGATGAACCTATTTCTTCCATGGATGTGCAGTTGAGGGGAGAAATGCGGTCCCTGCTGCGGAAAATTAACCAAACCGGCCAAACCATTGTGCATGTGACACATGATTATGAAGAAGCTGCAATCCTTGCAAACAGAATTGGTGTGATTGAAGATGGCAGACTTGTACAGGCAGGTACTGCCGATGAGGTATTTCATCATCCCCAATCGGAATTTGTAGCAAATTTTGTGGGTATAAAAAATTTTTTCGAGGGCACTCTTATGAGCTATGCAGCAGGCCTTAAGAAATTTTCCACTGGGGGAACTGAATTACTCGTTTTGTCTGATAAGTCCGATGGCCCGGGACATATTATCATCCGCGGCGAAGATATTATACTCTCGGAAGTGGAGCCTCAATCCACTGCCTTGAACAAGATGAAAGGGACGATTAAGGCAGTTGAACCTGCCAGGATTGGCTATGAAGTGTTTGTAGATTGCGGAATACAAATATCTGCAATGGTTTCAAGGGAATCCCTGTTCACCTTTTCACTGCGACCCGGGAAAGAAATCTGGATGAGCTTTAAAGCTTCGGCACTTAAATTCATTCCAAGGTGAAAGCCAGAAAACCATATCCCAATGTCCTTGTTGTGGGCGGTACAGGCAGGAATTCCGGAAAGACATCCTTTTTGTGCAGACTGATCGAAAAGTACCGGGGTATATTGCCTATAACCGGCCTGAAAGTTTCGGCGATTTATCCCACCGAAAAGAAATTCCACGGATTTCATCCTTTCTGCCCGGAAGAAGGAATACAAATATTCAGGGAAACCAATGCCGGGGGTGAGAAGGATACTTCCCGCATGTTGCTTTCAGGAGCCCGGGAGGTTTGGTTTGTAAGTGCTGCAGATGACAAACTGGAAGAAGCACTCGGAAAATTTTTAAATATTGTCGGCAGGGAAACTATAATGATTTGCGAATCAAACAGCCTCGCGGGAATTATTCAACCTGGTCTGTTTGTCATGATTAAAAGAAATGAGCACGCACCCTTCAAACCAAGGGTGTTGGAATTGGAGAAATATGCCGATATGGTTGTAAACTATGAGGATGGGTCATTCGAGCCGGTTGTGGAAGGGATTAAATTCGATAGTCGTGGATGGTTTTTGTCGGAATAGTTAAATTTGCAAAAACACAAAATAACACGATGGTATCATTTAATGAAGCATTGATGATTTTGAAGGAGGCTGTACTGAAACTGCCCGCTGAACATGTTATGCTGGAGGAAGCAATGCACAGGGTGCTTGCACAGGATGTGATTTCCGATATGGATATGCCACCGTTTGACAAGTCGGCCATGGATGGTTTTGCCTGCCGCAGGGAGGATTTGGGGAATAATTTGGAAATTCTGGAAACTATCAAAGCCGGCGATGTATCTGCAGTCGTAATAGGGGAAAACCAATGTGCAAGGATCATGACAGGTGGCAGGGTGCCGCAGGGATCAGATTGCGTGATCATGGTGGAACAGACCGAAATGGTTGGGGAGAATTTTATCCGCTTTACCGGCTCAAAAACTACTGACAATATTGCTCGAAAAGCGGAGGACATCAAACTCGGAGAAGTTGTATTGAGAGAGGGTGTTCTGATTCAGCCGCAGCATATTGCCGTGATGGCATCGGTGGGTTGCGTAAAGCCTTTGGTTTATAAACAACCACGGGTGGCTGTGTTAACCACCGGTGATGAAATTGTGGAGCCAAATGAAAAGCCCCGGGGAACCTCTATACGAAACAGCAATGGCATTCAACTGGTAAGCCAGATTAGAAAGTTGGGAGCCCTGGCAACCTATCTGGGGATTGTGGGCGATACACCGGAACAAACCGACAGGGCAGTTAAAGCTGCTTTGGGAAATCATGATGTACTTATTTTAACTGGTGGTGTATCTATGGGTGACTATGATTTTGTGCCACAGGTGCTGAAAGCAAACAGCTTTGACATCAAATTTGAAAAAGTGGCTGTGAAGCCTGGCCGGCCGACAGTATTTGGGAAGAAGGGAGATCAGTTTGTGTTTGGCCTGCCCGGCAATCCTGTTTCCTCATTTATCATTTTTGAGCTTTTGGTAAAACCCTTCCTTTACCGGTTAATGAATCATGATTATGTCCCCGCCGGTGCCAAATACCCTGTTGGCGTTGATTATTCAAGAAAAAAAGCCGACAGAATTGCCTGGACTCCGGTCAGCCTGGAAAACGGGTTCGCTGTTCCGGTGGATTATCACGGTTCGGCCCATATACATTCACTTTGTTTCGCACATGGATTAATGGCCATGCACACAGGTGAATCTGAATTGAGAAAAGGAGAGATGGTACATGTTAGATTCATTTAACAGAAATATTACCTACCTGCGTGTATCGGTGACCGACCGGTGTAACCTGCGCTGTACTTATTGCATGCCTGACGAAGGGATTCAGATGTTGCGCCACGAGGACATTCTTAATTTTGACGAAATTGTGGAAGTAATTATCGAGGGGGTGAGGCTGGGAATTAATAAGGTAAGGATCACTGGTGGTGAACCACTGGTGAGACGTAATGTGGTAAACCTGGTAGCCATGATTGCCAAAATTCCCGGTATTAGCGATTTATCAATGACTACCAACGGTATTCTGTTGGAACAGTTTGCCAAACCTTTGTCTGATGCAGGTTTAATGCGTGTTAATGTAAGCCTTGACACGGTCGATCCTGAAAAGTTTGCCCTCATCACAAGGGGTGGAGATATCACCAGGGTGTTTTCAGGAATTCAGGCAGCAAAGGAAGCGGGTCTATCACCCATCAGGATCAATTGTGTGGTGCAATTTTCCTCCCAGGAATCTGATGCCAGGGCAGTGGCAGAATATGGAAAACTGAATGGATTTGAGGTGAGGTATATACACCAGATGGACCTGGAAAACGGGGATTTTGCCATTGTAGAGGGTGGTGAAGGAGGCGATTGCGCGCGCTGCAACCGTCTGCGTCTTACGGCCAGCGGTAAAATCATTCCCTGTTTGTTCGGAGGAGAAGAATATGATGTGCGCATTCTGGGTGCGGCAGAGGCATTTCGAAAGGCTGTTGCCAGCAAGCCGGCCTGTGGCACCGTAAATCAAAAAAGTGAATTCTATAATATCGGAGGATAAGCCATGAAGAAACTCAGTCATGTCAATGAAAAAGGAAAGGCCAGCATGGTAGATGTGGGGCATAAACCCGATGAACAGAGGATCGCAAAGGCAGCTGGATTTATCAGTCTGCAACCGCATACTATTGATCTGATTCAAAAAAATGAGGTTAAAAAAGGTGATGTACTAACCATTGCAGAAATTGCTGGCATACAGGGAGGAAAGCAAACCTCCGACTTGATCCCATTATGTCATCCGCTTCTGATTAACAAGGTGGAGGTAAAAACCAGGTTGACTGAGAAGGGAGTTGAGGTGACATCCTTTGCCTCCTGTGCTGGCAAAACAGGCATTGAGATGGAGGCTCTCACTGCTGTGAGCATTGCCTTGCTCACTATTTACGACATGTGCAAGGCAGTGGATAATACCATGGTGATTGAAAATATCCGTTTGCTGGAAAAAACAAAAACAGAAAAAAGATGAGACAAATTACTATTCTTATGATATTAATGCTGGTTACCGGGTGTAAACTAAATACCAGCAAGCAGATGCGGAATTTTAATTCGATTCCGTCTTTTTCATCGAAGTTTGTGAATGCAGTCATTGAAATTCCTGCCGGGACAAATAAGAAATATGAATACAGGCTTGACCAAAAGATGTTTCTGGCAGAGTATATTGACGGAAAGGAGCGTATTGTACAGTTCCTTCCCTTCCCCGGAAATTATGGATTCGTTCCAAATACATACATGGACCCCAAACTGGGAGGTGATGGCGATCCGCTGGATGTTCTTGTGATATCCGAGAGTGTTCCTACCGGAACCCTCATGGAGGTGATACCGGTCTGGATCATTTATTTTGAGGATAAATCGGATTTGGCAGAGATCCGGGAACTGGACCACAAAATTATTGCTGTGCCTGCCGACCCTGCCAAAAGGGTAATTACGGCAACCGGTTTTGAAGAAATTCAGGAAAATTACCCTGATATTATTTTTATACTTGAAAGATGGTTCCGGTCATACAAGGGACGGGGTATTATGAAGGTGACTGCCTGGGGAGATGGCGAGGCAGCAGTGAATGAAATTAAAAAATGGCAAATCAGTCTGTAGAGATGTTGGAACAAAGAATAAAAGTTTTGTCGGTTAATATTTCCAGAGAAAAAGGAACTGTAAAGCACCCTGTTTCAACGGTTTTGCTTGATCATAACGGAGTTCAGCAGGATGCACATTCAGGACCATGGCACCGGCAGGTGAGCATGCTTGGCAGTGAGAGTGTGGAAAGGTTTTCGCGTGAAGCAAAAAGAAAGATTGCACACGGTGAATTTGCTGAAAACATTTCCACAAGCGGAATTGAACTTGTGAATTCCATGCCCCTGGACAGGTTCATGAATGATACTGTTGAACTGGAAGTGACACGGATCGGGAAAAAGTGTCATGGCTCCAACTGCTCCATTTACAGGGAGGTTGGAAACTGTGTAATGCCAAAGGAGGGAATTTTTGCAAGGGTAATCAGGGGAGGGGAATTGAAACCTGGAGATGAACTGATTTACCGGCCAAAGGTGTTAAGTTTTATGGTGGTTACACTAAGTGACCGGGCAAGCAGGGGAGAATATGAGGATAAGAGCGGTCCTGCCATTGTGGAAATGATAAAAAATAAATACAGAGGTGGAAATCGTAAAATTCAAATTCATCATCATCTGATACCGGATGATGGCGAAAAACTTAAAAAACTGCTGCTTCAGGCACACGAAGAAAATGTAGATTTTGTGATCACTACTGGTGGAACAGGAATTGGACCAAAAGATATAACCATTGAGACTGTAAGGCCATTGCTTGATAAGGAAATACCCGGCATCATGGAAATGATAAGGGTAAAATACGGTGAAGAAAAACCCAATGCCCTTCTGAGCAGGGGGGTTGCCGGCCTCATGGGAAGCACATTTGTGTATACTCTTCCCGGAAGTGTAAAAGGGGTGAAGGAATATATGACCGAAATACTGAAGACAAACGATCACCTGGTTTACATGTTGAACGGGCTTGATGCTCACTAAACGCTTTAATTATGCAGAGAAACGATGCTTTGAATTTATTGAAGCAATATGTGAAAAATGATAAAATGATCATCCATTCCCTTTGTTCAGAGGCGGTCATGCGTTCACTGGCCGGAAGATTAGGCAGGGAGGAGGAGAAATGGGCACTGGCTGGTTTGCTTCACGACCTGGATGTGGAGATAACCAATGCAGAGCCCACTGTTCATGCTTTGAAGACTGCAGAGATTTTGCAGGAAAAGGGACTGGACCCGGAGATAGTAGATGCGGTGAGGATGCACAACGAAAATGCTACAGGTATGGAAAGGTCAACGGAGTTTCAGCACGCTCTTGCAGCGGGTGAAACCGTAACAGGTCTGATTTATGCAACTGCCCTCGTTTACCCCGGCAGGAAAATAGCCCTGGTGAAAACAAAGTCGGTTACAAAACGAATGAAAGAAAAGGCTTTTGCGGCTTCCGTCAACCGCGATCATATAATGGAATGTGAAAAAATCGGGTTGACATTGGATGAATTCGTTGAAATTTCCATAAAGGCCATGCAGAAAATAAGCGATGAAATTGGATTGTAGTACTACTGCCTGAGAACATTCAGTCTTTCGTAACCAATCAGCCTGTCATAGCGACTGCCCGGCTCCCTGAAATAAACATATATGTAGTAATCATTTTCCGTTTCATGGAAATTCCCCTCAATAATACCTGTATCGGTGCTGCTATCGGTTCTGTTAACAAAGCTGTACATATAGTTGTAGTATCCCTGTTTTAAAAGCATGGATAACTCGTAGGCCTTTTCGCTGTAAATATATTCCATTTTGTTGAGAGGAGTAAATGACCAGCCGGTTAGCCTTCCACTCACATATACATCCCCATTGTCGAAAGGAACTGGATAATCCAGCCTGAAAGTCACTACAACATAGTCAGCATCTGTATTGCTGCGTATCCCCTCCTGCACCTGCACCACATAATTACCGTTTAAATCATTATCAAAGAAATAACGGCTGTTTACCCTGGGTTTTGATGGAAACAAATCAACATAGTAAAAGGGGTGTTCAAAGCTGATGCGGCTGATGAATTCACTCTGGTACCGCATGCTTTTTATGTCAAAATACCGGAACTCATTTCCGCCCCGAAATACCTGGGAGGTTTGGTTTTCATATACCAGCTCATTTGGTTTGATGAATTGGGGTTTCAGGTTCTTCAACACCACATCGGGTCGGTTGTTCTGGGTCACAAATACTTTCAGGTCCGTCAGAGGGGAATGAATCGGGAGATTTGGATGAAATATACTGAATACTATTTCCTGGCAGCAGTCCATAAATCTTGTAAGAACCGGCCTTTTCAATCGTCCCTGAATGTTAACTGCATTTTCATTTATGTAAAACCTCCTGGTAAGTACAAGGTTGTTCTCATCGTAATTTTCAAATACCTTCAACAGGTAATTACCCGAGTATTTCGGTCTCATATTCTCATTTGGGAAGGTGAGTCGATAATTGGTGTAAGTGATGAAAGTGTTAAACGATGTCGCATACCCGCTGATATGATCCTGATAGAACCCTTCCACATATTCTGCATGAAATAATCCGCTTGGTTTCCAATCCGCATCACAGTGAAGGATTGTGTAGGAGTAATTCTTCACTCCCGCATCCAGATCATCAAAACTCAGGATCAGTTTCTCTCCGGAATTGAGCGCGATTACAGGAAAGCTCAGTTCCCAGCCATCCTTGAAAAACTGCACAGTTTTTATGTTTTCTTTATAGGTTCTGTCTTCATAATAAAACACTGCAGGACTTGTTTCTGCTGGAATGTTTCTCCTGCTCCTTTGTGCATTTGTCTGAAATTGAGATAAAATGCTGAAGAACATAATTAAAAATGTGTAAATAAAAATTCTTTGGTGAAATTTACTCATGAATTATTTGTTTCAGAATAATATGGAGAACGGAATTGTTCATAATTAATTATTATGGAGGTAGCTAACTATTTATCTGTATAGTAAATTTGATAATTCTTGTATTTACTGATTGACCAAAAACAAAAAAAAACTAATTTTGTGACAAATTTTAAAAGGCACATAAATGTCTAAAGTTATTAAAATTAAGAAGGGTTTGGATATCAGGCTGAAGGGTAAAGCAGAAAAGATTGTTTTGAAGGATGAAACCACTGGTTTATTTGCTGTGAAGCCTGTAGATTTTTTCAATATCCGTCCCAAACTCACGGTTAAGGTGGGTGACCAGGTTAAGGCCGGCACCGTTCTCTTTTACAACAAATATATGCCCGATGTGCGGTTTACTTCTCCCGTGAGCGGCATTGTAAAGGCTATTAACCGCGGTGAAAGAAGGGCCATTCTGGAAGTGGTGATTGAAGCAGGTAAAGAAACGGAATATGAACCATTTCTAAAAGCTGATCCATCCTCGCTTTCCCGTGAACAGGTGACAGATAATCTCTTAAAAAGTGGTTTGTGGCCATTTATCAGGCAAAGACCGTATGGTATCATAGCCAATCCTCAAACAACACCAAAGTCCATTTTTATTTCTGCATTTGATACATCTCCCCTGGCCCCCGATTATGACTTTATTGTACAGGGAAACAACGAAGCATTTCAGGCTGGTATCGATGCACTGTCCAGGCTTACCGATGGCAAGGTACACCTGAATGTGAATGCTGATTATCCTCCATCAGATGTATTTACCAAGGCAAGAAATGTTCAGATGAACAGGTTCACCGGTCCGCATCCTGCAGGAAATGTTGGTGTACAGATTCACCACCTAGACCCTGTACATAAAAACAGTATGGTCTGGACGGTGAATCCTCAGGATGTAATCACAATCGGAAGGCTTTTCATGAAGGGAGTTTATGATGCATCACGCATTGTTGCCCTGGCAGGAAGTGAAGTGCTGAATCCGAGGTATTATAAAACCATGATAGGGGCGTCCATAAAGAATCTCGCAGCCAACAACATCCGGGAGGGTAACCTGCGTTATATTTCAGGTGGTCCGCTTACCGGGAAAAGAATTCCGTTTGACGGTTATTTAGGCTTTTATGATTCGCTGTTTACAATATTGCCTGAGGGTAACAACCATGAGTTTCTTGGCTGGGCACTGCCGGGTTTTGATAAATTCAGTGCATCCAGGGCATTCTTTTCATGGATCAATACCGACAGGGAATATGTTATTGACACCAATTACCATGGTGGTGAAAGGGCTTATGTGATGACAGGTCAATACGAGAAGGTTTTACCCATGGATATTTTGCCCGTGCATTTAATCAAGTCAATTCTGGTGGAGGATATTGACCGTATGGAAAACCTGGGCATTTACGAAGTTATTGAAGAAGACCTGGCTCTATGTGAATTTGTATGTACCTCAAAAATAGAGGTTCAGTCTGTTATCAGGCAGGGAATTGAATTGATGATAAAGGAAACAAGTTAGTTTTTATCTAATAAAGCATTTTAAATGAAGGCACTCAGGAAAATGGTGGATCGCTTCAAACCCCACTTTGAGAAAGGGGGGAGGCTGCACATGTTCCATTCCACCTTTGACGCGTTTGAAACTTTTTTATTTGTTCCCAACAAAGTAACAAATGCAGGTTCTCACATACGCGATGCAATTGATATGAAGAGAACTATGATTCTGGTGGTTGTGGCAATGGTACCGGCCCTTCTTTTTGGTATGTGGAATGTTGGATTACAGCATTTTATTTCTATTGGCGAAACAGGTACATTCTGGGATTATTTCCTGCATGGTGCTATTAAGGTGCTTCCCATGGTGGTCGTTACTTATGCCTCAGGTCTTGCTGTGGAGTTTGCATTTGCCCAGATACGACGCCATGAAGTCAACGAGGGTTTCCTGGTGACTGGTATGCTAATTCCTCTCATTTCACCAGTGGATATACCGCTGTGGATGATTTCTGTTGCAACCATTTTTGCAGTTATCATCGGTAAGGAAGTTTTTGGCGGAACAGGCATGAACATACTTAACCCAGCTCTTACTGCCAGGGCATTTCTGTTTTTTGCCTATCCAACCAAAATGTCAGGTGATTTTGTCTGGATTTCCGGTTTTTCATCAGGAGAAGGTG
Source organism: Bacteroidota bacterium (assembly GCA_037446695.1). GTDB lineage: Bacteria > Bacteroidota > Bacteroidia > Bacteroidales > PUMT01 > JBBIHY01. Next base: position 31,843 of record JBBIHY010000009.1, read on the forward strand.
TTATTGACGGGTTCTCGGGTGCAACACCTCTTGCCAACGCGGCATTGGGAAATACAGGTTCTTTGCCTGATTTCCATGATGCTTTTTTTGGTTTTGTGCCCGGGTCAATTGGTGAAACTTCAACTTTTGTGATTTTGATAGGAGCATTTATCCTGTTTTTTACAGGCATTGGCAGTTGGAAAATCATGCTTTCCACCTTTCTGGGGGGAATCAGTATGGGACTGTTGCTGAATGCATTTGCTGTGAACCCCTATATGGAAGTTCCTTTTTACATGCACCTTGTTCTGGGCGGTTTTGCTTTTGGGGCTGTTTTTATGGCAACCGATCCGGTTACAGCTGCTCAAACCGAAAAAGGCAAATGGATTTACGGATTTCTCATAGGGTTCCTTGCAATCCTTATCAGGGTATTGAATCCGGCTTATCCCGAAGGCATGATGCTTGCCATTTTATTAATGAATGTTTTTGCTCCGCTCATTGATCACTATGTAATGGAAGCAAATATCAAAAGAAGACTCAGAAGGGCAAAGCTTTAACAGGAAATTTTTATTGTCATGAAGCAAACCAACACATACATTTTTCTTTACGCATCGGGGATGGTCTTAATTGTTGCGGCTATCCTGTCAGTTGCTTCCATGTTGCTGAAACCCTTGCAGGAGCGCAATGTGGAAATTGCCAAAAAACTCGATATTCTGCGATCTGTTGGAAAGGCAGCCGATGCAGGTTCGGCACCATCCAAAAATGTGTATGTCGAATCCGAATATGAAAAATACATCCGCGAAAGTTATGTGATTAATTCATCAGGGCAAAGAATTGAGGGCATAGATGCATTTTCAGTTAACCTGAAGGAGGAGATAAACAAGCCTCTTGAGCAGCGCAGGCTGCCCGTTTATATTGCACAGCACGATGATGGTTCACTAAATTATATTATTCCTCTCCTGGGACGTGGTTTGTGGGGACCAATCAGGGGATATATTGCTTTAAACGAAGATTTTAATACCATTTTTGGAGCCATTTTTGACCACGACAAGGAAACACCTGGCCTGGGTGCCGAGATCAATACTTCCCAATTCCAGGATCAGTTCCGCGGTAAGCAGATTTTTAATGATGCGGGAGAATTTGTCTCCATAAAGGTGCAGAAAGCCGGTTTGCCTCCCTTTGGAAACAGCAGTGTAGATGGAATATCCGGTGGTACCATTACCAGTGTGGGGGTTGATTTAATGCTCAAGGATATATTGGGAGTCTACAAAACCTATTTTAAATCTCAAAAGAAATCAGGCAATGAATAATACAGAAAAGGAGCCGTTGTTTTCGGCAAAGAACATCAAATTACTCACCAACCCGCTGAATGATGAAAATCCGATTACCGTTCAGGTGCTTGGAATTTGTTCAGCACTTGCGGTTACCGTGAAGCTGGAGCCTGCAGTGGTTATGTCTCTTTCCGTAATAGCCGTTTTAGCGTTCGCAAATGTAATTATTTCCCTTCTCAGACATACCATTCCATCAAGGATACGAATTATTGTGCAACTCGTGGTGATTGCCTCCCTTGTAATCCTAGTTGACCAGGTGCTGAAAGCTTTTGTTTATGATGTAAGCAGGCAACTCTCGGTATTTGTCGGGCTAATTATCACCAATTGTATTATTATGGGACGCCTCGAAGCTTTTGCCCTGGGCAATAAACCCTGGCCTGCACTTCTTGATGGAGTAGGTAATGCCGCCGGTTATGGAGTAATTCTGGTTATAGTGGCATTCTTCAGGGAATTGCTGGGTTCCGGAACACTGTGGGGGTACCCTGTTATGGATAAACTTGGACTATACAGCATAGGATATGAAAATAACGGTTTTATGATCTTGCCTCCAATGGCTCTGATAGTGGTTGGAATTATTATCTGGGTACAAAGGAATAAAAACCGTAAATTAATTGAAACCAAGTAGTTAAAAGAAAAAATAGGACTATGGAAGAGCTTTTGAATATATTCGTCAAGTCAATTTTTATTGACAATATGATATTTGCCTACTTTTTGGGTATGTGCTCCTACCTGGCTGTTTCTAAAACTGTTAATACAGCAAGCGGATTGGGACTGGCTGTTATTTTTGTTCTCGGATTTACTGTTCCGCTGAATTACCTCATCGAGAATTACCTGCTTAAACCAGGAGCACTAACATGGCTAAGCAGCGATTTTTCCACAGTGGATCTCAGCTTTCTCAGTTTCATTATGTTCATTGCTGTAATTGCGTCAATGGTGCAACTGGTAGAGATGATAGTTGAGAAATTTGCTCCTGCCTTGTATACATCTCTTGGAATATTCCTTCCACTGATCGCTGTTAACTGCGCTATACTGGGTGGTGCACTCTTTATGCAGGAAAGGGAATATGCTAATATTGCCGAGGCAACTTCTTTTGGATTGGGCTCAGGTGTTGGCTGGTATCTTGCAATTGTGGGTATAGCCGCAATTCGTGAGAAAATCAGGTATTCAAATGTGCCTGCGCCACTTAAGGGACTCGGCATAACTTATATCGTAACGGGCCTTATGGGTATCGCCTTTATGAGTTTTATGGGAATTAAACTTTAACAGGAAAAACCAAAATTATGATTTTGTTAACTTCTGGCTTGGTAGTTGTATTAATCAGCATGCTGGTTTTCTTCAGTGTGATACTGCTGCTTGTAACGGTACTATTATATGCCAAAAAAAAACTTACTCCTTCAGGTGAGGTGACCCTTACCATCAATGATGAAAAAGAAATTATCGTAAATCCGGGTTCAACAGTCCTTACGACACTTTCCGATAACAAGATTTTTCTCCCATCGGCCTGTGGTGGAGGAGGCACCTGCGCCATGTGTAAATGCCAGGTACTGGAAGGAGGCGGTTCCATATTGCCTACCGAGAAGGACTTTTTTACAAGAAAGGAACAACAGGATAACTGGCGTCTGGGCTGCCAGGTAAAAATCAAACAGGACATGAAGATCAGGGTTCCCGAAGAGGTGATGGGTATTAAGAAATGGGAGTGCGAGGTGATTTCCAATAGGAATGTGGCCACATTCATCAAGGAGTTTGTGGTGAAGCTGCCTGAGGGAGAAACTCTGGATTTCCAGTCGGGTGGATACATACAGATTGATGTGCCAAAAATTACGGTGGACTTTAAAGACATGGAAGTAGAAGAAATCTTCAGGGATGAATGGGATAAATTCAATATGTGGGATCTCAAAATGGCAAATCCTGAACCTACATACAGGGCCTACTCAATGGCCAACCACCCTGCTGAGGGAAACATCATCATGCTGAATATCCGCATTGCAACTCCCCCATGGGACAGGGCAAAGGGTGCATTCAGGCAGGTGAACCCGGGCATTTGTTCCTCCTATATTTTTTCCCGTAAACCCGGTGACAAGGTTACAATTTCTGGTCCGTATGGTGAATTTCATATCAAGGAAACACAGAATGAAATGGTTTACATTGGTGGTGGAGCAGGGATGGCACCACTCAGATCGCACATTTTCCACCTATTTCATACCCTTAAAACCAACAGGAAGGTAACTTACTGGTACGGTGCACGATCACTCCGCGAGGTATTTTACGAAAAAGAATTCCGTAAAATCGAGAAAGAATTCCCTAATTTCAAATTCAACCTGGCCTTATCGGAACCAAAACCTGAGGACAACTGGACAGGACTGAAGGGGTTCATTCACCAGGTGGTTTATGACCAGTACCTTAGTAAACATGAAGACCCTGATGAAATTGAATACTACCTCTGCGGTCCTCCAATGATGAACGAGGCAGTATTTAAAATGCTCTACGATTTAGGAATACCCGATGAAATGATTGATTTTGATGATTTTGGCGGATAATTATTCCTGGAAAAAAGGCGGGTATTCTCCACTTTGTCTTTTCCTGAGTCCCCGAATGGGGGGCAGGAATCTATTGTCCAGATATTTTTACATTATCTTATATGATGAATCAAAGTTCCGATTTGTTTAGCGGGGTTTCTTTGACTATTTTCAATGCCGGGAATTTTTGAATTTATGGAAATTATAAGCAATACCCCATGAAATACAGCCTAGTCCTTTCATCCATCATTATCTTGTTTGTAATTTCCTGCAAACCCAAACCTCCCAAATCTTATGTATTTCTTAAGGGATTCACACAGGGAACAACATTTCAAATTACCTACGAGGATAAAGCCTCTTTGAATTATCTTGACGAGATTAACCAGATTTTCAATAAGATTGACAGTTCCATGTCCATCTACAGAAAGAATTCAATAATTACTGGAATTAATCAAAATAATCCGAATAGTATTCCCGATAAACATTTACTTAAGGTAGTTGAAAAAGCAATAGAAATTTCAGGAAAAACAGGGGGTGCTTTTGATATTACCGTGGGACCACTTGTAAATGCATGGGGCTTCGGTTTTACTGACAGGGCTGAAATATCAGACCATTTAATCGACAGTTTGAAAGATTTTGTTGGAATTGAAAAGATTGAACTTTCACAAGGCCGTTTAATAAAAAAGGATCCCAGGGTAAAGATTGATGTAAATGCCATTGCACAAGGATATACTGTAGATGTGGTCGCAGAATTTCTTGAAGTTAAGGGAGTGAAGAACTACATGGTGGAAATTGGAGGGGAACTGCGGGTGAAAGGAGTAAATCCAGGGGGTCATGCATGGCGTATTGGTGTGGACAGGCCAAAGGATGATCCGCTTTTAAGCGAAAGGGAACTTCAGGCAATTCTTGCTGTAAAGGATATTGCTATGGCTACATCAGGAAACTACCGGAGGTTCTATATTGAGAATGGCAGGAAGTATTCACATACCATTGATCCTAAAACCGGGTACCCCGTGCATCATAATTTGTTAAGTGCCACAGTATTTGCCGGGAAATGCATGGTTGCAGATGCCTATGCAACTGCTTTTATGGTAATGGGTCTTGAAAAAACAATTGAATTTATCAGTTATAATCCTGGCCTGGATGTATATTTAATTTATGACAAGGGAGGTGAGACCGGAATCTATTATACAGAAAGGGTAAAACAATTTATTGAAGAATAATCAATCCACTTCTCTTTCGCAGGCGCTCTTCTCTGCCATACCGCAGCCACATGACATACCTTCCTGGCCAGGAACATTCTGGCAGGAGCCACCTGAGAATTTACCTTCTTTCACAAAAAATATTCGGATTGCAAGTGCACCCACGGCCAAAAATAACAGAGCTATGCTTAAAAGAATAATTTTCATGGCGATTCATTCATAATTTTAAAGGAGAAACAAGTTTTGGTCAAAAAAGTTGGGTTTATTAGTCACCACCGCAACAGCTCCCCCCTGTATGCCCACAACGCTTCAACTCATCATGTTTTACACAGGTTATTCCTTTTTCCCTCAGGGCCTGGTTTTTTGATATGGAAGTTTCGGGAAATTTGCCGTTTTTCTTCAGGAGAATATTCAGGGCAAACCCCAGGAGGGCTAAGCCTACAAGGCCTGTGGCAAGTAATAATAATTTAAGGTATTCCATACTTTTACTTTCCACTGCAAAATTAATGTAAACTTTTATCAATGAGAAAGTAATTCCTGTTTGTTTACAGGCTGCTTAAGGCGTCTTTGGATGGTTTGTGGTCAGGATTTACCTTGAGGGCAGCTTCATACTGCCTTTTTGCAGCAGCAGAATCTCCTCTTTTTTGTTCAATCTGTCCCATGTGATAATAGGCTGCAGCAAGTGAGGAATGATTTTTATCCGTTGCTGTGTCAATAAATTGTTTGAGTGCCTTTAATCCCTCATCCTGTTTTATACCCGAAAGAGATGAAGTTCTGCCAAACTGGTAAAGCAGGTTGCGGTTTCCGGGAAAATGTTTCAATGCATTTTCAAAGGTGGATATCGCCGAATTGTAGTTCTCAACGCTATTATAGAAATTTCCGAGTGCAACATGATTGTTGATGCTATCCGGAGCAAGTGATACAGCTCTTTTTAACGCAATTTCGGCTTCCTTATGGTTCTCTTCCCACTGGTAGACCTGTCCCCAGGCACGGCTGCCTTCGGCAGGATGTATGCGCCTTATCTCGTTGGCGATACTTTTTGCCTTGTTCATATCGCCCCCCATTGCTTTTGGAGCACGGGCATAAAAACCAAGTAAGAACCATCTTGCTAGCAGGTTATTGTTATCCAGTTCGACAACTTTTTCGAATGTGCTGCGAATTTTTCCTGCATACATGGCCTGTGTGAGCGTGTTCCCCTGCATAGCCCTTTGAGAGTAAACAAGTCCCAATGCAAAATGGTAATCGGCATTTTGTGGGTCCTCCTTCACGGCTCTTTCAAGAAATCCCTGTGCCTCCGGAATATTGTTCTGGTCTGCACTTATTCTGCCGAGATAATACATGCTTTCCGCAAAACCCGGTGACCCTTTTTTTACAGCATTAAAAATTCTTCCTGCTTCCTCATATTTTTTTTCATGATAAAGTCTGATGCCTTCAGAAAGGTTCTGACCCTGCAAAACAAAGGCAAAAACCAGGTAAATTACAATTGAGATCGTGATTCTTTTCATCATAACAAAATTATTATTACAAGGAATGATGCCTGCCTGCCGGCTGGCAGGGAACACCCATGTTGTTGATTTTATTATCAATGTGTTTTTGGTTTTTTAAACATGGATGTTTCATAGGAATAATAAAACTGGAAAGTATATAAACAGTGAATGAACGAATATTCTTTAACTTTATTTGTTTACAACAGCACAAAATTTTTCTGCTGAAAAGCGCTAATTCAATCAACTTTTCAACGCTTAATTTGTACTCTTTTATGAGATTTATTACTAAAATCCATCAGTTTCCCTTGGCTCACCTTTTTATTTAGAATAAATCTTAGTAAATTTGTATCCGTAACAAAATGAATAATCAATAAGAAGACTAAAAATATGAATCAGCTTGCAACAAAAACAGGGAAAGAAATTTCCTACGAAGATTTTAAGAAAGAAGTTCTTTCGGATTACCAGTTGGGGCATGTCAGCCGTCAGTGCAGTGTGATTGGCAGGAAGGAAGTGCTTACCGGCAAGGCCAAGTTTGGCATCTTTGGTGATGGAAAGGAAGTGGCGCAGATTGCCATGGCAAAGTATTTTCAGAATGGAGACTGGCGTTCGGGTTATTATCGTGATCAAACCTTTATGATGGCCGCCGGACTATTTACAGCGGAGGAATTTTTTCACCAGCTTTATGGTCAGACCGACGGCAAACTAAATCCCGGTAATGGCGGCCGTTCCTTTAATAACCATTTTTCTACCAGGTCAGTTAACGAGGACGGTACATGGAGAGATTTGACCAAACAAAAGCATTCTGCCGCCGACCTTTCTCCAACTGCAGGTCAGATGCCACGAATTGTGGGCCTGGCGCATGCCTCCAAATTGTTCAGAGAAAATAAGGAACTGCACCAGTTCAGTAATCTTTCGGTAAACGGTAATGAGGTAGTGTTTGGAATGATTGGCGATGCCAGTACTTCAGAAGGACATTTCTGGGAAACCATAAATGCAGTTGCTGTGTTGCAGGTGCCCATGGCACTGGCTGTATGGGATGACGGTTATGGAATATCAGTGCCAAAAAAATACCAGACCGCCAAAGAGAGTATTTCAGAACTGCTGAAAGGTTTTGAAAGAGAAAAGAACAAACCCGGTATTGTGATCTTCAGGGGTAAAGGCTGGGACTATCCTGGTTTGGTTAAGATGTTTGAAGAGGGCATAAAAATTGCAAGAGAAGAGCATGTTCCTGTTGTATTCCATGTTGAGGAAGTTGCACAGCCCCTCGGCCATTCCACATCCGGATCACATGAGAGGTATAAATCACCTGAAAGACTGAAATGGGAAGAGGAATTTGACCCGCTTGTAAAAATGAGGGAATGGATTCTAGATTCAGCCATTGCTACTGCCCAGGAACTGGATAAAATTGAAGAAGAAGCGCTTGAGAAAGCAAAGGAAGCGCGTAAAACAGGCTGGGAATTATTTACCAACCCAGTGAAGGTAGAGCGCGATGCCCTGGTAAAGATCATTGACAACCGTTCCTGTGTTTGCAAAAGGGAAGGTTACGACAAGGTTGGATCCATTACCAATGATTTGAAAAAGGTATTGAATCCAATCAGGAAAGACACTTTTAGTGCTGCAAAAAAAATCCTGCGGCACGTTTGTACTGATTGCACCATACGCACAAAGCTCCAGAGCGACCTTTCCAACTGGCTCGACAGAAATTATGTAGATGCACGTGAGCGTTATAACAGTTACTTGTACAATACCTATCCAACTTCATCATTAAAGGTGAAGCCAGTTCCACCTGTATTCTCAGAAAATTCACCAGAGGTACCCGGACGCGAAGTGCTGCGTGACCACTGGGACCATGTAATGGGTAAAAATCCGCTTGTAACCATTTTTGGCGAAGATGCCGGATTCATTGGCGGTGTAAACCAGAGTTATGAAGGATTACAAAAGAAATACGGTGAATTGAGAATTTTCGACACCGGAATCAGGGAAACCACCATCCTGGGTCAGGGTATGGGAATGGCATTGAGGGGATTACGTCCAATTACAGAAATACAATACCTGGACTACCTCTTGTATGCGTTGCAAACATTCAGTGATGACCTGGCCACAACGCATTACCGTACACGTGGCGGCCAAACTGTTCCAGTGATAGTCGTTACCCGTGGACACAGGCTGGAAGGAATCTGGCATGCCGGTTCACCCATCAGCATGGTGGTAAATTCCATACGTGGTGTTTATGTTTGCGTGCCAAGAAATATGACCCAGGCTGCCGGGATGTATAATACCCTGCTGGCAGGCGATGATCCTGCCATTGTAATTGAACCTCTCAACGGTTACAGGCTGAAGGAAAAACGCCCCGATAATGTGGGCGAATACCTTATTCCTTTGGGTGTGCCCGAAATTTTAATGGATGGTACCGATATAACCCTGGTAACCTATGGTTCCTCAGTCAGGGTTGCGCAGGATGCAATTCAGCAATTGAAAGAATTTAATATATCAGTAGAACTTATAGATGTTCAGACACTTCTTCCATTTGACCTCGATAATGTGATACTGAATTCCATCAAAAAGACCAACAAAATTTTGTTCTTTGATGAGGATGTGCCCGGAGGTGCTACATCGTACATGATGCAACAGGTAATTGAAGACAGGAAAGGTTTTTATTATCTGGATTTTGAGCCACGCACTTTGACAGGAACCGATCACCGTACTGCCTACTCAACAGATGGAGATTATTTCTCCAATCCAAATGCTGAAGATGTATTTGAGAAGATTTACGGGATGATGCACGAATATAACCCGAAGAAGTTCCCTAAGCTATATTGATAAATTGATTAGGGACAGCATTCAGTTTCAAATCAGATAAGCCTTTTAAAAACTTGCTGCCCGTCAGCCTTAGCTGACGGGCAGCCATTCGTTCCTCCCCACTCCCCGGGCTTTGGCCCCATGAATAAAAAATGCGGTTAAAGCCGGTACTTTTACTTAATTCCTTTTACCATTGGCTGAAGCCAGCGGCAATTATGCTTCTGATACAGCTCTTTTCTTTATTCCTTAAAGTCTGCTTTCCTGTTTTCTTCCATTTCTTCCTTGCTGAACCTGCGGATTGCAATATTGAAGGAAGCAATAAAAATACTCGTGAAGGGACTTAACCAGCAGAAAATGGCATAGGGTATATATGCTACTGTAGGCACTCCCAGTACAGCCGATTGAGTTGCACCGCAGGTGTTCCATGGTATAAGAACAGAAGTTACTGTTCCGGAATCCTCCAGCGTCCTGCTTAGTAATTCCGGCTTATACCCCCTTTCCCGGTATGTTTTGGCGAACATCCTTCCAGGTACTACAATGGACAAATACTGGTCAGATGCTGTGACATTGAAAAACAGGCAGGTGCTTACGGTTGAAGCTACAAGTGTACCGGTATTTTTGGCAAAACTGATGATTTTTTCTGTAATTATTGCTAACAGACCTGCCGATTCCATAATCCCTCCAAATATCATAGCTGTGATAATGAGCCAGATGGTGTTAAGCATTCCTCCCATCCCCCTTGTGGAAAGCAATTCATTTACCTGCGGGTCTTCAGTTATGATACTCACCTTTCCGTACATGGCTTTCATCACGGCAATGTAAGATGCCTCGGCATAATTCCCTACTTCACCCTTTAATTGTTCAAGTGATATCTGCTGAATAATCTGGGGTTGGAAAATAACCGCAAAAATCCCGCCCAGTAATGTTCCCGCCATAAGGGAGGGCAGGGGGGGAACTTTTTTTACGATGATGATGATAAGAAAAGCCGGCACAATGAAAAGAAGGGGAGTGATATTGAAACTGTGTTCTATCGCAACAATGGTATTTTGAACCGATGCTTCCACGTTTTCAAAACTGTATGTAAAGCCAATAATAAAGAAGGCTATCAGTGTAATAAGAATTGTCGGGCCTGTCGTTAAGATCATGTACCTGATGTGTGTAAAAAGATCGGTACCTGCCATTGCGGGAGCCAGGTTGGTTGTATCACTAAGTGGAGACATTTTGTCACCAAAGTAGGCTCCAGATATGATAGCTCCTGCAACAAGCCCCTCGTTGAGTCCAAGAGCATTGCCAATTCCAATCAATGCAATTCCTATTGTTGCTACTGTGGACCATGAACTGCCGGTTGCCAGAGATACTATAGCGCAGATAATTACTGAGGCAAACATGAAAATATTGGGGTGCAGAATTTTTAGTCCGTAATAAATCAGAGCCGGAACAACACCACTGATCATCCATGTTCCTGCCAAAGCCCCAATAAGCAGCAAAATAAGCATGGAGGGCATGGCTGAGCCTATACTGGATACCACCCTGGTTCTTACATCATACCAGTTATGACCCAGCGATACCGCTATTATTCCTGCCACTGCAGAGGCCAGCAAGAGAGCTATCTGATTGGAACCGGAAAGTGTATCATCCTCAAAGTAATATACATTGAGTGACAGAAACAGGATCAAAAATGCGATGGGTACCAGGGCAATTAACAGGGATGGTTTTCTGATGGTTAGCTTCTCGGGCTCCGTGTTTTTCATATTCCGGGGTTTCAGGCTGGATTTTCAAACAGGCAGGCAAGATACATATTTTGGTAAAGAATATCCTGGTATTTTCAGTAAATTGAGATTAAGAGTGGTAATGAAAGTTAAAAACTGTTAAATGTTTAAGGATGGTATAAAATTTGAGAAAATAAAATGAACTAAATTTTGATTCACCTTGTTTATTTCGTAAATTGCTAGGTGAATGGAGGTTGACATGAATTTTCCATTTGATATATTCAAGATTGACAGTAACAATATCAAGCCCAAACAGGGCAGAGTATTGATTTCAGATCCTTTTCTGGCTGATAATTATTTCAAAAGATCGGTCGTTCTTCTCACTGAACATAACGACAAAGGCACTGTTGGATTTGTTTTGAATAACCCGGTTTCGGTGAAAGTGAATGACATTCTGGCACATTTCCCCAAAATTAACTCAAAGATTTCCATTGGCGGCCCTGTAAGTACCAATACGGTGCACTACCTGCATACCCTTGGTGAAATGATTCCGGGTAGTGTTCATGTAATTGGCGATATTTATTGGGGCGGGAATTTTGATATCCTGAAGCAACTCATTGCCGATGGAATTGCAGATGTGTCCAGGGTAAGGTTTTTTATAGGATATTCAGGCTGGGAACCCAGTCAGTTGGAACGCGAAATTTCTGAGAATTCATGGATAGTGAGCGAAATGAACCCTTCCCAGGTAATGTCCTCTGTGGAGAAGATCACATGGAACAATGCGCTCAAGAACCTGGGAGGAAAATACAAGCTATGGCTCAATTTTCCTGAGAATCCGTCTATGAATTAACTGCACTAGCCTTCTTTTTTAATTCTTCGAGTAATTCTGCGGCCATCTTGTTGTAGTACCTCTTGTTTTTGTAACCAACCACCCATTGAATTCCGGTCACTGTATTGGTAAGAAAACACTCTTCGGCATCCAGCAGGTACCCTGGCTTTATCGCCTGTTCATAGACCGAAATCTTCATTTCTCTTGCAATCCTGATAATCTGTCGGCGTATTATACCAAGTACGGGCCCTTCGCCTACAGGCGGTGTCAGCAGTGACCGGTTTTTTACCAGGAAAATATTTGAACTGATGGCTTCAACCAGGTTCCCCTCTGAATTGATAAGGAAGCAATCATCCAGGTTGTTTTCCATCTTATAAATACCAGCCATGGTATAAATGAGTGAATTTCCCGTTTTGTATGCTGATAAAACATTTACAGGTTTTCTGATGGACTCATACATACCGGTTCGTAAACCCTTTTCATTGAGTAAATATTCCTGCTGAAGCAGGGGTGTTACTTCTATCAGCCAGGAAATTTGAAAATCAGAGGGTGTATAGTACCCACCGGAATTTCTGAAAACGGTCAGCCTGATACGGTTGCCCGTGAACATCCTGTTTCTCATAATAAGCCCTGTTATCTCGTCTTCAAGGTATTTTTGTGAGAATAGCAGCGGAGATTCCATTTTCAGGGCTTTCATTCCCCTGGTAAGGCGTTCAAAATGATCCTCAAAAAAATGAAGATTCACTCCATGGGCATGAATTGTTTCAAACAGGCTGTCACCATAGCAAAATGAGCGGTTATTATGATAGATCTGCGGGGTATCGGCCGGCAGTACCTGACCATTCAGGGTAATGTATCGGCTGCCTTTGCTCATTTTTTTAAAATCCAAACAACTGCTCAATAAAGTAACTTCCGAGTCTGATATCAATAAACAAAGGAAATACCAGCCCAAAGACAGCACCAAGCAGGTGTGCCTCATGATTAATGTTATCGCTGCTTTTTCGACTCATGTAATGGGAATAAGCCAGATAGATTCCACCGAAAACAATTCCGGGTATTGGAATAACGGCAAAAAGTAACAGTTTATGCCAGGGAGCAAAGAAAATACTGGCAAACACAATGGCCGATACACCCCCTGATGCACCAACAGCATTGTACCATGAATTGTCCTTTTGTTTCCACAGGGTGGTGCTGGCCGAAAACAGAATACCTCCAAAATAAAGCATGGCAAACCACACCAGGTGATTCCTCAGCATGCCGGCATCCTCAAGCCGGCTGAAATATAATTCAACTGCAGTGCCAAAGGAATAGAAAACAAACATGTTAATGAGAAGATGAACCCAGTCGGCATGTACAAAGGAGTGGGTAAACATTCTGTACCATTCCTTACGGTACCATACCTGGTAGGGGTTCAATTGCAGCCTGTAGAGAATCTTCTGCCTGTTAAAGGCAAGGATTGAAACAGCAGCCGTGATAAGTATTATAATGAGGGTCATGAATTGTCAATGTAAAATCTTATATACAAGCTCCCTGAGCAGTTCACCATTATCAGTTGAAACATTGCCGAATCCCTTCGATTTCAGGTCGTATTCTCTCAGTAATCCCATAATATGATACACCCTGGCAGTATTATAGTTTCTGGCAGCGATTTCATAATCGGTCACAAAGAAAGGGTTTATCTTCAGGGCCTCGACAATGGTTTTCCTGGATTTATCTTTTGAAAAATGGTAAAGCATCACCTTGCTGAAGTAATTGTAAAGCATACTCATGGTGACCACCATGGGATTATCCTTCTGGTTTTTGGCAAAATAGTTAACAATGCGGTTTGCCTTAAGCACATTTCGCTGCCCCAGGGCCTTGTTCAATTCAAAATTATTGTAATCCTTGCTTATCCCAACATTCTTTTCAATATGTGTGCTGTTAATTCTTTTCTCTCCCTGAGGCAGTGTAATCAAAAGTTTATCCAATTCATTGGTAATTCTTCCAAGATCATTCCCAAGAAATTCTACCAGAAGCATGGCAGATCCGGGATCAATGGTAATGTCTTTTTCAGAGAGATAGGAGCTTATCCAACCGGGTATTTTGTCCTCATACAGCCTTTTGGATTCAAAATAAACCCCTTTACTTTGCAGGGAAAGGTAAAGTTTCTTTCTTTTATCCAGGGTGTTATACTTGTAGTTGATTACAAGTATGGTTGAATTCAGGGGATTCTCAGTGTAGAAAATCAGGTTCTCTATGTCTTTTATGTTTTGCGCTTCTTTAATTATTACTACCTGGTGACTGGCCATCATGGGAAATCGTTTGGCTGCATTGATCACGGCCGCCACATCAAGGTCTTTTCCGTAAAGTATTGTCTGGTTAAATGCCTTTTCTTCCTCCGAAAGCGCATTGGCTTCGATATAATCCGAGATACTGTCTATAAAATAAGGTTCGTCACCAGCCAGGAAATACAGCGGGCTGAACTTTTTGTTTTTCAGGTCTGTAAGGATTTTCTCGTAAGCCATCTCGTGTGCAGTATATCAAAAACGCAGGTGTTTTACCGTGCCACCCTTATTCTTTATTTCCATAAGTGCATTGATACCAATTTCAAGGTGATCGTTAACGAACATCTCGGTAACTTTCTTGTCACTTTCGGCAGTCTTGATACCGGTGGAGATCATTGGCTGATCTGACACCAGGAGCAATGCACCTGTAGGTATTTCGTTATAAAAACCCACCACAAAGATGGTTGCGGTTTCCATATCAATGGCCATGGCACGTGTTTTCTCAAGGTACTTCTTGAATCGCTCATCGTATTCCCAAACCCTTTTGTTTGTTGTGAAAACAGTACCCGTCCAGTAGTCTCTTTTGTGTGCGGCAATGGATGAGGAAACGGCACGCTGCAGGCTGAATGCCGGAAGAGCAGGTATTTCGGGCGGAAGATAATCGTTCGATGTACCCTCACTTCGAATGGCTGCGATCGGCAATACCAGGTCTCCCAGTTCATTTTTCTTCTTTAAGCCGCCGCATTTTCCCAGGAACAATACGGCTTTTGGTTTAACAGCACTAAGAAGGTCCATTATGGTGGCAGCATTTGCACTACCCATGCCAAAGTTGATTAGTGTAATACCATTTGCTGTAATAGTAGGCATTGGGCTGTTTTCATTCAGAATGGGAACCTTGAATTTTTTTGAAAACAATTCCAGGTAGTAGCCAAAATTAGTGAGCAGGATAAAAGGGGAAAAGTTTTCAAGGGGACAACCTGTATACCGTGGTAACCAATTATTTACTATTTCTTCTTTTGTTTTCATGCAGGAGTTTGATTAATATTGGAATTCATTTGAATATTCAGCCTGTTATGGAGCAGTTAAATTTACCAACTTATTCCTTCAAAATAAAAACCGATGGGCAAAGAAAGCTAATTTTTGACACGATACGAAAAAAATATATTGCCCTGACACCTGAAGAATGGGTGAGACAAAACTTTATCCGGTTCCTGAATGAGGCAAAGAACTATCCCCTTTCCCTTATGGCTGTTGAGTTACATCAGAAAATTTTCAAGTCAGTGCGCCGCAGCGATATCCTTGTTTTCAATAACAGTGGTGAGCCATTTATGATTGTTGAATGCAAGGCACCTGGTATAAGACTGGATAATAAAGTGTTTGAACAGGCGGCCGGATATAATGTTCAATTCAAGACCAATTACCTGGTAGTAACAAACGGACTGCAACATTTTTGCTGCCTGTTAAATCACGATGCAGGTACATGGGAATTTCTGAAGGATATACCTGATTACTGGGAGGCAAAAAACTGGTGATTGTCGTTGATTAGTTGCATCATGACTTCATTTTTCCACCTGGCAGGGGTTCTGATCCAGTCCTTTTTTTCCCCGATTACCCGGAAACCGTGTTTTGAAAACAGGTTGAGGCTGGCTTCATTTTCACTGTCAATGTTGCAGTAAAGCTGGTGAATCTGCAGAACTTTAAATGCATAGTTAATTACCAACCGCAGTGCTTCTGTGGCAAATCCCTTTTGTCTGTTTTTCGATTCGGAAATGAGAATGCCGATACCAGCTCTCTGGTGATGCGGGTCGAAATCAAAAAGGTCCACAGTACCAATAGGCAAACAGGTATCGCAATCATCATCAAGCAAATCAATCATCAGCCTCAGCTGCCGTGTTTCATAGATATCCTGGTGGGCGCTTTCAATAAACTTGATAAGAACATACTTGGAAAATGGGGTAAGGGTATTGCTCACCATCCAGATGATTGGGTCATTTTCCCATTTATACAGAACTTCCACATCAGAAAGTTCGGGCGCACGCAACCTGATAAGTCTAGATTCAAGGACTTCCACCCGGTGTGATTTATGGGTTAATAATCACCGAAAATAAACATGAAAATTCTGAATACAAAGAAATTTTTTAACCCTGCAATTGATAAATTGCTGACCTACAAATATCCGGATGTTAAATCAGTGGCAATTCTCCAGGTATTCTCAATATTTTCTCTCCTTACTGCATATGCCGGAACCTCCGTCATGTACCATAATTCTTTTGGGTTGGCTTTGTATTCAACACCTTGAACAATATCAGGCATTCCCATTACCTGGTTGTGAATATTTACGAGTTGGCCTGAAACATCCCTGAATTCAACTGATGTACAGATTGTATAATAGGTTTCTGCCATGCGGGCGGGAGTCCTGAGGAAGGGTTGCATAATTGCAGCAATTAACCACCATTGCCAGCCTCTGAATTTTTTCCCTGATTCTTTGGATTGTTTTATTCCGGGTATAAGAACGGCATTTACACTGATGTTTTCTTCACTGAACACCTCAGCCATCTTAAGGGTCAGAATCATTAGTGCCATCTTGGAATCACCCTAGAACTTCTAGGAATTGTATTTTTTGCTATCGCTGAGTTCACCGTGAAGGCTGTCAAACTCAATTCTCCGTTTTGGGTCAGGAAAATGTTTGATATTTATTGAACAGGCATTCAGAATACGAGGATCATTCGATTTTGACAGGGAGTCTTTCAGGAGCATTGTCATGAGGAATGGCCCAGACGCATTGGCAGCAAATGACAATTCAATGCCTTCGGTACTGAGCAGGTAATCTTTAAAACCATGCTCAAAATACTCTGCATTGTGAATCAGAATATCCAGTTTCTGATTTTTTTGAGAAAAATCAACACAGAATTTTTTATGGATTGCATGGAGGATACATCCACCCGCATGAGTTCCACACTTGTTTTACCGTTTGAACTGTGATTTCATCCCAGGCCGATACACTTTTTTCAAAATTACGGCAGGCCAGAATCACATGAAATCCTTCTGCGGCAAACTTTATTGCAGCAGCTTTCCCGATGCCGGAATTTGCTCCGTTAATAATCACTGATTTTTTCATACCTCATTCTTAAAGAATATGGTTCGATAAGCCAGGTTAAAACAGTCGAATTGCCGGAGAACCAGGAGGTGTTATTTTTGTAATAGATTAATAATAAAAATGTTACATTCGTCAATCCATGCTGAATTTTAATCCTGGGTTTGTGAAGGATTAATATTGTACCAGTCAATTTTTCTTGAAAAATACATCACTGTGGTCAGAATAATGAACAGGCCAATGCTGCCAATCAGCAAGGCATAATCCTGCAATTGAATCAGTACGAAAATAAACCCGTAAAGTACGAAAAGGATTCCCGATATTACAACAGTCAACAGTGTTGATTTAAGTATGGCTTTTACATAACCTGTCACGACAGCTATGGTTCCCAGCGCCGAAAGGATAAATGCCAGATTAAAGGCCAGATGTTCCGAGATGGATAATAGCAGGGCAAAAAACAAAACCAGTGCCAGTCCGACAAGTATATATTGCACCGGGTGAATGAATTTGCGGTTCATAATTTCAACAAAAAAGAACACCATAAAGGTGAGAGCGATAAACAATATGGCGTATTTGGCAGTACGCATGGATTTCTGGTAACTGTCTACCGGCAACAGGAGATCCACACCAAAAGCCGATTCCCTAAAATTGTACTGGTTGCCCGACCAGATTTGCGGATAATTGCGGTTGAGGTGGATAACTTTCCAGTTGGCCGCAAAACCATTTTCATTTATCTCACGGTTCACCGGAAGAAAAGCCCCTGTAAAGCTGGGATTATTCCAGATGCTTTTTACAAAAACACTGGTGGTTTTACCGGCAGGTACAAAATGCAGGTAACGACTGCCCTTTAAAACCAGGTCAAAATCAAATTCATACATACCTGTTTCACCGGATTTTAATGCCACTGAAGTGTGAATTCCGCTTTGAATTACATCGGCACTTACCGTGCCTGAGTTAAAGGTGAGGGGTTCCCCGTTCCAACTCATGGTGATTTGTGAATCAATTCCCCTCAAATCGTTTATGCCGATTGATACAAATGCCATATCAAACTGAATATCCTTTAAGGGAATATTCATGTCTTTTACCATTTGCGTGTTGAATTTCCCGGCAAAATTTAAGCCCGATTTGTATAACACCACCTCATATATACCCCTGTACCGGCGTTCTGGCTCAATATCACCGGTAATTTTCAGATCTTCAGGCAGCAAATGCAGGTAATCTTTCACCTGAACCATCCTTTCCGTATCGGTATCAGGTATTCTTTGTTTAATGTACCGGTAATACGGGATGGTAAGAACAGGACCCGCAATGGTCTGTGCTTCGCTCCACTTGGAGCTGACTTCATCAATGGCCTGCTGCCGTGTATTTTCCCGTTCACTGATCAAGCTCTGAATCATTACTGCAGGAATTAGCAGCAGCAGTGCAATAAAAGCGATTAACAAACTTTTAAGAAGTATGTTGGTTTCCAGTTTTTTCATAAGGTAGGTTGGTTAGGTTTTGCTGAAAAACGGAGAAAGGTTGATCAAAATTACAATCCGGTGATTATTTAACAAACTTTCACATCTAATTAATTTTTGCACTGAAACAAGATTATTTTGTAGAGTATGCCCCGGCAATCATCCCAAGAATACTCGCAAGAAGTCCAGGAAGAATGGGAGCCACAGATGTATCGATCCAGGAGAAAATAATCCAGGTAGTTGCTCCTGCAATCATAGCTGCAATGGCACCACGGGAATTTGCCTTCTTCCAGAATAAGCCTGCAGTGAGTGGAATGAACATGGAAACCAATCCTACTGAGGCAGCCTCACCTACAAGTTCGTAAATATTCCCTTTTTTAAGGGCCAAATAAAGCGATATGGCAGACACAACAAGTACTGAAAGCCTTGAAATGAAGAGAAATTTCCGGTCGGAAACATTCTTCAGTCGTGGCCTTATAATATTCTCACCGAAAATGGCTGCCGGAGCCAATAGTGCCGAACTGGCGGTACTTAGAATCGCTGAGAGTAAAGCTCCAAAAAGCAGGATCTGTACAATCGGCGAGGTATATTTCATGATAAGGTTGGGAATAATCAACTGATGTTCGGCCGTTTCTGATAAAAACCCGGGTACAAGGATTTTGGCAGCCAGAGCCAGTAAAAGGGGAACCATGGCAATTGTAAGGTACATGAAGGATGCAATGTAGGCAGACCAGACAGCTGTTTTCTCAGAATTCGACGCCATCACACGCTGAAAGATATCCTGTCCGGCAATAGAGCCAAGACCTATGGTGATCCAGGCTGCAAGATAATTAAGATGATTCACTGCTCCAGGTTCGGGGTAAAACCTGAAAAAACCTTTCGGTACATCAGCAAATAATTGTTTAAGTGAAATGATGCCAAAAATTTCAAAAGCGGCAACGAACAATCCTGCGAGTATAAAGATCATTTGCATGAAATCGGTAATGGAAACCGACCACATACCACCTGCCAGTGTGTAAAGGGTTACCAATCCGCAACCCAACAGTATCCCCTGGGTGACTGTAATTCCTGTAAGAGAATTGAGAATTATGCCAAAGGCTACCATTTGTGCTGCAATCCATGCCATGTAGGCCAGCATGATGCCAATCCCTGCAAGAAATTCAGTAAGGTTTCCGTACCTCTTCCTGAAAAAATCTCCCAGTGTGAGCAATTTCATTCTGTAAAGCGGTCTTGCATAAAATAATCCGACAAGCAGCAGGCATAAAGCTGCTCCAAATGGATCGCGTACAACGGCTATTAATCCACCCTTCGCAAATTCTGAAGATGCCCCAAGGATGGTTTCCGAGCCAAACCAGGTTGCAAAAAGGGTGGCTGTGACGATATAAAGAGGAAGTCGGCGTCCGGCCAGCAGGAAATCTTCTGGGCTTTTTACCAGCCTGGAGGCAATAAGACCGACAGCTATCGTGACAATCACATAAAATATGGCAAAATAAACCATGATGGTGTGCTGCTTGAACAGGTCAAAAATAAAAAAATGTTGAAAAGTTCCGCTTCACCAGTGTAAGCTTTTGCAATCACAGTCATCTCTTTAACAGGCAGGACTGGGACTTTGAGTGATTACTATATCTGCCGGACAGTAAAGCATAATTTGGATATTGTTTTTACATCATAAAAGGAGGCAAATATGCAAATATTAGTATATTTACAGCTGCAATTTTCGACTGAGATTGATAAACCTTTTGAATGTTGCATGTAAATAACAGAAAAACAAAAAATTAGAAGACCAAAACAAATCGACTCGAATTTTATGAACTACAGAATTCAATCTAAAAATCTTGCTTTACTTTACAGGGAAGCAGCCAGAAGGTTCAGCCAGATGCCTGCGTTTGCGACAAGAGAAAATGCTCTTAGTTGGAAGCCGGTTTCCTATGCTGAACTTTTTGAGCAGGGGTTGAACCTTGCAACAGGACTGATTGAGCTTGGTGTAAAGGCACGCGACCATGTGGGCCTTTTCGGTGACAATCGTTTTGAATGGATACTCTCGGATTATGCGGTACAAATCTCGGGTGCTGCCGATGTACCCAGGGGGCGTGATGTAACCGATGATGAGTTTCACTACATCATTGAACATGCCGGAATAGAGGTGACTTTTGTTGAGACAGAAGAGCTTCAGAACCGGGTACAGAAATTGAAAAGTAAATTACCAAAGCTGCGGGAAATTATCCTGTTGGATCCCAAAGGAACCGCACTGAATGGTGCACGATCATTGCAGGAAGTTTATGATTTGGGAAAAAAACTGCGTGAGCAGGGTGACCGCAGGGCTGAGGAAAGAATTGAAGGTGTTCAACCCGATGACCTTTTTACCCTTATCTATACTTCGGGAACAACCGGTAAGCCCAAGGGAGTCATGCTTACACATGCCAATATGATTTCGCAGGTGCGCAATCTCCCTGGTCATCACAACTGTACCGACAGAATCCTTTCTGTATTGCCCATATGGCATATTTTTGAGCGTGTAATGGAAATGTACACCATCAGTTTTGGCGGTTGTACCTATTACTCCAGTATTCTTAACCTGGGTGAAGATATGCGGAATGTGGAGCCTACCTTCATGGCATCGGCGCCAAGGCTGTGGGAAAAAATGCACGAAAGAATTCTGAAGAATATCAAATCATCCCACCCGGTGAGGCAGGTTTTGTTCCATATTGCCTATTTTCTTTCAAGGCAATATACTGCTTCGGAGTATTTCATTAACAACAAGAATCTGAAGTTGAAGCCACAACCATGGTGGGTACGTGCCATCCTGTTGCCCTTCCACCTGGTTCGCTGGACAATTGTGTTGCCATGGTATGGATTTTTCAATGCAGCAGTTCTCGAAAGAATCAGGCTGGGAGCCGGTGGTTCGCTCAAGGCAACCATCTCGGGTGGTGGTGCATTGCCCATTCACATTGATAAGTTCTTCAATTTTGTGGGAATTCCCGTGCTGGAAGGTTACGGTATGACCGAAACCTCACCGGTAATTTCTGTCCGTTCCACTGAAAATCTTGTGGTTGGTACAGTCGGACCTCCTCTTCCCGAAACGGAAGTTAAAATCATTGATCCTGAAAGTGGTGAGGTGATTTACCCCAATCCTAATAATCTTCATAACGGGCGTGCCATTCGAGGTGAAATTTGGGTAAAGGGCCCCCAGGTAATGAAAGGTTATTACAAGGAGCCTGAATTGACTGCACAGACTGTGGTTGACGGATGGATGCGAACAGGTGACCTGGGGATGATTACCCACAATGATTGTGTTAAAATTCTTGGCCGCTCCAAGGCTACCATTGTGCTCTCCAGCGGAGAAAACGTAGAACCGGAGCCAATTGAAATGCGCCTGCAGCAAAGTTTATTTATCGACCATTGTATGGTAGTAGGGCAGGATAAGAAGTTTCTTGGAGCACTGGTTGTGCCTTCATTGAACGAATTCAGACAGGCAGGTCACCAGGTGCAGTCGGTGGAGGATATAGCTCAAAACCCTGAGGCTCAGAAAATCATTCGTGAAGAAATCAAGAAATTGACCTCAGTTAGCCATGGGTTTAAGAGCTATGAGCAGATACGGTACTTCCGTATTCTGAATAACAGTTTCGAGGTAGGGAAGGAGCTCACCAACCTGTTTAAAATTAAGCGTCATGTGGTTTCTGAAAAATTCAACCATGTGATAGAAGATATTTTCTCAAAAGAATAAAAATATATAAAAATGGAATTCAAAACCCAATTATTATACCCGCAGGACCAGGCCTTACTGGCCCTGATGATTTTTGTGATTATGCTGGGCATGGGCTCCAGCCTCACAGTTGACGATTTTCGTACCGTGGTGAGGAAACCCCGCGGAGTGCTGGTTGGTTTTCTTTCTCAATTCGGCTTAATGCCATTGATAGCCCTGAGTTTAGCTTTAATACTGAACCTTGACCCGGCTTTTGCCATAGCCCTTATCCTTATCGGATGCCTTCCGGGAGGAACCACCTCCAACATGTTTACCTATTTTTCCAGGGGTTCTGTGGCGCTTAGTATTTCCATGACTACGGCATCTACCATTATGGCACTTGTAATGATGCCAATCCTTCTGAAAGTTTATACCGGGGGTTTTATTGAGCAAATCAGCGCAGGTATGCGTGCTGCCGGAGCAGAAACCGATTTTGTAATACCCACAGGTAGTATCATAAGCTCATTGGTGCTGGTACTCGTGCCCGTTGCGCTTGGTATGCTGCTCAAGAGGAAATCTCCCGACTGGGCCAAGGTAGCTGAGGATACAGCAGGCTTCGTGGCCGTATTGGTCATTTTGTACCTGCTAGGTACTGCTTTCATCCGCCACGGAGGATTGTTTGTGCAAACACCATGGCAGGTGTATGTGGGAGCCATTGGCGTTGGAGTTATAGGATTTTTCTTTGGCTATTGGTTCTCCAGGCTCATTGGCATGTTCCCCATATTTCAGAGGGCTGTTTCACTTGAAACAGGTATTCAGAACGGTCCGGTTGCCCTTGCTATTATTTTGCTGAGTTTCAGTGAACCTGTGCAAAGTCAGATGCTTTGGATGGCCATATTATACTCTACTTTTATTGTGATGACTTCCTCAATGATCACCCTTTATTTCCGTAAAAAGGGAAGATTTGACTGGGATATTTACAGGAACACGGTTATACACAACCGTTTATTTGGAGAGAGTTACGTTACGCAGTATCCTGAAGGTTTTCTGCCAGCAAGACTTGTTAAAGACCCGAGCCAGGGAACTTCACCCAGCCAGGTAAGGCGCTGATTAGGCCCAAGTAAAATATGTACTGCATAAAAAGTTACAATCTTTAATGTCATTCCTGCGTCCCGATTTATATCGGGAGCAGGAATTTTAACCCTCTAATCTCGAGATTCCTGTTTCCAAAGGAATTACAGACAATTGAGGTAAAGTGCTTTTTATGCAGTACATTTTTGTTTAAAAAAGTCTAATCAATCTTTTCCGCCCGCTTTCTCCATCGCACATCATAATATCCCGGGCGTTCTTCTACGGCCCTGCGGTTAAAATCTTCAGGATAACCAATACCTGAGGGCCAGGAGTCAATTTTCATTTCTTTTCGAATGTACCTGTCGTTGTATTTGGCGAAAATATAGCCTGCCAGTTGCCTCCAGCGCTCGGTCACTTTTTCGGCATTGTCTACGCTGAATGATGTGAGGTAATTTTCCACAAGTGCAGGGTTTGTTTGGTGGAGATGCAGTGCTGCCTTGTCAATTGCAGGAATCATTGCAAAGGAGATACTTTCCAGTTCCTGCTGTACTTTTTTAATATCCTGCATCACTACATTAAAAATATCATAGGAAAAATTATTCAGCAGGGAAAACACCCAGTAGGCCGATTCCCATGAAAATTCCACAGGACTGCCACCGCGGAGTGAGGGTGGAACATTATTGGTGGCCATGTAAAAGGGCATCCATACAGTGGAGTAGGTGTCATCCACAGAGTACCATACGATTCCGCCAATGGCATCGGGTAAATCGCGGCGGGCCTGGGTGATGAATGAAAAGGCTGTTTGAGGCTGGGATACGGGCCTTTCCCATCCGTATTGGGCTGAATCACGTTCCAGGGTGAAAAACACCGGGCGCCAGCGGTAAGGATTACCATATGGTCCGGCACCAATGCCCTGTCCGGTGAAGTAGGGTGTGTTATGAAAATGATCGCGGTGAAATGCTATCATGTCCTGTACACCCAGCTTATTATCAGGTTTTACGAACAGTGGGTAAGGTTCTGCACCTTCCACGCACCGCCAGTAATCGGCCGGAAATTTTGCCGATGGGCTGGCCCTGTTGAAAATGCTCCAAACGCGGCTTTCGCACAGGAGCAATGAACGCGGAGTCACCGGTGCATAGGCATCGGTAAAGCTGAAGTCGGCGTCGCGGCCGGTAAACCAGCCCATTTTCCTGGCAAAATCCACCACATCAGGCGACCACATCCAGTTTTTGTTGTCTTTCCAGTTGATCTTGCGAATACGTGCCTGGTTGGCATGCGCTGCTATGTAACCCTCGGGTACGCGGGCGGCTACCCATACCGCACCCTTACCATGCTCACCCTTCCCGATGAATTCAAGTATCCATGCTTCTTCTTTGTCGGCTATGGAAAATATTTCGCCCGTATCGCTGTAGCCGTATTTTTTTGCCAGTTCGTCCATGATGCGGATTGCATCACGGGCCGATGAGGCACGCTGCAGGGTTACATAAATGAGGTTTCCGTAATCCAGGAATCCGTTTCTTCCATGCAACTCTTCCCTTCCGGTGAAGGTGGTTTCACCAATGGAAACCTGTTTCTCATTCATATTTCCAACCACCCTGTAGGTGCGGGGAACCTGTTTGATACTGCCAATGTATTTGTATTCCCTGAAACTGTAAAGCCGGAGCGAATCCCCCTCGGCATAAACCCCGCCGGGATAATACTGGAAAGGGGCCATGAAACCAGCCACATCATAGGTCCAGCTTGTCATTACGCTGCCGTCCACACTTGCACCGCGCGACACCAAAACACTGGTGCATGCAACCGTATTCTGAATCCGGAAAAGAATTGTAACAGACAGAATTAAAAGTTTGTAAAACACTATTCTCTGCATAGGTATAAATTTTAGTAACACTTGTAAAAAAACACCTGTCGTAGCCTATAAAAAAACATAATTTTGGAATAATTACCAAGAAAATCTGGCATGGGTCATGGGGAGATACTGAAGATTTGCGGGCTTAAACCTACAAGCACGTGAACTAAAGCAGTAAGGGGAGAGGCAAATTCCTGTCCCTCCGGATTTGATGATTTATATGCTGTTGATAAAATGGTTGAATGCAGTGATTGCCTGAGGACTGTAAACCAAAGCCTGGGGACCAAAACCTTCGATCTCAGGAAATCAAATTCCTGGCAATTTGTGTACGCCAGAAGTTGTTCCTTAAAAAAGGGCCAGGAGTACATTTGAATGGGGGAGTCATTCATGCCCTGTACGAGCAAAATATCCGACTTAAAAAAAACCGTAAAATTCAGAGGGATCTTTGGAAATATGGATCAGGATCAGTTTCAGTCGTTCCGCAGGTGTGAGGTGGCCCAGAAAAACTGGACAGGAATTTTAAAATTAGTAAATTTCTGTCCAGTTTTTTTAGACCACTTCATCTGATCCGTCCGCTAAAGCTGATGGGAATTTTAATTGAGACTAATAAATTTGACCTGAGCTAAATGAAGTTCAAAAAACAATTACCTGAGCCTTAAATGTTCGGGAATATCAATTAGTTTTTCAAGCCTCACAAAACCTGGCAGATTTTTGATATGAATCTCTACCCTCCTGTTGAGTCTCCTGCCCTCAATCAGGTCATTTGTGGCAATATAATTGGCCGGGCCAATGGCTTTTGTTTTTATCCTTTCAGCCGCAATGCCTTTTGACACCAGGTAATTTTTTACCTCGCCAGCCCTGCGGCCTGCAAGCAAAATGTTGTAGTTCCTGTCCCCTGAAATGTCTGTATATCCAATCAGTTCCAGTTCAAGTGCATTGTAATCCTTTAAAAAGTCAATCAGTACGGTAAGTTTTTCCTTTTCGTTTTCTACAAGGCTGGGGTTGTCAAAGCTGAAGTAAAGGTTTCTCAGCTCAAGTATCACGGGTTCAGGCACAAGCTCTAGGGAGATATTCATTTGCGGTGGCGGGTAGTATTGTTGAATTTTGAAATCAACAGTGGTTGACTGGTATCTTTCCCCGTCAAGATTCAGTAAATAGTAGCCTGGTTTAAGATTCAAATTATAAAACCCCTTCGCAGGTATTCCCTTAAAGGTTTCAAGAATTTTTTGTGAACGTGAATCGGTGATTTTCAGAACCGCAGTATCAGGGAAAATTCCAGGATATGCTTCAGAAACATGCACGGTGACATTTACGCTTACCTCCTTATTATGCATGAAACCGGAGATTTTTACAAATTCCCTGGCCATAAACTGTTGATCGGTGAGAAAGGCGTAATAGGCTTCATCAGGATTTCCTGCAGGTATTAGAAAAATGTCATCGGCAGTGGTGTTGAGCGGGTACCCCAGGTTGACAGACTGGCCCCATGTGCCCTCATCAAGTTTTTCAGAGAAAAAAATATCGAAGCCTCCCATGTTGGTATGCCCCCTGGAGCTGAAAAATACAAAATTACCGTCCATGGATATAAACGGGGTAATTTCATCTTCCATGGTATTTACCTGTGGTCCCAGGTTGACAGCCGGTTCCCAGCTGCCATTTTCACAGCGTACCGATTTGTAAATATCCAGTCCCCCGAATCCTCCCGGGCGATTGCTGGAAAAATACATGGTGTTGCTATCGGGTGAAAGGGAAGCATAAGCCTCATGGTATTCGGTGTTAATGGGGGAGGGGAAAGCTTCCATTCTGGACCATCGGTCGCTTTCGAACCTGCTGAAAAAGATGTCGCCGTTTGACCCAATTTCACTTCGGTACAGGAGCATCATGTTTCCGTCAAAGGAGAGAGACAGTGGGTAAACATCCCCGTCGGAACCAATATTGGGAGTGATATTTGCCGGCCTGCCCCATGAGCCGTTTTTTCTTTGGCTTGCAAACACTGCATCGTAAAATTTCAGGGAGCCGGCATAGGCTATGGTATTTTCATCGCCGCTAATTACAAGGTTAAATTCCTCCCCGGTAAGGCCTAAATCATCTGAAACAGGAGTTTTTTCAAAGTTCCCGGGATTCATTCTAAACAGGGCCGCTGTACAGGTCTTTTCCAGTTCCCTCTCGGCCCTGGCAACCATTACCTTATCCTGGGAGCGTTCAATGAAATGAGAAAATGCTGCTTTTGATTTCTCTTTCTGGTTCACATGCCGGTAGGCAAGGCCAAGGTAATAAAAAGCATCCAGGGGGGCACGTGTTTCAGTGAGGTTGCCTGTTCTCACATGTGCATGAGCGTGGGCCGCTGCAAATTCAAGGTGAGTAACAGCAAGGTATTCCTGCCCGGGCAGGTTCAGGTAGCAAATACCTACCCTGTACTGAATAAATGCAGGAAGGGAATCGGGGTGGGCGGCCGTCCTCATGTATAGAGGCAAGGCCTCCTTGTACTCCTCAAAAAGAAAATACTCCTCTGCTTCTTCAAAAAGGTTGGCAGTTGAAGGCCTCCACTGCCCGGTGAGGGCAGTGAAGACAAATATCAAAATAAATAGACAGGTGATTCTTTTCATTGCAAACGGGTTATTCCGATGCAATTTACTCTTTTTTGGCTTTTCTCATATACCAGAATGCAAGAATAATGGCAATAAGTAAAATTATGAGGTATACCCAGTACCATTTCTTGAATCCGGCAGGAGTCTTCTCTTTTTGTTCCATTATAATCTTCTGGTTTTCAAGGGCCTGCTTGAGAATGAGGTGTTTCACATCTTCTTCAGAATAACCATACTCATTACCTTTTTCAACCAGGTAATCCATCAGTTGCTTGATGGAATTAAAACTAAGATTCTCTTTTTCGATATCTGCCAGGGCTTTCAGAATCCTGTCATCGGCCAGATTTTTAAGTGAAGCTACTATTTCCCTAATATCCCGCTGGCCTTCGGTACCGAGCTCAAACACCACATCCCATACATCATCAGGTGTATAGCCGGCCGAATCAGATATACCTGCGAGATATTCAATCAGTTGCTCGGGCGTAGTAATGATTATTTCGTCCTCATTCAGGTTTTCCAATGCCAGCCTTATTTCAGCCCTTCCAAGGGCGGCCAGGTTCTGCTTCAGCAGAAGCATATCCATTTGATTGCCCATAGACCGTGCAATGGAAAGCTGTCCCACAATGGACAGGATGTCTGCCGGACTGTATCCATATTCCGGGGCCTTCTCCATGAGAATGACTATCAACTGATCCACCGATGTAATATTGTCACGTTTCAGGTCAATTGATTTTAAAAGCTTTTGCAGGTTGCCGGAAGACAAGCCTGTGAGTTCGGTAAAGAATCCCTGCAGGTCTTTTTCAGCCGATATTCTTGCCATCAGCACCATAACATCTTCCTGCACGAAGTTCAAACTGTCAGAATGATTAACAAGATAATCAATCAACTCCTTTGACGTGGAAATCTGTTTCTCTTCCAGGTTTATTTCCTGAAGGGCAATTTTGAGATTACCATCGGCCAGGCGCAGCATATTATAATACAATACTGCCATGGCTCTTCTTGCCTCAACAGATTCATCAACAGCAAGTGCCGATAGCGATTGCAATACCTGCAACTGGCTGATATTTGCCCTTCCGGCATTACCGGAAATCAACCGGGCATAACGGCTGAATTCAGGCGTATCCCGGGTGGGTTGTGTTTGTGTAATCAGCCTGGCCAGCTCCGGTGATGCCACACCGGCCCATCTTGACCTCAAAGCGGGCAAATCATCATTTTTGGAATCAATAACCGCTACAAGCAGGTTTTCTAAATCCCCGGAGGTATAATTGTACTGGGTACTTTTTTCAAGTAAAAGATCAATGAGTTCGGCAGTATTCATTACATTGGATTTGCCGGGCTCAATTTCCCTTAAAACTGCCCTGATGTTCGGACTTGCAAGTTTCAGCATTTCGTAATAAAGAATGGCCAGTTCCTGCTGTTCCCTGCTGGTCTCCTCCAGGGCTATTTTTGTTGCTAGGGCTACCAGTGCATCCCCACCTGCAGGTGTACCTGCTGTCCTGCTGTCAATTACCTTTAAGAGTTGCGAAATACTTGTAATTCCCTCTTTTTCCAGGTCAATTTTCTTTAGTACAGAATGCAGCGGATCCTGCGATTTCATGATCATGGTGGCAAGGAATCCGGCTACATCGGAGCGGTTCTTTGAGGCAATCCTTAGCAATGCAAGTCTTACATCCGACTCGGTGTAATTGTTTGTGGCAGAAGATGTAAGCAGATATTGTACCAAATTTTCAGGTGTCTCAATATTTTCCTTTTCAAAATCAATATTCAGCAAAACAGTTCTGAGGTCTTCTCCGGTAACTTTAAGCAGTTCATTGTAGAATGTCTGCAGTCGTTCATTGATTACGGGTGTAGCCGGTACCTCCGGTTTTATCTCAGGAACATAGGCAATGGAGACTTCATCACGAACCAGGTTGTTGTCTTTGTCAAGGTAGAAAAATCTCAACCGGGTTCTTCCCGGCAAGGGGGTCATTTTGTAGGAGAACTGCCGCGATTGTACATCAAAAGTATCTACTTTTACCAGCCTGTTGTCCATCCAGGTTTCAACCCTCAGTTTTGCTCCCCTTTCGAGATTCAGGTTGAATTCTACCGGCTCACTTTTCGAAATTCTTATCTGTTTTTGTCTTAAACCAATGTCTGCAGATGTGTACACTGTGTCGGCATACCATGGGGAAACTGGTTTTTCAGCAAACATGGTGCTGTCAAATCCCGGTGGTAAAGGTTCAAGTATAGTGCTGAGTGCAATTTCCGATTCCGGGTTATCTACCGGCAGGTTCAAATTCAGCACTTTTTTCTCAAATCCTACTTCGGTGAAAATGATTTGGTATTTTCCCATGGCCAGTTCAAAGTCAAATTTACCCGAAAGCAAATCAGGCTGTGAAATATAAACTGTATCACCAGTTTCAGTATTAACAGCCATTATGCTCGATGAGGGCGTGATTTTAACATTATCAGCCAGGGCCATTGCGCCCATGATACGGAACTTTCGGGGATGAGTATCCGAAAAAATTTCCAGCCTGAAAATGTCAGTAACGGCATTCACCTTATCGCGGTTGGCACGCGCAATGTAGGCATACCTGCCATCCTTTAAGGGATAGAAAAATAAATCGTCATCGGGGGTACTTATCGGGTACCCGGCATTCAACGGCACTGTCCATTTTCCGTCGTCCAGCCTGGTTGTGTAGAAAACATCATATCCGCCAATGTTGTAATACCCGTATGAGCTGTAATACAGGGTGCGGCCATCTTCGGTTATAAAAGGGGTTTCTTCATTGAATTTCGAATTTACCGGGTTACCCAGGTTTTGTGCAGGTCCCCAGTCGCCATTTGCTCCCCTTTCCGACACATAAATGTCCAACCCACCGAATCCGCCTGGACGGTTGCTTGTAAAGTAAAGGGTCTTTCCGTCTTTTGAAACACTTGCATGCGACTCCCAGTATTTTGTGTTGATGTTTTCATTGAGTTTCATTATCCTGGTCCATTCGCCGTTCACATGACTGCTGGTATATAAATTTCCTAAATAATTGTCCAGTTTGTAAATGTAAAGTTCCGTTCCATCGTAGGAAAGGGATACGGGATAGCAATCACCGTCACTGCCAATCATGGGAGTAATATCCATCGGTTCGGTCCACTCCCCACCCACTTTCCTTGAAAAGAAAACCCCGTCGTAAAAGGGAAGTTTGCGGGTAAAAACAATCACTTCCTCATTTCCGGAAACAACAGGATTATTTTCTGAAAATCTTGAATTCACCGGTTCTTCCAGGTTATTCATGTAAAAGAACAGGGGAGTTGCAGTACTTTCCTTAGCGTTAATGGAGGCCTGTATGAATTCATTTACAAGGTCAAGGTTGAATATTTTAGGATTTGCTTCATTTTTAAAACGGTTGTAATATTCAATTGCCTTGTCAAACTGGTAGTTTATATGATATGCCTGGGCAAGATAAAAAAGCGCATCGGGCGGGGCCTGAGTTGTACGGTGACTTGCTGTCCCTGCCCTCCAGTCAATATTCAGGATGGCCTCCTGCAGGTAAGGTATAGCTCTTTCTTTTTGCCCGGGAGTATGCAGGTAACAAACACCCACCATGTACCGCAGGTAATCATTTCCCGATTTTTCACGCAGCAGGGTTAGATAGAGCGGTAGTGCTTCGTTGTATTCCTCAAACAGGGCATACGACTCAGCTTCAAGGAACATTTCCCGGGAATCTTTAAACAACTGTGCGTTAAGCGTTATTGTGCCGCAATGCAGCAGCAGAAGAAGGATGCGAAGAAATTTCATTTTCAGGCATTGGTTAAGTTGCATCAAATTTAATATAATAATGTGAATTCAAACACCATAATAAACTAAAACAATGCCTGTTGGGAGTTCATATTTTGTCAGTTGTAAATAGATTCTTAAAGGAGGCAACCAGGAAGAGGTTAAAGGAAAGAGACCTGCATAGGGGAATTCTATAAAAGCAATCCCGCATCAAAAGATTGCGGGATTGCTTTATAATAGAGCGTGGTACGCCGGTTTCTCAATTAAATGGTCCTGTCTACATCAAAATTCTCCAGGTAATAGGCTACTTTTTTCAGGAACATGCCGCCAAGGGCACCGTCTACCACCCTGTGATCGTATGACAGGGAGAGGACCATGATATGCCTTATGGCAATTGCATTGCCCTGCGGGGTTTCAATCACCCAGGGTTTTTTCATTATCGCACCAACACCCAGAATGGCTACTTCGGGCTGATTAATGATGGGAGTGCCGGTAAGATTATCGAACGAACCAAAATTGGTAATGGTAAAGGTTCCTCCTGTAATTTCATCGGGTTGCAGCTTGCTGTTGCGGGCGCGGTTTGCCAAATCGTTTACAGCTTTTGCAAGGCCAACCAGGTTCTTTTCATCGGCATTCTTAATAACAGGAACAATCAGGTTACCCGTTGGAAGGGCAGTCGCCATGCCAATATTGATGTTTTTCTTCACAATGATCTTTGTGCCGTCTACTGAAACATTTACCATTGGGAAATCCCTCAGGGCCCTTGCAGCAGCCTCAACAAAAACCGGTGTGAAGGTTATTTTCTGTCCTTCCCTTTTCTGGAAAGAATCCTTGATTTTTTCACGCCATGTCACGAGGTTGGTTACATCGGCCTCTACAAAGGAGGTAACATGGGGTGAAGTATGCTTGGAATGCACCATGTGTTCGGCAATGAGCTTACGCATGCGATCCATTTCCACTATTTCGTGTGCGCCACCGGAATAGGCCGGCTGAGCACTAACCCCAGAAGCCTTTGGAGCTGGAGGCGGCGCTGCTGAAGGTTCAGACCTGGTTTCATTCACGGCTTTTTCAATTTCAGCCTGTGGCACACCACCCTTCGGCCTGTTTTTCAGGTGCTCCAGTACATCATTCTTGGTAATCCGTCCCTGTTGTCCTGTACCTAGTATCACATCCAGTTCTTCAATGGGAATACCTTCCTTTATTGCAATGCTGCGTACCAGGGGAGAAATGAATTTACCGGAGGGTGTTCTCCCACCTATTACTCCATCTTCCAATACAGGTTTTTCTTCTTCTTTTGCTTCTTCTTCACGGGTAGCGGTGATTCTTTCCACTTCTTCCTTCACCTCTGCACGCTCCAGGTCAGCCTCGGGGGTATCATTTTCCAGCAGGGCAATTGCCTGGCCAACCCTTGGAATGTCTCCTTCCTTCACCAGGAGTTTGGTAATTGTTCCCTCGAAAGGGGAGGGTATTTCAGAGTCTACCTTGTCGGTGGCCACCTCAGCCAAAGGTTGATCTTCGGTTACTTTATCGCCTTCTTTAACCAGCCAGCGGTTGAGAGTTACTTCAATGATGCCTTCGCCCATGGCAGGGACGGTGATTTCAATTTTCGCCATAAAACCTGTAATTATTTTTTATTTAGTCTAAATAGACAGCAAAAGTAATGAAATTTTGTGAAAATCCATTTTGATTTTGACACAGAATTACAAATCTGGTTGCTGTATTAACCAAAAATATGAAGATTGGTTCAAAAACATGATTCAAATATCAATTTTCGGGGTAAATGGATCTCCAGCGGTTATCCTGGTAAAAGAAAGCTAAACCAGACAATGAGGCCTGTTAATAATTTTCTTTTCATTGTTCACCCTAAATAATTGGTTCTTAATCAATCCAAGAAATTAAGGAGAAAATTGCTAAGAATCAATTTCTTGGGCAATTTGGATTACAATTATCTGTTGTTTTTAAATGCCACATTGGAAAGGCTTTGCAGCCAACCATTCCCTAAGATAAAAACTAAGTTCCATACGGTTAAAGCGCAGGGTAAAACAATAGCCGAAGATTAGTTTCCCCGGGTGAAATTCCTCCCAGCACTGTGTTTTGAATGGCTTGAATTAACCGGTGCCAAGGCTCAGCATTTCTTTTCTGCCGGGATTTACCCCCATAATGGTTTTTCCATCTGCAGATAAAATTCTGAAACGGATATTTTTTTTGTTAAGCTGGTTCATGCATTCTATAATCTGAGACAAACCCAGGTTGCCTGAAGAAAAAATGATTTCGTTTACCCGGTTGATGGCGATAATTTCCTCAAGGTCTGCCATATTGCCCAGCCAGCCTGGTTCCGGAGCCTTCTTTTTATCGTAAGCGTTGCCCGCAAATACATAAGGTTGACCGATAGAATCCAAAATTGAAAGTGCCCTGCTGCTATCCTGAGGATAGCCAACAAATACGATTCTTGCAACCGGCTGCTGAAACAGGTAAAACTCCGAGATTCTGAGTAAGGAAGCTGTTACCCTGCTCAGGGCAGTTGCAACCATGGATGAAGCAGTGCCGAGAAGAATCAATGCCCTGGAAAACCTAAGGTGTATGGGGAGAAGGGAATACAATATCAGGATGGCGGCAGTGCCAAAGAGAATTCCAAGGATACTATTACGAAGGTTGGAGGACCTTAGGTAAGCTCCTGCCAGAAAAAGTCCGGTCATCCATAAAGCAACATAAAAGGGGAAAATGACCTGCTTCAGGAGTGGAGGGTAAAAATACTCCCCGCTAAACCTGATGTTTTCCCACAGGAGGGTCATGGCAAGCAGCCCTGTATAAATGAGAAGAGCATCGGTAACCGGCAGGAAGCACCTTGCGCCTAATCTTTTCGATACCGAAATAAATCCCCTGAGGTAAACAGCCAATTTGATCAGGAGATAGAAAAGAGAATTTTCTTTATGGGCAAAATGTTTTCTTATAAAAACCAGCATGGCCCCGTAGAAGGTTTTTACGTAATTGATGCTGCTTTTTTTTGTGCTTTCCCCCTTGTAGTGTATGATGGTGGTTCCGGGGAAGTAATAATTTTTATATCCGTGTTTTAAAAGCCTGTAGGAGAGGTCAATATCTTCACCATACATAAAATAGTCTTCATCAAACAATCCTGCCTTGTTCAGGGCCTCTTTTCTGAGGAACATGAATGCACCGCTGAGCACTTCAACCTGGTGTATACCGTTTTCGGGCAAGTAACCGAGATGATATTTTCCGAACCTTTTTGACCGGGGAAACAACGCTGCAAGTCCGAACATCTTATAAAAAGCTGTTGCAGGTGTGGGCAGAGAACGCTTGGATTCGGGCAGGAATTTTCCCCGTCCGTCAATCATTTTCACACCCAACGCCCCTGCTTCAGGGTGGGCATCCATGAAATCAATGCACTTTCTTAAAGTATTTTCTTCCAGTAAGGTGTCAGGATTCAGCACCAGCTGGTACTGACCCTGTGCCATTTTCAGTGCCAGGTTATTGGCTTTTGAAAACCCTAAGTTTTTTTTGTTTTCAATTAATCTTGCTTCAGGAAAGGTTGACTTAACCATTGCCTGTGAACCATCCAGGGAATGGTTGTCTACTACAAAAACTTCGTGGTCAATACCCTTGCAGGCTTCAAAAACCGAATGCAGGCATTGTTCCAGAAAATTCCTGACATTGTAGTTTAC
Source organism: Bacteroidota bacterium (assembly GCA_037446695.1). Classification (GTDB taxonomy): domain Bacteria; phylum Bacteroidota; class Bacteroidia; order Bacteroidales; family PUMT01; genus JBBIHY01. Next base: position 67,122 of record JBBIHY010000009.1, read on the forward strand.
TATAACAACCGATATTTTCATAGGATGGAAAGGGAATAAAAATAAGATAACTCTTTCAAACTTCAGTCTGAAAGAGTTAATAAAATGATGATCTGCAACAATTACTTCAGGTTTTTCCTGATGGTATTGGCCAAACGCCTGATGCCCTCTACATTCTGTTCCTTGCTGGCAAAGGAGAAATTCAGCCGCATGGTGTTTTTGCCGCAACCATCGCAATAGAAAACTGTTCCCAGTACAAATGCCACCTTTTCCTCGATGGCTTCATAGAACAGTTTTTCTGCGTCCATGTATTCGGGCAGTGTTAGGAACAGAAATAAGCCGCCCTGTGGCTCAGTCCAGGTAACTCCCTCCGGCATGAACTCACGTAAGGCTTTGAGCATCACATCCCTTTTTTCGCGGTAAATATGAATAATTTTTTCAATATTCTTGTCGAATATCCCCTTCTCCATATAACGCGCGGCAATTTTCTGAACAAAACTTGAGGTGCAAAGATCGGCAGTTTGCTTGGACACCACGAATTTGTCAACGATGTCTTCATGCGCAATCACCCATCCTATGCGAAAACCCGGAGCAAAAATTTTGGAAAAGGTTCCGATAGTAATCACATGCCCGGTATTATCCAGGGCATAAATCATGGGCTGGTGCTCCCCTTCAAAACGTAGTTCACGGTAGGGGCTGTCTTCCACGATTAGCACATCCCATTTTTTTGCAATACTCAGTATTTCCTTCCTGCGTGATTCGGGCATGGTGATTCCTGCAGGATTTTGGAAATCGGGTATAGTATAGATAAACTTGGGTTTGATTCCCTGTTTTTTGAGGTCCTCCAGCTTTTGTTCAAGCAGGTCGGGACTCATACCGTTCTTGTCAAGACGTATTCCTTCCATTATGGCTCCGTAGGAAGTAAAGGCGCTTATCCCGCCCAGGTAGGAGGGGAGGCCACAGATAATTCTGTCTCCTGGGTTGATGAATATTTTCGGAAGCAAATCCAGGGCCTGCTGCGAGGCGGTGGTAATCACCAGGTTTTTCAGTTCAATGTTCAGCCCTTGTTTACGGTACCTTTCCACAAGAAGCTCTCTCAGTTTCAGGTCTCCTTCTGTAGTTCCGTACTGCAGTGCGGCTGCACCCTCTTTTTCCAGCACTTCAACAACAATTTCCTTCAGGTCCTCAATGGGGAATGACTCGGGGGAGGGGAGGCCACCGGCAAAAGAGATAATTTCCGGTCGCTGTGTGAGTTTCAGAACCTCACGAATGGCCGATTTTTTCTGACCGCGTATATTGACTGAGAATATTCTGTCAAGGTCACTGATCATGATGTCCTCCTTTTTTGAATGATTTGAAAAAATGAAAGCTTCGCTTCACGAAGTTGCGAATTACTTGAAAGGTAGACAAATTTTCAAAAAGAAAAAAGGGACAAATGGCTGCACAACATATGAACTTCTACTGGCATTCCAGGATGATCATCTGGCAGGCATTACGGTTACCCAATTCACAGGCCTTGTGGAATAATTTGCATGCATTCTGCTTGTCTCTCATTCTGAAGTAAGACATCGCCTGGTTATAAAAGGCCACATTGTTGAATGGATCAATTTCAGTGATACGGGTAAAATCTTTCAGTGCTTCTGTGAAATTTTCGGCACGGTAGTATATGAGTCCTCTCACATTAAAGGCACCAATATTTAGAGGGTTAGCAAGAAATGCCTCGTCCAGGATTTTAAAGGCTTCCATTGCCTCGTTCAGGTTGCTCAGGGAAACAGCCTTGTTCTGGTAAATGCGGGAAAGTAGAATTCCGGAGGTTGGCCCCAGCGTGAGAGCTGCATCAAAATCTTCAATGGCTTTCTGGTAATTCTTCCTGGCATTGCTCAATGCACCGCGCCAGAAAATAAATTCCGGCTCGCGTGGGTTTTTTTTCAGTGACTGATCTACCAGCCGCTGTGCTTCACGCAGACGGTTAGCGGCAATATTAGCTGAAATTTTGCCTCCAAATGCTTGTATATTGCCTGGCTGAACTCCCAGCACCTTGTCGAATTCCTTAATGGCATCCAGGTATTGCTCATTTTCTATTTTCAAATAACCCACCCTTATGATGGAATCCAAGGTGGCAGCCAGTTGTGAAAAAGTGGATTGAGAGATCAGAAATAAACCCAGAGCCAGTATAGCAATTCTCATGAAGCTGAAGATTTTATCCATATTACATTTTTTCTCCGAAAAGGTTACAATCCCATGAGAAAATTGATCAAAAATCCTGCCGTTGTTTTACTTTGTATTCGGAAAGGAGGTTTCAAATGGTGTGCGGTTTAGAATGGATCTCCCCAGGGTAACCTCATCGGCATATTCCAGTTCATCCCCAAAGGAAATGCCCCTGGCTATAGTTGTAATTTTTACCGGGTACTTGTTGAATTTCCTGAACAGGTAAAAATTTGTCGTGTCTCCTTCCATTGTGGTGGAAAGAGCCAGTATGATCTCTTCTACAGTACCTGAATTCACTTTTTCTTCGAGCGAGATAATATTCAAATCGGAGGGGCCAATGCCGTCCATGGGAGAAATAATACCTCCAAGTACGTGATATACACCATGATATTGGTTGGTGTTCTCAATGGACATCACATCGCGGATATTCTCCACCACGCAAATAACCGATCCTTCCCTTCGTTTGTCAGCACAAATTTCGCAAACCTCACTGTCGGAAATATTATGGCAAATTCTGCAGTACTTAATTTCTTCCTTCAGCCTGAAAATGGTCTTTCCGAAATTCTCAATATCATTGGGTTCCTGCCTGAGCAAATGCAGCACCATGCGCAGTGCAGTTTTTCGCCCCACTCCCGGAAACCTGGAAAATTCATTTACGGCAGCTTCCAGTAATCGTGAAGGGTAATTTTGCAGGTGCATTGTTTAACAGGCTTTATGATTTTTTTCGACGCGGGTAAAATTAATATCAAATGATGATTTCACCATCATTTTTACTTTCAATTCTTTTTAATTATTCTTGCAGAAATTTTTTTCGGATGTCTTCCTGGCTCGTCCTTTCAATTATTGTATCATATTTTTCCATTTTGCTTTTTATTTCCTGGAAAACCGGGAAGAATGCAAGTAATGCCTCCTTTTTCCTGGCCAACCGCAAATCACCCTGGTTTGTTGTAGCCTTTGGAATGATTGGGGCTTCATTGTCGGGAGTAACCTTTATATCTGTGCCAGGCTGGGTTGGCGCCAGCCAGTTTTCCTACATGCAAATGGTGCTGGGTTACCTGCTGGGTTATTTTGTGATTGCCAACATTCTCATGCCATTGTATTACCGGCTAAATCTTACTTCCATATATACCTACCTGAATTCAAGATTTGGTTTCTGGTCGTACAAAACCGGTGCATCTTTTTTCCTTTTGTCACGCAGCATAGGAACTGCTTTCAGGTTATTTCTTGTATCCAATGTGCTGCAAATCAGTATTTTTGATGCATGGAATGTGCCTTTCTGGATCACGGTCGGTATCACAATACTGCTCATCTGGCTCTATACCAACAGGGGGGGAATAAAAACCATCATCTGGACTGACATTTTTCAGACCACCTTTATGCTTGCCGCAGTGGGTATTACCATTTTTGCCATTTCACGGGAAATGGGGCTTAACCTGGTAACTCTGGCAGAATCTGTTTCACTGAGCGAGTATTCCAGGATTTTCTTTTTTGACGATTACAACGACAAAAGATTCTTTTTGAAGCAATTTTTCAGCGGGGCATTCATTAGCATTGTCATGACCGGCCTCGATCAGGATATGATGCAGAAAAACCTGAGTTGTAAGAATATTGGTGATGCCAAAAAGAACATGTACTGGTTCAGCATAATCCTTATACCGGTGAACCTCATGTTTCTCACCCTGGGAGCAATTCTTTTTCTTTACGCTGCTCACATAGGACTGGAACTTCCTTCGCGCAGTGATGATTTGTACCCCCTGATTGCCACCCAGGGATATCTGACTCCTTTCATTAGCATTTTGTTTATTCTGGGTTTGGTTGCCGCCGCTTATTCCAGTGCTGATTCTGCCCTTACTGCGCTCACAACCTCATTTACAGTAGATATACTCGATGCAGGCAGAAGGGAGGAGGAGAAACTTCGCAGAATCAGGCGCACTGTTCATATCGGGGTTTCCGTAGGCATTGGCTTTATCATCCTGCTATTCAGGGCCATTAACGATCAGAGCGTGATAAGTGCGGTTTTTACGGTTGCCGGTTACACCTACGGACCCTTACTGGGGTTGTACAGTTTCGGACTATTTACAAAACTGAGTTTGAAGGATAGATGGGTTCCTGTGGTGGCAATTATCTCCCCCATTCTTTGCTACATTATAGACAGGAATTCCGTTGAATGGTTCAATGGGTTTGAGTTCGGATTTGAACTACTGATTTTGAACGGTTTGTTAACCTTCCTCGGGTTGCTCTTAATCCATAACAAAAAAAGAACCACCCCCTGATTTATGCTTCGAACCATGAAGAAAGTAAATCACTTCAATTGCAATTGGAAACTTGTTTGGGGGTGGCTCAGTTAATTATTTATTGTTTGCTTCTGCTTTCTTCTTCATCTTTTTCAGCAATTCGGCCTCATCCTGTACCTGTCCGTGGCCAAAGATTTCCTGCAGAATATGATCGTATTTCTCGTACACGATATTTCTTCTCAGTTTGAGGGTGGGAGAGAGTTCACCTGTTGCGGGGGACCATTCATCCTTTACCAGCCTGAAACGCTTGATTTGCTCATGAGCGGCCAGATTCTGGTTCACCTCATTGATTTCCCTCTGAATACGGGCTATCACCTCAGAATTTTTAATCAGGTCTTCGTTGTCGCGGAAGTTGATTTTATGCAGTGATGCCCAGTTGTGAAGGTATTCAAAGGATGGAACAATCAGTGCACTTACGAATTTTTCATTTACTCCTACCACCATGGCCTGTTCAATAAAGAAAGATTCCTTAAGTTTGTTCTCAATGGGCTGAGGAGCCACATATTTTCCTGCCAAATTCTTGAAAATCTCCTTTTTCCTGTCTGTGATTTTCAGGAATTTGTTGTCAACCAATACACCTATGTCTCCTGTATGGAACCATCCATCACTGTCGATTACCTCGGCTGTTTTGTCAGGTGCCTTATAATATCCCTGCATCACATTAGGGCCTTTCGCGAGAATTTCACCGTCTTCGGCAATTTTTACTGTTACCCCATCAACTACCGGGCCTACAGTTCCAAACCTTACTCCGTCGGGAATGGAAGGAGTATTTACCGAAATAACAGGTGCAGTTTCAGTTAACCCATACCCTTCGTAAATCGGTATGCCGGCTGCCCAGAATATCCTGGCGAGGCGAACCTGCAAGGCTGCTCCTCCTGAAATCACATATACTACTTCTCCTCCCAGTGCTGCCTGCCACTTGCTGAAAATCAGCTTACGGGCAATCTTTAACCTGAAATTGTACCACCAGCCATTGTTCTTTTCCTTGTATTTCAGGCCCAGTCCAACAGCCCAGAAGAAGAGAACTTTTTTAATTCCTTTCAAACTCTTTCCTTTGCCGATTATCTTGTCGTAAACCCTTTCAAGAACCCTGGGAACAGACACAAAGAGGTTTACTTTAATTTCCTTCATATTGTCGGCAATGGTTGCCATGCTCTCGGCATAGTGAATGCTCACTCCTGAGTACTGGTAGAAGTAATTGACCATTCTCTCAAAGACATGGCACAAGGGCAAAAAACTCAAAACTCTGAAGTCAGGTGTTACATTGAACAGGTGAATGGTTGCCATTACATTGCTCACAAAATTTTTGTGGCTGAGCATAACCCCTTTTGAAACGCCGGTTGTACCCGAGGTATATATCAGTGAAACAGTTTCTTCAGGGTCAATGGATGACTTGATTTTCTCAAGGTTTTCCCTGTGCTTCCCGGCATTTTTTTTGCCCAATTCAGCAATCTCGCTCCAGTGCTTTGCTCCCGGCACTTCATTAAAGGTATATATTCCCTCAATGTTTGGCACCTTTTCACAAACAACTTTTAGCGTATCATACAATGCCTTGTCAGAAACAATCAGAATGCGTGCATCTGAATTTTCAAGAATATAACCGAATTCCTCGTTACTGATGGTTGGGTAAATGGGTACATGCACCGCACCAACCTGTGCACTTCCCATGTCCACAAAATTCCATTCGGGGCGGTTATTGGAGATGGTGGCGATTTTGTCTCCTTTTTTGAAGCCCATCTCCAGTAACCCGTAACTCACATTGCTGGCTGTTTCTATGTAGTAATTACTACTGTATTTTACCCACTGGCCATCTTTTTTTGCTGCCAGTGCATCTTCCTTGTTAGGAAAAACTGCCGCATAACGGGCTAAAATGTCAAAAGTTCTTGTTATTTCCATAATAAGCGGTTTTAATTCGGCCAAATATAGACCAAAGTTTGCTAAATTATTCGACCTGAATATTAAATTAGTTGAAAAACTATCAGGAATACAAATGAAATAACAGAATATCAACTACTTAAGACTTGTTTGAAACCATTCTAATTTTCGACCATAATTATTGTATCTGAAATCATTAATTAGAATCAGGTTAGAATCTTTGAATTTTTTTGTTATAGAAGATATCTTCACGAAGGGAATCTGTAATTTTACTTTTCAAAGAAGCATCGGCTGATGTTTATGCCTTAATAATTAATTCAACCAACAACAATTTAATCAATGAAAAAACTTCTTATATTGAGTTTGCTTGCCTTATCCGGTCTGACTGCAGGTTTTGCGGGAAAACCTGCTTATGTGCTCTTCGATAGTGAGGGCAAAAAAGTTTCTTATAACAAAATGGTTAAGGATGTATCGGGCAGTGATATAATATTGTTTGGCGAATACCATGATAACCCCATATCGCATTGGCTGCAACTGGAGCTTACCCTGTCGCTGCATAACCTGAAAGCGGCAAAACTTATGATGGCTGCTGAAATGTTTGAAGCCGACAACCAGTTGATTTTTGATGAATATTTGACCGGCAAAATATCTGAAGAAAGATTTGAAGAGGAAATGCGGCTCTGGAGAAACTATAAAACAGATTATAAGCCCCTGGTGAAGTTCGCCAAAGACAATAATCTCCGTTTTGTGGCTTCCAATATTCCACGCAGGTATGCCAGTATGGTTGCCATGGGAGGATTTGAAATTCTTGAAACGCTTACAGATGAAGCCCGGCGGTTTATTGCACCTCTTCCGGTGGCATATGATCCGCAACTGCCCGGGTATGCCCGCATGCTTCATATGGGAGGCATGGGTAAGGGGCAGGTGAATGAAAATTTCCCAAAGGCACAGGCCATAAAGGATGCGACAATGGCACACTTCATTCTTACCGGCTGGGAACCCGGCAACCAATTAATTCACTTTCATGGCACATATCACTCCGACTTTTACGAGGGGATTTACTGGTACCTGAAACAGGCAAATCCTGAGCTGAACATTAAAACGATTGCCACCGTAACACAGGATGATTTATCCCGGCTGAATGAAGAATCGCTGGGCAGGGCTGATTATATCATTGTTGTACCTGCAACAATGACAAGGACTTACTGATAAGCTATTACTTTATAATCTCCTGCGCTGCACGAATTGCTTTTTCGAGTCCTTCCGGGTTTTTACCTCCGGCTGTTGCCAGGAAATCTTGTCCTCCGCCTCCCCCCTGAATGTATGGCGAAAGGGTTTTTATAATTTCATTTGCCCTGAGCCCATTTTGCTTTATCAGGTTTTCTGATACACTTACGCAAAGAAATGCCTTACCTTCATGACTCGATCCCAACACCAGGAAAAGATCCGGAATGTCATTTTTCAACTGGTAGGCAAGATCTTTCAGTGTTTCTATATCAACTGCCTCCACAAATCCTGTAATTACATTAGCCTGTGCTTTCCTTTGAGTGCTTCTAGCCAGGGTCGCCTTCAGGGATTTCAGCTTATCCCGGCGGAAGGCCTCCAGTTGCTTTTCCAGCTTACTTTTTTCTTCCAGCAGGTTTTTGATACTTTTTACCGGTTCGGTTGTATCTTTCAGCATTTGCCTGACTTCACGCAGGATTTCAATCTGATTATTAACATATTTCTCAGCAGCGGGTCCAGTTTTTGCCTCAATTCTCCTGATTCCGGCTGATATGGCACCCTCAGAAATGATCTTGAAAAGGCCTATGTTGCCTGTGGCCTCAACATGTATCCCCCCGCATAATTCAATAGAGGAACCAAATCGGATTGTGCGAACCACATCGCCGTATTTTTCTCCAAAAAGAGAGATAGCCCCCTGTTGTTTTGCCTCGGCCAGGGGAATCTCCCGGTGCTCATCGCGTTGAATATTCTCCCTGATTTTTTGATTTACCATGGTCTCAATGGCAGATATCTCCTCCTCTGTGAGTTTGGAGTAATGTGCAAAGTCAAACCTCAGGTAATCGTAATGTACAAGCGAACCTTTTTGTTCCACATGGCTGCCAAGAATGGCACGCAGGGCTTCATGCAGCAAATGTGTAGCAGAGTGGTTGTTAGCAGTCAGTTTTCGTTTTTCATTGTCGACAACTGCCCGGAATACCCCCTGTGGATTTTTCGGTAAGGAATTTGCCAGGTGAACATTCAGATCATTTTCCTTCAGGGTGTTGAAAATCTGTATTTTTTCATCCCCATTTTCAATGTATCCAGTGTCGCCAATCTGGCCGCCGCTTTCGGCATAAAAAGGAGTTTTTTCCAGAACAAGCTGGTAATACACCCTGCCTTTGGCAGAAACCTTTCGGTAGCGGCTGATACGCGTTTCGGTTTCAAACAAATCGTAACCCAGAAACACTGGCTTGAGCTTATCATTTACAATCACCCAATCCCCGGTGTCCACCTTTGCAGCGTTACGGGACCTGGCTTTCTGGATTTCCATTTCCTCCTCAAATTCCTTATGATTGAGGGAGAGATTTTTTTCTCTCAGGATGAGTTCGGTTAGATCCAGCGGGAACCCGTAGGTATCGTAAAGAACAAACGCCGATTTGCCGTCTATCTGTTTTTTGTTTTCTTTCCTGCATTTTTCAACTGTCTGTTCCAGTAATTTCATGCCTGTTTCCAGGGTTTTCAGAAAGGAATATTCCTCTTCTTCTATCACTTTTTCAACAAGTTTTTGCTGGGCAACAAGTTCAGGGAAGGCATGTCCCATATGATTCACCAGTTCGGGCACCAGCCTGCAAATGAATGGATCGTTCTGACCAAGGTAAGTGTATCCGTAGCGGATGGCACGTCTGAGTATTCTACGGATTACATAACCTGCCTTGTTATTGGAGGGTATCTGCCCGTCGGCAATGGAAAAGGAAACAGCCCTCAGGTGATCGGCAATCACCCTCATGGCAATGTCCATGCTTTCATCAGTACCATATTTTTTAGCGGTAATATCTTCAATTTTTTCAATCAGGGGTTGGAATACATCGGTGTCGTAATTCGACTGTTTGTTCTGAACTGCCATGCAAAGCCTTTCAAATCCCATTCCTGTATCCACATGCTTGTCGGGAAGCGGCTCCAATTGTCCGTTTGATTTACGGTTGAACTGAATAAATACAAGGTTCCAGATTTCAACCACAAGGTGGTGCCCTTTATTTACCAGTTCACTGCCTGATATTTTCTTTCTTTCATCCTGGTTTCTAAGGTCAATATGTATTTCGGAGCATGGTCCGCAGGGCCCTGTATCTCCCATTTCCCAGAAATTGTCCTTTTTTGAGCCACTTAAAATCCTTTCTGTGGGTAAATACAATTTCCAGTAATTAAATGCTTCCTTGTCAAATTCAAGATTTTCTGAAGGATTTCCTTCAAAAACTGTTGCATAGAGCCTGTCTGCAGGTAGTTTTAACCTGTCGGTTAAAAACTCAAATGCCCAGTGTATGGCTTCTTTTTTGAAATAATCACCAAAAGACCAGTTGCCAAGCATTTCAAACATGGTATGGTGATAGGTGTCAAGCCCTACCTCTTCCAAATCATTATGTTTTCCTGAAACCCTGAGGCACTTCTGTGTATTTACAATACGCGGAAATTGAACAGCACTGTTCCCCAGAAAAATGTCCTTGAACTGGTTCATGCCTGCGTTAGTAAACATCAGTGTGGGATCATTCTTAATCACTATGGGTGAAGAACTTACAATCTGGTGATCTTTCTCCCGAAAATACTTCAAAAACGCCTCCCTGATTTCATTGGAACCCATAAAAAACTACTTTTAAGAAAGTTAAATGTGCTTAATTAATTGAATAATGTCAATCAAAATTTTCAAATTGTTGTAAAATTAATTTATTTCGTTTAGATTTGCTGGGCACTATCCGAAATAATTAAAACAAAGACAAATCTTTACGAATGGCCAAAAGTAAGTATAGGTTTAATCCTGAGTCGCTTAGTTACGACAGAATACAGCACACATTCAAGGAAAAACTTATCAGGTTTCTTACCTATTTTTTTGCAAGTTTAGCCCTTGCAGTTATCTATCATATTGTTTTTAACATGTTCCTTGATTTACCCAAGGAAAAGATTCTGAGGCGTGAACTTACCCAGATGAGCCTGCAGTATGAAATCATGAACAAGCAACTGGAACAAATATCTGCTGTTCTTGCCGATATTCAGAACAGGGACGACAACATTTACCGCACAGTTTTTAATGCTGAGCCAATTCCGGCTTCCGTTCGTACCGCCGGCTTTGGAGGTGTAAACAGGTACCAGGAACTTGAAGGATTTGACAATTCAGAGATTGTTATTGCAACGGCCCGGAAACTGGATGTGTTAAAGAAGCAGTTGTATGTGCAGTCAAAGTCATTTGACGATGTGATTGATCTTGCCAAAAACAAGGAACAGATGTTGGCAAGCATTCCGTCCATTCAACCCATAGCCATCAATGATGTGAGAAGAATAGGGGGCTTTTACGGTATGCGTATTCATCCCATTTTAAAAATTTTCAGGATGCATGATGGTATGGATTTCACTGCCCCTGTTGGTACTGATGTTTATGCTACAGGCGATGGTGTAGTATCAGATATCCAACTATCACGTGCAAGAAGGGGATATGGCAATCTGATTGAGATCGATCATGGTTATGGATACAAAACCATTTATGCACACATGGAAGACATTAAGGTGAGGCCCGGACAAAGGGTGAAAAGGGGCGATGTGATTGGGACTGTTGGCAATACGGGACTTTCCACTGCTCCCCATCTTCATTACGAAATTCGAAAGATGGGCCGTTCAGTCAACCCGATAAACTATTATTTCAATGATCTTACACCCGAGGAGTTTGATGCCATGATTGAATTGTCGCAACTGGGAGGATCATTTTTAGGTATGTAATTCTCAGCATTGTGCCATACAAAGAAAAAAAAGTAGAAAAACTCTACTATTCCATTGGAGAAGTTGCCGAAATGTTCAAGGTGAACACCTCACTGATTCGTTTTTGGGAGAAGGAATTCGATATAATCAAACCGCAGAAGAATAAAAAAGGAAACAGGTTTTTTACCCAACAGGATATTGAGAACTTTCATATGATTTACCACCTGGTAAAGGAAAGGGGGATGACTCTCAAAGGTGCCCAAAAGAAGATGAAAGAAAATCGTGAAGATACCACACATAATTTTGAGATCATTACCAGCCTTAAAAGTATCCGTGAAACACTTCTTGAAGTCAAAGAACTTTTATAATCCATTAGGGTTAGTGGTATCTGTTATTTGGTTATTTACCACAGTGATTTGATTAGTTTACTATGAATGGTTTGGAAATAAAAACCAGGCTTAAAAATAAATCAGGATGAAGGTGAAGGATATAGTGAATTTACTGGAAGAGTTTGCACCAGCTTCTTTCCAGGAATCCTATGATAATTCAGGTTTACAACTAGGATCTCCCGAGATGGATGTCAGTGGAATTCTGCTTGCCCTGGATGTTATTCCTGAAGTGGTTGAGGAGGCTGTGAAAACAGGTTGCAACCTGATTGTGTCGCACCATCCACTCCTGTTTGCCGGTTTAAAAAGAATAACCGGATCAAATTATACCGAACGTGCCGTAATGAAAGCAATCAGCCATAATATTGCAGTCATTTCCTGGCACACCAGTGCCGATTCCGCATATAGAGGTGTGAATGAAAGAATTTGCAGAAAAATAGGATTGAAAAATCTTGAAATTCTCTCTCCTGCGGAGGGAAAATTGAGAAAACTGGTCACTTTTGTCCCCAAAGATCATATAAACAAGGTGAGGGAAGCTGTTTTTGAAGCAGGTGCGGGTAAAATTGGCAACTACGACAGTTGCAGCTTCCATGCTGAGGGGGCTGGTTCATTCAGGGGAGGAGAGGATACGAATCCCTTTGTTGGTGAAAAGGGCAAACTTCACCTGGAACCGGAATTGCGTTTTGAGACCATATTTCCTTTGCATTTGCAAAAGAAGGTAATTCAGGCTTTAAAGAGTTCCCACCCCTATGAAGAGGTTGCATATGATATTTATGCGCTTGAGAACGAATATAACCATGCAGGCATTGGAATGATAGGTGAACTCGAAAGCACAGTGGATGAGAAGACATTTCTTGATTCACTTAAAGAAGTTTTCTCAACGGGGGTCATCCGTCATTCTAAGCTTTTGGGCAAAAAGGTTCAGAGGGTTGCCGTATGCGGAGGCAGTGGATCCTTCCTTATTCAAAAAGCAATCAAATCGGGAGTGCAGTTTTTGGTCACCGGGGACATGAAGTACCATCAGTTTTTTGATGCAGAAGACAAAATCGTGATTGCTGACATTGGTCATTACGAAAGTGAGAAATTTACGACGGAAATATTTTATGACCTAATTACCAAAAAATTCCCTAAATTTGCAGTCCGTTTTTCAGATACAAATACAAATCCAATAAACTATTTTTAACAGCATGACCAACGACGCGCAAAAGACCCAGGAAGTTGTTGAAATTCCGGTAGAGGAAAAACTGAGACTTCTCTTTCAAATGCAGTCAGTAGACTCCGAGATTGACAAGATCAAAATTCTCAGGGGAGAACTTCCTCTTGAGGTACAGGACCTGGAAGACGAACTGGCAGGTCTGCAGACCCGGATATCAAACTTTGAGGAAGAAATTAACAACCTCGACCAGTCCGTTGCTAAAAAGAAGAATGATATCGTGGAAGCACAGGCCCTGATTAAGAAATATCAGGACCAGCAGATGAATGTGAGAAATAACAGGGAGTTTGACTCATTGTCAAAGGAAATTGAGTTTCAGACCCTGGAGATTGAACTTTGCGAGAAGCGTATCAAGGAATTTTCATTTCAGATGAAAGAAAGGAAGGAACAACTGGAGGAATCCAAATCGCTTCTTGAAGAAAGAAAGGGTGACCTTGAAACCAAAAAGGAAGAACTTGATACCATAGTTTCTGAAAACCAGAAGGAAGAAGAGGAATTAATTGCCCGTTCGGAGGAGTTCCTGAACAAAATTGAATCAAGGCTCTATTCAGCATACAAGAGAATACGCAAAAATGCAAGAAACGGACTTGCTGTAGTTCCTGTTGAAAGGGATGCCTGCGGCGGATGTTTTAACAAGATTCCACCCCAGAGGCAGGTGGACATTAAATCACGGAAAAAAATTATAGTATGTGAGTATTGCGGCCGTATTCTGGTTGATCCTGATATTCTCAATGCCTGATAATAACTACTGCCGGAATACCGGCAGATTTTCTTTTTTCCAATGCCGGCCCATCTGAAAACTTTGAGTCTGTTTTTTTTTCTAAGCTTTGGATTGCTGAACATTTCCAGTGGACAGGCTCCCGCGCAACTGGTGGCATTTCAAAAACTCACAAGGCTTGAATTGGCCGCTACTATAGAAATTCTGAATAACTTTCAGAGAATAAACCCTGACAAGCCATTGTCAGAATTCCTGTTAAACTATGCAGAGTTTCTTGAAGTATTCGTGTCAGGCGATGAAGAATTATGGGAGCAATACAAAACGAATGCATCACGCAGGCTAAAAAGGATTAGCTCTTTTGAAAAAGACGAGTACTATTATTATGCCATCTGGAATTTGCACCTGCAAAACGCGATATTGCGTATACGGTTTGGCGATAATATCAGGGCGGGAATTAGTATGTACGGATTTTACCGTGCACTGGAAGAAGGTGTTACCCTTCAGCCACAGAACAACCTGAATCTTCAGGGCAGAGCCGTGTTTGATATCTTTTTCGGAATGGTTCCACAGGATTTTCTTTGGTTATTCAGACTGGCAGGTATTAAGGGGGACTATGAGCGGGGCATTCGGTTTCTGGATGCTTATGCCGAAAGGGTGAAAAGAATTCCGGGTTTTGCCGAGGAAGCGAGGTTCATTCGGCTTGCGGTGGCTTTGCAGCTTGAAAATAAGCCTTATAAGGTAATACAACTGATTGAGGAAAGAAATGACTTTAAAACGATTGATTCTCCATCCAGATTTTTGTACGCATTGGCTCTTTTAAATACAGGTCAGTCTGCTAAAGTTATAGATGTCTTAAATCAATACAGGCCGCTTTACCCTGAATATGAAATTGTTTTTATGCGTTTACTTTTGGGTGAAGCAATGCTTTACCGCGGAGAAAAAAGGGCCGGCCGACATTTTGAATATTTTCTTCAGAACTACCAGGGCAGTGATTACAGGAAAGTAGCCTGGCATAAACTGGCACTCTTTTATCTAATGGAAGAAAACGGGGATAATTTTCAATACTGCCTTCGAAATTTGCAAACAGACGGCAGTTTGCTCACCGATCCTGACAGGCAGGCTTTTGCAGAATTGAATTACCTTGCTGATTATCATCCTGCTCTATTGAAAAGCCGTTTACGCTTTGACGGGGGATTATATACCGAGGCTCTTGCTGAACTCTCAGGCTTCACACCCAGAGGAAGAAGACAGCAGATTGAATACCTCTACAGGTTGGGGAGAATTCACCACAAAATGGGGAACATACTGAATGCTAATGTATATTATCATAAGGTGATGGAGGCCGACTGGGGGTCAGGTTATTATTTTTCTGCTAATTCTGCACTTATGCTTGCTCAGATTTACTTTGAGAATAATGAAAATACCAAGGCTGAGGAATACTACAGGCTCGCGCTTCGGCTTAACCAGGGCGAATACAAGCGCAGTATTGATTTTCGGGCTAAAAGAGGATTAAAGCAACTCAGTGATCTTTAAAGGATTTTTATGAATCTCTTTACATTTCCTTCCCCAGGATTGTCATCATCATTTTTCTTGTCAATCTGTTTATTTATCCTGCCCGAATAGAATTATTCTCTTTAAATTTGGAGTGTTTTTATAAAGAGGATATATGACTAAAGATGAATTTCAAAGAATGATTTTGCAGGGTATACCGGAAGAACTTCCGGACGTAAAATCCTTTAATCAGCACATAAATCATGCTCCCAGGAGAAGGGATGTATTGACAGCCGAAGAAAAAAGGCTTGCACTGAAAAATGCACTCCGGTATTTTGATCCAAAGCATCATACTGTTCTGGCTCCTGAGTTTGCGAGGGAACTGGAGGAGTACGGCAGAATATACATGTACAGGTTTCGGCCCGATTATAATATCTGTGCCAGGCCTATAAGTGAATATCCGGCCAAATCAAAGCAGGCTGCAGCTATTATGCTAATGCTTACCAACAACCTGGATGATGCCGTTGCACAGCACCCACATGAACTGATCACTTACGGGGGTAATGGGGCTGTTTTCCAAAACTGGGCGCAATATCTTCTTACAATGAAGTACCTGGCTGAAATGACTGAGGAACAAACCCTCGTATTGTATTCGGGCCATCCCACGGGTTTGTTCCCTTCGCACCGTGATGCACCCAGGGTGGTTGTTACCAACGGGATGGTCATACCCAATTATTCAGGCCGGGACGATTATGAAAGGTTGAATGCTCTGGGGGTTTCCCAGTATGGACAGATGACCGCGGGTTCGTTCATGTACATTGGGCCGCAGGGGATAGTTCATGGTACAACCATAACAGTTCTTAATGCAGGAAGAAGGGTAATGAAACCCGGAGAGAAATCCCTTGCAGGGAAAATCTATGTAACCTCCGGTCTGGGAGGAATGTCGGGTGCACAGCCAAAAGCTACTGTTATTGCAGGAGCCATCTGCCTGATTGCCGAGATTAACCCAAAAGCGACCGAAGTGCGCCACAAACAAGGCTGGGTGGATGAGGTTTACGGTGATCTTGATAAACTAATCGACCGAGCCCTTGAGGCAAGACAGAACAAGGAAGCTGTCTCCCTGGCATACCAGGGTAATGTAGTTGAATTGTGGGAGAGGCTGCTCGAAAGGAATATTCAGGTTGATATGGGATCGGATCAGACTTCACTGCATAATCCCTTTGCAGGAGGTTATTACCCGGCTGGTTTAAGCTTTGATGAGGCCAATGAAATGATGGTGAATGACCCGGAGACCTTCCGTAAAAAGGTTTATGAATCACTTCGAAGGCAGGTGAATGCAATCAATCATCTCAGTGCCGGTGGAATGTATTTCTGGGACTACGGAAATGCCTTTTTGCTGGAGGCAGGAAGAGCCGGCGCCGATATTTTCAGAAAAGAAGGAGTGTATAAATACCCATCCTATGTGGAAGATATTATGGGACCCATGTTTTTTGATTATGGCTTTGGACCATTCCGCTGGGTTTGTTCCTCAGGCAGTCCAGAGGATTTGCTGATAACAGACCGGATAGCAACAAGGGTACTTGAAGAATTGCATGCATCCTCTCCGACGGATATTCAGTCACAAATGGAAGATAATATATTGTGGATAAAGGAAGCCGGAAAAAACAACCTGGTGGTTGGTTCACAGGCAAGAATTTTGTATGCCGATTCAACAGGCAGGATAAAAATTGCCGAGGCCTTTAACAAGTCCATCCGGGAAGGTGAAATTTCTGCCCCCGTGATTCTTGGTAGAGACCATCATGATGTTTCAGGAACTGATTCCCCATACAGGGAAACAGCCAATATTTACGACGGTTCCCGGTTTACAGCCGATATGGCGGTGCACAATGTAATTGGTGATTCCTTCAGGGGAGCAACATGGGTATCTATTCATAATGGAGGAGGAGTAGGCTGGGGTGAAGTGATTAACGGGGGATTTGGCATGGTGCTGGACGGTTCCGAAGATGCCGACAGGAGACTTCACATGATGCTTCACTGGGATGTGAACAACGGGATAGCCAGGCGAAGCTGGGCCAGAAATCCAGGTGCCATGCAGGCCATCAGAAGAGAGATGGAAAGAACACCCCTGCTGAAAGTGACCATGCCAAACATTGCTGACGACAAACTTGTAAATTCATTCTTCTAAGTGAATTACCGGCTGTTAAAATTGGCCCCTAATTTGTAATACAGGAAGCAGAAAAAAAATAATGCCATGAGACGATTCATCAAACCATTTATTATCATTCTGCTTACAGGATTTCTGGTTAATTCCTGTGAGGATGATTTCTTTGGAAATAAATCATTGGAGGGGCAATGGGGAGCAAATGAAAAAAGTTCAATTAGTCCTCCTGAAGGTGAAACCTTCATTGTTTATATTTTTCACCCTGAGGAAGACTTATCCAACGCAGAAATAGAAAATTTTTCAGGACTCGGGGAAGAAGTTACTGTTTATATGGAGATTAATGACAGAACTATTAATATACCACAAAGGGAATACAGGGATAAAAATAATAACCGGTTTGTAATTTCGGGGTCCGGCATAATATCAACTAATTTCCGCAAGATAAACTTGAACTACACTTATGATAATATAAGCTTTACAGCAGAGTTAAACAAACAGTTTTAATCCTCATCTATTGGAAAGGCAAATCTTAAGGCCTCCGTATCGCTTCGGCAAGTTCCTTTAATCCAAATGGCCTGGATTTCCGAATGTATTCTTTTCCCTCGTAAAACACAATGACTGTGGGAATAGTGAAAACTAAGAACTCAGCTGCCAGGGCGGCCGGTTCATTAACATCAATATAGCGGAACTTAATTCCGGGAAAATCGGCAGCAAGCAATTCTTGCAGGCGGGGCCTCAATACCTTGCAGATTTTACAGTTCTTTCCTGAAAAATAAAGTAATACACCTGGCCTGTCAACCAAACCCGGATTCGTTTCTTGCTTCTGCATGAATCAGTAACGGTCGGTATTCAGCATGATAAGCATACAGTCTTCCACTACCACAATTCCATTTTCCCTGGCAAGTTGCATAAGTTCCTGGTTTTCAGTGCCCGGGTTAAAAATAATCCTCTTTGGAGCGAGGTTTACAAGGTAGTTGTAATACTCTTTTTGTTTTTTGGGGTTGAGGTATAGCGCAACGGTATGGAGGTTTTCAATTTTCGGTTTACCAGTTTCTATCTGTATTCCCATCACATCACCCTCTTTATTACCAACTGCAATTACCGGGTGGCCATATCTTAACAGACTTTTAATTGCTTTGTAAGAAAATCTAATCGGATCGGGGCTGGCACCAAGGACTAAAGTTTTCTTCATTTCTTTGATTTTTCAGTAAATAATGAAACTCCCTGCCTGAATCGCAAATAACTCCCCTCTGACTGATTTGGAAACAAAATGTACCAGATCTTTGCGGGTGTTTTTTATGAGTTGATTATTAGTTTATTGCAAAAGAATCAGTGCGGTTGTTCTTTTTGACAAAAATAGAAAAATCCCCGATGTTTCAAATAGTCTGAATAAGAAAGAAATAAAATCATACTGATTTTACGAGCAATACAACCGCATAGGCTGAAATGCCTTTCCCTTTTCCAATGAATCCCATTTCTTCGGTTGTTGTGGCCTTTACCGAAACCTGGTTGGTTTCTGCTCCTAAATCACCGGCAATATTTTCTCTCATGGCATTCACATATTGCTTTATTTTTGGTGCTTGCAGGCAAACCGTTGAGTCAAGATTTCCAAGTGTATATCCATTTTGCCTGACGAGTTCAGCTGTCTTTTTCAGCAGAAGCCGGCTGTCAATATTTTTGTATATATCGGATGAGTCGGGGAAGTGTTTGCCAATATCCCCCAATGCAAGAGCTCCCAGAAGCGCATCACAGATAGCATGAATCAGTACATCGCCGTCGCTGTGTGCCACAGCTCCTTTTCCGAAGGCTATTTCCTGCCCGCCAAGGATTAATTTCCGGCCTTTTGCCATCTGGTGAACATCGTAACCAAACCCAATGCGCATGGTCATGAATTGGCAGTTTGGATTTGAGTTCTTGTTCTTGGGGCAGGCTCAAAGTCGAAAGCAAGTGAGAACCTGAGTGTGTTGGCGAGGGGGTTATTCCTGTAAACCGGTATCAGGTAGGAGAAATCGATTACAAAAACATTGAATTTGATTCCCATACCTGCTGTAAAAAATTTCTGGTTGCCTTTGGTTTGATGCTCATGAAAGTATCCTGCCCTCAGTGCAAACTGTTTGTAGTACCAGTATTCTGCCCCTACACCGATGGTTATCTCCCTCAGCTCTTCCCTGAAACCTCCGGGAGCATCATAAAAGGACTGGAGCATTCCCTGCACAACTGAGACATTATCATTTCTGCCGGCCACAATTACATCCTCCCCGTTAATGGTTTCATAAATCGGGGGGGTTGGAACCAGCAGCTTGTTCAAATCAGTGGAGATCGTAATGGAATTATAGGCATCAATGTCCATTTTGAGGGCGCTTCCGAGTTTTAGTGTAATGGGAATAAACTGTGCATTGTCACTTTCGGAGTAGGTTACCTTGTTACCTATGTTTGCTATGTTTGCACCAAATGACAAACGGGAGGGGAAGTCTGCCAGGGTAATATCCCTCTGGTAAAACATTGAAACATCAGCAGCAAAGGCCCACGCGGCTCTTGACTTGATTCCTCCCACGAATGAACCTCCGGTCAGGTCCGAACGCATATAGCGAAAGGCAAGGCCCCCGGATAAATTATCGGAAAATTTCCGCGAATAGGCGGCATCAAGGGAAAACTCCTTCGGGGAATACTGTCCGTCAGGGTCTCCCTGCAGGTTGGTAAAATAGATATTTCCGAGTGAGAAAATCGAGAAAGTAAAGGCCAATGCCTGGTTCTGGTCCACTTTGGTATAATAGCTCAGGTTAGCAAGATTGATATCGTCAATCAAATCACGCAGCCATGGTGTAAATGAAACGGACAAGCTCATGTTGTTGGGTGCAAAAACATATTTTGCCGGATTCCAGTGCATGGAATTTACGTCGGGTGAAGTTGCCACACCGGTTTCTCCCATAGCACCTCCCCTGGAGTCGGAAGCAATTGTAAGAAAAGGCATGGCTACATAAATAGCATTTAATTGGCTGCCGGAACTGCTCTGAGCGTAAATATTCTGTGGCATCAATCCAAGAATTCCGATAAAAAGACAGATGAATCTGAATTTCCCACTCATGTCATTCATAGTATTTTGTAACAATAAAAACATACTGATTTGCAGTTTATTGTTTTAGACTCAAACTTTCTGAATCAGGTTGCAAAGATAGAATTATTCCTGAACCCGTTTCTTATTTCAGAATAACCAGTTTTTCATATTTTTCAGCAACCTGCCCGGTTTCTGTTCTGATTTTCACGCGGTAAAGATAAACGCCTCTTCCGATTCTGTCTCCAAAATCATCCAATCCGTCCCAGGGGATGGGTTCCGGTTTAAAACCGTCAGAGAAGGAGCTCGACCGGATAGTTTTTACCAGTCTTCCCGATATGGTGAAAATCTGAATGAGAATATCAAGCTGTGATCCCGGCTGATTATGTTCAAAATGGAAAAGGGTGAAGTTGGTAAATGGATTTGGGTAATTCAGTACATTACGCAGGGCAAGTCTGGCCGACTTGGCTACCACAAACTCCATATATTCTTCCGAAGAATTATTGTAAACATCCCAGGCCTTTAATTTTATGCTGTAATTTCCCTCTTCCAGGCCGGAAAACGGATATTCAATAGATCCTTTTTTAAAATTATCTGGTTCGGCAATATAATAATCATTCAGCACCAATGGATCTGAGGTATTCCCATTAATTACTGCCGTTATATCATGTCCAATACCACTTCCGGTCGTATTAATTCCTGTGCTGTCAGAAAAAAAAGCAAATAAAACAGGGTTTTCATTGGTGGTGCCCCCGGATACAAAACTCCTGTCATTCATAAACAATTCAATAACCGGACCATCTGTATCGTTGGCAATTTCATTTGAAGTACCCCCAATGAGAACATCAAAGAAAGCCCCCCTGGCTTCTCCCTTGTTACCGGTAGCAAAAGTGCTTATTTTCCCTTTATCAATATGGTATTGAATGTCTTTGGGGACATAAAAAGTAAATGAAAACTGCCCGTTTTGAACTGTTGATTTTCCGCGGTAAATAATATTGTTGCGGATTTCGAACTGAAAGGGTGGGTTTCCGTCATTGGAAAGTGTGGTAATTGACTGTGTTTTGTCGAAAACAGTTGAATAAACAAATCCATTGAAATCAGAGGCCTTTGTTCCATTAAGTTCCACTTCGCCCGCGATGGTATATTTTCCCATTGCCTTCAGGGTGTCGGCAGGGAGAGCGACCGGTTCACCATTAATCAATGTGATTTTTATTTCATGGCGAGGCACGGCAATTCTTAGGGATGGATCTCCCAGCAGGGAAAAATTGAGTTTGTTGATACCTGTTCCTGAGGCATTTTTTGTGAGGCGCATCACATCTCCGAGCCTGTAAGGTTCTCCATTGTTTTCAGAAAAAATGTACTGGTAAAATTTCTGGTTGAGGAAAAAGTTGGGTGTTGCATACACCAGCCGGGTGGTGGAGAACAAAGCAACGCCACCCCCGTTGGGATTCAATAGCAGCATTTCTCCCCCTGATGTTCGCTGGGGGTTGTCATACCTGCTGAATTCACAGGTAGCCGTCATGAACACGGGCAATGCATTTTTATTTCTCAGTTGCAGAATATCGCTGATATCCAGGATGTTTTCGTGTGCAAGACGAAGTTCATTGCCATGTCCCGTATAATTAACCAGCAAGGTTCCTTTGTTCATCCTGTTCAGAATGGCCCCGTTTACTTCGGGATATCTCTGTCCGCCGGAACCCGACACTCTCTGGTAAGCATCAAGGTAAATCTTGTCAACGTTGAAAAATGGATAATTGTCTCTCACAGAATTTGCCAGGAAATCGGCCTGCTGCATGTGAATATTATTATCCCCGTCGTCACCAATGAAGGTTAAAAAATTCTGCCAGTCCCCGGTGTTTTCTTTGTTTTCGTATCTCATGATTTTATCAATCACTGTCTGAGCCTGTGCTACAGTTGAAACCGGAAACCTTCCGATTCCAATGTCCAGCATTCCTGTGAACTCACCTTCATTATCATCCAGCAGTCCTAAAAAATCATCTGTTACAAACGAGAGAGTCGGACGCAGGGAGTTTTCTGACTGGTATGTGAGAATTAAGTTGGTGTTGTAGGGATTTTCACTGGTATTATCGTATGATCCGTCTCCAAACAAAAGCAGGTATTTGGGCATATCTGCCTCTGAAAGTGCCCTGTCATAGAACATTTTCATGAAATTCCTGATGGCGGCAATATCAGGTCTTCCCGAGGAAAACTCATTGTAAACCTGCTCCGGGGTCACAACCACAGTGCTTAAACCATCCCGTGCAGTCCTGTAATCGGCCAGATGCTGTGCCTGGGAAAGAAACAAGGGATGAGAAACAATTATAAAATCAACCTGGGGGATTGCATGCAGATTTTGATTGGTCACATTTCTGGCCACCTGTGGCTTCAGAAAGTTGTTCGGAGCAAAGGCAACAAATTGTGAAGGATTCCCGGTCTCATAACGAAAAGAATAAGTTCCTCCGGCAAGCACACCGGTTACACTCCCAATATTGAACGGGTCGGTAATATCCCACACTTTTATTCCCTGCACTGCACCAGCTATAATGAATTCGGCCAGATTTCCCGTGCCCACTGACTGCATGTCCCTGAAATGCATTTGTGAGCCGGTCAATACCAGATTTCGCCTGGTGTTTAATAAAATAAAGTCCAGCCAGCCTCTTGCTGAAGGAGTAGGTTTACTGTAATTTACCGTGAGAGTAAAATTACTGCCGGTCGCATTGAAAACTGCCGAACCTGAATTTACAGAAGCATAATCACTGATATAGTTCTCCATGAATACAGATGGCAAGGTTACGCTAAGCAGGTTTTGTTGGTTTTGCGAAATGTGAAAACTGCTGGTTAACGGACTGCGCGAGGCAAATGCAGCCCGTATTTTAACCTGGGAACCTGCAATGATATTGGGAAAGGAAAAATTAAAGTTTCCTGAAGTTTCCACATCGAATAACTCTCCAAACCATCTCCGCCCCGAAAAAATCAGATTATTCAGGTCCTCTTCGTGAAAGGCATAATCGTCAAAGCCGGTTACAGTATGGGTAACAGCACCTGAGGGTTGTGTCAAATCGCGAATTAATTTAGGTGTACCGGGCTGAGCAGTAAGGAAATAATAATTATATCTGGAATACAGGTGCTTTTTGTGTTCAAACATCCCGGAGACCGGGTTGAAATTCCAGCTTACCGGACCCTGTGCATAAAACAGAATGTAATCTCCCTGGTTAAAAATCCCATCGCTGCCTTTCTCCATAAAAATTGGTTTTTCCAACAAATCGTCAATACGGGGTTCATTGTTGAACATTGGCAACATCTCATTTCCATTGCCGTAAAGACGAATATTTGCAGGGTTATCAAATCCCATGGACATGAGTTCACCGTATGTTAACTGATAGACCCCATCTTTTTCAATGCGCAGTTTTACCCATTTTCCGGAACTGAGGACAGAGTTCATTGCAAAACCGCTTTTTGGCTGAAATACTTTTAATGAAGACAAACCTGTTGGGAAAATAACTATCTCAAATGAAACCAGCTTTTCCGGTCTACCTGTGGAGGGATTTATCCTTGCAGGAACAAACTGTAAGGAAATGAAAGGTTTTTTTCTCTGGTACAAAAGCCGTGCATCTATTTCAACTTCAGATTTCAATAATTTGTCATTTGCAATTGCCCGCAATTCCTGTGCAGAAAAATCTGTAAAAATCTCATTTCTGAGTTCAACCCTGAAACCTGCATATTCTGAAGTAACTTCAATCAGGTCAAAGAATTCCGGAATCAGCATGTCAGGATGACCGTAAAGGGCATTTTTGAAGTAAAGAAGAGTTCGCTTTTGCGTAAATTCGGTTGATTCATGGGGAAGAGAAATCTCAACCGGGGGAGACCAATCTATAGTTTTCTCCAAAACTATTTGGGAAAAAACTCCGTTAGATAATGAAACCAGAAAAGCAATAGGCAGGGCTGTTTTTTTCATCGATTCAACCAACAATTCACCCGGTGAAGGTAATAAATTGACAAATAGCTAAAAACAGGTGATAAAAAATTGAAAAAACAAGAATTAAACGGAAACTTTCTCGTTAATATTGTCGTATCAATCTTCTGTAAAAGGGTGAGCCCGGCATTGACCAAAAATACCATGCATTTTATTGTACGCCTGGTTTTCATCCTGAATGGCATGAACGCTATAAATAATATGTACGCACAGGATCCTTCCTTTTCCCAGCCATATGCCAACAAACTGGTTTTGAACCCAGGGTTTGCAGGTGATTCTGAATGTCCTGCTGTTGCATTGGGCTACCGCAACCACATGCCTGAAACGGGTACCTATAATACATATGTATTATCCTATGAAACCTATTCCGGCAAGGTAAACGGTGGCTACGGGTTTATATTCATGAATGACAGGCAGGGACAGGGTATATTCAATAGTTATTCTTTTTCGGCTGTTTATGCCTATCATATTCAGGTTTCCCGCGATCTGTTTATTAATGCAGGTATTGAGACAGGCTTTGTCCACAAGAGAAGGAATACATCGGGACTTATCTTCCCTGATATGGTTAATCCGTTTTTGCCCGGACAGCCTGGTGGAGAGTTAATACCTGACAGAAATAGGAATTTTATTGATATTTCGAGCGGGCTGATTGCTTCCTGGAGGAATTATTACCTTGGTATCGCTGTTCATCATTTGAGCAAGCCGAACCAGTCTTTATCAGAATCAGTTGAAATGCCCCTATCCCGAAAATTTACGGTGCATGCCGGTACTTCCGTTCCGGTAGGCTCGGGAAGAAATATCAACGGACTCATTACAAAGGGACAGTGGATGTTCTCCCCTACATTCATTTTTCAGCAGCAGGCAGAAGCTGCTTCAATCAGTTATGGACTTTATATTTCAAGGCTGGAATTAAATGCCGGTATGTGGTTGAAGCATAATTTATCATTTAAGGATTATTCCCTTATTTTTCTGGCCGGTTATTCAGGGAATACTTTTAGTTTCTCCTACAGTTTTGATTTTGGCATAAATGTAACCACAATGGCTTTGCCATTCTCAGGTTCACATGAAATGAGTATGGGGATAAAATTTCCCTGTGTTGAAAAAAGAAAAAAACCGGGAGCAGTGAAATGTCCTAAATTTTAATATTTTTGTTTTTTTAGTTGCAATTGGCATAAAAGAATTATTAATTTTGAATTCAAGAACAAACTCATCTTATTATGAAGGTTAAAAGCATTTTTCAATTACTTCTCATAGCAGTGGTTGTTTCATCCTGCAGCCTCCTTGGCGGAGGCAAAAAGGGTGGGTCTGAAAAGACCGGCTGGCAATATAATGATCCTGCAACCGGCGGTTTTGAAGTTAAACTGGCCATTGACCAGTTAACCGGCCCCGGTCTGTTATTCATCGAAGGGGGTACATTTACAATGGGACGTACCCAGGAAGATGTGATGTATGACTGGAACAACGCCCCAAGGCGCGTTACTGTCAGTTCATTTTATATTGATGAAACTGAAATAAGCAATGTGGACTATCGCGAATACCTGCACTGGGTAAGAAGGGTATTTGGACAGGAGTATCCCGAGGTATATCGCAGGGCATTGCCCGATACCACCGTATGGAGAAGCCCCCTTGGGTACAATGAGCCATACGTGGAAACCTATTTCAGGCACCCGAGCTATAATGATTATCCGGTTGTGGGTATAAACTGGCTTCAGGCTGTTGATTACAGCAACTGGAGGACCGACCGGGTAAATGAGAAAATGTTGATTGATCAAGGAATACTGGATTGGGATCCTGAACAGACTGCCGGCTCCAACTTCAATACCGAAGCATATCTTGCCGGTAAATATGAAGGAGTGGTGAACGAACAATTACCTGATATCGCAACGGGAGGAGAAAGACGTGTACGGTTTGAAGATGGGATACTTTTACCCAAATACAGACTTCCAACCGAAGCGGAATGGGAATTTGCTGCACTCGGACTCATTGGTAATACCTATGATGAAAGGGTATATGGTCGCAGGATTTATCCCTGGGACGGTCATCATACTCGCAATGACAGCAGGAAATATCTGGGACAGATGAGAGCAAACTTTGTTCGTGGACGTGGCGACTACATGGGTGTTGCCGGTGACCTGAATGACAATGCTGAAATCACTGCCCCGGTTAAATCCTACTGGCCAAACGACTACGGAATTTATAATATGGCAGGAAACGTTAACGAGTGGGTACAGGATGTGTACCGCCCCCTTTCTCATGAAGATGTGGAAGAATTCAGACCCTTCAGAGGGAATGTTTTTCAGAAGCTGGATGTGCGCGACGGGGATGTTGTTGTTGACAGCCTGGGCCGTCTTCAGAGAGTTAATATTTCAGAGGACGATGTTCGTGGTAGGTTAAATTACGATCGTGCTGATTTCCGTAACTATCGCGACGGTGACAGAGGTTCAAGTATATTTTATACTGATGATACCGATGCAAGATCTGAGAACCGGATGTATTCCCAGAGGGAAGGTGATTTTACCTCATTGATTAGCGATGATGTAAGAGTATACAAAGGAGGATCATGGAGAGACCGTGCTTACTGGCTCTCACCGGGTACGCGCCGCTTCCTCGATCAATCAGCTGCGAAAGATGACCTTGGATTCCGCTGCGCCATGAACCATGTAGGTTCACCTGCCGGGCAGGGCAGAAGGTAAATTCCATGTAGTTTATAGTTTAAACCTCATTAGATCTTAATGAGGTTTTTTTATTTTTGCTTATGCAAATTTCTGATTTATACAAGCTTTTCCTGCAGTTTCCATCCATAACAATTGACAGCAGAAAACCCCAGGCCAATAGTTTATTTTTTGCCCTGAAAGGAGAAAAATTCAATGGGAATCAATTTGCCCTGGATGCACTCAATGCCGGATGTGCTTATGCAATTGTGGATGAACTTACAGAGGTGATAGACCGAAGGATTATTATGGTGGATAACTGCCTTGACACCTTGCAACAACTTGCCTCTTACCACCGGAAGAAAATCGGGGTCCCTGTACTGGCGATAACCGGCTCCAATGGGAAAACCACAACAAAGGAGCTGATAGCAAGGGTGCTGGAAAAGAAATTTTCCCTGATTTATACCGAAGGAAATTTAAACAACCATATTGGTGTGCCTCTTACATTATTGCGTCTGAACAGGTCAGCAGAGTTTGCCATTATTGAAATGGGTGCCAATCATATTGGTGAAATTGGCGCACTTTGCCGAATAGCAGACCCCCATTATGCCATCATCACCAATATTGGCAAAGCACACCTGGAAGGCTTTGGATCTCCTGAAGGGGTGAAAATAGCAAAAGGGGAAATGTATAAATATGCCATGGAAAACGAGGGCAGGATATTTATCCACTGGGACAACCCGGTGTTGAGGGAACTGGTGGACGGTAAGAATGCAGCTCTTTTTAAATATGGCACTGGTGACGAGTGCGACTGCATGGGAGGTATTGAATCTGAGGGGGAGATGTTGAAATTTGGGTTTTACCATGCAGAATCAGGTAAGCGGTACTCAGTGTCAACACAATTATTCGGAAGGTATAATTTTGAGAATGCCTTGTGTGCATGCGCTATTGGTACATTTTTTCGTATTGCCCCCACGAAGATTGTTGAAGCAATTGAGTCATATGAACCGAAAAATAACCGGTCACAATTTATACGCACCGGAAGGAACAACATTGTGATGGATGCCTACAATGCCAATCCAACCAGCATGAAAATTGCCATAGAGGAGTTTTTAAGAACCATGGAGAAGGAAAAGGTTTTGATCCTGGGCGACATGTTTGAGATGGGAGACTACAGCAGCCAGGAGCATCAGGCAATTATCGATTTAATTGACCGTATTGGTGGTGTGGAGTGTTTATTGGTTGGTAAGGATTTTAGCGAAGCTGCATCAGGCAGGTTTAAAAGTTTCATAGATGTAAACGAAATAAATACTTACCTGGCAAGGTACCCAATGTCAGGTAAAACCATTCTTATAAAGGGTTCCAGGGGGGTACAACTGGAAAAATGTTTGCCATTCCTTTAATTCTCAGACCTTGTCGGCCAGGGGTGGTTAATTTTTTACATTCATCTGAAAATCAGTACTTTTGAAAAAATTAATTTAACAGAAAAAATTGAAACCGGAATGAAACACCCATGTTTAGAAAAACACAGACTCAATAACAATAAAATCAACAACATGGGTGTTCCCTGACAGCCGGCAGCCAGGCATCAGACCTTAATCAAAAAACTATTTACGGATGAAACCCAGGATTATGAGCCAGGTTGAGATATTGATGGGTTTACGATATAAATCCCATCCATGGCATGGCGTTGATATTGGAGAAGATGCACCTGAAGTGGTAACCTGTTTCATTGAAATGGTGCCTACCGATACAGTTAAGTATGAAATTGACAAGGAATCGGGGTATCTGAAGATTGACAGGCCACAGAAATACTCCAATGTGGTTCCGGCTTTGTATGGGTTTATACCTCAAACATTCAGCGGTAAGAGGGTAGCCGCATTGAGTAATGAAAAAACCGGGCGTACTGACTTAAAGGGAGATGGAGACCCTATTGATATTTGTATCCTCACTGAAAAAACCATCAGTCATGGCGATATTCTGGTGCAGGCGCGTCCAATTGTTGGGTTCAGGATGATTGACGGTTTTGATGCTGATGATAAAATCATTGCAGTAATGAACAATGATGCCGTTTACAATAATTTCGTGGATATATCAGATATTCCTGATGCGGTAATTCACCGTCTCAGACATTACTTTCTTACATATAAAGATTTACCCGGAAACAAAAGGGATTGCGAAATCACGCATGAGTACAGCGCCGGTGAGGCAAGGGAAATAATAAAACGTTCTATAAGTGATTACCGTGATCGTTTTGGAAAACTGGAGTTTATGATTGCCGATGATTGATTATCCCTGATGCCTGAATCTCTTAATTTTTTGTGTAGGCGTTTTTTCAAACGGTTCCTTGTGATGAATTATGGTAGATATTCTTGAAAACCTGCTTAGCTGGGCATTCACTTTTTCCTTGATCTCAGCAAGATGTTTTTCAATGTAATCATGTGCCTGAACCTGGAAATCTTTCGCCGATTGTTTCATATGTTCAAAACGCTTTTCTAATTCCTCGTAATTGAGGTGCACTTTGGCAGCGATTTTCCCCCCGATTTCATAAACAAGTGATTCGAGCACAAAATGCTGTTTGTTTATGATTTCCTCAATGTCCTCAGGGTAAATATTCTCACCACTCGGGCCAACAATGATATTCTTTATGCGGCCCTTGATATAAAGGTAGTTTTGTTTATCAAAAGCGCCCAGGTCTCCGGTTTTAAACCAACCGTCTTTAGTAAATACCGTTGCGGTAAGCTCAGGATTTTTGTAGTAGCCAATCATTATGTTATCACCTTTGGCCACTATCTCACCCTCTCCGGTTTGGGGATCAACATTAATCAGTTTAAGTTCCTGTCCTTTTACACAGTACCCGGTTGATTGCAGTTTTGTTCTGGAAGGCGGGGAACCAGCCAACAAAGGTGCAGTCTCTGTTAATCCATAGCCTATTGCATAGGGGAAGCCTCCCTCACGCAGGAACCTCTCAGTGAGAAAAGATAACTTTGCTCCACCAATGCCAAAGAACTTTAAACAACCGCCAAAAGTCTTCTTTAATTTGCCCACAGCAATCTTGTGTAATAATTTTCGTGTGGGAGGGAATGTATAAATACCCTTGATAATTTTATTTTTACTGAACTTAGGTAAAACCTGCTGGTTATAAATTTTTTCAATTATAAGCGGCACAGTAAGCATCACTGTTGGCTTTACTGTTTGCAGCGCAGGGAGAAGAACGCTGGCCGTTGGGGGCTTATCCAGATAATAAACAACTGCCCCTCCGTGGAAGGGTATTAATAGTCCGATTGTACATTCATAAGTATGTGCAAGTGGTAATACAGAAAGCAACCTGTCAGTCGTTATAACAGGTTGAATGTCATAAGCACCCAGGGTGTTGGATACAAGGTTTTTATGAGTGAGCATAACACCTTTTGGCTGCCCGGTTGTGCCTGAAGTATACAGGATAGCCGCAAGGTCATCTTCTGAAGGCTTCTGGAAAGTGAAAGTAGGCAGCAGGGGAATGCTTGCTTTTTCTCCTGTAGGCTCAAGTTTGTGGCGATCGAGTATTGTGAAATCATCCAGCCTCACAACAAGGGTTATACTTTCTGGAAGATTATTAACCAGTTTCTCAATCAATCTATCTGATACAAATATTGCTTTGGCCTCAGAATGCGTTAAAATTTTATTGATATCGGCCGGAGGGAAGTCAGTAAGTATTGGCACAATTACTAATCCTCCAATAGTGGTTGCAAAATAAGTAATACCCCAATTAGGCATATTCTGACTGAGCAGGGCAACCTTATCTCCTTTTTTTAAACCATTTGCAAGCAGAAAGGCTGTAAGCGATAGAGTCGTTGATTTTACCTGCCTGTAGGTGAGAGGTTTGCTGTCAACAAAGGTTAAAGCCGGTAAATCTGCAAATTTTTCAGTACTGAGGGAAAACAGGTTTTCAAGTGTTTTCTTTTCTTCCAGTGTCATAGTTGTTGTTTTTTGCCTTCTAAAAGCGGAAAGCAGGTGTGCAAAGATACGCCAAAGACTTTTAATAAAAAAGTCAGGTAAAGCGAGTTACAGGGGTAATACTTCCTGAAACCCCTTCACGGGTTCATTCAATCACGACAAATGAATAAAAATATTATGGCAGAATTTTTGTTATTATAAAAAACAATTAGTTGCTAAATTTGTATTTCAGGCAAACAATTCTCAAAACTACAAAAATATGAAAAGGTCAGGTACTACACTTTCGGCTTTTATATTCTTGATTTTTCTTGGTATGGCTCAGCCGGCCGCAGTAATCACATTTGACAAGGAAGTTCATGATTATGGCAGGATAACCACTACCCAGGCTCCTGATGGAAAAATAGAGTTTAAGGTGTATAATAAGGGAGAGGCTCCCCTGTTGCTAACAAGTGTGCGTGCCTGCTGTGGTACACTGGTGAAAGAGTTCAGCAGCCAGCCTATTGCACCCCGGGATTCGGGCATAGTAAAAGTGGAATTCCGCATTTTGGAAAGGCCACATCGTATAAGCAGGACGGTTACAATACAATCAAATGCACAAAACAGGCCCATTGCCATATTGAGAATCACAGGTGAGGTTATTGAGCCGCCTGACAACTCACTGAAACTGGACTAAGCTATTGGGGCCTGCCAACCGGTATAATATAAAGCGGGCTTTCATTCTGGGGTAAACCCAGGATGGATTTTACATTTTCATCCTGAAAGGCACCAACCATAACCGCTCCAAAACCAAGGGAAATTGCCTGGAGATTCAGGTTTTGTCCCGCATGCCCCACTTCCATATGCACATAACGGGGAGCCCTTTCTCCGTATCGCCTCGCCGTTCTTTCATAGTCTGCGGCAATGATGAAGGAAACCGGTGCATTTTTAATCATATGCTGACCCAGTGCTGCCTCAGCCACCCGATCCCTTAGATCTCCATCTTTCACCTTTATTAGTGAGTGGGTTGCAGGTATATATTTGTAGAGGCCGGGTTGAAGACGATTTACCCTGCCGGCCATCACATACACCTCGAGGGGGAAAGTAGCCCCGGCCGAAGGTACTACCCGGAATCCGCGGGATGCAAGCGTAATTCCCTGTGCAGACCATAACAACTGTCCAACCTGGTTGATATTTAAGGCATCACCACGGTAGGTACGCACAGATCTTCTTTTTGAGGTGGCTTCCTCAAAACTCATGCTGCCCTTTAGATTGGGATCAGGCAATTTAATGGTGTTATCCTGCATAATACTGAATTCTTCTTCAACCGTAATTTCATTGACAGGCTTCAATCCTGAAAAAACAAATAGTGAAACAACAAAGGCCGGAAGTATGATTGTCAGAGTTAATATCCATTTTTTCATTTTTGTATTTTTTGGTTATGAATTTAAGTTTATCCTCTCCAGTCTTTTTCAGTGACAGGTTTGTTGCCCAGTATGCTTTCAATTTCTTCCATCACATGTTGTGTAAGAAGTTTTACAGCATCCTGTGATTTCAGGTTTTCCTTCAGTTGGGCTTCCCTGGTGGCACCAAGAATTACTGTACTCACATTTTCATTTTTCAGGCACCATGCAATAGACATTTCGGCCAGACTTATCCCCATATTCTCAGCCAGTTTATTCAGTTTCTCAGCTTTTTTGATCTTTTCTTTCCCCTCAGGGGTTTCAAATCTTCTTTTCAACCAGTTATATTCTTCCAGGGAAAGCCGGCTTCCTTCAGGAATACCCTTAGCATATTTGTTGGTTAAAACTCCGCTTGCCAGGGGACTCCAGATAGTAGTTCCAAGGCCAATCTCCCTGAAAAGAGGCAAATACTCCCTCTCCAGTTTTTCGCGGTTAAACATGTTGTATTCAGGTTGTTCCATGAGTGGGGGGATTAGCCTGTTGTGCCTTGCTATGTGCCAGGCATCCTTTATTTGTTCAGCACTCCACTCGCTTGTACCCCAGTAAAAAGCCCTACCCTGCTGAATGATGTGGTTCATCGCCCATACAGTCTCCTCCATTGGGGTGTATATATCGGGCCGGTGGCAGAAGATAAGATCCACATAATCCAGTTGCAACCTTTTCAGCGCTGCATTGGTACCCTCTATAATGTGTTTGCGGGAGAGGCCGGTATCATTCGGTCCTTTTCCGCCCCAGAATATTTTTGTGGATACAACAAGATCGCTGCGTTTCCAACCGGCCTTTTTCAACACCTTTCCCATTATGATTTCAGATTCGCCGGCTGCATAAACCTCAGCATTGTCAAAAAAGTTAATACCGGCATCGTATGCAATTTTCATCAGTTTGTATGCCTCATCCACACCAATCTGGGTGCCAAATGTTACCCATGAACCAAATGAAAGAGCGGAGACCTTTAGTCCTGATTTTCCCAAAAACCTGTATTGCATAATTGAATTGTTTCAAACAAAATTAACTAAAATAAATGGGTTTTTTATCATGAATTTATTACGGTTTGTTTATCCTGAAATCAATATACTTGCCGGGCTTCTCACCTTTAGGCCCCTGGTCCTTGAGGTAATATCAAACCACTGCATTGTTTGCACAATGTAATCGAGTCGCAAGGTATTTTTTGTATTGCCGTGTCCCTGCCCGAGATACCAAATAAGCCTTACAGGTGCTTTGCCATGTAATTTGAGGGCACGGTACAACTCCAGCCTCTGGCTGGGCGGAATTCTTGGGTCCTCCTTCCGATGCAGAAGCAGCAATGGTGTTCTGCTGCCAGGAGCATATTTAACAGGACTTGCATTCCAAACCTTATTCATGTTTTCGTGTGTCCAGAAGCCCCATTGAACAAGGTAATCATCCCAGGGTATTTAAGTGATATTTCGCCTGGAGATTTGATTGCTGGTGCCCACAAAGGAAACGGCTGCGGCAAAACGGTCGGGATACCTGGTGGCCAACCAGCAGGAAAAATAACTGCCATAGAGCCACCACCAATACACTCCTTGTCTTTGTCAACGTATCCTTTGGCAAACAGAAAATCAATACCATCCAAAACATCTTCGTATTCCTTCCCAACCAGGTCTACAAATCCTTCCATGGTAAAGTCAACTCCTCTTCCTGAGCCTGCTTTGTAATTAGGGAGAAATACAAAATTTCCCCGGGCTGCCGCGATTTGCCCCCAAGGCTTATATCGGGTAACCCATCTGATTTGTATGGCAGTTTCAGTAACCCCATAAATGTGTGTTATTCTTGGGTATCTTTTCCCCCTTCCGAATTCAAAGGTGTTGTTGTCTTTCCACTCCACATTTACGATAGACGCCCGCATGCCCTCAGCATAGTTTCTCAGATCTTTAAAAGCCTTGTTGTTTGGTACATACACTACAAAAAGAATGTCTACAACCGAGTCATGTACCTTGAGGCGGAAAAAAAAGCAGGTTTTTGCCCATCCGGACTTCAGACCAGTTTGCCAAGCTTTCCGGGGTTTTCCACAAGTTTGGTCATTTCACCTGTTTCGAGGTTGACAAGAAAAAAGCGGGTGACCATAAAGGAATAATCCACAAGGTTTTTTTCGGCAATGGCTGCAGCCGCAAAATTACCATTGTGACCCACAGTGAAGTTAAACACCGTAACTCCCGATGTTACCTGGCTTACCTGGTTTTTTTCAGGTTATAAAAATAGAGATTCAGATTAAGGTACTCCTCCTCAAAAATTTCAGCATCAAATCCCTTTTTCAGTAGCCCTGCTTTTGTTTCATTTTGTGGAGAGGCCGCAACGAAAGCAATCATGTCATTAATGATAAATTCATAGGAGTTAATGGTAGCGGTATGAGAGGTAATTGGAACCGGTTCATCTCCGGCAGGATCAATCGTTTAAACCTGAAGACCGGTTGTCTGGGGTCCGGAAAACAGGAAGGCAATTTTTTTACCAACATGTGTCAAGACAAAAGAAGACAAACTTCTTTTCCCAGTGATCAAGCCTGTTGTTTTTCCGGTTTTTACATTGTAAACAAAGAGTTCACGATAAACTGTTCCGGGTGAATCAGTGAATGGACGGGGAACAATTACTGTATAGGCAATCATTTCACAGGATGGAGAAACTGCTGTTTTGGCAACATTCTTCAGTTCAATCAGGTTGTACTCGCCCAGAACTTATGTTTGCCAGGAGGAGGGAGCCTGTCAGCAATATAAGAATGGCCGGCAAAAATGCTTTATCATAACAAAATTATTTTTACAAGGAATGATGGAACACCCATGTTGCTGATTTT
>JBBIHY010000010.1:0-97660 GCA_037446695.1 Bacteroidota bacterium
TTGCTGTTAATTATGATTACTATGTAATAAAAAAAGCGGCAAACCTTGCGATTTTTCGCTTTTGTGCCCAGCATCCCGAAGTATCGGGACACACCATAACCGTTTAAAAAAAAAGCGGCAAACCTTGCGATTTTCCGCTTTTGTGCCCAGGACAAGACTCGAACTTGCACACCGTAACCGGCGCCAGCCCCTCAAGCTGGTGTGTCTACCAATTCCACCACCTGGGCAAAATCTATGTCATTGAATGGATCGAGGCCTGGTGCCCAGAACAGGACTCGAACCTGCACATCCTTGCGAATACTAGTCCCTGAAACTAGCGCGTCTACCAATTCCGCCATCTGGGCAAATGGGCTACAAAAATAGCAATTTTTTTAAAGTGTGCTACTAATGCAGTTCAATTTTGCCTATAAATTTTTCAAAATGAATTTGGTCATGCTGGTATACATATGGTAACTATAGTTGCCTCCGAATATACCGTGACTCCTGTTCGGATATATCAGCAAATCAAAATATTTATCGGCTTCTACCATTTTGTCAATCATTTCAATGGAATTCTGCAAATGAACATTGTCATCTGCTGTTCCGTGAATTAAAAGAAAAGGCCCTTTCAGCTTTTCCACATGGTTGATCGGGGAATTATCGTCATATCCGTCAGGGTTTTCCTGTGGTGTACGCATGAACCTTTCTGTATAAATCGTATCATAAAATCTCCAGCTGGTAACCGGTGCACCGGCAATTCCAGCCTTGAACACATCTGCTCCTTTGGTCATGCATAGGGCAGCCATATATCCCCCGTAACTCCATCCATAAATACCAATCCGGCCGGAATCAATATAGGGTAAAGAACCAAAGTATTTAGCCGCTTCAATCTGGTCTATGGTTTCCAGCTTTCCAAGCTGCATATAGGTGGACTTTCTGAACGCCTCACCTCTTCCGTTAGTGCCCCTGTTATCCACACAGGCAACAATGTATCCCTGTTGGGCCAGCATCTGGAACCACGGCATCTGCCTGCTCCATGCATCTCTCACCGATTGCGATTCAGGTCCGCCATACACATACATGAACAGGGGGTATGTTCTTTTTGGGTCAAAGTCGGCCGGTTTTAACATATAGGCAAACAAAAGCACATTCTCTGAGGTTCTGAAACTCATAAATTCTGCCCGTGCAAAGTTATAATCCACCATTCTCGAATGCAGCTCTGCATTATCTTCCAGAACCCTGACAACCTCCCCCTTTGAGTTATGAAGCGTAACAAGCTGGGGACTGTTCAAAGTGGAATGCGTGTTTATGAAGTATTTAAAATTGTCACTGAAAACCACGCTGTTTGTTCCGTTTTTCATGGTAATCCTTTTCTTCCCCTTCCCATTCAGTTGAATACCATACACATGTCTTTCAAGCGGGGACTTCTCGAAAGAAGAATAGTACAATGTTTTATTCTTTGGGTCAAAGTCAACCAGGGATGCCACATCCCAGTCCCCTTTTGTCACTTGCCTGATAAGCTTTCCCTTCATATCATAAAGGTAAAAGTGCATCCAGCCATCGCGTTCACTCATCACAAGGAAATGCTTCCCGTCGGGCAGGAAGGTCACAAAATCATCGGAAGTTTCCGAGATATACCACTTATTTTTCTCGGAATAAAGAACCGAGGATTTACCGTCAAATGGATTGGCAATGAGAATTTCGATATGGTTTTGCAGCCTGTTCAGCCTTAAAATGGCAAGTTTGTCAGGTTCTCGGGTCCACTTTATTCCTGGAATATACTGGTCGGTTTCCCTGCCTGTATCCATCTTCACAGTGCTGCCACCCTCAAGCTGATACAAATGAATTGTCACCAGGGAATTTTCCTCCCCGGCTTTCGGGTATTTATAGGAGTACCATTCAGGATAAAGTTTACCATAGATTGTCATATTGAACATTCTTACATGGCTTTCATCAAAGCGGTAGAAAGCAATACTGCGACTGTCGGGCGACCAGGCAAAGCCTTTTGAGAAACCAAACTCCTCCTCATACACCCAGTCGGGAGCCCCATTAATGATTTCATTTCTTTTCCCGTCAAATGTTACCTGGATTTCTTTCTTTGTAAACAAATCCTTGTAAAACAAATTGTTTTCCCTTACAAAGGCTACTTTGGAACCATCGGGAGAGAAAGTGGCCAATTGCTGCTTACCATTATCTGACAAAGGCTGCAGGAGTTTCTCCTTCCTGTCCCATATAAAAAAATCGGCCACGTAGGAATGCCTGTAAATTGCTTCCCGATTGGTTGTCAACAGTATCCTTGATTCATCGTAACTAAATTCATAGGCCGAAAAGGAGAAATCTTCCAGGCCTGTCATTTCAACTGAAAAAACAACCTCAACCTGGTTTCCTGCACTGTATTCAAACTTCACAATAGACCTTCCTCCCTGCAAAGCAGTATAATGAATTCCATCCTTCATGGAATGTAACCCACTTACATTCCTTTGTGCAAATACACTGTTTTTGTAAATATCATCAAGTGTAATTTTTTTAAAATCCTGGTTTTGCGTAAATGATTTGCCTGAAATCGCAACAGACAGTACGATAAAAATTATTGCGGCTTTAATTTTCATTGGGTTTGGCATTAAATTGAAACCTCAAATTAATGGAATATCTTTCAAAATGTAAATATTTTCTGCAACACAGATAGTTTCAACCTGGCTGGTTTAGATACCGTAACAAGTGTTGAAAAATTATACCGGCAAAGGAATTGCATGAATCAAACGGAAAAAATTAATACCTTTGCATCCTGATTTTAAAATGCCTTATGATTAAGATAACTTTTCCTGATAACAGCATAAGAGAATACCCCGCAGGTGTTACAGGACTTGACATTGCAAAAAGTTTAAGCAACAGCCTGGCGGAAAAGGTACTTTCCGTTGGTATAAATGGAGAGATATGGGACCTGACGAGGCCAATATATGTCGATGCCAACATTAAACTTTACACCTGGGAAGATGATCAGGGCAAACTTGCATTCTGGCATTCAAGCGCCCATCTTATGGCTGAAGCACTTGAGTTTTTTTATCCCGGAGTAAAGCTGGGTATAGGTCCGTCAATTGAAAACGGGTTTTACTACGACATAGATACAGGTGGTAAGGCAATTTCTGAAGCTGATTTTCCAAAACTGGAACAGAAAATGAAGGAACTGGCCTCCATGAAGAACCCATATATCCGCAGGGAAATTCCAAAGGAAGAAGCAGTGTCTCATTATTCTGAAAAAAATGATGAATATAAGATTGAACTGCTGCATGATTTGGAAGATGGAACCATTAGCTTCTACCACCAGGGAAATTTTACCGATCTGTGCCGTGGTCCGCATTTGCCAGATACAGGTTATATCAAAGCCATGAAACTACTGAATATTGCAGGTGCCTACTGGCGTGGCGACGAGAGAAACAAGCAGCTCACCCGTATTTATGGCATAAGTTTCCCAAAACAAAAGATGCTGGAGGAATACCTGTTCATGCTGGAGGAAGCAAAAGCACGCGATCACAGGAAACTTGGCAAAGAACTTGAAATTTTCGCATTTTCACAAAAAGTTGGTTCAGGATTGCCACTATGGCTGCCAAAAGGAGCACAGTTGAGGGAAAGACTTGAATCGTTTCTGAAAAAAGTGCAGAAAGACTATGGTTACGAGCAGGTTATTACCCCGCATATTGCACAAAAGGAGCTTTACATCACCTCTGGTCACTGGGCCAAGTATGGAGTAACATCCTTCAAACCCATTTCCACTCCCGAAGAGGGTGAGGAATTCCTGTTGAAACCCATGAATTGTCCTCATCATTGCGAGATCTACAAGGTAAAGCCCAGGTCCTACAAAGACCTGCCCATCCGTATGGCTGAATTCGGCACGGTTTATCGCTACGAGCAGAGTGGCGAACTGCATGGTCTTACAAGAGTGAGAGGATTTACGCAGGACGACGCACATATCTTCTGCCGCCCTGATCAGCTAAAGGAAGAATTCATCAAGGTAATTGATATCGTATTTATCATTTTTAAAGCTCTTGATTTTAAGAATTTCACCGCCCAGATTTCCCTGCGGGATCCCAATGACAAGGAAAAATACATTGGCACCGATGAAAACTGGGAAAAAGCAGAAAAAGCAATAATTGAAGCCACTGAGGAAAAGGGCTTAAAAACAGTAATTGAGATTGGCGAAGCAGCCTTTTATGGTCCGAAACTGGATTTTATGGTGAAAGATGCCCTTGGGCGAAAATGGCAACTGGGAACCATCCAGGTGGATTATAACCTCCCCGACAGGTTTGAACTGGAATATGTGGGATCCGACAATCAACGCCACAGGCCAATCATGATACACAGAGCCCCATTTGGTTCTATGGAGAGATTCGTGGCTGTTCTGCTGGAGCACACAGCAGGGAAATTCCCCCTGTGGCTGTCACCGGAGCAGGCTGTTATCCTCCCAATAAGCGAAAAATATCATGATTATTCCAAAAAAGTTTTAAATTTCCTAAATAATTACGATATTCGCGCCTTGATCGACGACAGGAACGAAAAGATAGGTAAGAAGATAAGGGACAATGAATTAAAGCGAATTCCTTACCTGTTGATTGTAGGTGAAAAAGAAGAAGAATCGGGAACCGTTTCTGTTCGCAAACAGGGTGAAGGCGATAAAGGAAGTATGGATATACAGCAGTTTGCTGACTTTTTAAATCAGGAAGTTAGGCAGCAACTTGAATCTATATCAAAATAATCCAATGTTTAACTAAAGTAAGGAGGACTGACATATAGTTTTCAGAAATTCGTTCAGGGGTAAGAGAAAAGTTTCCGACCTGGAACATAATTATCGCATTAACAACAATATCAGGGTACCCAGGGTTCGCCTTGTTGGCGAAAACATTGACAACCCGGGCATTTTTTCAGTAAGTGAAGCCCTGAAATTGGCCGATGAGCTTGAACTGGATCTGGTGGAGATTTCTCCAAATGCAGATCCCCCGGTTTGCAAAATCATAGATTTCCAGAAGTTCCTTTACCAGCAGAAAAAGAAACAGAAGGAAATCAAAGCAAAAACAGCCAAGATTGTCATTAAGGAAATCAGGTTTGGACCTAACACCGATGATCATGACTTCAATTTTAAACTGAACCATGCCATCAAATTTCTGAAGGACGGCTGCAAAATAAAGGCCTATGTGTTCTTCAAGGGTAGAACCATTCTTTTTCAAGAAAAAGGTGAAATTCTTCTTCTGAAATT
This sequence comes from Bacteroidota bacterium, assembly GCA_037446695.1. Lineage (GTDB taxonomy): Bacteria > Bacteroidota > Bacteroidia > Bacteroidales > PUMT01 > JBBIHY01. The sequence continues at coordinate 5,228 of JBBIHY010000010.1, forward strand.
TGCACAGGAACTCGACGAATTAGGGAAAGTGGAACAGTTACCCAAACTAGAAGGTAAAAGAATGATTATGCTGATTAGTCCTAAGGTACAGAAAAAATAAATTCATTATTAACTCTCAATAAATAAAAGGAAGAATGCCAAAGATGAAGACGAATTCCGGTGCTAAAAAACGTTTTACGCTTACCGGAACCGGAAAGATTAAAAGAAAGCATGCTTATAAAAGTCACATTCTGACCAAAAAAGCAACTAAAAGAAAGAGGAACCTGACCTACTTCACGCTGGTAAATAAAGCGGATGAGAAAAACATCAAGTTTCTATTGGCCATGAAATAATCAGGAATTAATTGAGTAATTAACCAGAATGAATTAGCAGAAAAGATTTCGAATAGAAGCGAAACGCTAACCATTCAAAAAAAAGTAGAAAAATGCCAAGATCAGTCAATGCAGTCGCATCACGTGCCAGGAGAAAAAAGGTACTTGACCAGACCAAAGGTTTCTGGGGAAGAAGAAAAAATGTGTTCACGGTAGCAAAAAATGCACTTGAAAAAAGCCTTACCTATGCCTACCGCGACAGAAGAAAGAAAAAAATAGAATTCAGGGCTTTGTGGATACAGCGTATCAATGCCGCCGTGAGGGAACATGGGATGTCTTATTCTGAATTCATGGGCAAAATAAACAAGAAAGGGATTGAACTGAACAGGAAAGCCCTTGCCGATTTGGCTATGAACCATCCCGATGCTTTCAGGGCAATTGTAAAGTCCCTGAAATAAGTTGTATAGTATTAACCTGAAAACTGCCTGAAATCCAGGCAGTTTTTTTATTTTTATATCAACATATAGGAAGGATATTCAGGGTTTTTAGTAATTTTCGGCACGAGCAAGGTTCAAGGCAAAATAGGAAACTGACATAAACCTGTAAAAAATCAACTATGAAACTGGCTATCATCGGGTATGGAAAAATGGGCAGGGAAATTGAGAAACTTGCCATTGAAAGAAACCATGAAATTGTCCTAATCATTGATCAGAACAATGCAGAGCACTTCAATCAGGTGAACCTGAAAAAAGCAGATGCTGCCATTGAGTTTACCACTCCTGACACCGCGATTCAAAACATAACGAAGTGCTTTGAGGCAGGTGTTCCCGTTGTTAGCGGTACAACAGGCTGGATTGACAGGATGGACTTTGTAAAAGAAAAGTGCTCAGTACTGAATGGCACATTTTTTTATGCTTCCAATTTCAGCCTGGGAGTGAATATCCTTTTCAGGATGAACAGATGGCTGGCCGAAGTAATGAATCATTTTAATTACGAGGTAAGCATATCCGAAACCCACCATGTACATAAAAAAGATGCACCCAGTGGAACTGCCATTACCCTGGCCAAAGGGATTATGTCGGGAATAAAAAGAAAAACCGGCTGGGCGAGCGCACCTTCCGGCGATAATGATGTCATTCCTGTTGAATCAATCAGAGAAGGCGAAGTGTTCGGTAATCATACAGTGAGGTATAGTTCCGACGCAGATATAATTGAAATATCTCACTCAGCACGAAACCGTAGGGGTTTTGCCCTTGGAGCAGTGATGGCCGCAGAATTCATAGCCGGTAAAAAAGGTGTTTATTCTATGGATGACATGCTGAAAATCTGAAGATGAGGAAATACCTGCTGAATAATAACACTTTCCTTTTTATCCTCTTTGGTTGTCTTTATGCTGCCTGGGTGTTCTGGCTGGAAAATTACTGGTTTTTTGCAGGAATGATTCCCTTATTTGACTTGTTTATTACCCGTAAAGTCAGGTGGTTTTTCTGGCGGAAGAGAAACAAAGAAACAGGGAAGATTCCCTTTTGGGTCGATATAACAGACACCTTACTGGGTGCCTTCTTTCTGGCGTTTTTTATCAGGGTATTTTTTATTGAAGCCTATACCATCTCTACCGATTCAATGGAAAAATCCCTGCTGACAGGAGATTACCTGTTCGTGAGCAAGCTGCACTACGGGCCCAAAATGCCGGTTACTCCCATAGCCTTTCCGCTGTCGCATAACACTATGCCCTTTACAGATTCAACCCCTTCCTACGCTACCTGGTTGCAAATGCCATATAAAAGGCTCAAAGGACTCACTTCCATCAAACACAAAGATGTTGTGGTTTTCCATTTTCCCGCATCCGATACCATTATCAGGGAGATGACCAACCAGGATTATCATGCCGTAACCCGGATGATGACCCGTAAAGAGGTGCTCGAAAGATTTACCCTTAAAACCTACCCCGTTGATAAAAGGGAAAACTATGTGAAGCGCGTTTTAGCACTTCCCGGTGATACCCTCCAGGTAAAAAGCGGTCATGTGTTTATCAACGGGGAGTTCATGGATTCCATCCCGACACTTCAGTTCGATTACCTGGTTGAAACCAATGGAAGCAGACTGGATTCGGTATTCCTTTCAGAACTGGGCTTAAACCCTGAAACGGTTTTTTACAGTAAATCAGGCTCATTTTATGAATTACCCCTGAATAACGAAAGCCTGGAACTTGTAAACTCTCACCCGGATGTGACCTCCGTAAAGAAATTTGTAAACCAGAACCTGTTTTCGGGGCTCTACACCATCTATCCCTACCACAAGGATTACATGTGGAACGAAGACTTTTTCGGACCGGTTGTGATCCCAAAGAAAGGCGATACCATTCAATTAACAACAGATAACCTGCCACTTTATGAGAGAATCATAGCGGCATACGAAAATAATGAAATCAGAATTTCAGGTGAAGAAATTTTCATAAACGGGCAAAAAACCGATACATACATTGTACAGATGAACTATTATTTTATGATGGGGGATAACCGTCATAATTCTTCTGATTCAAGATTCTGGGGGTTCCTTCCTGAGGATCATATTGTTGGGAAAGCGGTAATGATTTGGTTATCCATGCCCAGTGGTGGAAAATTCCCTTCTGATATAAAATGGAGCAGGGTTATGAAAAGAATCCGGTAAACTTCCGGTTTGAAACAATCCTCAATCTTTATGAAAAACCCGCGTTTTTTTTCTATCATTGCAGAGCATTTTCAAAAAAAATAACCTTTAAAAATACTGATACAAATACACCATGAAATTTTTTGACCTTTACAAAAAAAACAGGAAATATATTCATTTTGCCCTGGCGGCTCTGGCCTACCTTCTCTGGACAATCTGGCTCGGAAACTATTGGTTTTTGCTTGGACTTCCTGTCATTTATGACATTTATATAAGCAAAAAAGTGCATTGGGCCTTTTGGAAAAAAAGAGAAGGCAAAAACAGCACTTTCATTGAATGGCTGGATGCACTCATCTTTGCTGTGGTTGCCGTAACTTTTATCAATATTTTCTTTTTCCAGAATTACAAGATTCCCACCGGTTCAATGGAAAAAACCATGCTGATTGGCGATCATTTATTTGTCAGCAAGCTATCATATGGCCCAAAGCTCCCAAATACTCCCCTTACATTTCCTTTCACGCATCATACCATGCCAATGTCGCAAAAAAGAAAGTCCTATGTGGAATGGATAAAACTACCTCACAAAAGACTTGCAGGTTTTCGGGAGATAAAAAATAACGATATCGTTGTATTCAACTTCCCGGAAGGCGATACGGTAATTCTGCAGATGCAATCCCAAAGCTATTATGCTGTTTCGAGAATGTATGCCAGCGAACTGAGGATTAATGACCAGAGACGCAACCAGGACTTGAAACAGGAGTCGGAATACCTGACAAATGCCAGAAAAATTATTTATGATTCCTATGATGTTACTGCAAGGCCTGTAGATAAAAGGGATAATTACATAAAACGTTGTGTTGCGCTGCCGGGTGATAGTTTTGAAATTAGAAGCGGATATATTTATATTAACGGAAAAATCAATGAGCCTGAAGTTGCCAGGGTGCAGCACCAGCATATTGTTTCTACGAATGGAGGTCCATTAAACCAGAAGGCCCTCGAAAGATTGGGTATTTACCAGGATGAACTGCAATGGATAAACACATCGGAATTTATTGTCCCGCTCACTGGAGATAATATCGAGAGACTCTCAAAGTTTCCAAACATTGTAAATATTAAAAAATATGAAAATCCCAAGGGCAATTATTCACCGAATGTTTTTCCACACAGCCCTCATTTTCCATGGAATGAGGACAATTTTGGTCCGTTAACGATCCCCGCGAAAGGGCAGACTGTGGAACTTAATATGACAAATCTGCCTTTATACCATAGAATAATCGAAGCTTATGAAAAGAATGATTTGCAGGTTAAAGACAGTATAATATTTATTAACGGAGAGGTTGCAGATTCCTATACTTTTAGGATGGACTATTACTTTATGATGGGAGATAATCGTCATAATTCGCTGGATTCAAGGTTCTGGGGTTTTGTGCCTGACGACCATATTGTTGGCAGCCCTGTATTCATCTGGCTTTCCCTTGAGAAAAGACAAAAAGGGCTGAAAAAAATCAGGTGGAACAGATTATTCAGTCGTATTCAATGAGAAAGCGAAGCCGGAAAAGAAATAATATCAAAGACTGGTTTAAAGCAGTCGGCACAGCATTACTACTTTTCTGGTTACTAACGGTTTTTGTTATTCAAATCCACCCGGTGACCGACAGTTTTATGTCAGCTACCCTCCTTCCGGGTGATTTTGTGGTTGTAAACAAAATATCCTACGGCCCCAGGTTTCCCATTACACCCCTGTCTGTGCCATTCGCTGGAGAAAAGTTTCCCTTTTCGGGGAAAAACACTTATCTCACATGGATACAGCTTTCCGGATTCAGGTTACCCGGATTCTCATCACCTGGGCGTAACGATCTCATACTGATGAATTACCCCGGTGAACCCGGGAAACCTGTTGATTACAGGTCAAAATATGTAAAAAGATGTATTGGACTGCCAGGGGATACAGTATTCATAAAAGGGAAAAATATTCTGGTTAACGGAGAAGAAATGCCGGTTACAGATGACGGCCAATTTGCCTTCAGGGTAATAACCAGGCCAAAATCCCTGCACCTTGAGCTTTTAAACAATATGGGGATTTTTGAAGGGAACATTATTTCAGATGCGGGAGTTTACAGGTTATATATGACAAAAAGCCAGGCAGATTCTCTCGAAAAACTTCCTTTTGTTACCCAGGTCAGAGAAGAGATGGCTGATGAAGGCTTTGGAGACCCATTGGTGTTTCCCCAAAGCAATCTCTTTATATGGAACCATTCTTTTTTCGGCCCCCTGGTTGTTCCTGCAAAAGACAGGACTATTCCTCTGACTAAAAAAACATTAGCTCTTTACAGGACTGTGATTGAGCAGGAAAAAAACAAAATAGAACTCCTGGAGGGAAGTATCCTTATCAACGGGCAAAAGGCACAGGAATATACCTTCAAATCAAACTACTATTTTGTGTTGGACGACAACCTCGATAATTCAAAAGACAGCAGGTACTGGGGATTTCTTCCTGAAAACCACATCGTTGGGAAAGTGAACCGTGTTGCTTTTTCCATCAACAGGCAAAAGGGAGGCTTTTCGGCAATTCGCTGGAACCGATTCTTTAAGCGTACTGTTTAAAACCTGGCAAACTTTGCAAATTGCACACAAAGAGGCAATTTTGAAAATCCGACATTCGCTGGTTTATTCTTTTCCGGCACACCGGGCTTTCCTGGTATCTTTGGGGTACCAGGAGGTTAGGGTTTTTCAGGAATCTGAGGTACTGGGGGCAGCCTGGTAACATCAGGCGGTTTGATTACCTTGCGTACTATGGGTATTATGGCCATAGTTATTCAGTTAAACAAAACACCTGCTTAATAAACTGCGCATTTATTAAAACGGAAAATCCTCAAAGTCAATTTTCTTTTCCAGTCTCTCCACCTCGGGACGGCTGACATTTTTGTGTACCGGATTACCATCAATATAAATGGCCCTGTAGGGTTCCGTGGGGCAGGCATACTCACAGGCACCGCATCCAACACATATATCCCCGGTCACTTGCGGGATAAACAAGCCATCCTCATAGGGTACCATGTCCACCGCCTTGGTAGGACAATGTTCTGAGCAGGCTCCGCAGTCTGTCCTGTCGGTAAAGACTATGCAGTTTTCCTTAATAAATCTGGCCACACCAATCTGCAGGGTATGCTTTTGCTCCATGGTGATTGGCAAGATGGCACCAGTAGGGCATATTTCGCTGCATTTCACACAGTCGAAGTTGCAAAAACCCGCATGATAGTCCATATGGGGCTGAAGCAGGCCACCCAGTCCATATTCCATAAAAGAGGGTTGCAGAACCTGTGTGGGACAGATACTCACACACAAAGTACAGGCTGTGCAGGATTGGTTAAATCCTTCCAGGCTGAGGGAACCGGGAGGTGAAACCGGAAAATTTTTGTCCTCCTTTATGGTAGTTGCCAGGGCATTTTTTACTCCCGCACCAAACGAAAGGCGACTGAGACCAAAGAAAACGGCCAGCGAGGTGATTACAAAGTTTCTTTTATCAATGTCCGGTTCCTTTTCTTCAACAGCAACTACTGGCTTCAAAGAGTTTACGAATGAATATTTCACTCCCTTCCCCGGGCAGGCAGTAAGGCAGTTATAGCAGGCCACGCAGCGCGAAAAATCCACCTGCTTCGTTTTAATATTCATGCATTCAGCTTTGCAGACTGCGGCGCACTTACCGCACTGGTTGCAGCTATTTTCATCAATGGATACCCTCACAAGTGAATACCTGGATATTAGTCCCAGGCAAGCACCCACCGGGCAAACAGTATTGCAGTACATTCTCCCCCTGGCAAATGATAACCAGGTAATAAGAATAAGCATAGCCAGGGAAACAAGAATGACTTCTATGCGGATGGTCGGCAGTTTAACAGGGTACAGGCTGTAGTAGCCCCATTTCCCGAGTATTCCACTAATAAAATTGTTGGTCTCAACAACTGCAGGCTTGCCAAAATATGTAAAAAACCTTCCAAAATTACTGTAGGGATCGAGCAGGTTCACCAGCAGGGAAGTTCCTGAAATGAAAAGAATAATGGTAAGGGCGAGAATAACAAATCTGAGATAATTCTGAGCATTGGAAAACCTGTAGCGTTTCCTTTTAAGAATATACCGGTTTGAAAACCGTGAAAAAAAATCCTGCAGCGTACCCAATGGGCAGAAACTGGAACAATACACCCTGCCGAAGAATATGGTCAAAACAAGTATCAGTATAAAGCCAATGGCAGCAATACCAAGTGTTTTAATAAAGAGCAAAACCGATGGAACGAACTGAAAAAAGAGCAGCCCAGAAATAAAACTTTCCGAAAAATAATGTCTGAAATCAATAAAAAACAGACCAATCATCAAAAAGAAGAAAAGGGATACCACCACCCGTATTTTTTTCAGGTATGCCATGGAATAAGTTTTTAGGATCATTTAAAAAACGAAGCGGTTATCACACAACGATGCGGTGTATATTCAGTTTGCTCAAATCCATGGTTCCAACACCCATTTCGTCGGCTATTTTAATATGACCTATATCCCCGGGTTCGGAACCGAACAATAGGGCTGCTGCTGCATCAGTTGCCACCATATCGGGAGAGATAATGAGTGACTTCATTAAAACGATATCATCTACCGATACTCCCCTTGGTCCGTTTTTCATCATCACCCGGTAGGCATCCACTATGTTCAGATCAGGCTTCCTGTATGTGCCAAAATCTGCAATACACTGGTGTAAATCATTCCTGTGCCAGAATCTCCTGTCCCAAATAATCCCCATAAGGTTCTTCAGGGCAATTGTAACCCTTGCCGAACCGTGATGCTTTAGCACCGGCACATTGATGAATACATCGCAGTTAAGGATGAGATCATGAACCTTTGCTGTTTTAAGCCTTTTGCCCCGGGGAATTGTAACATCTTTGTAAAAGTCTTCCGTATTACCGGGCATCATCTTACCACCGGCTTCTTTCACGGCATCCTCAATACCACTGTTTTTATAGGAACGGATCCAGTTATCGCATGTATTGTCAAAAACAAAAACATCCTTTGCACCTGCCTGGTAACAAAGCTGGATAATCCTTTTTACAAGGCCTGGATTGGTATTTGCACCTCTTTCCGGTGGTACATCCCAGCCGATGTTTGGTTTTACCACAACCGTCTGACCCGCTTTCACAAACCTGCGCATTCCCCCCATGGCCTCCATGGCCCTGTCAAACATAACTTCGGGTTCTCCTCCCCTTACAGCCACCAGGTCATAGCTCACGCCACGGGTCTGGCTGCTGGTTCCTGCAAACAAACGATCAATTCCGGTAAGTGAAAATGTGGTACCTGCAAGTATGCCCGCACCTATACCTTTTTTCAGAAAATCTCTTCTTTCCATATATTCTGCATTTACATCAAATGGATAATATATACTCTCAAATCAAGTTAAAAATTTATATGTTTGTTCAATTAATCGGTCTAAACCGGAAAAAAGAACTATTTTTGAACGAGTTAAAGATAAAAAAGATTGTTTGTAAGTTACCTGTAATCATTCTAAATTAAGCTGTTATGAACCTAATTGTATCTGAAAATTCTCTGCATTCTGTCATGCGAAGTGTTCTGCTCAACATTGTGGCAGTAACTTTCATTTTCTTTGTACCTGCTTTGTCGCATTTGTTCAGTCTGCCAGTTTATCTTATTGAGCCCATGAGAATAATGCTCATCCTGGCAATGGTACATACCAACAGGACCAATGCCTATGTCCTTGCGGTTGGTCTTCCCTTGTTTTCATTCCTGGTATCCTCACATCCGGTATTTGCCAAAATGATTCTGATTGCAGCTGAACTCAGCCTGAATGTTTTTCTTTTTTACCTGCTGAGAAAGAAAACCAATGTATTCCTTTCTGTAATGGGTAGCGTTGTATTGAGTAAGCTGGCCTATTACATCGTGAAATTTGCTCTTCTGCAATTTGCCCTTTTAAAGGGAGGATTGGTGGGTATACCAATTTACATACAGGTAATAATGACCTTGATTTTCAGTACTTATGCATGGATCATTCTTAGAAACCAGGTAAAAAACTGATAAATTAAACTTTGACTGAAAGTGCTTATTGTTATCAATAGGCACTTTTTTATTGCAATGAGAACAGCAGACAAACTTATTCTTACAACGGCCTACCTCCCCCCGGTGGTTTATATTTCAGCTGTTGCCAACAATAGTGCATGCTTCATTGAAGCACATGAAAACTATTCAAAACAATCCTACCGAAACCGGTGCACAATTGCAACCGCAAACGGTTCGCTGAACCTTGTCATCCCGGTAAAAAAGCTGAAACCCGGTAAAAACCTGATTACCAAGGTACTTATCGACAATGAATACAAATGGCAGAAACTGCATTGGGGGGCAATTGTATCGGCCTATAAAAATTCACCCTACTTTGAATATTATGAGCCCGACCTCCTTCCCTTCTATACGAATTCTTTCGGGAATCTGTTTGAATTTAACCTGCTCTTAGTAAAATACCTCCTCAAAACTTTAGAAATCACCACGAATATTTCCCTTACAGAAAAGTTTTCAGAACAATTTGATTTAAGTGCCCTAGATCTCCGCGAAAAGATTCATCCGAAAAAGCCCATGCCAATGTTCAACACTTTGCCATACAAACAGGTTTTCTTTGAAAAATATGGTTTTATTCCCAACCTCAGCATAATCGACCTGATTTTTAATGCCGGCCCTGAATCAAATAAATATCTTTAGGTCCAAAAAGAAAGGCTGCACCGAAAATGGCGCAGCCCCTCAACCAATCAAACCTGATTAACCTAAAACCTAAAAACGAAAACCTAAAGTCAGCTTGAAAGAGCTGTTATTGTAACTGTTACTACTTGGAAGGGATTCATCTGGCATACCAGCATAGTAATAAAGGTATTCTCTTTCTTTTATCGTGGAAAACGCATAGGCAAAATCCACAAAGAAACTACTCTCCCTTATACCTATACCGGCCGAATAAACCGAGTAATTTGAGTTCGAATTCATCTGATCTGATTCATATGGGCTGAGGTATAAACCATACCCCCCCCTGAAAGCAAGATTGTTCATTTTAAGTTCTCCTCCCAGCCTGAAATTGTGCACAGGACGAAATGCATCCTTTATGAGCTCATTTTCAACATCAAAGTCGTATCCGCCATCGGTTTCACGCAGTCGCATAGTTGTGTAGTCCACATACTCGTAATCGGCAGTAACAAGGCCTAACTTCCCAAAAATCAATGCCGCACCAAGGTTGGCACGTAGCGGAGTATGAATGGCATATTCCTTTAGCCTGGCACCCATTTTGGCACCTGTAGAGGTTGTCGGCACCGCAGAATAATATTCACCGGTATCAAACCAGGATTCCATGGAGGCATTCTCTTCATCCTCCAGTTTATAAAATGTTGGAAAATGAAGTGAAGCTCCTACCCTTAATAATTCAATGGGGCGGAAAATTGCGCCAATTTTGAAGTTCAACCCTGTACCATTGGTTATGATCCTTCTTTTGTAGGTGAATTTGGAAAAATCGTTAAAATCATTCGGGTCAGTCTCAGAGTGGTTATAACGGTCAGAATAATAAACAGAAACTATTCCCAGCCCGGCTCCGATATACATTTTGTTACTGATGTTAAATCCTCCGTTAAAGGTCCATTCGTTCATTGAGCCGGAATATTTCCTGGTCTGCTTATGTTCTGTTCCGAGGGGGACCCAGGTTTCATAAAAATTCGGAAAGGAAATGGTATCAATTACATAGGTGTCAAAAGCCAGTCTTTCCCAGTATGGATCAAGGTTTTTAGGATACAATCCGTTTGCATATTCAAGAAAATAATCAGCCATTGAGGTGTCTTCATTGTAACCCTTCATGATAATATTCCTGTTGAAATTGTTGTAGCAGTTATACCCCACCCCAAAATTAAAACTGACAAGACCTGATTCCCTGCCTGTTCTGGCAACACCAACAAACCCCAGGTTATCAATACCCATGCTGTATTTGAATTCATCAGAGCTTGTACCCATATATTTTGCCTGCGATTGCTGGAAATTGAAAACCGGTGTAATGGAAAACTCCCCTGCCCTGTACACGGCTATTCCTGCAGGATTTAATCCAAGCGAAGCAAAATCGCCTCCAAGAGCAGTAAAAGCACCGCCCATAGAGAGAGCCCTGGCAGTGGACCCGTAAAAGCGCTGGCTGTAGCGCAGGGCATCAAGTTCATTTTGTGCATGCAGCGAAGTAATCACTCCAAGCATAGCAGCCATGATAAATATTGTAATGCGTTTCATTGTTTGAATTTTAAAATGAATATTCTTGTTATGCCTTTTCTGTTTTTTTTCTTTGGTTTTATTTCAGAATAGAGTTTTCCTGTTTTCCGGGAATTGTCCCGGGTAATACCCGGCGACATTTCCTCAGAATGATTGTTTTAGTTTAATGTGTTTTTTCTATTACCTGCGGCCACCTGATGAACTGGATGAGCCCTCGCCCCTGCTTGAACTACTGCCCGAACTGCTACCTGAACTGGACCTTGAGCCTCCACCACCCGAAGAACCGGAGCTTACACCGCTGGAGCGCGATCCTCCGCCGGATGATCCTACAGAACTCCTGGAGCCACCTGAAGAGGTGCCTGAAGATATTGAAGGAGGAGGTGTACTGACTGAACTGCCACTGCTCCTGGTACCCGGGGGCCTGTTATAGGTGGAGGAACTGCTTCCCGGCCTGGAATAAGTCGATCCGGATGAGCCGCTGCCTGAGGAGCTGCCGCTCCGTGGCTGCGTGGTGCTGGTTCCCCTGTTATAACCCGAACCACTGGTAGCAGGACGGGAGTAAGTAGGTGTGGAGGTTCTTGGTGAACCTGAAACATCCTCGCGAGATGTTCCTGTTGGTCTTGTTGTACTTGTTCCCTCCCTGGGTCCTGTAGATGTTGCAGGGCGTGTGCTTGTTGTACCCACTGGCCTGGTTGTTGTCGTACCGGCCGGACGGGTTACTGCTGTTCCTGCCGGTCGTGTAGTTGCTGTTCCAGCAGGACGGGTTGCAACAGTACCAGCCGGACGGGTAGCAGTTCCGGCAGGCCTGGTTGCCGTTGTACCTGCGGGCCGGCTTGTTACTCCTTCCCTCGTTGTTGTTCCGGTACGTGTACTTACACCCTCCCTTGTCTGACCTGCAGGACGGGTAGTTGTGACTTCAGGTCTGCCGGAAGCAACCGGTCTGGTGGAGCCAGGTGCTGCAGTGGCAGCTGTACGCCTGCCGAAAGCATCAGAGACTGGTATTGGTGAACCTGCAATCGCTATACCCCTGCGGCCAACTGTAGAGGAAGCCGACCTTCTCTGCCCGGTATTGTACCATACTGTCTGGTGTCTCCCGTATATTCCAGAATAACCACCCCAATATCCGCCGTAGTACCCGCCATAGTAACCCCAGTAACTGTATGGATAATAATTATAGCGAAAATATGGATTATAGTGGTAAGCTGACCAGTAGGACCAACTGTAATAAGGATTAAAGGAATACCAGCCAATCCTCCAGGACCATCCAGGGTACCAAATGCCTGTAAACCAGGGATCCCAGTATAAGTATCCTGAATAATAAGGATTGTAATAGTAACTGTAATAAATGGGTGAGTAGTAATAATCCCAGTAGAAAGTATTGAACCTCCTCATGCGGGTTGACCAGTAATAATCATGGTAAAAATCATCATCACCATAATACCTTTCTGCTCCGTATTCTCTTCTGCCTCCGCCTCTGCCTTCCTCAACAGGCTGCTCTACATACACAGTGTCAACATAGTAAACCGTATCAACATAAATGCTTTCATCATACTGGTGCTCCGGCTGGACTACTGCTGATTTTTGTGTATCAGCAGGCAGACCTGATCTTACCGGTCTTTCGGCAACCATGGTTGCACTTCTTTCTTCAGAAGGTGTATAGTAAATATCGTCATACCCGGAAGAAAGAAACATCCCGGATGTGCAGCTCATCGTGAGGAGAGCCAGAACCGAATAAATTATTAATTTTGCTTTCATGATCAACCTCCTGATCTTTTTATTGATAATTGTATTTACTTTGCAACAGTTTCAAAAAACGATTCATAAATATAAGTAACAAATACTATACCAAAATCACCTTATGGCGAAAGTTTTAACGAGCAGGAAAGAGAATTTTTCACAATGGTACAATGATTTGGTCGTAAAAGCTGATTTGGCCGAGAATTCCTCTGTGCGGGGTTGCATGGTTATCAAGCCTTATGGATTCGCTATCTGGGAAAAACTACAGTCGGTTCTCGACAAAATGTTTAAGGATACAGGACATTCCAATGCATATTTTCCACTTTTCATTCCAAAGTCGTTTTTCAGCAGGGAAGCGAGCCATGTAGAGGGATTTGCCAAGGAAGTGGCAGTGGTTACCCATTACAGATTAAAAAATGACCCTGCAGGAAAGGGTGTAATAGTGGACAGGGATGCTGAGCTCGAGGAAGAGCTCATTGTTCGTCCTACTTCCGAAACCATTATCTGGAACACATACAAAAACTGGATACAATCCTACCGCGACCTTCCTATACTTATCAACCAGTGGGCCAATGTGGTTCGCTGGGAAATGAGAACAAGATTATTTTTGCGTACAACAGAATTTCTTTGGCAGGAAGGACATACAGCGCATGCAACCAAAGAAGAGGCGATTGAGGAAACGATGAAAATAATTGATATTTACAGTGAGTTTGCTGAAAAATGGATGGGTGTGCCCGTGATCAAGGGGACAAAATCGGACAGTGAAAAATTTGCCGGTGCGCTTGAAACTTATTCCATTGAGGCAATAATGCAGGATGGGAAAGCCCTGCAATGCGGAACTTCTCACTTCCTGGGTCAGAATTTCGCAAAAGCCTTTGATGTGATGTTCACCAACAGGGATGGAAAACGCGAATATGTGTGGGCAACCTCATGGGGAGTTTCAACGCGTCTTCTGGGAGCACTCATTATGGCACATTCCGATGACAATGGTCTGGTTCTCCCTCCTAAACTAGCACCGATCCAGGTGGTTATAGTGCCTATTTATAAAAACAACGAAGAATATAAAACGGTTGTTGAAAAAGCCAGAAACCTGAAGAAGATGTTAGTTGACAATGGTTTCTCAGTAAAACTGGATGACAGGGATACACATAAACCTGGATGGAAATTTGCCGAGTACGAATTAAAAGGTGTGCCGGTTAGACTCGCGATTGGGCCAAGAGATGTGGAAAACAATACGGTAGAAGTGGCCAGGAGAGATACGCTGGAAAAAAAAGTTGTACCCACCGGGCAAATTACTACATTTGTTAAGGATTTACTTGAGGATATTCAGAAGAATATTTACCAAAAGGCACTGGATTTTCGCAGGCAGAATACGCAAATAGTGGATTCTTATGATGAATTTAAATCGGTGATTGAAGAAAAAGGCGGCCTTATTATGGCTCATTGGGATGGAACCTCCGAAACCGAAGAAAAAATCAAGGAGGAGACCAAGGCAACCATCAGGTGTATTCCCCTTGACGTTGAAATGGAAGCAGGGAAATGCATGGTAACCGGGAAAAAATCAGGAAAAAGGGTTGTTTTTGCTCGTGCTTATTAGAAAGCTATCAAAAATTAAAATACATGGATTTAAAGGAACAAAAAAACCAGATTGTTAAGACTCTCACCGAGAAAGCAGTCATAAAGCAAAAGGTCTATGACAATACACTGGAGAGCTTTGAAGTCCTGAAAAAAGCGCTTCACGAAATTGCCACAGAGTACAATAATTCCCTGAAAGGTGCCGACCGCAGGGTATTGCTCGAATACAAGGATCGTGGAAAATTTGAAGCTGAAATCAAAGTGGCAAGCGATATTCTGATATTCAGTATGCACTCCAACATTTTTGAATTTGACCGTGAACACCAGATCTGGAAAACACCATATGTTCAGAAAAATATATTAAACAGCTATTGCGGTATAATCAATATATACAACTTCCTTTCAGATTCCTTCAAATACAACAGGGTGGACGACCTTGGCTACCTGGTAGCCAGAATTTTTGTAAACAGGGAAAAGCACTATTTTGTTGAGGGTAAAAGGCAGTTGGGATTCCTGTATAATAATTTTGGAACCATGACCATAGATAAGGAATCCCTCAAAAAAATTATCAATACTGCAATTTTGTATGCCATGCAGTTTGACCTGCTGGTACCTCCCTACGATACCGTAAAGATTACCTCGGTGGCGCTGATGAACCAAAAATTTGAGCATTCAAAACTGCAGACCGGAAAAAGACTAGGATTTCAGTTTAATTCAGATGATGTGTTAGTTGGTGGCTGATTCATGCAGTGTCCCTAACCGTTTAAGCGAAAGCAACAGGCCGGCCGCCAGGATGGCCAAAACAAGAAAGGCTGCAAATTCAAAGCTGGTAATACTGATGATAAGACCTCCCGGAATTGAGAAAAACAAACCCAGGGACGTCAGGTTATTTTGAATTGCAATATAAACCGGGCGCTTATTTTCAGGGGCTATATTGAGCAAGAGATTGTTAAATGCCAGCCTGAATCCATCTGCCGCTGCACCTGAGAAAAGATACAGGGCAGCATAAAAGGCATAGTGATTTCCAGCAATGGAAAACAGGACAGATGTGATCATTAACAAATAGGAAGTGGTAATAATCATGGTATTTTTCCTGTTATACGCCATACGCCCCCACACCAGGTTACTTAGCATGGCTCCAGTCATAAGCAATGGAACCAGTGAGCCAACCATCCACCAGGAAAGGGTCATCTTCTCCCTTGCGTGAAGGATAATAAAGGGATGAATGAAAAGGTAAGAATATGCAATCAACTGAAGGAAAATCTGGAAAGACAGCTTACTGTCCGATTTTAAAATACGGTATGAGTTCCCTAAAAACTCAGTAAAACTCCTTTCCCTGGGCGAAGTATTTTTCTTTTCCTCCTCTTTAACTGTACCGAGGAAAAAATAACCGCACATCATCAGAAATGTACTGGTAAGAAAAAGCCATGCAAAATTAAATGGTTCGGGAAATTGTCCCAGTATGAACCCGGCCATGGCTCCGCTGAGAATTCCCCCTAGGTTGGAGAAAAACTGTCTATATGCAAGAGTAACACCACGGTATTCGGTGTTAAAACATTTACCAAGCAATTCCTGAAAATAAATTGTACCCCAGCCCGATGAGAAGGAAAACGCAAAAAGCCCAAATCCAATCAGCCACAGGGTAAGTGTAGAGTTAACTGTTCCGAAAAGATAAATGCTCAATCCGATGCTGAACCAGGCGAGGAACCGGAAAAGAAATATCCATCTCAACCTGTTTATTACCCTGCCATAAGATTGTGCCATAAATGCCGCATAAAGCTGCATAACAACTGCCCCACCTCTGAGCAGGGAGGAATAAACACCAAGAAGAATATTGCTTGTTGTGAAAAAACTAACCACAAGAGGGAGGATAGTGGAAGGCTCAGCCACCGAAATGGCCGAAGTGTAGAAAAAACCATGCACCACAAATTTTCTTCTGTTGGAGGGCTTGTTCATAATTATACCAGGGGAATTCTGCCTCTAAATTAAAGTATTAGAATGGTTTTCCGGCAAAGAGGGGAATAAGCTTCCCTTATTTTTCATTCCTCATGTAACTTTGTATCTTTCGAACCCCAAAATTATTCACCTGAATTTCTTTCATATGAAACACCCATATTTAGAAAAACACGAACACAATGATTATAAAATCAACAACATGGGTGTTCCCTGCCCGCCGGCAGGCTGGCAGCAAACCTTTAAATACTAATTTTATAATTATGAAACACCCATATTTAAAAAAACACAAACACAATGATAACAAAATCAGCAACATGGGTGTTCCATCATTCCTTGTAAAAATAATTTTGTTATGATGAAATCCAGAATTATTTCAGCCATTCTATTCATGGCTGTTGTAAGTACCATTTCGGGCTGCATACAAAAACAAAAAACAGAAATGCAGGCAAAAGTTGACGAATTTGCAGAAGTTGAACTCAGTTCCACCCTGGTAAACTCCCTATCGGAGGCAGAACTTGAGATGCTTCCAATCCTTTTCGAAGTTGCTGCCATCATGGATGACATTTTCTGGCAACAGGCCTACGGAAACAAGGATTTACTGATGAATAAAATCAGTGATGAATCTACAAGGGAATTTGCATTCATAAATTATGGTCCCTGGGAAAGGCTTAAAAACAATGAACCATTTGTGAGTGGTTACGGAAAAAAAACCGAGGGTGCCAATTTTTATCCCATAGATATGACAAAGGAGGAGTTCGAAATCTTTGATGAACCATCAAAGACCAGCTTATATACTCTCATCAGAAGGGATGAAAACGGGAATCTTGTTTCCCTGCCTTACAGTGTGGCTTTTAAAGCAGAGCATGAAAGGGCAGCCGGACTACTTCTCAAAGCTGCTGCCCTTGCCGAAGACGAAGGTCTGAAAAAGTATCTGACACTCAGAGCGGAGGCACTTCTCACGGATGATTACCTGCCAAGTGATTTGGCCTGGATGGATATGAAAACCAATAATATTGATTTTGTTGCTGGCCCGATTGAAAATTATGAAGACAGGCTGTTTGGACTGAAAGCTGCGCATGAGGCGTTTATACTTTTGAAGGATAACGAATGGAGCCGCAGACTGGAAAGATTTGCCGGGCTTTTACCCGAATTGCAGAAAAGATTACCGGTTGATTCCCTATATAAAGCCGAGGTTCCAGGATCTGATTCTGATCTGGGTGTTTATGAGGCCATTTTTTATGCAGGAGACTGCAACGCAGGTTCAAAAACAATAGCCATAAACCTTCCTAATGATGAAAGAGTGCACAATGAAAAAGGAAGCAGAAAACTTCAACTCAGGAATTCCATGAAATACAAGTTTGATAAAATACTAGTTCCCATCAGTGAAATCCTGATTGAAAAAAGCCAGAGAAAGCATATTAAATTTGATGCATTCTTTGAAAATGTCATGTTCCATGAAGTAGGACATGGATTGGGCATTAAGAATACAATCAATAACGCTGGAACGGTAAGGAGTGCCCTGAAAGAACAATACTCTGCTATTGAGGAAGCCAAAGCTGATATCATGGGACTATTCCTTGTCACACAGTTGTACGAAATGGGAGAACTGCCCGGTAAGGATTTGATGGACAACTATGTAACCTTTATGGCCGGTATTTTCCGTTCTACCCGGTTTGGTGCTGCGAGTGCACACGGCAAAGCCAACATGCTCACATTTAAATACTTTGAAGAATTGAAAGCATTTTCACGCGATGAAAAAACTGGCTCATACAGAGTGGACTTTGAAAAAATGACCGAAGCTATGAACTCCCTTGCCAATCTCATTCTTACGATCCAGGGAGATGGCAATTACGAGGCTGCACGCACACTTGTGACCGAGAAGGGATTGATAGGAAACCAACTGCAGAAAGATTTGGACAGAATTGCGACTGCAGGTATTCCAAGGGATATCAGGTTTAAGCAGGGACTTGATGTAATCGGACTGAAATAAAACTTCCATTGTGATGAATTTAACCGGCAGGCCAGTTTCCTGTCGGTTTTTATTTTTAAAATTGTTTCCCAGTATATATCTTTCACATATTTTTTCTCCTTGTGAAAACCAGTATTTAATGACTTAGCGGGGAAATAAATTCTAAACATGATACTTCCTGACAAATATCGTCCGGTGAAAAATTGCAGGACAATCTGTACCAAGACATTGGCTATTGCAGTTATCATTTGGTTTTTCTCATATCCGGCCGGAAATTCCCAGTCTATTAACCGGACTGAGCAGCTGCCTGTTATTGTACCAAAAACTCAAATTATTACCTCAGAGAATTTTAATAGTATTTACCTCGCTGATACAATACATTCCATCCTACTTTCCCGTTTTCCGCAAAGCTATGGCAGACTGAATACAGTAAGTTTTTACAGGAATCTTCAGCAGGCTGCTGCAAGATCATTCTTAACCCAAAAGTTGCATGCCATGCTGCTAAGACAGCCCCGTGAACTTCCCGGGGGGAGCCATTCTGCTCACAGGGAAAATTACTTTCAGTCCTTTTCAGGGAAAACTATCAGAAACATTACAATCAAAAGGCTGGATGTATTTGGTGAGAGAATTGATTTGGAGGAAGAACTGACGGAAACTCATTTCCTCGAGAGAATCGGGAACCGGCTGCATATAAAAACCAGTGAAATAACGATAGCAAGAAACCTTTTTTTCCAGGAAGGAGATACAATTAATCATGAAATACTCTCGGATAATGAAAGGATCCTTAGGGGGCTTACAAACATTGAGGACGCCAGGTTTTATATACTGGAAGATGCGTTCATTGAGGATGTTGTGGATATTGTTATCATGACCAGGGATTATTGGTCAAAGGGTTTTAACCTGCAGATGAACGAAGTGGATGCCGGAAGGATTGAACTATATGACAGAAATATTGCAGGCAGGGGTCGTGAACTGCAGATGAACCTTCATTTTGATGCAGGCAGGGAACAGGAACTGGGTATTGAGGCATTATTTAATGCCGCAAATATCTATGGTACCTTTATTGATGGCTACATAAATTACATGAATGTTTTTGGTGACAGGCTTTTCAGGGTAAGTTTTGACAGGAGTTTTTACACACCAAACATCAAATATGCAGGGGGTGCATCTTTTACTCATGTGAACAGAAAGGGTAATTTCAATTATCCCGATACGGTTTATTTAAATGTCATCCTCCGTTATAATTCACATGACTACTGGCTTGCGCGTTCATTTCCTATGCGGAAAAAAGGTAAAGACTATCTCAGGTCGGGTATAGCAATCTCGGGGAGGTTGCTAAGTAACCGGTTCTTTGAACGACCACCTGTGGCCGACAACCTGTTTTACCGTTATCACAGCAGAAACCTTTACCTGGCTGGTGTTGCCTGGACCCGGCAACGTTTTTACCGCAGCCGCTTTATATACAGGCTTGGACAATATGAGGATATTCCAACCGGCTCCATTATGGAGGCAGTGGCTGGTTACGAAGACAATCAGTTTTTCTCCAGGACCTACCTGGGTGGGAGGATTGCAACAGGCTTTGTTTCTGATAAAACCGGCTTCCTTTTCTCCAGTATTTCCCTGGGAAGTTTTATCAACAAAGGCGTATATGAACAATCCCTGCTTTCCATTCAGAACAGATGGTTTAGTCCTCTCACTCCCCTGGGAAAAAACAATTTCAGGCAGTTCATTGAGATTCGTTATGTAATTGGTGCCAACAGGTTTGAGGAAGAATACATTTCCCTGAGTGGGCCAGGCGGTATAAGGGGGCTTAGAAGCCCGGAAATGGAGGAAAGACAAAAGCTTGTATTTAATCTGGAATCTGTCTTTTTTTCGCCTGCCAGCATATTGGGATTCCGCTTTGCCTGGTCAGTTTTTTCCGATTTCGGTTGGATCGGCCCCGAAACTAAATCGGTTTTTAAGGGAAACATCTACTCAGGGATTGGACTGGGATTAATGATCAGGAGTGAACTTATGGTGTTTCCTTCACTAATTCTTCGCCTGGCATATTTTCCCATAATCCCTGAAGGTGCAAGATTTGACTGGATTTTCCTGGAATCGGACAGAGCAAGGCAACCAGATGTTTTTCGCCTGCAGAAACCTGAGATATACATCTTCAGGTAATTATTACTGTTCAAAGAAATAGAATGCAAAGAGAAAAAGAAATATTCAGCACTGAAAAAATCCCGGGATTGAAGGACCGGCTTTTTCTCTGGATAAGCAGGTTCTCTCCATCGGCTTTCCTGGATTCCCATCCTGAATTATTTGCCGGTTCCCTTACATATTCTGCTTTCGGCTGTTTAGCGGCCGCGGGAAAAATCCGTGAAATAACTCCTTCATCAGGGAAAATAGAGCAACTGGCTTCTTTTCATGATGAAACCAAAGACTGGCTTTTTGGTTATCTCACATATGATTTGAAAAACGAGCTTGAAAACCTGAAATCAGAAAATCCTGATTCATTAGGTTTCCCGGAGCTTCATTTTTTTCAGCCGGAGCAGGTCTTCATTTTGAATGAACATAACCTGGAAATTCATTATCATCCTGAAAGAAGCAGTAAGGAGAAAATCCTGAAATTATTTGATGAAATATGCCAGACTGAGCTCCCTGTTGAATTGCCAGGATACTCCCTGAATATTCGTTCAGTAATGCAAAGGCAGGATTACCTGGAATCGGTGGAGAACCTTAGAAAACATATAAAAAGAGGGGATATTTATGAAGCTAACCTTTGCCAGGAGTTCTGCTGTGAAAAATCAGTAATTGAACCGGCTGCTGCCTACCTGAAACTTCAGCAGGTATCACCTGCCCCCTTTTCCTGTTGGTACAGTAACCAAAACAGATTTCTGCTTTGTTCAAGCCCTGAGCGGTTTTTGAAAAAAATGGGAAATAAAATCATATCACAGCCAATAAAGGGTACCTCTCCGCGGGGAGGCACACGCGCAGAAGATGCGGAAATAAGGAAAATACTGGAAAACGATCCGAAGGAAAGATCAGAAAATATAATGATAACCGACCTTGTAAGAAATGACCTTTCCAGAACAGCAATGAAAGGCAGTGTAATTGTTGAAGAATTATGCGGGATTTACACCTTCCCGCATGTTCACCAGATGATCTCAACCATCAGCTCAGAGTTTAAACCCTCGTACCATTGGACCGAAATTCTGAAAACATGTTTTCCCATGGGCTCTATGACAGGTGCACCCAAAATAAGGGCAATGGAATTGATTGAAAAATATGAAAAATCGAAAAGGGGTCTATATTCCGGCTCCGTGGGATATGTGACCCCGGAAGGGGATTTTGATTTCAATGTGGTAATCCGCAGTATTTTATACAATATGGATACCGGGTACCTGTCCTTTCACGTAGGCGGAGCAATCACATGGGCATCAGTTGCCCTGAAGGAATACCAAGAATGCCTTCTTAAGGCCAGGGGAATGTTGAAAGTTCTCAATCCCTCCATTCTGGACAAGCAATAATGCGCCAAAAAAGAAAGAGTAAAGTTGGTTTTCGTAAATTGCAAAAAAAATCTCATGCTGAACCGTTTTCAGGAATTCATCCAAAGTAACTTTTCCATTCCCTCTGGGTCAAAAATCCTTGTGGCAGTTAGCGGTGGTGTTGACTCCATGGTATTGCTGAACCTGATTCATGCATCGGATTATAAGGCCGTTGTGGCCCATTGCAACTTTGGTTTACGGGGGAAAGAATCCGATGAGGACGAGGACCTGGTAAGGAAAACGGCAACCAGATACAACCTGCCCTTTTTCATTGAATTTTTTAAGACTGACGAGTATGCCCGTGCAAGAAAAATTTCTATTCAAATGGCTGCAAGGGAACTCAGGTATGAATGGATGGAGCAGATAAGAAGCGATTGTGATTTTTCCTATATTGCCATAGCTCATAACATGGACGACAATCTGGAAACCATGCTGTTGAATATGGCTCGTGGCACCGGAATCAAAGGGCTTACAGGAATACCACTTCAATCGGGTCATATTATCAGACCCCTGATTTTCGCCAGAAGAGAGGAAATCCTGGATTATGCAACAAAAAACAGAATTTCATTCCGTGAAGATTCCACCAATACCGACGAGAAATACAGGAGAAATTTCATTCGTCACAAAATTATACCCCTCTTCAGAGAATTAAACCCGTCTTTTACCGAAACAGCAGGAAACCTTATTGAAAACCTGAACCAGGTAAAGTCCGTTTTTCTGAAAGAGATGGAGCGCATTCAGAGTAAAGCTATAGAGATCCTACCAGGAGAAACACGAATCAGCATTCCTGCCCTAAAGGAACTGGATAATCCATCTTTGTTTCTCCATGATTACCTCTCTTCGTTCGGTTTTTCGCCCGGAATCATTCACCAGGTGATCCAGGCTTTTGATGCCCTGCCCGGAAAAGTATTTTACTCCTCCACCCACAAACTGGTAAAAGACAGGGAGGTATTCCTGCTTGCCCGGCGGGATGCAGCAATGGAAACCAGGTATTATATTGATGAAGACATCTTTGAATTAACACATCCCTTGCATCTTTCCTTTAAAATTATGAACAGAAACGAGGGTTTTATCATTCCCGAAGATTCATCGATCGCCTGCCTGGATTATCATCAATTGCACTTCCCGCTCATACTGAGAAAATGGCAAAAGGGAGACTATTTTCAACCACTTGGACTGCAGGGACTCAAAAAACTGAGTGATTTCTTTATTGATAAAAAGCTTTCGTTGATTGAAAAGGAAAATACATGGGTACTGGCTTCAGGTAATAAAATTGTCTGGGTGGTTGGTCTGAGGATTGATGATAGGTTTAAAATAAAGCCCCTTACATCAAAAATCTGGACTGCAAGAATTCATTCATTTACTTAAAAGTATACCCATGCGATGGACTCTAATTATTTATATTCTCCTTTCCCATATTGTTTCAGCCTGCGGTGTAAATAAAAAAGCTGAAATTCATTATCAGGATGGACTTGTACACCTCACCGAAATGCGTTTTATTAAAGCTATAGAGAGTTTTTCAACAGCAATTGAAAGGGATAAGTATCACGCTAAAGCCTATTTCTCGCGTGGAATGACAAATGCTGCAATGTCTGATTATGAACCGGCCTACAGGGATTTTCAGCAGGCAATCAATATTAACCCTCTTATGGCTGAGGCACATATTGAGATCGGTAAAATTATGCTAAGACGATCCTTGCCTGATTATTCTGCTGCCCTGAGAAGTTACAGCAGGGCGATTGACATTCAGCCAGATAATGCAGAGGCTTTTCTCCTGCGTGGAATCCTGCGTAGTGAGATGTGGGAAATGGATGCTGCTCTCAGAGACATGGACAAACATATTCAGTTATCTCCCCGTTCTTATAAAGGATATTTTCACAGGGCAAAAATCCATCAAAGAAGGGAAGATTACTCTTTGGCTCTGGTTGATGCAAATATGGCTATCGAAATCAACCCCTCTTTTACTGAAGCCTACAATCTGCGAGGTGTACTGCATCTTTCCTATAAAAATTACCAGGCAGCCGAAGGTGATTTCGTGCTGGCTACAGGTACCACCACCAATCCCGGGAAAGTCTTTTTTTACCTTGGACAGGCCAGGTATGGACTTAAAAATTACCGCGGTGCGATCGAAGCCTTTACTGAGTCATTGAATCTGGCACCTGGAATTGCTGTTACTTATTCAGAAAGGGGGAATACCTGGGAAAAATTAGGAGATATGAACAAGGCATGCCAGGACTGGAAAAAAGGAGCCGGGATTGGTAATGCTAACGCAATCAATAATTTCAGGCAGAAGTGCAGGTAGATAAATTTTAAGATTTTTTAAGAACCTGCTTAAAGTACTGTAAACCAAATTTTTGAACAAATTATCCAGGGTTTATTTATCGGCTTGATAAGCCTTGATTTAATATTTTTGCTACTTTCAGCTCCATAATATTCACCAGCTTAAAGTTTGATTATGAAATTATTTCTAAGGCTGTTTATCATTTTCCTGTGGATCGCACCAATTGTTATTCATGCTCAGGTTGAAAAAGTTGATTTAAAGGTCATTGAGCAAATCAAACAGGAAGGCTACCAGAATTCCGGAATTAATGAGTTTACCATTCAACTCGTTGATGCTATTGGTCCCAGGCTATCCGGTTCATCACAACTTGCAAAAGCCAATCAATGGGCAAAAAGTCAACTTCAGGAAATAGGTCTCTCCAATGTAAGAATTGAACCATGGGGCGAATTCGGTAAAGGTTGGGAAAATGAAAAATTCTATATCGCAATGACCTCCCCCTATTACCAGCCACTGATTGCAGTTCCGCAGGCATGGTCGGGAAGCACCAACGGACTCATTCGCACAAATGTGGTTGTTTTGGACATTAAAAACACCGATGATTTTGAAAAATACCGCGGAAAACTGCAGGGGAAGGTAGTGACCAGTCCCATCGCCAAGGATCTTCCGATTTCTTTTGAACCAATGGCAAGCCGATTTACAGATGAGCAGTTGGAAAACCTGAGGTCCCTTCCTGAACAACAACAAGGAGGACGAAGGATGAGGGATTTCGTAGATTTTGCAGCCATAAGGGAAATGACCAACCAGATTAACGAATTCCTGAAGGAAGAAGGTGTTGCCGCCATCATCAATTCCAGTGGATCATTTGGCACAGTCAGATCAGCAGGTGGATCCCGCACAGTTGAGAATCCCCTGCCACAAGTTGACATGACCTACGAACATCATGCCCGCATGGTGAGACTTCTTGAAAGGGGCATTGATGTGGAAATTGAGTTGGAAATCAGGAACCGATTCCTTGAAGATGACCTGATGGGTTACAATGTGATTGGAGAAATACCGGGTACCGACAGGAGACTGAAAAACCAGGTGGTGATGATTGGCGCCCATATTGACACCTGGCATGTAGGTGGCGGAAATGACAACGGTGCAGGGGTGGTTGTTATGATGGAAGCCATGAGGATTCTAAAAGCCATTGGCGTTAAACCGCGCAGGACCATTAAAATTGGTCTCTGGGGATCAGAAGAGCAGGGACTGCTGGGTGCCAGAGGTTACGTAAGGGATTACCTTTTTGACAACGAAATTAAAAAACCGGGCTTCGATAAGTTTTCGGCCTACTACAACATTGATTACGGATCAGGAAAGATACGGGGCATATATACGATGGGGAATGATGCCCTGACTCCTATATTTGAGGCATGGATTAAACCTTTGGAAGATTTGGGTGTAACCACAGTTTCTCCGCGCAGTTCAGGTGGTTCCGACCATGTTTCTTTCAATTCTGCAGGAGTGAATGGATTGCCTTTCATTCAGGACAGGCTGGATTATGGCAGGGGTTACCATACCAACATGGATACATACGAGCGCATGTCAATTGAAGACATGAAGCAGATTGCAACTGTAGTGGCTGTTTTTGTCTACCATACCGCCCAGCGCGACCAACTGCTGCCTAGAAGGGCTGCGGAATAAGGCTTTTTTATCTTGTCTTACCTAACGTAGAGAGGAATCTGTAAGATTCTTAAAAAGAGATGCTTCATTGCATTCAGCATGACAAGAAAAGGTCAGGCATTCTTTCATCATTGTCATTCTGAGCCTAGCGAAGAATCTGTACGATTTTTCAAGAAAGATGCATCACTATATTCAGCATGACAAGAACCCGGAGTGCTACCCGAAACATTTGTCATTCTGAGCGCAGCGAAGAATCTCTTTTGTTGCCTGCCTGAAGAAAGGCTGGACTGTGACACATGTCAAAAGATTCGGAATAGGGGCAGTTTTATGACCTATCACTTAACTCCATCCAACGACTGGTTTTCATATTAATTGATTGAATAACTTCCCCAATCCTTTGTGATTTCTCAGTCAATTCTTTGGCGCTAAGTATGCCGGAGGATAAAGAAGTTTCCAAATCTGCTTTTTCTTTTTCCAAATGTACTATTTCCGTTTCCAATGTTTCCAATTCCCTCTTTTCATTGAATGATAATCTAACTGGTTTTTCCTTTTTCTTTTCTTTTGGAGCTCTTAAATTTTGCTGTAAAATCGATGACTGAATGTTCAAATTCTCATATTCTTCAGATTGCCGGTAAACTGAATAATTCCCGGGGAAAATACGAATGTCACCCTTCCCGCTGAATACGAAAAGATGATCTATTACCTTGTCCATAAAAAAACGGTCGTGCGAAACCACCAGCAAGCAGCCCTTAAAGTCGGCCAGATATTCTTCCAGAACCTGCAGGGTGGTAATATCCAGATCATTGGTTGGCTCATCAAGGATTAAAAAGTTAGGACTTTTCATCAGCACCGTTAGCAGGTATAGTCTTTTCCTTTCCCCTCCGCTCAATTTTGCCACGTATGAATGCTGCAATTCGGGAGGGAACAAAAAACGGGTCATAAACTGTGACACCCCAACCTGCTTTCCATCTGACAGGTTAACTACTTCAGCTATTTCCCTTGCAATATCAATCGCCTTCTGGTCCTCTCTGAAATTCATTCCCTCCTGCCTGTAAAACCCGAACTTAATGGTCTCCCCTACGTCTATTCTTCCCTTATCGGGTGAAAGAATCCCGGTAAGAAGATTCAGAAAGGTGGTTTTTCCGGTACCATTTTTGCCAACCAGGCCAATTTTCTCCCCCGGAGTAAAAATGTAGGAGAAATCACTTATCAGACTTTGTTCATCATAAGATTTTGTGAGGCCATGGATTTCTGCTATTTTCCTCCCCTGCCTGGTTTCCTTTACACTAATTTTTAACTGCCGTTCATCCCTTTTTTGGGATACTTTCTCCTGCAAATCATAAAAGGCATCAATGCGTGACCTGGACTTGGTGGTTCTCGCCTTTGGCTGCCGGCGTATCCACTCCAGTTCCTTTCGCATCAGATTTTTGGATTTTTCCACCTCCGACTCAAAATTTGCAATCCGCTCAGCCCTTTTTTCCAGGAAGTAGGAATAATTGCCATTATAACGCCAGACCTTCCCCTGGTCGATTTCAAAAATCATGTTACAAACATTGTCCAGGAAGTACCTGTCATGGGTTACCATGAGCATGGTACTGTTCATTTTCTGAAGATAATTCTCCAGCCATTCGGTCATCTCCACATCCAGGTGGTTTGTAGGTTCGTCCAGTAAAAGAATATCCGGCTCATTCACAAGGGCTGCTGCAAGTGCAAGGCGCTTTTTCTGCCCACCCGAAAGCTCACTCACCTTCCTGTCTAATTCCTCCATTTTCAGTACCGATAAAATGCTGCGAATCCTTACCTCATGGTTCCAGGCATCGGAAGCATCCATCTGGGGCATAAGCTTCTCAATAAGCTCCTGGTCGTCATGTTTAACAGCCTTCTCGTATTCCCCAATAAGTCTGGCAATTTCGCCACTGTTGGCAAATACCGTATCAAAGACCGTCAATCGGGTGTCAAAAAGAGGATCCTGGCTAAGATAGGCCAGGCGTTGATCTTTCCTGTATATGACTTCACCCTTGTCAGGAGTTTCTTTTCCGGCAAGTATATTCAGTATGGTAGTTTTTCCCGTACCGTTCCGGGCTATCAGAGCTGCCTTCTCACCCACTCCAAGGGAAAAATAAAAATCAGTGAAAAGTACCCTTGTACCATACGATTTGGAGATTCCCTCAACCTGGAAGGCAGATATCATAAAAATTGATTTGAGGGCAAAGGTAAGCAATAAGTACTATCCGCCATGTGAATTCTGTCACCCGCTTTAAAACCCCTTCCACCGCTCAGGAGGAAGGGTTTTGGATGGGGGCACATTAACAAAAAGTTCCTATCTTTATCCATTACAAACCCTCTATATGACAACTAAGGAGCGATACAAACTGATTCTTGAGTACTTTCAGAAAAACCAGCCCGATGTAAATACCGAACTGGAATATACTGATCCTTACGAGCTGATCGTAGCAGTAATACTTTCGGCACAGTGTACAGATAAGAGGGTCAATATGATCACTCCGGCCTTTTTTAAGCGGTTCCCCTCGGCTGATGTCCTGGCGCAGGCCACCGCTAAGGAGATATTTGAATACATCAGAAGTTGCTCCTACCCCAACAACAAATCCAAAAACCTGTTGGGTATGGCGAAAATGCTTACCGGAGAGTTTGGCGGAGTACTTCCCGAAGACCCCCGTAAACTGGAAAAACTGCCCGGGGTGGGACGAAAAACCGCCAATGTGATAGCATCGGTGATATTCAACCAGCCTGCCATGGCAGTGGACACGCATGTGTTCAGGGTTGCCAACCGCATTGGCTTGACTACAAATGCAAAATCACCACTGGCGGCAGAATTGCAGCTCATCAAACACATTCCGGAAGAACTCATCCCCAGGGCACATCACTGGCTCATCCTGCACGGACGATACGTCTGCATAGCCCGCAAACCCAAATGCCATATCTGTCCGATTAAGGAGTTTTGCAGGTATTATGAAAAAAGTCAATAGACCATGGTCCATAGACCGTTCCCTCCTATCTCAACCAAAACTTTTTACCTTTACTAAAAATTCCCTGTTATGGAAGAAAACGGTAAAATTTACCTGGATTACAATGCCACTACCCCACTCGACCCTGCCGTTGCAGAAACAATGAAACCATTTCTTTTCGGGACTTTTGGCAACCCCAGTAGTTCACACTGGTTTGGAGCACAGGCAAAAAAAGCCGTTGAGAAAGCGCGACTTCAGGTTGCAGGTTTTCTCAACTGTTCTCCTTCCGAAATTGTTTTTACCAGCGGAGGAACTGAATCCAATAACCTGGCCCTCAAAGGAGCAGCCTATTCACTCAGGCAAAAGGGGAACCATATCATCACCTCGCAGGTAGAACACCCTGCTGTTACAGAAGTATGCAGGTTTCTGGAAAATGAGGGATTCAGAATTACCTGGCTGCCAGTAGATGAATTTGGCATGGTTCACCCCAAGGATCTGAAAAAAGCTATTACGCCGCAAACCATCCTGATTAGCATCATGCATGCCAACAACGAGACGGGAACCTTACAACCAATTGAGGAGCTGGCGGCCATTGCAAAAAAACACGATATTCTTTTCCATACAGATGCTGCACAAAGTGCAGGAAAAATTCCGGTGGATGTTAAACAACTGAATGCAGATATGCTTTCCCTGGCAGGACATAAGTTCTATGCTCCAAAAGGAGTAGGGGTGCTTTACATACGAAGCGGATGTAAACCTCTGAAAATTCAGCACGGGGCTGATCATGAGCAAAACCTGAGGGCCGGAACGGAAAACATCATGGAGATTGCAGGTATGGGCAAAGCCTGTGAAATTGCCAAAAATAAGTTTGACGAAACCAGAAGTCACCTTCTCTCTCTCCGTAAACAACTGGAGCAGGGTATACTGAGAAAACTTCCTCATGCGAAAATAAACGGCCATCCAGATAAAAGGCTGCCCAATACCCTGAATATCAGCTTTCCCAACATGGAAGCCAACCTGTTGCTTTCAGCCCTTGAGGCAAAAGGGATTGCTGCCTCAGCAGGTGCAGCCTGCCACTCCGAATCAGCAAATATCTCCCCTGTCCTGTCAGCCATGCACATTCCCCTTGAGATAGCCATGGGCACATTGCGTTTCTCCATGGGAAAGTTTAATACACCTGGGCAGATTGACAAAGCCATTGAAATCATTACAGAGACTGTGACTGAATTGCAGACGGAAAGTCCCGGAAATTTCTTCAATGGGGTAAACCTGAAGGACTTTCCCCTGACCCGTTTTACGCAGGGCCTTGGCTGTGCCTGCAAGATGAAACCCCAGGTGCTGGAGAAAATTCTGGCTGATCTGCCCGTTCCGGTCGATCCAAACATACTGGTTGGCTCTGATACTTCAGACGATGCAGCCGTAATGAAACTATCGGATGTACTTGCTGCCGTGGTAACGGTAGATTTCTTTACACCGGTTGTTGACGATCCCTCTTCTTTTGGTGCCATTGCCGCTGCCAATGCGCTGAGCGATATTTATGCCATGGGTGCAAAACCCCTCTTCGCCCTGAACATAGTTGCTTTTCCTTCCACCAGGCTGCCATATGTTATACTTCAGGAAATTCTCAGGGGTGCGCAGGCCAAAGTGCAGGAGGCCGGAATACCAATTCTTGGCGGACATACCATTGATGATATAGAGCCTAAATTCGGTATGTGTGTTATTGGCACTGTTCACCCCAGGAAAGTTTTGAGAAACAGGGGTGCTAAACCAGGTGATCTGCTCATCCTGACCAAACCCATCGGAACCGGAATCCTCTGTACGGCCATGAAGCGAAAACTCCTGGATTCCGGTACAGAAAAAACCCTGACTGAGACAATGAGCCTGCTCAATAAACAGGCGGCAGAAATTCTTTCAGGATATGATATTTCGGCTTGTACAGACGTAACTGGTTTTGGATTGGCTGGTCACCTGCATGAAATGATCCGGGGTACAAACCTTGACATTTCCCTTAATGCGAATAATATACCAATACTTTCTGATGCAGAGCAATTCGCAGCAGCCGGAATTGTACCAGGCGGCACAAAAAATAATATGGAATTTGCAGCCGGATTTACAGCATGGAATAACCGGATTTCAGATGTGCTCAGAACTCTTATTTGTGATGCTCAGACTTCCGGTGGACTGTTGTTTACCCTTGATGAAAAGTCTGCCACAAGTATCCTTCCAGAATTGCACCAGGCTGGTTATTCTCATGCAGCAATTATTGGTAAGGTCATGGGAAACGGAGAAGGGAAAATTGTTGTGGATTAGGTTATACCCTAAACCAATTAAACAACTCACAATTTCCGTAAAACAATTTCCATAAACGAAGGATAATTGGAGTATTGGGAAAGTCATATTCCCGCTTCACTCGCACACTCTCCCTGTGCTCTGAACAATTTCATTATATTCATCGCACCTTAAGCACTCCGAGTACTTTAGGAACTTTTTAACTTTAAAAACTTTTTTTCCAAATCTCCGTACAAATCATAAAACAAATTCCTATCCGTTTGAAAAAGAAATTATTTTATGAAGAATATTCTCCTGATTATTGCAGTATTTTTTCTGGTAAGTAATATACAGGCTCAGCAAAAGCTTCCTGACCTGAACCAGAAAATCATTGACTATGTAACCAGTGTGATTGGCCAGCAGGTGGACCGTGGTGAATGCTGGGACCTTGCGAACCAGGCGCTCACACGTATTGGGGCCAGGTGGGATGGAGAGTACGTGTATGGAAAACTGCTTAACCCGAAAAAGGACAAAATCCTGCCCGGTGATATCATACAGTTTAAAAACGTGAATGTGAAATATAGTGCAGGCAACATGATTACCACGGAGACAATGAACCATCACACCGCCATAGTTTACAGGGTAATTGACAGGGATGTTTTTGAGCTGGCGCATCAGAATACAGGTTTCAGTGGCAGGACTGTTGGTCTTTCCAATCTCGATCTCAACACAGTACAATCCGGTAAGATGTGGTTTTACAGGCCGACCAAATAGCAAAAAACCGTTTTGTTTTCATTGTGGTATTGATAGAATTTGTCTATATTTGCAGCCACAAATCGGCTCCGTAGCTTAACTGAATAGAGCACCTGACTACGGATCAGGAGGTTGGGGGTTTGAATCCCTCCGGGGTCACTAATTTAAAAAGCACCTGCAGGTAAAACCGCAGGTGCTTTTTAATTAATAGGTTTCACGAGGAGGGATTACGAGCAAGCCCGGAGCGAGGAATCTACAGGACTATTAAAAAACTTCCCCCGCCAACAGCAGGGGAAGCACTACAACTATTAAAAAACTACCTTTTTATTATTTCCCTCCCGGCTCGGCATATTTGCCAATCCATTCCCTCACCTGCTGGTACCAGTAAATGGAGTTGTTGGGTTTGAGTATCCAGTGGTTTTCATCAGGATAGTAAATCAGCTTGGAGTCAATGCCCATGTGCTGCAGGGTGCGGAACAACTCAAAGGCCTGTCCCACGGGAACCCTGTAATCCAGTTGGCCATGAATAATCAGGCTGGGCGTTTTAAAATTTTTGGCATAATAATGCGGGGAAAACTTCTGGTAAATCTCAGGATTCTCCCAATAGTCGCCAAAACGGGTTGCATGAACGGCAAAGTCTCCTGCCATCATGGTGTAGAAATTGTATACTGCCGCGTGAATGACAAGGGTTTTGAAAGGGTGCTCCTTCCCTACCAGAATACTGGAAAGGTAACCACCGTAACTGCCTCCGCCGGCCACCATTCGCCCGGTGTCAATCCAAGGTTTTTGTGCAAACCATTCGGCAGCCTTCCTGGTGTCTTCATAGGGCAAAGTCATCCAGTCGGGATTGATGGCGTCGGTAAAATCCTGTCCGAATCCTGATGATCCATGAAAATTGTGCCATGCCACCACATACCCCCACGAGGCAAAAGTTTGTGCATTCCAGCGGAAGGTAAATGCATCGGTCACACCTCCATGTGGTCCACCATGAATGAGCAGGAAAAGGGGATATTTTTTGTTTTTATCGAATCCCGGTGGATAATGTACCCACATCTGAATGTCTTTACCATTAGCACCTTTATAGTTAACAGATTCGTAGGTACCCAGTTCCACATCGGCATACACATCATCGTTGATATTCTCAATCCTGCGTGTTTGCCCGTTTCTTGGATTCACAATCACCAGTCTCACGGGATGCAAGAAACTCTGGTTAGCTGCCACAAGAACCCCGTTTTTTGAGAGAGAAAGGCTGCCAAAATCAGTATTTGCAGTAATGGCACGGGGAGCTTTTGCTTTCAGGTCAAGGTGATAGATGCGGTTGGTTGCTGCATCGTCAATCGAGGCAAAGAAGCCGGAACCATCGGGTAACCAGATGAAACCATCCACAGATCTGTCCCAGTCGGAATAATACTCCTGCTGCCTGCCTGAAGCAATTTCATGAATAAACAACCTGCTTTTATCCCCGTAAAAACCCTTGATCATCTGCCTGTTGAATGCCAGACGTCTGCCATCGGGACTGAAAAGCGGGTTGCCATCATTGGAAGCATTTGCATCAGAGATACTTTTTGCCTCGGTACTGCCAGGTTTTACAATAAAAATATCGTTTTTAGGATTTACCCCGTCCCTTTTACTATCTGCCACAAAGGCGACCAGAGATCCATCAGGTGAAACATCATAACTGCCGCCTCCCTGGGATTGTCTTGTCAGTTCCCAACCTGTGGGCTGGGTAATGGTTTCTACTGCACCACCTCTTTCAGAAATCCTGAACAGGTGAGCCTGCCTTTCCTCATCAATCCAGTGATCCCAGAAACTGTTGGGCAGGGCATTCCATGTACGGGCTGACATTTTGGATTCTCTGTTCTTCTTCACCTGTGCGGCCATTTCTTCCCATGTTTTCCCGGGCCACACCCTGGAAATGAAATAAATATGATTGCCAGCCCATTTGGGTGCACTCACCCCGGTGGGCACTTCGGTAAGTCTCATGGCTTCACCCGGCTGGTTCATGGGCAATATATATACCTGGGAGGCATCGTCCCCATCGCGGCGGCTCACGAAGGCAAGCCTGGAACCATCGGGACTGAACACGGGTTGCCCGTCGGCATAACCGGTTACGGTAAGTTGTCTCTGCAATGAGCCATCGGTTGCAAACAACCATAAATCGGTATGGCTTTTGTCATCGGCCATGGTATAACGTGTTACCGGGGCAACCACCCATTTCCCATCGGGGGAGATGACCGGTGAGCCAATGCGTTTCATTTCCCATAAGACTTCGGCTGAAAGAAGTCTCTTCCCTTCATTACCTGGAAACTGCGCAGAGAGATTAAGTGTTGCTGTAACAACGAATAAAAATAGGATTCTCAGAATTTTCATGACACTAAAATTTACAGGTTGGAATTAAACATGAGGTTCAAAAATAGTGAATTTCGCAAAAAAGAAAAGGAAAAAGCAATACAACTCAACTCCCGCCATACCAGGATCAATGACGTAACGCCTCAACCCCTCAACAATAAAAAAGCAACCCAGAAACATTATATAACGCCTCAATCCCTGAACAACTCAATAATCAAACCCTGACCCTGGCTTTCTTCATTCTCAGTTCCGAAAAACCAATTAGTTTATTCCTGCTTTCATCCCACAGGCGTAAGCGCAGGGATTTAAAACTGGATCAAAGGGTTATTGGTTTTATCTCCCGGAATAAAGGGTTTTCCCTATGGCAAACCGGAAGTTTGTAATTCGGTATTTTGGGGCTCAGGTGGTGATTATGGTGAAAGCCAATATTGCTGGTAAACCACTGAAGGAGTTTTGGCAATTTGAAAAATGAGCTTCCTTCCAGGGCAATGGTTTTGTAATCCCATTCCTCCTTGCGTTTCCAAACCACATGTTCAAACTGATGCTGCACATAAAACAGCCATACGCCTGCTATTGCACCCAGTGAAATTACGGGTAGCTGAATCAGCAGGTAAGCCTTCCAGCCAATCCACACCATCAACAGTAAAATTCCAATCACATTGGCTGCATTGGATAATTGTACGTAAGTATGCTGTTTTGCATTCATGTAGGACTTGGGAATCCGGTGCTGTATGAGAAACAGACGGATAGGCGCAATGGCCGGCAAAAACAAAGGATGCCTGTAAAACGGTAACTGTATTTGCCCCATCGCGAAAGTTTGCTGTATTCCTCTGCAGTGAGTGTTTTTACATAGCCAATTCCACTTTTGTCAAGATTTCCAACCGTGGCGTGGTGCTGTTTGTGATCAGGGTGCCAGCGATGGTAAGGTGTAAAAACCATTAAACCCATGGGGATACCAACCAGGCGGTTAAGCAAATCAGACTTAAAAAAGGAGCCATGGCCACAATCATGAAAAATTATAAAAATCCGCACCAAAAAACCGGCTGCTAAAACCGACAATCCCAATGTAAGCAAGTAGGAAATTTCCAAGCTGTAATACATTAAAAAACAGAGACCTATATAGGGAACTACTGAATTGATAACTCGTCACCAACTTTTTGCGGGGTCGGGAAAATTGTATTTTGATATAATCGCCATCCAGTCTGAACCGGAGTTTTGATTATTTGTATTATTCTGATTCATGTTGAGTTTCCTATATTAAATGATAACAGGCCCAAGAGGGTCTTTTGATTTTTAAATCCGAATATCTGTATATATAATGATACGCCTATTTCTTTTTAATTACGTTTTCTTCCGATAATATACAATTATTTAACTTTTGAAAATTAAGATTTTTCTACTTTTGAAACTAAAGCTTTGTAAGAATCAAAAATTATTGTTGGAAATAGAATGAAAAAACAAATTCAACCCATTCTCGATTTTCTGGACGGCAAAGAATTTGCCATTGCAGGTGTATCACGTAACAAAAGTAAGTTTGGTTACCTGATTTTTAAGGATTTAAAAGACAGGGGATTCAAACTTTACCCTGTCAATCCCAACGCTGGGCAAATTGATGATATTAAAACTTACCCTGATATTTATTCACTTCCGGAACATATAAAAAAGCTTTACATTGTCACCAAGCAGGGTCAAACCAAACAATTGGTTGAAGAAGCTGCAAAAAGGGGGATACAGCAGGTTTGGATTCAACAGATGTCGGATACAGCCGAAGCAGTTAAGGTTGCCGAAGAAAACAAACTCACCTTAATCACCGGGGAATGCATGTACATGTATGCAGAGCCGGTAAAAAGTATACACAAATTTCACAGGGGAATCCGGAAATTTTTTGGCTCCTTCCCTGTTTAAAATTTCACCATAATATTGCATGGTTTTAACTTTTTATCGCAGGAATATTTGAGATAGGCTGGCCTTTGGATTTCAAACTCTCCCAGACCACAGGTCATAAAATTTCATGGATTATTTTTGTAGTTGTACCTATGGCTCTGAGTGTGTTATTTCTTTACCTGGCACAGCGTGAAATCCCAATGGGTACAGCTTATGCTGTTTGGACAGGCATAGGTGCAACAGGGGCTTTCCTGATAGGGATTCTATTTTTTAATGACCCGGCCACCATGTGGAGAATGATTTCTGTGATGTTTATTATTATTGGGGTTGTAGGGTTAAGAATCTCATAAAATTAACCCTGCAAGGGTATAAAACCATCCCTGAAAGGGCAACAAAACAGCCCCAAAGGGGCGTAAGCAATGTTGCGCCTGCCTGACCCGGCACAAATTTGTATAAATAAAAGTCATTTTTTAACAGGAGAATGTTAATTTTACATATCAGAAAACCTGCAATTCAAATGGATAATATAGTCATTATTGCCCACGATGATAAAAAGCCTGAAATAGTCAGGTTTTTAAAGGAGAGAAAAGACTGGCTGCCGGGAGTTAACCTGATTGCGACCGGGCGCACTGCCGAATATGTTGAAAAAGCAAGTATTAAAGTTCAGCATCTTAGTCCCGGCAAATCAGGAGGATATCAGCAGATTACGCAAATGATTGGAAAAGGGGAGATCGATTTGGTCATCTTTTTCAGGGATCACAAGGTAT
This sequence comes from Bacteroidota bacterium, assembly GCA_037446695.1. Lineage (GTDB taxonomy): Bacteria > Bacteroidota > Bacteroidia > Bacteroidales > PUMT01 > JBBIHY01. The sequence goes on from JBBIHY010000010.1 coordinate 42,156, forward strand.
CGCAGCCTCATCATGAAGACATCAGGATTCTTCTTGAAACATGCAATATGAATAACATCCCCCTGGCTACAAATTATGCCAGTGCTGAACTGCTCATCCTGGGATATATAAAAAAGGAAGCTGCCGAAAGGTTGAAAAGCAAATAATTACGAGCTGAAACCCCTGTAAAATCAGGGGTTTTATATTTCCGGCATTTTTTTGTATTTTTTAAAGAAAATATTCAATCATGTTGATATCAGAATCAGGAATTGCCGACTTTTTCCGAAAAGTATACGATGCACTGAATGTCCCTGTGCTCAGTACTGGCAGTTCAAGGTTTAGTTCACTGTCCATTCTGCTTTTCCTGAAATCCATATTTTTGCTTTTCTTCTTCACCGGGATTTTAACAAGAATACTGGTACACCGTATTCTGTTACCCCGAAAAATTGATCTTTGGGTGAGTATTGCAGTCGGGAAGATTGTGAAATACCTGGTGGTTTTCATTGGTCTAATCATCATTTTCCAAACCTCGGGAATTTTCCTTACCTCTTTAATTATACTTTTTGGAGCCCTGGGAGTAGGTATCGGTTTTGGTTTGCAGCACATTGTGAACAATTTCATCAGCGAATTAATCATTCTCTTTGAAAGACCCATCAAGGTTGGCGATCGGATTGAGGTGGGTAAAGTTGCGGGAGTTGTTGTAAAAATCTCAGCCAGGGCCACCATCATTCAGACCCATCATAACATTAAGGTAATTGTACCCGATTCCAAATTTATGAACTCCCATGAAATCAACTGGAACCACAATGGTCGAAAGTTGTGGCTGAACCTGGAGTTTGGGGTTTCCTACAGGGAGGATCCCGACAAGGTGAAAAAAATTGTTTTGGAGGTGGCAGACAAAAATAAGGGTGTTTTGAAATCCCCGGCCTCAAAGGTACTATTTTTCAGGTGCGGAGACAGTTCCATAGATTTTCTTTTACGTTTCTGGGCTTCCGACTTCATCAGCCGCATCAAAAGAAACAAGAGTGACCTCTGTTTTGCCATCTTCAGGAAATTCAGGGAAAATAACAATGAAATACCCTTCCCAAGAGGGATTTACATCCCAAATCAGGCTTTAACAATATTAAAAAGTAATTAAAAACACAATCCAATGAAACTGGCTAAAAATATCCTCATCATTATTGGAGGAATTATTCTTGCCCTTGTCCTTATCGCATTCTTCCTTCCCTCCTCCTACCATGTTGAAAGAACCACAGAAATCAACCAGTCGGTTGACAAGGTATATGAGCAGGTGATTGATTTCAGAAAATACCAGTTGTGGAACCCATGGTCAGAAACCGACCCCCAGGCAAAGAACGAGATCACTGGTGAGGCCGGTACTCAGGGTTCACAGTGGAGGTGGGACGGGAAAATAGTTGGCAAAGGAAGCCTCACTCTTGTTGAATACAGTACGAATGACTTTATCAGGAACAGACTCGTATTTGAATATCCCAACCAGATGGAATCAAGTGACCTGTGGCTATTTGAAGAAAAGGACGGGAAAACCATCGTTCGCTGGGTGAATTCCGGGGAGCTGAACTTCCCTATTGGCAGGTTGTTTGGCTTGTTCCTGGATAATATGCTGGGGGACGATTTTGAGAGGGGCCTGTCAAACCTGAAGAAAAGGTGCGAAAACCTGCCGGAAGCAATTCCCTGATTTCCGTTAAAGGGTTATCTGCATTATATTGCATGAGAAAGCTAATTCATGCAAATAAAACTATTTTTTGTTTCCCTTTTCATGAACAAGTATTTGTTAATTTTGTTATAACAACACTATATCACTCATTTCATGCAGAAAAAAGTTGTTGTAATCGGTGCCGGATTTTCAGGAATGGCAGCTGCTACTTCACTGGCTTCCAAAGGTTTTTCAGTGACAGTTGTTGAAAAAAATTCCATCCCGGGAGGTCGTGCCCGAAACCACAGTGAAAAGGGATTTCTCTTTGATTTGGGACCCAGCTGGTACTGGCTACCCGATGTGTTTGAATCCTATTTCAGCCGGTTTGGTAAATCAGTAAAAGATTATTATAAACTGGTGCGACTCAACCCCTCTTACAAGATTTATTACAGCATAGATGAGTATTACAATGTACCCACCGGAAGTGAGAATGTGGCAGCCCTGTTTGAAAAAATTGAACCGGGCAGTGGTGGTAAACTAAAGAGGTTTTTAAAAGAGGCAGAATATAAGTACAACCTGGGTATCAATAACCTTGTTTATAAGCCTGCAAAATCCATTTTTGAATACATGAGCTGGGAGGTGATCTCAGGCATATTCAAATTGCATGTATTTACCTCCTGGCACAAGTATGTGATGAAAAATTTCAAGGACCCCCGTCTGTATCCCGTACTTGCTTTCCCTGTCATATTTCTGGGAGCCACACCCAGGCGTACCCCCGCACTTTATAACCTGATGAACTATGCCGACATGGAACTGGGAACCTGGTATCCCATGGGTGGTATGTTCAGTGTGGTGGAGGCTTTTGTAAAACTGGCCGAAGAAAAAGGGGTGCAGTTTATGTATGACAGCCCCGTGGAAAAGATTCTTACAAGTGGAAATAAGGTAACTGGTGTAGCCGTTGGTGACAAGGTATTAGAAGCAGATTATGTGCTTGGCAGTGCCGATTACCATCACATAGATACAAAACTCCTCCCGTCAGAATTCAGGCAATATTCCGACAAATACTGGGACTCCCGTGAAATGGCCCCTTCCTCCCTCCTGTTCTACATAGGGGTTAATAAAAGACTGGACAATCTGGAGCATCATAACCTGATTTTTGATGAAGATTTTGAACAACATGCCAACGCCATCTTTGAAACACCTAAATGGCCCGAAAAACCCTTGCTTTACATCTCCTGTACCTCAAAAACAGACCCTGTAGTAGCTCCCGAAGGTATGGAAAACCTTGTGATTCTTATCCCGGTTGCTCCCGGCATACCCGATACCGATGATACGCGCGAAAAATATTACGAGGAAGCGCTCTCTCGTCTTGAAAATCTTACAGGACAAAATATTAAGAACCATGTAGTTTACAAAAGGATATATGCACACAGGGATTTTGCGGCAGATTACAATGCTTATAAAGGAAACGCCTACGGATTGGGCAACACCCTCATGCAGACAGCCATTTTAAAACCGCGTATTAAGCACAAAAAACTGAAAAATCTTTATTTTGCCGGACAACTTACCACACCCGGCCCCGGGGTACCTCCTACAATAATCTCCGGTCTAGTTTCGGCAAATGAAATTTTTAAAAATGAAGGAGTTTCATGAAAGAACTTTTTGATCAAATATCCTTTGAAACCAGCAAATTGACCACTCTGAAATACAGCACCTCATTTTCAATAGGTATAAAAGTCTTTGCAAAAAAATATCATTTCCCCATATATGCCATCTATGGTTTTGTAAGGTTTGCCGATGAAATTGTGGACACCTTTCACGGTTATGAAAAGAAATATCTGCTTAAAAAATTTCGTGCCGATACCTATGAGGCCATTGAACAAAAAATCAGTCTGAATCCTATCCTGAATAGTTTTCAGGCTACAATCAACAAGTATGATATTGACCGTGAACTGCTCGAAACCTTTCTGAAGAGTATGGAGATGGACCTGGAAAATAGCAAGTATGATGAATCAGGTTACAAGGAGTACATACTTGGCTCAGCCGAGGTGGTAGGACTCATGTGCCTGAAAATTTTCCTGGATGGCAACCCGGCAGAATATGAGCGGCTGAAACCAAATGCCATGAGCCTGGGTTCTGCCTTTCAGAAAATTAATTTTTTACGCGATCTAAAGGCGGATTACCATACCCTGGGCAGAACCTACTTCCCCGGAGTGAACCTGGAAAAGTTTGATGAACCAACCAAAAAGGAGATTGAAGCAGATATAGAAAAAGACTTCAGACATGCATTGAAAGGTATCATGCAGTTGCACATAGGAGTGCGCAGAGGTGTTTATCTTGCCTATATTTATTATTATGAACTTTTCAGAAAAATTAAGAAACTTCCCCCTGAAGTGATTTTGAACGAAAGAGTTAGAGTTTCCAATTGGAGAAAATATCTCTTGCTGATGCAAACCTATTTTAAATTTTAGAACAATTATCATGAACGAAGAACAGGTAATATTAGTAAATGAAAAGGATGAGGAACTCGGATTGATGGGAAAGACAGAAGCACACGAAAAGGCAGTGCTTCACAGGGCATTCTCAGTATTTGTTTTCAACTCACAAAAACAACTGTTGCTTCAGCAGAGGGCTCTGACGAAATACCACACTCCCGGGTTGTGGACAAATACCTGTTGCTCCCACCCCCGCTCCGGAGAAACTGTTGAGGAAGCTGCCCGCAGAAGGCTGCAGGAAGAGATGGGCTTTACCTGTGAACTTAAAAAAGATTTCGACTTTATTTACAGGGCACCTTTTGAAAACGGGCTTACCGAACATGAATTCGACCATGTGTTTATTGGCAACTATGATAACGAACCTGTTATTAATCCCGAAGAGGTAAATGCCTGGGTATGGATAGATATGGATGAACTCCGGCAGGATATTCATGCTTACCCTCAGAAATATACTGTGTGGTTTAAAATAGCATTCCCCAGGGTTTACGATTCTGTTATGAAGTTTTGAAAGCTTTTTTTATTTTGAATTGTTATTTTAATTTATACTAAATTAAATTTATAAAATCATGACCTGGTATTTTGCAATTCTGTTGGTTTTAGGCGGATTTCTTTTCATGGAATTCATGGCCTGGTTTACCCATAAATATGTTATGCATGGGTTCCTTTGGGCCTTGCACAAAGATCACCATGTGCGCGACGGAAGAAAAATTGAATGGAACGATGTGTTTGCCATTTTTTTTGCGGCACCCAGTATCATTCTTATCATGCTGGGAGCATCCAGCTTTGATTACAGATTTTTCCTCGGACTGGGAATTGCTGTTTATGGATTCTCCTATTTTCTTTTTCATGACATCCTGGTGCACCAGCGTGTAAAAATCTTCGGTAAAATGCAAAACCGTTACCTGAATGCAACCATCAAGGCTCATCTGGACCATCATACCCCGCACAGCCATAAGAATTACGGATTTCTGGTTGCTCCATGGAAATATTATAAAGAAGAGTTTTTCAAAAATAAAAATCAGTAGAAATGGAAAAATTCCTTTACCTGATGGTGAATATTTTCACCATTCTTATTCCTTTCCTTTTTACATTTTCCCGTGATGTTAAGTTTTACAAAAAACTCAGGTATTTTTTTCCAGCCATGCTGATAACCCTGGTGTTTTTTATTGTCTGGGATATTTTGTTTACCAAATGGGGCATATGGGGTTTTAATCCAAGGTATCTCACCGGAATCAATATTGTCAACCTTCCACTGGAAGAATGGCTGTTTTTTATAACTGTTCCCTACGCCTGTATATTCAGTTATGAGGCACTGAATTATCATATTAAGAAGGATTATTTTGCAAAAATTGCTATGCCCTTATCCTGGATTCTTATCTTTGGTCTTATTGTGATTGGAGTCCTGAATCTTTCAAAAATCTACACATCGGTTACTTTTCTTTTGCTTGCGGCATTTTTGCTGCTTCACCTTCTGGTCATCCGTCCGAAATACTTAGGTCGTTTCTATTTTGCCTGGACAGTTTTAATAATTGCCTTCCTGTTTGTGAATGGCATATTGACAGGGTCCTTTACCCCGGAGCCAATAGTATGGTACAACGACAGTCAGAATCTGGCAATCCGCATTTTTACCATTCCTGTTGAGGATGTATTCTACGGCATACTTTTGATTCTCATGAATATTTCAATTTACGAGAAGCTTAAGCCCAAGGGCTGATAACGGCCATTTAAACCATGCTTTACCGTTTTTTGACTCTGCCTTTCAAAATCCTGCTTTTGGCATAAAATATTTTCTATAAGCATTACTTTCTCCATTGCTTTCTGTTTTTTTTCTTTATTGCTTCAGTTTTAAAAGCATTCTTCGCGTGATTAGGGTGTGGTAATCCGCTTCGATAAGAAACTCGGTTTTCTTGATCCCGAAAGTGTGTATGGACTCAATATCAGGCTCTGATTGCAAATCAGGCTGGGGTTTACCGCCCTTTCGGAAAGCAACCTCTCCATCAGTGAAGTGGAAGCAAAAATCCTCAGGCTCAGGCATTGTATGGCCGGGTTTGCCGGCAAAACTCAAATATTACCTTCAACTCTCCTTTTCCTGCAGTGACCAGTATTATGACGAATCCGTTGTTCCTCATATCATGAGAAATGCCATTGTTTTTTAACAATTCCATGAACATTTCATTGTCGGATTCGGACAGGGAAAACTGCAGGTAAACGTGAAAAAATAACCCCATCGGGGCATCTTCAGCCTACTGACAGGTCACAGTTAAACTCCTTCTTCAATATTGACAGGGTCTTTGGTATTATCCTGAATTATTACATTCCAATAAGCACTGCCCAGGTTCACCTGAAAACCTTAATGACCAGCGGGGAAGGAAGAAATGCCCCTGCCTCCTTAAACGGTCTAACCCATACCGGGAAAACGGAGTTCCAGCCCTTTGGAGAATTTACCAGGGATGGTGATTATGCACAGTGGGACATTAAAAGGGAATCCAGTCCAAAACCTGCATTGGCAGCCGGTTATAGTTATAAGCACAAGGCCAGGAGTCTGGCGGGGCAAAGGGGAAAATCCTTATTTGAAAACCGTGACCAAGAGTCTTTCTTTGCGGATATGATTCTCATATACCGTGGATGGGCATAATATTCTGAATATGCTTCTAGGGATGGTATCTCACCTGTGCTTGAAAAAGACGGAATCACTCAGTATGCTTTTGATGGTTTTAGACTGAATAACCCGTTCAGTTATATATTTACCATTCAACTGGAACTTACTCTCAGATATGCCTTTGTTTTACCCTCCGAAAAATTATAGAACCTGGCTCCATTTCAGTCGGCCAGAACAATTCGAGTAAGCAAATACCTGTGGAAGCACAAGATTTAAATACAGACCAATATCAGTTATTTAAACAATACTCCGCTTACCAGACTCCGAAAATAACAGTTGGAACCTTTAATTCCAGATGGAATTGGGAATTTAAGACTGTTTGTTTTCAGGAAGTGCGGGGTATTTTCTACCTTTGCAGTAACCAAAAGCCCAAAATGAATATTCTTAACAGAAAAACCGGCTTATTTACTGACCATTACGAGCTCACTATGGCCCAGGCTTTTTTCCTCAGTGGGAAAAAAGACATGATGGCCTCTTTTGATTATTTCTTCAGGAATCCGCCCTTCAAGGGTGCCTATGTGGTTTTTGCAGGTCTGCAGGATTTGCTTGACCTGCTCAATCATTATGAGTTTGATAAAAAGGATTTGGAATTCCTGCACAAGGCCGGATTTCACCCCGATTTTTTGGAATACCTGAGGAATTTCCGTTTCAACGGAAGTATACTTGCACCCAGGGAGGGCGAAATAGTTTTTCCGGTGGAACCTGTCATGCGTCTTGATGGGAATATCATTGAGGCGCAGTTGTTGGAAACTCTTTTACTGAACACCATCAATTTTGAATCCCTGATAGCTACCAAAGCCTCCCGTGTAAGGTTCTCAGCAGGCGACAAAAGGATAATAGATTTTGGCCTTCGCCGTGCACAGGGAATTGGAGGTATTCAGGCAACAAGGGCAGCTATCATAGGGGGATTCCACAGTACCTCCAACCTGCTGGCAGCCAGCCTGAACGATATTGAATCCACCGGTACACTTGCCCATTCCTGGATTCAAAGCTTTGATGATGAACTCGAGGCATTCCGTGCTTTCTCCCTGGCTTTCCCTAAGAAATGTGTACTATTGGTAGATACCTACGATACACTGAAAAAAGGAATCCCCAATGCCATTATTGTGGCTAAGGAGATGGAAAAAAGAGGTGAAAAGATGCTGGGTATCCGACTCGACAGTGGTGACCTCGCCTATCTGAGCAAAAAAGCCCGCAAAATGCTGGATCAGGCCGGGCTGGATTATGTTAAAGTCATTGCATCCAATCAACTAGACGAATATGTAATTCGCTCACTGAAGGAGCAAAAAGCCCCTATTGATGTGTTTGGCGTGGGCACAAGCATAGTTACCGGCCGCCCCGATGCAGCTCTCGACGGTGTTTATAAACTGGTGGAAAGTAATGGAAAACCCAGGCTGAAGATATCAGAAGACATTGAGAAGATGATTCTGCCGGGGAAAAAGAAAATCATCCGCCTGCTGGATGAAGAGAATAAATTCTATGCCGATGCCGTTTCTCTTGAAAATGAAGATCAATTTCAGCAGATTTTCCATCCTTTCCGGCCGGAAAAATCAACGGATGTGACCAGGTTCAGACAGGAAATATTGCTGAATAGGGTATACCGTAATGGGAAACAGATCTTTCAGCCTGAACCACTCAGAACAATAGCGGAGTACACCAGGTTGCGCTTCGGCCAGTTACCCGATGAACATAAAAGGTTTGAATTCCCCCATATTTATAAGGTTGGAATAACTGAAAAACTGATGGGTTTGAGGACCCAACTTGTAGATGAAATCAAAAAGAAAATCAATCCAAAATGAAAGCCCTCATAATTGTTGATGTGCAGAATGATTTCTGCCCCGGAGGAGCACTCGCTGTTCCATACGGCGACAAAGTGGTTCCAGTAATCAATCAACTGTCAAATAAGTTTCCGCTTGTGGTTGCCTCCAAGGACTGGCACCCTGAGGATTCCACACACTTTGGTAAATGGCCGGTGCACTGTGTAGCCGGCACAAAAGGAGCTGAACTGCATGCCGGCCTGAAGACCATTCATATCCATGAAACCCTGCTAAAAGGCACCAGCGGTAAAGATGACGGTTATTCTGCCTTTGAAGCCTCAAATCTGGATTTTGCTGAATACCTGCGAAAGAAGGGTGTAACTCAACTTTATGTAACCGGCATTGCCACCGAATATTGTGTGAAGGCCACTGCACTGGACAGTCTCTCAAATGGTTTTGAAACCTTTCTTATAACCGATGCCATTGAAGGTGTGCGTGCAAAAGAAGGTGATGTAGAAGCCGCCCTGAAGGAAATGATGCAGAAAGGGGTAAAAATGATAAGCAGTTCGGAGTTGCAGCACATCTGATTACTCACTCATAATTATAAAAATCAATAATTGAATTAAGTTCTTCGCTTCGCTCAAAATGACAAATCATTGGAATAGTCCTATTGAAATTGTCATGCTGAACGTAGTGAAGCATCTCCTTTTTCTAAAAAAAAGGAAAGCTAGTTTTTAATCTCTTCATTTAAGAAACGCCACTCGGGATTAAAATCCTTTATTAATGCTTTTTTTTTGCTCCTTGTCCATCCTTTTATTTGTTTTTCCCTTTGGATAGCATGATCAATCTCCTGAAACCGTTCCCAATAAACCAAATAAAATGCCTTATACCTACCAGTAAAATTCAGTTTTGGTTGGGCAGCATGCTTTTTATGTTCGTCAAGGCGTTTATTTAGGTTATTGGTAACTCCCTTGTAAAGTACTGATTTATTCTTGTTCGTGGTGATGTAAACAAAATAATTATGAACGCCTAAGGGTTTCATGGCATATGGTAATTTTAAGGATTCTGAACCTGCGAATAGTTAAAGGAAAATCTATTCAGGTTAATATAAATGCTTCACTACGCCTGCCTGTCGGCAGACAGGTTCCGCATAACAAATTTATTTGTGAAGATGATAATTAACCTACTTCTCAGCATACAATTCTGCAAGCTTAACAATCACCTCCACGGATTTTTCCATGGTTTCCACAGGCACAAACTCAAACTTCCCGTGAAAATTCAATCCTCCGGCAAAGATATTGGGGCATGGAAGTCCCATGTAGGATAACCTGGCACCGTCAGTTCCGCCGCGTATAGGTTTTACTTTAGGTTTAACACCTGCAAGCTCCATAGCCCTCATGGCTTTTTCCACAACATGGTAAACGGGTTCCACCTTTTCGCGCATATTGAAATACTGGTCCGTCAGTTCCAGTTGAACCACACCCTCACCAAACTTCTCATTCATGAAATCACAGGTCTTTTTCATGAACTCTTTCTTTTTTTCAAACTTCACCCTGTGGTGGTCGCGAATGATATATTGCATGGAAGCCTTTTCAACAGATCCTTCAATCTTCATCAGGTGATAGAATCCCTCGTATTCCTGTGTAAATTCAGGACGTTCAAAAACAGGTAAAAGGGCATTCAGCTCCGTTGCAACAATAAGCGAATTGATCATTTTTTCCTTGGCATAGCCCGGGTGAATATTTCTTCCCTGGATGCTGATTTTTGCCATGGCTGCATTGAAATTTTCGAACTCCAGTTCTCCAATGGCGGCACCATCAATTGTATAGGCATATTCTGCACCAAATTTCTTCACATCAAAGTGGTCCACTCCACGCCCGATTTCTTCATCGGGAGTAAAGCCCACCTTGATTGTACCATGAGGAATGGATGGGTTCTTCACCAGAAATTCCATGGCTGTCAGAATTTCGGCAATACCAGCCTTGTTATCAGCTCCAAGAAGGGTTGTACCGTCTGTTGTTACCAATGTCTGCCCTTTGTAATCCAACAGTTCCGGAAAATCCGATGGTTTCAGGTACAGATTCAGTTCCTTGTTCAGCAAAATGTCACCTCCGTCATAGTTTTTAACAATCTGAGGTTTCACATCTTTACCGGGCATATCTGGACTTGTATCCACATGAGCCAGAAATCCGATTACAGGCACTTTATGATTTACATTAGAGGGCAATGTAGCTGTCACATAACCTTTTCCGTCAATGTTCACATTCTTCAGTCCAATTTCATTTAACTCCTTTACCAAAAGATTCAGCAAATCAAACTGTTTTTGTGTGCTGGGGTATGTTGCAGATGAATCATCGCTCTGTGTATCAATGGCAATGTACCTCAGGAACTTATCGAGTACTGTTTTTCCAATGTCCATTTCAAATTGTATTAATAATTATGAATTTGTTTCTTCTTCCTTGGCGCGCAGGATATCCCATATCATATACCCGCAGAGTAAACCAAACATAACGAATGCGAGAATTTCAGCTGCATGAGATTCAAACCAGGCAGTGTTTACAATATCCAGTCCGGCAAACTTCAGCATGGCACTTATCACACCCATTAATGCACCCCCGGCAATGAATCCTGATGCAATCAGTGTGCCTCTCTCCTTCCGGGCAGCATTCAATTTTTTGTTATCGCTGCGAGTTGAAACAAACCAGGCGATCAATCCACCCACCAGAAGAGGGGTATTTAATTCCAGTGGAATAAACATACCCAGGGCAAAAGCAAGGGCAGGTACTCCAATCATAGTGAGTATAAGTGAGAGAAATGCACCTGAAAGATAAAGCAGCCAGGGTGCAGCCTTACCCAACATCATTGGTTCAATCACGGCTGCCATGGCGTTAGCCTGTGGCGCGGCAAGAGCATTATCTCCGGTAAATCCGTAGGTTTTGTTTAGAATGATGATCACTCCTCCCACGGTAGCAGCAGAAACAAAAGTTCCCAGGAATTTCCATGCCTGCTGTTTATAGGGGGATGAACCCAGCCAGTAACCTACCTTCAGATCAGTGATGAAACCACCAGCCATGGCTAGCGCAGTACATACCACTCCCCCTATTATCAATGCAGCAACCATTCCGGATGTGCCTGACAATCCTACTGCTGTGAGAATAAGTGAGGCAATGATTAGGGTCATGAGCGTCATGCCCGAAACAGGGTTGGTACCCACAATCGCGATGGCATTGGCAGCAACAGTGGTAAACAGGAATGCAATAACCATCACAATTGCCAGTCCGACCAATGCATGAGTGAGGTTATTAACCACACCAAACTGGAAAAAAACAAAAATGAGGATGGCAGTTAAAACAATACCACCGGCAATGATGCTCATTGGAAGATCGCGCTGTGTGCGAAGGTTGTTGTTTCCATCTTTTGACTTGCTCATGGTTTCCTTCACTGCCAGTCCGATTGCATTCTTAATTATCTTTGATGATCTGATAATGCCGATAATTCCCGCCATGGCAATTCCTCCAATACCTATCTGGCGTACATAAGCCCTGAAGATTTCTTCGGCACTCATATCACCAATGAGCGCTGTGACATTTGCGCCAACCGGAATGGTCATTCCTTCTGCAAAGAAATTGATAAGAGGGATGAGCACATACCAGCCCACGAAAGAGCCAGCACAAATGATGGCTGCATATTTCAACCCGATGATATAACCAAGACCCATCACGGCAGCACCCACATTCAGTTTGAAAACTACTTTGGCTTTATCAGCAAGTTCCATACCGGCCGGGATAACCCTGGTAGTAAACACTTCACTCCACCATCCAAAAGTGGCTATGATAAAATCATAAATACCTCCAATCAATCCGGCTACCAGCAGCAATTTTGCCTGATTTCCGCCCTTCTCACCTGTTACCAGCACCTCGGTAGTAGCAGTTGCCTCAGGAAATGGGAATTTACCATGCATATCAGAAACAAAATATTTCCGGAAAGGAATGAGGAATAAAATTCCCAGAACACCTCCCATCAGGGAGGAGAGAAATACCTGGAAAAATTCCGCCTCAAGATTCAGGATGTATAATGCAGGCAGGGTAAAAATGGCACCTGCCACAATTAAACCTGAACTTGCCCCAATGCTCTGAATGATAACATTTTCCCCGAGCGCATTTTTCCTTTTGGCAACGGCCGACAAACCCACAGCGATTATAGCAATTGGTATTGCTGCTTCAAAAACCTGGCCGATTTTCAGTCCAAGGTAAGCTGCAGCGGCAGAAAAAAGTACTGCCATGATTAAACCAAGTGAAACCGAACGAAGATTCACTTCCGGATATGCCTTGCGCGGCGACATGACCGGTTCGTAAACTTCGCCCTCTTTTAGTTCGTTATAAGCATTTTCCGGTAAACCTTTAATTGGCTCACTTCCTGAATGATGAGGTACTGACATAGGATAGTATTTTAGTTTATTAAAAAGGAAAAGTCAAACCTAATTTTTTTTTCCGTAACCTCAAAAAAAGAAGGGATGTTTCACAGACAGAAAAAAAGCCTGGTATTTACCAGGCTTACATTAATTATATCCAGAACTTTACCGGTAGGCTTGTTTGTCTATTATTGGAAGTTCGCCCCTAAAGGTCGCCTTCAGGTTTTTATCCGATCTAGTTTTGCCCGAAAAGGTAATTCTGTGAAACTGGTCGTCCATGGTTAGCTTAAGTGTTCCACTCTTGATAGCATCACCGGCCGCAAGAGCATTTTTGGCATTAAATCCATCAGGATTAGCCATGGAAAAAGAAATGTTCTCGATAAATACTCCCCCATCAAATGTCAGGCTGTTCCTTGATGTCTGGTTAAAAACATATGTTCCGGGAGCCAGGTCTGAAGAACTGGAAGAATACATGTTAATATACAAGATGGCGCCCTCACCTGAAAATTCTTCAATTGATCTGAAATAAAATAAGCCATCAGAATACAGGGTGAGACCCATTCGATAACTGACCGGATCTTCCTTTTCAATGCCAAAATTCTCAATAATACCTCCGACTATTTCATACTTATTTCCATCATAGGTAATCTGGTCTAAGAATTCGAACTCAAAACATGCTGTAAAAAGAACAGCCGGGATTACAATTGCAATTACAGATAAACTTAAATCATGAATAGTTTTTTTCATTTTGAGTATTTTAATGATTAAGGGTTAAAAATTACCTATTAAAAATTTTATACGAAATTTAAAAAAAAAGTGTAAAAAAAAATATTTTAAAGGTTAACAGTAAAAAAAGATAATTTCATTCAATAAATGAACAAGTAATTATTGTTTTTCTCAAGAACAATAGCTAACATACATTGTTTATTCTTAAATATAGGATATGAATAAATTTCGCAGAATTTTTCTTTTGGGGTTCATCCTTACAATTTCACTGGTTTCCTGCAGAAAGGATTCCATCATCCCCGATACCGAATATTACATCTCTCATGAACTGATTGTCAGTTATACCAGGAACCAAATCATACAAGAAATAAATTCATCCGGACAGTTTCCTGCCGGGTTCACTTCTTTTGTTTTATATGGTGTGGATGTGTACAAAATTGTATACCAGACAAGCGATGTAACAGGAAATCCTGTTGAGGCCTCAGGAGCCTTGATTGTTCCTGTAACAGGCAATTCTTTGCCATTACTCAGTTTCCAGCATGGCACCATTCGCGAAGAAAGGGAAGCTCCCTCCAACTTTCTCACCAGTTATTACAACACAACAGCCTATATTGCTGCAACGGGCTTCATCATGGCCCTGCCTGATTACCTGGGCTACGGAGCATCACAAAACCTTGCTCATCCTTATGAACATGGTGAATCTCTTGCTTCAGCCTGCAGGGATATGCTCAGGGCTGTGTATGAGTTTAAGAATGTTTCTGGTAAATTTAAAAATAACGGGCAGCTTTTTCTCACCGGTTACTCAGAGGGAGGATACGCGACCATGGCCCTGCTGAAACTTTTGGAGGAAGAACACAGCAGTGAGTTCACTGTAACTGCAGCTTCCATGGGTGCGGGTGCCTATAACAAAACCAAATTTGCAGAGCACATTGCATCCGCAGATGAAGAGCTGGTTTATATCAACAGTTTTCTTTGGGTGCTTGATACCTACAATACTATTTATGAATTGAACAGGCCATATGGTTTTTACTTCAACGAGCCTTATGCCACAATGATTCAGACTCAAGGTGTTTTTGCCGACATCAATAAAAACCCGCAGGAGTTATTTACCCCCTCATTCCGGGAAGGTATTCTTTCGGGTACAGATTCAGAATTCCTGGCTTTATTGTCCCTGAATAATAATTACGACTGGAAACCGCAAACACCTCTGCGTTTGTACCATGGCTCGGAGGATGATTATGTGCCCTCTTTTAATTCTGAAACTGCATATGCAGCAATGACTGCGCAGGGAGCACAGGTGCAATACTTTCCTCTTCCGGGAGAAAACCACAGCAGTGCATTTGGTCCCTATATGCTGGGCACCTTTTTCTACTTTAAGGGATTTTGAACAAAGTCCAATCCCGCTCCAGGCTTTTGCATATTATGAGGATAATCGTATTTTTGGCCAATTAATCTCCTCTTATGATTCTACAGGCAATTGACTGGATATTTATTCTTGTTTTCTTTTGTATTCTGCTACTCATCGGTTTTTACTCTTCCAAAAAAGCGGGTGACAGCACCGTGAATTTCTTTCTTTCAGGCAGGAATATGCCCTGGTGGCTTTTGGGTGTATCCATGGTTGCCACTACCTTCTCCGCCGATACACCCAATCTGGTTACAGATATGGTGCGTACCGGAGGAGTGGCAAGCAACTGGCTATGGTGGGCCTTCCTGCTCACAGGCATGCTTACGGTATTCATTTATGCCAAACTCTGGAACCGGTCGCGCGTTATGACCGACCTGGAATTTTACGAGTTACGTTACAGTGGAAAAACGGCCGCATTCTTAAGGGGATTCAGGGCCGTTTACCTGGGTTTCTTTTTCAATGTTTTGGTGATAGCTTCGGTTTCGCTGGCCTTTATTAAAATAGCTGCCGTTATGCTGGGGCTTCAGCCGGCACCTGCACTAATCATAGCCTCAGTGATTGTCGTGCTTTATGCAGGTATTGGCGGGTTAAAATCCATTCTCTGGACCGACCTTTTTCAGTTCAGTTTTGCGATGCTGGGCGCACTCATTGCTGCCATTTATGTGGTGAAATCGCCCGAGGTGGGCGGACTCTCCAACCTGCTTTCCCATCCGAATGTTACCGGCAAGCTTGACCTTATACCCTCCCTATCGCAGCCCGAGTTGTTCCTGAGTATTTTCCTTATTCCCATAGCCATACAGTGGTGGGCTGCCTGGTACCCGGGCGCTGAGCCCGGAGGAGGTGGATATGTTGCACAGAGAATGCTCTCAGCCAAATCTGAGAGTCATGCAGTAGGCGCAACACTGCTTTTTAATTTCTTTCATTATGCAATTCGTCCATGGCCATGGATATTGGTCGGGCTGGGTTCACTCATCATCTTTCCCGATATACAGTCCATGGTAGAAGCTTTCCCCGAAGTAAGCACCCAGTATATTAAAAATGATTTTGCCTATCCGGCCATGCTAAGGGAGTTTTTGCCTGCCGGACTGCTTGGTATTGTTGTAGCATCCCTGATAGCTGCATTTATGTCTACTGTTGCCTCTCAACTCAACTGGGGGTCATCTTACCTGGTAAATGATTTTTACAGCCGGTTTTATAACCCAAATGCCACTGAAAAACAAAAGGTGGCCTTTGGCCGATACGCCACTCTCACGCTTATGGTATTTTCGGTATTGCTTGCACTGGTGCTGCAAAATGCGCTCCAGGCTTTCCAGTACCTGCTCATGATTGGTGCCGGAACAGGACTGATTTATATTCTGCGCTGGTTTTGGTGGAGGATAAATGTCTATTCTGAATTGTCAGCCATGATTGCAGCCGGAGCCTTTTCTCTCATGTTTATCCTTATTGAGAATTTTGGCATTACAGACATTCAGAGCGATCAAATAAGCGTTCTGGGTATTGTGATGACAACTACCTATTGGAACATCATCAAGTTTACTGCAATTGTTTTCCTCACAACCATATCATGGATTACAGTAACTTACCTCACTAAACCTACCAATGAAGAGACACTGAGAAATTTCTACAGAAAGATACGTCCCGGAGGTCCTGGCTGGAGGTCGTTAGTTGACAGGGCAAACAAGGAAGGAGTTGAATTAACCAAGGAAAAAGATCTGAAGTGGGATGTACCAACAGGTATTATTTGTATGACCCTGGGATGCCTGATAATCTACAGTACCCTGTTTTCCATCGGGAATCTGCTTTACGGTAATATTCAAACCGCATCTGTTTTTATTATTACAGTGCTTGTATCTGCATATTTACTCGTGCGTATGTGGAAAAAACTTATTTCTGCAAAATAACTCCCGGAATATGAAAAAACCATCCCTGCTTATCATGGCTGCCGGTTTGGGTAGTCGCTATGGAAGCCTCAAACAGATTGATCCTGTTGGACCTGCGGGTGAGGCGATTATTGACTATTCCGTGTACGATGCCATCAGGGCCGGTTTTGGCAAGGTGGTATTTGTCATACGAAAAAATATTGAGGAAGATTTTAAAAACAGCCTTCTCAAACGCTTTGAAAAATTCACTGATATAGACTATGTATTCCAGGAACTTGAGATGATTCCTGCACCCTATTCCTTGCCGGCTGAGAGAATCAAGCCCTGGGGCACTGCACATGCCGTACTCATGGCAAGGAAAAAAATCGACCAGCCTTTTGCCGCTATCAATGCCGATGATTTCTATGGCATGGATGCTTTCAGGAAGATGGCTAATCATTTGCTGAATACAGGGAGGGAAACAGATTACTCAATGGTAGGCTATGAACTGGAAAAAACCCTTTCAGAACATGGTTCAGTATCCAGAGGCGTATGCAGTCTGGATTCGGGTGGTTATTTGAAAACAATAAAAGAAAGGACTCATATTCGCAGGGAAAGAAAGGAGATTGTATTTGAAGAGAACGGGCAAACATTTCCGCTGGAGAGAAATACAAAAGTCTCTATGAATTTCTGGGGGTTTACTCCAACTGTATTTAGTCAAATTGAAGCAGGTTTTACAGAATTCCTTTCAAAGAATATTTCGGATTTGAAGTCGGAATACTATATCCCTGCACTGATTAATGAACTTATTAAATCAGGTAATGGAAGGGTAAATGTACTCACAAGCAACGCCAGATGGTTTGGCGTAACCTACAAGGAAGACAGGAAGATGGTTATCAACGAGATAAGAAAACTGGTTGAATCGGGCGATTATCCTGAAAACCTTTGGAAATAAAGTGTAATAGTCAGTACTTGATCTGACAGTAGGGAAATTTTCACTAACCATTTACCGCTTCAGCAAAGTAAGCTTCCTCTTCGATTCCTGCAAGGCTGGTATTAACGGATGATAAATCATCCGGCCTTGCAGTCATCTCATCGGACTTATTTTATTTGCTTACAACGGATAATTTGCAGCTAGATAGAGAGATAAATGCTGCATAAAACCAGTTTTTGTTTTATCGGTCCTAATGCCTATTTTTCTCATTATCTGCCCCATAGGACAGTAGTAACAGTCTTTCTCCTGGTTATAATGAAGATTCTCTTGCCTGAACCATTCTTGTTGCCATTTTCTGGATTGCTCTTTATGAAAGTAGTTGAACTTTACATAAGGTGTAATTGATTTTTCTTCCATGTACTCGTAGTTCTCCTCACTGCCACAGCCGGCATCGGCTGTTACCTCATTAGGATGGGTGTTGTGCAACTGGCTAAACTCCTCATAATGGCCTATAAGCATTGTGGTGTCTGTTGTAAACTGCCCAATGGTATAACAGGTACAGAATTGATGATTGGTTGATATCATTAGGTTATAGGCTGGTTTTAACTGGCCATTGAGCATGTGGTCCTCTTTTATTCGCATAAACGTGGCATCTGCATCTGTCTTGGAATAACTGTTCCTGCCCTTAAGTATTTGCTCCTTCTCTTCATATTCTTTAAGTTTTGGAACCCAGTTCTTAGCGGCATAACGAATCTCTTGTTTTACCGTTTTATCAACCTTCTTATTGGCTAAGGCCTCGTTTATGGAGTTTATCGTAGCTTCTACCTTTTCGGGAGACAGTTCTGTAAAGTCAGGCTTAGTTATCTCTTCCTGCTCTTCTTTGCATACTTGCTCAACATAAGCCCAAAGCGCTTCCAGTTGTTCTTTTATTTTCTCATTGTTGGTTTTAATGGCATTGCCCCAAACAAAGGTATAGCGATTGGCGTTGGCTTCAATCTTGGTTCCGTCTATAAAGGCTTCTTTAATGCTAACAAAACCCTCTTCTACCAATAGGACTACTACCCTGGCAAAAACCTTTCTAATCTATCCTTTTAATCGTTTGCTAAGAAAACGGAAGATGGTATTGTGGTCGGGTCGACTCATGCCACTGAGCCACATATAGTGAACCTTGGTTTTTAATTGTTCTTCGATGCTACGTGTGGAGTAGATGTTGTTCAGGTAGGAGAAAATAATGACTTTCAACAACATACGAGGATGGTAGCTGCTGGTTCCACCTCCTTTGAATGTCTTCATAAGTGGCTCTATATCAATTCTGTCGGCAATCCGGTCAACGATTTAACCGGATGATTCTTATCTTCAATTAAATCCTCAAGGCTGGGAGGAAATAGCATCATTTGCTTTGAAGAATATGTCTTGAATGGTGCCTTTAATCCATTGGTATTCATAGCTATAAGCTACGAAATTTTATAGATATAAGAAAATATATGAGTTCCCTTTTTTCGTTAAGTTATTAATAATTAACCGTTAATAACTGCATAAAAAAAGAGACTGCCCTTTTTGGACAGCCTCTAACAATAAACGATTCCTTATTCTTTAATCATAATGCCCGCAGCAAATCGACCTGTAATGCCAATCCCCATCCTGGAGGAATAATAAACATCAGACTCACAACTGGTGCAGATACCCGAGGTTTCAATGTTTCCTTCCGGAATGCCGGCGCATGTCAACTGGTCAATATTGGCTTTCCAAAGATCCAAATGTTTTTTATCTTTTTTTGGTTTCTTCAGCAATAACTTGTTGGTATTGTCAAAGGCCTCCTTAACGGCCTTTTCAACATCTTCGCCAATCTCATAACAGCAGGGTCCAATGGACGGACCTATTCCAACAAAAATGTCGGCAGGTTTACATCCAAACTCCTTCACCATACGGGCAACTGTATTCTTGGTTACTTTCCGGATAATACCACGCCAACCTGCATGTGAAACTCCTATGACATTCTTTTTTGGACTGTATAGTAATACAGGTACACAATCGGCCATCATTGCCAAAAGGCAAACACCCGCCACATTGGTAACCATTCCATCTGAGTCAGGTATGGAATCGGCTCTTTCCTGGGCTCCTCTGCCCTTCATATCGGCTGTAATCAGTGTAACATTTCCACTGTGGGTCTGATCAGCCACAGTAAAACGAAAAAGCGGGATACCAATACTTTCCCCAAGTATTCTCCGGTTCTGCAATATCACCTCATCATCGTCGGCCGTATTAAAACCAATATTCAGACTTTCATAGGGAGGTTTACTAAACCCACCTTTTCTGTTTGAAATAAAATGATTGATTTTGTCAAATTTTAAAAGGTTGGAAAATTGGTAAACTGTTATGGCAGGATTTTTGGTTTCAGCATAAACACCCATGATACCTCGTTTTAATTTATACTCAGAAAACCTGGTTTTTAAAGATACAAAACTGCTAAATTTAGAACTTTTATCAGCCAAAAACCACTTTTTATCAATTAATTTTTTACATTCAACATAAAAATTTACCTTAAAAAATTGACAAATAAACGATTACATTCGTCAAAATTCTACTTCTTGCAACAAATTTTTTCTTATTATGAACGACGATTTTCGGCCCTCCCTGGAATTTGCAAAACTGCTGGATAAAACCGATAGTCTCAGTTCCTTCCGGGAAAGATTTCACATTCCACCGGGTACTATATATATGGATGGCAATTCACTTGGGTTATTATCCAGGGACTCGGAAGAATCTCTTCTGAGAGTACTCAATGAATGGAAAACAATGGGCATAAAGGGTTGGATGGATGCTCAAAGGCCCTGGTTTTACTTTGCCGAGGAGGTTGGTGCCATGGCAGCGCCACTTGTTGGTGCTTCCAAAGAAGAGGTCATCCTCTCGGGAACCACAACGGTGAATATTCATGCACTGGTAAGCAGTTTTTATCTCCCTTCCGGAAAACGCAAAAAGATTCTTGCTGATGAGATGAATTTCCCTTCTGATTTATATGCCTTAAAAGGCCAGATGAAACTCAGGGGGTTGCAACCGGAAAAAGATTTAGTTCTTGCCAAAGCTGACAAATACGGTTTGCTGAATGAAAGGCATATTGCTGAAAAAATAACGGAGGAAACCGCACTCGTGTTTCTGCCTTCGGTAGTTTACAGTACCGGGCAGTTGCTCGATATGGAATTTCTCACAGCCGAGGCACACAAGAAAGGAGCAATGATTGGCTTTGACTGCAGCCACTCTGCAGGAGCGATTCCCCATTACTTTGATGACTGGGGTGTTGATTTTGCGCTGTGGTGCAGTTACAAATACCTCAACGGAGGTCCGGGAAGCACTGCATTCTTTTACACCAACAAAAAACATTTTGATAAAGAGCCACTTTTTGCCGGCTGGTTTGGCTTTCTGAAGGAGAAGCAGTTTGATATGCTGCCTGATTTTATACCTGCACAGTATGCAGGCCGTTGGCAAATCTCTTCACCAGGTATCCTGGGCAGTGCACCAGTTGAAGGCTCTGTAAAAATTATCGGAGAGGCTGGAATTCAAAATATAAGGCAGAAATCCCTACGCCTTACAGCCTATATGGTCTTTCTGTACAATGAGTTGAAATTGAAACAATTTGGAATGGAGATTGTTACTCCCCCTGAAGACAACAGACGGGGAGGTCATATATCCTTTGTGCATAAGACCGAGGCTGCAAGAATCAATGAAGCCTTAAAAGGAAGAGGAATTGTCCCTGACCTGAGACCGCCCAATATAATCAGGCTGGCACCGGTAGCTTTGTACAATACTTTTGAAGAGGTGTGGCATGTGGTCCATCACCTAAAGGACATTATGGAAACAGGTGATTATTTGAAATACTATAACCAAAGAAAGACGGTTTCCTGAGCTGTGGTAAGCAAATAAGCCGGAAAAGAAATTCCGGCTTTTATGATTTCAGGTAATTATGTCAATCAGCCTTCGTATTCTTTCAGAATATCTTTCACGCCATCGGGTGATACGCGACCGTAGGTTTTCTCACCTACCAGCACAACTGGGGCAAGTCCGCAGGCACCCACACAACGCAATCCGGCAATAGAAAACTTACCATCGGGAGTGGTTTCTCCAACCTGCACCTTAAGAATTCTTTTGAATTCATCCAGTACTTTTTCAGCTCCGCGCACATAGCAGGCTGTACCCGTACAAACCGAGATGGGATAAATACCCTTGGGCACCATAGTGAAAAAAGAGTAGAAGGTGACCACGCCATACACCTTGGCAACTGATACATTCAGTTCCCGGGCAACCACTTCCTGCACCTCAGCAGGCAGGTAACCGAATATTCCCTGCGCTTTGTGAAGAACATTGATCAGTTCACCCGCATCGTTATTGAATGATTTACAAACAGCCCTCAACTGCTGAAGGTCATTTTCCTTGAGTTTGACTTTGATTGATGTCATTATTCTGTATCCTCCTGGTTGTTTTTTGAATGGATGGAAAGGGATTTTTAAGGTAAAACCATTAAACTAATTCCCATCTCTTACTTCTGTTTTATTCAATAAAAATATCTTTTTTCCTGTTGAAATAATGGGTATGCAGAAGATGATGAGCCTTATCGCTCAGGGGCTTACCAAGGAACTCCTCGTATAGCTTGAGAATATAAGGGTTCTCATGTGACTTTCTGATCGCCTTGCCGGAATCTTCTTCGTAGATGGCTTTCTGCCGTGCCTTTAAAACGTAGGAATCACCATGATGCAAAGGTTGACCACCTCCACCTATACAACCACCGGGACAGGCCATAATTTCAATTGCATGATACTGGCTTTTTCCATCCCTGATTTCGTCCAGTAATTTACGGGCGTTACCTAACCCGTGAGCAATACCTATATTAATTGGCAGCCCCTTAAAGTCAACCGTTGCTGAACGAATGCCTTCCATACCACGCAATTGTTTAAAATCTACCTTCTCCAATTTGTCATTGGTGAACACTTCATAGGCAGTTCTTACTGCAGCTTCAATCACACCTCCTGTTGTACCAAAAATCACGGCAGCACCTGAAGATTCACCCAGGGGATTGTCATAGTCACTTTCGGGTAAAGAATTGAAATCAATATTTGCACGTTTGATTAATTGGGCAAGTTCCCTGGTAGATAATGCGTAGTCCACATCGGGGTTGCCATCGGTGCTGAATTCTTCGCGGGTACATTCATATTTCTTGGCCACACAGGGCATAATAGATACAACTACCAGGTCCTTTCTGTCGACTTTGATCTTATCGGCAAAATAGGTCTTGGCAATAGCTCCGAACATCTGCTGTGGTGATCTTGCGGTGGACGGTATATCCAACATATCAGGAAAATGATGCTCAAAAAACTTCACCCAGCCGGGGCAGCAGGAAGTGAGAATTGGCAGCTTCACCGTTTTATCACCTGCGAGGAATTTTGATAACCTGTTCAGAATTTCTGTTCCCTCCTCCATGATGGTCAGGTCGGCAGCAAAGTCAGTATCAAACACATAATCAAAATCCAGCGCCTTGAGAGCCGAAACCAGTTTACCAGTTACCAGTGTGCCGGGTTTCATACCAAACTCCTCGCCAAGAGCAGCCCTTACTGCCGGAGCAGTCTGTACAACAACGGTCTTGGTGGGATCAGCGAGTGCCCTGATTACCTGGTTGGTATGATCCACCTCGGTAAGTGCACCGGTAGGGCATACAGCCACACATTGACCGCAGTAGGTACATTCGCTGTGATCAAGGTTTCTCTCAAATGCGGGAGCAACAACTGCCTCAAATCCGCGATTAATTGCAGATAATACGCCTACAGTTTGTACAGTATTACACATGGTTTCACAGCGGCGGCACATGATACATTTGTCCATATCGCGGATAATGGCCGGGGATGTATCGGGCTTGTAAGTTGATTTTTCACCTTCGTAGGGTACACTGCGGATACCAAATTTAATGGCCTGGTTTTGAAGGTCACAGTTGCCTGATTTGGCACAGGTAAGGCACTCAAACGGATGATCGGAGATCATAAGTTCCATTACAGTCTTCCTGGCATTCAGCACCCTTATACTGTGTGTTTTAACTTCCATGCCTTCTGCTGCTTCAGTAGCACAGGAAGGAGCCAGATTCCGCCTCCCCTGGACTTCCACCACGCAAATCCTGCAGCCACCCGGCTTGTGTTCAATGTTCATATCCTTCAAATGCATATAGCACAGGGTGGGTATTTCAATTCCAACCTTTTTAGCTGCATGCAGAATGGTGGTCCCTTTTTCTACCTCAACCAGCTTATTATCTATTTTGAGCTTTATGGTGTCCATATCCTTATAATTTACACGATTTCAATTGCGTTAAACTTACACTTTTCCATACAGGCGCCACATTTGATACAGAGCGACTGATCAATAAAATGTACTTCTTTTCTTTCACCTGAAATACAATTTACGGGGCAATTCCTCGCACAGGCTGTACAACCCACACAGTTATCTTCTACTACAAGGTAGCGAATCAAATCCTTACACTGGCTGGAGGGACATTTCTGATGCTCAACATGTGCTATGTATTCATCCCAGAAATTATCCATGGTGGATAAAACCGGGTTCGGGGAGGTTTGGCCCAGTCCGCATAAAGAGGTATCCTTTATTACTTCACTCAGGTTCCTGAGTTTATCCAAATCGTCATGAGTGCCATTCCCCTTGGTAATCTTGTCAAGAATTTCATAGAGACGCTTGTTACCTACACGACAGGGAGTACATTTCCCGCAGGACTCTTCCACG
This sequence comes from Bacteroidota bacterium, assembly GCA_037446695.1. Classification (GTDB taxonomy): domain Bacteria; phylum Bacteroidota; class Bacteroidia; order Bacteroidales; family PUMT01; genus JBBIHY01. Next base: position 66,803 of record JBBIHY010000010.1, read on the forward strand.
GTAAAATCCAGGTAAAATTTAGCCACAGAAACCATACAATCGTCCTCATCCATCACAATCATTCCACCTGAACCCATCATGGAACCTGCAGCAAGCAGGTTGTCAAAATCAATGGGCGTATCCAGGTGTTTTTCAGTTAAACAGCCACCCGAAGGCCCTCCGGTCTGCACTGCCTTAAATTTTTTACCGCCCTGTATGCCTCCTCCAATCTCAAAAATAACTTCACGCAGGGTTATACCCATAGGTACTTCTATCAAACCCACATTATTTATCTTGCCTGCCAGGGCAAACACCTTGGTTCCCTTTGATTTTTCAGTACCAATGGAAGCAAACCATTTGGCTCCTTTATTAATGATAACAGGAATGTTGGCGTAGGTTTCCACGTTGTTCACATTGGTAGGCTTCCCCATGTATCCGCTTTGTGCAGGGAATGGGGGCTTGAATGTTGGTTCACCTCTCTCACCCTCCATGGAGTGAATAAGAGCTGTTTCCTCGCCGCAAACAAAAGCGCCAGCACCGTAGCGTATTTCCACATCAAAATCAAATCCTGAACCCAGGATATCCTTACCCAGCAATCCATAATCCCTTGCCTGATCAATGGCAATTTTCAGGCGTTGTATTGCCAAAGGGTACTCAGCCCTGATGTAGATTAGTCCTTTGGTGGCACCAATGGCATACCCATTGATGACCATAGCTTCAAGTACCGAGTGGGGATCACCCTCAAGGATAGACCTGTCCATAAATGCTCCGGGGTCACCTTCGTCAGCATTGCAAACTACATATTTTTGATCTGCATGATTTTTACTGGCTATCTGCCATTTTACGCCTGTTGGAAAACCTCCTCCACCACGGCCGCGCAAACCCGAATCTATTATTTCCTGAACTACCTTCTCGGGGGTCATTTCCAGCAATACTTTACCCATAGCCTCATAACCGTCGGCTGCGAGATATTCATTTATGTTCTCGGGATCTATCATGCCGCAATTACGCAATGCAATACGTAACTGCTTTTTGTAAAAACCCATGTGTTTTGAATCGGGAATCTGTTCCTTCTTCACGGGGTCAGTATAAAGCAGCCGTTTCACAGAACGACCCTTAATGGCATGTTCTGCAATGAGTTCTGTGGCATCTTCGGGTTTTACCTGCACATAAAAGGTATTATCAGGTATCACCTTTACAATTGGTCCTTTTTCACAAAAACCAAAACAACCCGTTGCAATCACCTGAACATCATCCTGCAGGCCATTATCCTGAACCTCTTTTTTCAGGTTTTCAAAAAGTACCCCGCCGGCTGAGGCCTTACATCCCGTACCTCCACAAACCAGTAAATGCATTTTATACTTTGCCATTTTAAAATTCCTCTAATATTTATACTTAATCAATGGTTTCATAATTCTGGGGAATGATGCCATCAAGCAGTTCTCCGTTTTTTATGTATTTCTCAATAATATCATCCGCTTTCTTCTGATCCACATCACCAAAAACAATGGGGTCCTTTCCCGGTAAGGTAACTTCCACTGTTGGCTCAGCATAACTGTATCCCATATCTCCCGTTTGAGTTACAATGGCATCTACACTCCTTTTGTCAAGTTCCCCGATCAAAAATTCCATAATCTGCTTGGCACCCGAGGCAATACCGCTTGTACCCATTCCAACCCTGACCAGTACCCTTTGCTCCGGGCTTTCACTTTTTTCTCTCAGTTCAATCTGAGAACGAAGATTACTCTTCATTTTTTTCAAATCAGCTAGAGATTTAATCTTTGTCATACATTTCTGTTTTTGAATTCTTATCCTTTGAAATTCTGCACGAATTTATACCTATGTTTATTTAAATAAAATGATTTTTATTATGCTTTACTCTCATTTAACACTGATTTCCCTCAGGTTTTCCTTCACCATCTCACCAATATAGTTCATCACTTCGGGGTTACTTACCGACACACCTTCCAGAATGGTTTTCACTTCTCTGCTGTCAAGGATATACTCCCTGTCCCCTTTTTTGTGCCTGTAAAAAAAATCAATCCCCGGGTTAGCCCCGATCAACAGTTTTATAACACCGGCAAGGTCGCCAAGCGGTGGCCGGTCAATATGGGCGTGCCGGAAAACAGCAATTACCTCTGTTCCGTTTCCCGGTTCTGAGGAGACTACCAGACTACCTGCCGCCTGTTGAACACTGTGCTTTAATAACGGTAGGCCCATTCCTACCCTTCTTGTTGTTCTTGAGGTGAACCAGGGGTCTGTCACCATTCTGATTTCCTCAACTGTCATCCCCTTTCCGTTATCCGAAATGGTAATGGTGAGAAAATCATTTCGGATATCTTCAGCAATCTCAATCTTAATGAGGTTTGCATTTGCGGTAATTGAATTCTGCACAATATCCAGTATATGAAGGGCCAGTTCCTGCATTTTACACCATCACCTTTCTGCCCTCCAGCTGTTTGAGTGCCATTTTTATTTCCTGAAAATCACATGTTTTAATCCAAAACTCTGTAACTGTTTCCCCAATTTTCTCAGGAGTGTGGGCATCGGAGCTCCTGATGATTGCGTATCCTTCCAGATGAGGGTTATCCTCCAGAAATTTCTCCCTGGTGATATGCCCTGAGATTTCTAGGGCATCGGCATTTAAACCTGCCGGAATGAATCCAAGCTGGCTGGTGAGACTGTACCTTTCACGATTCACATGGGCCGGAATAAACAAACCATTCAGTTCGTGCACCATTTTTTCCACCTGGTCCAATCCCTGGTCCAGGGCGGCAATAAGCAGGCGTTCTTCTTCATATACAATTTGCTCATCCCTGTCGACCACCACCTGATAGCCAAAGCGGTGAGGGTCATTTTTCATGCCGACCAGGTGTTCATCCAGGTATTTCTGAAATTCAACGATTTCCTCCAACTTTTCGAAAAATGCAAGACAGTGAACTTCCTCCCGGGTGGTCACCTCGGTGCCCATCAAAACAAACAAATCCTTCTCCCTGGCAAGTTCAACAATAAGAGGCAACTGCCGTGTGGAATTGTGGTCGGTTATCCCAATTATATCGAGTTGCATTTCACGGGCCTTCCTGACGATATTTATCGGGCTCATTTCCAGGTCTCCGCAAGGAGACAACAGGGTGTGAATATGAAGATCGGCCCGGTAGGTTTTCATTTTTTCAATAGTTCATAAAGTTTCCCGGCTATTTCAAAAGCCGTTAAAGGTGTGTTCAGCACAGGGACATTTTCAAGATTACTCTGATTCATCGCATCCTCATCGGGTAAAAGTCCTCTTACAAGTATTACAGCGGCTAAATCCTTGAGCGAGGCAATGGCAATCACATTTTTATGTGTCTGTAAGGTTATCCATACTTCACCCTCCTTTGCCCTGCCCATCACATCGCTCAGCAGGTCGGAAACATACCCCCCTGAAATAGTATTTTGCAATCCATTCTCACCACTGATGAGGCGGAGTTCCAGATTTTCTATTAATTCCTTTACAGTCATAACTATATTATTTAGCAGTTTTTATCCAGTTTTTCGTTGCCCCATACTTTCTTCATGATGGCCATTGATTCATCGGCTGAGAGAATACCCTTCTTTTCAAAAATCCTCTGCACAAACACACACTGGTTTATCAATGCATCGCCCTGCACAATATCCTCTGCAAATGATTTACAGGTTGGCGAACCACACACCCCACAATCCACATCCGGCAAGCACTTTTGTATTTCCTGCACCCTTTTCAGTTTTTTCAGTGCCACTGCCATATCTTCGTCAAGTTTTAGCATTGACCTGGGACTTACTTTGTTTAATTCAAGTTTTCCATTCAGGTACTCCCAGTAATTTTTGATATCCGAAGTTCCGGGAGTTTCATATTTTTTTTCCAGTTCAGTTGTTTTAGCCCTGTTCTTCAGTCTCTCAACAATAAAAAAGCGGTTGGTAGTGGTAAGCACACCTCCGGCACAGCTTTCATCACATGCCCTGAGTTCAAGAAAATCAATATCTTTCATCTCCTCGGTTTCCAGTTTCTCAAGAAAATCAATCACATTATGGATTTCATCAACAGCCAGGCATCGTCCACGGGCATTTGCCGATTCCCCGTTGGTTAAACTCCAGAGAATATTTACGGGTGATAAGGCTTTTCTTTCAGGAACAAGACAGGATGGGTTCTTCGCCTGCTTGATCCTTGTATATACTTTGTTATAAAGGAAATCAAGATTAATTACCCCTGTGATATCTTTCTGATCATCGCCTACAGGACTCTTCACTGCAGCTATTTTTGCTGCACAGGGTGTAACATAAAAAATGCCGATTTCTTCGTTTTCGTATCCCTGGTCAATAAGTTGCTTCCTGAAATACATGGCAGAAATATCCAGGGGCGCTTTCAGATGTATCAGGTTATCTACCAGGGCAGGGAATTTAACCTGGATAAGCCTGACTATTGCGGGACAGAAAGAGGAAATAAGCGGTTTATGATGTTTGTTTTCCTCAATGTAACGGTTCTGGGCTTCATTCAAAATATCAACGCCATGCTCCACCTCAAAAACATGGGTGAAGCCAAGTGCCATTATCTCACTGTAAATCTGCACAGTGGAAACATCATCAGGAAACTGACCTATCATAACTGCAGGAACCAGGGCAACTCTTACCGGGTACTCAAAGATTTTGTTAAAGTCATCCTGTTCAACATGAATAGCATTTACAGGGCAAACCCTCAGGCAAAATCCACAATCAATACAGCGATGCTCAAGAAGTTCGGCTTTGCCTTCACGCACCCTGACCGCCTCGGTTGGGCAGATATTCATACAATGAAAACACCCGATACAAGCCTCTCTCTCTATTTTGAGGGCATGGTGAAACCGTTCCTGCTTACTTTTGCCCATAATGTGTTTATTTTACTCAATTTTTCAAAGAAACCATTATATCCACTTCTGTTCCTTTACCAACCTCACTTTTTATATTCAGCCAGTCGGCATTTTTCTTGATATTTGGCAATCCCATTCCTGCCCCGAATCCCATTTCCCTCACCTCGGGAGATGCAGTGGAAAATCCTTCCTCCATTGCCCTGTTTATATCGGGGATACCGGGGCCAGTATCTACGAGTCGTATATGTATTTTCTCGGTATCTATTTCCACAAACGCAGTTCCTTCAAATGCATGTGCCACCACATTCACTTCTGCCTCATAAAACGACACTACCACCCTCTTAATAATATCCGATGAAACATTGAGTTGCTTCAGCTTTCTTTTAATTTCGCTCGAAGCAAATCCTGCCCTATTAAAATTCCCGCCTTCTATGTGGTATTCAAACTGCATTTTCTTTAATAAACCGGTTTTAACCCTGCCTGGTATAGTAAGCCGCTGGTTTTAAACATTGAAAAACGGCATTCGATTAAAGCAATTCCTGCCTCCTTTGCGATTTCAATCATTTCAGAGGATACCTTTTTATTCCTTGCAAAAACAATACAGGAAATATCTGCCATTTCTGCTGTTCTGATAGTTTGTAAGTTAGCCAGACCAGTAATCAGCAATACATCATCCTGCTTCAGGGTAAGAACATCACTCATCAAATCTGAGGCAAATGCTCGTTTAAACATTTTGCCGTTTAGATTTACCGGGCATACCACCTGCCCCTCAATTATGGTCTTAATGTCTTCCAATTTCATGGTTGAGAATTGCATTATGTTGTAAAAAAGAATATCCCGGAAAAACAGCAAAGTATTTCAACCCTAAAACCTTGTTGCCAATTTGACCGGGAATTCTTCATTGCTTAGCTATTTATTAACTATTCGTAAACACGGTACAAATTTACCGGCTTCACCGGAGATAAAAAAATATTTTTGTTATATTTTTCACACTGTTATTCTTTTAACATTTTATTTATACAAATTCTAAAGAAGAGAAACACAGGTTGTTTTAAAATATTCCAAATCAAAATGTTAGATTACTCCATCCTTTTTTGAATGTATTTTCCCGATTGCCATACTATACATAAGATGGTGAAATTCAACTTCAGTATATTAGTTTCAACTGCCAATTTTCGGTGAATGAACTCGGCAAAAACACATCCAGGATTTCTTCAGTATTACATCTGTTTAATACACAGTAATAACAGTATTATAAACATATGAAATTGCCGTCACTTACTTTTAGTAGAAACAATGAATGTTCACTGTCACCCCAACAGAACGAAATTCAATGGCAGCGGATAATTGCCAGAAATCAGGCAAATGAAGAAAACTGGTGTGGCAGGGGAACAAGTCAAAACCAAAGCTGAAGAAGTAAAAGTCTTAAAAAAAAAAGTGGCTGACTCAATGAGACAGCCACTTTCATGGATAGTTTTCACTCAGGTTTAATACCTGTTTCGTTTTGTGTAATGTGTATGAAGCAGGTGATGCGATTTGTGTCCAAGCGGTTTTTCGAGAAATTCCTTGTAAACACGCTTAATTTCTGGTACTTCGTGCGATTTGCGGATAGGCATTCCTTCATCTTCAGCATAAATGGCCGCAATCCGCTTCCTGCGAACCTCGTCGGTAGTAGGAATAGGCTGACCACCACCACCAATACAACCACCAGGACAGGCCATAATTTCAATGAAATGATAAGGCGATTTGCCATCCTTAACCTGGTCCATAATAATGCGTGCATTCTTTAGCCCGTGTGCAATTGCAACCTTTACTTCAACGCCTTCAAGGAAATTGTACGCAGGGAGTACTTTCTCCAGTTTGATAGCAGCTTCTTTTATACCCTCGAGACCACGAACGGGAGTGATTGCAAGGTTCTTAAATGGCACCTCGCGTCCGGTGACCACCTCGTAAACCGTACGAAGGGCAGCCTCCATAACTCCTCCTGTAGCTCCAAATATTACTGCAGCTCCGGAAGATTCACCCATATAGCTGTCGTATGCAGAATCAGGCAGGTTCAAGAAGTCGAGACCCGATTGCTTAATCATATGACCAATTTCGCGGGTAGTTAATCCGGCATCAACATCCTGGTAGCCACTCGATACCATTTCAGGGCGGTTTGCCTCGAACTTCTTGGCGGCGCAAGGCATGGCTGCCACGCTCACAATTTTCGAAGGATCAACGCCAATTTTTTCAGCATAGAATGTTTTTGTCAATGCGCCAAACATTTGCTGCGGTGATTTACAGGTTGAAAGGTGATCGAGATGTTCGGGATACATGTGCTCAATAAACTTAACCCATCCCGGTGAGCATGATGTTATCATTGGCAATGCTACCTCTTCACCATGCTTCAGCGCCTTTGTCACTCTTTCCAGAAACTCGTGTCCTTCTTCAATAATAGTAAGGTCGGCGGTAAAGTCTGTATCGAGAACCGAATCAAATCCAATCTTTTTCAATGCAGTCACCATTTGACCTGTAACCCTGGAACCTACAGGGTATCCCAGCATTTCACCAAGGGCAACGCGAACAGAAGGAGCTGTATTAATTACCACATGCTTTTCAGGGTCCCCGATTGCATCCCAAATCTCGTGGTAATACCTTCTTTCTGTGAGAGCACCAGTTGGACAATGGGTAACGCACTGACCACAGTTAACGCAAACCACATCATTCAGGGGAAGATCCATGAAAGTGGAAATTTTCATGTCCTTTCCTTTATGAGAAACGGTGATGGCATTTACATGTTGCAGTTCAGCGCAGGTTCTTACGCAACGCTGACAGCGGACGCATTTGCTATCGTCTTTTTCAATGGAGTATGATGATTTATCAACCCGGATATTTGGCTTCAGCACGCTCAGGTACCTTTCTGAATCAACATTGTAATCGGCAGCCAGTGTCTGCAATTCACAGTTGGTACTACGGTAACAGGTTGTACATTGGGTGTTGTGTTCCGAAACAAGCAGAGAAATTATGTCGGTACGGGCCTTGCGCACTTTGGGCGTGGTGGTTTTAATTACCATACCCTCTTCGGCGGGGGCTGCACAGGAGGCTACAAGGGTTTTGCGACCCTCCACCTCAACAACGCAAACCCGGCAATTGCCGGCAACACATAAGTCTTCGTGATAACAAAGTGTTGGAATACTAACATTTGCTTTCTTTGCGGCATCGAAAATTGAAGTTCCTTTTTCAACTTCAAGAGCGATACCATCTATTGTGATTTTAATATTTTGTGCCATTTTGTTTGTCTTTATATTATTGAATAAACCAAGGTTTAGTAAATCATTTCCTCTCTGAAGTTTTCAACTATAGATGAAAATGAGTTGGCAACCGACTGACCCAAACCACATTTTGATGTAGTTTTCATGGTTTCGGAAAGCTGTAGCAGTTGATTTAGATAACCTGAAGGTTTTTCACCTTTTTTCACTGCCTGTATTCCTTTAAGAAGTTGCTGACAACCAATGCGGCAAGGTGTGCACTGGCCGCATGATTCCTCTTCAAAGAAATCCAGGTAATTGTGAAGCACATTATACATTGACCTGGAGCTATTGAAAATCATCATGGATCCTCCGGTTGGTACACCTTCGAAACCAATTATGGTCTCACCGAACTTCTTACGCGGAACGCAAAATCCTGAAGCACCGCCAACCTGAACAGCTTTGGTATCTCCATCGCCAAACTCTTCAACAAACTGAGCTACTGTCATACCCAGTTCCAGTTCGTAAATACCGGCAATGGGCGTATCGCCTGATACACTAAATACTTTGGACCCCCGTGAGTCAGAAGTTCCGAATTTTTTAAACTCCTCGGCGCCATATTTCATAATCATTACGGCATTCACAAAGGTTTCAACATTGTTTATAACGGTGGGCTTGCTAAACACACCGGAAACTGTCGGATAGGGAGGCTTATTCCTTGGTTCACCCCGCTTTCCTTCAATGGATTCAAAGAGAGCTGATTCCTCACCGCAGATGTAGGCACCGCTTCCCATGCGAATCTCAATAGAGAAATCGTGATTGAACTTTTTCGCAAACTCATGGTAAATATCCAGTTCAGCCATTAGAGCGGGCAACATATAACGGTATTCACCCCTTAAATACATGATTCCTTTTTTTGAACCGATGGCTTTCCCGCATATGGCCATACCGCTGAAAACTTTGCGGGGTACTCTCGTTAAAATCTCCCTGTCCTTAAATGTGCCTGGTTCACCCTCATCGGCATTGCAAATAACATATTTCTCAGGATCTTTTTCGCCTGCAGCAAATTTCCACTTCATGCCGGTCAAAAATCCTGCACCTCCCCTGCCCTTAAGTCCTGAGGATATCATTTCGTCAATGATTTGCTGACTGGTTTTTTTCAATGAATTTTTAAGGACATTGTATTTCTCAGATGTATATTCTCCGAAAATTAAGTCTACTCTTTTTACATTTTCCATTGTTTTGCCTCCTTATTATTTGCTCAAATACTGCATGATGATTTCAGTAACCCTGCTTTCATTGAGGTCGGGGTAGGGTGTATCATTAATCAGCATAACCGGACCTTTATGACACCAACCCAGACAATTAGTTGTCAGAAGTGTAAATTTCTTGTCCTGGGTAGTTTCACCCAGCTTGATTTTCAGCAGATTCTCAATTTTTTCTATAACCTGCTTCTTGCCATGCATATCGCAAGTAATGGTTTTACAAACCCTGATTACATATTTTCCCCTTGGTTCAGTATCGAGGAATGAATAGAATGTTGCGGTGCCGTAAACCTCGGCTGATGCAATGTCCAGTTCCCGGGCAATCTCCGTCATTGCCACATCGGAGAGGTAATGATTCTGCTCAACAACACCCTGTAGAATGGGCATCAGGCTATCCCTTCTTCTGCCGTGTTTATCGGCAAGCATTTTAACCAACTCTTTTACTTCAGGCATATTTTTTTGTTTTGAAGGTTAGTAACTATTGTTACAAGTTAAACATTGTTATTTTATTAACAATAAATATTACAGATAGTTTCTTTATTGCAGTTTAAATTTATAATCGTCCCGTATCAGAAAACATGACTTTTATTATGTTTTTGAAAAAATAAGGGATTCCCGAAAATTTATACAGATTATAAATAATCAGGGGGTGTTTTACGGAATTACAAAAACTATCTCACTTAATATCAGTGAAATTCAAAAAACAAAGGTGCAGAACAGCGATTTCTGCACCTCCGCTAAACCTTTTTATCCAAATCAGTGAATCAGTTTCATTTCTTTAATAAGGTGCATGGCACCTGCATACTTCTCGGTAATAAACAATACATATCTGATATCCACTGTAATATTACGGCAAACTTCCGTGTCGAACATGATATCACTCATCGTACCCTCCCATACCCTGTCGAAATTCAGACCAATCAGTTGTCCCTCGGCATTCATGACCGGACTACCTGAATTCCCCCCTGAGGTGTGGTTGGTGGCAATAAATGCCACAGGCATGGTTCCATTTACACCATAAATGCCATAATCTCTATTTATGTAGAGTTCCTTCAATCTGGCGGGTACATCATAATCATATATCTCCGGGTTATACTTCTCCAGGATTCCTGCAAGAGTGGTAAAATGCTTATAATATACTGCATCCCGGGGAGTAAATCCGCTCACATGACCGTATGCCACTCTTAATGTACGGTTCGCATCGGGGTAAAATACTCTGTCTGGCTGCATTTCCATCAGACCGGCTATAAACTGCCTGTAAAGTCGACTCAGGCGAAATTCCAGAATGGCAACCTGGTTATTGATTTTCTTATCAGCTACATCATTTGTTTGCGAAGCAATTACAAAAAGAGGATCGTGTAAAATTGCCTTTAAGGCCTTTTTGCCTGGGTTATTCAGCAAATCATGAACTTTAGAATGGTTGGTAAATATTGTTTTTGAATAAACATGATTTGCATACCTGGAAAAATCCCCCCTGAATTTTTTGTTCAACTCAGAATAAAAAGCCGGATGGAAATCTGAAGTAACATTCTGGTAATATTCCCTCAAAAATATTTCGAAAAGTTCCCTGTCAATTGGTTGAAAATAATCCTTATAGAATGCCTTGGTAATTGGTTTTAAGCGTTCAATTTCGGATTTAATTCTCTCCTCGTTCTCATTTTTTTCCAACAGGCCGGCAAGTGTCTGGAAACGGCCGGCAAATGCAACTCCTTCAATCGCCATCAGTGCTTCCCTGTTATAGTCTCTGGGCAGGGTCAATTTCTCCAATTCGTTATAAAGACCTTTAAATTCCTCCAGCAAGGTTCCGTACTTTGCTTGTCTTTCAGAACTTTGCTCCACCCAGTTGATAAATTGATTTTCCAACTCTTGTTTTCTCTGCACGGCATTTAACCTGGCAAGTCCATTGTTTTCGCCCATCCATCTTTTCCAGGTATTTGCCACACCCGCGTATTTTGAGGCATATTGAATACGCACAAAAGCATTCTTCTCCATCTCACGCCCCATGACCTGAAGCCTCGAATCACGCAGCCTTATTTTATGGGGATTGCTGATTTCAGTCAGGATTTTTACCGCATGCGAGGTAAGGTATTGGTTTGTTGTACCGGGATACCCGTATACCATGGTAAAATCACCTTCATTTACACCCCTGAGAGATACAGGAAGAAATTTTACAGGCTTATAGGGTACATTACTAGGACTGAAGGTGGCAGGAGAATTGTCTTTGCCTGCGTAAATCCGGAAAAATGCAAAATCCCCGGTATGCCTTGGCCACATCCAGTTATCGGTGTCGCCTCCGAACTTTCCGATTGCCGATGGCGGAGTGCCAACCAGACGAATATCTTCATATACATCATATATGAAAAGGAAATACTGGTTCCCGAAATAGAAAGGTGCAACATTTGCCCTGTACCTTGTTTCCTTTACCGCTGCCTCTTCCAGTTTTCTCGCCACCTCTATCACTTTTAACTGTCTTTCTCTTTCACTCATGGCATCATTGAGTTCTGCAAGGATTTGATCTGTCACATCCTCCATTCGAACCAGGAAGGTTGCTGACAGACCGGTGGGAAGTTCATCCCTTCGTTCCTGAGCCCAAAACCCGTATGTGAGATAATCATTTTCAACTGTACTGTGTTGCTGAATTGCACCATACCCGCAATGGTGGTTGGTCAGTATCAGGCCTTCATCTGAAACCAGAACGGCAGTGCAACCTCCAATCCTGACAATGGCATCTTTAATACTTGCCCGGTTAATACTGTAAACATCTTCGGCAGTAAGCCTGAAACCCTTTTCCTGCATTTGCTGAATGTTGTATTTTTCCAAAAGCAGGGGAAGCCACATTCCTTCAACGGAAAAAACAAATCCTGTGCCTGTAAACAGGATGAAAAAGGATATCAATAATTTCTTCATAGTACACATAATTAAAAATTACACAAGTGACAATATACTTTCTGAACCGGTAACCCCATAACATTGAAATAGGAACCGTTAATTCTCTGCACACCAACATACCCAATCCATTCCTGTACCCCATATGCACCGGCCTTATCCAGTGGTTCGAACCTGTTAACATAATATTCAATCTCCTCCGGGGTCAAATCCCTGAAATAGACATCTGTTTCGGCAAAAAAACTGACCTTTTTTTCTGCGCTTGCCATACAGACCCCGGTGTAAACGGTATGCATTTGTCCCGATAACAACCCAAGCATTTTTCTCGCATCCTCCAGGCTGTTTGGTTTTCCAATCACACTTTCATTCAGCCAGACTATCGTATCTGCAGTTATTAAAAGATTTTTGCCATTAAGCAGGTGCCCCAGCCTGTTCATTTTCTTTTCAGCAACAAAAAGTGGAATCTCCTGCTTTACTAGGTGAGAAGGATACTCTTCATTATCATCGTTATCAAAGGAAATTTCAAATCTGATCCCCAATTCTTTCAGCAATTGATGTCTCCTCGGGGAGCGGGAAGCAAGAATAATGTTGTAATCCTTCAGTTTTCCGGGAAGCATTGCAGAATCAGGTAATTTTATTGATGAGATAATGTACAACCAGGGAATACAGGATGCCTCCCAGCATAATAAACTTGGTTAGTATATTTGCACGGTGGTAATTCTTTTTGTTTTCAGCCATGATAATAAGATATAGCAGCAAAAAAAGAGGTATTACAAGAAAAAGCAAGAAATAAACAAGGCTGACGAAATCCACTTCATCTTTCCAGTTGATTAAAAGGTAGGTTTTGAAAAGATATACAAGAGAAAGGATTGTTGTAATGATTAAAAAGGAAATTACAATTTTTGTTTTTGAAATGCCCCAAACAATAGGAAGGGTTTTACGACCATAAACGATATCCCCTTCAAAATCCTCCACATCTTTTATTATCTCCCTTGTGAGAGTTGTGATAAAAGCAAAATAGGCAAATACACCAACCCATGCAATAATATAATTAAAATTGGCATTGTGCTGCAGCATAAAATCTCCATAGGCCTTATTCAGCAAAGGAACCTCAAATACTACCACCACAAAGGGAACCGCTGCAGTCATAATGGCAACGATAAGATTGCCAATTAGAAACTGCCTTTTGTATGTTGTAGAATAAAACCACAGAATTCCTGATGCAAGAATGAACATAAATCCCATAAAAGGAATACCAGCCGCATAACTAATGTAAAAACCCAATGCAATACCTGCAAAGTTCAAAATCCAGTGAAGTAAAATTGCATAACGCCTGTCAATTTCCCTGTCAATTATCACCGTTTCAGGCCGGTTGAGCAAATCTGCCTTTGTATCAAAGTAGTCATTGATTACATACCCGGCGCCGGTAATACACATGCTGGCCAGTACAAGCAAAAAGAAGTGAAACTCACTGAACTGAAAGGAAAAATCATTAAGTTTCAGTATTGGATATATGATTCCCCATCGCATCAGGTACTGCGTGAGTGCTACGATGAGCAGGTTTTGAAATCGAATGAGTTTTAAGTAGCTTATCATGCCTTGAAAAATTACCAACGGAATGCATCTTCTCCATCCAACCATTTGCCCTGAAGTTTGAGCACCTGTTCAATCACATCGCGCACACAGCCCTCACCTCCTTTTCTGGACGAGATGTATTTTGAAATCTCCTTTATTTCATAACTCGCATCAGATGGACATGCCGGAAACCCCACCCTCTGCATCACCTCATAATCGGGCATATCATCACCCATGTACAAAACATCCTCAAAATTCAAATCATACTTTGAACAAAAATCTGTCAAATCATTCAGTTTGTTGTAAGACTTAAGGTAAATATCAGTCACTCCCAGGTTTTCAAATCGGGTTTTTACCGACTGTGAATTTCCCCCGGTGATAATCGCAAAGGGATACTTCTTCTTAACTGCAAGGTGCACAGCGTATCCATCCTTTATGTTCATTGTTCGCATAAGGTCACCATTGGGATGCAGCAGTACAATACTGTCAGAAAAAACACCGTCTACATCAAATGCAAAAGCCCTGATTGAATTCAGCCGTTCCTTAAGATTCGCCATATCTATTGTTTATCGTTTTTATCCTGAGACGATTTCCTGATACTTTCACTCAGTATTGTATAAATTTCCCTCAATTCAGGCGAGAAAGATAACAATTCCATGTGTTTTTCCAGAATTTTCAGGTCATTTCTTACTGCAGGCCCTGTTTGTACATTTTCGGGCGAGAACTTCAAGGCTTTCACGGTGGTTTCTCTAATAAGCGGATGCAGGAGTTCAAATGAGATTCCTTTCTCGTCAAGGATTGTTTTTGCCAGTGAATAAAGATGGTTTGAAAAATTACACGCAATTACTGCAGCCAGGTGTAAAGTCCGCCGTTTTTTGGAATTCATAAAAACCACCCTTCCTGAGAGAACAGTGCATATATGATTAAGAACCTCCAGGTTGGTTGAAGTATTGGCCTCAATACAAAGCGGGATTTCTGAGAAATTCAGTTTACTTCCCTTTGTGAATGTTTGCAGGGGATATAACACACCGTAATTGTGAACTTTACCTTTAAAAACCTTCATTGGGGTACTTCCGGATGTATGCACCACCAGTGAAGAACCAAAAGAAGCTTTTTCCAATACTTCTGAAATGGCATGGTCACTCAATGCGATTATATTCAGGCCGCTTTCGCCGGTAATCTCTTCTATCCTGGTTGTAAAGGATGCCCCGGTTTTTTCTGCAAGCTCCCTGGCCGATTTCTCTGTGCGGCTAAATACCTGCACAATAACAAATCCTTTATTGACCAGAGCCAATGCCAGATGCGTAGCCACATTGCCAGCTCCAATCATGGTTATTTTTTGCGGAAAACAGGTAATCATTTCTTCTGGAAAGCTGGTTAAAATTACATAAATTCAACGAGATTATCTGAATTCACTGACAGGTATGTCCCAAATGAAATCAAAAGCCCTGCCAGAAATTCAACTGACAGGGCCCGGTGGTATCATAAAAAATCTCAGGCTTTGAAAACACCTAAATCTTTCAATTCGAATTTGGAGATGTAGTCATACCTTTCCTTATTTTGTGCAAATGCCCTTTTGATAAAGATTTCTGCAGGCTGCAGGTATTCATCATCGCGCATGGAATCAACCAGCAGTAAATACCCCATAATTGTATTTCCCACCATTTCAACAAGTCGCCTGGCATGAAAATCAATAAACTCGGTGTCATTGAATTCGTTAATCCTGTTAAATGCCAATTCATAATCATTTGTCATCTCAATCAGCATTTTCTTCAGGTATTCCATTTCAGGTTTTACACGCATCTCTTCATACACTTGTCGTATGTGTTGCAGGTAAACCCCTGAAGTAACACCACGGATTGCGGCAACAACCTGCAACTGGGAGGTTCCTTCATAAATGGTAGTGATTCTGGCATCACGATAGATTCTCTCAACCGGGAAGTCTTTCATAAAACCTGCCCCACCATGCACCTGTAATGCATCGTAGGCAATCTGGTTGCAATATTCACTGGAAAACAATTTGAGCAATGGTGTGTAAACATCGGCCAGTTTCTGGTATTTCTTCTGCTCATCCCTTTCGTCAGCCTCCGGTTTCCGGTCGTGCGATAAGGCCTGCAAAACCTTATACATATCAACAAACCGGCATGTCTCATAAAGCAAGGAGCGGATGGCCTGGGTTTTCACTTTCATTAGTTTAATCATTTCATACACCGGGGGAAACTGAATGATTGGCTTACCGAATTGAGCCCGTTCATGAGCATATTTTTCTGCTTCGCGGCATGCAGCTTCTGCTATCCCTACCGACTGCGCACCTACTCCAAGCCGGGCTGAATTCATAAGTGCCATCACATATTTTATCAATCCGAATTTCCTATCACCGACCAGTTTTGCAGGGGCATCCCTGAATACCAATTCACAGGTTGGAGAACCCTTGATACCCAGCTTGTTTTCAATCCTTCTTATGGTCATCGCCTTGTCTTTCCGATCATACACAAACAGGGATAATCCGCGGCCATCGCTGGTACCCTCTTCTGAGCGGGCAAGTACGAGTGAAATATCGGCATCCCCGTTGGTAATAAACCTTTTTACTCCATTCAGCAGCCAGGTGCCTCTTTTTTCGTCCCATGTGGCTTTCAACTGTACCGATTGCAAATCACTACCTGCATCGGGTTCCGTCAGGTCCATAGCTGCAGTCGCTCCTTTGTTGAACCTTGGAAGAAATTCTTCCTGCAACTCGCGTGAACCAAATTCATGAATGGTTTCAGCACAGTCCTGCAGTCCCCAGATATTTGCAAAACCTGCATCGGCACGGGAAACAATCTCGGCAGCAATTACATATGGTACCATTGGGAAGTTAAGTCCGCCAAATTCACGGGGAAGTGCCATTCCAATGACTCCGGCCTTGGTAAGTGCCTCATGATTTTCCTGGGTACCCCTGGCGTATTTCACCTCGTTGTTTTCGAGTGAGGGACCTTCCTTATCCACCGATTCAGCATTAGGAGCAATGATATTACCGGAAATATCCCCGATTATATCCAGAACTTTATCATAGCTATCCATGGCATCCTCAAAATCGAGCGGAGCATAATCGTATTTTTCCTTATCCACAAAATCTTTCTCCCTGAGTGCCACAATCTTTTTCATCAATGGATGATTCAGATGAAACTGAAGATCCTTATTATCTGTATAAAAATTTGCCATTTTCTTATTGTTTACCTGGTTGAATTCACCCGTTGATTTACTTGGAGTTCTTTTTGTAGTACTTAATCATTTTGGGAATGATGTCAGTCAAATCACCAATGATTGTATAATCAGCTATGTGGTTAATCGGTGCATTCTTGTCGTTATTGATTGAGATAATCATGGAGGATTGGTCCATTCCTGCACGGTGCTGTATCTGACCCGATATACCACAGGCAATGTATAATTTGGGCCGAACGGTTACACCTGTTTGCCCTACCTGTCTTTCATGTTCAATATAACCGCTGTCAACTGCAGCCCTGGAACCTGCCACCTCTGCTCCCAGCACTTCAGCCAACTCAAAAAGCAATTTGAAGTTTTCCTTTGAGCCAACTCCGTAACCTCCGGCAACTATAATCTGTGAATTTTTAATATTGATTTTCCTTTTCTCCATGTGGCGCTCAATGATTTTCACCACAAAATCTTCCGGTGTCATGTATTTTTCAATATCCACCTTTATCACAACTCCCTTATGAGAATCAGAAAAAACCTCTTTTTTCATCACTCCTTCTCTGACTGTTGCCAGTTGCGGTCTTGTGCCTGGGTTGATGATAGTGGCAATTATATTTCCACCAAAGGCAGGTCTTATCTGATAAAGCAGATTTTTATATTCGGTTTTGGTTTTGTTTTCAACATGATCTCCTATCTCCAGTCCGGTACAATCAGCCGTCAATCCACATTTCAATGCAGAAGCCACACGGGGTGCAAGGTCACGGCCAACTGAGGATGCGCCGAAGAGACCCACCTGGGGTTTCTGAGCTTCAAATACACCGGTTACAATGGAAGCATGGGGTAATGTAAGATAGGGATACAATCTCTTGTCATCAGCAACATGAAGCAGATCCACTCCATATGGGAAAATCTGCTTTTCAATGCCATTCAGACCAGCCCCAATCACAATTGCTTCGAGTTTACATCCAAGCTGACCGGCAAGTGATTTACCCTTGGTAAGAAGCTCCAGACTGACATCTACTACATGTCCGTCTTCAATTTCACAATATACGAAAACGTTATTCACCTTTGAAAATTTAATTTGTTAGTAATCAGTTTGGATTAACCAATGGTATGATTGGCAATAAGTTCCTTCATCATGTCCTCAATCTCCTTGTCCGATGAGTCAAGTACTTTGGACTCTTTGGTTTTGAAGACCACATTCTCAATTTTTTTCACCTTAGTGGGCGACCCGGAAAGACCCAGGTAGGTATCGTCAGCCTGAATATCAGCAACACTCCATTCTTCAATCATCAGGAAGGGTCTTTCCTTTTGCAGTTGCAGATAATCTTCGCTTGCTTCCTGAAGTTCTGAAATACTTCGTGCATGCTTGTACTTCATGATGAACTTGGCGTTTCTGGCCCTGCATTCGGGCGCAGAACTATGCACGGTGATCAAAACCGGCATTGGTGAAGAAACAGTTTCAACTCCCCTTTCAAGTCTGCGTTTTACGGTTATAGTTTTGGTTTTAATATCAAGGACTTCTTCGGCATAGGTAATTTGCGGGATTCCAAGCTTCTCGGCAACCTGCGGGCCTACCTGTGCAGTGTCACCGTCAATTGCCTGTCGTCCTGCAATCACAATGTCAAACGGAGAAATTTTTTTTACTGCCAGTGATATTGCATAAGATGTGGCCAGTGTATCAGAGCCGGCAAATTTTCTGTCGGTAATAAGGAAACCATTATCAGCACCTCTGTAAAGCCCTTCCCTGATTATTTCAGCAGCTCTGCCGGGTCCCATGGTAAGAAGTGTGATAGTGGTTCCTGGATAAGTATCTTTGATCCTGAGGGCCTGTTCCAATGCATTTAAATCTTCAGGATTAAAAATAGCAGAAAGTGCTGCACGGTTCACAGTCCCGTCGGCTTTCATGGCCTCCTTTCCAACATTGCGAGTATCAGGCACCTGCTTGGCCAAAACAACAATTTTAAGTCCCTTCATAAGCGTTTTTGGGTTAATTTTTTTAAACTGACAAATATATAAAAAAAACCAAAAGTCAGACCAAGGCTGAAAATCTCTGCTAAATTACTAACATATCAACTGTATTTCAGTCAGTTACAGAAACAACTTTTTCGACCGGATGAGGCATTTTACAGGTTAATTACCAGGATACAAAAACAAAAAACCCCGGCAAAACCGGGGTTGTTCCTTTCAAGCCTGGGCTGTGGGCCCGCCGAAGTTCATGGGCATCACAGGGCCACTGCCTTCTACATGTTTAATGGGTCCGAAGGAGCTTTCAAACTTTGAAATATTATCCTTCAGAGCCATAAGCAACCTTTTTGCATGTTCAGGTGTAAGAATTATCCTTGATTTTACCTCGGCCTTTGGAAGACCCGGCATAACCCTGACAAAGTCAAGTACGAACTCAGAACTTGAATGTGTAATAATGGCAAGATTGGAATAGGTTCCCTGGCCAACATCCTCTTTCAGTTCAATGTTAATTTGGTTTACATTCTTTCCTTCTTCCATGGTTTAATTAATTTAGTTCTTCGGGTTCCTCAACAAAGCTGAACTCACCTGCATCCTTCCCTGTCATTAATTTCTCGTACTCCTCCCTTGAACCTACAATCAGTTTCTGGTATTCTTTCAGTCCGGTTCCGGCAGGAATGAGGTGACCAACAATTACATTTTCCTTCAGGCCTTCCAGGTGGTCGACCTTGCCGTAAATTGCGGCTTCGTTGAGAACCTTGGTAGTTTCCTGGAAAGAGGCAGCAGAAATAAAGCTACCCGTTTGAAGTGCTGCACGGGTTATACCCTGCAAAACCTGGCTGGATGTAGCAGGTACCGCATCTCTGGCCGATACTGGTTTCAAATCCTTCCGCTTGAGCACGGAGTTTTCGTCTCTCAGCTTTCTGGCTGTAATAATTTGACCAGCCTTGAGATTGGTTGAGTCACCGGGGTCCACAACAACCTTTTTCCCGTAAATCCAGTCATTCTCATCCATAAATTCCCACTTATCAATAATCTGTTTTTCAAGGAACTTGGTATCACCCTGATCATCTATCTGTACCTTACGCATCATCTGACGAACAATTACCTCAAAATGCTTATCGTTGATCTTCACACCCTGCAGACGGTATACTTCCTGAACCTCGTTTACGATATACTCCTGCACCTTGGTAGGACCTTTTATCTGGAGAATATCCTCAGGGGTAATAGCTCCGTCGGACAATGGTGTACCTGCCCTCACATAATCACTCTCCTGTACAAGTATCTGTTTGGACAAGGGTACCAGGTATTTCTTCATTTCGCCAGTTTTTGACTTAATGGTAATTTCCCTGTTTCCACGCTTGATTTTCCCGAACAATACCTCCCCGTCAATTTCTGAAACAATGGCCGGATTCGATGGATTCCTCGCCTCAAACAATTCTGTTACACGCGGAAGTCCACCTGTAATGTCGCCGGATTTACCAACCGCACGGGGTATTTTTACCAGGATTTCTCCTGCCCTCACCTTATCACCTTCGGCAACAGCCACGTGAGCACCCACCGGAAGGTTATAGGAGCGTAAAACTTCACCCCCGGTAGACATAATCTGAATCATTGGGTTCTTGGACTTATCCCTGGACTCAATGATAACTTTTTCACGGAAACCAGTTTGTTCATCGGTCTCTTCCTTGTAGGTAATACCTTCAAGCAGCGCATCAAAACTTACTTTACCGGCTGATTCAGAGATAATTACTGCATTATATGGATCCCACTCACAAATCAGGTCTCCCTTTTTCACTTCGTTTCCACTTTTCATATATAGCTTGGAACCATAGGGAACGTTGTGTGTGGTGAGAACAATATTTGTGTTCTTGTCAATGATTCGCAATTCAGCCAGGCGGCTGATGACAATCGTCTGCTTCTGTCCTGAATCCTCAGCTCTTTCCACAGTCCTTAATTCGTCGATTTCAACGATACCGTCATACCTTGAATACACATTGGATTCTGCGGCAATATTGGAAGCGGTACCCCCAACGTGGAAGGTACGAAGTGTAAGCTGAGTTCCGGGTTCACCAATAGATTGTGCTGCAATAACACCCACAGCCTCTCCCATTTGAACCATTTTACCGGTAGCCAGGTTACGGCCATAGCACTTGGCACAAACACCTTTTTTCGATTCGCAAGTCAACACCGAACGTATTTCGACTTGCTCAATGGGGGATTCTTCAATTACCCGTGCAATTTCCTCAGTTAATTCTTCACCTGAAGCAATAATGAGTTTTCCGGTTGTAGGATGATAAATGTCGTGAACAGTTGTACGGCCAAGAATTCGCTCATAAAGGGATTCAACCACTTCTTCATTGTTTTTAATAGGAGTGGCCACTAACCCTCTTAAAGTACCGCAATCAGACTCTGATATGATTACATCCTGGGAAACATCCACCAGACGTCTTGTAAGATATCCTGCATCTGCAGTTTTCAGGGCAGTATCAGCCAGACCCTTACGGGCACCGTGAGTAGAAATAAAATATTCCAGAACCGACAGGCCTTCCTTAAAGTTAGAAAGAATGGGGTTTTCAATAATTTCATTCCCTGTGGCACCTGATTTTTGAGGTTTTGCCATTAGACCCCTCATACCAGACAACTGCCTGATCTGTTCCTTTGAACCCCTTGCACCGGAATCAAGCATCATAAATACCGGGTTGAATCCCTGCTTGTCGGCGGTGATTTTTTTCAGCAACAGCTGTGTGAGTTTTGCATTGATATGTGTCCAGATATCGATCACCTGATTATAGCGTTCATTGTTTGTAATGACCCCCAAATTATAATTTGAAAGAACTTCATCCACCTGCTGATAACCTTCCAGCACCAGTTCGTCCTTATCATCGGGCACAATCACATCATCAAGGTTAAAGGACAAACCTCCCCTGAATGCTGTCTGGAACCCAAGGTTTTTAATATCATCCAGGAATTTTGCCGTTTTCGCAGTACCTGTTTTCTTAAGAACGTTACCGATAATGTCCCTGAGTGATTTTTTAGTTAACAGTTCATTTATAAACCCAACTTCCTCCGGAACATACTGGTTAAAAATTACCCGTCCTGTTGTCGTTTCAATTGTTTCGAAGGTATTTTTTTGCCTATTCCAAATTCTTACATTAATAATGGCATGCAGGTCAAGCCTCTTCTCATTATAGGCTATAATCACCTCTTCAGGAGAATAGAATGTGAAACCTTCACCATTAACAGGATTCTCAGGTATGCTTTTTCGAGCCTTGGTAATGTAATAAAGCCCGAGAACCATATCCTGGGAAGGAACAGTAACAGGAGCGCCATTGGCAGGGTTAAGGATGTTATGTGATGCAAGCATCAGAACCTGTACTTCAAGTATAGCGGCATTTCCAAGTGGCAGGTGAACAGCCATCTGGTCACCGTCAAAGTCAGCGTTAAAGGCGGTACAAACCAGCGGATGCAACTGAATTGCCTTACCCTCTATCATTTTTGGCTGAAATGCCTGGATTCCCAGACGGTGCAATGTTGGAGCACGGTTCAAGAGAACAGGGTGCCCCTTCATTACATTTTCAAGGATATCCCAAACAACGGGATCCTTCCGGTCAACTATTTTCTTAGCCGATTTAACCGTTTTAACTATACCTCTTTCAATGAGTTTGCGAATAACAAATGGCTTATATAGTTCAGCAGCCATGTCCTTTGGCAAACCGCATTCATGAAGCTCAAGCTCCGGTCCAACAACGATAACTGAACGGGCTGAATAGTCCACTCTTTTACCCAGCAAATTCTGACGGAATCTTCCCTGCTTCCCTTTCAGGCTGTCGCTCAACGACTTCAATGGTCGGTTTGCATCGGTTTTAACGGCATTTGCCTTTCTTGAATTATCAAAAAGAGAATCCACGGCTTCCTGGAGCATCCTTTTTTCATTTCGTAGAATTACTTCAGGGGCTTTAATTTCAATCAGTCTCTTCAGCCTGTTGTTTCGAATGATAACCCTTCTGTACAAATCGTTCAGGTCGGAGGTTGCAAAACGGCCTCCATCGAGTGGTACAAGTGGACGCAGTTCAGGCGGAATCACCGGAACTACTTTTACAATCATCCATTCAGGCCGGTTGATACCCTTTGAAGCCCTGAAAGCCTCAACAACCTGCAAACGTTTCAATGCTTCGTTCTTTCTCTGCTGGCTGGTTTCAATATTTGCCTTATGCCTCAAATCAAAGGATAATTCATCCAATTGAAGTCTTGAAAGCAATTCAAATAAAGCTTCGGCACCCATTCCGGCAATGAATTTGTTTGGATCAGTATCTTCGAGATGCTGGTTTTCCTTTGGCAGGGATTCCATAATATCAACATATTCCACCTCTGACAGAAAATCCAGGTAGTTAATGCCATCCGCTTCCTTAATACCAGGCTGAATTACCACATATCTTTCGTAATAGATAATGGATTCCAGCTTTTTTGTTGGTAAACCAAGCAGATAACCAATTTTATTTGGCAAGGATTTAAAGTACCATATATGGGCAACAGGCACAACAAGGTTGATATGCCCCATTCTCTCACGGCGTACCTTTTTCTCGGTTACTTCAACACCACAACGATCACACACGATTCCTTTGTAACGGATACGCTTGTATTTTCCGCAATGACACTCATAATCCTTTACCGGACCAAAAATTCTCTCACAGAATAACCCGTCACGCTCCGGTTTGTAGGTCCTGTAGTTAATTGTTTCGGGCTTGAGAACCTCACCGCTGGATTTCTCTAGCACTTCTTCGGGTGAAGCCAAACCAATAGAGATCTTTGTAAAGTTACTTTTGACTTTTGTATCTCTTCTGAATGACATATGTTATGAGTTAAATGTTTAAAACCAAATAATGAAACCGGGTTAGTTTGCCGGTTTGCTTCTAAACCAGGTTAATGCTCAGACCCAATCCTCTCAGCTCATGCAACAATACGTTGAGTGATTCGGGAATGCCTGCCATGGGCAAGGGTTCTCCCTTCACAATACTTTCGTAGGCCTTGGCACGACCAATTACATCGTCGGATTTGATTGTAAGTATCTCCTGAAGAATATTGGCTGCACCAAATGCTTCCAGTGCCCAAACCTCCATTTCACCAAATCTCTGACCACCGAATTGAGCTTTACCACCAAGCGGTTGCTGGGTAATAAGTGAGTACGGACCGATGGAACGGGCGTGCATCTTGTCATCCACCATATGACTGAGTTTCATCATATAAATAACGCCAACAGTTGCAGGCTGGTCAAATTTTTCTCCGGTCCCACCGTCATACAGGTAAGTCTTACCGAAGGAAGGAACGCCTGCTTTATCAGTATATTCCTGAATCTGCTCCAACTTGGCTCCGTCAAAAATCGGGGTTGCGAATTTCACACCCAACTGCTGACCTGCCCAGCCAAGAACAGTTTCATAAATCTGTCCAAGGTTCATCCTGGATGGAACGCCAAGGGGGTTAAGAACGATGTCAACCGGTGTACCATCCTCAAGAAAAGGCATATCTTCTTCCCTTACAATCTTGGAAACAATACCCTTGTTACCGTGACGTCCGGCCATCTTATCACCTACTTTTACCTTCCTCTTCTTGGCTACGTAAACTTTGGCAAGTTGCACAATCCCAGCAGGCAGTTCGTCTCCAATGGTGAGATTGTATTTCTTGCGCTTGTATTCAGCATCAATTTCCTTAAATTTCATAATATAATTATGAAGCAGTTCCTTGATCAGATCATTTTTCTCCTTATCGGTTGTCCACTTATTGGGATTGATATTCATGTAATCAATATCCTGAAGTGTTTTGAGGGTAAATTTCACACCTTTTCCAATCACCTCCTCATTCAGGTAGTTTTTAACTCCCTGCGAGGTACGCCCGTTCACCAGGATAAACAGTTTATCTACCAATTTGGCCTTCAATTCGGTTTCCTGCCGGTTAAATTCCTCATCAATCCTGGTAAGAACATTTTTCTCAGAAACCTTTACCTTTTTGTCCTTTACAGAGCGGGAGAAAAGTTTCTTGTCAATTACCACACCATACAATGATGGGGGTGCCTTTAAGGAGGCATCTTTTACATCACCTGCCTTGTCACCGAAAATCGCACGCAAAAGCTTTTCTTCCGGTGAGGGGTCAGATTCCCCTTTTGGTGTAATTTTCCCAATCAGAATATCGCCCGGGTTAACTTCGGCTCCAATCCTGATGATGCCATTCTCATCCAAATCCTTGGTTGCCTCTTCGCTTACATTCGGGATATCGGAAGTAAGTTCTTCAAGTCCGCGCTTGGTATCACGC
This sequence comes from Bacteroidota bacterium, assembly GCA_037446695.1. Lineage (GTDB taxonomy): Bacteria > Bacteroidota > Bacteroidia > Bacteroidales > PUMT01 > JBBIHY01. The sequence goes on from JBBIHY010000010.1 coordinate 92,060, forward strand.
ACCTCAAGCAGGTATTCATCCACGTGTATGGAAGTAAAGGTATCTTCCCTTACCAGTCTTTCCGAGATAACAATGGCATCCTCAAAGTTATACCCTTTCCAGGGCATGAAAGCCACCTTCAGGTTTCTGCCCAGGGCAAGTTCACCTTTCTCTGTTCCATACCCTTCTGAGAGAACCTGACCTTTTACTACCTTATCGCCCTTTTTGACAATGGGTTTAAGGATGATAACAGTATTCTGATTGGTCTTTTTGAACTTTGGCAGTTGATATTTCTTTACAACAGGGTCAAAACTTACGAATTGTTCCTTTTCAGTTTTTGAATAACGGATAACAATCTCGTTGGCATCTACATATTCCACCACGCCATCGGCTTCGGCGGTGATTAAAACACGGCTGTCTTTTGCAACACGTTCTTCAAGTCCGGTACCAATCACAGGCGCCTCTGGCCGGAGTAACGGCACTGCCTGACGCATCATATTGGATCCCATCAGGGCACGGTTTGCATCATCGTGTTCGAGGAATGGAATAAGTGATGCTGCAATGGATGCAATCTGATTTGGAGCCACATCCATCAGGTTAATACCATCCGGTTCGGAAAGGGGAAAGTCCCCGTTATATCTGGCCTTAATCTTTGGATTTTTAAAAGTACCGTCATCATTGAGCAAGGCATTAGCCTGGGCAATCACCTTGAACTCTTCCTCCTCGGCACTCAGATATATTACCCGGGAGGGATCCAGATTTACTTTTCCGGATTCAACATTACGGTAAGGTGTTTCGATGAAACCCAATTCGTTGATTTTTGCATACACGCAAAGCGATGATATAAGACCGATATTTGGGCCTTCAGGTGTCTCAATCGGACAAAGACGTCCGTAGTGAGTGAAATGCACGTCACGTACCTCAAAGCCTGCTCTTTCTCTTGACAAACCACCGGGTCCGAGGGCTGACATCCTTCTCTTGTGAGTCATTTCGGCCAGCAGGTTGGTTTGATCCATAAATTGGGAAAGCTGGTTGGTGCCAAAGAATGAATTGATAACCGAGGAAAGTGTTTTTGCATTGATGAGATCAATTGGAGTAAACACCTCATTATCTCTTACATTCATCCTTTCGCGAATGGTTCTTGCCATACGGGCTAACCCGACACTGAACTGGTTGCCCAACTGTTCACCAACTGTTCTTACCCTCCTGTTACTCAGGTGGTCAATATCATCCACATCGGTTTTTGAGTTTATCAACTCAATCAGGTACTTGATAATGCTTATGATATCCTGCTTGGTAAGAACCTTAGTTTCAATAGGAATATCCAGGTTCAGTTTTTTATTGATCCTGAAACGACCCACATCGCCCAAATCATAACGCTTATCGGAGAAGAAAAGCTTGTCAATCACATCCCTGGCTGTAGTTTCATCGGGTGGTTCCGAGTTTCGTAACTGCCGGTAGATGTGCATTACAGCTTCCTTTTCCGAGTTACTCGGGTCTTTCTGAAGCGTGTTATAAATGAGAGCGAAGTCGGCTATGTTTTGTGATTCCTTGTGCAGAAGGATTGTATCCGAGCCTGAATCGATAATCTGATCGATATGATCATTTTCCAAAACGGTTTCACGGTCGATAATTACCTCGTTCCTTTCAATGGAAACCACCTCTCCTGTATCCTCATCCACAAAATCTTCCACCCATGATTTTAGCACCCTGGCTGCAAGTTTTCTTCCTACAAACTTCTTTAATCCGGTTTTTGATACTTTTATTTCATCTGCCAGATCAAAAATTTCAAGAATATCTTTATCGCTTTCGTAGCCTATAGCCCTTAGCAGGGTGGTCACAGGCAGTTTTTTCTTCCTGTCAATATAGGCATACATCACGTTATTGATGTCGGTAGCAAATTCAATCCAGGAACCCTTGAAAGGAATAATCCTGGCTGAATACAGTTTTGTTCCGTTGGCATGCAGGCTTTGACCGAAGAAAACCCCAGGAGACCTGTGCAACTGTGAAACGATAACCCTTTCAGCACCGTTTATCACAAATGTGCCTCTTTCGGTCATGTAAGGTATTGTACCAAGGTAAACATCCTGAATAACTGTATCAAAGTCCTCGTGCTCGGGATCGGTACAATATAATTTCAGTTTTGCCTTCAGCGGAACGCTGTAGGTTAATCCGCGTTCAAGGCATTCATCAATTGAGTAGCGGGGCGGATCAATATAATAATCAATAAATTCGAGAACAAAATTGTTTCTCGTGTCGGAAATCGGAAAATTTTCAGTAAAAACCTTAAAAAGGCCTTCATTTTTGCGATTTTCAGGAGCAGTGCCCAGTTGAAAGAACTCAACAAAAGACTTAACCTGTACCTCCAGAAAATCGGGGTAATCCAGTTGGCTTTTAGTCGTTGCAAAGCTGATTCTTTGCTGACCGTTTTTAGTTAATTGCATTTATAAATTGGATTAAATTGAACCTAAACAATTATAACAACAAAAAGGGTTAGAACCTTCCAAGAAGATTCTAAACCCCTGATTACCATTAAGAACAGGTGTTGCTATTTAAGTTCAACTTCAGCTCCTGCTTCTTCAAATTGTGCCTTCAATGATTCAGCTTCTTCCTTAGAAACACCTTCTTTAACAGCTTTTGGTGCAGCATCAACCAGGTCTTTTGCTTCTTTCAGTCCAAGACCAGTCAATTCTTTTACAAGTTTTACGATTTGTAATTTAGCTCCACCGGCTGATTTCAGAATAACGTCAAAAGTTGATTTTGCTTCAGCAGCAGCCTCGCCGCCACCGGCAGCGCCACCGGCAGCCGGACCTGCAACAACAGCTGCAGCAGCAGGTTCAATACCGTAATCGTCTTTCAGAATTTGTGCTAACTCATTAACTTCTTTAACTGTTAAATTCACCAGTTGTTCTGCAAATGCTTTCAAATCTGCCATTTTAGTATAGTTTTAATTTAAGTTTTACAATAATTATGATTCTTTTTCTGATAATGTTTTAACAACCCCTGCCAGGATACTTCCACCAGTTTGCAATTGTGAAACAACCTTTTTGGCAGGTGACTGCAATAAGAAGATGATATCGGCAATCAATTCATTCTTGGATTTGAGTGCTGACAATACATCTACCTGCTCATCGCCAATGTAAAGTGATTCCTCAACGAAAGCAGCCTTAAGAATGGGCCTGTCGCTCGTTTTGCGGAATTCCTTAATCAGTTTGGCGGGTACGTTCGCAGTTTCACAAAACATAATGGATGTAGAGTCCTTCAGGATATCGAAAATATTCCCGAAGTCTTTCTCTGACTTTTCCAATGCCTTGCGAAACAATGTATTCTTGACAACTATCAACTTTACATCCTTCTCAAAACATTTTCTTCTCAACTGACTTGTTTTTTCAGCATTAAGGCTGGAAATATCGGTGAGGTAAAAATGGTTATATTGTTGAAGTTTCTGGGTCAGGTCGTCAATTATCGCATTTTTTTCTTCCCGTCTCATAAAGAACTTTCATTTAAGAAATTAATACTACTCGATTGATTTGGGTTCTATTTTGATCCCGGGACTCATGGTACTTGACATGTAAATACTTTTTATGTAAGTACCTTTCGCAGCAGATGGTTTCAATTTGATAATTGTTTGAATAAACTCCTTTGCATTATCAATAATCTTTTCGGGCTCAAAAGAGACCTTTCCAACAGATGAATGCACAATACCAAATTTATCAACCTTAAAATCAATCTTACCTGCTTTAACATCCTTCACAGCCTTGCCAATTTCCATGGTAACGGTTCCACTCTTGGGGTTTGGCATCAGTCCGCGGGGACCAAGAATCCTTCCCAATTGTCCAACCTTTGCCATAACTGAAGGCATGGTAATAATTACGTCTATATCAGTCCATCCACCCTTTATCTTCTCAACGTAATCATCCAGGCCTACAAAATCAGCCCCGGCTGCTTTGGCTTCCTCTTCCTTATCTGGGGTGCACAGCACCAGTACACGGACCGTTTTACCTGTTCCATGCGGCAAAGTAACAACGCCCCTGACCATTTGGTTAGCCTTTCTGGGGTCTACACCAAGACGGATATCCAGATCAACAGATGCATCAAACTTGGTAGTAGTGATCTCTTTTACAAGAGTTGCAGCTTCTGACAATTTGTATAACTTGTTTGGTTCGACCTTCTCCTGAGCTAACTTCCTGTTCTTCGTAAGTTTTGTCATGTTCAATCTCACGTGTTATTTGTTAGTAAAAGGGGAAGTTCCTTTAATTGTAATCCCCATACTTCGGGCAGTGCCGGCAACCATTTTCATTGCGCTCTCCAATGTAAAAGCATTCAAATCGGGCATTTTGTCCTGAGCAATATTCTTTACCTGATCCCAGGTTACTGCTCCGATTTTGGCCCTGTTTGATTCCGGAGAACCCTTCTGAACTTTTGCTGCCTCCATTAACTGCACAGCTACCGGTGGTGTTTTAACGATAAAATCAAATGATTTATCGGCATACACTGTAATAATAACCGGCAACAATTTCCCTGCACTGCTCTGTGTTCTAGCATTAAATTGCTTACAGAAATCCATGATATTCACACCCTTGGAACCCAATGCAGGGCCAACCGGTGGTGATGGATTTGCTGCTCCGCCTTTAATCTGCAGTTTTATTAATCCAGCAATTTCTTTAGCCATAATTTAATTATAATTCTGCGTTTGTAAATCCAGGAAAGATTATGTGGAAGCTAAACCTTTCCTTATATATTTAGTTGCGTAACAGTTACATGTTATAAGAAGGTAATTACTCCTTTTCAACCTGCATAAAGCTTAATTCAAGCGGAGTTTTTCTTCCGAAAATCTTCACCATGACCTTTAGCTTTTTCTTTTCTTCATTGACTTCTTCAATAACACCGGTAAAACTGTTAAATGGTCCGTCAATTACTTTTACATTTTCCCCAACAAAAAATGGTATATTCAATTCTTCATCACTGGCAGCGAGTTCATCCACTTTACCGAGAATCCTGTTCACCTCGGTTGTGCGCAACGGAACGGGTTCAGCGTTTTTACCTCCCAGGAATCCAATCACATTAGGAATATTTCTGAGTATATGCGGAATTTCACCCACAAGCAAGGCTTCAACCAATACGTAGCCGGGCAGGTAATTTCGTTCCTTGGAAATTTTTTTCCCGCTTCGGATCTGGTATACCTTTTCAGTGGGAATCAATACCTGGGCAATAAATTCCTGCAGGTTAAGGCGTTTGATTTCACTTTCGATGTACTCCTTCACCTTTTTTTCTTTCCCGCCAATGGCCCTGAGAACATACCACTTCTTTATGTCTTCACCCATTTGTATCCCTGGTAATTAATACAACAGTTTATAAATCTGCTCCATGATATTCTCGAAGGTTATATCCATTCCGAAAATCACGAGTGAAATAATGAAGGAGGCCACCATAACAACGATAGCACTGCTTTGCAATTCACCCCATGTGGGCCAGCTAACCTTGTGAATCAGCTCATTGTAGGTTTCCTGAAAATATTCTTTTACTCTCATTGTTTTTTGAAAATTTTGCACGGGTGGAGAGACTCGAACTCCCAGCCAACGGTTTTGGAGACCGCTACTCTACCAATTGAGCTACACCCGT
>JBBIHY010000011.1:0-96354 GCA_037446695.1 Bacteroidota bacterium
GCCGATGCGGGGCAGAATGCTTGATTTAACCACTTAAACCCCAATGTTTTATACACGATGTTGTGGGTATGTGCTTTCTATTCTTGGTCATCAATTCCTTTAGCTGTCATTAATAAAAAATCGAGACATTTTGAATAATCCAAATCTTCATATTCAAGTCCTATCTTTCTGATATTTGAATAATAATCCTTGAGTTTTTTATAATAGTTTTTTTCTAACTGAACCGATGTAGCCTTTTCACCGATTTTTTCAATCAGGAACCATTTTTCAATCAATCTTGCAGTTCTTCCATTGCCGTCTTGAAATGGATGAATCTTAACGAAAACAAGATGCAATAAAGACGAATAATAAAATATCTCAAATGGGTTTAAATCCTTACGATGAAGAATATTAATATCGTGAAATAGTTTATCAAGTTCTGATTTAACTATCTCAGGGCTTGCAGCAACATACTCAATTTTATCATCGCTATTTATTACAAACATGGGATTGCTCCTAATCAATCCCTGTTGGCTTTTCGGTAAAATATTTCTACTCAAAATCGAGTGGGCTTTCTGTACATTTTCAAGTGTCAGGCGATTATTATCAATGAAATCATATGCAGCATATAAATCATCAGCTTTTCTGGTATAATTCGGTTTGAATTTAACTTTTAGAAATTTGTGCTTGAAATAACTATCAAAATCAATATCCTCTCCCTCAATCTTTGATGAGTAAACAGATGAAACCGATTTATAAAACTCAAAATAATCAACAGGCATTTCAAATTTTTTGCTTTTATCAATTTTATCCAATGGTGATTCTATTACAGCTTTGGTGTAATCATCAAGTAACTTATCTGTCAGAATTTTGAAATCCATTAATTATCATTTTGTACAAAGGTAATCTTTTTAGTCCCTGTTTAAAAATCATTCGATATTTTGAAATTGCGAGGCTCTTTTGGCATTACCCACAACTTGTTTATATGCTTACCAAAGGTAATGTTATCAACCACCTGTCGGCGGGATATAGTTACCTTTGGGTAATGTTATCTGAATGAAAGGTATGGAAAAATCATAAATCATCAAAGGGCGATTTTATGTTTTTTAAACTATCGGTACTCACATGGGTATAAATTTCTGTGGTTTTTGTGCTTTTGTGACCTAAAAGTGTTTGTATGTACCTTATATCCGTGCCTGCCTCCAGCAGATGCGTGGCGTAACTGTGCCGCAACCAGTGGAGGGTAACCTTTTTTACAATACCGGCTTTACTAACTGCATTTTTTAAAACCTTAAGTATACTGGCTGTGCTGTATTTACTACCCTTTTCCCAACCTTCAAACAACCATGCCTCAGGCCGGTACTTCCTGTAATAATCGCGAAGCATTTGTATCACCTTGCCGGAAATAGGAATCACCCTGTCTTTTTTACCCTTTGCGTTTCTTATAATCAGCAATCCACGGTCCGAGTCCACATCACCCGGCCTCAGGTTAAGCAATTCGCTCCTTCTCAAACCGCAGGCATAGGTTAAACTCAGCATGGTGTGGTGCTTCAGGTTGTCGGGCGCATGAATAATGCGTTTTATCTCGTTTTTACTCAATACATTGGGCAGTTTCTTTGGCCTGTAGGGTCTTTCAATTTCTTCGGTATTGAACCCGGTTTTGTAAAACTTGTCGTAAAAAAGCTTTATCCCGCTCAAAAGTTGGTTCTGGTAAGAGGCCGAATAATTGTTCCGTATCACGTATTCCTGGTTGAACTGAATCACATGTTGGTTGGTAATCTCATTTACCGGAACTGTATGGTGAAAAGAGAAAAAAGTGGTCAGTGCATTTTTGTAAGTTCTGATTGTATTTGAACTGTGCCTTTTTTGTTCCATCCATTTCACAAACTGCTCAATTTCCTGAAGCACTTTACTTCCCGGCCTGGCTTTCAGTAAAAGGGGCGTTGCCGCATCGGGTATGACTTTCTTTTCTGCCTTGCTTTTTTTCAGTGTGCTGTAATCAATGTAAAAAACAGGGCTCAGCATTTCGAATACTGCCTGCAGCCTGAATTCTTCTGCTGGAATATACCATTTCATAAGGGATTGACTCCAAAGGCAGCCGCTTACCTTTTTCACTCCGGCAATCAGCCCGGGGTCTTTTGCGAAGTCAAGCAGCAGAACATTTCTGCCCCGGTGGGTGCCTTTTGTAATGGTTAATTTGGGTTTCAACTCCGGGTATATTTCTATACCAATATACAATTAAAATACAATACAAGTCAAGTCTTTATGTTTTCTAAACAAATCCAGTCCCTGTAAATCCCTGTTTTTATATTTTCAACAAGGGCAGGCCGGGGGTCTGTTTTTGAATTGAAAAGCCAACAGAATCACTAACTGAGAATCAGATTCACGATTCCTAAACTACCCCAAAATGAACCCGGAATTGGCACGGTCTACTGCGGATATTTCCAGTCGGGCATGCGCAGTTCAAAATTCGGGATAAAACCGCTGTATTGTATGTAAGTATTGGTGGGAGTGGGTATCCAACTGTTGTTTACATATCACTATTGTCCGATCAAAAATCATACATGGTTTAAGTGCTCAAGCCGCTCGGGCTCTTACTTTTTTTCTACAGCAAAAAAAAGAAAGCAAAAAAAGCCGCCGCTGCAGATAATTTCCTAAAAATCAGATTAATTGACTAAAATCCGGGAACTCGCTACGCTCAAACAGCCCGGATTTCTTAACCTCAATTAATCTGATTTTCTTAACGGAAAATTTTGATATCATTATCATTTCTAGTGAAATCAAAGAACTATCGTTTCTCTGAGGCGGAAAGCGACCCCCCGGTAAACAGAAAACTGCTGATTTCCTTATATACAAAAACATGCACGTAAATACAAAAAATTTAATTGGACACTAATGTTTACATATATTTTATTGTCGGGCCTGGCATCTGTCGGGAATCTGTTTTCCAGTATCCAAAAATCTGTTCCGCGTACCTTTATTCCGTCTTATTGCGGAACCTGCATGCTCCAGCTGTTTAAGTCACCCAGCCATTTCACCAATTCGGTTTCGGCCCTGAACAAAAAAGCTTCCGAATCATCTTTCACAAAAGTGATTTTCTTATTTGCTTTCAGGCTGTACCAAATGCTGTTGAGTGTCCGGGCCTTATTGGCAGAGTCGGCTACTTTTCCTGTCTGGTGAAAGGTTTCCTTTAACTCATCAATGATTTATAATCCATGTAAAATAATTGTGGTATCATCGGGTTGAAGAGAGGTTTTGTTGCATGCAAGCATCAAGGCAGGAAAAAGGACCGGAAGAAAAACTCTATGCATACAGGACAAAATAACGTTTAAGTTTCTTGCTGCAAAAAGTTTAGTTTGGTACGGCTTTTTCTCCCGCCCTCACCTTAAAAGGCAGCATATTTTCCCTGGCAGGATGCGGACAGGTGGCAAACTCCGAAAAGGCACAGGGCGGATTGTAGGCCTTGTTGAAGTCAATTTTCGCCCAGCCAAGACTGTCAGGTTTTTCCACGCTCAAGAATCTTCCCGCACCGTAGGTTTCCAGGGCATTGGTGTCGTCTCCAAACACCAGAAACAGTCGTTCCTTTGTACCCGTGGGAAATAGCCTGTAGGTATCGCCCTCATAAGTAAATTCCAGTATGCCCGGCACCTTTTCCACCGTCACATCACCCAGCACATCGGGCACAGAAATGGTCATTCCTGTCGTGTTTTCAAGGAACTTTGCCCTGATGATCCAGTTCGTATCGGGAGAAAATCGCTCAATATGCTGCAGTGCCTTAATTTTCGGGTTTTTATAGTCACGCAGGCGTATACCGGTGCGCTCACCGCGCCTGATCAGGTAAAAACTGAGTGAATCCACATCCAGCCTGGTAGGTCTGCCTGCTTTGTCACTTATCATCTCGACCGAATTTACTGCTTCTTCACCCATCAAAACCTGCACACACGGGTCTGCGGCAAAAAAGGCTTTTTCGTTGGTAAATCTAATCACGCCAATTTTTTCGGGTCCGCGGGGAAAAACATGAGTGTTTTTGCTGCCGGAGCCAAGGGAGTTCTCCCCTTCCTGCAGCCAGAACAGTCCGGCCAGGTTCAGCCAACCGTCTTTCGATTGCAGCGATTGCAGCCTCATGGAATCCCAGCGTGCAATGGATTGCAGGTATTCTTCACTGGCTTTGGGATTTTGAGTGGGTTTGCAACTGTTGAAGATAGTTACGACAGACAACCCCAATATTGTGAAAAACCGGGTTTTCATATGAAATAATAAAAGTGGTTACCCCGCAAAAGTAAAATTTTTCCTGTTTGCAAAAAGTGACTTTAAACACCTCAGGCAATGTGAACCGGGATCATAAAGGGGTGTAAACCTGAACTCTTTTTATGGAACGTACCTTTGCAGGTATCTCTCGAGCGAACGCAACCGGTTGGGTTTGAGCACAATATTTTTATCCCTGTCCAGCAAAAAAAGCATGGGTGTGGCATGAATGTTGTAAAGCCTGGCCACCGGGGTTTCCCATCCTTTGAATTCGGCGCTGTGAATAAAATCCAGTTCGTGTTTTTTTACATAGTTTTTCCATGTTTCCTTATCAGTGTCAATGGAAACAGCCAGCACGCTGAAATAACCGGGATTTTTCTGCCTGAACTCATCGGCGATTGTTTTCAGCCGGTGCATCATGTCGGTACAGTGCGGACAGGTGGTTGTCCAGAAAATGAGCAGTGTATATTCACTGCTAATTTCATACAGATGAAATTCTTTTCCCGCGGGTGTGGTAAAAGAGAAGTCCGGCGCCGGCAACCCCGTGGCCAGCTTTTGTATGTCGGAGGCTTTTGCCATTAGATTGGCAGGAATGTTTTCAACATCGCAGGGTCCGCCAAGAATGTATTGAGAAGTAATGTACTCAGAAACAGGATGCAGATGCAGGCTTTCAAAACCGTTTACAAGATATTCGGCCAGTACAAAGAACACTTGATTATTAACAGAGGCTTTCCTCATCACGGTATCAATGGCTTTTATGTATTCCTCCTCCTGGTCCTCTTCCTCCAGTTCCGGATTCCTGAAAAGACTGATGTAATTCAACACCTTTTCCGTAAGGTAAGGAGTACGCAACAAAAACAGGTTATTGAAATCGGTGTTCACAAAAAAATGGTCCCTGCGATATTCCATTACCTTGAATTCGGGGAAATTGTCGGGCACCCGGGGATCCTGGTGCAGGCAAATGATTTTTGAAAAAAGAAGTGCCTGGTTTTTCTTGATGAAGTTTTCGGTAAAATTGGCGTGGCGGTTCCGTTTGCGCTGCACCTGCCTGGAAATTTTGCGGTAAATATTGTCCTGTTCGGGGTAATTAAAAAGGAATTGTCTAAGCACATTCATTTTCCGGTCGTGCAGGTCCTGTTTGTGCAGAAATTCGTAAAACCCCCTGTTTTCTTTTGACTGAATAATCTTCAGGCTGTCAAACAAATGGTTGTATGTGGTTTCAAATTGAATGGATTCCATGTTGAATACAAAATCCAGGTAAACAGGCGAAGCCACTTCTCCCTGTCTGTAGCTGGAATGTAATTCAAGCCGGTATAAACCCGGTTCAAGTTCTTTTGGCAGATGAACAGACAATTCTCCACGGTTTCCGGTCATACCCGAATCTACAGGTTGTACCTTGAACCCGTAAAAACCATAGAGAGAAAATGGGCTGTTTGCATACTCTTTTATAATTCCTTCCAGGGTGAAAAAGTCAGTATTTTCCTGGGGTACAATCTTTTCAGAATTTTTGTTTCCGCAACTGATAAGGCCAATAAGAAGAAAGGCAAGGATAAAATAACGCATAGTCAGGGTTAGGGTTAAACACAAAGATAAACAATTATACCCAAGGGGACAATAAGGGTTTTGGTACTTTTTTCTGGTAAATCATCACGTAATGATTATTTTTAAAACCTCAACCTTAACATTGTTATTATGCAACGATTTATTGTTTTTATTACAATTTTTCTTTTCGCTCTTTCGGTAACAGCCGGCGAACTGATTATTCGTGAATGGTTGTTTTCGGGCGGTTTGCAGGTACACAAACCGGCTTTTTCTGAAACTGAAAACCTTGACGGGAAAAAATTCAATGAAGAGAACCTTTTCAGGTTTACCCAACTTCATTACGAAAGCATCCTGCCCGTGGAAAACAAAACCTTCCTCTCCCTTTCAGGCGAGACACTGCAATGGAAGAAAGTAACAGCCGGTGAGGATGGGATTGTTGGATGGAGCACTCCTGCTGCAGGGGGAAATTACGTAGTATGGTTTGCCGCCTGGGTGAAAACAAATCGCTGGGGGCAGGTCACCCTTGAAGTCAGGAGCCGTCAGCAGCTTGAAATATACCAGGGTAACAGGCTTTTGGGCGGGAAGTATACCATCGAACCGGCAGAAAAGGATCCCGGCAAACTAAACAGGGAACTCACATTGGAAACAGGAACCCACCTTATCCTTGTGAAGTCTATGAACGATGGCCAAAAGGAAGTTGTACCAGGTTTTTCAGCACTCATTAAACCGAAGGATTACTTTTCTGACGGGAGCATTATTGTTTCTACTACCCCTTCAAGAAACAAGACCATACAGGATGTGCTGGAGGGGGTAAAGGCAAAAGGGGTAAATCTTTCACACGATGGCAAATACTATTCCGTAAACTATTCCCTGGCACTACCTAATGACAGGTCAGAAACATGGACAGAAATCCGCAATACAGAAACCGGACAGCTGGTAAATTCTTTCCGGCACGCTTCCATCAGCGGATTTTCCTGGGGACCTTCGGGAAACGCATATTCCTACCGCACCACGGCTGAGAACAAATCTACCGTGTGGATGAATTCGGTAGAAAAGCCCGGACCTGTAGCAGTACTGAAAGAAATTGAAAATCTTGGTTTTGCAAGATGGTCACCAACAGGAGACTTCATCATTTATACCATTCGTGAACAACCTACGGCAAAAACAAACGATCTTAAACTGTTGGAAGGTATGGAAGACAGATTGCCGGGCTTCCGTTCAAGGCACTTCCTTTACAGGGTGGATTTAAAATCCGGGGTGATGGAAAGACTCACACACGGATTCCTTACCACCTCCCTGCAAGATATCAGCCCCGACGGGAATTACCTGCTGTTCAGCCAAAATCGTCCAAATTATACCGAGAGTCCCTTTTCCCGGCAGGACATGTTCCTGATGAACCTGCACACCCGTAAGGTGGATACCCTCTGGAAAGACAATCCCTGGGGCGGGAGTAGTTCTTTTTCGCCCGATGGGAAATTCCTGCTGGTTACCGGCGGACCTTCCCTGTTTGGGGGGATAGGGGAAAATGTGCCGCAGGGGAAACTGCCGAACAGCTATGACACCCAGATGTTTCTATATGAACTTTCAACAGGACGGGTAGAGGCGATAACCAAAGAATTCAACCCCTCGGTAAATATGTCGTACTGGAACCCGCTGGACAACCAGGTATATTTTACAGCGGTGGATGCCGACTACCAGAGGCTGTATCGGTATAACACAAAAACAAAACGTTTCCAGGAAATCAATACAGGTATTGAATTTGTTGGTGCGGCTGATTTTTCAGGCGGAAGGCCGCTTGCCGTAGTTACAGGCAATGACATTTCTTCTCCGCCAAGAACAGTTCTGCTCAACCTGCGTGATTTTAAAACAAGGGTGATTGTGGATGCCGAAAAGGAGAACTACCGCCATGTGAAATTTGGCAAAAACCGCGACTGGAATTTCGTTTCGGATGCCGGTGTTACCATTACAGGAAGGATTTATTATCCGCCCGGTTTTGATGCTTCAAAAAAATATCCGGTATTGGTTTACTATTACGCAGGAACCACCCCTGTTGGCAGAACGTTCGGAGGCCGGTACCCGTTTAATATCTATGCAGCAAACGGTTATCTTGTTTATATTTTGCAACCCAGCGGGGCCATTGGTTTTGGACAGGCTTTTTCGGCCGAGCATGTAAACAACTGGGGGATTACCGTTGCCGATGAAATTATACAGGGTACCAAAAAATTCCTGGAAGCACACCCTTATGCCGATTCGAAAAAGGTCGGGTGTATGGGTGCTTCCTACGGTGGCTTCATGACCATGTTGCTGCAAACACGCACCGACATATTTGCTGCAGCTATTTCCCATGCAGGTATCAGCTCCATCTCAAGCTACTGGGGCGAAGGCTACTGGGGATACAGCTACAGTGCCGGTGCCAGCCGCGACAGCTACCCATGGAACAACCGCACTCTTTATGTGGATCAGAGTCCACTGTTCAGCGCCGACAAGGTGGTAACACCACTTCTGCTTTTGCACGGAGTTGCAGACACAAATGTACCGGTGGGTGAAAGCATACAAATGTACACCGCACTGAAAATACTTGGCAAACCGGTGGAACTGGTTGAGGTGGCAAAGGAGGACCACCACATCATCACCGTTAGCCGAAGGTATGCCTGGCACAATACCATAATGGCCTGGTTTGACAAATGGCTGAAAGATCAGCCCGAGTGGTGGGAGGAACTATATCCCAAAAGGAATTTGTAGAGAAAAAATTGAAGCTGGTTAAATCCCGCGCTTATTAATAAGCGCGGGGTTCTATATTGATTCTGCATTATACTGTTATTTTGAAACGAATTTAATGCAGCCATATAAGAATATTTTATTAAATTTATTTTTCAACTTTTCTACGGAAGGAAGCTGTAATTTTTGCCGCAGGTTTTCAACTAACAAATCATGCAAAACAACTCACTATTTTATTCACCTATAACCAAACAAAAATGAAAAAACTTGTTTTTACGGTCTTGTCTCTTTTTCTTTTTCTTGGGGTACAGTCCCAGGGGCTGAAAATTGAGTTTACAGAGTACACAATGGAAAACGGGTTGCATGTGATCCTTCACCAGGACAACTCCACACCCATTGTACTGGTATCTATTATGTACCATGTGGGTTCAAAGAATGAAAATCCTGAAAGAACAGGCTTTGCACACTTTTTTGAACACCTGATGTTTGAGGGAACCAAAAACATTGATCGTGGTGATTATTTTAAGATCATCCAGGAATCTGGCGGCACCCTGAATGCCAACACCTCGTTTGACCGCACCTATTATTTTCAGATTTTGCCATCCAACCAGCTGGAACTGGGTTTGTGGATGGAATCTGAAAGACTGTTGCACGCGAAGGTTGATTCTCTTGGTATTGCAACCCAAAAAGGAGTTGTAACCGAGGAAATGAAGCAAACAAGGGACAATCAACCCTACGGCCGCCTGCTCACCGAGACACTAAAAAGAGCTTTCACCGTTCATCCATATCGCTGGGATGTGTTGGGTGCCGACCCGCACATTCGTAATGCCACCGACCAGGAATTTGTGGATTTCTACAATACATTTTATGTGCCCAACAATGCCGTGCTGATTGTAGCCGGTGATTTTCAGAAAGAAGATGCCAGGAAACTTGTCAACAGGTACTTTGCAGGGATTCCCAAAGGAAAAAGAAAAATACCCCGTCCTGCAATGAATGAACCGAGGCGAACCGTAGAGGTTCGTGATACGGTTTTTGATAATATTCAGCTGCCCCTGGTTCTGCATGCCTACCATACACCGGCCATGGGAACGAAGGACTTCTATGCAATGGATATGCTGAATACACTTTTATCACAAGGACAGAGTTCAAGACTTTACAGGGCGCTCGTGGATGAGCAGAGGATAGCTTTACATGCTGCAGCCATACCACTTCCCCTGGAGCACCCCGGCCTTTCACTTGTTTTTGCCCTGCCAAACCTGGGAATTGAACCCTCCGAGCTGGAAAAAAGAATGATAGATGAGATCAAAAGGGTGAGGAATGAACTGATTACCGAAGAGGAATTGCAGAAACTAAAAAACCAGTATGAGAGCAGAATGATAAACCAGTTAACAACTGTGGCCGGAAGGGCCAACAGGCTCGCAGACCTGCACACCTATTACCGTAATGCCGGGCTAATCAATACTTATCTTGACAGGTACATGGCTGTTACACGCGAAGACATAAAAAGAGTGGCCAACGAATACCTGGGTGATGACAACAGGGTAGTCCTTTATTTCCTGCCAAAACAGTAGTATAATTTGCAGGTTATTTTTCCGGGTTCTAATCAAACATTTTAAAAAATGATAAAAATGAAAAAGACAATATTTTCACTGATGCTGCTGATTCTGGCAGGATCATTCCTGTTTGCACAACTGGATCGCAGCCAGAGGCCTGCTCCTGGTCCTGCACCGGTAATTCAGATTGGCGATTACCACTCTTTTACCCTGAATAACGGGCTCAAAGTGATTGTAGTGGAAAACTCACGGGTACCCGTAGTAACCGTTCAGCTTACCCTGGATATAATGCCGGTGCATGAAGGTGAGGCTGCAGGTTTTGCCGAAATGGCCGGTACACTGCTGCGTACCGGAACAAAAAACCGGACAAAACAGCAAATTGACACAGAGGTGGACTTTCTGGGTGCTTCCCTCTTTACTTCTTCCACGGGAATTTTTGCCTCATCGCTGAAACGGCATTTTGATAAACTCATGGATTTGTTTACCGACGTGCTTTACAACCCTGTATTCCCCCAGGATGAGCTCGATAAACTTAAACAGCAATCCATTTCAGGGCTTGCAACTGTGCGTACCAATCCCGGGGCCATGGCAGCTAATCTAAGCTCTGTAGTGCTTTACGGAAAGGATCACCCTTACGGATCTGTTGTAACAGAGACATCGGTAAATAACATTTCTGTGGAGAAATGTGTAAATTACTATAAGACATATTTCAGGCCTAATGTGGCTTACCTGGTGGTCGTTGGGGATATTACCCTTGCGGAAGTGAAAGCCATGGCAGAAAAGCGTTTTGCCTCATGGCAACCCGGGGATGTACCTGTTCCAAAATATGCCACACCCCGTCCTCCCGCCGGTAACCGGGTAGCCTTTGCCGATCGTACAGGTGCGGTTCAGTCCACCATACGGGTGGCCTACCCCGTGGATATGAAACCCGGAGCACCCGATGAAATAAAAGCAAGTGTAATGAACGGTATCCTTGGTGGTTCCTTTTCAGGAAGGTTGAATCAAAACCTGAGGGAGGACAAGGGCTATACCTATGGCGCACGTTCCAATCTTTCCACCGACAGGTTAATAGGCAGTTTTTCAGCCAGTACCGAGGTAAGAAACAGCGTGACTGATACTACACTGAATGAAATTGTAAAGGAAATGAATCTGCTAAGGACCGATCTGGCAGATGAATATATCCTGAATCTTGTCAAAAACTTCATGACCGGAAATTTTGCCCGATCCCTGGAAAGCCCGGAAACTGTTGCACAGTTTGCCCTTAATATTGAAAGGTATAAACTGCCACAGGACTATTATGCAACCTACCTTGAACGGCTGGCAAGCGTAAACGCCATGGATGTGAAGGCAATGGCAAACAAGTACCTGCTTACTGACAACATGTATTTTATTGTTGTTGGCAACAAGGACGAGGTTGCTGAAACACTCCGGCCATTCAGCGCCACAGGCAAGATTGAGTTTTACGATGCCTTTGGAAATAAGCTGGAGGAAGCAGGCATTCCTGTCCCTGCAGGCATAACTGCAAAAAAAGTGACAGAAAATTATGTGAAGGCTATTGGCGGGGAGAAAAAACTAAAGAAAATCAAGGATGTAACCATTAAAATGACAGCCAGTATTCAGGGAATGACAATTGAAGGCCTTATCTACAGAAAAGCGCCCGATAAGTTCTATTCCTCTCTTTCCATGGGACCCAATGTATTGCAAAAACAGGTATTTGACGGAAACAGGGGTAGAGTATCCGGAATGGGTGGAGCACAGGATTTAACGGGTGACGATTTGAAGCAGATGCAGTACCAGGCAACAATCAACCCTGAGCTGATGTACGACAAGATGGGTTTTCAACTGGAGCTGGGAGGAATTGAACTTATTGATGGGGTAAAAGCCTATAAAATTCTTGTAACGAACCCGCTTGGCAAAACCTCCACGGAGTTCTTTGATATGGAAACAGGGCTGAAACTGCGTACGGTTATGACCCAGGATACTCCAATGGGAGCCATTACCTCGGTTAGTGATTATAAAAATTACAGGGACTTTGCAGGAATAAAGTTCCCTACAGAGCTCATACAGACAGCCGGTCCTCAATCCATTACAATGAAAGTGAGTTCAGTGGAACTAAACAAAAAACTGAAGGACGATATCTTCAGGATAGAATAGATTTGTGTTAGTAGTAAGCGGTCAGGGGTGTTTCTGAACAGGGAACACCCTTGTTTTTTTAAGAAATCTTGTGTTAACTTGCGGGTACTATAAGTCACACAATTCCCTATGAATATCACAGTGTCCGAAGAAATTTACCTCAGGCCTGTTGAGATGGACGATGCCAGGCCTGTTTTTGAGCTCATTCACCGCTTCAGAGACTCCCTGCGCACCTGGCTGCCGTTTGTGGATTACACAAAAAAGTGGGAGGATACCCGCGATTTCATATCCTCTGTTATCCACCGGCACCCCGATGAGAAAGAAGATATTTATGCGATTGTCATACGGGAAGAAATAGCCGGTTTAATTGGTTTCCGCTCTACCGACAGGCCCAATCGCCGCACCGAAATAGGTTACTGGATAGCCCCTCCATTTGAAGGAAAGGGCACTGTTTCATCCTGCTGCAGGGCAATTATCGATTACTGCTTCAGGGTGAGGGATTTAAACCGTATTACAATTCGTGTATCGGTGGGGAATGATCGCAGTTCGAACATTCCCAAAAGGCTGGGATTTACACTCGAGGGGATCGAAAGAGAAGGTGAGTTTCTTAACGACGCTTATGCCGACCTGGAGGTTTACAGTTTGCTGAAACGAGAATGGATAAAGAAAGAGTAATAAAAATTATTACAGCCTTTTAAAAAAATTAGAGAAACTCATCTCCATGAGTCAAAAAATCATTCTACATTTGATTCTGATTTCCTTCCCCATAATCGCCAATTAAAACTAACATAATGAAACACCCATGTAAGACAGCTTGCACAAACACCAATGAAAAATATATGGGTGTTCCCTGTCTGCCGTCAGGCAGGCATCCGCTCGATAATGACTGTTAAAAGCTAGAAGGTAATATATTGGTAATTAACAATATAAATATTTTGTACGAATGAAAAAATTCTTCTTTCTCCCGTTGGTTTTCACGTTTTACATTCACGGACTTCTTGCTCAAAAAGTTGACAGTATTCGGGTAGAACAATCCGGTGATTTTGTCAGGATTTTATATAAGATCACAGGGTCAAACGAAAACCAGACTTTCCGTATTTCTCTGCTGGCCTCCATAAACGGAGGGTTAAGAAGCGAACTCAAAAGTATTTCCGGTGATATTGGTGATAATATTGTGGGTGGGAAAAATGAATACTGGATTCTCTGGGACGTTCTGAGGGATGTGGATGAACTGAATTCCGTAGAGTTTTTTGTAAAAGCTGAACTCACCAGGAATTTGCCGGCACCTGCAAGGAAGATCCGATCGGAGATGACTATGAAATGGCAGAAGAAGAGATTTACCATTATGCCTGCAGTTGCATTGCCGGGTCCCCGAATCGGAGGAGCGATAGGTTATAACGAATCGTTTGGTCTGCTGGGTAGTTTTACGAGGGGCAAAATTGCTTATCCAACGGCTATAAAGTCAGATATTGGGGGAACTGTTTACGAGGGAGGTAAATGGGGAAATCAATTCAGCATCAATCTAACCAAAAGAATTATCAGTATTGAATCATTTCAGGTTCATTTGGTAGCAGGATTCAGTGTTGCCGAAATGGAGTACTCTGTGACCGAAGAGTCTCTTTATGTATGGTTTGATAAAGAGGAAACCTTTGGATTGAGTGCCGGAATTCTGTTCGGTGCCGGAAGAATGACAGGTTCGTTCATGTACATGAATTACGACCCCGGATCCGTAGAGAAGGGCAATCAGGGCTATTGGCTAATAACCCCCATGACACTGTTTTCAGTTGGATTGGGAGTCAGATTCTGAAAAATGAGAAATAGTATAAAGTAAATTAATTTTCCACCAGGGGAATGCCTTAAAATAATCCATTCTGCCTGAAAGTAATTCAAAAATTCATTATACATTTGAATTAATATTCCTCCCTTATATCGCCGGTTTAAACTGACATTATGAAAAGAATTCTCCTTCTCTCGTTGGTTTGTGCGTTTTGTATCCCCGTTTCCTTTGCCCAGACTGTTGACAATATCAGGGTTGAGCAATCCGGTGATTTTATTAAAATCAGTTATAACATTCTTGATTCCAGGCCCTCAGAGATTTACCGGGTAAAAGTACTTTGTTCCATTGATGGCGGCCTGAATATCGAACTCCGGAGTGTTACCGGAGATGTAGGGGACCAGGTAATCGGAGGGAAAGCGGAATACTGGGTAGTGTGGGATGTGCTGAAGGATATGGATGAGGTTGGTTTCACTGAGTTTATTGTGAGAGCCGAGCTTATTAAAGATCTTACCCCTGTAACCAGGCCCAAACGGGCGAAAATCCCTGTAAAGACGAGTATCCTTGCAACAGGCTTTCTTCCCGGTCCGGGTTACGGAGTAAGATTAAGTTTTACTCACAAGGCTGGTGTTTCTGTTGTTGCAGTAAGGGGAAAAGCTGTTGTGATACCCAATGAAGGAAACTTCAACCCCGAAGTTAATATCCACAGGGTTGGAATGGCATTGGTTTTACGGCTGGCCAAAAATGAGAAAAATCAATTGCATCTTCTTGTTGGCCCAGCACTTGGGGAGGTGCTTACTGATCAATCCCAGTCCCCAGAAAAAAACTGGGCAAAACGCCCTGCACCGGGCATCGAAGGCGGACTTATTTTACATCTTAAAAGTTTTTCATTTTCGTTCAGCGGAGTTCATCTGTATCAAACTCTGGTTGAGGAAGAACCTGCAATGAGTAAAATAACCTTTCTAAATGCAGGAATTGGGTTCAATTTCTGAACAAAGGATATAAAGAGAACAAAAAGCACTACAATCAAATACTAAGCTATGAAACACCCATGTTTAGAAAAAACACACACAATGATATTAAAATCAACACAATGGGTGTTCCCTGCCCGCCAGCAGGCAGGCATCCTACCTTAATCAAAAAATTATTTACCTATGAAAAGAACAATTGTCTTATTCCTGCTTATGGGGCTTTTCACCATGGCCAAAGCACAGGTTTCTGAGGGGAAGTCAGGCGTTCAGAAATTTAACATCTCAAAAAAAGGAGCCGAGATAAAAAGATTCACCGAGGAATCCAGGGGACCGGCAGATGTAATTCCTCCGGTTATTATTGTACAGTTGCCTGAAATCACCACCGACTCCCTTTTCAAAACTTCTTCAAAAACAATGGCAGTAAAGGGAAAAGTGGAGGACGAAGGAGGAATTTTTGAGGTGCTGATTAACGGTATAGAAGCCATGGTATCTGCTGATGGTATCTTCTTTGCCGAAATACCCATGGCTTTTGGCAGAAACACAATCCGGATTGTTGCCACGGATGTTGCCTTGAACCGGTCGGAACACACTTTCTATTCCGAGCGCACAACCTCTCTGATACCCGAAACCACTGCGGCAGTAACTGCCCTGCCGGCAAGGGTTTGGTCCATTGATTTTATTCAACCTTCGAAGCCGCAGGATGTAACAGCAAGCGATAAATTCCTTGTGCAGGCCTGCATAAAGTCCAGCACCCCGCTGAAACAGGTATTTATTTATCGCGACAACTCATTTGTAAACGGATATTTATCCCAGCAGATAACCAGTAAGGGGGATTGTACTTTTTTTATAGATGAGCATGTTCCTCTTAGACTCGGAAGAAATGAAATCAGAATTGAGGCTTATTCAGGAGAGGATACCATAATTAAAAAAGTGGCTGTTGAATATAGTTTTTATGCTGTGAGAAATTTTGCCCTTTTAATAGGGAATGAAAAATACGACGACCCTAAAATTGTTGAGTTGTCAGAGCCGCTGAGGGATGCTACGGATTTGTACAACACCCTCACCAGGCAATACAATTTTGATCCTCAAAACGTTTATTTCCTAAAGAATCCAACCAAAGCCGAGATTATAGGAACCCTTCACCAGCTAAGGTCGGTAATAAAACCCGATGACAATTTTGTGATTTTTTATGCCGGACATGGCTTCTGGGATGAGGGCATGGGCGTAGGTTACTGGCTGCCGAAGGATGCTACCCATAACAATCCCGTTAACTGGATTCCCAATACCGACCTGACCAATTACCTGGGCGCCATTAAAACAAAACATACCCTGCTGATCGCAGACGCCTGTTTCAGTGGCGGTATATTTAAGACCCGCTCTGCTTTTGCCAACACATTTGCTATTGAAAAACTATACCAGCTGAACAGCCGTAAAGCTATTACCAGTGGTACACTTACGGTTGTTCCGGATAAAAGTGTCTTCTTTCAGTACCTGATTAAGAATTTGAAAGACAATCAGAAAGATTACATTTCTGCCGAAGAATTATTCAGTAATATGCGAATGGCAGTCATTAACAACAGCCAGAATGTGCCGCAGTATGGCACCATTCAGAATGTGGGTGACGAGGGAGGAGACTTTATTTTTATCAGGAGAAAAAAGTAGTCAAGAATCTTTAAGGGGCATTTGTACCTGTTATTTCCCTTTCGGATCAAAGGCATCTCTAAGCCCGTTTCCGACAAGGGTGAAGGAGAGCACCATGAGCATTATGGCTAATCCTGGGATAAATGCCAGGTATCCCAGATCTACAATGATAAAGCCATAATGATCGCGTATCATGGAACCCCAGGAAGGAACCGGCGGCTGTACACCGATTCCCAGGAAACTCAGCCCCGCCTCAATTAAAATGGCCGATGAAAAATTGGCGGCCGAGATGATAATCACAGGGTCAATGACATTGGGAAGAATATGCCTGCGCAAAATGCGGCTGTTTGGATAACCCAGTGCCCGGGCTGCTTCAATATACTCGTTTTCCTTTATGCTCATGACCTGTCCCCTTACCACCCTGGCCACTTCCACCCACATGGTTAATCCAACGGCAACAAACACCTGCCAGAAACCTCGCCCCAGCACCAGTGTAATGGCAATCACCATAAGGAGGGTGGGCACTGTCCAGATGACATTAATGAGCCACATGATGAAATCATCGGTACGGCCGCCATAATAACCGGCCAGCAAACCCAGGATGGTACCTATAAAGAGCGAGATAATTACGGCAATAAAACCTACTGAAAGTGAAACCCTTGCACCGATTATCATCCTGCTGAGCATGTCACGGCCATACCTGTCGGTCCCCAGCAGAAATAACCTTTTTTGAATATTTTCACTCTTTACCCTGTTAATCAGCGTTTGGTGCGAAACGGTTAAATCTTCTCCGTTGGCAAGGTGTATCAGCCAGTTCCCATCGCCTGTATTTACAGGAGGTTTCCCGAATGCAAGAGGGTAAACCACATCGGCAATGTGCCAGGAACGGGTGAATTTTTCTTCCGTGAACTCAGTAAATTCCTGAATTTCCACTCTTTCATCAAAGACCTGAATATTATGGAAAGGTATAGAAATGTAGCAAAGACTTTTACCGTAAAACAGTTCATTAAAAAACCCCTTTTCCGAAAGGATTTCATTCTTCCTCACCTTCAGAAAATATGACCTGAAACCGGGCTTTCGAGTGGCGATTTCAAGCACCTGTTCATTGGCATGGGGAGATGAGTCCGGAGTGATGAGGTAGCCGAGGATGGCGATAAGCAGAGAAATCACAATGAAGATGAATCCTCCAAAGGCAAGGGAGTTACGACGAAACTTTTTCCAGGCAATCTCCCCCGGAGTAATGGCTTCTTTCCTGTTGAAAAATCGCAGAAAACTCAGAATTTTCTTTTTTCTTTTTTCCATTTACGGCCTTTCCAGTAGTAAGGGCTGAAAAAACCAAGCAATCCAGCCAGAGTTACGTACGCAAAGTAAAGAATCTCTGCGGGTAAAAAATACAGCATCAGTCGTTTTTTCTTAAAAAACGAGGTGACGGAAAGCAGGAGCAATAAATCGGGAATGCTTTTAAGCAGAAACAATAGAATGAATGCCCTGGCAAATGTGAGACTGAAAAAGGACCCGGCGAGTAGTAACAGGAGCAGAAAGGATATAAGGAAAACAAGCCCTCCTGTAAAAAGTACCTCCGGGTCGGCGTAAAACCTGCTCTTTGAGACCCATCTTTTTCTCTGTTCCCAGAATGTATCAAAATCAGCAGGCGGCTGGGTGAATACTGCCGCATCGGTTGATTTAATGAAGCGTATGTGCTTAGAGTTCAGAATTTTCGTATTCAGAAGAAGAAACATATCATCGCCCGAAGGGGTTTGCCGGTAAAGGGGATTACTAACCTCATAGAAAATACGTTTTTTAAAAGCCAGGTTTGCCCCGCCGCTCATTACAGGCATGTTCACACCACAGGAGCCAGCTGTAGTGCCTAAAAGACTGAATTGCTCCAGTTGTATCATTTGTGATAAAAATCCGCCGCGGTTATGAAACAATACCGGACCAAGAATCATTACCGGGTTATGCTTTTCATAATATTCGGCAAAGGAGAGCAGCCAGTTTTCTGGCACCCTGCAATCACCATCGGTAGTGATCACAAGATCATGCCGGGCCTGTTTCATGCCCTCCTCAATGGCCGTTTTTTTCCCCGAAGTGCAGGGTTCATTCATCAAAATATACCTGAAATTGCTGTGTTTTTTATGACAGGATGCAATGATACTCTCTGTAGAATCGGTAGAGTGATCACTAATTACAATGACCTCGAACTGGTTCTGGGGAAAACTTTGCCCAAGAAGATCCTTCAGAAGTTTTGGCAGGTTTTTTTCTTCGTTCCGGACAGGTATGAGAACGGATATTTTTGTTTCAGGTATTCCGCCCGAAGGATGGAATCTTCTATTCCTCAGCCAACCAACAAGAAAAAGCAGAATGGTGGTTGCGTATACAATGCCTGTTCCGAGTGCTATGATAAATATCCATTCCATTTTTATCCTGCTCCTTATGAAAGTGTTTGCAGGCAGAAATATTCTATCAGATCAATGGCTTCATCCATTCAAATAGTTCGTAATGATCACTGTTCATTCCAATTTTTTGATAAACTTTTCTTGCGGGGGTATTGGATTTATCCACATAAAGCCTCAGTCCGGCATATTCAATGCTGTTTTCAACCATTTCCCTCAGGTGAAGGTACATGTTTCTGAAAACTCCTTTCTGCCGGTATTCAGGTACAACATAAACAGACTGAATCCACAACACTTTTGAATTTCTCCAGTCGCTCCATTCAGGTGTTATCAGCAGGGAGGCCACTACCTGTTGGTTCGTTTCAGCAACAAAGTATTTTCCAAGGGAGGAATCAGAAAAAACCGCCATTACTCCGTGGCTGACTGTTTCCCGGTTCAGTGAAATATTTTCCGACTCGATGGCCATTTTCATTTGAAACTCCGTTATGATTTTAGCGTCTGGCTTTTTTGCTTCGCGTATGTGAATCATGGTTATATTATTCAGGTAAAAGGAGAAAGGAATAATTACTAAATTACTGTAATTTTTTAAACGCAAGGGATTTAATGGTCATTTGTATTAATTTTGAGCGATGTTGGCACTCCCCGTAATATAATTTTCATACTGCTGTAAAATTATGCAAACCTCTTTTGTCAGTGCGAAAAAACACCTTGGACAGCATTTTCTGAAAGACCGGAATATTGCACGAAAGATTGTTGACAGCCTGACGGAGAATCATTTAGATGCAGTGCTGGAAATAGGGCCGGGAACAGGGGTGTTGACAGGATTACTGGCAGAAAGGATTCCAGATCTCTGGCTGGTTGAAATTGATCGGGAGTCAGTTGATTTTCTAAAAACAAATTTCACTGTTCCAAAGGAAAGAATTATTGAAGGGGACTTTCTCAGAATGAATTATCCAAAGGGTTTTCCTGAAAAATTCTGTATTATCGGGAACTTCCCCTACAATATCTCCAGCCAGATTTTTTTCAGGGTGCTGGAGGAACACAACAGGGTAAACCAGGTAGTTTGCATGGTACAAAAGGAAGTTGCCCGGAGAATTTCATCCAATCCGGGAAACAAGGTATATGGAATTCTGAGTGTTTTACTGCAGGCATTCTATAAGATTGAATACCTTTTTACCGTTTCAGAACAGGTATTTGATCCTCCTCCGAAAGTAAAGTCTGCAGTGATTCGTCTTACCAGGAATGAGAGAAAAGTACTGGAATGTTCTGAGGATTTGTTTTTCAGTGTGGTCAAAACTGCCTTTAACCAGAGGAGAAAAACTCTCAGAAATTCCCTGAAATCACTTACAGGGAATATGCAGGTGGAGAATATGATTTTCTCAAAGCGACCGGAACAGTTATCAGTAAATGAATTCATCGAATTGACACAGATACTCGAAAAGAAGCAGTAACTTTTCATATTCAACTATTTTAAATCAAGCGCATATGGCTGTTGACCTGACAAAAGAATTTGTAAATGAGTTGAAAGAACTCCTGGAAAAAAAAGAAATAGAGAAAACCCGTTCCCTGTTGAATGAGATGCACGCGGCTGATATAGCTGAAGTTTATGTGCACCTTGACGAAGAAGAGGGATCCTTTCTTTACAGCCTGCTCGATCCTGAGTCTGCGGCCGATGTGTTGACGGAACTGGAAGACGAGGAAAGGGCGCAGTTTCTGAAAAGCCTTTCCAGCGATGTGATTGCAAAGCAGCTCATCTTCCACATGGAAACGGACGATGCAGCGGATGTTCTGAATGAACTGCCCGATCAGAAGAAAGAGGAAATCCTTTTGCAAATTGAGGACTTGGAACATGCCGGAGATATTGCCGACCTGCTTACGTACGACGAGGATACTGCCGGTGGTTTAATGGCTAAGGAGTTGATTAGGGTGAATGTGAACATGAACGTGGTGGAAGCTATCAGGGCCATGCGCAAACAGGCTGAGGATGTTGAGGAAGTTTATTTTGTATACGCGGTAGATGATGCCAATATACTTAAGGGTATAGTTTCCCTGAAGAAGCTCTTAATCAGCAACGCAAGAGACAAGATAAAGGAAATCATCTTTACCGAGGTCATTTCTGTGAGGACAGATGAAACCAAGGAAGAGGTAGCCAAACTGATGCGAAAGTATGACCTCGTGGCTCTGCCAGTGGTTGACCATATTGGCCGGTTGATGGGGCGAATTACCATTGATGACGTAGTGGACGTGATCAAGGAAGAGGCCGAAAAGGACTACCAGATGATTGCCGGTATTTCGGAGGATGTGGAAGCGCATGACAAGGTCTGGATTTTGTCACGCGCCCGTTTGCCCTGGCTTTTGGTTGGGTT
Source organism: Bacteroidota bacterium (assembly GCA_037446695.1). Taxonomy (GTDB): domain Bacteria; phylum Bacteroidota; class Bacteroidia; order Bacteroidales; family PUMT01; genus JBBIHY01. The sequence goes on from JBBIHY010000011.1 coordinate 21,316, forward strand.
AACAGGTGGAATCCTGGCATCCAGGGTAATCGGGCAATTTGAAGTAGACCTTGGGTTTTATCCCGAAATGGCCTTCTTTATGCCACTAATTGCTGCATCGGCAGGGAATGTAGGGGTTCAATCTTCATCCATAGTTGTGCAGGGACTGGCTAACAATACCCTGGATATAGCCAATACATTGGGCAGACTGGGAAAAGAATTTCTGGTTGCACTGGTGAACGGGCTTACTCTTGCTTTAATTGTTTTTATGTACAATGTTTTCTTTTCCAGTTCTTTTGCTCTCACTGCCACAGTGAGCCTGGCAATGTTCAATGTAATAATTTTTGCATCCCTGTTTGGTACCCTGGTTCCACTCGCACTCAACAAGTGGAAAATTGACCCGGCTGTGGCTACCGGACCTTTTATTACCACATCAAACGACATTATAGGGCTGATGATTTATTTTTCCATAGGCCGATTGATGCATGGGGTCTTTTAAATGTTAAAAGGTAGTATTGATAGCTTCTACGGGATTGAGCCTGGATGCCGAATAGGCCGGCGCATAGCCCGATATTACCCCAATTGTACCCGAGACGAGTAATCCCACAAGGATGTTCCCCATTGTCAGGGATATGCTGAAATCGGTGAGGAGAGTGACCAGGGTGGTACCTGCAAAAACAAGCAGTAGCCCCAGTATGCCGCCAAGTAAAGCAAGCAGCGTGGATTCAAAAAGAAACTGCAGCAGGATGAAATGATTTTTTGCACCAAGAGATTTTTGAATCCCGATTATATTGGTTCTTTCTTTCACCGAAACAAACATGATGTTGGCAATGCCAAATCCCCCGACAAGGATGGAAAACCCACCAATGATCCATCCGGCAAGATTGATCACAATAAAAATCTGATCGAGTCCCCTGGAAATCAGGCTTACCTGGTTAAGGGCAAAATTGTCCTCAGCCGAGGGTTTTAATCTTCTTGCTGCACGTAAAATGCCGGTAAGTTCGTCACTTAATTCCTCGTTGGAAACATTTGGCTTGGCCTTGACCATAATCATGGGGTTTAACCGCTCACTGCGGATATCAATGGATGCCCTCACCCTGTTTACCGGCAAAACAACAAACCTGTCGAGACTACCCCCCCCAACCATATCCTTGCCTTCGCGTTTAAAAACTCCTATCACGCTGTTCCTTCTGTCCTGCACCTGAATTACTTTCCCTATGGGATCAATTCCCCCGAAGAGCTGCGATGCGAGTTCGCTGCCAATCACTACCACGCTGCTGCCCGAGGCCATTTCATATGGCGTAAAATACCTTCCCTGTTCGATATCAAAACTCCTGATTCTGTCAAACTCTTCAGTCACAGCCCACATGCCAATGTTGGAGGCAGAGTTGTTTGCAAACTTCACATTTACGCTGGTCGAAAGAGTAAAGGCAACACTTTCGGCACCTAAGGAGATTCTTTTTATTTCTTCAAAATCGTTCAAAGTAGGTACAGGCCTTCTCATGTATTTCCACCAGGCATAATCGGCTCCTATGGCCCATGGCCATTTCTGAACATAAAACACATTCTCGCCAAGGGCCTCAATGCTGTCCCTGATGTTTTTTTCCAGGGAGTCCACAATGGTAAAAACCGAAATGATGGCGAAAATACCTATGGTAATTCCCAGCAATGATAAAAAGGTTCTGAGCTTGTTAACCATCACAGATCCATAAGCGAAAAGAAAACTTTCCTTGAGTATTTTAGTTACTATCATTTGCTGGTGCCGGTACTTTTAATTAAAAATAAATAACGATTTGTGGTGAAAAATGTTTTTGCTTTTCTGAATCATAAACGAAAATGATAATTTTAAGCCAAAAATCAATTTCCCCGATTCTCATGCTAAACATCATTAAATGCACAATTCTGTTCAAATTAAGTCGGCTCTTATATCAGTTTATTACAAGGATGGCCTTGAAAAAATTGTAAAAAAGCTTCATGAACTTCATGTCGCCATTGTTTCCACGGGCGAAACCATGAAATTCATTGAAGATTTAGGCATCCCCGTTCAATCAGTGGAATCCATCACCTCTTACCCCTCATTACTTGGGGGCCGTCTAAAAACACTGCACCCCAGAATATTCGGAGGAATATTATCCCGCAGAGAACTGGGGTCTGACATGGAAGAAAGTGCCAGGTATGAAATACCTTTCTTTGACCTGGTTATAGTAGATTTGTATCCCTTTGAAGAAACCGTGCAAAAGACAAGCAGCGAGGAAGAAATTATTGAAAAAATTGATATCGGAGGAATTTCCCTTATCAGGGCGGCTGCGAAAAACTTCAGGGATGTGCTTGTCGTATCGGCGCGGAATCAGTATGAGGAGTTACACAGGATACTGGAAAATGGGAAGGGTTTTACAACATTGGAAATCAGGAAAGAATTTGCCCTGCAGGCATTTCATATAAGCTCTCATTACGACCAGTTGATTTTTAAGTTTTTTGCAGGCGATGTACCGAAGGTTTTCAAGGAAAGCACCGAGGGAGTAAAGATTCTTCGCTATGGGGAAAACCCCCATCAAAAAGGATATTTCTACGGTGATTTTGATAAACTCTTTGAGCGGCTACACGGAAAGGAAATTTCATATAACAACCTGCTGGATATAGATGCAGGGATCCGATTAATTTCAGAATTCAGTGAGCCAACAGTTGCCATTTTAAAACACAACAATCCATGCGGACTGGCCAGTCGTCAAAACCTTGTTGAGGCATGGAAAGATGCTCTTGCTGCAGATCCGGTATCGGCCTTTGGAGGGGTAATTGTCATGAACCGCAAGCTGGACAGGGAAACAGCCATTGAAATGGATAGGATATTCTTTGAAATAGCGATAGCACCTTCCTTTCAGCCGGATGCCCTGGAGATTTTGAAAACAAAAAAAAACAGGATACTGCTTATCCAAAAAAGTCAAGATCTTCCGGTGAAGCTGTACCGTACCGTACTTAACGGAGTGCTGGTTCAGGATGCCGATTTGCATACCGGGATTAGGAAGCACATGAAGGTTGTTACAGGGCAAGTACCATCCGAGAAGGAGTATGAGGATCTGGAATTTGCAAATAAAATTGTAAAGCATTGCAAGTCGAATGCAATTGTTCTGGCAAAAAACGGCCGGCTTCTGGCTGCGGGCGTGGGACAAACCTCCCGGGTAGATGCCCTGAAACAGGCTATTGAAAAAGCAAAATCATTTGATTTTGACCTGAAAGGTGCTGTCCTTTCATCCGATGCGTTTTTTCCATTCGCTGATTCTGTAAGCATTGCGTACGATGCTGGAATAAGGGCAATAATCCAGCCCGGCGGCTCGGTAAGAGACCAGGAATCCATAGATTTTTGCAATGAGAAAAAAATGAAAATGGTTTTTACAAATATTCGCCATTTTAAACATTAAATTTGTAACCTTAATAAACAGAATAAGTTCAAGAGTAAGTAATTAAAACAATTCAGAAAAATGGGCATTTTTTCCTTCCTTACCCAGGAACTGGCTATTGACCTGGGGACTGCCAATACCATAATTATACATAATGACAAGGTAGTTGTTGACGAGCCATCGATAGTTGCCATTGACCAAAAAACAAATAAGCTGATAGCTATTGGTGAAAAGGCAAGGCAAATGCATGGTAAAACGCACGAAAATATAAAGACCGTAAGGCCCCTGCGTGACGGAGTAATCGCTGATTTTAATGCTGCCGAGCAAATGATCAGGGGCATGATTAAAATGATCAATTCCAGGAACACGTTCTTTCAGCCCTCGCTCAGAATGGTAGTTTGTATCCCCTCGGGAAGTACGGAAGTTGAAGTACGCGCCGTGAGGGATTCTAGTGAGCATGCGGGTGGCCGAGATGTATACCTGATTTACGAGCCAATGGCCGCAAGCCTTGGAATTGGCATTGACGTTGAAGCCCCGGAGGGAAGTATGATCATTGATATTGGCGGGGGAACAACAGAAATTGCTGTTATTGCCCTGGGTGGCATCGTGTGCAACAAATCCATCAGGATAGCGGGAGACGGCTTTACAGGCGATATTCAGGCTTACATGCGTCACCAGCATAATATAAAGATAGGGGAAAAAACGGCCGAAGACATTAAAATTGCAGTTGGCTCTGCCTTGCCTGACCTGGAAGATCCCCCGGCAGATTTTATCGTAAGAGGGCCCAACCTCATGACTGCAATGCCAATTGAGATCCCTGTTTCATACCAGGAAATAGCGCATTGTCTGGATAAATCCATTTCGAAAATTGAAACAGCCATTCTGAATGTGCTGGAGCAAACTCCGCCGGAACTGTATGCCGACATTGTGAACAAAGGAATTGCACTTGCAGGAGGAGGTGCACTTTTGCGTGGTCTGGCCAAAAGGTTTACCGACAAGATCAACATTCAGTTCAAAGTTGCCGAAGATCCTTTGCATGCTGTAGCCCGTGGTTCAGCCATCGCACTCAAGAATGTTGACAGATTTAGTTTTTTGATGAGGTAAAAACAGAATAAAATGATCGGGGCGTGAGAAATGAAAAACCTGATAAAACTGATAGAGCGTTATCATTTCTTTCTTTTGTTTATTGCAATTGAAATAGTAGCCCTGTCAATTGTTTTTTCCTCCAATGATTTTCAAAAAACGGTTTTCGTCAATATAAGTCGTGATATTTCGGGAAGATTTTACCAAAGGGTTTCTAACTGGAGTAATTACCTGAAACTAAAGCAGGTCAATGAAAACCTTGCATCCGAGAATAGAAAACTGAAGCGTTCTGTTCTTGGTTCAGCTCTTCTTTTGGATATTTCATCCTACTCACCCGACTCCCTTTTGCTTGACCGGTATTTTTATAGTTCCGCAAGGGTGATCAACCAGTCAGTAAATCATCAGAGAAACTTTCTCACACTCAATATTGGCAAATCAAGCGGTGTTGAAACAGAGATGGCTGTAATTTCTGCCCAGGGAGTGGTTGGAATAGTCAACGGGGTGTCCGACAATTTCGCAACAGTAATGCCACTTATAAACATTGATATACGAATAAGCTCCAAGCTGAAAAGCAGCGGTTATTTTGGTTCGCTTTACTGGGACGGGCAGGACTACAGGCGCGTTATTTTGTCAGAAATACCACATCATGCAGTTATTACCCCTGGCGATACCGTTGTTACCAGCGGATATTCTGCAATCTTTCCTTATGGATTGCCTATTGGAACAGTTGCAGATTATGAAATCAAAGGGGCGAATTTTTATGAAATCAGGGTAGATCTTTTTACTGATTTTAAAAAACTTTCGCATGTATATGTATTGGGCGACAGCCTGAAGACGGAAAGAATTCACCTGGAAAATCAGTTGAAATATGATTAAACTGTTCCCGAGATATATATTCAGGTTTCTGGTATTGATTTTTATTCAGGTCTTTATCCTGAGCAATCTGCAATTCAGTGGGTTGGTAAATCCCTTTGTTTATATTCTGTTTATTTTATTGCTGCCCTTTGAGGCACCCAGGTGGTCTTTACTTGTGCTGGGGTTTATCGCAGGCCTGTCGGTCGACCTTTTTTTTCATACCCCCGGAATACATGCTTCAGCAACTGTATTTATGGCTTTTCTGAGACCGTTTGTACTTGAATATCTTTCTCCCAGGGACGGGTATGAACCGGGCACTTTCCCACGGGTTCATTATTATGGTTTTCTGTGGTTTCTCAAATATGCTGCCATCCTGATACTGGCACACCACATTTTTTTGTTTTATATTGAAGTTTTTCGGTTTACCGATTTCTTTCTTACCCTTGGCAGAGTAATAATAAGTTGGGTGTTTTCGGTGTTTTTTATAGTCAGCAGCCAGTATTTTATTTTCAGAAAATAGGGTTTAAATGGGCACGCAAAGAAGGAATATTATCATAGGGATTATTCTGTTTGTTTCACTGGTTTATGTGATACAACTTTTTGTGCTTCAGATTATTGATCCTACCTACAAGCTCAGCGCAAGCAACAATGTTCTCAGGTACATCACACAGTATCCCGCACGGGGACTGGTGTTTGACCGTAACGGGAAAATGATTGTTTTAAATGAACCGGCATATGACCTAATGGTTATTCCGGCACAAACACGGGCATTCGATACTCTTGAGTTCTGCTCAATTCTTGAAATATCAAAGGAAAGACTGGACGAGGGGTTAAAAAAAGCAAGGGATTTTCACCGCTTTGTACCTTCGGTATTTCTGAAGCAAATTTCTTCTGTGACCTATGCTGTTTTACAGGAAAAACTTTACAAATTCCCGGGTTTTTATGTGCAGCCCAGAACCCTCAGGCGATACAACGGAAATTACGGGGCACATATTCTGGGGTATGTTGGTGAGGTGGATGACAGGATGATCAGCTCCATGCCTTATTACAGGATGGGGGACTATATAGGTATAAGCGGTATTGAAAGTACTTATGAGGAAGAATTGCGGGGACGGAAGGGAGTAAATATCTACCTGGTGGATGTACATAACAGGATCAAGGAATCCTATCAGGACGGGCGGTACGATACAGTAGCTGTAGTTGGAAACAATATTACACTTACAATTGATGCAGTATTGCAGGAATACAGTGAAAGGCTCATGCAGAACAAAACCGGCAGTATTGTTGCCATAGAACCCTCCACAGGAGAAATCCTTACACTTGTGTCGGCTCCGACCTATTCCCCTGATTTGCTCGTAGGCAGGCCCAGGACCAAAAACTTTGCAACCCTTTCCAGAGACACTCTTAAACCTCTTTTTAACAGGGCATTGATGGCGTTTTACCCTCCCGGATCAGCTTTCAAAGTGGTTAATGGACTGGTTGCATTACAGGAAGGATTATTGAGAACCACTTCCATGCATTCATGCGGTGGTGCATATGTTGCCGGAAGATTATCAGTTGCCTGCAGGTTTCATATTTCTCCCCTGAATCTTTCCCAGTCAATACAGTATTCCTGTAACACCTATTTCTGTCATGTTTTCAGAAATACACTGGACGCCCCAAAATTTGCTAATGTTACCGAAGGATATAATACATGGAGAAATCATCTACTCTCTTTTGGACTGGGCGAAAAGCTGGGGTCTGACTTTCCCAATGAACTAAGGGGAAATGTGCCTTCGCCGCAATATTATGACCGGTACTATGGTGCAAACAGGTGGAGATCACTTCAGTTGGTTTCACTTGCCATCGGCCAGGGAGAGCTGGGGGTTACACCACTTCAAATGGCCAATTTGGCTGCAATTATTGCCAACTGGGGATATTACAAAACGCCCCATATTGTAAAAGCAATTCAGGGAAAGGAATCCATCGATCCGCGTTTTCTGGAAAGAAGATATACAAGCATTGATTCGGTACATTTTGAAGCAATTATTAAAGGGATGGAAGATGCCGTGAACAGTGAAATCGGTGGAACCGCCCGAATAGCAAAAATTCCGGAGGTGATTGTTTGTGGTAAAACCGGCACGGTTCAGAATCCGCATGGTAAGGATCATTCTGTTTTTATTGCATTTGCACCAAAAGAGGACCCTAAAATAGCCATTGCTGTTTATGTGGAAAATTCGGGTTTTGGAGGCACATGGGCTGCGCCACTGGCCAGCCTTGTAATAGAAAAGTATCTTACCGGTGAGGTGAAAAGAAAATGGGTGGAGGATTATATACTTAATGCAAATCTGATAGGCTTATGATGCGCAGGGTTAACATATGGGGCAGCCTTGACCTGATTTCAGTATTGCTTTACCTGGCATTGGTTTTTATTGGCCTTATTAGTGTGTATGCTGCGGTTTATGATGAAAACCACAGCAGTATATTTGATTTTTCACAACGCTACGGGAAACAGTTTGTGTGGATTATTGCTGCGCTACTAATAGCTTTTTCTATTATTCTGATTGATGGCAAGTTCTTCACGGTATTTGCCTATGTTATTTATGCAGGAACCCTGATCAGCCTTGTGGCTGTTTTACTTTTTGGCGTGGAAATCAATGCATCCAGGTCCTGGTTCCATTTCGGGAGTGTCGGTCTTCAGCCTGCCGAGTTTGCCAAGGTCGGGGTTGCACTGGCACTGGCTCAATATCTTAGTACGCCAAATATTAAGATTCAATCTTTTCACGTGGTTAGTCGTGCAGTTGTCATAATTTTTCTTCCGGTAGCACTTATATTACTTCAACCAGATGTTGGTTCTGCCCTTGTTTTTTTCGTCTTTATCCTTGTACTTTTCAGGGAAGGACTTTCTTCTGTTTATCTTCTCCTTGCCCTTGTTATGGGAGTTTTCTTTCTGCTGGCCCTCTATCTTAATGACCTGAATATGCTGGTAGTCCTTATAGGGGTATTAATTCTGTCTTCCTTTTTTGTTATCAGAAGCATGCTGGTTGTGGCATCAGGTCTTTTAATTATCGGATTTTCAACTGCCATAGTCTGGGGTACTCTTTTGTTATTCGGTAAAAGCCTTTCGTGGCATTTGATTCTCCTTATCGCCATCGCTTTTTCCACACCCTTTATTTTTTTCCTGGCATTCCGTTACAAAATAAAATATGTAACCGGACTGCTTGCCTTTTTTGTTACGTCCATTGTGTTTACCTCATCGGTGGATTATGTTTTCGACAATGTACTTAAACCCCATCAGCAAAAGAGAATTCATATCATGTTAGGTATTGAATCAGATCCTCAGGGTTATGGTTATAACCTTAACCAGTCCAAAATTGCCATTGGTTCAGGAGGACTGGGCGGAAAAGGCTTTCTTCAGGGAACCCAGACCAAGTTTAACTTTGTTCCTGAGCAAACAACCGATTTCATTTTCTGCACCATTGGAGAGGAATACGGTTTTGTGGGAACATTCCTGTTTATTGTCATTTTTTCTGGTCTGCTCATCCGTCTTGTTTTTCTGGCCGAAAGGCAGAGGACTGCTTTTAGCCGTATTTACGGATATTCCGTTGTTGCGGTATTATTTTTTCATATGGCCGTCAATGTTGGCATGACCATTGGACTGGTTCCCGTAATAGGAATTCCCCTTCCTTTTATTAGCTATGGAGGTTCCTCTCTGTGGGGTTTTACTGTTTTGCTCTTCATTTTCCTTCGCCTGGATGTGTCGCGACTCGAAATTGCAAGATAAATATTGCTTAAAATTTTTTACCAGTTCAGGGATTGAATAATTTTGTTCTCATTACAAGCCTGTTAAGTTTGAATTAATTTACAGGACTATGATTTTCATCCGCACAAAATAATTATATTATTAATTATCAACACATTACCTTCTGTCTTTTAACATTCATTATCGAGCCGATGCCTGCCTGCCGGCGGGCAGGGAACTCCATGTAGGCTATTTTCAATGGTATTTGTGTTTATTCGCAAACATGTTCGTTTCATAGTAATTATTTTTGTATGGAACCTGATGTTTTATTCAGGGGAATACATACGTCAGAAAAAAAATATAAAATGAATTTCCACTGTAACTTTTTAATTGGCATGAGCGTCTTTCTTATAAAAGCTTGCATGGAATGACCGCGGAAGAATACAACAAATGCGTTGATCTTTTTTCAGACAATGTTTATCGCTTTATTCTCAAAAACATTAAGGATAAAGAGAAAGCGAGGGATATTGTTCAGGACACCTACGAGAAATTGTGGATGAAGGTGGAGTATGTAAATTTCCAAAAAGCCAAATCCTATTTGTTTTCAGCAGCCTATCATACCATGATTGACGTAATAAGAAAAAACAGCAGACAAAGCCTGATGGAGGATGTTCATGTCTTGAGTCACTCACATATTGAGCAATACAGTGATTTAAATGAAGTATTACATGAAGCAATTAGCAAATTGCCTGAATCGCAACGCTCTGTCATACTTCTGAGAGATTATGAAGGATATTCCTACGAAGAAATAGCGGAAATTACATGCCTGTCGGAGTCACAGGTAAAGGTCTATATTTACCGGGGACGCATGTTTTTGAAAAATTATATCAGGAAAATGGAGGCTGTGATTTGATATGGATAAGATAAACAGACATAATTATGAAGTGTTTTTCCTCGATTATGTTGAGGGGAATCTGGATGCTTCACAAAAGGAGGAGCTTTTTACCTTTCTTTCACTGAACCCAGATCTGAAAGTCGAGTTGGATGAATTTGAAATAATTACATTAGGTAACTCTTCGGAAAGGTTTGATATCAAGAACGATTTAAAAAAACTATATTATGAGGGGGACATTGTACATGGGAACCTGGATCAATTTATTATTGCCTCCCTGGAGGGAGACTTAAATAATTCACAGCAGGAAAAGCTGGATGAATTTTTACATAATACTCCTGCTTACAGGGGAGATTATCGGTTATACACCCTGACAAAACTGCAGGCAGACAATTCCATCGTTTTTTTTGGCAAAAAGGGTCTCAAGAGGAGTGTTACGGGAAAAATTCTCCTGCTGAAAAAAATATCTGTTGCAGCCTCCCTTCTGATTCTTGCCGCTATTTTATTCTTTGTTATCACCGGAGAAGGTGAAAATAAGGGTTCCTTAATCGCCACGGAAACCAAGATTAAAGACAATGATTCTCTCATGCAGGATGATGTTTACCCCGGGAAGGCGGTTGAACAAAATCAGTTTACACCGTACAATAATAAAAGTTCAGTAATTATAAATCCAACAAAGACAGATGATTATAATAGGTTAGCAGAATTAAAGGTAGAGCAGGAAAGGTTTTTTCTTTCACCTGTTCAATCAATAAATCATGTCAGGATTAACTCCCAGCCGGACAAAATCCTTTTTGCACATATACCCGTGGGATCAGCCATTATCGAAAGGACAGATTTGATTTCAACCATACGACAGGGGGTGGATGATATTGCCCTTGCAATGGAAACCGGAGGGATTGAGGGTTCCGGAAGACTCACAATCTGGGATATTGCCGATGTTGGCATCAACGGTTTTGGAAAAATCACAGGCGTAAATGTTAAGCTGGATAAAACCAGGGATCTGGAAGGGAATGTCATTGCCCTGGCTTTTCAGTCAAGTCGGCTAAATTTTACAAAAAGGGTAAATAATTAAGCTGCTGTAACTTTTTACTGTACCTAATCGTCACAGCAATAAATAACAAATTTATAAAGAGATGAAAAGAATTGTTTTAACCTTAACTATTTTATGCTTTACATTAAGTGCGTTCAATCAGCAGGAATCCTCTGTTGAAAAAAACGAAGAAGCAATTAAGAAACTTCAGTTCCTCGAGGAATCTATTGATACTGTAAAAATACCAGGCGACACAACCAGGATTAAGATCGGCCGCAAGGAGGTGAGCATTTTTGATTCGGGAGACGAGACAGAAATCAGGGTGAGACCTTTGGAGCAAAGTCAGGTGAGTCCCGAAGTGAAAACCAGGATGAGCCGCGTACGCAAGTTTCGTGGTCACTGGTCAGGCTTTGAAATGGGCCTGAATAACTTTCTCGATGCGGATTTTTCTACATCCCACGGAGTCGATTATATGGAACTCAGGGCCAGCAAGTCGCTGAATGTGAACCTCAATTTCCTGCAGTACAATCTAAGACTTGCAAACGACAGGATAGGCCTGGTTACCGGGATGGGTCTGGAGTTTAATGATTACAAGTTTATCAATGATTTTACAATTGAGCGAAACGGGGGTATTATTGAAGCATTGGATTTAAGTGCTTTTGACCTGGAAAAAACCAAGCTGTCCACCACTTACCTGACAGTCCCCCTGCTTTTGGAGTTTCAAACCTCACAAATCAAAAGAAGTCACAGGCTATACCTTTCCGGCGGGGTTATCGGGGGTGTAAAGTTGGGGTCTCATACCAAATTTGTACATTTCGAGTCCGGAAAGAAGAGAAAAGAAAAACTCCGTGACGATTTCTATATCAATCCTTTCAGGTATGGGGTAACTGTAAGGGCCGGATACAGGCAGCTCAATTTGTTTGCCAACTATTACTTCACTCCCTTGTTTCAGAACAACAAAGGACCTGAATTATATCCCTTTACAATAGGACTTTCGCTCTTTGGGTTTTAACGGGTTTTTGACTAAAATTTAAAATGCTGTTCATTGCTGAATAGCATTTTTTTTACTTTGAGTGGCTTTTATTTTCAATAACCCAATATTGAATAAGAATGGAGCTGTTAAGTAAACCGGAAAAACGCGGGTTTCACCGGTATTATCCTGCCGGAGATTGGTATTGAAGGGCAGAAATTACTAAAGAAATCAGGTGTGCTACTTATTGGCGCAGGCGGACTTGGGGCCCCGGTTCTCCAATACCTGGCCTCAGCCGGAATTGGCCGGATTGGTATTATGGACGATGATAAAGTGGAGGAGAAAAACCTGCAGGGGCCGGTATTATAAGGCGACAGGGATTTGGGCAAGCACAAAGCCATTATTGCCAAGACAAGGCTCGAGCGGTTGACCTCCCTTGTGAATTTCCAGATTTTCAATTTCAGGCTGAGAAAGGAAAATACAGGCGAATTTATCTCAAAATATGATTTTATCGTGGATGCATCAGATAACCTGGAGACCCATTTTCTGATCAATGACACTTGCATAAAGCAGAACAAGTAATGCCTTATGCTTCTGCCGGGGGTTTTAAAAAAGTTGTATTCATATTTAACTACAATAACGGTCCATCCTTCCGGTGTGACTGGGAATCTGGTGTTATTTTCACCGTGTAGCATCCAAAAGTAAATGGAATGCTCGGCGTATTTTCATGAATTACAGGTGCCAATGAAGCCTGTGAATTGATTATAGCTGTTTTGGGGCGGAAGGATGTACTTTCAGGTGAAGCACTCAGGATTGATATTCTGATAACGGAGTTTTTGAAAGTTCCCGTGATAAAAAACAACAGAAATTTCGAAATCCTATAATCTTCTTTCTCCAACTGTATTCATCCTGACAGTATTGCCACACCCATACTTTAATAGACATACATTTCTACAAAATCATTAATTTTGCTTCATATTAACCAAATTTTACAGAAATGAGACTACTATTGATCAGTAATTCCACAAATGCAGGAGAAGCCTATCTTGATTATCCAAAGAATCATATCCGTGATTTTCTTGGCAGTAAGCCTGTAAAAGGACTTTTTATTCCATACGCGGGTGTTACTGTTAAGTTTGATGATTATGCAAAAAAGGTGTCTGACCGCTTCAGGGAAACAGGACACGACATTGACCCCGTTCATTTGCATAAGGACCCTGTAAAAGCTGTGAATGAAGCAGAAGCAATTATTGTGGGAGGAGGAAATACTTTTCAGTTATTGAAAATGGTAAAAGAAAACGGCCTTATTGAACCCATTAGAAAAAAGGTTCTTGAAGGAACTCCCTATGTAGGATGGAGTGCCGGCTCAAATCTAACCTGCCCGACCATAAAAACCACCAACGACATGCCTATTGTTGAACCCGCAGGATTTAGCGCACTTAACCTGGTGAAATTCCAGATTAATCCGCACTACCTCGATGCTAATCCCGAAGGCCATGCCGGTGAAACCCGCGAGGCAAGAATTGAGGAATTCATAGAGGTAAACCCGGGTGTTTATGTAGTGGGGCTCAGGGAAGGAACTATGTTCCTCCTGGAAAATGGTAAAATCAGGCTGATAGGTCCTCGTAACGCAAGAATCTTTCTTAAAGGCCAGGCACCCAAAGAACTTTCATCTTCAGATGATTTTAGCTTTTTGCTATAACAAAACCCCGTCAATGAACCAGGCTCAAAGGCCTGGTTTTTTTATGTCATGCAAACACTTTTGATCTTACCTTTGCGTTTCATAAGGAAGATTTTGGTTCATATACTTTTTCATCATGAAGTTTTTCAGGAGGTTTGTCATATTTCTTTTTATTCTCATTCTTGTTATTATTTCAGCAGGTATTGCTGTATCCTATTTGTATGCCGACGAGGTAAAGCAAAGGATTATCGGAGAAATCAATAAAAACCTCAGGGCCGAAATAGCTGTTGAGGATATAAGGTTTTCTGTTCTTCGCAAATTTCCGAATGCCTCGCTTGAGTTTAAGAATATATTAATTCGTCCGGTAAGGGAATTCAATAAGAGAGATTTCCCGGAACGAACAGCAGACACGCTCCTATATGCAGGCAGCTTTTTTTTGGAATTCAATCTCAGAAGTCTTCTCACAAGGAATTATGTTCTCACCAGTCTGCATCTAACTAACGGAAATGCAAATGTGTTGCTGGATCAGAGAGGCATTGAAAATTTCCGGTTCTGGGACAGTGGAGGGGAAAGCAGAGAAGATTTCCGAATAGACCTTCAGGATGTAAAATTGAACAATGTCAATCTTTACTTTTCTGATTTGCAAAACGATATTAACCTGCATGCCCAAATAACCAGGCTTTATCTGAAAGGGAATTTTTCTGCGTATCAGTATAATTTGCAGGCAACCACAGATTTTACAATTGATTCCCTGTATTATGAAGAATTTATTCTGAACGGTCCGCTCCCTGTTTACGCGGCAATGGAACTCGATGTGCTTGGCGACCTTTATAAAATTACGAAGGGGAATCTGCAACTTGGCAAAATGAAATTTCTTGCTGAAGGTGAGTATTTTGGAGCTGGAATCAACCGGATTGACATCGGGATTGTAGGGGACGGGCTGGATTTAAAATATGCCGGTTCTTTTTTGTCGGGTGAGTACCTGAGATTTTTCCAGGAGTATAACCCATACGGACTGATGGTTTTCAATGCCAGACTAAAGGGTAGGTACAGCAGGCATGAACGTCCGGAACTGAAAGGTGATTTTGCCCTTCAGGATGCTGGATTAAGCCGCAGGGGGATAAAAACCCGGCTGCACCAACTGGCAGTAAAAGGATCGTTTTCCAACGGGCCTCTCAGAAATCCTCTTTCTTATGTGTTCGAACTCGAATCTTTTTCAGGCTACATGGGAAATTCCGCTTTCAGGGGAGACATGAAAATTGAAAATTTGATTACTCCTTACTTAAAAGGATATTTGTTTTTTGACGGGGCAATGGACGAACTGGCTGATTTTTATAAACCCGATGATATTGAGAAAATTTCCGGAAAAATGAAGGTGAGTGTTCAGGTGAATGGTTACCTGAATAACCTGTCAGAACTTTCCCTTGAAAGCCTTCCCCAGTCCATACCTGAAGTAAAAGTTGAAATAAGCAACGGAACGCTGTTTCTGAAGGAAGGACCATGGCAGTTTGAATCCATAAACGGGCGTATGCATCTTACCAGGAAACTAATACTTGACAACCTTGCTTTTATCAACAGGGGGAATAGCTTTGTTGTGAGCGGAGAGCTATATTCAGACGGGGTGTATGTTTTTCGCAAAGGGGCAGTTCTCAACCTGAAGGGAACCGTGCATTCGGATTACCTGAATCTGGATGTACTTCTGCCCGATCCTGATTCCAGGCCAGATGAGAAAAAGCTGCTGGTATTTCCCGAAAAGCTGAACTCCTCGGTATTTTTTTCCTGTAATGAGGTTATTTTCAGGAACTTCAAGGCCAAAAATATCAAAGGAAATGTAAGTTATAAGCCCAGGATGTTTACACTCAACTCCATTTCCTTTCAATCTATGCAGGGTAACGCCGCCGGCGGCGGAGCAATTATTCAGAATTTGAACCATGATTTTCTGTTCCAGGCTCAAACCAGTTTTCAAAATATCAATATCAGTGATTTGTTTCACTCTTTCAATGAATTCGGGCAAACATTTATTACCAGCAAGCACCTGCGGGGTTCACTTTCGGGGACACTGAACTTCATCTCTGAATGGAACAATGATTTTGACCTGGTTACCGAAAAAACAGTGGCCGACAGCAGGTTGCTCATAACAGGTGGCGAGCTCGTCAATTTTGAGCCAATGAACGCACTTTCAGGATTCATTGAAGTTGATGAATTAAAGCACATAAGGTTTTCAAAACTCGAAAATGAGATTTTTATCAGGAATCAAATTGTTACCATACCCAAAATGGATATTCAGTCCTCTGCTTTCACCATCACTCTTTCAGGTACACATAATTTTGATAATCAGTTTACTTACCGGATGCGGGTATTATTATCCGATGTACTTTTCGCAAAGGCACGCAGGGCAAAAAAGGAGAACGAACAATATGCTGTACAGGATGATGGACTGGGTCGCCCAACACTTCCCCTGATTATTGCCGGCACCCCCGATAACTTTAAAATAAATTATGACAGGAGAGCCGCTGCCGAAATTATCCGACAGGGATTTGAAGAAGAAAGAAAAACCCTGAGGCGTATGCTGAACGAAGAATTCGGCTGGTTCTCCCGTGATTCAGCTTCGGTAAAATCAGTTGAAACGCCTCAGCAAACACCTGTTTACAAAATTGAGTGGGAGGAAGTTGACACAATTAAACCAGGAAAATCTGCAACCAAACAGACAGAGAAGCAGGAACTTCCAAAAAAGAAATTTCAGATTACCTGGGAAGAAGAGGAATTGCCAGATACCACGAAACGAAAGAAAAGTTCTTAATTTTAGGTTTTAAAGCCGGAAAATTGAATCTCTACTACAGGAAACAACTTTGGAAGGTCAGCCTCTTATTGCTTGCCATAATTGTGGCTGCACTATCCCTTCTATATACCAACAGGTTGGTGAAATCTCTTGCTGTAGAGGAAAGAAACAGAATTGAACTATGGGCTGAGGCAACCAGGGAACTTATCACTTCCGAAGGCCCCGGCGCTGACTTGTCTTTTATTTTAAGGGTAATACAAAACAATGAGACAATTCCGGTAATGGTAACCAATGAAAATGGCGAAATCCTGTATCATCGTAACCTGGACGAGCAAAAAGCAAGGGACAGTATCTTTCTGCAAAAAGCATTGCAGAAAATGAGGACAGAGAACCCGCCTATTTTACTGCCCATTGATGATGATCAAACACAGAGGATTTATTATGGAGATTCTCTGGTCTTAAAACTTCTTATTTATTATCCTCTTTTGCAGTTTGCGGTTGCAGCACTTTTCATCGCACTTGCCTACCTTGCATTCAGTGCAGCCCGAAAGGCTGAACAGAACCAGGTATGGGTGGGCTTGTCGAAGGAAACAGCACATCAGTTGGGCACACCTACCTCAAGTCTCATGGCATTGGCCGAATTACTCAGGGAACAAGCCATTGATTCACAGACAAAAATCGAACTGGAAAAAGATATCAGAAGACTTGAAAAAATCACCGACCGCTTTTCAAAAATTGGTTCCAAACCAGTGCTGGAACCTGTTGACCTTGTTGAAGCAGTCGGTCATGCACTGGACTATGTTAAGAACCGGGTTTCAAGTGCTATTCGTTTTGAATTTATAGCCCCTGAAAAAAACATCCCGGTGCCACTGAATGTCTCTTTATTTGATTGGGTGATTGAAAATCTCTGCAAAAATTCTGTGGACTCCCTGAATGGGGATGGCTCTGTCAGGGTTTTGATTAGTGAATACTCCAGACTGGTCCACATCGATGTTGCAGATAACGGAAAGGGTATTCCTAAATTTCTTTTTAAAGCGGTATTTAAGCCGGGGTTTACTACCAAAAGTAAAGGCTGGGGTCTGGGATTATCCCTGGCAAAAAGAATCATTGAAATGTATCACGGCGGAAAGATTTTTGTTTTAAACTCTGAGCCCAATGTGAATACAACCATTCGCATTGTTTTATATAAATAAAAAATGTCCCCGCAGAAAAAAAACAAAAAGTTTGAACTACTTGCCCCGGCTGGGTCATATGAGTCTCTCATGGCTGCCATACAGGGTGGGGCTGATGCAGTATATTTTGGTGCCGGTGAATTAAATATGCGTGCGCATTCCAGCAGGAGTTTTAGCCTGAATGATCTGAAAAGAATTGCAGGTATAGCTACAAAAAACGGGGTTCGCGCTTATCTGACGGTGAATACCGTGGTTTATGATGAAGAGGTTTCCCGGATGAAGAAAATTGTAACAGCGGCCAAAAAAGCAGGTATTTCAGCTATAATTGCATCCGACCAGTCTGTTATACACTATGCCCGTTCCCATGACATGCCGGTACACATTTCTACCCAGGTGAATATAAGCAACTCGGAGGCTGTGAGGTTTTACTCCGATTTCGCCGATGTAATGGTGCTTGCCAGGGAATTGAATCTCAAACAGGTGAAGAAAATAGCAGGGACCATTATAAAGCAACAAATCAAGGGCCCGTCAGGAAATCCTGTCCGCCTTGAGATGTTTGTGCATGGTGCTTTATGCATGTCCGTTTCAGGCAAATGTTACCTCAGCCTGCATGAGCACAACCATTCGGCAAACAGGGGAGCCTGCCTGCAATCCTGTCGAAGGGCATACCTTGTGGAGGATAAGGAAACTGGTACTCAACTGGAAATTGAGAATGAATTCATTATGTCGCCCAAGGACCTGTGTACTATTGGGTTCCTTGATAAAATAATGGGAGCAGGAGCCACAGTTTTCAAAATTGAAGGAAGAGCCCGCTCTCCTGAGTATGTGAAGACCGTGACACAATGCTACAGGGAGGCAATTGATTCAGTGATGGAAGGAACCTATTCCCGGGAGAAAATTGAAAACTGGAACAGCCGTTTGAATTCAGTTTTCAACCGTGGATTCTGGGATGGATATTACCTGGGAAAAAGGATGGGAGAATGGAATGATTCCTATGGATCAAAAGCCAGTAAAAAGAAAGTCTATATTGGCAAAAACACTAATTATTATTCGAAAATAGGTGTTGCCGAATTCCTGATTGAAAACAAAACCCTGAAACAGGGAGATGAAGTTCTAATTATTGGACCCTCCACCGGTGTGGTGGAGGTAATCATTGATGAAATCAGGACAAGTGAAGGCCCTCGGGAGTTGGTTAAGAAAGGAGATGTCTGTGCCTTTAAAGTAAAAGAGCTTATCAGGAAATCTGATAAACTCTATAAGCTGGTTGAGGTGAAATAGTAGAATAATTTCCAGTCTGAAGGCTGTTTTGAAGCAACTCATTACTTTTAATTTCTGCTTCCAGCAGAGATTAAATGCCTGGATGCTCAGCACCTGTATTATAGTTCAGCACAATGCTGGAAATAGCAATCATAAAAGTTGGGGAAATTGAAACAATTGTATGGTATGAACAATAATCGTCCCCCTAATTAAGGGCTTCATATTCCACAACTTGTCTTTAGTTTTCAATCAATTACTGTGCATTGATATCAGTTTAAAACAGAACAGGCAGAAAAAAATGTAAGGATTAGTTTTTCATATAGAGAGAACCTTTGGGGAGTAACCCCAATTTTATTTTTTTACTCGTTCAGTAGTGAAAAAGAGTGTAACAATTCTTCTAATATGATCTGTAAATCATTATCCCTTAAAATAAAAAATGCTAATTCCTGATAGAATCGTAATATTCCAATACCATGGCAACCTCCTCTGGATTTCTAATACTTAATTTGTTTGATTTAATAAAGGATAAAACCTCTTTATTTCTGTCCTTTAGGACTGCCAGCAAATGTTTTTCCTTTAAGGGTATTTTGCTGGAAATACCTTCAGGGCTAACAATCCAGTAAACACTAACTGGGGCGTACCTTTTTTCAATTTTGGATTGGCTGTAACCAGGAACAATCTCCTCAGACAGCCTGATAGAAATCTTTTCAAGGAGTTTTGACTGACCATCATAGTGGACAATATAATAAGCCAGAGGATTATACTTCTCTCCCACATTCCAGAAACCATTCCTGAAAACTATCTCATTGAAGCCGGACTCAGGGAGAAACACACATTTTCTAACCACAGAATTTTTTAAAACAAAAATTTCTCCTTCATGCAATACTTCGAATAAATCATCAAGTGCGTTGTACCTGAGTTT
This sequence comes from Bacteroidota bacterium, assembly GCA_037446695.1. Taxonomy (GTDB): domain Bacteria; phylum Bacteroidota; class Bacteroidia; order Bacteroidales; family PUMT01; genus JBBIHY01. The sequence continues at coordinate 41,055 of JBBIHY010000011.1, forward strand.
TAGTTCGGTAGTTCGCTCTGACATGGCATTCTCAACAAATCCGGTTCTCCATTCTTCATTAAAATAAGCAGAACCTGAAATTTCAATTTTTTTGGAAGTTTGAATTGCCCTGCCTGTTGTAAACTCGGTAATAAATTGTGCTGAGGTGGGCAGATGGGATAAAAAAAATATTGTTGCAGTAAAATAAAAATAGGATATTATTTTCATGGTTGAATGGTAAAAAAGAAAACTTAAAAAACAAAATTAGAGAATATTCTATAACCTGCCAATCTCATTCAGGTACATATCCCGGATTTGTTTCATTCGTTCGGGTGACTGGTCCCTGTCAAAAATCCGCACAAAATCCAGAATCATATTTTCACGGTACATATAACCGATTGCAGCATCAAATATCTTGTTGTCAATGTTGTGCTTTATCTTCATGGTGATATCGTAAAACTCCTTCCATTTTAACCTCTTTGGAAGCAGGATAAAATACTGCTCAGTTTGAACCAGGTTTTTAAAAATTCCTTCATCAACTTCTGCTATCTTAAAATACTTGTTCAGGACAATCCTGCCGGATTCATGAATTTTTTTGGCCCGGGCAAACTTAATTCCCTTATCCTTCAAAAGAGCCTGTATCCTGGCGATGTGGTCAAAGCACGACAACCCGATTAGTCTAATACAATGGTATTTTTTTGTGTAAATTCTGATATACCCTGTGGTTGCATCACAGGAAAAACCGGTTTCCTTTTTCAGCTTTCCAATTGTCCTGCTCAATGCTACCCTGTTGTATTTTTTGTCGGTAATAATAAAAATGGACCTGGGCACAGAATCATTTGGTATGTCTTGCCCGAAATATCCTGGAAAGGGTTCGCTGTTCTCCAGAACAAGTGTGTTTGGCATGATATTATAATCAATACTGGAAAGAGTTTCTTCTTTGATAATTCTTCCCAGGGTTTCTATCGTTTCCTGTGGTTTCATAGCAATTGGTTGAAATGAACGGTATTCTTGATCAGACAGGAATAGCCAAAATACAACAAAAAAGGAATCAAATCAAGCAGATACCTCTTTTTAGATTCGAAATAAGGAAAAAAAGCCTCAATCCGGTTTCGTGACCTGATTTTCACTTTCTTGCCAATTCATCAAGATATTTACTCCTGATTTCGGATAACAAATGAACACCGGGCTCCTTCGTAAAAATCCTAATCATATCCGTAATGGTTTTCCCGTAAAGAATGCCAAGTGCCGAATCAAAATTGTAAATCTCTACATTCTGTTTAATGAAGGCAGTTGCCTTTTCAAATGCCGGCCATTCGGGCTTGGTCGGAATTTTCAGGTAAAACATCATAGGGTTCTCGGTGTCCCTGAAAATATTGTCTCCAAATTGATCCAGGGTAAAATGTTTGTAAACTTTAATTAAAGCCTGATCACGGATGGATTTTTTCTTGTGGAATTTAATGCCTTTTTCCAGTAACTCCTGTTGAAGGTGGGAAATGTAGGCGAAACTCTCCAGGTCTTTAATACGGATAAAATGCAGGAGTTCGTTCTGCATTGTGGTTTCCCCGAAGGATGCATCAAAACGGTGAGGGAAGCTTCTTCTTATTTCACAGGCCTTTCTGATGATATCATCGCCCTGGTATTTTTGATCAGTGACAAAAAACAGATAATTCGGCTTGGTGTCAAGGGGGATATTATTGCCGTGATAACCGGGAAATGGAGCAGAATTCTCCAGTACCAGGGTATTTATCAGAGTATTATCTGTAACTGTGCGTAATTCCTCCATTTTCAGAATATAACCGAAACCTTCCAGCTTTTTCATTTTTTTGTAGTTTGAACTTTAACAAAGGTATAAAAATATTTATCAAACTACATAGTTTGAAGGGTTCATATGATAGCAGACAGGGAGGTTTTTTATAATGATTTGGCAAACCGGATGATTGCTTTTGCATTGTTTTGCGGGTCAATGGAATTCATTGGTAATTTATAAACCTCGCCATTTTCTCTTTTTTCCAGCCCAAAATTATAGGCTCTGTCATAGTATTCCAGGATCATTGAAGCTGCCCGCTCAAAATTGCCATTCAGAATTGCTTCAACGGCCGGTTGCAGGTTTTGATTGCCAAATCGATTTTTTATTTTTTCAAGCGATTCAATTAATTTTTCTTTTGGGAAACAGGAATATTCTTCTACAAGCTTTTTAATTCTCTCCTGCTTGGATACTTCAATTTTTAAAACTTTTGCCAATCGCATCTGGTTAAAAAGTTCATCCGGGATAAATATGGTTCCAATTTTTTTGCTTTCATCCTCCAGCCAGATTATCCTGTCAGGGTCATAAACCCTCATTTGCTCATACAGATTATTTTCAAACTGTTCGGTACTTGGCTGAACTCCCCTTCCCAGTCCGCCAAATGCCGATCCTTTATGATTTGCAAGAGATTCAAGGTCTATAACCTGTTGCCCCAGCTTTTTTAATTCCCTCAGGATATCCGATTTTCCTGAGCCGGTCATACCTCCCAGAATCAGCAGATGAAATTGTTTTCTCAGGTAATTTTTAAGAGCTGCACGGTAGGATTTGTATCCTCCCTTCAGGATGAAGCACTTTATTCCGGCCGTTTCAAAAAGCCAGGACATACTTGAACTTCTCATTCCTCCTCTCCAGCAGTGAACAACAAGTTGATTGTTTTTTGCTATTTCACTGGCTCGCATTACCATGCCTGACATTTTAGGGCCAACGATGTCAAGACCTTTTAATACTGCTTCATAGCTACCCTTTTGTTTGTACGTGGTACCTATAAGTGCTCTTTCGTCATCTGAAAAGATGGGGATATTATACGCTCCGGGAATATGCCCCTGACCGAACTCGGAAGGGGATCGCACATCGATTAGAGGAAGTTCTCCGCAATTATTGAGATAGTTTGAAAAATCAATTATCTCTGCCATAAGTGTGGTTTTAATCTGAAGGGGAATGTCTTTCGCAGGAGGCTGTTAAACAGGTTTCGAAAACCACTTGATAAGTAGATTTTTGATATTATCCACCCTCACAGGCTTGCTCAAAAAGTCATTCATGCCTACCTCCATTGCCTTGGTTCGGTCTAATTCGCTCACATTTGCCGTGAGGGCAATAACAGGCATGGCAAAACCAAGTTTACGGATTTCATATGTGGCATCAAAACCGGTTTTAACGGGCATTCTGATATCCATGAAAATAATGTCGTATTGTTTTTCTCGAACCATATTAACGGCCTTCATTCCGTTTGGGGCTATATCGATTTCAAATCCCAGGTTTTTGAAGATAATCTGCGCAACACGCTGATTGATTGCATTATCCTCTGCCACAAGTATAGAAATATCTTGTCTTATTTTTTTCAGGGTAATTGGTTTTGATACAGGTATTTCAATATGGGTAAAGCTGTTCTGGATAAAATCAAAAATCTCGGAGGAATCGTATGGATAAAGCAGGTAATAATCCACGCCCATTTTTTGGCATTTTACAAGATTGCCCGGACGATTGTTTGAACTAATCATAATGACCAGGTAGTTTTGAGAAAGCTCATTGATATACAAATCCCTTGCGATTGTGAATCCATTTTGTGCGGGAGTGTCCATTATGACAATGAGGGAATAATTGTCGGATTTATCACTTAGCCTTGCCTTAAGAAGAGGAATTGAGGAATCATTGAATTGTGTAATCTCTGATTTTATTTCCATATCTTTCAGAATTTTCTGTAAAGAAACATCCTTTCTTTTTGGGTCATGGAATATCAGTACCCTTATATCGGAGTAATTCCTTATATGGCTGAAATCAATATTTTTCTCCGGGCCCTTATTTGAATAAACCTTCATGGTAAAAGAAACCATGGTTCCGGGATTCTTCCCTGACGCAATCAGGGAGGGTGATTTCACTTCAAAATCTCCGTTGAGCAGTTGTATAAGTTTTCTGGTTTTCAGCAGGCCTTCGGGGATATTTTGCCTTTCATATGCTTCCTTAACAGGTGATTCGCTGTTTGCTATGGCTGCAATATGCGGGGAAATACCAACCCCATCATCCTGAACTGCAACTTTCAATCTGAGACTTTCTGTTTCGGAATGTTCTGCTTTAAAAGATATGAGAATCTTTTCCCCTCCGGAATGCTTAATAGCATTACTGACAAGATTGGTAAGTATTTGTCTTAAAAGAAAGGGGTCTCCAACAATTTCTTCCGGGATATCCGCTTCCATCTCAGTAAAAATGCTCATATTTTTTTCTTCGCACATGGCTGAAAAGGAATTACTTACAATTTCCATTTCGTTTTCCAAAACAAAAGGAATTTCTTCAACAAAGATTTTCCCGATTTCGGCCTTTGAAAAATCAATCAAATCATTGATGACTGAAACGAGCAACTCTGCTGATTTCTTAATGATTTCTATTTTTTCCCTGTAGTCAGGGGAAAGATTCTTCTCGCTGCTAAGAGTTTCAGAAATGGAAAGAATTCCGTTCAGCGGGGTGCGAATATCCTGACTGATTTTGGCAATGAAATCAGTTTTTGAAGAGTTTGCTGCCGCCTCGGCTTTTCTGGCGTTCTCCAGGGGAGTTATGTCAATAAATGCCAGTATATAACTTTTCTCTCCCTGAATCTCAAAGGGAATTTCCTTGAAGTAAAGGAGAATTTCATTGTCATTTTCGTCATAATACACATAGAGAGAGGTTTCTTCATTAACCCCCTTAAATGAAAAAGGAATTTCCCTGAAGTGAAAGAAAAGACCCTGGGATTCCTTTCCTATCAGGAATTTTTCATCTGCAATTTTCAGGATTTCAAGAGCTGCGCGGTTAACCGACTGGATGTTTTTGTCTTCTGAGGTATAAAAAATCCCTATTGGCAGGGAGTCCAAAATTTTCTTTAACTTTCTTTCTGATTGTTTCAGGGTAAGTTCTTCCTGCTGCTTCCTTTGCAATACAGCCAGAAATATCAGGATAATAAAAATAAGAATCAGAAATGTTGCAGCGGCCAGGATAATAATATTCAAAATAACCGAAGTGATAATTTTGTCAGTTTTCAGTGAAAAAAGAACCCCCAGTTCTTCTGTAAACAAAACCACCGGATAGTAGGAAGTAAGCACTTTCTCTCGTCCCTTGGAAAGATGCACCACCTGTAACAGGGAACCATCCTTCCCGTCGGAAAGATTCCCTGTTATGATGTCAATTTGCTGAAAACGGATTTCTTCTGAGGAATGATTATGCAGCCTGGTCGTTCCGTCATGATCTAAAAGAGCCTGCCATTGCGTGTCTTCAAGATGATAATTTTCAAAAATGCTTTTTGCCAACTGATTAACTGTAAGCGTTGCCTGTACATTTAATTCCACCTTATTCCCTTCACTGAATGAGGGCAAAGCATATATCCAGTCACCGTTCTTTCTCTCAAAATGCTCACGGTTGTGCAGGTTTTTGTGGTTCCTGGGCTGGTATTCATCTGAAAGTATCTGGTTACTCCTGTCTTTTGAAAGGCTGTAGACCTGATTATTACCATTGAATACCTGGATGGATGAAACAAGGTGTGAGTATTTAGAAAACAATACTTCGAGTTGCCTGGCTACAATTGTTTTTGAATCAGGATCAGTAAAAAAATCATTGATATTTTTAGTAAAAAGAATGCGATGCAAATCATTTTGAAAATCAGCAACTTTTCGTTCAATTTCCCATCCGCAAATTTGTGTTTGCTTTAATAAAAGATCTTTTTGGTAGTCGAGTTGCTGCCTGTAAATGTGGAGGTAAAAAAACACATTTACCAGTACAAGGAGGGCAACGATAAGTAAAAACAGGGAATAAAGTTTTTTCACAGGAGATTTACAGAATTGGTTGTCAGTTCAGATCTTACATAATAATAGCGGCAATTTACGCCAAAAATATTCAAATAATAACAGTATGCAACTGGTCACCTGTATTTTTCCTCAGTGTCTTCAAAATAAATACTCAGGTAACTCTCATATCTCGTCAGGCTGATTTTCTCAGCTTTCACTGCCTCGATGACCTGACAGCCCGGCTCATTAATGTGAAGGCAATTGTAATACTTACAGAGATGAGAAGCCTGGAATATTTCAGGGAAAAAATGAAAAATTTCTTCTTTATCCATATTAACCATACCAAATCCTTTGATACCCGGTGTATCAATAACAAATCCACCGAATTTCAATTCGTGCATTTCAGAAAATGTGGTGGTGTGTTTCCCTTTCAGGTGGTAATCAGAGATTTCGCTGGTTTTCAGGTTTAATTCGGGATCAATTGCGTTTACCAGGGTGGATTTACCAACGCCCGAATGACCTGAAAGCAATGTAACTTTTCCTGTAATTAGTTTTGTAAAATCCTGCAATCCCTCACCTGATGCTACAGATGTTTTATGACATGGATAGCCGATGGATTCGTAGACCTTGCATAATTTCAGCAATTCGCCTTGTTCATCGGCATTGTAAAGGTCGGTTTTGTTAATGAGTAGTATGGCAGGAATCCTGTAGGCTTCTGCTGTTGCCAGGAACCTGTCAATAAACCGCAGGGTGGTTTTTGGGTAGTTAATGGTAATAATGAGAATTGCCTGGTCAATATTGGCCGCAATGATATGAGTCTGCCTGGAAAGATTGGAAGATTTCCGTATAATGTAATTTTTCCTGTCAGCCACTTCGGTAATCACTCCGGTCTTGTCCCCCCCCCTGACCAGAATATGAACCCTGTCACCAACTACTACCGGGTTGGTACTTTTGGTACCTCTTGTGCGTAGTGCACCCCTGATTTTACATTGTAAAACTCCCTCACCGTCAGTTCTTACCAGGTACCAGCTCCCTGTGCTTTTAATTACAACCCCTTGGATCAAAATCTACTTTTTTTGTGTAAAGATAGAAAAATATAGACCTTTAAATTTGCCGTAATAAATAAGGAAGTTCTGAAGACCAAATGAAATTTTGCTCTATATTGCAGCTTTTTAAAAGTGAAAATGAGAGTAAGTATTATCTCCTATAATGTGAATGGCATAAGGGCAGCCCTGAACAAAGGTCTGGCGGAGTGGATTGCTGAAGAAAACCCTGATATACTATGTTTTCAGGAAATTAAGGCCGAGGAGAACCAGATTGAGCAATCTGTTTATTCAAATCTGGGATATCAGGGTTTCTGGTTTCCGGCGGAGAAAAAAGGGTACAGCGGGGTAGGAATTATTACAAAACTTAACCCTCTTGAGATTGTCAAAGGCATAAATGATGTTAAATTTGATTCCGAGGGCAGAACTATTACACTTGATTTTGAAAACTTCATACTGGTTAATTCATATTTCCCCTCAGGGACAACAGGAGATACGCGCCAGAACTTTAAAATGGAATATCTCTATGATTTCTACCTTTATATTGAAAACCTGAAAAAATCCAGAAAGGGCATTATAGTCTCGGGGGATTTTAATATTTGTCACAAACCGATTGATATCAACCATCCGGAAAGACACCTGAAGTCCTCAGGTTTTCTGCCAGAGGAAAGGGAGTGGATGGATAAGTTTGTCCATGCAGGCTTTCTGGATTCCTTCAGGGAATTTAATCATGATCCTCATCAGTATTCCTGGTGGAGTTACCGGGCAAATTCAAGGGCAAAAAACCTGGGCTGGAGAATTGATTACCATATGGTAACCCACTCCCTGCAAAAAAACCTGAAAAGTGCCTCTATCCTGAAAGAAGTTTATCATTCTGATCACTGTCCGGTTAAGGTGGAAATGGAGTTTTAGTTTCCTAATTCGGAAATGAATTTGATCCGCATTAAACGAATCATTTCTTCGGAGTACTGATCCTCTCCAAGTTCGGCAAGTGCATCCTCAATTGACTCTGTTTCTGCTTCTTCCCTGAAATACTCATAGATGTCTTCCTGCTTGTCCTCGTCAATAACATGCTTAATATAGTAATCAATATTAAGTTTGGTTCCCGAGTTTACAATAGATTCAATTTCGTTGAGAAGGTCCTCCATGTCCAGATCCTTCGCCCTGGCAATATCCTCAAGAGATATCTTGCGGTCAATGGCCTGAATGATATAAACCTTAAGGCTGGATTTATTTACCATGGATTTTACAACCATATCCATGGGCCTGACAATTTCCTTTTCTTTTACATACGTTTTAATCAGCTCAATAAACTCCTGCCCGTATTTTTTTGCTTTTCCTGCCCCAACCCCCGTTATGTTTTGTAGTTCTTCCACCGTTATTGGATACTGAAGGGACATATCCTCCAGGGACGGATCCTGAAATATAATGAAAGGAGGCAGATTGTGTTTTCTGGAAACTTTCTTTCGCAGATCTTTAAGAATCTGCAGGAGTTCAACATCTACAGTGCTGGTTCCTCCCGAACCACCTTCCTCTTCATCCCCTCCATAATTATCGTAATCATGATCATGTACCAGCAATATTTGGGTGGGATTTTCCAGGTATTTTTTCCCTTGGGGACTTATCCGGAGCAAGCCGTAATTCTCAATTTCCTTGGAAAGAAGTTTGGCTATTAAAGCCTGCCTGATTACTGAGTTCCAGAACCTGGGATCCTTTTCACTTCCCTGTCCGAAAATTTCCAATTCGTGGTGCCTGTAAGTTTTTATTTCGGCGTTGACAAGTCCACTGAGAATGTAAGCAATATGTTCGGCTTTGAATTTTTCCTTTACTGCAAGTACTGCTTCAAGTACCATGCAAATGTAATCCTGCCCGTCAAATTGTGTCTTCGGATGTACGCAGTTGTCGCAATTCTCACAGTTTTCCTCCAGGTAATCTTCTCCAAAATAATTTAATAGTGATTTCCTCCTGCAGAGTGCAGATTCCGCATAAGAGACTGTTTCCAGAAGGAGCTGCTTCCCTATTTCCTGTTCTGCAATGAGTTTACCCTGCATGAATTTTTCCAGCTTTTGTATGTCCTTATAACGGTAAAAAGTTACACACCTTCCTTCTCCTCCGTCTCTTCCGGCTCTTCCGGTTTCCTGGTAATAACCCTCAAGGCTTTTGGGTATGTCGTAATGAATCACATAACGAACATCGGGTTTGTCAATGCCCATGCCAAAGGCTATGGTAGCCACGATAACATCTACCTCTTCCATAAGAAACTTGTCCTGGTTGGAAGTTCTTGTAACAGAGTCCATGCCTGCATGGTAGGGCAATGCTTTTATGCCGTTTAACTTCAAAGTTTCAGCCAGTTCTTCCACTTTTTTCCGGCTAAGGCAGTATATGATACCCGACTTACCTGCGTTGTTCTTGATTAATTTAATAATTTCCTTCGTTGCATGAACTTTAGGCCGTATTTCATAGTAGAGATTGGGCCTGTTAAAAGAGGATTTGAATACGCTGGCGTCCAGCATTCCCAGGTTTTTCTGGATATCATGCTGAACCTTTGGGGTGGCTGTGGCGGTGAGGGCGATAATGGGTGCAGACCCTATTTCATTAATAATTGGACGAATCCTTCTGTATTCGGGACGGAAATCATGTCCCCATTCCGAAATGCAATGCGCCTCATCAATTGCATAGAATGAAATTTTGACCTGTTTAAGAAACTGGATATTTTCCTCTTTCGTTAGGGACTCTGGAGCAACATAAAGTAATCTTGTATGTCCCTCCAGTACACTTCTTTTAACTTCCTGAATCGCATTTTTTGTGAGGGAGGAATTCAAAAAATGTGCGACACCTTCTACCATACTGAAAGCCCGCATGGCATCCACCTGGTTTTTCATGAGTGCTATGAGGGGAGAAATAACAATAGCTGTTCCTTCCAGAATTAATGCCGGTAGCTGGTAGCAAAGGCTCTTTCCTCCACCGGTTGGCATTAACACAAATGTATCTTTCCCATCCAGTACATTTCTGATGATCACCTCCTGGGTTCCCTTAAACTGGGAGAAGCCAAAATTCGTCTTCAGGTAATCAGTCAATGATATTTCTGCGCTAATGCTCATCGGATAAACGAAGAAAAAATTGTTAAAAAAAAGACCAAGAATTTCGGATAAACAATTCTGTTATTTCAAATATGTTACACAAAACATCAAATATTCATGATAAAAGTAAAAAAATTTTACATGAAAATTGAAAAATGTACCACAAAGGTGAGGAAAATCACTTCAATAGTTGAGAAAAGGAATTTTCGTTTAAATCAATACCTTTGCAAAACTAAATTTACAATTTTTCTGATTGAATTAAAAAAAATTAACTTTTTTTAGAACAAATTGGGCGAAAGAAACCAGGTCACTTTATTTAAGGGACTAAAATTTCGACCGAAAACGGGAAGACTTTTTTATCTGAAACATCAAAAATTGATTAAGGAATTGTAAAGGTTTAAAATTTACCTGTTTGGTTTTTTCAAATGTCTGCTGATTCAAATAACGAGATGACTTTTCTGGATCACCTGGAGGCTCTGAGGTGGCACCTTGTACGCTCCATTCTTGCCATTGGGCTTGTTTCTGTCGGGGCTTTTATTTTCAAGGATATAATTTTCGATACTATCATTCTGGCACCAAAAACTCCCGGGTTTTTTACGAACCGGATGCTTTGTGAGTTTGGACAATGGGTGAATGTTTCAGCTCTTTGTATCAATTCACAGCCTTTTGAGATTATTAACATTAATATGGCAGGGCAATTCTCCACACATATCATGATTTCCCTTATGGCCGGGCTAATACTTGCCTTTCCCTATCTCATTTTTGAGTTATGGAGATTTATTAGCCCTGCCCTTTATCCAAAAGAGAAAAAGCATGCAAGGGGAGCAGTGTTTTTCATTTCCCTGCTTTTCCTTTTAGGGGTTCTGTTCGGATATTTTGTTATTATTCCGCTTTCGGTTCATTTCCTGGGGAATTATTCAGTGAGTGTCCAAGTGACAAATCAAATCAATCTTACCTCTTACATTTCCACCATTAGTTCAATTACACTTGCGACCGGAGTAATATTTGAACTGCCGGTACTGATTTATTTCCTTACCCGTATTGGTTTTGTTACTCCTGAATTTTTAAAAAAATACCGCCGGCATGCAATTGTTATCGTACTGGCAATTTCGGCTATTATTACACCTCCCGATGTTTTCAGCCAGATTCTTGTTGCATTTCCCCTGATGTTTCTTTATGAAATAGGAATTATTATTTCCCGGAGAATATTGAACAAAGAAAAACAAAGAATTGAAAAAGAATTAAAGGAAAGCTCCGTTTAACCCCTGTAAAAAATTTGCTATACCATGATTTTACGAACAGAAAAACTTGTTAAAAAATACCGCAACCGCACAGTGGTTAATAAAGTTTCTGTTGAGGTGGAGCAGGGGGAGATTGTTGGTTTGCTCGGACCTAACGGGGCTGGGAAAACCACCACCTTCTATATGATAGTTGGACTGATTACTCCTAATGAAGGCAGAATATTCCTGGATGACGAAGATATAACAAAATTGCCTGTTTACCGCCGGGCACAGAAGGGCATTGGTTACCTTGCACAGGAGGCATCGGTATTCCGCAAACTATCAGTGGAAGATAATCTGAAGGCTGTACTGGAAATGTCAGACATGTCAAAGGAAGAACAGAAAGAGCGGGTTGAAATGTTGATTGATGAGTTTAACTTGCATAAAGTTAGAAAAAGCCTTGGCATCCAGCTTTCCGGAGGAGAAAGGCGCCGGACAGAAATTGCCAGATCCCTGGCTCTTAAACCAAAGTTTATTCTGCTGGACGAGCCCTTTGCCGGCGTTGACCCGATTGCCGTTGAGGATATTCAGCATATTGTATCAAAACTCAGGGAGAAAAATATCGGGATTTTAATCACTGACCACAATGTGCACGAAACTCTCTCCATTACCAACCGTGCCTATCTTTTGTTTGAAGGAGAGATTTTGAAATCGGGTACTGCCGAAGATTTATCCGAAGATGAACAGGTAAGAAAAGTTTACCTTGGGCAGAATTTTGAACTGAGGAGATAAAAAGCTGCCCCGGGAGTAACATTTTCCTTCCCTATAACAAATTCCCTGTGGAAGATTCCTTTATTATGTGGTTTTCAGAAATCAAAAAAAGCAGTATCTTTGCCCTGCTTTTTGCGGATGTGGCGTAATTGGTAGCCGCGCCAGACTTAGGATCTGGTGCCGTAAGGCGTGGGGGTTCGAGTCCCTTCATCCGCACCAGTGCAAACCGCAGGGCATTTTGATAACTTCAGAATGTTTTTGCGGTTTCAAAATATAATTCTTTTAAGAAATGAACATTAGCAGAGAGAACAAAGATGAGCTAAATGCCATATTGCGCATTCAGATTGAGAAAAGTGACTACGAGCAGCAGCTTTCAGATAAGCTGAAGGAGTATAAGCGCACGACTCAAATTCCGGGTTTCCGCAAGGGGATGGTACCAGCTGGAATCATCAACAAAATGTACCGCAAACCACTGCTTCTTGAACAGTTGAACAAGATCGTTTCCGATTCCCTTAACAATTATATTCAGGAAGAGAAGCTGGATATTCTTGGGGAACCTTTGAGCAGTCCTACAGAGCAAAAACCCCTTGACCTGGATTCCCAGGATGAGTTTGAATTTGTTTTTGATCTGGGACTGGCACCCAAAATTGAGGTTAACCTTTCGAAAAAAGTGATAATCCCTTATTATACTGTTAAGGTAGATGATACCATGGTGGATAATTATGCAAGTGCCCATGCAAACCGGTTTGGAAAATACAATCCTGCCGAAACAGCCGGAGAGGAGGACCTTCTGAAAGGGAAACTGGAACAGCTTGGCCAGGAAGGGCAAGCGGTTGAAGGGGGTATTACAGTTGAAAGTGCACCCGTTTCATTAAAATTACTTGCTGATAAAAAACTTCAAAAGTCATTGAGTGGTGCCAAAGCAGGAGATGTTTTCGAAATTGATGTTGCAAAGGCCTTTCCCGATGAAACTGACAGAGCAGCCCTTTTGAATGTAAAAAAGGAAGAACTTGGCGGAATCACCAGCAATTTCCGCTATACGGTGAATGAGGTTTTACGGTTTGATAAGGCCGAAATGAATACCGAACTGTTTGACCTTGTTTTTGGAAAAGATGTGGTTAAAAGTGAGGAAGAATTCAGAAACCGGGTTAAAAACACCATTCTTGGTGATTATCAAATGGACAGCAATTACAAATTTTTCCTTGATGCACGCGACATAATAGTGAATTCTCTCAAGGCAGACCTGCCGGTGGATTTCCTTAAAAGATGGATTCTGGAAACAAACAAGGGTAAAATCACGAAGGAAGAAGTGGAAAAAGACTTCGGCCATTTTGAGAAGGACTTGAAGTGGCAAATGGTAAGAGATCGTATTGTAAAGGAGAACAAGATTGAAGTTACCCCGGAGGAGGTATTGGAAACAGCCAAACAAATGACTCTGCGGCAGTTTCGTAATTATGGCATGATGAATATCCCTGACACATACCTGGAGAGCTACGCCCAGGAGACACTTAAGAAAGACGAAGAAAGAAAAAAACTGATTGAAAGAAAATTTCACGACAAGGTGATTGATTTCATAAAGGAAAACGTGAAGCTGGATACAAAGGAGCTAAGCCAGGAGAAATTTGCTGAACTTTTTAAGCACGGAGAATAATAATCAGGACTGATTAGGGTTTAATAAAAAACATGGGAGAAGGAAAAAACCGGTCTCCCATTATTTTGAAACATACTGATGTGATCCTTTGCCTTCATGGTGTCATGCATGGCTATAAAACCTATAATGCTCCGCACCGATAACGGCAGCCAGTTTATCGCCCACGGATTGCGTAACTTCTGCAAAAATAATGGGATTGCACAGGAGTTCACCCTCGTGGCCACACCAGAGGAGAATTCCTACGTGAAAAGCCTGTTCTCACTGGTGGAAAATGAAGTAATCCAGCGCTGTGAGTTTGAAAGCCTATACCACGCCAGAGACATATTCCAGAGGTATTTCAACTGGCATAACCACAAAAAAAGAAGGCATACTTTAGGTCGGATCAGTCCTGCAGAGTATTGGAATACAGTCTTTAATTTGCATCTTGTTAAGCCACCAGCAGCGCTAAGTGGAGAATTTGTCAAGGGCGATGATACCAATAAAAAAATAAACAATTTATCATCGCTCGTATTACCCTTGACAAATTCGAAACGTGGGCTATCTTTGCTTAACGAGGATGACAATGAAAACGTCCTAAACCTTTTTGAAAAATCTGTCCAAAGAATAGGGGGTTAAGACAAAACCATATGAAATATTATTAAAATCTCTATTTTGTCTACGAGCTGACATTATTAAGAGAATTAATAAAGAGCAAACAGTTATTTTTTTCATCCGTAAATAATTTTTTGATTAAGGTCGGATGGAACTCCATGTTTGCTATTTTCATTGGTGTTTGTGTTTATTCGCAAACATGTTCGTTTCATCATTACAAAATATTTATATTGTTAATTACCAATATATTACCTTCTAGCTTTTAACAGTCATTATCGAGCGGATGGAACACCCATATTTTGTTCATTGGTGTTTGTGCTAGCTGTCTTACATGGGTGTTTCATCCGTATAAAATATTTATGTTGTTAATTACAAGCATGTTACACCTTGTCGTTTAATGCTCTTTAACAAACGGATGCCTGCCTGCCGGCAGACAGGGAACACCCATGTTGCTGATTTTGTTATTATTGTGTTTGTATTTGCAAAAACACGGGTGTTTCATAATATGACTGATTTATTCAAAGATTTCAGATTTTTCAATTCCTAAAATTGCATTCTTACGGGTAATCAAGTATATGACTAGGTGAATGATAATACCAATCCCCCAGAAAAAAGCTGCGACATAAACAATTCTAATGCTTTCATAGTGTGGATGAAAACCAAATAAAAACCATAAGACTGACACCGTATTGAAAAGCAAGTATGTTACAAAATGAAAACGAAATCCAATGTCATATAAAGGTAGAGTTTCATAATCCCTTTTGCCAAATAGCCAACCTATGAAAAGATTATAGAAAAAATAGATTACCGCAATAATCCATACCAGAGTATATGTGCGATTTTCTAAAAAGTAACTCAAACCATACCAAAAAACTATGGCACCTATGAAAAAGAAAATCCCAAAATACTTAAGGTTTTTTGTTAAAGCTTTCATTTTTAGCCCTCCTTGTTTATTAAGTTTTTAATGCGATTGTTAAAAAACAGAGAAATATTTCTATCAATAAAATTTTCTAGTAGTGTATGACCTACTTCGGTCAAGAAGTAGTATTTACGTTCAGGACCTTTGTTGCCTTCGCCTGTTTCAAAATCAACAACTCCTATGTGTTGAAATTTTCTAAGTGTTCGATAAAGGCTTTGACTTTCACAAGTCATTGTATGATTAGACTTTTCTTCAACAAAGCCTTTTATTTCATCAACATATTTTTTCCCATCTTTCAATGAAAGAAAAATCCATAGAGTCAATTGCCCCTTTTTATAGGTTTCCTCCCAGGCTGATAATAATTCAGATAATAGTTTGTTTTCACTCATAATGTAATCATTTAGTATTAAACAATATGTTTTGTACAAAGGTAATACATTCTTTTTAAGAAAAACAAATAAATTTGAAAAAATAATCACCCGCCTTTAAAAAGGGAATAACCGGGTTAAGGATAACCGGCAGCTTTATCCACCTGGCAAGCAATGCGAACCGTACAGCACACATCATGAGGATTGGAGCATTGAAACCCGGTTTGATTACTGTTCAACCCTCCCTTTTGCTTCGGCATCCCGATTTATGGGGACGGGTTTCACAGCATCAATCCCGAGCCCGATGTTGCATTCGCCCTACCGGTTTGACAATCAGTTAAATCCTTAAGATAACGTTCCAATAAATTTGACCCTTAGTCGATATTCCGTTCAAAATGAGACATTCCTGAGACTTTCCTGTAAAATTTTGTGTTATTTATTCATTTTTCTCAGATTATTATACAAAATAGGATATCTTCACAGAAATTATAAATAATGAAATCACTACAAATTGGGAATCTGGTAATAGCAGTACCAGTTGTTCAGGGTGGAATGGGGGTAGGAATTTCTCTTTCCGGTCTAGCTGCTGCTATTGCCAATGAAGGTGGTATAGGTGTAATATCAAGTGCCGGTCTAGGTCTTTTATATAAAAATTTCTCCGATAATTTTCTTATTGCAAGCATCCACGGATTAAAAGAAGAGATCCGCAAAGCACGGGAAAAAACAAAGGGTATAATTGGTGTTAATGTATTGGTAGCTATGACAAACTTTGCGGATATGGTCCGAACTGCAATTTCTGAAAAGATCGATATTTTAATTGCAGGAGCAGGTCTGCCTCTCGATTTACCATCTTTTTTAAAAAAAGACAGTACTACTAAACTTGTTCCTATTGTTTCTTCAGCCAGAGCTGCTAAAATAATATGTGAGAAATGGAAAACAAGTTACAATTATCTTCCTGACGCAGTTATCGTGGAAGGACCAAAAGCGGGTGGTCACCTTGGTTTTAAAGAAGAGCAGATCAATGACAATGACTATTCGCTTGAAAAACTGGTACCTGAGATCGTCAACGAATTAAAAGTATTTGAAAAAGAAAATAATCAGTCAATCCCACTAATTGCTGCCGGAGGAATATATACAGGCGGAGATATTAACGAGATATTTAAGCTCGGAGCATCCGGTGTACAGATGGGTACAAGATTTGTAACTACTGAAGAATGTGACGCCTCTCCGGCTTTTAAGCAGAGTTACATAGATGCCGAAGAAAAGGATATTGAGATTATTAAAAGTCCGGTCGGAATGCCTGGCAGGGCAATATTTTCCAGTTTCTTACAAAAGGTCAGGGATGGTAAAAAACAACCCAAAAACTGTCCGTTCAAGTGTATAAAGACATGTGACATTTCAAAAAGTCCTTACTGTATAATAATTGCTCTCATAAATGCGCTCAAAGGTAATTTCGAAAATGGTTTCGCCTTTGCCGGTTCTAATGCTTTCAAAGCAACAAAAATTTCTTCAGTAAAGGAAGTATTTCAGTCCCTAATAAGGGAATATAAAGAAAATAAATAACTGTTCGTAGTCTGTTCCTGAATTTATGTTAGCAAATACTTGGTAAAGGATCTTTTAAATTTATTTATAAAATAATACAAAATATCAATACAATAGATTCTAAAAGGTTAAAATCTTGATAATTAAACACAACGCACCATAACACGGACAATATGGGGAAGTTGTATTGTCACACTTTTTGCTTTTGCTCCTGCACTCAAGACAGATTTGTAATGGTTCTTACACCCGGACACGCGTATCTGCCCGTAATAAAACCTTGTATACCGTGATAGTTTTCTGACTCCGATCAACTTTGTACCGTGACACACATAATACTTAATAAAACCTGTACCCGGACGGCAAAAAGTGCACCATGGTTTGTTCATTTCGACTGTGTGCCGGGACTCTTCCCCGAAGAATACTTTTTGGTCACAGCCTCCATTCTCAAACCAACACAACCTCCCCATATTGCCGGGCCGATGGTATGCAATACACTTCGCTTAGCGGCTGCTTCATTTAAAAATTGAAGCACTTAGAACAGGGCAGGCAGATCGAATAGCTTTTTTAACTAACTTGTACACAAAAATCAGGATGATTTTTAAATTCCAGAGCCCGATGCCTGTAATTTTAGAACTGCAGCAAAAACATGAAATCATTGTGAAATCGAATCTGTTAAATAATTGTTTTTTGTAACTTTGATTTTTAGACGATAAAAGATGATTGATATAAAAAAACAAATTGACTATGGATTAAGGGAGCTGGCGATGATTTATTGACAGCTGAATTGTTAATTCGGGAAAGCAGAATTTTACATGGATTGTTTTTCTGTCACTTAGTGATAGAGAAAGCGATTAAAGCTCATATTGTTAAAACTTCTAAAGAAATTGCCCCTAAGTCGCACAACTTGATTTATTTATCCGAGAAAGCCAACTTAACATTTGATAATGACACCGAAATCTTTCTGGGAATTTTAATGAGGTATCAGTTACTAGGTAGATACCCTGATTATAATCCAGTAATACCAGATATTATAAAAGTTAATGGATACTTTGAAAAAACTAAAACTTTATTACAATGGCTAATAGAGAAATTGTAGATATTTTGAAAAAGTATATTTTAGTTTTACGTTCAGAGGGAATAAACATTGATAAAGCATATTTATATGGCAGCTATTTGTCAAATACAGCAACTGATGAGAGCGATATTGATATTCTGATTGTTACTGATAATGAAGACGATTATTTAATTGGTAAAATATGGAGTTTGACAAGAAAGGTAAATTCAAAAATTGAACCTTATCTAGTTGGAAAAAGAAGGTTTATTAGTAATAATGACTCTCCGTTAATTGATTTAGTAAAAAGGACTGGAATAGAAATATCATAAAAAAACCACAGACTAAAAACACATAGGACTTTAAGCGGTACGAAGTGCCAGGTATCAGGGTATTCAGTTTTCAAGGGTTTTTTAAAGGCGGTTTTTATATTTCAGCAGGTGGAAAAAGCAGCAGGTTTTAATTTCTTTGCTTCATTTTTTATAGTTTATTAAAAAATTCAAATCAAACATCGTTATTTCGCTCAGGCAGAAATTTTTTGCCCACAACGGGCAGTAGTACTCCGTTTCGCCCCGGTATGCGATTTATTAGAAAGATTCAGTCAGGTAAAACTTTAATTTTGCTTTACGGATTGTTTTTCTAACTTTAACCAAACTTAAATTCAATACCCATGAATCGTAATGATGATTTTTTTAAATATGCCACCAAACACAGGGGCATGAACAGCCTTGGGCTGGAAAAGTTTCTTTCGGTTTACAATAATTACATATCACCAACCATCATTGAAGAACGCCAGTTGAATATTGCCACCATGGATGTTTTTTCCAGATTAATGATGGACAGGATTATTTTCCTTGGTCTTCCGATTGACGATTACGTTGCCAACATTATTCAGGCTCAGCTTTTGTTTCTGGAGTCATCGGATCCGGCAAAGGACATTCAGATTTACATCAACAGCCCAGGGGGCTCGGTTCATGCAGGGCTTGGTATTTATGATACCATGCAATATATCAGTGCCGATGTTTCTACAATTTGTACAGGTATGGCTGCTTCCATGGCAGCAGTTTTGCTTGCAGCCGGAACCAAAGGAAAACGATCCGGCCTGAAACATTCACGTATGATGATTCATCAACCAATGGGTGGTGCGCAGGGACAGGTAACGGAGATTGAAATCATTGTGCGGGAGATTCAAAAATTAAAGCAGGAGTTGTACGAGATTATCTCGGACCATACCGGCCAACCTTTTGAAAGAGTTGAAAAAGACTCGGATCGTGATTTCTGGATGAAGGCCGAAGAGGCAAAGGAATATGGAATCATTGATGAGGTTTTATTCAGGGAAAAGAAAAAGAAAGCAGAATAAGTTGAAAGGGATCACTTGATTCTAATGTGTTATTTTTGATATATTTTCAGGGTTTATATGACCAATGTGCCTGACTTTTAACCTGATTTTTTATATTTGCAGGTTAGAGGACAACCCGAAAATGATAGAATATGAAAAGTGAACTGGAAAAATGCTCTTTTTGCGGCCGCCACAAGAGACAAACCAACCTGTTGATAGCAGGGATTGAAGCCAAAATATGTGATGTATGTGCTGAACAGGCCTATGGGGTTGTAAAAGAGGAATCGCAGAGAAAATCCGCTTTTGATGTTCAGAAAATCAAACTTCTGAGGCCGGTTGAAATCAAAAAATTTCTCGATCAATACGTAATAGGGCAGGAAGAAGCGAAAAAATACCTTTCAGTTGCAGTGTATAATCATTACAAGCGGCTTATACAGACGAGGCACCAGGATGAAGAAGACATTGAAATTGAGAAATCCAATATTATTCTTGTAGGGGAAACCGGAACAGGCAAAACCCTTCTTGCAAGAACCATTGCCAAATTATTGCATGTTCCCTTTACCATTGTGGACGCCACGGTTCTTACTGAGGCAGGTTATGTGGGCGAAGACATAGAAAGCATCCTTACCCGCCTTTTACAGGTGGCTGATTACAATTTGGAAGCTGCAGAAAAAGGCATCGTTTTTATTGACGAAATAGACAAAATAGCACGGAAATCTGACAATCCTTCCATTACAAGGGATGTGAGCGGGGAAGGTGTTCAGCAGGGTTTGCTTAAATTGCTGGAAGGCTCGGTTGTGAATGTGCCGCCCCAGGGTGGGAGAAAACATCCGGAACAAAAAATGATTGCGGTTGACACAAAGAACATTCTTTTTATTTGCGGAGGTGCTTTTGACGGAATTGAAAAGAAAATAGCGCACCGTTTGAATACAAAAGTTGTTGGTTTCACCGCTATTGAGGAAACCAATCAGGTTGACAGGAATAACCTCCTGCAGTATATTGCACCACAGGATTTGAAATCCTACGGAATGATTCCGGAGATAATCGGCAGACTGCCGGTTCTAACATACCTTGATCCGCTGGACAGGGATGCGCTGCGTGCAATTTTGACCGAACCCAAAAATTCCATTGTAAAGCAATATAAAAAGCTTTTCAGAATGGATGGTATTGAGCTGCAGTTTGACGAGGAAGTGTTTGAGTTCATTGTTGACAAAGCCATTGAATTCAAGCTGGGAGCAAGGGGTTTGCGCTCCATTTGTGAGGTTATAATGATGGATGCTATGTTTGAACTTCCTTCCGGGGAAGAAAACAAGATAGTGGTAGATAAAAATTACGCTGTGAAGAAACTGCAAAAAACAGATCAGAAACGATTGAGAGCAGCATAAAAAAACCCCCGATTGCAGGGGGTTTTGTTCGAAAGAAGTTTACCGTCTGCCCAGCCTGATCCTTTTTGTTTCCCCGTTTACGGTAATTGTGGCAATATTGTCGCATGTTCCATCTCCGTAATCCAGAATTGCATCTGAACGGCCTGCTATCTGAATCAAAACAGAACCCTGCACAATAAAGCGGCAATTCATTTTTACAATAAGCGGTGTTTGAACAGTCACCGTGAACTCTTTCTGGAATCTGTTCACACCATTTGTATACCCGGTAATTTCATAAACATCATCCTGGATAACGGATTTGGTGTTTTCTCCGGCTACCCATTCTCTCTCGCGCACAGATTCCCACTGGAATGTAAGACCTTCAGGGGAAGTGATTTGGGCGCCTTTCACCTCAATTTTCCAATACATGTTGCCATTATCCCTGCGGCCCATGTTGGTGATGGTTTTTGTACCCTCAACTTTAAATCCGTTTACTGTAAAGTTTTCAAAGGAAACTACCTTAACAGAACCTTCCGTACGGTGTCTGCCGGTAATAAAAATGATAATTTTTCCGGTACGAACATTCCCTTCGGGACCTTCACAGCCAATTTCTCCAAAATCAGTTGTAATGGTTTTAGGAAAATTTGGTCCTACCGGGTCAACGGTAACTGCAGGACAACTGGTTGTTGTTTCACCGTCACCTGATTTTAAACCGAAGGCTGAGTTCTCACCCAATTCAATCTGGGCAAAAACATCATCAAAAATAGAGGTTGCCACGGCTTCTTCCTGAACTGTTTCCAGAATTTCCGGATTGACTTCCACTTCCTTCTTGCAGGAGTGAAATAACATTGCTCCACTTAGCAGGAGCGCTGTTAAAAAAATCGATTTAGTTGGCTTCATGTTTCAAAAATTTAAATAAATAATTAATTTCCTGAACAAACATACATGCGCGAAAATGAAGAAATCATGAAATTTTGAATTTGAGTTTTTTTCCGGGAAATGAATATCATGAAAAAGTAAAAGGCTGTGACTATATCTCCTGCCACAGCCTTTCGTTTTCTTAAGAACAGATTAGAGTTTTATTACGCGCGTAACCCCTTTTACTGTAATTGAGGCTGTGTCGTCGCATTTTCCCAACCCATAATCAATTAAAGCATCGGGGAAGCCTTCCAGTTGTAAATGAAGGCTGCCTGCAGTAATATAAGGACAAATAAGCTTGATTAACAAAGGATTTACAGTAGAAATAGAAAATTCAAGTCCGTATTGGTTTATTCCTGAGGTTGTTCCGGTTATTTGATATTGGTCATCCAAAAGAAGACGAGGGGTGTTTTCTCCAGCTATCCATTCCCTTTCCCTTACCGATTGCCACTGGAAAGCATAATCCTCAGGGGAGGTAATTTGTGCTTCTTTAACTTCAATTTTCCAGTACATTTTTTGATTTGGCCTGCGTCCCATATTGGTAACTTTAATGGTTCCTTCCACTGAGAAACCGTTAACTGAAAATGCATCAAATGAAACGGTTTTGATCGAGCCCTCTTCCAAATGCCTGTTAGTGAGTGTAAAAATTATCTTACCCTTTCTGATTACCCCATACTCATCTGAACATCCATCAGTTCCAAAATCAATGGTGATGATTTTTGGGAAACTGGTTCCCTCCATAGTAATTAGCGGGCATGTGGCGTTATTATCTCCTAAAAGAGATTTTTGAAAAGCAGAATTCTCCCCGTTTTCCATTACAATAAGAATGTTTTCGAAAACGGCTGTAGCAATTGCTTCCTCTCTTGCAGTGTCAATAATTTTTTTGTCAACGGATTCATCCTTCTGGCAGGACTGGAAAAGTATCATTCCTGAAAACAGAAGAAAAATGAGGATTGATTTTAATGTTTTCATATTAAAAGATTTAATAATTAGCTGTGAAATTATAATCATTATCATGAAGTTTTCTTGAAAAATGATAGTATATGTTACGAATCGGGAGGCTATATTGTTTCAGGAGGTTTCATTGAAAAAAATTTGACAGCACTCAGGTGTTTCTTTCAAGATTGAGGTTGCTGTATGAAAAAGGTAATTTACCATCTGCCGGAATGGTTTCCTCGAAGTTTATTCTCCAATCAACGGGATTAATTTCAGGGAAAAAAGTATCTCCCGGGAAGGATTGATGGATTTTGGTAAGGTATAGTTTTTGTGCTACTGGCAGGGCCTGCCGGTAAATTTCACCTCCGCCGATGATGAAAATTTCTTTCTCATGCCTGAGATCATGCAAGGCCACCTCAAGTGAACTATATACGAGACATCCCTCAGCTTTATAATTCTTATTTCGACTGATAATCACATTGGTTCTGCCGGGGAGTGGCTTGCCAATAGACTCAAAGGTTTTTCTTCCCATAACTATGGAATGGCCCATTGTGATGGACTTGAATCGTTTCAGGTCGCCGGGAATATGCCATATAAGCCGGTTGTCACTGCCAATGACACCGTTCTCAGCTACAGCAACTATAATGGATACAATCATGAGAATTTCCTTTACACCGAAATATCACCCCTGATGTGCGAATGAGCCTTATAATTAATAAAGGTAAAATCTTCGTACTTAAAATC
Organism: Bacteroidota bacterium; assembly: GCA_037446695.1. Classification (GTDB taxonomy): domain Bacteria; phylum Bacteroidota; class Bacteroidia; order Bacteroidales; family PUMT01; genus JBBIHY01. Next base: position 64,346 of record JBBIHY010000011.1, read on the forward strand.
ATCTATGCTTTTTACAGTCCTGTTTATTTGTAAACGGGGCAGTTCAAAAGGCTCCCTGGTGAGTTGGAGTTTAACTTGTTCCAGGTGGTTAAGGTAAATGTGGGCATCTCCAAGTGTATGAATGAAATCTCCTGGTTTCAGGCCAGTAACATGGGCAACCATATGAGTCAAAAGTGAATAGGAGGCTATATTGAAAGGTAATCCCAGGAAGACATCGGCGCTGCGCTGGTAAAGCTGACAGGATAATTTCCCCTCTGCCACATAGAACTGAAAAAGAATATGACAGGGTGGAAGAGCCATATTTTCGAGATTTCCAACATTCCATGCACTCACAATATGGCGACGGGAATCAGGATTTTTTCGAACAGACTCAACAATTGAGTTTATCTGATCAATATTGTGTCCGCTGTATGAAGGCCATGAGCGCCATTGGTAACCGTAAATGGGGCCCAGGTTTCCCTCCTTGTCTGCCCAGGCATCCCATATTTTGACCTTGTTTGCATTCAGGTAAGCAATGTTGGTTTCTCCTTTCAGAAACCACAACAATTCATGAACAATAGAAGGGATATGGAGTTTTTTTGTGGTCATCAATGGAAAACCTTCTTCCAGGTCGAATCGCATCTGGTAACCAAATACACTGATTGTGCCGGTACCTGTACGGTCCTTCTTTTTGGTTCCTTTTTCGAGAATGTGGTTTAAAAGGTTGATGTACTGATGCATAATGCTTTTTTCAGTGGATGGATGACAGATTTCACAAATATATTTTCATTTGACTTAAATCGAAACTAATTTTTTTCAACCTTTAGTTTATAAATTACATTTCTGTTTTTCAGATAGTCAATGATAAATTCTGCATTGCTTTTGGTTAAGCCAAGTTCCTCGGGAGGGAAAACTCCTTTTTTCGTAAACATTTCGTTCAGCACCAGGTTAACGGCAGCAGTGCAGGTATAGCCAGTTGTTCTGGCCATGGATGTTGTATTTGTTTTTTTATCAAACCTGTCAAATAGTGTATAATGATAAGTAAGTTTTTGTCCATTTTCCATACCCGATATAATCACTTTCATAATGGTGAAGTCTTCTTCACCGGGCCGGAGTTGCCATTTTGGAAACAGCAATTTGGCCGTAAGGTCAATCGGCCTTATTATATTCCCATTCACCTCCACTTCATCGTAGCTGAAAAACCCGGCTTCTCTTAACACCTTCAGGTATTCCACGCAGCCGGGATACCTCAGTGTTTTTTCAATCATATTCCGAATCCTGAAACTCTTCATCAGGGATCTTAGCCCGTCAGAATTCCAGGCCTCAAGAGTACCACATTCTTCAAAGTAAATATGTTCTGCATCACTAAGTGCCTCTTTTATCACCATATCCCCATTTACAATAAACCTTGCCGGCCTGGTATATTCCTCAATTACATCGATTGGAGAGAATACTGCCTTATATTCAAAAGGCCATTCCCTAATAAAGGGTAAACCACCAACATAACATGTATAGTCGCTTACCTCCATATCCAATGAATGGCAGGCCAGCAGGATATTCCCCATTCCGGGAGCTACACCGCAGTCGTAGACTGCAGTCACATTGTTCCTGTATGCCAGTTCGTTCAAATCTGCCGGATCTTCCGGAAGAAACGAAATATCAATAATGTCTTTACCGCATTCAATTGCTGTTCGCATCGTCTGGTGACCCATAAAACCGGGGAGGGCACCAATCACTATGTCGGCATCCTGAATTGCAGAAATCATTGATTGTCTTTCTGAAAGATTTGTTTTAACGGTTTTTATTCTCTCGTTTTGGAGGTTTAACAACTTCCCCCCATCCTTGTCGTGAACGGTAATATCAAAATCATTTGCAAGGTCTAAGGCAATGGCTTTTCCTACAAGTCCTGCACCCAGTAAAACTATTTTCTTCTTTGTCATTGATGCTTAATTATTATTGTTTAGCTTGTTCAAAAGTAAGGCATAAAGAGCAGAAACAGTAATATTTCAGTAAAGTTCCTGCAGAAAATAAAAATTTCGGATGAAACACCCATGATAATACCCAGGTCCAAACACGGATGAACAAACTATGGGTGTTCCCTGTCTGTCGTCAGGCAGGCATCAGTTTGTTAAAGAGCATTAATCGATAAGGTGTAACATACTTGTAATTAATAACATAAATTTTTTGTACGGATGAAATCCTTAGAAAAGGCTTAAAATCTGGACAAAAATAATGAGTGCCACCATAGCAACAGGGTAAACCGTAGCATAGGCAACATGTGCCAGGTTGTTACGGGTCATCGGGTCAATTGCTGCCAGGCCAGGGGTACTGGTCATCCCGCCGGTAATTATTCCAAGCAGGCTGAAAATATTTATTTTCAGCACATAGTGGCCAATTAAAGCAGCTGTTATCATTGGAACGAAAGTAATTGCTGCACCTGCCACAAACAGTATGTAACCATAAGACTGGTAGGTTTCAACCAGATGTGCGCCTGCATTGGTTCCAACCGAAGCAAGGAAAAAGAATAACCCCAGTTGCCTGAGCAATTGGTTTGCCGATGCAGACATAGACCAGACTATGGGACCTGTTTTGCCGATATTACCCAGAAAAAGGGCTACAAAAAGAATACCACCGGAGAGGCCGGGAGTAAAGCTGAAATCAGGCGAAAAAACAATATTTATTTTACCGAACAGGATTCCCAGTACAATGCCTGCTGCTATCGGAAAAAAATCTGTGTCAGAAAGTTTTCTGTCCTCGTTCCCGAAAAGCTTGGTCACCGCCCCCATGTGATCTTTATGGCAGGCGATGAGGAGTTTATCACCAAAATTGATAACTGAAGAAGCATTGGGTGTAATATCTATACCGCTTCGCCTGATTCTGGTGATGGTAGCTGAGTAGTTAGAAAGAAGGTTAAGCTGTCCTATAGTTTTATTAACTACCTGTTTGTTGGTGACCAGGATGGACTGGATATCATAGTTGTCACCCAGCGGAATCTCTTCCTTTATCGGTTTACCTATAAGTAACTCTAACTTTTCCAGTGACTTTTTTGTGCCAACACCTTTAATAATGTCTCCCTGGTGTAAAACAGTCATTGCTGTGGGAGTAAAAGCCTCCAGGAGGTGTTTCACCCTGGAAATATTGGCTCCTGTCATTGTTCTTATATTGAGAGAACCAATAGTCTTTCCATAAACATTCGGATTTTCCACAAGGAAATGCTTATTGATGATTTCGGGATACACTGATTGTTGTTCCTGCACAACAACTGATTCTGCTTTTACAAGGTTTATTCGTAACAACCCCGGCAGAAGCCTTACAAAAAGAATAACACCCAATACACCAAAGGGGTAGGCAACGCCATACCCGATAGATGCAAGAGGGGATTTTGTGCTGTCAATTGCTGCTGCAAGCCCAGGCGAACTGGTTAATGCCCCTGTGAGCAATCCTACTGCCACCTTGTGGTCAATGTCAAGGGCATACATCAGAACAAAAGCGGAAAGAGCCGCTGTAAACACCAGCAACAATGCTGTCCCTACCAGCTTAATCCCCTGCTTTTGAAAAGATTGAAAAAACCCCGGTCCGGCCTGAATCCCAATGGTAAAAACAAAAAGAATAAGCCCAAGATGCTGAAAATCAGAAGAAAGTTCTACCCCAAAGTGACCAAAAAGCAGAGCTACAAAAATAATTGCTGAGATATCAAGGGAAATTCCGCGAATTTTAATTTTCCCAAGTAAAAAACCGAGAGTAATTATTAAGAAAAGGGCAAAGTAACTGGTAAAGGGCATTTTTTTGAAGATTTTCAAGGCAAAAGTAGGAAATCCCCAGAGATTTGAGGTCAATTTCTGAATTGGTAAAAAAATGCCGCAAATATTTTTTCATTTAAAAATTTATTAAAATTGTATTCAGGAATGTACTATTGCAGAAATGTTTTATTTTTTTATCATTTAAAAACCAACTAAATTTTTGTGATGAAGTCGAAAAAAATGTTTGGTGCACCGGGTGACGATTTTGATAGTGCATCATACAAGGGGAAGAAAAAGCACAAATTGTCCCCCGTGAAAAAGCAAAAATCCAACCGCAACCAGTTTCTTGATGAGTTGGACGAGTTTGATGAAGATGAAATTTTCCTTGAGGAGGATCGGGAGGAATTTATAGAGGAAAATTTTGAAACAGATTTTGAGGATAGCGATGACGGATTTAAGGACAGGTAAAATGAAAATCCCCGTAAGGGGATTTTTAATTAATCACCTGATTGTCAGGTTTTGTTTTTGTTGCCTTAACAACCAAAGCCTCACAAATTGAAGAATGCCAGAAATTACTCTTGACAATACTTTATTTTTTCTTAACTTGCTTCTCCAAAAATCGCCATGCAAGTTGCCAGGTATGGTAATTTGTGGTCAAATTCAAAAAAAATGCCAGAATCAGGAGGCAGACTAATTTTTTTTGTCGATGATGACAGGGTTATACTAAACCTTGTTGAATATATTTTCCAGAGCAAGAATGGTTACAGGGTTAGGACATTTGCATCGGGGGAAGAGTGTCTGGAAAACCTTCACCTGAACCCAGATTTGCTTGTTCTGGATTACTATTTTGCGGATAACGGGAATACTGCCATGGATGGACTTGAAATTTTGAAGAAAGTAAAGGCCAAAAATGAAAATATTCCTGTAATCGTTCTGTCCGGGATTGCAGGTGAGGCAATTCGTGACGAATTCTTGGCAATGGGAGCAAAAAGTTTCATTCCCAAAAATAATTTCTTTATTGATGTACTTGAACAGGCCATTTCTGAAGAATTAATTAATAACAATTAATTCAGAGCCTGCTTTGCCATTCTTTTTCTGTCATTTTCATCCAGGTAGATTTTTCTCAAACGGATGGCATTAGGTGTTACCTCAACATATTCGTCCTCCTGAATATATTCCAATGCTTCTTCGAGGGTAAACACCAAAGGTGGAGCAATTTTAACTTTTTCATCCGCCCCGGATGCCCTGAAGTTCGTCAGTTTTTTCGATTTTGTGACATTCAGAACCAGGTCACCCTGCCGTGTACTTTCTCCAATAACCTGTCCCTCATAGACCTCTTCGCCGGGATAAATAAAGAATTTACCCCTGTCCTTCAGTTTGTCAATAGAGTAAGCAAAGGCGGTTCCTGTTTCCATGGCTATCAGTGATCCGTTCTGCCTGCTTTCGATCTCTCCCCTTAAAGTTTCAAATTCCCTGAAACGATGGGAAATTACAGCTTCACCAGCAGTTGCGGTCAGCAGTATGTTGCGGAGACCAATAATGCCACGAGAGGGAATGTTAAATTCAAGGTGAACCCTGTCAGCCTTTCTTTCCATATTTAAAAGTTCCCCGCGGCGACGGGTTACATATTCTATTGCTTTTCCTGCGTATTCTTCAGGCAAATCGATGGTAAGGATTTCAATCGGTTCACATTTTTCTCCACCAATGTTTTTGATAATTACCCTGGGCTGCCCTACCTGGAGTTCATAACCTTCACGTCGCATGGTTTCAATCAGGACAGAAAGGTGCAATACCCCACGACCATAAACTGTAAAAGAGTCAGAATCATTTGACTTGTGCACACGAAGGGCAAGATTTTTTTCCAGTTCTTTTTCCAGTCTTTCCTGAAGATGCCGCGAAGTGACATATTTCCCTTCCCTGCCGTAGAAAGGGGAGTTATTGATCGTGAAAACCATACTGATTGTAGGTTCATCCACCGAAATGGGGTCCAGCCCTTCCGGCTCAAGTGAATCAGCTATTGTGTCACCAATGTCAAAGTTTTCAATACCTACAATGGCGCATATGTCTCCACAGGCAACGGAATCCACCTTCCTTTTTTCCAAACCTTCGAAGGTCATTAGTTCCTTTATCCTGGTTCTTATTATTGTTCCTTCTTTTTTTACAAGAGCAACCGGACTGTTTTTTAAAAGCGTTCCCCGGTGCAGTCTGCCAATAGCAATTCTTCCCACGTAAGAAGAATAATCAAGAGAGGTAATCAGCATCTGAGGTGTACCCTCAATAAGTTTTGGAGAAGGAATCTCCCTGATGATACATTCAAGCAGGGCGGTGATGTCTTTCGTGGGGGTTTTCCAGTCATCCGACATCCAGCCTTCTTTTGAAGAACCGTAAATTGTAGGGAAGTCGAGTTGGGTTTCTGAGGCATCCAGGCTGATCATCAAATCAAAAATCTCCTCCTGTACTACTTCAGGCCGGCAATTGGGTTTATCCACCTTATTGATTACAACAATCGGTTTTAAACCCATTTGAAGTGCTTTCTGCAAAACAAACCTGGTTTGTGGCATTGGCCCCTCAAAAGCGTCTACAAGCAACAGAACACCGTCGGCCATGTTTAATACCCGCTCAACTTCTCCGCCAAAATCGGCGTGGCCAGGGGTGTCAATAATGTTGATTTTAATCCCTTTATAATTGACTGAAACATTTTTAGCAAGAATGGTAATACCTCTTTCCCTTTCAAGATCATTGCTGTCCATAATAAGTTCCCCGGGGTTTTCATGGTCTTTGAAGATTTTACAGGCAAAAAGAAGCTTGTCCACCAGCGTGGTTTTACCGTGGTCAACGTGTGCAATTATGGCAATGTTTCTAATATTGGTCATACAAAAAAATGAGGCCGCAAATTTACTCCAGTAAAACGGTTTTTTTCAATGTATTACCATAATTTTTATGAATTGCCTGCGTGGATTTTTCATTGTGAACGGGAATTCTTCGGAAACACTCTATTTGAAGGAATAATTTGGCGGCAGGCATTTTCTTTTTTTATTTGATATTAATTTATACTTTTGCACGATAATTTTTTTAGGAAATTGTCATTTTCAGGCAAATACACAATTCAATTCAAGGGACTGAAAAACGGACAGCATCCTTATGAATTTGAGTTAAACGAAAAGTTCTTTGCGTTTTTTGCAAATACTGAAGTTGATAAAGGAAATTTACTTGCAAAAGTACTGATGTTTAAGAAAACGGGTCTGCTGGAACTGGATATGACTATCCAGGGTACCGTTAATGTTTTGTGCGACCGGTGCCTCGAGAAATTTGATTTACCTCTGAACTATCAGGGATGTTTGTTTGTAAAGTTTTCCGAAAGTGAAACAGAATCTGAGGATCCGGACGTAATTTTTCTTCATCCGGAGGCTCATCAGATTGATCTTTCCGGCTACTTGTATGAAAGTATTATTTTAAGCCTGCCCTACCGTAAAGTTCATCCCGAAGGAAAAAAGGCCCAGATTACATGTAATCCCGAAATGATACAAAAGCTCAAGAAGATTGTTGTTACAGGCAAAAAAGAAACCGATCCCCGCTGGGATAAACTGAAAGAATTAAAAGAAGATAAAAACGAACATTAAATTTAAATAGAAATGCCACATCCGAAACGTAAGCATTCAAAGCAAAGAAGAGACAAGCGCAGAACTCATGATAAGGCCGAGGTTCCAACCCTTTCGACCTGTTCAAATTGTGGGGCTGCTGTGCAGTACCACAGGGTATGTCCTGAGTGCGGACATTACAGAGGTAAACAGGCCATTGAAAAAGAGGTCGCTTCCTGAAAGATGTTATAAAAATCCCTAATCTGACAATATGAAAATTGGTTTAGATGTAATGGGAGGTGATTTTGCTCCTGATGCAATAGTTTCAGGGGCAATTCTTGCCTTTGGTGAATTGCCATCAGAAACAAAAATAGTTTTGGTTGGAAACAAGCCTGACATTCTCAGAATTTGTGAAAAGGAGAATTTTGATGCCGGAAATTTTGAAATTGTGCATACCGAGGAGGTAATAGGCATGGGAGAGCATCCTGCCAAGGCCTTTCAGAAAAAAACGGGATCAAGCATTGTAACAGGATTCAAACTGCTTGTTTCAGGAGCAATTGATTCTTTTGCCAGTGCTGGCAATACCGGAGCTATGATGGTTGGTGCAATGTTCATTGTAAAATCTATTCCTGGTATTATACGTCCGGCTATTTCGGCTATGGTGCCTGTTCTGGGGGGTAAATCCACATTGTTGCTGGATGTGGGGTTAAACCCCGATTGTCGTCCCGATGTGCTCTATCAATATGGGTTAATTGGAGCCGTTTACTCAAAAGAAGTTTTTGACATTGAGAAACCAAGAGTTGCGCTGTTAAGCAATGGTTCAGAAGAGGAGAAGGGGAACCTGGTATCAAAAGCTGCATTTGAACTGATGAAAGGAAACCCGCAGTTTAACTTCGTTGGGAATGTTGAGGGGAACGATATATTCAGCGATGAAAAGACCGACGTGATTGTTTGCGATGGTTTTGTTGGAAATGTAGTTCTGAAAGAGGCAGAGGCATTTTATACCATTATCAGGAAAAGAAAAATTCAGGATGAATTTTTTGAGAGGTTCAATTTTGAGAATTATGGCGGTACGCCTGTTCTGGGAATCAACCAGCCGGTAATTATTGGCCATGGGGCTTCCAACGCCAAAGCCATTAAGAATATGCTCATGCATTCACATGATGTTGTAAAAGCAAAACTAATAGACAAACTAAAACAGGCCTTTAAGGAATGACCTCCCTGCGAGCCACCATAACCGGGGTTGCTGCTGACCTTCCCGACTATATTCTTAATAACGAGGAGTTGAGTCGTTTGGTTGATACTTCCGATGAATGGATTATGACCAGGATTGGCATTAAGGAAAGGAGAATTCTCAAAGAGACAGGAAAAGGCTCATCTCATTTGGGAGCTGCGGCAGTTAAAAAACTGCTGGCTAAAACAAATACCAGGCCCGAAGAAGTTGATATGCTTATTTGTGCAACTGTTACGCCCGATATGCAGTTCCCTGCAACAGCAAATATAATAAGCGATTTGGTTGGTATTAAGAATGCCTTCAGCTATGATCTTAATGCCGGCTGCTCGGGCTTCCTGTATGCTCTTGCTACAGCATCCAAGTTTGTTGAATCGGGGGGCTATAAAAAAGTAGTAGTTGTTGGTGCTGAAAAAATGTCGTCCATTGTTGATTATACCGACAGGGCTACCTGCCCTATTTTTGGCGATGGAGCAGGGGCTGTGCTCTTGGAACCTACAACTGAGGATATAGGGATAATTGATTTTGCTGTTGCTACTGATGGCTGTGGACGTCATCATTTGCACCAGAAAGCAGGTGGTTCTGTTAAACCTGCCTCCCATGAGACAGTGGAGGCCAGGGAGCATTTTATTTACCAGGAGGGACAGACAGTCTTTAAATTTGCCGTTTCCAGAATGGCTGATGTTTCAGTCGCCATGATGAAAAAGCACAATATTACACCCGAAAAACTGGCATGGCTGGTACCCCACCAGGCAAATATGAGAATTATAGAGGCAGTTGCGAAAAGAATGGGTCTTGAAAAGGAAAAGGTAATGATAAATATTGAAAAGTATGGGAATACAACTGCTGCAACGCTCCCCTTGTGTTTATGGGAGTGGGAGCACAGGTTACGAAAGGGAGACAACATTATTCTTACTACCTTTGGCGCCGGATTTACCTGGGGGGCAATGTATCTGAAATGGGGATATACGGGAAATGAAAAATAAAAAAAAAAAAGGTTTTGTATGCAATAAAAACAAAACGAAACAGTATTAATTAATTATTGTATGCATCTGAATCCGATAAAACTGAAATAAAATAAATATGGCAAAGAACAATGATGTTGAAACAAATGTGATCAATCTGATTGGCGGTGGTACCGAAATTTCCGGTGACATTGTGTCCAATTCAGATATCAGGGTAGACGGTAGTGTTACCGGCAACCTTACTACAAAAGGAAAACTTGTAGTTGGAGAATCAGGCAGATTAAAAGGTGATATCAATTGCAAGAATGCCGATATCTCTGGTAAAATTGAAGGAAAGATCAATGTGAGTGAACTGCTTACGCTGAAGCCTTCTTCCTTTATTAACGGGGATATTACTACTCATCGTCTGGCCATAGAACCAGGATCGGTATTTACCGGCAATTGTAAAATGGAGAGCCAGAAATCCAGCAATCCTTTTGAGAAGGTGAAAGCGAATGAAACCGCAAGGGCTGGTAACTAACTCACCTTGGAAATGAAAATCACGGGGTTTGATTGTAAAGTCAAACCCTTTCTTTTTTCTGAACCTTACATATCTTTGAGGTTTTAGATAATCTCTCAGAAATGGAAACGCGAAATTTCATTAACCGCTGTATCACTTTTTTTCCTGTTCTTTTTTTGGCCGGATATATACTTTTTGAAACTGTTTTACAGCAGTTTTATCATGCCACCTATTATTACATTTTCTTCCTTTTTTTCATTGTTACAATTTTCTCTGGAATCGTCTTTATAAGACTTTCAGAGAAAAATCCCATTAAATTCTCACTTTATTATCTTGCCGTCACGGGGGTGAAATTGTTTCTGTATCTATTGATTTTACTAGCTTTTGTAATGAGTTTCAATGAATCGGCTGTAAGAATAAGTATTTTTTATCTTTCTATGTATTTAATTGTTAAGACATTTGAGATTGTCCTACACCAATCTTTCAGTCGCCGCCTTAAAAAATGATATAACTTTTGCCCTCCTTGTTACGTATAGCAATAACAGTTTTTTTATTAGTTTTACATAGGATAAAATACCTAGGCTGTGTTTTTCAAACAATTGCTATTTAATGGGTTTGTTTTATGCCTGCTGGCTTTTCTGCCAACCGGCCTTTTGGGTGCAACACAGTCCCCGCATGCCGTTGAGAAAGGTCATGAAAAGGAAAAAAAGAAATTTGATCCCGGACGGTTCATACTTGACCATATTGCAGATGCGTACTACTGGCACATTTTTTCCTACGAAGACAAGCATATCTCTGTTCCTTTGCCTGTTATTCTTTTCAGTCGACATAGCGGGTTACATATTTTTCACTCAGGCAAATTTCATCACGGTTACGATTCCTATAAGGGTTTCAGTATAGAACAGGAAGCCCCATATAAAGGAAAGATAGTTGAAAGAATTCATGCAGGAACTGCTGAAGAAATTATTCTTGTTCCCCTGAACCTGTCAATCACAAAAAATGCTCTCGCTCTGTTTTTTGGCGCTGGCCTGGTGGTATATCTTTTTTTATCAATGGCCTCTCATTACCGAAGGAATCCTTTCAAAGCCCCCGGCGGGGTTGGAGCAATTATAGAACCTATAATTCTTTTTGTAAGGGATGATATTATAAAACCTGCAATTGGAGAGAAAAAACACGAGGAGTTTCTTCCATACCTGTTAAGCCTCTTTTTTTTCATATGGATTAATAATATGCTTGGGCTAATTCCCATTTTCCCCATGGGAGCCAATGTGACTGGGAATATTTCTGTTGCAATGGGACTGGCCTTGTTCACATTCGTAGTTGTAAACATAAATGGGAATAAACATTATTGGCAGGACATTTTTAACACTCCCGGAGTTCCGGTTTTCCTTAAGCTGCCAATTCCTCTTTTACCCATTATTGAATTGATGGGGGTGCTTATCAAACCATTTGTGCTTATGGTGCGCTTGTTTGCAAATATAACAGCCGGACATATTATTAAACTTGGATTTTTGAGCCTCATTTTTGTATTCGGACAATTATCACCCGAATTTGGATACGGGATTTCGGTTTTGTCAGTTTTGTTCGGGATTTTCATGATAATGCTGGAATTGCTTGTATCACTGATCCAGGCATATGTGTTTACATTGCTTACATCGTTGTATATTGGAGCTGCCGTATCAGGCGGCCATTAAAAAGAATTTGGAAGATCATTTATTAATATTTAAAAATTTAAACATTATGTTAAGTTTAATTCTTCTTCAAGCTGCTGAATATGCAGAATCCATTTCAAAGGTTGGTGCAGTCCTGGGTGCTGCCATTTCACTTATTGGAGCCAGTTATGGAATCAGCCGTATTGGTGTTTCTGCCCTGGAGGCCATCACACGTCAGCCGGAAGCTGCCGGTGATGTCCGCTCCAATATGATTGTTTCTGCTGCGCTGATTGAGGGTGCTGCATTTTTTGCCATTGTTGTTTGTTTGCTTGTATTGGTACTGTAAACAGGTTGTTTCCTGATTGTTTAATTCCTTTTGTATTTATTAGCAGAAGGATAATTCTTGAACCATGGATCTTATAACTCCTGATTTCGGATTGTTTTTCTGGATGACTCTTACCTTCGGAATCGTTTTGTTTATCCTTAAGAAATTTGCGTGGAACACGATTGTTTTTGCTATAAAGGAGAGAGAAAAGACAATTAATGAAGGTGTTGCCAATGCAATGAAAATAAAAGAAGAAATGGTAGAAATCCACAACAGGGCGGAGAAAATCCTGCATGAGGCAAGGATGGAGAAAGATGAACTTGTGAGGCAGGGCAGGGAAATGAAAGAAAAAATCATTACAGAGGCTAAGGAACAGGCAAACATGGATGTTCAGAAGATGATGGAAAATGCCCAAAAGAAAATTGAGGAGCAAAAACAATTGGCCCTGAATGAGATGAAGATTGAAATTACCAATCTTTCTGTGGAAATAGCAGAAAAAATCCTTCGTAAAAAAATGGAAGACAAGAAAGCACAGAAGGAAATGGTTGCCGGATTTTTACAAAACCTGAAAAGTAACTGAACTTTTACATGAGCCAGAGTAAAATTCATGTGAGATATGCAAAGGCACTCTTTCAACTGGCCCTTGAAAAAGGTTTTCTTGATGAGGTAAAAAAGGATATGGATTTTTTGCTCAAGGCTTATTCCGAAAATGCTAATTTTTCAGGCCTTGCAGTCAACCCCTCGATCGTGGGGAAGAAAAAGCATGCCATTTTCACAGAACTTTTCGGGAAGTTTATACACCCCTTTACATTTTCTTTTCTGGAATTGCTCCTTGAAAAAAAGAGAGAATTATTTATTCCGGGCATTGCAAGACATTTTGCACACCTTTACAGGAAGGAAAAAAATATCCTGAAAGTTACACTGATATCTTCAGATCAACCTGAAAAGGAAACAATCAAAACGATTTTGTCAAAACTCAGGGAATTGTTATGCTGTGAAGTGGAGTTTGAATTGAAAACAGATGATAGCCTGATAGGTGGATTTCAGCTGAAAACGGATGATATTCTGCTGGATGCAAGTGTACAGGGGGAGTTGAAAAAAATCCGGAATACATTGATAGAGAAAACAGCCTTAATAAAAACGTAAATTCTGTTAAAATATCGGTCATGAGTGAAATTAAACCGGGCGAAATAGCAGCCATACTAAAAAAACAGCTGGAAGGGTATAAATCTCTTACCGAGTATGAAGAGGTAGGGACTGTTCTTCAGATTGGTGATGGTATAGCCCGAATATATGGCTTATCAAATGTTCAGGCAAATGAACTGATTGAATTTGAATCGGGTACTAAAGGCATAGTCCTGAATCTTGAAGAGGATAATGTTGGTGCGGTTTTGCTTGGGTCTTCCGGAGGAATTTTTGAGGGAGGTCTTGTAAGACGAACAAAAAGAATTGCTTCTATCCAGGTGGGAGAAGGATTATTGGGCAGGGTGATTAATACGCTCGGAGCCCCTGTTGACGGTAAGGGGGCAATTGCCGGGAAAATGTTTGAAGTTCCTTTTGAGAGAAAGGCTCCTGGTGTAATTTTCAGGCAGCCGGTTACAGAACCCCTTCAAACCGGAATCAAGGCAATTGATGCCATGATTCCAATCGGCAGAGGCCAGCGTGAGTTAATAATTGGAGACAGGCAAACCGGCAAAACAGCAATAGCCATCGATACTATCATCAACCAGAAAGAGTTTTATGAGCAGGGCAAACCGGTCTATTGCATTTATGTGGCTGTTGGTCAAAAAGGCTCTACTGTAGCACGAATTGCAAAGGTGCTGGAAGAAAAAGGGGCTATGCCCTATACAGTAATTGTATCATCAACCGCCTCAGATCCGGCTGCTCTTCAGTTTTACGCCCCTTTTGCCGGAGCTGCCATCGGTGAATATTTCAGGGATACAGGCCGGTCGGCATTGATCATTTACGATGACCTATCCAAGCAGGCTGTTTCTTACCGGGAGGTTTCCCTGTTGCTAAGAAGGCCTCCCGGCAGGGAAGCCTACCCCGGGGATATTTTTTACCTGCACTCCAGGTTGCTGGAACGAGCAGCCAAAATTATTGCCTCGGATGAGATTGCTGCTCAGATGAACGATTTACCTGATAGTCTTAAACCTGTTGTGAAAGGGGGAGGTTCCCTTACAGCTCTGCCTATAATTGAAACCCAGGCCGGAGATGTGTCGGCGTACATCCCAACTAATGTTATTTCCATTACCGACGGGCAGATTTTTCTGGACAATAACCTGTTCAATGCAGGTATCAGGCCGGCTATCAATGTGGGGATATCCGTATCAAGAGTGGGTGGAAAAGCGCAAATTTCTCCCATGAAGAAAGTGGCTGGTACTCTAAAAATCGATCAGGCTCAATACCGCGAACTGGAAGCATTTTCAAAATTTGGATCCGATTTGGATGCTGCTACTCTCGCTGTTTTGGATAAAGGCTCCAAGAATGTTGAGATACTTAAGCAGGGACAGTTTTCACCCATGCCTGTTGAATTGCAGGTGGCTATCATCTATTGTGGCACGAAAGGATTGCTAAGAGAAATACCTGTTTCCAAAATCAGGGATTTCGAAAAGGAATTTCTTCAGAGAATGACCGAATCACAATTTGAAGTTCTTGAAAAAATAAAACAGGGACAATTTAATGATGATATTACTGCTGCCTTTGAAAAAGTAGCTGCCGAAGTGGCTGAAAAAATGGTACCTAAAAGGACTGCTATCTGATTCACCAGTAAACTGAATGGCTAACCTCAAGGAAATACGCACCCGGCTCGCCACGGTTATTTCAACCCGGCAGATTACAAGTGCCATGAAAATGGTCTCTGCAGCCAAACTCAGAAAATCACAGGATGCAATCATTCAGATGAGACCATTTGCTCAAAAGCTTCATGAGATTTTACATCATTGCCGGGCATGTTTCTCTGTTTTTGAAAACCCTTTAATGGCTGAAAGGCCGGTAAAGAGAGTGCTTATTATTATGGTCTCTTCCAACAGGGGTTTATGCGGAGCCTTTAATGTAAATATTGCCAGGTCAGCCATACAGATTGCAAACGAGCATTTCAAATCTCAGCTACTGGACAAGAAGGTGGATTTTCTTGCAATCGGGAAAAAAGGGGCTGATTATATGCGTAATAGAGGAATTTCTCTCGTTGAAACAAGAAATGATTTATTGGATGATTTGAACTTTGATAATTCAGCTGCTTTTATTGAGAAGGTTATTGAAAACTTTTCCAGCGGGTATTATGATCATGTTGGGTTGGTTTATAACCGTTATAAAAATGCACTTGTTCAGATCATTACAACCGAAACATTTCTTCCCCTTCAGCCTGAGCAAGTGGAACAGCATGAAGAGGAACTCAGGGAGCTAATGCCTTCAGAAAGTGAATACATCATAGAACCTTCACTTGATTATATTGTGAAACGATTGATCCCCAAAATGCTTAAAATAGATTTTTACAAGGCACTTCTTGATTCCAGCGCGTCGGAACATGGAGCCAGAATGACTGCAATGCACAAAGCTACCGATAATGCCACCCAGTTGATTACTGAATTGAGGCTAAATTATAACAAGGCACGGCAGTCATCCATCACCAATGAGATATTGGAAATTGTTGGTGGTGCTGAGTCACTCGGCAAATAATTTCAAATAAGGTAATAACCAGGTTTATTAAATTACTTCAGCAAACAAAGATTTTGGAAATGTTGGATACTATAGTATTTTTACGCCTCGTTTGTCAAAATATTTTTAGGGATACTTTTCTTATATGTTCACAGTTATAGCCAGGATAATACTTCGAAACAGAATTGCAATCATAATTCTGCTGGGGCTTATAACTGTCTTTTTTGGCTATCAGGCCCAAAAGGTCCGGTTTTCTTATGAACCTGCAGTTCTTGTTCCCAAAACTGATTCTATATTGATTCAGTTTAATGAATACCGTGAAATATTCGGGGAAGACATGAATGTTGTGGTGGTTGGAATTGAGGATTCCCTGTTTTTCCGGTTAGAACACTTCATAAACTGGCTTGATTTAATAGATTCTCTAAAAAAACTGGATGGCATTCAGGATGTATTTTCAATTACGGAAGCCTATAATATTATTAAGAACAGTGAGGATCGAAAGTTTGAAATAATACCGGTGGTGGAGGGCAAACCTTCTTCACAGGAGGAAGTAGACCAGATCGAGTCACTCATAGCCTCGCTTCCATTTTATGAAAATGCTATTTACAATGCCCAATCGCCTGCATATCTTATTCTTGTAACCCTGGATAAGGAGAAACTTATCAGCAGTGAGAGAAAGAGCCTGATTTCCTCCATTGAAAAAACAACCCAACACTTTGCCGGCAATAAAGATCTTAAGACTCATTTTTCCGGATTGCCCTTTTACAGAGTCAGGGCAGGGGAAATTCTCGACAGGGAAATGTATATGTTTGTTTTAATGGCAATTATCATTACCGGCCTTTTGCTTTTTTTGTTTTTTCGGTCGTTTAAGGTAGTTGTTTTTTCCATACTCATTGTGCTTACGGGTGTTGTCTGGGCGTTTGGTTTTATGGGCATGATTGGTTACCATATTACAATCCTTACCGCTGTTATACCCCCTGTGATTATAGTGATTGGAATACCAAACTCCATCTTTCTCCTGAACAAATATCATAGTGAATACAGGCAACACGGGAATAAAATCCGCGCCCTGCAGCGGGTTATACAAAAGATTGGGGCAGCAACATTTCTTACCAATCTTACAACTGCTGCCGGCTTTGGCACTTTTATGCTCACCAGTACAAAAATTCTGAGAGAATTTGGATTAGTTGCGTCTGTAAATATCATGGGGATTTATATTCTTTCTCTGTGTCTTATACCAATCATTTTTAGTTACCTGGCCCCACCTGATAAAAAGCACACAAAACATCTCGATAATAAAATCATAAGCACCATAGTAAGCTTTTTTGAAGGCCTTTCCAACAGCCGCAGGACAAAAACATACATTGCCACCATTGCCATAGTAGTATTTGCATTTATTGGAATTTCATTCATAAAAAGCACCGGCTATATTGTGGATGATCTTCCAAAGGGTCACAAAATCAATCAGGATTTGGAGTATTTCGAGGAACAATTCAGCGGCATCATACCACTTGAAATTAAAATTGATACAAAAAGGAGGAGAGGTGTTCTTACTGGGTCCACTCTTCAGCTGATTGATGACCTGCAGGACTCGCTCCGGAAATATCCTGAACTCTCTAAACCAATTTCCATTGTTGAGGCTGTGAAATTTGCACGTCAGGCATTCTTTAACGGAGCACCTCATCAGTACAGGTTGCCCAGCAATACCGAAAGAAATTTTATCATGGCCTATGCCGGTAATTTTACTGACCAGTCAAGAATTGCCGGCTCCTATATCGACAGCGAGGGTCAAATTACCCGTGTGAGCTACAAGGTGGCCGACATTGGCTCAAACAGTATGCGGGAACTTGAACAGAATATTCGCCGCGAGATTGCGCAAATTTTTCCCGAGGAACATTATACCGTAGTGGTTACAGGTACCAGTATTCTTGCTGCGCATGGAAATAAATACCTGACAAGGAGCCTGTTTACCAGTTTGTTTATTGCCGTTCTGGCAATTGCATTTTTTATGGCTTGGATGTTTTCCTCCTGGGAAATGGTTGTTATATCCATGATCCCAAACTTTATTCCTTTGTTGATTACAGCCTCTTTCATGGGATATTTTGGAATACCAATTAGACCCTCTACAGTTCTGGTATTCTCCATAGCATTTGGTATTTCGGTTGATAATACCATTCATTTTCTTGCAAAATACCGGCAGGAACTAAAAGCCACATGTTTTGATATTGGACGCTCTGTACGTTTCGCAATCCGGGAGGCAGGAATTAGCATGCTTTATACCTCTATCATCCTCTTTTTTGGATTTGGTATTTTTTCACTTTCATCATTTGGAGGCACAGTTGCATTGGGAGTGCTCGTTTCCTTTACTCTTTTGGTTGCCGCAACATCTAATCTCATTTTGCTGCCATCCATGCTGTTAACAAGGGAAAAAGCACTCAGGAAGAGGAGGCGGACAGAGAAATTTGAGGAACCACTTATGCAGATTTTTGATGAGGAATCCGTTGAAAAAACTGCTCTTGTTGAAATTCATGAAGAATTTTCGCCCTCATCCGGTAAATCATGACCTGAACCCTTTTGGAATAATAATTGTTCCCTTTGTATCTTCCGGTAATATTATCCCCTAAATTAGGTATTATGCTTTACAGTTTGGAACAGTTGCAGCAAATGGTTGAGAAAGCTCTGCAGGATCTTGACTACGGCAGACGAATGCCACCTGGTTTGTATGAACCGGTTGGCTATATAGTTTCCATTGGCGGCAAAAGAATAAGACCGGTTATGTTGCTCATGGCCGCTAATCTTTTTTCTGATGAAATCAAACATGCCCTCATGCCGTCTCTGGCAATTGAAGTCTTTCATAACTTCACACTACTGCACGACGATATCATGGATGATGCACCAATAAGGAGAAATCATCCTGCTGTGCATGTTAAATGGAATCAGAATACGGCCATCCTTTCGGGTGATGTTATGTCTGTTCTTGCTTTTCAATACCTTACCGAAACAAAGCAGGAACTTATTCACAGAATTCTTCCGGTTTTTACGCGTGCTGCAATGGAAGTGTGTGAAGGACAGCAAATGGATATTGATTTTGAAACCATGACGATGGTTACCGAGGAAGAATACATCAGAATGATAGAGAAGAAAACCTCAGTCTTGTTGGCAGCATCTTTTAAAATTGGGGCCCTGCTGGGGGGAGCTAATGAAAAGCAGTCAGATTTGCTCTATGAAACAGGACTAAACCTGGGACTGGCGTTTCAGGTTCAGGATGATTTTCTCGATTCTTTTGGAGATCAGGACACCTTTGGCAAGTTCATTGGCGGGGATATTCTGATGAATAAAAAAACCTTTTTAATGGTAAAGGCATTAGAGATTGCTGAAGGCTCAGATGCCGCTGAACTCAAAATTCTTATTTCCTCCAGGGATACAGATCCTGCAATCAAAATTCAAAAGGTAAGGGATCTTTATATAAGAACCGGTGCAAAACAAAAGGCAGAGGAAAAAATAAAATACTATTTCGATCTTGCCTTATCCAGACTCGAAATGATTCCGGTCAAACCTGAGAGAAAAAAGGAAATTCTATGCCTGGCTAATTTGCTCATAAGCCGAAAATACTGAAAAAATTCTTCATTTTATTCTGTACGAATACAGGCGTTTGTTGATTCGGGAGCGCCCCTTCTTGTTTTTTCAATTAATACGATAATTTTTTCCCTGCATCGTAACAAAGTCCCCGTTATTTTTGTATAAATGGAATATCAATAGTGATAATTAATCTATACCAGTTGTTTTGTCATGCTTAAAAGCATGATTTAATTATGGCAACCCGCTTAGATATGAATCAAAATTGGTTAATTTTGTAGTAATCAGTTACCTTAACAGAATTAATTTTTATGTCTGCAATAAAGGGAAAGATCATTCAGATTATCGGACCTGTAATTGATATCAGCTTTGAATATACCGGTGGTCAATTGCCTGGGATACATGATGCACTTGAGGTTGTGAGGGAAAATGCCCCAAACCTGGTTGTGGAGTGTCATCAGCATATTGGTGAAAACACCGTTCGCGCGATTGCCATGGATTCTACTGATGGATTACAGCGCGGAACGGAAGTAATTATAACCGGGGGTCCTATAAAAATTCCTGTGGGAGATCAGGTTCGTGGTCGCCTTATCAATGTGATCGGTGATGCAATTGACGGCCTGGAAGTGCTGGATAAGACCGGAGGCTACCCTGTTCACAAGGAAGCGCCAAAGTACGAGGATTTGTCAACAGAGAACGAAATCCTGTATACTGGTATAAAAGTAATAGACCTTCTTGAACCCTATCCAAAAGGAGGGAAAATTGGTTTGTTTGGTGGTGCAGGTGTTGGCAAAACAGTTATCATCATGGAGATGATCAATAACATTGCAAAGAAATATTCGGGCCTTTCTGTTTTTGCCGGTGTAGGGGAGCGTACGAGGGAGGGAAATGATCTGCTCAGGGAAATGATAGAATCCGGGGTCATAAAATACGGAGAAAAATTTCTCGAAAGCATGGAAAAAGGAGGTTGGGATTTGACCCTTGTTGATAAAAATGAACTGGTAAAATCCCAGGCTTCCCTTGTTTTTGGTCAGATGAATGAGCCCCCGGGTGCAAGGTCAACTGTTGCATTGTCAGGACTTTCCATCGCCGAGTCTTTCAGGGACGGGGATGAAAAAACCGGCGGACGCGATATTCTGTTTTTTGTCGATAATATTTTCCGCTTTACGCAGGCAGGGTCTGAAGTATCAGCGCTTTTGGGCCGGATGCCCTCAGCGGTTGGATACCAGCCAACTCTTGCCACTGAGATGGGTTTGATGCAGGAAAGAATTACTTCTACAAAAAGAGGGTCCATCACCTCAGTTCAGGCCATTTATGTACCTGCGGATGACTTAACCGATCCGGCTCCCGCGACAACTTTTGCCCACCTTGATGCTACTACGGTACTAAGCCGGAAAATATCAGAACTGGGCATATACCCGGCTGTAGATCCGCTGGATTCCACATCAAGAATTCTAACCCCGGATATCGTGGGGGATGAGCATTACAGCACGGCACAGCGTCTCAAAGAACTACTGCAGCGATATAAGGAATTACAGGATATTATAGCCATTCTTGGAATGGATGAGCTTTCGGAGGAGGATAAACTGGTTGTTCACCGTGCACGCAGGGCACAACGATTCCTTTCCCAGCCTTTTCATGTGGCAGAACAGTTTACCGGCCTGAAAGGGGTTCTGGTTTCTATTGAGGATACCATCAAGGGATTCAATTTGATTATGAACGGAGAGGTGGATATGTATCCCGAAGCAGCGTTCAGCATGGTGGGCACAATAGAAGAAGCTGTTGAAAAAGGTAACCGTATGATGGCTGAATCCAAATAAGTTCAGGAGGATGTTATGCAACTTGAGATACTTACACCCGGTAAAACCATTTTCTCAGGAAAAGTAAATATTCTGAGAGTTCCCGGCACCAAGGGTCCTTTTACTATTTTGCGAAATCACGCACCGATTATATCTTCCCTTGACAGTGGAGAAATCAGCCTTGTAACCGATAAGGGAGTCGACAAATTCTTCTTTATCACTTCAGGTGTGGTGGAGGTGAAAAAGAATAAAATCACCCTGCTGGCTGAAAAAATCACCGAAGAGCAATGATTTTCCGAATTACTGTTTGTGCACTTTTCGCTTTTTTGATAAATGAACCGGTTATTCCACAGGTAAAGGTTGTTTTTAAAGCGGAGGATGGATTAACAGTAGTGGCCGATCATTATCCGGTTAACAGAACGTATCCCTATATTTTACTTTTTCATCAGATGGAATCGGGCCGGGGTGAATTCAGAGACATTGCACTACGGTTAAACAGATTGGGATTTAATTGTTTAGCGGTAGATCTCAGGTCCGGAAATGAAATTGATTTTATCCGTAATGAAACTGCTGTGAATGCACTGTCAGGAAGGGTTTCCAGGCGACTTTACGATAACCGGAAAGACATGGAAGCAGCAATTGAGTTCACAAAAATTCACACCGAATTACCCTTGATACTTTTTGGCAGTTCCTTTTCTGCCTCTTTGTCACTCATACTGGCAAAAGTGAGGGATGATATTTCCGGGGTGGTGGCTTTAAGTCCGGGGGAATATTTCGCCGGGACCTTGCCGGTGAGACAACAGATAGCGGGGCTTGAAAAGCCGGCCTGGATTGCTGCAGGGGCATCTGAAATTGGGTTTGTAAGAGAATTAACAGAAGGTATAGCCGGGCTTTATAAACAGGTATTTTTGGTCAACCAGGAAAATGTAAGGGGAACAAGAATTTTAAGTACGAATGAGCCAGTAAGCAGTGAGGCCTGGTTGTCATTGATGGTTTTTCTGAATAATCTAAAAAATTCCCAGGTTGATTTGGAAGACTAGTTCCGGTCCAAAAGTTCCATATTGGGGCAGGTAATTCACCCTTACGCCAGTGGTAAAAGGAAAGAGAAGGCGCAGTATATGATAATCAGCAAGGATTTCTGCTCCGGTTGAAATCAGATAGGCTTTTCTCCAGACAAAGGCTGTCCGGTTTTCATTTAAGATCCTGTATTGATTAAGCGCAACGTCATAATAAACCGAGCCGCGTATTCTCTTCAGGTATATTATTCCAGGTATCCCTGTGTCGGGATAAAACAAGGGAAAAAAATAATCTGATTTCAGGCTGTGCAGGATTTCCGTTCTGCTTTCTTCAAATCCTCTCGGAAACTCAATCAGGCTGCGGTATAAGTACTTTACGGGCTCCTGCTTCTGGTAATCACCGCGTATACGGATACCGTGATTTCTTAAAAATCCGGGAAAATACCCAATGACTGTTGCGTTGAAAATGGATCCAAAATTTTCTGATTCAAAAGGGGATGTATAAAGCCTCAATCTGAACTGACTGCCCCAGCGTGGAGAAATGTCCCTGGCTGACATTTTCAGGTAACTGTAATAATTCAGTTGCCAGTCAAGGGTTGTTCTCCCTCTCCTGTATTCATCAGGAATAGTATAGTGATAGTATGAATTATTATAATTGATCTGAAGGGCAGGAATGAGACCGCGTATGTACCGGTTTCCGGTAAGTTGAAGAGGAATGGAAACCCTCGTTCTTAGGTTCAGCAGATCATTGTCCGTGTTTTCTATTCCTGTGGTATCTCTGCCCATATATACTAGGGGCTCGTCCCCATAATTCATTCCCAGTTCAATCAAGGGCAAAAATCCCCTGTAGGTGAAAGTATTGGAAGTAAAGTGCCTGCCATTTTTCCAGGCATAAGAAAGCTGTGAAACAGATGTATTAATAAGGTTTTGCGAAAGTAGAGTCAGTCCCGGGTAAATTTCCTGCTCGCCGGTAGGATCAAAGTTTTCAAAATCAAAATAAAATGGTGCCCAACTGTGGAAATGGAACAGATGCCCCAGTTTGCTGTAGTTTTTGGTTTTATAATCCCGGGCTTTCTCGAGGTTAGGCCGGAATGCAACAGGTTTGTTTACCATACCCATGAAAGCCGGCATTGCAGGAGTCTGTGGAGGCTCAAATGGTGTTGTAAAGTGGTATTTAACTGACTTTTTTTCTAGTTGAAACCCTTTATTGCTGTAACTGCTATATGCAATTTCGCCGGTAGCGCCATTCAAAACTCCTTCAAAGGCGCCATATTTTGAATTGGTGAGTTGAAAAAGTTTATTGGTTTTTCTTTCAAATGCATAAATATTGTCTTGGTTCCCCCATGTACTGTTAAAAAGTATGATTTCTGAATTTCCTGAAGGGGTGGAAAGATTGTTGTATTCTGAGGAAAGAATACGGCTCCATTCTCCTGTTGTTTTGTTATAGCTTACCAGGTGTTTGCCCATATCGTCCAGCATTGTCATCACAAGTTCATTTTCCGAGGTCCATTCGGGATATTGAAGAAAGGCCCCCTGAATTGTCTGAATTCTGTTTATCACATTTCCGTTCCATGCATCCAGCAAAACCAGGTAGCAGTTATTCAAAATGTCGTTTTCGATGGCCGCAATGAAATTGCCACCGGGAGACAGGGAAGGGGCATAATAACGCGTACGGCGTGTGAGTTGAATTTCTTTTCCGGTTGCGATATAAAAAACCTTTATTACCGAATAGCTTTGGTTTCCCCACCTTGCATCAGGGATGGTTTCTGACCAGGTAATTTTTCCTGTATTAACCGATATTTTATTGGCTGACAAGAAACCTGGCACATGTAGTTTTCTCACCTCTCCTTTTTCATTGATTGTTACAATCTGTTTTATATGGCCGGGGCCATCCTTCAGTGCTGCTAACAGGGAATCAGAAATAAATTGGGGCGAGTAGTAATTAATATAATCTTTCTTTTGCGGAGAGAAAATGTTGTGTGACAGACCAGCAAATTCTTCATCAGAGTCGCTTGTTACAAGGTTTTCCATAGACAACCGGTAAAGCTTTGAAGGAGTTATCCCCTGCTGTCTTTTCATGCCTTCTCTGAA
This sequence comes from Bacteroidota bacterium, assembly GCA_037446695.1. Lineage (GTDB taxonomy): Bacteria > Bacteroidota > Bacteroidia > Bacteroidales > PUMT01 > JBBIHY01. The sequence goes on from JBBIHY010000011.1 coordinate 88,454, forward strand.
GGCGATAGGAACAAGCGGGAATCTGCCGGCATAGTCCAGGGTGTTGACCCAAAAGTCATGCCCGAATTTCTCCGAAGCAAAAGCAACCATCTGGTAGCCGTATTCATAATGATTAGGCACAAAATCACGATAGGAGCCGAAGAGTGATTTGTCATAGCTGAAAGGTTTCTGATCCTCGTTTACCTGTGCCCTGATTTTCATTTCGAAAGAAGGATTCCTGCCTCTGCCAGCCGTTGAAAAAGCTGTTTCGGCATATACCGCATCTCCCTCGTAGAACCATGTCGGAATCATCCCTGCAGCCAGGCCTGTGGCCATTTCTCCTGTAAAGATTGAAAAAAAGCGGGTAATCCCCTGGTTGAGTTTGCTGATTTGGGCCACATGTCTGGTCTCATGTATTGCAAGCTGATGAATCCACAACTGCGGGTCAATGGATTGAGGCGAGGAGGAATAAATCTCCATTCTGCGGGGTGCCCAGCTAACCAGGCCGTTGGAGACAGAAAGCCAGGGAAAGATAACTACCGGAATTGGTTTAGGATGGTGAGACAATTGCGAAGTGACAGGTGTATATGCCTGGTCAAACGAAACTGCAAATTCCCTGGCCTGTAGTTCCATTTCCCGTGGAAAAATGAACTGGAAATGGTCCGATTGCAGGGTTTTCCACCTGGCTTTGCCGGGCGGGTCACCGGTACTAAAGAATTGCGCCTGTAAAAATCCAGCTGGTATGAAAACAAGTATCGTAAAAAAGTATATGAGTATTGTGTATTTCATCCTCCGGCTTTTTTTGCTTTGTAACCCTCCCTCAAAAGTATTTCCATAATTTTTTCGCGGAAATCTCCCTGCACAAGTATTTCTCCGCCTTTCACCGTTCCTCCAACACCGCATTTTGTTTTTAAAAGTTTGCCTAAATCTTTCAGGTCTTCTTCCTGTCCAATAAAACCTGTAACAAGGGTAACAGATTTCCCCTTTCTTTGTTTTTTGTCTAACATCACCCTGAGATTCTGTTGCCCGGGAGGCAGGGTGTTTTGTGATGACTCCCTGTCTTCTGTGTACTGGAAGTCAGGGTTTGTGGAATAAACGATTCCTGTACGGTGTTTGGCTTTGTTTTTTGACATACAGCAGGGTATTAATACTCAAAAATAATAAATCCCGTTTATCTTGTCTTTACTGATACATTCATACCCGACTCAATTGCATTCAAATAATTTCAAAATCCTTATTTTTGAGCAATTTTATCAGAGATTTACAATAATTATTCCTACATGAGACAATTTAAAATCGCAAATCTCGCTGGCGGGTGGTTTGTGTTTTCAGTCGCCCTGGTTGTTTTCTTACTGACCCTGGAACCCACTGCAAGCTGGTGGGACTGCAGTGAGAGGATAACTGCTGCATATAAACTTGAAATTGCCCATCCTCCCGGCGCTCCTTTTTTTATGTTGCTTGGAAGGTTTTTTACACTGTTTGCACCCGATACAAGCAAGGTGGCCTTAGCGATGAATGCAATGTCAGCATTGGCATCTGCATTTACTGTAATGCTGCTTTTCTGGGTAATTACCAGCCTGGCCTCAAAATTGGTTAAAAATGATGACGAATTGTCAAAGGGAGAAATAATTGCGATTATTGGAAGCGGACTGGTGGGGTCCCTGGCGTTTACTTTTTCCGATTCCTTCTGGTTTATTGCGGTTGAAGCTGAAGCCTATGCGACTTCAGTGTTTTTTACTGCGCTGGTTTTTTGGGCTATTCTCCGCTGGGAAAAAGTGGCAGATGATGCACATGCCTCCAGATGGCTCATATTGATTGCTTACCTGATGGGACTGTCAATCGGTGTTCACTTATTAAATCTTCTTGCCATTCCTGCTATTGTATTTGTATATTATTTCAGAACATACCCTGCCACCAGGAAAGGAATCATTTATGCCTCCCTGGTGGCTGTTGCTCTACTTGGGTCATTTATTTACATGATTATACCCGGAGTAATTCTTCTTGCATCCTACTTTGAACTCCTGTTTGTCAATTCCTTCGGATTACCATACAATTCAGGGGTGCTTATTTTTATTGCCTTGCTGATTGCCGTGATTGTTTGGATAATTCGACTGACACACCAGAAGAAGTTGATTGTACTGAACCATATAGTGCTTGGATTGACTGTTATTCTTATCGGGTATTTCTCATATACCCTGATTTTAATTCGTTCTGCTGCCGGACCGCCTATGGACCAGGCCAGCCCCGATAATGTATTTTCCCTGTTGTCCTACCTTAACAGGGAGCAATACGGAGACCGTCCCTTGATCAGTGGTCAGTATTATTCGGCACCAAGTGTAAAATCCGAAGATGGAAGACCTTATTATATTCAGGAGAACGGACGGTATGTTAAAACCGGGTATCGTTTGAAAACGGTGTATGCCGTAGAATTTACCGGTTTGTTTCCCCGTATGTACAGCAGCAATGAATCTCATATAAGGGAATACCAGAGGTGGGGAAAGGTGAGGGGAAACAGGATCAGATACCTTGATCCAAACACTGGTGAATCTGAAGTTCTTATCAGGCCTACTTTTGTGGAGAACATAAGGTTTTTCCTTAATTACCAGGTTGGACATATGTATTTCCGTTATTTCCTGTGGAATTTTGCAGGAAGGCAAAACGATATTCAGGGCCACGGGGAAGTAATTAACGGTAACTGGATAACAGGAATTAAGGCCATTGACGAGTTTCGCCTGGGTCCACAGGATTTACCCGACAGCCTGAAATCCAAGGCAAGAAATGCCTATTTTGCACTGCCGCTTTTATTTGGATTACTGGGTTTATTTTACCAATCCTGGAAGGATCCAAAGAATTTTTCGGCCGTAGCACTCCTGTTTTTCTTTACCGGTATTGCCATTGTAATATATCTGAATCAGACCCCCCTTCAACCCAGGGAGAGGGATTATTCCTATGCCGGGTCATTTTTCGCATTTTCCGTATGGGTAGGACTGGGTGTTTTAGCTGTTATGAAGTGCCTTGAGAAAGTATTGTCAAAACCGCTTAGTGCGATTTTTGCTACAGCAGCAGGTTTATTACTGGTTCCTTTTGTCATGGCAAATGAGAACTGGGACGATCACGACCGTTCCGGAAGATATACCGTTAGGGATTTTGCTATTAATTACCTTGAAAGTTGTGAACCCAATGCCATCATTTTTACTTATGGTGATAATGATACCTTCCCTCTCTGGTATGCACAGGAAGTAGAAGGTGTAAGAAAAGATGTCAGGGTTGTGAATACAATGCTTTTAAACACCGACTGGTATATTGATCAGATGCAGAGAAAGATGAATGATTCAGAGCCCCTCCCTGTATCTATCCCACGCAGAAAATATCTTGAAGGATCAAATCCGGCATTTTACATCTTTGAAAGGGTAAGCGACTATACAAATATTCGCCGGATTATGAGTTTCGTAGCCGATGATGATCCCAGAACAAAGGTTCCCGCCCGCCAGGGAATTAATCTGGATTATATTCCCACCAAAAACTTCCGGCTACCAGTTGACAAAGAGAGGGTTAGTGCAAACGGAACAGTTCATCATTCCCTTTCTGACGAGATTGTGCCTGCCATAGAATGGGACTGGAAGGAAAATTTTGTTGTAAAAAACCAGTTTATTGCACTTGATATCATTGCGAACTTTGACTGGAACAGGCCTGTTTACTTTGTAAGTGGAGGAACTGACGATGCTCTTGGCCTGGAAGAATATTTTCAACTGGAGGGCTTCGCATACAGACTGGTGCCAATCAGAACCGAATCAGCTGATGTTCTGGATTATGGAAGGGTAAACACCAGTGTGCTTTATGAGAACCTGATGAACAGGTTTTCTTGGGGCAGAATGAATGAACCTGACTTTTACATGGATCATTACAATCACCGTACCCTTAAAGTGCTTCAGCTTAGAAATAAGTTTACCAGGCTTGCCAACGCACTTATTGTTGAGAACCAAAACGATAAAGCATTGAAAGTTCTGGATCGCTGTATGGAATTAATGCCTGTTCATCAGGTGCCCTATGACTTTTTTATGGTTGGTGTAATAGATGCCTACTTTAAGGCAGGCTCTCCAGAAACTGCCAGTGACCTGTTAAGGGAATACTTTGAAATTTCTGAGAAGGAATACTGGTACTACAACCGCTTCCCCGTGAGATTTGCCGGATCGGTGGAAAGAGAAAGCCGTATCGCCCTGCAGACTATGAACGAATTGGTTGAAACAGCTAAAACATGGGGAGATTCGGGATTGACTGATAACCTGTCAGGTAGATTAGATGTGGCAATTAGTGCATTTAACCGATCCAGACTTTAATAACCAAATCTTTTCTGTATTCTCATTATAAATATGGGGTTAACAGAAATATTAGGATAAAAAAGTTTGTGCAGTTTAGTGCGTTCTACTAAATTTGGTAATTAAACACCTATTACACTGAAATGCCCAAAATAGTATCAATTTCTGAAGCTGCATCCATTGCACTGCATGGTATTATCCTGGTTGCCAAATCGCCGGAAGCGGTAAATGTTATTCAGATTGCCGAATCAACCGGAGCTTCAAAGCATCATGTTGCAAAAATTATGCAACGTTTGGCAAAAAATGGATTCTTAACTTCACAAAGAGGTCCGGCCGGTGGATTCCGCCTGAAAAAACCTCCAAAAACAATTTCTTTCCTGGATATTTATGAAACAATTGAGGGTGCAATAGAAATAACCACCTGCCCTCTTGACAAACCTATCTGCCCGTTCGACAAGTGTCTCATGAATAATGTTACTAACAAAATGACACTGGAGTTTCGTGAGCATTTGAAAGCACAGACCATCGAAAAATACATTTGATTTTTTGAAAGTTTGGAAATAAAAAAATATCGCTATATTAGAGTAATTAATTACTGAAATACGAATAAAACTAACTCATTGATAATGAAACGGGAAATAATAAAAATCGATGAAGAAAAATGTAACGGATGTGGTTTGTGTGTGCCTACCTGCCATGAAGGGGCTTTGCAAATAATTGATGGAAAGGCAAGACTCATAAGCGATTTGATGTGTGATGGCCTGGGTGCCTGCATTGGCCACTGCCCGGAAGGTGCATTGGAAATTGAAGAGAGGGAGGCAGAACCTTATGATGAAGTGAAAGTGATTCAGGATATGATTCCAAAGGGAAAAAACACCATTATTGCTCATTTAAAACATTTGAAAGATCATCAGGAATTTGGTTTTCTTAAACAGGCTGTGACCTATCTGAAGGAGAACGAGAATTCTTTGCCCTTTGTTTTATCAGATGTTATTTTGGAGGTGCATCATTATTCTCCCGGGAAACAAGATCATGTTCATGAACATTCACATGGAATGAAGGTAGCTGCCGTTCATGGAGTCCAATCCGGCGGAGGTTGTCCCGGTTCTGCTGCTGCCTCTTTTAAAAGAGAACCTGCTACTAATGGCAAAGGCATGTGCGACCAAACCTCAGAGTTATCTCAGTGGCCTGTACAGATGCATCTGATTAATCCGGCTTCCGGGTTATTTGCCGGAACCGATTTTGTGCTTGCGGCTGACTGTGTTGCATTCTCCCTTGGCAATTTCCACAGCAAATTTCTTAAGGGTAAAACCCTGGGAATCGCATGTCCGAAACTGGATTCCAACAAGGATATCTATCTGAACAAGTTGATTGCTCTTATTGAGCGGGCTCAAATAAATACAATGATTGTAATGATTATGGAAGTGCCCTGCTGCGGAGGTTTGCTGCAAATGGCCAGAGAGGCTGTTTCAATGGCAGGCCGTAAAATACCGCTCAAAGCAGTAACGGTTGGCATCAGGGGGGATATTTTACAGGAGCAGTGGATTTAAAAACATTTTATTCGTATCTTATTAGGCTCAAAATTTGTTCAATTTTACAATCCTGAGAGGTATGAAAATTACAACTGCCGAGAAGACCTGGAATTTATTGTCATCCGTTATTTTCGTTCTTTTAATAGTTGCTGTCGGATTTCTTCTTAACCAAAAAGGGATAATTCTTGAAGATATCAGTGTACTCACTCTTATTATCATGATGATTGCCACTTTCCGTCTTACGAGAATCATCGTTTACGACAGGGTATTCAAGATCTTCAGGGATTTTATCAGGTCTTTTGAAGGAAGCGGAATAGGAGACTCCATGAAAGCAATTATCACATGTCCCTTTTGTGCCGGTGTGTGGGTTGCCTTGTTTGTTGTGGCCAGCTATTTTCTGATACCCTTTGGTGATTTTTTCGTTTACATCATGGCTATTGCGGGGGTGGGAACATATATACAACTCACAATTAATTACATAGGGCTTGCAGCTGATGAAAAACAAATGGATGTAAATAAAAAAAAAGAAGAAACCGGGTTTAATCACTGATTCCATCATTTACACCGAAAAGCTTTTAAGGTTCCGGAATCAACAAGTTTGATTCGGGGATTTTTATAAACTCATAAATTACTCGAAACATGAAACGTTTTTACAAAATTTTTCCGGTAGTTCTTTCATTTTGTGCAATGAACAGCATCCTTCATGCACAATTCAGCCTTTCCGGTGAGTTTAGACCGAGGGCCGAGTACAGGCATGGTTTTCAAAGCCTGTCCGCACCGGATGACGACCCTGCATTTTTTATCAGTCAGCGTTCCCGTTTAAACCTGAATTTTACCGAATCTGCACTGAAATTTGGTTTCAGCCTGCAGGATATTCGGGTGTGGGGCGAAGTTCCGCAATTGAACCGAAGTGATTTGAATTCATCCATACACGAAGCCTGGGCAGAATTGCAGTTGGGGGAAAAATTCTTTTTGAAACTTGGCCGGCAGGAACTGATTTACGACGACAGCAGGATTTTTGGCAATGTAGATTGGGCACAGCAGGGACGAAGCCATGATGTAGCTGTATTCAAATATATTGAAGAAAACGGTTTTCAGCTTCATACGGGGCTTGCATACAATTAAACAGCTGAACGAATATAGGCACCAGCTATACTCTTGCAAACAGCTATAAAACATTGCAATACTTATGGATGAATAAGAAATCGGATAATTTCCAGTTTTCCATACTCTTTTTGAATAACGGTTTGGAAAATAATGATGAAGAAAATTTTTTTTCTCAAACCTTTGGGGGGAGAATGGCATTTAACCTAACAGGGAATTTTGGTTTGGAAGGTTTGGCCTATTTACAGACAGGGAAGCTTGGTTCGGGCAGGGATCTGAATGCCTGGTATACAATGCTGACAGCATGGTTCAAGCCTGCCGGTAATGTAAGGATGGAGGCGGGACTTGAGATTCTTTCCGGGACACCCCAGAGGGAAGGTTCTGCCGGCAAATCAAAGTCCTTTACACCGCTTTATGGCACCAACCATAAGTTCAATGGACACATGGACTATTTTTATGTAGGCAATCATATTAATAATGTAGGACTGATTGACTTTTTTTCAACTATTGATTTCTCAAAAAACAGGTTTTCAGCAGGATTGATGCCTCATCTTTTCTTTTCGCAGGCAGGACTGATAAACCCCGATGATACTGATAAGGATATGCCCCGGTTTCTTGGATTAGAGCTGGATATTTATGCGGGTTACAGGCTCAATGAGTTTTCCCTTCTTCGTTTTGGCTACTCCAAAATGTTTGCCTCTGAATCTATGGAAGTCCTCAAGGGCGGCAGCCGCAGAGAACCCAATAACTGGACATGGGCCATGTTGGTCATACGGCCTGTATTTTTTAAAGCAACAAATTAATTATTATGGAACAATAGTGTCCGATTAAATTTTTTGTATTTACGTGAATGTGTTTGTATATAAGGAAATCGGTAGTTTTCTGCTTATTGGGGGGGTCGCTTTCCGCCTCAGAGAAACGTTAGTTCTTTGATTCCATAAGAAATTATAATGATATCAAAAATTTCCGT
>JBBIHY010000012.1:0-79855 GCA_037446695.1 Bacteroidota bacterium
TATCGCTGTAGCCAAGCATAACTTCCTGAATAGTGTGCCGATCCTTATTTTTTGATTTTGTTACAGGATGCGACAGGAAAGCATCGAGAATTTCATGCGATTGCTGCAGGTCGTCAATGATTTCGAACAGGGGCACAATCTGAAAAGGCATATGTTGCATACCCAATTCCCTAAAAAAGAGATAAACCACTAACAGATCGCTCAGATTACGCGTCATACTTACAATAAATGAACCTATCCCTTCATAGCCATAAACCATTACATGGTCGCGAACAACTCGATAACAATCAATCAGTTGGTCGGCTTCCGGGCCAATTGCTACGCCGCCTACCGCGAAAGGCCGGTTGCTATGCAGTTCATGGTTAAGGAATTCTATTCTTTTCTTTTCATCCCATGTGCTATATTCCCAATCGTCAATGGATGCGGTTTTTAGCAACTGTTCAAGTGCTTTTTCGTGAAATATGCTATTTTGCCTTATATCGAGTGCGGCCAGATGAAAACCAAAACATTGCAGTTTTCTTTCAATGGGGAAAAGCAGGTCTTCAACAATTCGGGGCTTACCTGTTTCCAACATACTTTCTTTAATAATATCGAGGTCTTTTTGCAATTCGGTTGGTGACGCATACCATGCCTCGGGCGATAATTTGCCAATATTGCACTCCAAAGTATTATCAAGTTTTGCCACAACAAGATTTATGAATTGCCTCCAGGGTTCTCCCGGATTTCGTTTTAACGCTTCAGCGCCAGCCTTGTCCATGATTGTTATGTAGTGATGTAAAGCCTGGCTCAGGATTTTTGGGACGACTTGTTGTGTATTGGAAAATGGGGTGCGCGCAGCCATGTTCACTAACGCATCTTTAATGATAGAAATGGCCGCTTTGCGGTGGGCCAACAGGGTATTTTTTGTTAGCTGCCCAGTAACAAATGGGTGTCCATCGCGGTCGCCCCCAACCCAGCTACCAAATTTCAGCACTGGAAACCGGGCAGGTGAAGAAAGCCGTTTAGGGTCAAACCCCATTGCTTTCCATGTATATTTAAGCCGTTTGTCGCTTATTTCAAGGGCAAGCGGGAACACCTTGGTAAAGTAGTGAAGTAAATTGTTTCTCTCCGACTCAATACTCGGCTTTTCGAAATGTATTTCGCGGGTATGCCACCAACGTTCAAGAATTGCTTTAATATCGTTATCAATGGTTTCCTGCTCTGAAACCGACCAAATTTTGTTTTCTTTTTTCACCAGTAAAAGGTACAGCTCGCGGTGCAAATCAAGCACCGATGTTCACTTGGCTTCGGTTGGATGGGCGGTAAGTACCGGCATTACCATCACTTTGGGAAGGATGTCGGCAATCTGCTCTTCAGTAAGCCCTTTGCCCTGTAATTTATTAAACGTTTCGGCCCAGGACCCTCTTATAGCCTCAATCCCTAAGTAGTTTTCAACCTTGCGCCGAAACTGCACAGAAGCATTTTCTTCAACAAGGTTCATTAATTGAAAACTTATGCTTAATGCCTGGATTATTTTTTCATTATTAAGATTGTGCAATAAAGAAGCATCATTTTTTGAATTGTTCTCAATATCTTTTAAAGCTATTGCAATCGCTTCCTCGCCCTGTCCTGCAAGAACATCTATAAACTCACCTATAATTGCTGTAAGGTCGGTATGAATTTTTTCCAATCCTTGTTTTTCAATATCCTCTTCATTCATAATTTTTTCTTTAATATAGTTCTATACAACAGAGTTATTTTTATGTATAGGCATTCCTTTGTATGTTTCAATAAATTCACCATTGTTATAAACCAAATTCCCGTTTACAAATGTTTTAACAATTTTGCTGTTGAATTTAGTCCCTTCCAGGGGCGACCAACCGCATTTGTAAAGGATATTCTCTTTTGAAACCGTGTAAGATGTATCCAAATCGACCAACACCAAATCGGCAAAGTACCCTTCGCGTATAAAACCTCTGTTTTTTATCCGGTATAGGATTGCCGGGTTGTGGCACATTTTTTCAACAATTTTTTGCATTGTTATTTTTCCCTGTTTGTATAGCTCCAGCATAATGTTGAGCGAATGTTGTATGATTGGAGCGCCCGACATTGATTGTAAATACGGCTGCTGTTTTTCTTCAAGGGTATGGGGGGCATGGTCGGTTGTTACTATGTCAATGCGGTTGTCAATGAGCGCCTGCAACAAGCCGTCCCTGTCGGCTTCAGATTTTATTGCCGGGTTCCATTTTATTAACGCCCCCAGGCGCGGGTAATCCTTGTCTGAAAACCAAAGGTGGTGTACGCATACTTCGGCAGTGATGTTCTTTTCTACTAACGGGACATCGTTCCTGAACAGCTCTGTTTCGGCTGCGGTTGAAAGGTGCAGGATGTGAAGTTTTGTGTTGTATTTATTGGCTAAAGCAACAGATTGCAGGGTGGCCTCGTAGCATGCCTTTTCGCTGCGGATAGCGGGGTGAAATCCAAAAGGTATATTATCGCCAAACCGCCCGCGGTATTCCTGTTCATTTTCTTCAATAATTGTTTCCTTTTCAGAATGAATAGCGATTAGTGATTTACAGTTGGCAAATAGCTTCTCTAATAGATCGGGGTTATCAGAAAGCAAATTCCCCTTTTTGGTAAAGTATAGGCCATCATCGGTAACGCCTAAAATTAAGCTAAGGTCGGCATGAATTATTTCGTTCATATTTTCGGCATTGACCCCGAGCAGGAATCCAAAATTTGCCAGTGATTTTTCGGATGCCAAACGATATTTTTCGGCCAGCAAAGCTGTTGTAAGCACATTTGGTTTTGTGTTTGGCATATCAATATATGAAGTTACGCCCCCGGCCACGGCAGCTTTACTCTCGGAGTATATATCGCCCTTATGGGTGTTGCCGGGTTCACGGAAATGTACCTGGCAATCAATAATGCCAGGTAGCAGATATTTGCCTGTTCCTTCAATAACAGTAGCAGCAGGGTGGTTTATGTTTTTTTCAACAGCCCTTATTGTTCCGTCCTTTAAAAGCACATCGGTTGTATAAATATCCCCTTCGTTTACTAAGGTTGCATTTTTTATGAGATATGCTTCATTATATAATTTTGCTTCATTCATTAATACTGAAATTATTTACATAAAACCTGGTAACAATTATTACTTTCAGTTCATCACTTCAAAAAAAACCTAGCGGCAAGTACTGTGAGAAAAAAGTCTTCGCCGTAATGTTTTTCAATAAAATTTTCCACCTGGCAGAATGGGCAAACGGGAAAAAGTCTATTGCCTTGAATGGTTCGATAAATAATAAAGCATTTTTAAGGGTTGCAATAGTCACAAAATTGCGCTTCTTCCTTCCTTTTATTAAACGGGAACTCTTTTTCATTTGTAAAATTACATTTCTGGCAGCGATAAATATGTTTAAGTGTTGACCTTGTGGGCGAACCACACATTTCGCATGGCAAACCTTTTACAGCATCAACTACACTAAAACCCGGAAAACTGCAATTTGGACATAAAGATTTTATTTTATAAACAAGTTTTTCGGTTGCCTTTGCTATAGTTTTCATTCTGGTTGGGTTATACATAGCCCTCATATCCGTTTCGGCATAAGCAGAACCATCATCATTTTTTATTGTTTGATAGTTTTTAATCAAATCTTCAAAAGACCGGCTTTCTTTTATTATGCCTGTATAAATGTTTTTACCTTTTTTTAAAATAATCCCGTGCGATGGAAAGCCAATTTTAGTTGCAAATGCAATTAGTTCACTCTCAGATTTTATTTCTTTCCCATCAAAATTTGTTTCTAAACTCAGTTCCCGTTCAATTATTTCTATACCGTTAACCTTGTCCATTAACATTACAAATTCATCATCTGCACTGGCAAAAAAAATACTTGGGTGCGCCTCGAAAGATCCTTCATTGGCTATAGCAAGATCAATACCGCTTGCATCAATGGCCATTTGGCACTTGTTGCGCAAGGTGGTAATAGGATCGTCTTTTCTTTCTACCTCTCCAGAAAAAGTTCCTAGTTTATCCGTGTCCAAATCTTGCAAAGTAACACAAATTAGCCCCAGTTCATTTTCAAGAATTGAGGCAATCACTTCTTCCTTTTTATGTTTGGTTGCTATAACTGCTTTTCTGCCTTTGAAAAAATCCATTTATGTTTTCATATTTTTTGATTTCACAATTACCTGTTCTTTCATTTCGTCCTTATAAAGAATAAGCTTTTCGAGTATAGTTTTATCTTTTGCCGATATTATCTGAGCCGCAAGGATTCCTGCATTTTTTGCCCCGTTAAGGGCTACTGTTGCAACGGGTACACCGCCCGGCATCTGCAAAATAGAGAGAACAGAATCCCAGCCGTCAATTGAATTACTCGATTTTATTGGCACACCAATAACAGGCAACGGTGAAATTGCCGCAACCATACCGGGCAAATGTGCAGCGCCGCCAGCCCCTGCGATGATTGCCAAAATTCCCCGCTGGTGAGCTTTTGATGCAAATTCATAAAGTTTCTCTGGGGTGCGGTGTGCCGACACAATATCCATTTCATATCCAATGCCAAATTTTTCTAGCATTTCAGCTGCTTGCTTCATAACGGGCAAATCGGAATCTGACCCCATTACTATGCTTATTAACTTTTCCATGAATTTACATTTATTAATTGTTTTACTTCATCTGCTTTTATTAATGCACCCCGAAATGTTGATGAGAAAACGGCCTGTTTCCCATTTTTCTGTATGATTTGGTTGGTTTTTCCATAAAATGGATTTTAACACCTTCGATAGCCATGCTTTGCGTGAGACATTCATACATTACACGGCCTTCGTGCCCCTCTGCCCCTAAAATATTTATCATTACACATGGAAGTCTTATTTTTGTGCTTCCCAAAGGCAGATTTAGAATTGCACGCAAATGCTGTTCAAACTGTGATGTGATAATACTTTCAATTGTATGATGACCGCTGTTGTGTGGTCGGGGGTCAATTTTATTAACTATTACTCCGCCTGTTGACTCAACAAAAAATTCTACTGAGAGTAAACTTTCCATATTTTAAAGCTCAATTATTTCACTGACAAAATTAATCGCTTTTTCCGATTGCTCAACTGGGGGGTCGCTTTCCGCCTCAGAGAAACGATAGTTCTTTGATTCCATTAGAAATTATAATGATATCAAAAATTTCCGTTAAGAAAATCAGATTAATTGAGGTTAAGAAATCAGGGCTGTTTGAGCGTAGCGAGTTCCCGGATTTTAGTCAATTAATTTGATTTTTAGGAAATTATCTGCAGCGGCGGCATTTTTTGCTTACTTTTTTTTGCTGTAGAAAAAAAGTAAGAGCCCATGCGGCTTGAGCACTTAAACCAGGTATGATTTTTTATCGGACAATAGTGATATGTAAATAAAAACAATTTCAATGCCTCCAGCGAAATGTATTAAAATATTTCAGCTATTATAACTTCCTCACCAGCCCTAATAAAAGCAGACCTGACAGGCTTTCAGTCAGCAGGATGAAATCAATGGATTCAACTTGGAGAATTCAAATAAATGCTTCAATCAAGTTTCTCAACCAGGGGAAGGGTTTTTTTCTGCAGGTCCTCAATGATTTTATTAAAGTGTTGTCTCACCAGTTGAGGGTTATCTTTTCCATCCTGATGATTGATGCGGGCAATATAATCATTGTAATGCCCCAGTATTTCCTTTAACAGCTGATTGATTTTGTTTTCATCAGTTTCAGGATGAAACTTCTTGTAAACATATACCTGGGTAACCAGTTCATTGAAAATGTACCTGAGATCCTTTTTCAGATTTCTTCTGCTTGCCATACTGGTTTTTTTTGATGATTAAGGCGGCAAAGATAGGAATTAATTCCTTGATTAGTAATTTTATCGGTGATTTCAATCAGTATGAACCGGAGAAATAAAAGAACTTTCATAATACTTGCCGGAGGGAAAAACAGTCGTTTTCTGGGACGGGATAAGGCCTTCATCAGGGTATTGGGTAAACCCATGATAGAAAGGGTAATTGAGGCAGGAATCGAATTATTTGAGGAGTCCTTAATCGTAAGCAATTCACCAGAAAAATTTAATGCTTTTAAAGGCATAAAAATTGTTGGCGACATTATTCCAGATGCTGGCCCCATAGGAGGTCTCCATGCAGGTTTAAAAGAATCAAAAGGGGAATCATTGATGATGGTTTCCTGTGACATGCCCTTCCTGAGTCAGGAGTTAATAAGCAGGCAACTGGAAGTGTTTGTTCGGGAAAAAGGGATCTTGGTTATTCCCCGTGCAGGAGGATTATTTGAGCCATTGCATGCCATTTTTTCAAAAGAAATATTACATCCCCTGGAAAAACACCTGCTGAACAGTTCTGAAAGAAAACTCATTGACTTCTATCTTTCACGGCCACATAGGATATGGGATGTGAATATCGAACAAACTAAAAAAAATCCGTTTTTAAATATCAACTCCTATGAGGATCTTGAGGTAAATGGAATTCACGGATACATTGGTATTCTGGGCTTTGGTAAAGATGTGCCTGAAAAGAATCTCCTGCTTGCCGGGCAAACCGGCAAATTGATTGCTGAAGCAGGCTGGGGAATACTTACCGGAAATACCGGGGGAACTTTCAGGGTAGCATGTACGGCTGTGATTGAGAATGGTGGCCTTGCAAAACTCGTTTATTCCCGTGAGGACATTACAAGCGATGATTCATTGTGGCCGCTTAAAATTGAGGTTGCAACCCTGGAGGAGAAACACCAGCAGATGTCTCAGTTGATGGGCGCAGCAATTGTCCTGGGAGGAGGGCAGGGTACACGCCGGCTTATTCAATTATTGGTTCAGATGGGGAAAATAGTTATCTGCATAAACCATACAGAAGGGGTTACCGAAGAAAACCTGCCGGGTTGTCTCCATGCAGATACTCCTGAAATTGCCGTAGCTTTGATGAACAGGCTACTTCTTAAAAAATGCTAGTTACTGTAAACATGAATGCTGTTTTGAGCCCATGGCAGGTAATTAACACCAAACCAGGCGATTAATAATACTACAAAGGCTAGTCCAAGCATCCACAATGGTGTTTTAATCGCATTTTTATGAAAATACCTGAAATGTATGTAAATCAAATACATCATCCAGGTCAGGAAAGCCCAGGTTTCTTTCGGGTCCCAGGTCCAGTAGTGGCCCCATGCCTCTTTTGCCCATATTGCGCCAAACAAAAGACCAAGTGTAAGAAAGGCAAATCCAATATAAACCAGGTTGTCTGCCAGGTATAAAATGTCTTTTTCAAATGTTTTGTAATAAACCTGGTAAAGGCCTCTGAGGGCAACGAGACAGCTTGCCGCGAGAACTGCATAGGCGAAAATATAGACAATCACATGCGGCACAAACCATGGGCTTTGCAGAGCAGGCATCAGGGTTTTGCTGAAATTTTCGGGGTGTAGCATATTAATCATTATGAATACCACAGCCATTACCACACTGTAGGCGAGAAACCATTTGTATCCCCAGCGGAGATAGGTGATGTATCCCACAAAGGGCAGAAAAATTGCATACCAGAGCCTGGTTTCGCCCAAAGTTCTCATCGGGGGTCTGTCAAGGTTTATCCACAGCAGGGTAATGAAGTATATAAAAGTCAATAATCCGGCCAGAAATAATATGTTTCCTGCCAGGCTCAGCAGTCTTTTTTGCGCAGGCAGATAAATAAAAATGGTGCCGGTAATCCACAGGATCATGGATATTGTAGCGAAAAATTCAAAATTTGTATAGTCCATATTATTATTCCTTTTTATTCTTTCCAATCCAGAATATATATAAAGCACCGGCAAGCAACATGAAAATGCCGGTGTAAACTATGGGCAACCAGGGATCTTTTACCACCTCAATTACACTTAGATCTGACCATTTGCCTTTTGACTGATCGTAGCTTAACTGGTATAATTTCCAGCCTTCAATCTTTGGCGGCTTGTTTACTTCAATTAACTGATCATATGGCTCATTGCTTCTCGTATAAACCGTGACAGTTGAAGCATATCGTTTTGCCTCTGGCACTGTCATTATCATAACCGTCATGGGTGTTAGCCACAGGTATTCTCCTTCTGTTGTGAAGCTTCCACAGGAAATCCAGCCTTCAGCCAACTCCTGTGTTACCAGGTTTCTGACTTTAATAAATGCTGCCGGTGGAGTGCCGGTACCCTCCGCAAAGACAAAACTACCCTCTTCGGTTTTTGCCGATGATTCAAAGTATTCAATTATATCAATCTCCCAATTCATCAGATATAATATCGACTTAGATGTATCCAGGGGAGTCATAACCGGCTTTTTACCATCCCTGAGGATTTCGCCGGTCATGGCATTGTAAACTGCAATTTTTGGCGGGTATTCTTCTTTTTCAAAACTATTGAGTCGCAGGGCAAATGGCAATTCCTTTGGCTGATGGTTATCGTTGTAGGCATACCAGATTGTTTCACCCTTTAAAAGGTTCATTTTGTATCTCTGAAGGTCTCCTGTGCCAAGGCTTGCCGATGCAATCACCAGCCATAAACCGAAATGATTCAGGAAAAATCCAAAACTTTTCATTGTCAGAGGCGTTGCTCTTCTGAGAACTACAAGACCAAGTGAGGTGAGAACATACAATTGAGATAACGCCATTGGCCAGCTGTTTTTTACATGGGTTAATCCAAGTGCCTCGGCAATTCCGTCTTTGGCAGGATCATCCTGTGAAGTTAACCCCAGTAGCAATGCCATAAATGTTACCAGTGAAATGGAACTAATGGCTGCAGGAATACTGCTTAACCATTTTACAATTGAATGGTCACTGTAAAATATCCACAAAAAACTCAGGAATACAATAAAACTGAGTCCCAGGTACATATTCATTGGGAACCCGGGCAGGTGAACCCCTTTCTGAGGAGTAACAAGTTCAATGGTAAATCCCAGAACCAGGAGAAAAAAAGCAACCAGAAAACTTTCCTTGTAGGACCAAGGTTGCTTCCATAATTTTTTCATCATCAGAATATTAAACTGTTAATTGCCTTCAGGAACTCTGTTCAATCAAACCAGAGGCATTAGGCACCTTAAAAATAATATTTTTTTAAGTATTAACTTACCTGAATTTTTATTAAGGCAGTCAGTAGATTTTAATTAGTTGATAAGTTTACTGAATGTGCATTTTAACCTTATTTAGATTTCTTTATATCTTTATAAAAGGAACGCAATGTTATCGCTTTACAGCAATAAACTGAACAATAAATAGTTATAAAAATTAATCGTGTAAATTAAAACTTTTGTTCATATGAAAAGAATACTGAAGATTTTCGGGATCATCCTGCTTGCAGTGTTTTTGTTGTTATTGGTTACTCCTTTCCTTTTTAAGGGTAAAATTACCAGCCTGATAAAAGAGGAAATCAATAAGAATGTAAAGGCAAGAGCAGAGTTCTCCGGGCTGGGTTTATCCCTTATCAGGAATTTTCCTGATTTAACGGTCTCTATCAGAGATTTAACAGTCATTGGAGTAGAGGATTTTAATAAAGATACGCTAGTGAGTATGAAAAATTTCAGACTCACCCTGGAACTTATGAGCGTTATAAAAGGAGAGGACATTGGAGTAAAAACCATTGTGCTTGACCGGCCAAATCTGATGGCAAAAGTTCTAGCCGACGGTCAGGCCAACTGGGATATCATGGTTGAAACCGGAGAAGTAGTCGAAGAAGAGGAGGTAGTTGTTGAGGAAGAAAGTGCGCTTGTGATTAAACTGAAGAATTTTATTATCAAGAATGGTAAGGTGGTTTATAATGATGCCTCAATGGATATTTTTGTTTCTATTGATGATTTGAATGCCCGCATGAAAGGTGATCTGACCCTGGATATTACCACACTCGAGATTGATGCTTCCTCAGGGAAATTTGATTTTGATTATGAAGGAATGAAGTATATCTCCAATGCAAAGTTGGATTTGAAAACAGTATTTGGTTTTGATTTGAACCGGTTCAGATTTGATTTTCAGGATACTTATGCCAATTTGAACGCGCTGGAACTGGGCTTTGACGGTTGGTTTGAAATGCCTGAAAGTGACATTGATTTTGATCTTACCTTTTATTCGAAGAAAACAGATTTTAAAACCCTGCTGTCTCTTGTACCTTCGGTTTACATGACAGACTTCGACGGTTTAAAAGCTTCGGGAAGTCTCTCACTAAAAGGCTTTGCAAAAGGAACATACAGTGATGCCACACTTCCTGATGTTGGCGTGGATTTGCTTGTGGAGAATGGCATGTTTCAGTACCCCGACTTACCGGCTGCAGTGAGGAATGTAAACATAGTATTGAATATGTTTTATGATGGTACCAGCGAAGATAAAACCACTCTTGATATCAGTAAGTTCCATTTTGAAATGGCGGGCAACCCCTTTGATTTCAGCCTGAGTGTACGCAATCCCATGACCGTTCAGCATGTGAAGGGGAAAGTGCTTGGTAAGATTGATTTTGGGAAAATACTGCAGGTGATGCCACTGGAGGAAATGGATTTGAAAGGCCTGCTGGATGCCAGCCTCGTGTTTGACGGCAAGGTTGCCGATTTAGAAGCTGGAAAATATGAAGATTTCAATGCATCCGGCAACCTCACTGTTACAGAATTTGAGTTTGTAACGGATGATTTACCCCAAAAATTTTCAATCAGCAATGCAGCTATGGAATTTTCTCCCCGTTATGTTGAACTAAAATCGTTTGTGAGCCAAATCGGAGGCAGCGATTTGAATATGAACGGGCGGCTTGAGAATTTTATTCCATATGTTTTCTCTGACCATGTTTTAAAAGGCAATCTGAATTTATATTCTTCTGCTTTAAATCTGAACGAACTAATGACTGACACCTCCGCTCCTGAAGAAACCACTGATACAATACCGTTGTCAGTCATTGAGGTGCCAAAAAATATTGACTTTACACTTGCTTCCCGCATTGACCGGATAATTTATGATAAACTGGATATACGAGATGCAAGGGGAACTGTACGGGTGATTGATGGTAAAATTCTTCTGGATAACATGGGTATGAAATTACTCAGGGGAGAAATGTTATTAAGCGGGGAGTACAATACTCAGGACATGGAGAACCCTTTTGTGGATTTTTCCTTTGATATTGTGAATTTTGATATACCTGCAACCTTTGAGGCATTTAATACGGTTCAGAAACTGGCTCCCGTTGCAAAAGGCCTGGGAGGTACCTTTTCTACCAAATTAAAGTTCAACAGTAAACTCGGCCCCGATATGATGCCTGTTTTCAATACCATCAACGGTCTTGGAAATATACGCTCATCATCAGTTCAACTTGTCAGCGTTGAAACATTTGATAAAATTAAGAGTTCATTGAAACTGGATGAATCAAGAAGTAACGAACTAAGGGACTTAAATGCCCGCTTCAGTATTAAGAACGGCAAAGTAGTTGTTGAACCCTTTGATATTAAGCTTCGATCCATCGGGATTTTACTCGGTGGTGAACACAGCCTGGACCAGACAATGAATTATGTAATGAAATTGAATATTCCCCGTGCAGAATTCGGATCGGCGGCAAACGAAGTTATCAATAGTCTGGTGGCCAGTGCCGCAGCGAAAGGATTGAAAGTGGATCCCTCCGACAAGGTGAATGTGGATGTGAGAATCGGAGGTACCCTGTTTGATCCCAAATTTTCCATTGACCTGGGTGGCGCAGGCCAGGCCGCTGCCGACCGGTTGAAAGATCAGGCAAGGACACAGGTTAAAGCCGAGGTGGATGAAAGAATAGATGCTGTTGAAACCAAGGTGCGCGAAGATTTAAGTGCCAGAGCACAAAAACTTATCCAGGATGCCGAGAGGCAGGCGGAAACAATTATGAAGAATGCCGAAGAAGTTGCGCAGGCAGTAAGGACGGAAGCCAAACTGAATGCAGAAAAACTGGAAAAGGAAGCAGAGGGCAAAAATCCCCTGGCTCAGCGTGCGGCAAAGGCTGCCGCAGATAAACTTCGCAGGGATGGTGAAGCCAGCGCCCGGAAAATCATTTCTGAAGCAGAACAAAAATCGAATGCCTTAATAGAACAGGCAAAAGCGGAAGCTGCAAAACTGCAATAGTTTACCTGCCTGATGGAAATAAAAAAGCTGCCCCTGGAGGCAGCTTTTTTCCTGAAATAGATACATTAAACTCTTTTCTCTTTAATACGTGCTTTTTTACCTGTCAGATCACGCAGGTAATATATTCTGGCACGGCGAACGTGTCCTTTTTTATTCACCTCAATTTTTTCAATGAAAGGAGAGGTGACAGGGAAAATTCTCTCTACACCAACGTTTCCTGACATTTTTCTAACGGTAAATGTTTCGGTGATGCCTGTTCCTTTTATTTGAATAACAACACCCCTGAACTGCTGGATACGCTCCTTGTTACCTTCCTTGATTTTATAGTGTACGGTAATTGTATCGCCACTCTGAAACTCCGGATATTCCTTCTGAACAGACATTTCCTGCTCAACTATTTTCATTAAGTCCATTCTCACCTGAATTTATTATGTTTTACTTTTCTGAAATCAGGCTGCAATATTACTACTTTTTTTTCTATTAAAATAATTTCATGGTAAATATTTCAAGAACAATATCTCAATAGTAGCGATACCTATAGCAGTTTGATTTTAATTTTATAATTGAGTGCTGCGAAAACTGGTAATTTGAATCAGATATTTCACTGCACTCAAAAGGTAACGCAGGAAAGAGTTATTGAAAAAGAATATTCCTTATTTCTTGATCTCGGTCTGTTTTAATATATCTCCTCTTTCTTTCACAATGCGACGGTACCAGTCATCGGGATACCTTGGTTGCTGAGGGTTGGCAGGATAACCATACTGGTTAAGCCTGAAACGCCCGCCTTCTTCTCTCTTGATATTACCGTCTATATACTTGTTAATCAGGTATTCTCCAAATTCTCTCCAGATTTTGGTTGTATTATCTCCCTGATTTTTTGAGTAATCGGTTAGAAACTCCCTGGCCAGCATGGGATCGGTTTCGTAAAGCAGTAGGGCAGCCTTGTCAATGGCAGGCGTGTAGGCAATGAACTTACTTTCCAGTTTGGCCTGCAGTTTTCTTATGTCCTGAATGATGTCACTGTAGCGCAGGTAGGCCCAATTGGTCACGAAATTGAATACCCAGAAAGCAGAATTCCATGAGAACTCCACCATGCTTCCATTGCCCTGGGAGAAGGAATAGGGAACATCCAGCATACCACAGTACATTGGAATATAAACAGTGCTGTAAGTGTCATCCAAACCAAACCAGAGAATACCACCAATCGGGTTGGGTAACCAGTTGCGTGATTGCGATACAAATGAAAAACCGGTTTGCTGCGTGGAGATAGCTCTCTCATGCACAAATCGCTCCCCATCCACATCCCAGGTCATCGGCCTCCATCTGTATGGTTTGGCGAATGGTCCGGCGCCAACATCCTGTGTCATATCAAACTCAGTGCCCTGGTAATGGTCGCGCATCAATTCCATTACATCATTTACCGAAAGCTTGTCGGCAGGCTTAATCCAGAGAGGCATACGCTCAGAGATATCTCCCTTGATGTAGGTGATAAACCTGTCCATGGACTCATTCACCCTGCGGAAAACACTCCATACCCTGGCTTCGCAGAAGCGAAGTGCTCCAAATGTCAGCGGGGCATAGGCATCTACAAAACTGAATTCTGCATCGGGTCCCTTGAAATAATTCTTTGAGCGTGCGAATGATATAATGTCATGGGCATAAACAACCTCCACCTCGGGATTGAAAATCTTATCCAGATTTTTGCTTGTGATGGAAGATTTGCCATTTTCAAGAGGAAAAGTCGTGATTCTTGCCTGGTTGGCATGTGCTGAGATGTAGCCGTCGGGAATCCTGAGTGCTACCCATACAGCTCCTTTGTTGGCGTTAAAAGTTGCCCTGGTTCTTCTGTCGGTTCTGATATCGGTACCTTTTCCAATCATTTCCATGATCCAAACTTCGTTTGCATCCGAAATGGAAAAGGATTCCCCCGAGCTGTAGTAACCATACTCCTCCACCAGCTCTGCCATTATTTTAATGGCCTCGCGGGCATTTCTGGCTCTTTGCAGGGTGATGTAAATCAGGCTGCCATAATCAATAATACCAGTTGTATCAATAAGTTCATTTCTTCCTCCAAATGTTGATTCACTGATTGCAAGCTGGTGCTCATTCATATTACCTACAACTGAATAAGTTCGTGCCACCTGCTTTATTTTTCCCAGGAATTTATTCGTATCCCATTCATAAACGTCCAACATGGCTCCCTTGGGATACTCAGCAGCAGGCCAGCGGTAAAGTTCACCATACAATACATGGGCATCGGCTGCATAGGTAATCATGGTTGAACCGTCCCTGGAAGCCCCACGTGTTACAAGAATGCTTGTACAGGCATTGGAGATGTCGGCCGTAAACAATCCTGCCAGCAGGATGGTAACGATAGCTAAAAAGTTCTTTCTCATTTTTTTGCAGTTTAATCCGGGGAGAAACCATCCATGATGATTTCACCAACCGAGGTTAATAATTTGACCGGCGAAAATGCTGTTTTTCCAAACAGCAACTACAAAAATAAAAAAATAGGGAAAAGAAAAAAGTGACCCAGCTCAGGAAAACATTTCATTTATCTCCTGTGTTATAGGAAATTAATTGGGGTGGGAGAGGGTACCCGCACAACTGTCTCTCTTCGCTCCTGTAACCGAAGCATAGCAATTAATCATATTCAGAACCCTGAGCAGGCCCAGGAAGGCAAACACCATGGCCTCCTTGAAATTCACCAGGGCAAGATCGGGGATTACAATCCTGTGGTGTGTATTATTCCGGAACAGATCAATGAGAAAACGATTTTGTGCACCTCCTCCTGTTGTCAATATTTTGCCCAGAGGAAATTCCGAAACTGCCCTTGCAAGTTGAAAGGAAATATGTTCGCAGAAAGTCCTGAGTCTGTCCTCCACCGGAATGTTAGATCCCAGAATGACAGGGTTCACATTTTTTTCCACCCATTCTCTTCCAAGGGACTTGGGTGGTGATTCCCTGTAATAGTCCATTTGATTCAGGAAGGCGTAAAGCTTTTCATCTATCTTTCCACTGTGGGCAATGGCCCCATTTTTATCAAAGGCAAAACCCAGCATTCCGGATAATTGGTTAAGTACAATATTTACCGGGCAAATATCAAAGGCTACCCTTTTGCCTTTGTAATTATAGGAGATGTTTGAAAAACCTCCCAGGTTCAAGCAGAATTCATAATCGCCGAATAGCAGTTCATCTCCCACAGGTACCAGGGGGGCGCCCTGTCCACCGATGGCAATATCGGCCGACCTGAAATCCCAGATGACGGGTATTCCGGTCACATTCGCTATTTCATCTCCATTTCCCAATTGGAAGGTGATTCCCTTTGCAGGTTCATGAAAAACAGTATGTCCATGGGAGGCCACATAATCTGGTTTTGGAAGACCTGTGAGAAAACGGGATACAAGGCTGCCAATGAACCGGCCATAGGAAAGGTGCAAATCTTCCAGCCCTGCTTTTTCAAGGAGATGGGCTGACTGAAGTTTCTTTTTCCATTCAGGGGAGTAGTCAACAGTTTCAGCCCTGTTGATTTCAAATCTCCATGATTTATCGTGCAGTTCAAATTCACACAATGCCAGATCCATACCATCAAGTGAAGTACCCGACATAAGTCCTAGTACATGATATTTTCTCACGGGATTGGGAATCATCACAAGGATTTCAGTAATTGAATGTCAGATGTACTGAGTTTATATTTTCCTTCTCGTCCATTACATACAGGTCAAGTTTTTGCTCTTTGCCCCTTTCCAGCTTACCATGGTTCAGTTCATAAAACAACAATCTGTTCTTGGGATCATATTCAAATAGTGCCCAGTTCCCGTTAATATAACCGGTATAGCTCTTTATTCCTGAGAGGTTATCATCAATTTTAAACTCAATTCTGTGGGTATTTCCCATGTTCCGGTTATTGGAAATATTGACTGGTTCAATTGTGGGAGGGATGGTATCCACCTGGATGGCAAAACGGCCAAATGCATTGGTATGCGTTGTTATCATTCCCTTTTCATGAAATCCCCCGACAGAAGAAGGTCTCCCGTTCCCGTTCAGATTGACCAATACAGCTTTGTCAAGGAGATGAGCAGGAAGTTTTTTTGCGGAAATAGAAATTCTCATATTTCGGTGCAGGGGTATAAATATGTTATGAACACGGTGAATCCCTGAAAAGAATCCATAGGCAGAGTCAGTTTCTTCGTATTCAAAGTACAGGTCATTATACAATGTTCCCTTGTTTATGGTTAATTCAAATGTTTCGGTTTTAAAGTTGTTATCCTGGTCAAAAGGCATCAGTTTAACAAATTTTTCTGTAATCGGATTGCGAAATCTTGTGCTGTCCACTTCCCTGCCGGTTACTCTGAACTGCAGCCTCGATACATTTTTTTGCACATCACTGACCACAAAATCCACCAGGTGTTCACCCGGTGCATTAAACTCCAGAACTCCATTCCTTTTCGTGTTGCCATATATGGAAAGCCGGTTGCCCGGCTCAATAAACGCTTTTTGAATATCCCTGCGGGTACGCATCTTTTCAGCATAATCGATATGACTGTTTATGAACCTCATATAACTGAAAGCCATTTCATTGAGAAAATGCTCATACACCTTTTCTCCGTTCACAAACATCTCAATGGAATACACTCCGCATTTGTTCCATGAGTCATTCTTGTAATCAAATGCATCAATTCCGAAACCGATTTTTCCGCTTACCTCGATACTTCTGTTCTGAGGCAGGCTGTAATTGTTACCGTTCTTGCTTATATTCAGTACAATTTTTTCATGGCTTCCATTTACAGTGGCATAATCACATAGTGGATAAACTGCAAGGTGCTGCAATACCGGGGGGATGTTATCCTTAATATCAAAATTGAAAAACAGTGGATTGACAGGAATCTGACCCGCAGTTTTTCTGATTTCAAAATGCACATGGGGTCCGGATGAACTACCTGTATTACCCGAAAGACCAATCAAATCGCCTTTTTTAAATCTAAAACGGCCCGACTCGGGGTATAAATCCACATCAAAATTCTTTTGCCTGTATTGAGCATTTCTCACATATTCCTCCACTTCGGGTGAGAATTTGTCAAGGTGGGCATACACTGTTGTGTAACCGTTGGTGTGATTAATGTAAAGTGCCCTGCCATATCCAACCGGTGAAACCCTTATCCTGCTCACTTCTCCGTCGGCCGAAGCTCTTACGCGGTGCCCCGTAACACCCTGTGTTTTGATATCAATTCCTGCATGAAAGGCATTGGTTCTGATTTCAGCAAAATTGGCAGAAAGGAAAATGGGTATGTCAACGGGTGAAGAGAAATAGTTTCGCGGAATTTCGTTTGCCCGGGAAGTGTGGTTAAAGAAAAAAAGTATAAAAATCAGGGGAATTGTTTTCATTTTTGACATCAAATTCTTAAATTGTCAGGGATTATTTTGCATTCATCAACCGGTTAAAGATAAAAAAAGTACAGGCTAATTTTGAACTGCAAATAAAAACCAATTATCTTTAATTTTTCATAACGCATTGTTAACTTTGCAGAGGAATTATTACAATGGAAGAATTTAACGACGAACTTATCATAAGTTTTCAAAATAAAATAAATGCAATAATTGAGTTACTCGAACATAACAAAGAACAAAATAATAAGTTATTAAAAGAAAAAAAGGAACTATCGGATCAACTGAAACTGAAGACCAGGGCGTTTGAAGAACTTGAAAAAAAGTACGAAACGCTGAAAATGGCCAAGGTTTTGCAAGTTTCCGATGACGAGAGGCACGATGCGAAGATTAAAGTGAACAGGATAGTGCGGGAAATTGACAAGTGTATTGCTCTTTTAAACAAATAGATATAGAAAAAATGGAGGAGAAGCTTTCCATAAAGGTAAATGTGGCTGAAAGGTTTTATCCCCTGAAAGTAGATTACCGCGATGAGGAGAAGATAAGGAAAGCAGCGAGGATGATTAATGAAAAATTATTACAATACAAGCAGCGTTATACAGATAAGGATATGCAGGATTTTTTGGCTATGGCTGCCTTGCAATTTGTAATAAAACTGATTGAATGTGAAAGTAATACCAGTGTTTCACCTGTGATTGACAAGCTGAGGGATCTAGATTTACAATTGGGGGAATACCTGGGTGCACTAAAAGAGTGATTGCGTTCTTTGAATAGTACAATATTGCCCGCATTTTGTTTCCTAATTTGCGTAAAACTCAACATTTAACAAATTGGAGTTAGACTCGATTTGTCAATGACAGGCCTTTTTACCGGTTCGCCGGGATTCAGTCTTTGACTGGACGTTGGAAGTCAAAACCAAAGTGGCCGCTCCACCCATGTTTATCAGGGGTTTTTTCTCAACTATGAAACAAGTGCGGGTTTTTTTTAATATTTAATTCATATACAAATGGAAATAATCATGATACTCACAGCGATCCCGTTACTGGTAAGCGGAATCATCATTGGTGCTTCGGCCTTTATGGTCGGAGGCGGTGTTGCATTTATCATTTACAGGGTGCTATTAAAGAAAAAAAGGCTGAATATTATAAAGGAAGCCGAACTGGAGGCTGAAGTGATTAAAAAGGAAAAAATACTTCAGGCCAAGGAAAAATTCTATCAGCTTAAAATTGAGCATGAAAATTATATCAATGAGAAAAATCAAAAGCTGAATCTTGCTGAAAGTAAGTTTAAACAAAGGGAAACAACTCTTTCCCAGAAACTTGCCGAGGCACAAAAGCAAAAAGAAGAGCTTGATACAATCAGGGAAAACCTGAATGTACAGTTGGACCTGGTGGAGAAAAAATCTGAGGAGTTGGATAAGATGCACAGGCAGCAGGTTGAAAAACTGCAGCAACTCTCAGGCATGTCAGGTGAAGATGCCAAGACTCAACTCATTGAGTCTATGAAGGAAGAGGCCAAAACCGAAGCCATGTCCATGATCAATGAAATTGTGAGTGAGGCAAAAATGACTGCCAACAAGGAAGCCAAGAAAATTGTGGTTCAGTCTATTCAGCGTGTAGCTGCTGAAACTGCCATTGAAAACTCCGTGACGGTTTTCCACATTGACAACGATGAAATCAAGGGCCGTATTATCGGCCGTGAGGGGAGAAATATCAGGGCACTGGAGGCTGCCACCGGTGTGGAAATTATCGTGGACGATACACCCGAAGCCATCATTTTGTCAGCCTTTGACCCTGTGAGACGGGAAATTGCCAGGCTGGCACTGCATCAACTGGTGACCGACGGCCGCATTCACCCTGCGCGCATTGAAGAGGTGGTGACCAAGGTGCAGAAACAGATTGAAGAGGAAATTATTGAGGCAGGCAAACGAACAGCAATTGACCTGGGGATTCACGGATTGCATCCTGAACTGATTCGTATCGTTGGTAAAATGAAATACAGGTCGTCTTACGGACAAAACCTTTTACAACACTCCCGTGAGGTAGCCAATCTTTCAGCCATTATGGCGGCTGAACTCGGTCTCAATACAAAGCTCGCAAAGAGAGCCGGACTCCTGCATGATATCGGCAAGGTGCCCGATGATGAGCCTGAATTACCACATGCCATACTGGGGATGAAACTGGCCGAGAGATACAATGAAAAACCGGAAGTGTGTAATGCAATTGGAGCCCATCACGACGAGGTGGAAATGACAACACTTATTGCACCCATAGTGCAGGTGTGTGACGCTATTTCGGGAGCACGCCCGGGTGCGCGCCGCGAAGTGGTGGAAGCCTACATCAAGAGGCTGAAAGACCTTGAGGCCTTGGCATTATCGTACCCCGGTGTGATGAAAACCTATGCCATTCAGGCAGGTCGAGAATTAAGGGTGATTGTGGGAAGCGATAAAATTTCCGATAACGATGCCGAAAAGCTTTCATCGGAGATAGCAAAAAAGATTCAGGATGAAATGACCTATCCCGGACAGGTGAAAATTACAGTTATCAGGGAAACCAGGGCAATCAGTTTTGCCAAATAGTTCCTGTAAGAGCTTCTGTTTTTCAATACTTTTCAATAACACGTCTGATGCTGAAAATACTGAATGTAGTTGGCGCCAGGCCGCAAATAATCAAAGCGGCTGCTATCAGCCGTGAAATTAAAAATCACTTTGGTGACAAAATTAAAGAAGTGATTTTGCATACGGGTCAACACTATGATGACCTGATGTCGCAAGTGTTTTTTGATGAGATGGGCATTCCTCCTGTTGATTTTAACCTGAATGTGGGCTCTTCCTCCCATGCTGTGCAAACGGCACAAATCATGCAGGGGGCAGAGCAGATCCTTCTGAATGAAAAGCCCGATTTCGTGTTCGTTTACGGGGATACAAATTCCACCCTGGCCGTTTCAATTGCGGCAGCCAAGCTGCATTTCAGGGTGGTTCATATTGAAGCCGGCCTGCGTTCTTTCAATAAGTCCATGCCCGAAGAAATTAACAGGATAGTATGTGATCATGTATCCAGCATTTTGTTTACCCCAACATGGAAGGGATTGGAAAATCTCAAACGGGAAGGTTTTTCTGCTGAAACAAAATCACCATTCAGTATGAATAACCCGGGGGTTTTTCACTGTGGTGACATCATGTACGACAATTCCTTGTATTATTCTGAATTGGCTTCAGGCAAAACAACTATTCTGCAGGATTTGAGCCTAAAGGGTGGTGATTTCATTTTGCTTACCGTGCACCGGGACATGAATACCGATAACCCTGCCAGACTGAAGGAAATTTCCGAAGCGATGCTTGAAATTGCCGGGAAGATGAAATGTAAGGTACTTTTTCCCTTGCACCCGAGAACCAGGAAAAACATTGAATCTGAAATTCACAGGGAAACATATAAGAAACTGCAAAATTCTGACAAAATCATATTGCACAGGCCACTTTCATTTTTTGAAATGATTGAAGCGGAAAAAGCCTGCAAACTGGTCATCACTGATTCAGGCGGTGTGCAGAAGGAGGCTTTCTTTTTCAGGAAACCATCCATTATCTTACGAAAGGAAACAGAGTGGGTGGAGATTGTTGAGTGTGGAGCTGCACATTTAACAGGCACAAGCCAGGGTGAGATAATAAAGGCAGCTGAGCATTTCCTGTCTTCACCGGATTTGAATTTTCCTTCCATATTCGGTAATGGAAGGGCTGCACATTTTATTTGTAACAAACTTCTGGAAAATACCTGATTGAAATATGGAAGACATTAAAACCATTGGATTGGTAGCGCACGACAACCGCAAGAAAGATTTGGTTGAGTGGGTGAAATACAATTATGATAAATTGAGAAAACACAAACTGGTTTGTACGGGTACAACGGGCAGGCTTGTTCAGGAAGTAATGGAGAATAATCTTTCTTCAGAAGATATGAAAGACCTGCATCTTACCCGGTTAAAATCCGGCCCGCTTGGAGGTGACCAGCAGCTTGGTGCCCTGATCACCGAGGGTAAAATTGATTTGTTGATTTTTTTGTGGGATCCCATGCAACCGCAGCCGCATGATGTGGATGTGAAGGCCCTGCTGAGAATAGCCGTTTTGTACAATGTACCAACCGCCTGTAACCGTGCCACTGCCGATTATATGATTTCGTCCCCGATTATTGAGCAAAAATACAGCCGGGCAATGAATCATTATGAGGATTACATTAACCGGGAAATGGATTTTTAATTATTAAAATAATTTCGGTACTTTAAACTTTAATTCCCGGAATAATACATGGAGAAATTACTTGTTACAGGCACAGCAGGTTTTATTGGATTTCACCTTACAAAAAGACTCGTATCAGAAGGTGTAAAAGTGGTTGGCCTTGACAGTATCAACGATTATTACGATCCCTCTCTCAAGTATGACAGGCTTTCCCTGCTGGGTTTCTGTAAAGGGGACATTCAATATGGGAAATTGATTCATAGCAAGGATAATTCCGCTCATCAATTTATTCAGTTAAAACTGGAAGACAGGGAGGCTATTTTGCAATTATTCCTGAAGGAAAAATTTGATGCGGTCTGTCACCTCGCAGCGCAGGCGGGTGTTAGGCACAGCCTAACCAACCCCTATGTGTACATTGAAAGTAATATTTCGGGGTTTATCAATATTCTTGAAGCATGCAGGCGCAACGGTGTGAAACACCTGTCGTATGCCAGCAGTTCCAGTGTATACGGACTCAATGAAAATATGCCGTTTTCCACTTCCCACAATGTGGATCATCCTGTGAGCCTTTACGCGGCAAGCAAAAAGAGCAACGAACTCATGGCTCATACTTATTCTTACCTCTTTGGTCTGCCCACTACCGGACTAAGGTTTTTTACGGTTTATGGCCCCTGGGGACGACCCGATATGGCACTTTTCCTTTTTACCAAGGCCATTCTGGAAGGGAAACCCATTAATGTATTTAACAATGGTCATATGCAAAGGGATTTTACCTACATTGATGACATCGTTGAGGGCCTGGTAAGGGTGATTTCCCGTCCGCCTTCGGGTAATTCAGGGTGGAATCCCAAGAATCCCGATCCGTCTTCTTCAAAGGCACCTTACAAAATCTACAACATTGGTAACAGCAATCCTGTTAAATTGCTGGATTTTATTGAGGCCATTGAAGAGGCTCTAGGCAAAAAGGCCGAAAGAAACTATATGCCCATCCAACCCGGCGATGTTCCTGCAACATGGGCCAATGTAAGCGATTTGTTCAATGATATGGGATATCAACCGGGCACAACGGTGAAAGAAGGTGTGAAACGGTTCATTAATTGGTACATGGACTATTTTAAGAACCCGGTGCGGTGATTTTCATCCTCCCTTGAACCATTTTTTGTAATTTCACTCCCGAAAAATTCTCCCTATGATAAGGCTGCTGGATATTTTGTTTTCATTTTTTGGTTTGATTCTTCTTTTGCCCGTTCTTATAATCATTTCTTTTTTGATATGGATTATTAACGGCCTACCGGTATTTTTTATTCAAAAGAGGGTAGGCAGAAATGGCCGTGAGTTCAACCTGGTAAAATTCAGAACAATGCGGCAAGATTCTGAGCAAGAGGGTTTTATTACTCTTGGAACCGCCGACAGCAGAATTACTGCTTTAGGCAGGTTTCTGCGCAGATTCAAACTGGATGAACTGCCGCAATTGCTCAATGTACTTGAAGGAACAATGAGTATGGTTGGTCCCCGTCCCGAAGTAAGGAAATATGTAGCACTATACAGTGATGAACAAAGGAAGGTACTCACTATTAAACCGGGAATTACCGATTATGCCTCCATCAGGTTTGCAGATGAAAACAGGATGGCAGGGGAGGTCATAGAGCCTGAAAAACACTATATACAGGAAGTGATGCCCAGAAAACTTGAATTGAGCATGATTTATGTAAAAAAGCCCGGACTATTCAGCTATTTTGATATTATTTTCAAAACCCTGTTCAGGATTTTTCTTAGAAAGTAGTTATTTTTTCTCTACAGACCTGAAACAGTTAAGCATGGTATTTAATTCACTCACTTTGTCGGTAAAACCGCTTTTTTCGTAATCGGCTATTAAGGTGGTAAGGAGTTTCTGAATTAATTCCGAATTATCTGATTTATGATAAAAAACCTCCGAAGGCTCAATCTTGGACTGTTGCATGTAATACTCCAGTTCTTTCTTGCCAAATACAGCACCACGGTTTAGGGGATTCAGAAAGAACAAATAATTCTCGGGTTTTTCCTTTAACTGATCCTGCGGAATATACTCATCGAGATAACCCAGCAGAATTGTGTGAGGAAACCGGAGGGCATAAACAGGCAGATTCAATTCTTCGGCCAGGCATAGGTATACAATAGCCATGCTTGCGGCATTGGTTTTCTTCCCCTCAAAAACCAGGTTGATGTATGAGTTTTGAGGAGCATGAATATTGGTCCTGTTCAGTGAGAATTTATAAATATCATAAAAAATGTGATTTACAATTCTCACTTTTTCCAGTCCTGTGAGGTTATTATTCAGTTCAAGCCATATATCACGTGTAATTTTGTTCAGTTCATCTTCAATTTCTTTAAGTTCCAAATCGGGGTATTGGTATTTTGCTACCCAAAAGGCCCCCTCCAACAGGCTTTCTGCACCAGATTCAATCCACCCGGTAAAACCCTCCAGTACATCCCGGAACTGAATATCCTGAATAATATCTTCGAGCCTCTGTTGTGTGAGCAAATCACGCGATTCTTCCCAGGCCCTTTCCAGCCGGGGAACAATTTCCAGACCCTTTCCAATCAGCCTGGATGATACCATCAGGAAAACATCCTTGTCAGGGTCGTCCAGAAGTTTGATGAGGGAGTTGATTTCTTTTTCGTTCATTCAGACAGGGAGGTTGAAGTAATCTTGTCCAGAACAGTTTTTATAAGGCTATTAATTACCGGGTGATAATCTTTGCTGTAGGTTTTGTTTGCGCGGTTTGCAATGATAGCGCACACCGTCACCGCATGATGCCCGAGCAGTTTGGAAAGTCCGAAAATGGCTGAACTTTCCATTTCATAATTGGTGATTCTGAGATGGTTGTACCTGAAATCCTGGATTTTTTCATTGATCAGGTTATCCTGTAGTCCAAGCCTCAGGATTCTTCCCTGCGGGCCATAAAAACCAGGTGCCGAAATGGTAACTCCTTCCAGCATATCCTTTCCGCGGAGTAATTCAATTAATCGTTCGGAACCATCTACCACATAGGGTGAGGCAAGGATGGGGCTCCAGTCCATGGCTTTTTTAAAGGAATTTTCAAATTGTAAATCACACGCAAGATTGCGGTCTTTGTAAAAATTCAGCAATCCGTCAAAACCAATGGCTTTTAATGAAATCAGGCAGGAATCCACCGGAATATCTTTCTGCAGTCCACCCGAGGTGCCTATTCTGATAAAATTCAGGCTGGTATGTTTTTCTTTGATTTTTCTATCGGCAAAATCAATATTTACGAGGGCATCCAGTTCGTTAATCACAATGTCCACATTGTCGGTTCCAATGCCGGTAGAAACCACCGAAAGACGCTTGTTTTTGTATGTACCCGTGTGGGTAAGGAACTCCCTGTTCTGGATTCGGGCCTCAACATGGTCAAAGAAGGATGACACTATCTCCACCCTGTCGGGATCGCCAACCAGGATAACGGTATGGGCAAGTTGTTCAGGCCTTACTTTCAGATGGTAAATGCTTCCGTCGGGGTTAATGATAAGTTCAGATTTCTCTATGACCGTGTTCTTATTCATAAAAAAAATAAAACACCAAAACTATTCAAAAAAATGTAAAACGACAACAATTGCAGGCTGCCTCATTTACTGGAATTTAATATTTGAAAGTGCTTTATAATAAGTATATTTGCAACCGCAATCTAATAAATCTTACTATGAAAAAGTATCAATTTGCAATCATTCTTATTGCCGTTACACTGTTAATTGTTGTTTTATTTGGAAGCAAGATGTTTTACGTGCTTCAGCCCGGGGAACGGGGACTGATTTTCCGGAAATTCACTACTGGCCTAGACAAGGAAAATCTTTTTATGCCGGGTTTTCATGTTGTTGCACCCTGGAACGATTTCCATATTTACGATGTAAAGGAGCAGAAATCTGAAGAAACAATGGATGTTCTGGATAAAAACGGTTTGTCCATTAATGTGGATGTATCTATTCGTTACAATCCTGCATTTGACCGCATTGGTGACCTGCATGAGCAATTTGGCAAGAATTATGTCAACATCCTTGTTGTTCCTGAATTAAGATCATCTGTCAGAAAGGTGATGGGTCGTTTTACTGCTGAAGAAATTTACTCCACAAAGCGTAGCGAAGTGGAAAAATCAATTGAAGAAGAGACTGCAGAGGTTCTCAAACGCAATTATATTGATATGAGGGCGCTGCTTATCCGTTCCATCAATCTCCCTGATGAAATTAGAAATGCCATTGAAAACAAACTAAAAACCGAACAGGAAGCACTGGCATACCAGTTCAGGCTGGATCGGGAAAAAAGTGAGGCTGAAAGACGCCGGATTGCGGCGGAGGGTGAGGCAAGGGCAAATATAATTATTAATAACAGTCTGACTCCCAATCTTTTGAAAATGCGTGGAATAGAGGCTACCATTGAACTGGCAAAATCTGCAAATTCCAAAGTTGTTGTGATTGGCAGTGGGAAGGATGGAATGCCCCTGATCCTTGGTGGTATCTAATAAGCTTAACTGAAATGATTCAGAGAATCCAGAGCCTGTTTCTTCTTATGGCTATGGGGCTGCTTATCAGCATGATATTTATACCCCTTGCCGAAGTGAAAGATTTTCAGGAAAACATCCTGCAGTTCGATTTGATTGGTGTAAAAATGGCCGGGGAACCAGGCTACCTTTTTATCACCTATCCATTGCTCATCCTGATTGCTGCGGCAATTCTGGTATCACTCATCACAATTATCAAATACCGCAACAGAATTCTGCAAATCAGGCTGTGTATTTTCAATATTCTGCTTTTGCTGGGCTTTTACGGCATGCTGTTATACCTTCTCAACAAGGTGAAAGTGCATTTTACAGCCACCATTTATTACGAAATACCCGTATTGTTCCCGGTTATTTGCGTGATCCTGATTTTTCTTGCAATACGTGGAATAAGAAAAGACATCATCCTGTTGAGGTCTTACGACAGGATAAGGTGAAAAAAGCCCCGTTTTATTTCAAAACGGGGCTTTTTAATTACAAAATGACCAAGTGTTTCTGGCCTGTGATTTTTTCACACTAATTGCACCGGGGTGAAACATCCTTTTTAGAGGCATCCTCAAACTTGATCAATACATTTTCCACACCGATTTTCAGGATGGGACACCATTTTTCAAAAATATATCGTTATAAAATTGAATGTCAAATAGTTGTGAAATTTAGAGTTATTTTATCCGGAAAACAGGAAAAAGTGTAACTTTACCTGCTAATATGAACGTTTCATGACATTTATCAATTATCTGAACGAATTGTGTAAGAACACACTGGTAGAATACCTGGGTATAGAATTCACCGAACAGGGCGATGATTTTTTAAAGGCCCGCATGCCGGTTGATAAACGGACCATACAACCCATGGGAATCTTGCACGGCGGCGCCAGTCTTGCACTTGCTGAAACTGTTGGGAGCGCGGCATCGTTCGGCCTGGTTGATCCTGAAAAGTACAATGTTATTGGGATGCAGGTTACCGGTAACCATATTGGACAGGCATCCAATGGCTATGTTTATGCTCATGCTTCGCTTGTGCACAAGGGCTCACGCACGCATATCTGGGATGTTTTAATAACCAATGGCGATGGAATGAAAATATCAACCTGCCGTATTACCAACATGATCATTGAAAAATCATGAAGTTGGAAATGGAATCACTTTATACCGATACACTAACCCTTGAAAAAATTCACCGGCTGGCGGTGGAAAATGCTATGGCGTTTGTATCGTACCGGTTGCCTGGACAGAAAGAACCTGTAACCCTGCTACAGTGGAAACAGGTACCTGCCCGTTTAACCAGTTTTAATGCCCTTGAGTCTGTTTCAGGATTTGTGTTTGCCCCGTTTGATCCTGATTCTGGAACACCTGTCCGCATTATACAACCCGACCTGATCCTAATTGGTGACTCAATTAAGGAACCCGACAGCAAAAACAACAATCACCCTGATCTGTTATCATCAGAATACATTTATACCAACTCTGAAAATTATATAACTACCCGCAACGAATTTATAGCACAGGTAGATCAGGTTAAAAAACTGATCTCGAGCAAAACCATTGAAAAAGTTGTTCTTTCACGTATACACAGAGAAGAAAAACCAAAAGGATTCAGCACCGGTACCTTCTTTCATGCTCTTGAACAGGCATACCCCGATGCTTTTGTATTCGCTCTGTACATCCCTGATGCAGGACTTTGGTTTGGAGCAACCCCTGAGCCATTGTTGATTGTTGGTAACGGATTGATTACCACGATATCGCTGGCCGGTACCCGAAGACTCTCACCCGAAGGAACTGACCTTCCATGGGGCGAAAAGGAGAAAAATGAACAACAGATAGTTACTGATTATATCCAAAAAGTTATTACCGATCTTTGTGTTAAAAATATTGAGCATAAAGGACCTTTCACATGCAGGGCAGGAAAGGTTGAACATTTGAAAACCATGTTTACCTTCCCTAAAGGCGAATTGTGTACCGGCATTTCTGATTTTCTTTCAAGGTTGCACCCTACCCCATCGGTATGTGGTTTGCCCAGGGAAATATCATTGCAGGTAATTAAAAACACCGAAATGCACCGCCGCGAGTATTACACAGGATTTCTTGGCCCGGTGAATAAAGAAGGATCGTGGGATCTTTATGTTAATATCAGATCGATGAAAGTACAGGCCGACCAGTTGGAGTATTATCTTGGAGCTGGTATAACCCTGTGGTCTGATCCGGAAAGGGAATGGGAAGAAACCCAGAACAAGATGAATACTCTCAAATCAATTGTTGATTCGCTGAAACTTTAGTGTAAAATGCCATCTGTCCGCCGGGGAGTTAGTGAGTTACCTTTTTTCTGCCACTCATTCGGAGTGCGCCACGCCATAATTTCTCCCGGATCGAGGAATGCACCCCTTATACTTGCTTTTACCGGCCACCCGGATATCCACTGCCACAGTATACCTGACGAAAGAACTGCAGGATATTACGCAGTTGGCATGGCTCAGCAATTAACCCAACCGGTGGTTATCCTCTGCACATCAGGCACTGCCATGATAAACTTCGCTCCGGCACTTGCCGAAGCATTTTACCTGAAAGTTCCTGTTATTGCCATTACCGCCGACCGCCCTCACGAATGGATAGACCAGAATGACGGGCAAACCATAAGACAGAATGGCCTTTACCGGAACTTTGTTAAAAACTCATACGAAGTGCCTGTGGAAACAGCAAAGGATGAGGATCTGTGGCTGTTCAGGAGAAAAGTAAATGAGGCCCTGACAGCGGCCCTTACACCGGTGAAGGGGCCTGTTCACATTAACGTGCCGTTGCGCGAACCTTTGTATGAAGCCCTTCCGAAAGTTGATGCCCTTGAAGGTTTGATTCAACCGGTTCAATTCCATTCCAAACCAGGCAAAGCTGAAACCAGTGAATGGCAAAGGGCATGGAAAACCTTTCAAAAAAGGATGATCATATGTGGAATGGGACCCTCCGATCCAACGCTTGAGAAAATTCTGAACGGGCTGGCATCGAAAGAAGAAGCTGTTGTATTTGCGGAAAACCTTGCAAACATTATGGGCAACTCTATAATTAACACCCCCGACCGGCTTGTGGCATCTCTCAACAAGGAAGAATTAAACGAACTTAAACCCGATCTGTTAATTACCATGGGGGGGCCTGTTGTTTCGAAAAAACTCAAAAAATACCTTCGTTCCCACAAGCCCGTTGAACACTGGCATATCGGCATAAACGAACCCATTATTGACACTTTCATGGCGCTTTCACGGAATATATCAATGCAACCCCATGAGTTTATGTCAATTTTTGTAGGATTGAAAAGTGATAATTTCTATGCTCGGAAAGTACTTGCCCTGGCCCGACGGTCCGATGTTAGTCATGAAACTTCACTGGAGAATATCCCCTTCAGCGATCTTGCTGCCTACCAGGCGCTCATCGGAAAGCTGCCCGCAAACTCCTGTTTGCATCTTGCCAACAGCACGCCAGTCAGGTATGCGCAACTGTTTGCCAATCAGCCTAGTATCAGATATTATTCAAATCGCGGCACTTCGGGCATCGACGGATGTATTTCAACCGCAGCAGGCGCAGCTATGGTAGGTAAAGAGCTTCACATTGCCATAGTAGGCGACCTGGCGTTTATCTATGACTCCAACGCCTTCTGGAACAATCACTTACCCGAAAATCTAAGGGTTATTGTGATTGATAATGAAGGGGGAATTATTTTCAGGCTTATTGACACCACGACTGTTATAAATCCTGTTCGCCGGTTTTTTGAGACCCCGCACCGGGTCGATCTGAAAAAACTTTGCGGAGCCTTCGGGTTACGGTATTTTAAGGCCACCTCAGTGTATGATATTTCTTCCCAGTTAACTGAGTTTTTTAAACCAAATGGCCTAGCCGCTGTTATGCATATTAAAACATCAGCAGAAACATCTGCCAAAATTTTCAAACAATATTACAGAAACATTTCAATCATATGAGCAACACAAGAAACTGGACAACCCTTAAAGAATACAGCGAAATTAAATTTGAGTATTTCGAGGGAATAGGTAAAATAACCATTAACAGGCCACGGTACCACAATGCATTTACCCCCGACACCATTCAGGAAATGAAAGATGCAATGGTATTGTGCCGCGAAAACGACGATATTTTCACCGTGATCATTACCGGCGCAGGCGATAAGGCATTTTGCAGCGGCGGCGACCAGAATGTAAAGAGCATTGGTGGTTATGTGGGTAAAGACGGGATTCCTCGCCTTAACGTTCTTGACCTGCAACGACAAATCAGATCGTTGCCAAAACCTGTTATTGCTATGGTGAACGGATGGGCTATCGGTGGTGGCCACGTTTTGCATGTTGTGTGCGATATTACCATTGCATCAGACAATGCCCGTTTCGGACAAACCGGCCCCAAAGTGGGCAGCTTCGATGCAGGCTTTGGAGCATCGTACCTTGCACGCCATGTTGGTCAGAAAAAAGCCCGTGAAATATGGTTCCTCTGCGATCAGTACACTGCAGAAGAAGCCCGCGAAATGGGTATGGTTAACAAGGTTGTACCGCAGGATCAGCTGGAAGATACCACCGTTGAATGGTGTAAAAAGATGATGAAACGAAGCCCGCTGGCCCTTCGCATGATAAAAATGGGGCTCAATGCCGAGCTCGATGGCCAGGCCGGTATTCAGGAACTGGCGGGCAATGCTACCCTGCTTTATTATCTTACCGAAGAAGCCCAGGAAGGTAAAAATGCTTTCCTCGAAAAACGTGACCCCGACTTCAAAAAGTACCCTAGGTTTCCGTAAGAAGAGATAAGTTTTTAGAGTTAAGAGTTGAGTGATTAGAGTTGAGAGTTCGGAATTGAGATATTATAGTATAGTGATCAGTGTTTTATGTTATTGACTGTATAATTGTTCAAAGAAATAGAATTATGTCTCAAATCAGATCATGGATTGAGGCGGCCCGTTTAAAAACATTGCCCCTGGCGCTGGCCAGCCCTTTGATGGGCAGTTTCCTGGCATGGTCGGAAGGGGAGTTCAGATGGATCGTTTTCTTACTTGCTACAACTACTACACTACTGTTGCAGATACTTTCCAATCTTGCGAACGACTACGGCGATTTTGCCAGCGGTGCCGATAACGAAAACCGTATTGGTCCCAGAAGACTGGTTCAAAGCGGATTAATCTCAATGGCCATTATGAAAAAGGGGATCATCCTTGTAATAATTCTTGCACTGGTATCGGGTATCTGGCTTATTGCAGCTGGTTTGCAGACTACCAACCCATGGGTTGTTTTATCCTTTCTTTCACTTGGGATTGCGGCTATTATTGCTGCAGTAAAATATACTGTGGGCAAAAATCCTTATGGTTACCGGGGATTGGGCGATATTTCAGTATTTCTTTTCTTCGGACTGATTGGGGTTTTGGGTACACACTACCTGCATACAGGCACCTTCGATCCGTGGCATATACTGCCCGCCGCAGCAATCGGCCTGTTGAGTGCCGGGGTACTCAATCTGAACAACCTGCGGGATATTGAATCTGACAGGAAAGCCAATAAACGCACACTAGTGGTTTGGATGGGGAGCCTTAAATCACGATATTACCATTTATTTCTCATCGTGGGTTCGGCAATTATGGGGCCTCTTTATGTTGTGTTCAATTTTAAATCGGTTTACCAGTTCCTCTTCATCCTTGCCTTTCCCTTGTTCTATCTTAATGCCAGGGCAGTTTTCAGGTATAACGACCCTATGGAACTCTATCCGGAACTCAAACGGCTGGCTATGGCTACACTTGTATTTGCCATTGCCTTTGGACTGGGATTGGTGTTATAAATAATCAATACAATGCTATTTTACATGATTGCCCATACAGATCGTATTTCTTCACCAAAATAACTCTTCCCCTGTTAATGATAAAAGCTAAGGTATTCAGGCGCGATTTAAAGTTTATTGTTCCCGGGCAAACATCGAGGGGCACATTGTACAGCAAACCCTCGTGGTTTTTTGTGCTTGAAAAGGATGGCAACACCGGCATTGGCGAGTGTTCTGTAATACCGGGCCTGAATCCTGATTACAATGATGGGTATGAGAGCATAATACATGAAATTGTTGCTAAAATCAACAGCAGCCAAACCCTTGAGCCCAATCAACTAGAAAGTTGGCCTTCCATTCGCTTCGGTCTTGAAACTGCCCTTATCGATCTGGATGAACCAAAAAACGGCATACTGTTTCCATCAGCATTTACCAGTGGAGATGAGGGTATTCCTATTAACGGGTTGATATGGATGGGATCGCGTGAAGAGATGAAAAAGCGTATCGGGGAAAAACTCAAGCTGGGGTTCAGGGTGCTTAAACTAAAGATCGGGGCGCTGGAATTTGAAGAGGAACTGTCATTACTCCGACAAATCCGGGCCGAATATTCTGCAGGTGAACTTGAACTCAGGCTCGATGCCAACGGGGCTTTTAAACCCCATGAAGCCATAGAAAAACTAAACAGGATTTCAGACTTTACCATCCATTCCATTGAGCAACCCATAGCACCGGGGCAATGGGAAACGATGGCAGATATCTGTGAAAAATCGCCTATTGATGTTGCCCTCGACGAAGAACTTATAGGTATAAGCGCTTCTTCTGAGAAGCATAAACTGCTAAAAGTTGTGCAGCCCAATTATATTATACTAAAGCCCAGTCTCCTGGGAGGATTATCAAAAAGTATGGAATGGATAAATCTTGCTGAAGAAACCGGTGTTGGCCATTGGGTAACATCGGCACTCGAATCGAATGTTGGACTTAATGCCATTGCCCAATGGGCCTTTACTTTAAAATCTGACAGGGTACAGGGATTGGGTACAGGTAGGATTTTCAGCAACAATTTCCCATCACCGCTCGAACTAAGGGGGAGTGAGCTATTTTATAATCCGGAAGCGAACTGGCAAATCGATTTCAATAAATTTGTTTTTTCTTCAACATAAATTTGCAATCTCTTTAAAAAATGAATTTACCTGGCATTCATAACAGTTTCATCTTGAATAATAGGACTTTGAAGTCTGATGAACTTATTGAATTGATTGTCAAAAAAATAAATTCATCAGGAACTGTAGAATGGGAAAAGGGTGTTCTTTTATTTATTCAGGAATGGATAGATGGTAAAAAAAATATTGAAGTTCAAACATCCGGCTCTGCCGGCACACCAAAAACCATTTCACTTAAAAAAGAATGGATGCAATATTCGGCTGTTACCACCTGCAATTACCTTGGAATAAAAGAGGGTGATACTGCCCTTCTGTGCATCCCTGCACAATACATTGGTGGGAAGATGATGATCGTAAGGGCAATGACCCTGGGATTGAACCTGATCTTGCGGGAACCTTCAGGAAACCCGTTTTCCGACTTAACCCAACCTGTTGACTTTGCAGCCATTACACCCTATCAGCTACACCAGTCTTTTCAATTTCTTCAAAAACTCCCTGTGGTTAAAACCCTTATTGTGGGAGGTGGTGAGATCAATCCTGAACTCGAAAAGCAAATCGATAAGCTTCCGGTTAAAGTGTATTCTACCTATGGCATGACTGAAACCAGCAGCCATGTGGCTCTCAGACGTGTTAACGGCCCGGAGAAAACCGACTGTTATACAACTATTGGTAACACCGCCTTAGCAACGGACGAAAGAGGTTGTTTGGTAATGGAAAACCCAATGCTTTTTAACGGAAAACTTGTAACCAACGACCTGGTTGAAATTCTGGATGATAAAAGATTTATCTGGAAGGGAAGATATGACAACATCATCAACAGCGGTGGGGTAAAACTGCTGCCAGAAAAAATTGAAAAAACCATAGCCCATCTGATCCCCGGAAAATTCATTGTTATCGGAATGAAGGATGAAAAACTTGGGCACGCCCTCACACTTGTAATTGAAAAAGAGAGTGCTGGTAGAAAAAATGATGCTGATTATTTTCGCAAAAGCCTGTCAACAGTACTTTCAGGATACGAACTTCCGCGGAATATTGTTTTTGTTGATAAAATCCCCACTACAGAAAACGGGAAACCTGACCGCCGCGCTGCTGAAAAGCTGCTTATCAGAAATTAAGCACCTGCTTCAGGTGTGAATACCTGGCCTTGCTTACCGAAACCTTTGATTGGCCGGAGAGAATGGCCACCCAGGCATCATTTGAGTAGGGTTCATTGCGCACAATGGCTGAAAGGTTCACAATAAATGACCGAGGAACCGGGCTGGTTTTTTATCACCTATCTTTTGCTCATCCTGATTGCTGCGGCCATTCTGGTATCACTCATCACAATTGTTAAATACCGCAACAGAATTCAGCAATTCAGGCTGTGTATCTTCAATATTCTGCTTTTGCTGGGCTTTTATAGCATATTGTTTTACCCTCTCAACAAGGCAAAGGTGCATTTTACAGCCACCAATTCTTTCGAAATACCAGTATTGTTCCCGGTTATTTGCGTGATCCTGATTTTTCATGCAATAAGTGGAATTAGCAAAGACATCATCCTGTTCCGGTCTTACGACAGGATAAGCTGAAAAAAGCCCCTTTTTGAATCAAAAAGGGGCTTTTTACTTACAAAATGACCATGTGTTCCTGGTCGGTGATTTTTTCACAGTAATGGCACCGGAGTGAAACATCCTTTTTGGAGGCAACCTCAAACTTGGTCAATACATTTTCCACATTGGTAATGCATTTTGGATTCACGCATTTTGCAATGCCTATGATGGCATCGGGTACTTCCACCTCCTGTTTTTCAACCACCTTGTAATCCTTGATGATGTTCAGCTTGGCCTCTGGGGCCACCAGTGCTATCTTATTTATTTCGTCACCTTCAAAATACCTGTCGGTGATTTTGATGATGGCTTTACTACCCAGTTTCTTGCTTTCCAGGTTAGTGCCGAAAGTGATCTGATTGTCAATGTGGTCGAGTCCAAGTATGGAAATGACCTTGAACAGGTTTTTAGCAGGTACATGGTCAATCACTGTGCCGTTTTTTATCGCGCTTACTTTCAGTTGCTTTTCTTCTTTCATGATGAAAATCTTTAACGTTTTACTTTAAACCTAACATTAAACTGATAATAGCCTGGCGTGTAAACACACCGTTCAATGCCTGCTGGAAATAATAGGCTTTCTGGTTGGAATCTACGTCCTCGTTGATTTCATTTACCCTTGGAAGCGGGTGCAGCACCTTCATGTTGGGTTTGGTATTCTTCAGCATTTTATTTTTCAGTATGTACACATTCTTCACCTTTTCGTAGTCTATGGGATCTGAAAAACGCTCCTTCTGTACACGCGTCATGTAAATGATGTCGGCTTCTTTAATGATATCAGAAAAATCTGAATGTTCATAATAATTGAGGCCGAGAGTATCCAAATGCCATTTATACTCATTGGGCATTCTGAGTTTTTCGGGCGCAATAAAATGGAAAGTTACATTGAACTGGCTCATGGCCATGAGCAGGGAATGCACCGTTCTCCCGTACTTAAGGTCACCCACCAGGAAAATGTTCAGGTTTTCAAGTGTGCCCTGGGTTTTTCTTATGGAATACAGGTCGAGCAGGGTTTGTGTGGGGTGCTGGTTTGCACCGTCGCCGGCATTAATGACAGGTACGCTGGATACCTCGCTTGCGAATCTTGCACTTCCCTCAATGGGATGCCTCATCACAATCAGGTCGCAGTAATTGCTCACTGTCCTTATTGTATCATTCAGTGATTCGCCTTTTGTTACGCTGGATGAGGATGCATCGGTAAATCCAATAATGCGTCCGCCCAGCCTGTTCACTGCACTCTCAAAACTTAACCTTGTCCGGGTGGAGGGTTCAAAGAAAAGGGTGGCAACAACTTTACCGGTCAGGATATTCTGGTGCGGATTTTTCTCAAACTCTTCGGCCAGGTCGAGTACTTTCAGGCACTCCTCTTTGGTATAATCATTGATGGAGATGAGGCTTTTATTCTTCATTCTGAGGGTTTTTAGGAAGTATTTATCTGAAGTAAATATACGCAAGTAGGTTTTAAGTTGAAAGTCCTGTGTAATTTTGTTGAAAACTTTTTGGATTAGGGAAAATATAGATCAGAAAGAGATGTTTTCTGCTTTAATTCCCGGTATGGATTGCAGGGCTTTCAGCAGTTGAGGGGAGAGGGATTTCCTCACAGAGACCCTGAAAGAGCAGGTATCGGTAAATTCCTGACTGATGATATTCACCCTGTAATCATTCAGTGATTTCATCACCTCATTGGTTTGCTCGTAAGGAAAAGCGACCATAATGTTTTCCTCCATCAGTTTTTCAATGATTACCGCATCCTCCAGGGCATTGGAAGCTGCATTTTTGTATGCATTGATTAATCCGCCTACTCCCAGCAACACACCACCAAAATACCTGATAACCACCACAAGGCTGTTTGTAAGCTCCCTTGCAGCGATTTGCTGCAGGATGGGCTTGCCTGCAGAACTAAAGGGTTCTCCGTCATCGTTTGCACGCCACAGTTCGCCCTGAAAACCAATTTTCCATGCATAGCAGTGATGCCTGGCATCGTGGTATTCTTTTCGCAGTTTATCCAGTTTTTCCTTTATCTCGTTTTCGTTCTGCATATAATATGCAAACCCCAGGAATTTACTGCCCCGGTCCTTGAAAAGCGATTTTCCATCTTTAGCTATGGTTTTATAAACATCATGCATTTA
Source organism: Bacteroidota bacterium (assembly GCA_037446695.1). Classification (GTDB taxonomy): domain Bacteria; phylum Bacteroidota; class Bacteroidia; order Bacteroidales; family PUMT01; genus JBBIHY01. The sequence continues at coordinate 36,886 of JBBIHY010000012.1, forward strand.
GCTTCATTGAGCGCGTGAAAGAAAATAAATTACCAGTAATGAAAGTATAAGACCAATCCAGTTCAGCCAGGAGAGTTTTTCTTTAAAAATAATTATTGCAAAAACTGTGATTAACAAAACAATGCCACTGTTATTTATGATAAATACAACAGAACTGTCGAGACCTGTATTTATGAGTGCCATTACAAAAAAATACAGAGACCCCCAGTTTACAACTCCCAGTAATAATCCCCAAAAAATTACTTTCCTGTTAAGTACTCCACTGATCTTTTCCCTTGAGATGAGTCGTACCACAACTCCAATGAAGAACGCAACGGAGAAAAGGGTTGCAGAAAAAATCATTATGCTGGAACTGTCCAGGTACTCCTGCTGTGCGAATTTTACAGCGGAATCAACAATGCCACTGCCGATGAATAGAAGGAAGGGAAGATGCAGGTACCTGGTATCCGGAGGGTGATTTTTCTCCCTCAGGGATGCTAATACGAGGGCAGGTAATGCAAGGGAAATGCCTGCAATTTTCATCATGCCTAATGATTCCCCGTAATACAGAATGGAAAACAGCACAGGAATAACAACTGAAGTTCTTGAGGAGATTGCTGCCACTGAGGCACCTGCCTTTTGCGAGGTGAGTGCAATGATATAAAACATGAATACAAAGGCTATGCCTATAAAAACGGATGGAAGCAGCCAGCCTGCCTGAATGGATGATGAAAAGTTTCCTGATGCTTTGCTTAATAGAAAACCAAGGGACAGGGCTGTGAAGTAGTTGACAATGATGACATTGAAGGTATTGATTCCCTTCTGACCAATCTTTTTGAAGAGGAGTACAATGGCAGTGGAGCTAAGTATGCTGAAAAGCAGGTAGATCACTTTAGAAAATATTTAAAATATTGTTGAAGGAGAAAACTTTGCCAAAATTAAAAATTAAAGGCAGTTAAGAAAGAATCTGACCGATTCATTCAGCACCGTATTCTTATGCTCATAATGAGGAAAATGCCCGCAGTTTTTCAGGTAAAAACCATTGGACTGCCCACCGGTTAATTTCAGTATAGTTTCCACCTGCCTGAAACTCCCGTAATTGTCCTTATCTCCCTGTATCACGAGCAGTGGTGATTTAATCCGTTTAAGTTCCTCAAACATATTCCAGTCCTTGTTTTTTTCATCGAGCCACAGGCCTGTCCAGCTTTCGAACATGATTTGGGTTTTGTCACCATGGTATTTAGTCAGTCTTTGTTTCAGGTCACTTTCCTTATAGGCTTTCACTGCGGATTGTATTCCATCCAGGCTCACTTCCTCAAGAAATACATGTGGTGCTTCGGCAACCAGGCAGAGGGTCTTTCCAGAAAAACAGGAGGCAAATAACAGGGCAATTGTTCCCCCGTCACTATGCCCGAATAGTATGATTTTACCATTTATGCCAAGTTTCTGTAATAATTCCGGAAGAATTTCGCAGGCTTCTCTTTTCAGAAAACCGGCATCACGGGTTTCTTTCAGTGCTTCCGACTTACCATAGCCATACCTGTCATACATCAGTCCTCTCAGCCCGGCTGCCTTGCAAAGTATCAAGGGAAAGTCCTTCCACTGTTTCATACAGCCAAGGCCTTCGTGCAAAAATACCAGCACCGGTTCCCGCCTGTCTGCAGCAGGGTTAATCCAACTGTAGGCCAACCGGTGTCCTCCTGCCTGAATGTAGTGGGTCATGTAGTTAACTTCATTTTATAATTCATCCTGGCACTGCCTAAAGCAAAGCCAGGATGATATTGTGGGTAGGTATAAACTTTTTTCAGTACTAATACTGAAAAATCTCGTTTATTGAAACTTTTGTTACAGGCCCGTATAATTTTTCTATCATTTCAAAATCCACATGATCCTCGTGTCCGAGAATAATATAGGTTTTGGGCTGATCCTTGATGTACTTTTCGTTAAATGCCTTCACATCGGCCAAAGTCATTTTCGGAATCCGATCAAACATCATTCTTCGAATATCTGTCGTATGTCCCATTTTTATAGCTGAGAGGTAACTCCATGCGATGGATGATTTCAGGATTCTTTGTGTACGTATATTGGAGATAATGCTTTCCTGGGCAAGGTTGAAATTCACTTCCGATTCGGGCATATTGTTGAACAGGTCGTTGAATGCATCAAAAGCATCAATCACTTTATCGTTTTGTGTTGCAATAAAACTGTTATTGATATAATATTCATCCGGTCTTGAGGGTGCCGAATAATTTGAGCGGGCAGTATAGGCAAGTCCGCGTTTTTCACGCAGTTCCTGGAATACGATAGCATTCATTCCTCCACCGAAATAACTGTTATACATGGTAATTTGGGGCAGCATGGCAGGGCTGAATTTAATGCCTTTTGAAACCGTTTGCAGGTAGGATTGGTTGGCATCGTAATGTGCAAACAGAACCCTGTTGGTATTGGTTGCCAGAGGTGAAAACCTTTTTGCAGCAGGAGCCGGTGAGAGTTTTTTGGGGGTCCTGTGGTATTTGGCTACCAAATTCCTGAAATTCTTTTGACCCTGGGGACCATAGAATACCACCCTGTGCTGATAACTGAACATTTTGCGAAGGTTATCCAGAACGGCTTGCGGGTTTAACTCTTTCAATTCATCGTTCTTCAAGCCATAGGTAAAAGGATTGTCAGGTCCGTAGGTTGCATAGTTTACCAGCCCGTCAAAGTTGGCACGCTGGTTTGATTTCATGTCTTCCCGGGATTTGATAATATTGGCCACCATGTTTTCAAATGCTTTTGCATCGGGCTGGGCATTCCACAGTAGTTCATCAAAAAGCGCCATTGCTTTTTCCAGGTTATCGCTCAAACCGCTGATTGTCACACTTGTTTCATCATCACCCGCAGAAATGCTAAAGGAGCAGGCAAGTTTGTAAAACTCATTGCTTATATCCCCAGCCGACATTTTGTTTGTTCCAAGGAAATTCAGGTATGAAGCAGCCAGGGAAAGAGTGGGGTCGTTGTAATTACCCATGTTGAAGTAATATGTGAGCATGAAGGTGGCATTCTCGGTATTCTGGTTGTACAGAATTTCAATACCGTTTTTACCTTTCACACGTTTAATGTCCTTTTTGAAATCAAGGAATACTGGTTCTATTTCCCTTATATTGCTTGCTTTAATTTGCTTCAGTAAATCCGATTCAGCGTCCCTGTTGATATGAATGGGAGTAATGGGAGGTTTCTCAACTGTAAGAATATCGCCGGGCTTCCCCTGGCGTTTGTAAACCACTACAAAATTGTTATCCTTCAGATGTTCATTGGCAAAAGCAATAAGATCCTGCTTTGTAATATTGCTGAGTTCGTTGAGATAATTCACAGTTGCCTCATATGGTCTGTGGTTAAGGAAACTCATAGCCATGGACATTGCCCTTCCCTGGATGGATTCCAGCCTTCTCATTTCCTGAAGCTTCAGGTTGTTTATGGCAGCTTCCATAAGCCAGTCGGGAAATTCTCCCTTTTTCAGCAATTCCACCTGTCCAAGCAACAGGTCTTTCACTTCTTCCAGGGTTTGGCCTCCACGGTTCCTGCCAATGAGGTTGAGTGAGCTGTAATCGGCATAACCGGAAGCACTGGCTCCTGCACCAAGTGTAAGCAGCCTTTTGTTCAGATTAAGATCAATAAGTCCAGCTCTGCCGTTACTGAGGATCATACTTATCATGTTGATATACGGAATATCGGCAGAGTTTGCACCGCCAAACCTCCAGGCTATGCGCACATTTTCTGCTTCAAGACCTACTACCTCCCTGATTATGGGTTCGGTGATTGGGGTCTCAGGCTCAAACACAAGTGGAGGAACAGGTGATGGTTTCAGACGGCCAAAGTATTTATCAATAATTTTAATGGTTGCATCGGGATCAAAATCGCCCGACATAACCACTGCCATGTTGTTGGGAACATAATACCTGTCAAAAAATTCGCGGATGTTCTTCATGGAGGGATTCTTCAAATGCTCAGCCTCGCCAAGAACAGTCTGGTTTCCGTATGGATGATTCGGAAAGAGGGCCTTCATCATTTCTTCCATGGCTTTTCTTCCGTCGTTGGTAAGCGACATATTTTTTTCCTCGTAAACTGTTTCCAGTTCGGTATGGAACAGTCTCAGAACAGGGTAAGCAAACCTGTCGGCCTGCACCATTGCCCAGTTTTCAATCTGGTTGGAAGGAATATTCTCAATGTATATCGTATAATCGTAGGAAGTTCCTGCATTGGTTCCTCTTGATCCAATGGCAGTCATTATTTTATCGTATTCATTCGCTATGGCAAGTTCGGATGCAATGAATGAAATGCTGTCAATTTTACGATAAAGGGCAGCACGTTTTGCATCATCGGTTTCCACCCTGTATTTTTCAAACAGATTTTCTATCTGGTCAATCAGCACCTTTTCCTGCTCCCAATCGAGGGTGCCAAAGTTTGGTGTTCCCTTGAACATCATATGCTCAAAATAATGTGCAAGGCCGGTGGTTTCGGCGGGGTCATTCTTCCCGCCAACTCTCACTGCTATGTAGGTCTGAATGCGGGGAGCTTCATCATACACCGAAAAATAAACCTTCAGACCATTATCAAGGGTATAAATCCTGGCATTGAGCGGATCTCCCGGAAAGGTCTCATATTGATATGTTTTCTGTGAAAACAAATGTCCCTGGAAAAGTAAAAAACCAAGGAAAAAAACAAAAAACTGTTTTGCTGTTAATCGGTTCATTTTAAATAGATTAAGGAAATTTTTATGATTATTAAATTATTATTAGCCGATTTGGGAGGATAAATATAAAAAATTCTAAAATGATTCCATATAAGGTTCATTTTTGTATTCTTCAAAGAATTGTTTTATTTTCCCTTGCATAAATTCATTAAAAATGGATTCAAAACAAATTATTTTTCTAAGCATATTTCTTATTACTGTAGGTGTTTTTTCTTTTACAATCAACAGGTTACGTCTCTTTTTTTCTTTCACAAAACCATTTCCTGTAAAGAACATGGGACTGAGGATTTATACTACCCTTACCGTAGCGATTGCACAGAGTAAAATCTTCCGCTGGCCGTTTACCGGGATTTTGCATGCTCTTGTTTTCTGGGGTTTTATTGTCATTACCATCGGAAGTATTGAAATGGTAGTGGATGGATTAACCGGTATGGAGCGCAGCCTTGGTTTTATGGGGGTTGTGTACGATATAATCATTGGTTCGGGTGACATTTTTGCGCTTGTTGTGCTGCTGGCAATTCTTATATTCCTGGCAAGGCGACTTTTAACAAAGATTAACAGATTTACCGGCATTGAACTCAAACAGAAATCAAAAATCGATGCCGTAATTGCACTGAGTATGATTTTGCTTCTGATGGTTTCGCTCCTTGGAATGAACATTGGATATATTGCATTGCATGCGGATGGTTACAAGGGGTTCTACCCGGTAAGCAGGGTATTGCAGCCATATCTTGTGGATGCAGATAATCTGCAGTCCGCTCATATTTTTCACGAGGTGAACTGGTGGGCACATATCCTCCTGATTTTTATTTTTGCAAATATTCTTCCGTATTCGAAGCATTTTCATGTATTTACTTCGGTACCTAATGTATTTTTAAGCAGACTGGAACCACTTGGTTACCTGCCAAATATGCCTGAGATAGAAAGGGAGGTAAAAGCCATGATGACCGGTCAGATGCCTGAATCCACTGATGCCCCGGCCAGGTTTGGGGTGAAAGATGCTGAGGATGTCACATGGAAGAATTACCTGGACTCACTGGCCTGTACCGAATGTGGCCGATGCACAGCTGTTTGCCCTGCAAATATTACCGGGAAGAAACTGTCCCCGCGCAAAATATTTGTCGACCTAAGAGCAAGGATGAAGGAAAAAGGTCCGGGTATGATCAAAAATGGAAAAACATTTGTGGATGGAAAATCATTGTTACGCAACTATGTGAGCGAGGAGGAATTGTGGGCATGTACAACATGCAACGCCTGTGCACAGGAATGTCCCATAAACATTAATCATCCAACTCTGATCGTAGATATGAGAAGGTATCTGGTTATGGAAGAAGCAGCGGCACCTTCGGGGCTTAACCTGATGTTTGCCAATATTGAAAACAACGGTGCTCCCTGGCAATATTCACCCGAAGACAGATTAAAATGGGCAGAAATGTAAAGAGTTCAACCTATTATGAGCGATGAAAAATACATAGTACCTGTAATGTCAGATTTACATGCAAGGGGTGAAAATCCTGAATACCTTTTTTGGGTAGGATGTGCCGGGGCATTTGACGACAGGTACAAAAAGGTGAGCATGGCTTTTGCCAGGATTCTCAATCATGCTGGTATCAGTTATGCTGTGCTTGGTAAGGAGGAGACTTGCAACGGAGATCCTGCGCGCCGGGCCGGTAATGAAATGCTGTTTCAGATGCAGGCTCAAAAGGTGATGGAGACACTGGGCAATTACCAGGTAAAGAAAATCATTACCTGTTGCCCGCATTGTTTTAACATATTTAAAAATGAATACCCTGAACTGGGAGGGAACTACGAAGTAACGCATCATTCCCAGTTACTGAAGAAACTGGCACAGGAGGGTAAATTGAAAGTTTCCAAATCCATTTTCCTTGAAAAGAGAATTACTTTTCATGACCCTTGTTACCTGGGCAGGGGAAATAACGAATATGACGCCCCCAGGGATGTGATAAAATTGCTGGCTGAAGGAATAACCGAAATGCCCCGTAACAAAAGTTTTGCCTTGTGTTGCGGAGCCGGAGGTGCCCAGATGTTTAAAGAAGCGGAACCCGGAAGTAAAGAAGTATACGAAGAAAGAACTGAAGAGGCACTGAAAACCGGCGCTGAGATAGTAGCTACTGCCTGCCCGTTTTGCATGACAATGTTAACAGATGGCATTAAATACAATAACAGAGAAGAGGAAGTTAAAAATTTGGATATTGCCGAAATGGTTGCCTTAAGTTTAGGACTTTAATACGATTTTATGTCAAAACTTCACATCAGACTAGCGGAAGAATCTGACAATAAACAGATACTGGCCCTTTCCAGAAGATGCCCGCAAAAAGGAATGATTACATTCTATCCCAGCAGGGCACCACATTTTAACAGGTTGCAGAGGCTCATTGACCCCGGTGCCTGGCATTTTGTGGCCATGGCAGATGAAAGGATTGTTGGCTTGGTTGGTGTTGTACATTTTCGGTGCAAAATTCTTGATAAAATTTACAAAGTCGGGTACATGCACGATCTTCGGCTGGAACCAGAGTTCCGAAGTGGTATGGCAACATTCAGGCTGGTGAAGACCGCAATTGACCGACTTTATGCCAGCGATGCCGATCTGGTAGTGGTTAATTTTTTAAAGGAAAATAAACTTCCTTTGGTTTTTACAAGTGGAAGAGCAGGTATGCCGCCTGCTCATTATTTAGGCGACAACCTGGTGTTCAATATTATCCCGATACGATTTAAAAAGATACCAGACAGGTTTGAACTGGATGAGGCCGGGGAGGAAGATATTCCTGAAATGCTGGAATTGTATAACAGGTACTGCAGGAATTTCAAAATTTCTCCCGTATTGACCGAAGACCAGTTTAGACATTTTATAAGTAACATAAGGGGAATGGATTTGAGTAGTTTCCTGCTGGCCAGGGAAAACGGCAGGATAAAGGCCATGACTGCCGTGTGGGACGAGGGTCCTTACAGGACATACAATGTACTGAAATTGAATATGCCGATCAAAACGGTAAACACCCTGATGCGGTTTTTTAACCTGTTTATGCGTGTTCCTCATCCCATTGAGAACAATAAACCTATTATGCAGTTATCCATGGTGCTTTACGCCCATGATGACTGTCCCGAAGCACTGGATGCCCTTTTCAGACATGCAAACAATATCAACCTTGGCTCGGAATATTCCTTTATTACCATTTATCTGCAGGAGAACGATCCCATGGTGAAGTACCTGAAGAAATTCAGCAACATCTCGGTAAAAAGTGAAATGTACATGTTTGCCAGGAATACAGCCATTTTTGAAACACTCAAACAAATGCCCGAACCGGTTTTGTTTGATTTGGCAATGATAATTTAGAAAAATTTAACCCGATTTTTTTAATTCCCTTGCTCCCTCAACCAGTTTTGGCAGTACCTCCTGCAGGTCACCCGCGATGCCATAATCGGCCACCTGGAAGATAGGTGCTTCGGGGTCTTTGTTTACCGCAACAATAACTTTGGAAGAGCTGATACCTGCAATGTGCTGTATGGCTCCTGAAATGCCCAGTGCAATATACAGATTAGGTGCAACAATTTTTCCTGTTTGTCCCACATGCTCTGAATGGGGTCTCCATCCTTCATCTGAGACGGGACGGGTGCAGGCTGTGGCAGCGCCAAGTATTTCGGCCAGTTCTTCCACAGGTTTCCAGTTTTCGGGACTTTTCATACCGCGACCAGCCGAAACAACCACTTCGGCATCTGAGAGAAGAATTTTCCCCTCAGCTTTCCTTGTGCTAAGCAGTTTGTTTTCAAATTGTTTACCTGCAGCCGGCCGAAATGTTTCCATAGTAAGGGATTTTTTTTCTGCGGAAGGATGTATGCCGAATGAATTGCCGGAAATGGTGAGAATCCTGCGTTCACTGTTTACATGGAAGAGTCCCTCGGCCTTCCCGGAATACACTTTTTTCCTGTATATCACATCGCTGCCTTGGGCTGTGAAACCAGAGACAGCAGGAAGGTACGCAGCTTTCAATTTAACCGACAGCCTGGGTGCAATGGCTTTCCCCCTGGAACTGTGGGGCAGAATGACCAGGGAGGAATTTGTTTTTTCAGCCAGTTGAGTAAGGGCTGAGGCAACTTCTCCTTCCTGAAAAATGGCTCCTGTCATTTTCAGTTCAATGGCTTTTGATGCCCCGTAAACAAACAAACTATCTGTTTTATCAGCAGCAACTGAGTCTGAAAAACAAACCGTGATTTCTTTACTACCCGGAAGGGCTTTGGCAAAAGAGATCAGTTCAAAAGCAGATTTTTTGAATTTACCATCCTGTAACTCGATGTATATTAAAATATTCATTTTAATCACAATTAATTGTTAAATCACTTTGGCTTCTTGGTGCAGCAGTAGTATCATCTGTTCAGCTTTTTCAGCTTCAATCATTTTGCAGGCCGACTTTGGTTTTGGCAGTTCATAGGTTTCAGTTACAACCAGAGCCTGTACTTCCACAGGAGGCAATACCTCGAGTGGTTTCTGTCTTGCCATCATGATGCCTCTCATGGCCGGAATTCTTGGTTCAATGGCAATTCCTTTCTGAACAACAGCCAGCAAGGGCAGGGAAGGGGCAATCTGTTCCTGTCCACCGTCCATTTCACGGCTTACAATTACCTGTCCGTTATCAATATGAAAGGAAGTTACGGATGAAACGGAGTTTATATCCATAAGCTCTGCCAACATCCCCCCGACAGCAGAGCCGTTAAAATCGCTGGATTCCACTCCTGTAAAAACCACATCGGGATTTTCCTTTTTCACCACTTCGGCCAACTGGTTGGCAACAAACCAGGCATCCTGTGCCTTTGCATCTACCCTGTAAGCTTTATCAGCTCCAATAGCAAGGGCCTTTCTCAGGGTGGCTTCAGTTTCAGCTGTACCGACGGTTGCCACGATGACCGACTGAACAACTGAAGATTGCGTTTCCCTGAGTTCAACGGCACGGGTGAGTGCCAGTTCATCCCATGGATTGATGATCCACTGCACCCCGGTCAGGTCAATATTTTTAGAATCAGCCGTAAGCTTGATTTTAGTTGTGGTGTCGGGTACATTACTTATGCAAACGAGTATCTTCATCTTTAAGGATTTATGCTAAACAAATTTAATCAGGAAAAATTAATTGGTCTATGGTACATAGTCAAAGGAAAAAACAATTTTCAAACACCAGATTCCATTAAATTCCAAAGAACAAGAAGTAGGTGATCTTGACTCTTTGTATTGTGTAATTAGCCCTGAGTTTTCTTATTTCATTATTCTATATTCAATATTCTGCATTTGAAATTTAATTCCAACAAACCATCCAACCAACCATCCATTACTCCATCCCTCCATCATTCCAAAATTCTCAAAAGCTTTTTCTATTCTATTTTAGTATTTCCCGTGAAATAACGATCTTCTGAATCTCTGATGTTCCCTCGTAGATTTGCGTAAGTTTTGCTTCCCGCATGAGTCTTTCCACATGGTATTCCTTAACATAGCCGTAACCACCGTGAATCTGAACAGCCTCTGTTGTTACCCACATGGCTGTATCAGCAGCAAAGAGTTTAGCCATGGCACTGGCGTAACCGTAAGGCTTTCCCTGGTCCTTCAGCCAAGCAGCTTTCAGACAGAAGAACCTGGCAGCTTCAATGTGAGTGGCCATGTCGGCTAATTTGAATGCAATGGACTGGTGGTTTGCTATTTCGGTGCCAAATGCCTTCCGTTCTTTTGAATACTGAAGAGCCCTTTCGTAAGCTCCGGATGCCAGACCCAATGCCTGTGCGGCAATCCCGATTCTTCCCCCTTCCAGGGTTTTCATGGCAAACTTAAAACCAAAGCCGTCTTCACCAATACGGTTTTCCTTTGGCACTTTCACATCATTGAACATCACCGAATGTGTATCGGAACTGCGCATGCCCATTTTATCCTCATGCGGACCAATCGTGATTCCCGGAGAATTTCTCTCCACTATAAAGGCGTTAATTCCCTTGTGCCCTTTTTCCGGATGAGTTTGAGCCATTACCAGGTAAACTGAAGCAGAATTGCCATTGGTAATCCAGTTCTTGGTACCGTTCAACAGGTAATGGTCTTTCTTTTCCTCGGCAGTGGTGCGTTGCATGGTCGCGTCGGAACCGGCTTCGGGTTCTGAAAGCAGGAATGCACCAAGGATTTCACCTCTTGCGAGAGGTTTCAGGTACTTCTCTTTTTGTTCCTCGGTGCCAAAAGCCTCAATTCCATAGCATACCAGGGAATTATTGACGGAAACTATCACACTTACAGATGCATCGACCTTGGATATTTCCTCCATGGCAAGTACATAGGAAACTGTATCCATACCGCCGCCATCGTATTTCGGGTTGGTCATCATACCCATAAATCCCAGTTCTGCCAATGCTTTCACATGATGAGCAGGGAATTCCATACTGGTATCCCTTTGCAAAACGTCCTTGATAAGTTCCCGCTGCGCATAATCCCTGGCAGCCTGTTGTATCATCAGTTGTTCTTCGGTAAATTCAAAGTTCATAATAATGAAATATGAAGATGTTAATAATTGATTGAATTCAGCTCATTCAAACGGCTGTTATATTCCCCAATAATTTCTTCCATGATTTCAGCAGCAGGTTTTATATCATTTATCAAGGCAGCATTTTGACCAATTTCCAGCTCTCCATTTTCGAGGTCGCCCTCGAAAATGCCCAGCTGAGATTTTCCTTTTCCATGAATTCTGTCCAATTCTTCATTGCTTGCACAGCGATCCTCGGCTGCTTTAATTTCTTCAAAGTACTTATTCTTAATCATTCTCACCGGCACCAGCTTTTTAAATGTGAGGATGGTTTCTCCATCTCCGGCTTCAACCACCCTTTGTTTAAAATTTTGATGCGCAGAGGATTCTGTTGAAATTGCAAAACGACTGCCAATCTGAACCCCGTCGGCGCCCAATGCCATTGCAGCAAGCATTCCTCTGCCGGTTGCAATTCCTCCGGCAGCGATAAGGGGTTTATCTGTGAGTTTCCTGATAAGGGGAACAAGCACCATGGTGGTATTTTCCTCAATTCCATTGTGTCCACCTGCTTCAAAACCCTCGGCAACAAGTCCGTCCACACCGGCTTCAAGGCTTTTCAGGGCAAATTTCTCATTGGCAATCACATGAATCACTGTAATTCCGTTTTCCTGCAGCATGGGAGTGTAGGATTTGGGATTACCTGCTGAAGTGAATACGATTTTTATATTTTCCTCGAGAATTACCCTGATATTTTCTGTGGTATGGGGGTAGAGGAGGGGCACATTTACACCGAAGGGGCTGGTTGTGGCTGATTTGCATTTACGGATGTGTTCACGCAACAATTCGGGGTTCATGGATCCCGAGCCAATCAGACCCAATCCGCCGGCATTACTAACTGATGAAGCAAGTTTCCATCCACTGCACCACACCATTCCTGCCTGGATAACAGGATATTTGATATTGAACAGTTGACAGACCCTGTTTCCCTGCATTTTATTCAGCTTTTTTATAAACGATGGCTACCAGTGTCTTGTCATCTCCACCCATGTTTATGGTCATTCCGTAGGGTCGTTTTGGGTCAATACTTATCTGTGCATCGCCCGCATTGCCTGTCAATTGCTCCAGGATTGTAACTGCCTGGTGTACACCTGTGGCACCAACAGGGTGCCCCCAGCCGATTAGCCCCCCGGTAGTGTTAATCGGTATTTTGCCGTTTCGGGCTGTTTCACCCGCCAGCACAAAATCGCTTCCCTTGCCATGTTCAGCGAAACCGAGAGCTTCAACTGACATAATTCCTGCAATGGTAAAGCAGTCATGCGTTTCCACTGTGGCCAAATCATCTTTAGTGATACCTGCTGAAATAAAAGCCTGACGGATTGCTTCCTGCATGGTTGTGAGCCTGGTGGGATCGATGGGGTCTTGTGTAATATCTTCTTCCACCTGTGCAAATCCGACCACTTCAATTGCCTGACTTTTTGGTATACCGGCCTTTTTCAGTCCTTCCTGCGAAAAAATTCCGATGGCAGAAGCACCGTCTGAGACCTTGGAGCAATCGAATACATTCAGATGATCGGTAAATACAGCCGCGTTGGGTTCCGTTAAGGCAACTGCCTCCAATTCTGCTTCGGTGTTATGGAATTCCTGTGCAGTGCTGCATAACCTTGCGTTTTCAATAGCGTTCCTGTACCAGCGTGCAAACGCCTTGCGGGTTTTTTCCCTGCCAAATTTTTCAAAGTAAACACCCGCCCTGTTGCTGAACTGTCCGGGAAAAAAGTAGGCATGGCCTTCCTTTCTTTTTGGAAACCAGCCTGCACCAGCGAGGATATCTGCCCCGTATATTGCTTTTACGGTATTTTGCACTTCAAATCCAAGGACAAAAGTGATGTCTGAGGTTTCAGCAAGAACCGACCTGATTCCTGAGGCCAGGGCAAGACCCCCGGAAGCACATGCGCCTTCCACGCTGCAAGCAGGTTTATACCGCAGGCCTGCATCAATCATGGGAAAGAATCCGGGCAAGTTGGCCTGTTTGTTAAACCTTGATGCCATGAAATTTCCAACCACGCAATCATCCACCTTTTCGGCTCCACCAATCTGCTTCAGAAATGCCTGACCTGCTTCCTTTATGTAATCTTCAAGTCCCGGCCGGGGTTTTTGCGGATGAAACTCTTTTCTTCCGGTACCAAGTGAAATGGTATTGTATCCGGCAGCCATATATACTTTTTTTCTCAGCTTTCTCATTGTTCAGTCTTTTATGTAAGAGTTAACCGGACCATAGGCGTGGTAAAATCCATTCATGAGAACCGCATTTACATCACCTTCAGAAAGAGCGATTTTATCAGAAACCAGTTGCTTTGCAATGGAAGCAGAATGATTGAAATACTCCAGGGCAAGTTTTGCACCATTGGTATTCAGTGTTGTTAGTCCACAGAAAAATTCCTTCAGGATAGTTTCCTTGTCCTGTGCATTCACAATTGCTTTCCATGGTTTTAAGTCAGCCGGAGGCTCACCCAGGTAACTTATTACCTTTTCAAGAATTGACTCAAACGGGATATATTTTTTTGCACCAGGATCATATACCGCAACGGGCTGGTTTTTTTCATATTTTAGAAAACCGTCTTTTTGTGAGCCATCAGAATTCTGCCCTCCTTTTATTGCCTGCCCGTTCATCAGATCGAGCAATTTGCTGTGAATGTTCTCACCGGGGAAATGAGGATTCATCACCCTCATAATGAGCTGACAAACATCTAAACCCACATAATCCATTAACTGGAAAATACCCATTGGACGGATTAAATACTCCTGGCTCACTTTATTCACTGCCATAATGGCCTCAGGAAGGGATAATTTTTTTGAAATTCTTTCGGCAAGATTTATTCCAAACAGGGAATCGCGCATAAAGTGCCCATTACCGATGAAGCCTGCCACATCATTGGAGTGGATGATTTTTTTCCCCAGGTTCCTGGCAAATTCGAGGGAAAACTCCTTCAGTTCAGCTACAGTTTTATCCGATGAGATAAGTTCGACCAGTTTCTGCACGGCAGGAGGATTGTAAAAATGAAAGCCGATGATTCTTCCCTGCAGATTTGCTTTCTTATCCAGTTCACCAATTGGTATGGAAGATGTGTTGGACAGGAACCAGGGCTGATTGGGATTATTCTGATTAATTGAATAGAAGATTTTCGTTTTAAGATCCATGTTTTCACTGATTGCCTCAAATACAAGGTATGTTTCATTAGCTGCTTCAACTGATTTACCTGGACGGAGGATACTCATCACTTCGTTTACATAATGATGAATGATCTCCTCATTCTCGATCAGGTTTTTGTTGTTTTCGTAGACTTTCCTGAGCCAGACTGTCTTTTTCTCAGCAACTTTCAGTATTTGAGACCTCAGGTATTTTTGAAGGCCTCTAAGCGCTTCGTCAGAAACATCGATGGCATATAAAATATATGTTTTGCCATAGTTTTCAACCTTCAGCATCTGATTGGCCATTTCCAGGATGGTAAGCAATGTGATACCACTGCCCATTTTTCCTGCAGCTCCCAATACTGCTACTTTTTGCAGTTTCATAGAGTAATCCATATCTGAATCGTTAAAATATTAATCCCAGTTGGGTTGTCTTTTTTCAAGGAAGGCTTTCATTCCCTCTTCTCCTTCGTTTTTAAAAAGGCTGCCGAATTCCTCCGTTTCCAGTTTGCACCCATCTTCAAAGCTCATATTTGAACCCAGATGTGACACCTTCTTAACTTTTTTCATTGCATTCGGACCTTTGGAGGCTATCAGTTTAGCAATTGCAAGTGTTTCGTCCATGAGCCAGTCATGCGGAAAAATTTTCTGAATCAATCCAACTCTGAGAGCTTCTTCTGCGTCGATAATATTTGCTGTAAAAAGTAGGTGAAGAGCATTCCCCATACCCACAAGTTTTGGCAATCGCTGTGTTCCTGCAAAGCCGGGTATCATACCCAGGTTGACTTCAGGCTGTCCGAATCTCGCCTTTTCGGAGGCATAACGGAAATCACAGGCCATAGCCAGCTCACAGCCCCCGCCGAGTGCAAAACCGTTCACTGCAGCAATTACGGGAAGATGATAATTTTCAATCCTGTTAAACAGGGTTTGGCCTGCGGATGAGAATTTTCTTCCATCTTCGGGGGACATATCCGACATCTCGGCGATATCGGCACCGGCGGCAAATGCTTTTCCTTCACCTGTAATGACTAAAACACGAATACCCTTCAATTTAGAAACTTCGTTCAACAGGGCGTCGCATTCACGAAAAAAACCTGAATTAAGGGCATTCAAGGCTTCGGGCCGGTTCAGCTTAATTATCCCCGTACTATCTTTCTGTTCGAAAATAATTGTTTGGAAGTTCATTTTAACAGCTTGTAAATTTTTATTTCAGAGCCTTTTAAACTATACAATTTTCTTTCCTGAATGACAGAATACAATGAAGTATAAAGATAGCAATATATTTAAAATTAATCATAACTGAAATTCTAATTTCTGCTGAATTCATTAATGTGAAGATTTTACAGCAAATAGTATATGGAAATGAATTTTTTATGTTGCACCTTTGCACACTTGTTAAAGCTGTATAAAGACAAGGTTTCCATCGTACCTGTAAAAATGATTACTTGGGGTAAACTTTTTTTTTAGTATCTTGTTTAGTTAATTATGATGGTCAGAATTTACAGTTACTGATTCCATTAATTAATGATTTGTTGTATGAAAAACAAAAAATTTATATCAGGTTTTTCAAGGCTGAATAAAGAGGGAAAGATCAATCTGATTGCTGAATGGATGGATGATCCATCTTTTTCCGTTTTCATTAAATCCTTTTGGCATGGAGATGAAAAAACACAGAAATTGCTCGATGAATTCAGTGAAAATACCGTATCCAATTTCCCTTTTCCTTTTGGTGTTGCGCCCAACTTTTTAATCAATGGCAAGGATTACCTGGTTCCCATGGTGATTGAAGAAAGCTCTGTAATCGCTGCAGCTGCCAATAGTGCAAAATTCTGGTACGATAAAGGCGGATTCCAGGCAAAGATTCTTGGTACAAAAAAAATTGGTCAGGTGCATTTCTTCTGGAAGGGGGATGTAAGAAAATTTGACTTTGCCATCAATGATTTAAAGGAAAAAATCCACAGGGAAACCTTTCATATAACGGCCAACATGCGTAGGAGAGGCGGGGGAATTCTTGATATTGAGATTGTGGATATGACTCATTCAATGCCGGATTATTACCAGTTGAAAGCTACTTTTGACACACGCGACTCAATGGGTGCGAATTTCATCAATTCCTGCCTTGAGGAATTTGCATTCATATTAAAGGATTTTCTAAGTGAGAGCGATTATTTTACCGGTTCTGAAAAAGATTGTCATATTATCATGTCCATTTTATCGAATTATACCCCGGAGTGTCTGGTGAGTATTAACCTTGAAACAGAGGTGGAAAATTTCAGGGATATTGATAATGAACTAACAGCTGATCAGTTCGTTGACAAATTTGAAAAAGCGGTGAGAATTGCTCAGGCAGATGTGCACAGAGCAACTACGCACAACAAGGGAATATTTAATGGCATTGATGCCATAGCTCTTGCCACAGGTAATGATTTTCGGGCTATTGAAGCCTGTGGGCATACCTATGCGGCACGCGACGGAAGGTATAAATCCCTTACGGATGTTGATATCAGCAATGGCTATTTCAGATATAATCTCACACTTCCTCTGGCACTTGGCACTGTTGGAGGATTGACTTCACTGCATCCTCTGGCCAAAGTTTCACTCAGCATGCTTGGAAATCCGGGTGCTGAGGAACTTATGATGATAACTGCATCGGTTGGAATGGCAAACAACTTTGGCGCATTGAAGTCCCTTGTAACAAAGGGAATTCAGAAAGGACATATGAAAATGCACCTGATGAACATACTGAACCATTTGGGTGCCAATGAATCTGAGAAGAAACAGGCATTTGATTATTTTAAAACACGCAAGGTTTCATTTTCAGGGGTACAGGCTTTTCTTGAAAAAATAAGGGTATTACCTGTAAACAAATAGCAGTTGGGTTTTATGCATACGGGCCCTCGCCGGTTTTATTCCAACGGGAAATTGCTGATAACATCGGAATATCTCGTTTTGCACGGAGCCGAGGCGCTTGCTCTGCCTGTTAACAAGGGCCAGTCGCTGACAGTATCCTATACACCCGATTTTGACGGAATTCTCTGGCAGGCAAATGTTTTGGGAAAGGAATGGTTCAGTGCTGATTTGGCGGGCAGGCATCTTGCCATTCAGTCAACAAATCTGGTTGGGGTGGCTGAAAGATTAAGGGAATACCTCCTTACGGCAATGGAAATGAATTCCCGCTGGTATCCTGCTGAAGGAGGACTTAGAATTGAAACAAACCTCGATTTTGAGAGGGATTGGGGTTTTGGCAGCAGTTCTACCTTACTTTCCAATATTGCATTTCTGGCAGAGATTGATTTGTTTGAATTTTACTTCAGGACAACCAGGGGCTCAGGCTATGATGTTGCAGCCTCGCGTGCAAATTACCCCATCGTTTACAGTTTGCATCACCGCCAGCCACGCATTGAAAAAGTCAATTTTTATCCCGGATATCAACACTTCATCTATTTTTTGTATTCGGGTAATAAAAAATCCTCTGATGCAAGTGTTCGCAATTTTCTGAAGACGGCTGAGAAATATCCCGGCCATGTGGATAAGGCAACGGCACTGACAAGAAGATTCCTGCTGGCAGAAAATATCGGAGAGTTTAATTCCCTGATATTAGAACATGAAGAACTTATTGCAGGAGTTTTGAATCAAAAACCCGTTAAACAATCCCGGTTTCCTGATTTTGAAGGAGAGATGAAATCGCTGGGTGCCTGGGGGGGAGATTTTTATATGGTTACCTGGCAGGGTGGCAAAGATGAATTATTGAAATATTTCACTAAGTTTGGAATGCAAACTATTTTGACATTCAGTGAAATAGCCTTAAATAAACAACATTTCGGTAAAACGCATGAGCAATAATTTTGCATCATCTGCCTGGAAAAGTCCTTCCAATATTGCACTGGTGAAATACTGGGGTAAAAAAGATGTACAGATACCATGCAACAGTTCTCTGAGTGTTACTATTACCCGTTCACATACTGTAACAAGGACTGAAATAATTGAAAAACCGGGTAAACAAGGACCTGGTTTTGAGTTTTATTTTGAGGGTGTAAGACAACCTGCTTTTGAACAGAAAATCCAGGATTTTTTTCAGCGTGTTGAAAGGTTTATCCCTGCAGTGAGTCGTAATTTCCTCAGAATAAACAGCAGGAACACTTTTCCTCATTCCTCAGGAATAGCCTCTTCGGCCTCAGCCATGAGTGCCTTGTCATTGACCCTTCTCGACCTGGAGGAACAAATCGGTGGCAGGAAGTTTTCGAGGGAGGAGTTTTTCAGAAATGCCTCCATCATGGCCCGTTTGGGATCGGGCAGTGCTTCGCGTTCGGTTTACGGTGGTTATACCGTATGGGGTTATAATGATTCGCTGGAGAAATCATCGGATGAATATGCCATACCTGTAAACCATTTAGTGCATAAAAGCTTTATGAATCTTTATGATTCCATTCTGATTGTTGAACCGGGAGCAAAAGCTGTTTCCAGCACAAAGGGTCACGCACTTATGGAGAATAATCCCTATGCACCTGCCCGCTATCAAATGGCAAACAGGCATACAGGTGCCTTATTAGGAATTTTAAGCATGGGTGATTTTGACGGCTTTATTGATATTGTAGAGTATGAAGCAATGACACTGCATGCATTGATGATGGCCTCATCGCCCTGGTATATACTTATGCAACCCGCAACAATTCAAATGATTAGAAAAATTGTTGATTTTCGCAAACAAAATGCTGTTCCTTTGTGTTTTACATTGGATGCAGGTCCTAATATCCACCTGATATATCCCCAACAATCCAGAATAAAAGTGTTGGATTTCATAAAGGATGAATTAATCCAGCATTGCCCTGATGGCAGGTGGATTGATGATAAACTGGGAGATGGACCGGAAAAAATGAATGGATAAAAATGAAACACAGCAAGAATGTTTATTACGCGAAGGTGCTTCTTTTTGGTGAGTACACTGTAATATTCGACTCGCAGGCACTTACGGTACCCTTCGGCCATTTCAGCGGGGAGATAAGTTTTATTAACAGGAACAGGTACACCGATTATAATTTTGCAGTTCAGTCCAACAAGGACCTAAAAAATTATGGTCTTTTCCTGAAAGAACTCCATAAAAACAAAAAGTTAGGATTTCAGTTTGATTTCCTCCGGTTTGAGCAGGATTTAAACCAGGGTATGTTCTTTGAAAGCAATATTCCTATTGGTTACGGAATTGGAAGTTCAGGTGCGCTTTGTGCTGGCTTGTATGATGAGTATGCAGTGAACAAGATTCCCTCAATTACATCGGTCGCAAAGGAGGACATACTCGAATTGAAAGAAATTTTCCGGAAAATGGAATCTTATTTTCATGGAATAAGTTCGGGACTCGATCCCCTGAATTGCTATTTTAAGTCTCCCATGTTATTGGAAGGCAGGGAAAAGATCAGTTTTATCACATTACCCAAAAGCCCGATAGATCATGCAGGTGCCATTTTTCTGCTGAATACAGGAAAATCAAGTAAAACGGGGCCTCTTGTTGAGATTTTTATTGAAAAATCCAGGGAGAAAGCTTTCGGATCCCTTTTGTTTGAACAATTGATTCCTGTTACGAATAGTTGTATTGATGCCCTGATACACGGGAAAAGTGATTTGTTTTTTTCCAATCTGAAGGAACTTTCCACCATGCAACTGGAGCATTTTCAACCCATGATTCCCCCCGATTTCAATCAGGTCTGGAAAGAAGGTCTTCAATCAGATAAGTTTTATTTGAAACTATGTGGGTCCGGTGGCGGGGGTTTCCTGCTCGGATTCACGCGGGATTTTCCAGAAGCCTTAAAAAACCTCAAACAGTATGGTATGGAGCCTATACCTGTTTACCGGGATGAGAATTATTTTTGAACAAATTTGTAGTTAATCCGGGTAAAATAAACACTTGATTTGCGTCTTGTTCAATCAATTCAAAAATTATTTTCATGGAGAATGTTAGTCGCTTTTCAGTATGGATGGCGCAGATAAGAGCAAATTTCCTGGTACTTGCTGTATAACTGGTTTTTATCGGACTGGCTGCTACAAACAGTTATTATGCCTGACCGGTTGATTTTAACTGGGTGCATGCAATAATTCTGGTTATTGGTGTTCTTACGGCTCATGCATTCGTAAATCTTTTTAATGAATATTCCGATTATAAAACCGGTATTGATTTTAATACTGTCAGAAGTCCTTTTAGCGGAGGCAGCGGAATGATTGTGACAGGGAAAACAAATCCATCCAAAGTACATGCAGCTGCTGTTGGAACCTTGATTGGTGCATTCCTCATTGGTTTGTATTTTTCTATTGTTTCTCACTGGTCCATCATGGTGATTTCCCTGCTTGGAGCACTTACCATAGTATTCTATACAAGGTATATGGCAAGATATATGCTGGGTGTGTTATTCTCAGGTCTTACTTTGGGTTCATTTGTTGTGATTGGAACTTATTTAGCCATGACAGCTACTCCTGATATGGCTTTTGCAGGTTTTATACCAAAATCAGTTGTATGGATCTCTGTGCCTTCTGGTATCCTCACATCACTTCTTTTGTTTCTGAATGAATTTCCCGATGTGGAGGCTGACAAACAAGGTGGCAGAAAACATCTTGTGATCTATTTTGTAAAACAAAAAGCGGTCTATATTTATGCGGGTGGTATGTTTCTGACTTTCTTTATTGCTGTAATGATTCCCGTATTCGGGTTTTCCTCACCCTGGTTTTTTCTTTCAATGCCTACATTTCCCCTTGCTCTGAAAGCTGTGGTAACTGAAATAAAGTATCATGGTGATGCAGGAAAAATGGTTGCTGCCATGGGTGCAACTGTAATGACCGTGTTGGGTACCAACCTGCTGATTAGAATTGCAATTTTAATCTAAGCAGCTAAATTAATATAACGAAAAGCCACTTTGCCAGCAGTGGCTTTTTTTATGGTTGGGGTTGCGTAAGCCTGTATATAAAACCGGATTCAAAAAAATCCATTTCAATTGCACCCATAATAATCAGGTTAACCAGAATGATTTCAACTCTGTGTCTTGAGAGGCCGGTCAATTTGCAGAACTGCGAAGCTGTGATCGTTTTATTACCATTGAGGTAATTAAGCAGCCATTTTTCGTATTCACGGTAGGTCAGAAAAGTCCCGTATTTTCTTTTACTCCTTCTCCATAATTTAATGAGAACAGAGTTTGCAAGAATATTTTCATCGTTCTTTCTTATGTAGGCCAGCCATTTATTATCCTCTGATTTTGCGAAATGGGGTATAGTGCTGCTTTTTGGCACGGTAACTTCCAGAATGATTTTGTTATCAATTTCCCATTGTTTTGCTGAGAAATTAACAGGCGGGTTACAATACATCTGGGCTGCGGCTTCCAACATATAGTATTCCTCATCCGACCGTATTCCGGCAATCCTGCCATTATCCTTCACACCAATCAGAATAGTTCCCCCGTCGGTATTGGAGAAAGCAACAAGTGTTCGTGCAATCTTGCGCGAATCGTTGATCTCAAACTTAAAATCCAATTGCTGATTCTCACCGGCCTCAATCAGCTTTTTTATATAAAAATTCACTTCTTGAATTTATAAGTACAGGCTATAAATTTATAAAAGATTTGGCCCGGATAATTATTTTTACAAATCAATTGGCAAACAAATTAACAGATGGGTGAATATAGTTTTAAAGCAGTCATTTTTGATTTGGATGGTGTGATTACCAATACTGCAAAAGTTCATGCTATGGCATGGAAGGCTATGTTTGATGAGTTTTTAATGGATTATGGCAGGGAAACCGGCAGGCGTTTCAGTGAATTTGATCATGAAAGCGATTATCTTACTTATGTTGATGGTAAGCCACGATACCAGGGGGTTCAATCTTTTCTTTTAAGCAGGAATATTCATCTTCCATTTGGTTTGCCGGCAGACTATATGGAAGAACTTACCATATGCGGACTAGGCAACAGAAAGAACGCCAAGTTTAACGAAATACTTGCTGTCCGAGGAGTGGAAGTTTTTTCCTCTTCGGTTGAGCTTTTAAAGGAATTAAAAAATGCAGGCATTAAAACAGCAGTGGCCTCATCCAGTAAAAATTGTAAACCTGTTTTAGAAAGGGCTGGTTTGTTGCATTTTTTTGAAGTGCGGGTGGATGGTGAAATATCGGCCGAGCGTGGCCTGAAAGGTAAACCAGAGCCTGAAATTTTCTTTGAATCAGTTCGTGAATTGGGAGTCACCCCGGCTGAAAGCATTATTATAGAAGATGCGGTTTCTGGAGTGGAGGCAGGAACAAAGGGAAAATTTGGCCTGGTTTTGGGTATAGCCCGTGAAAACAATGAGAAGGAACTGAAAAATGCAGGAGCACATTATATTGTCACCGACCTTTCGGAGATAAATGGCATAAGCGGATTGGAACTGCTCTTTAAAAAATTTGCATGGTAATAATCTGGCCTGGCAAATAATTCGATGTTATTATTTGAGAATTTTGAATGTATCGCCCGGCAGGTAAATATCCAGGCGTATTTGCCTTGCACCAAGTTTTTCCTTGAAAAAGTGTTTTGAACCCAGTGGGTTTTTGAAAACCAACACCTGCGAATCACCTACCACCTCGGCAGTATTGCCGGTTACCAAAATAGCTGTTGCTTCATCAATACCAATTCCCAACAAACCGGGATGTTCAATTACAGCACTTATCAGCCTGTTGTGCCTGCTTCTTTTTACAAAGTGCTGGTCAATGATTGCCGTGGTGATAAGTCCAAGTCCCCTATCCAATTCAATATTTTCCGATTCAATGTTACGGAATGTTTCACTGTAGTCAGGGTATCTTAATTCATTTCCGGTAATCATTTTTTCACTCATAACAGCTGCACCTGCACTGGTACCTGCAATTACAGCACCATGATTGTAAGCCATCCAAATGGCTTCTTCAATGGCAGTGCCTTTCACAGTGGACATAAAGCGGTTCTGGTCACCTCCCGAGATGTAGATAAGGGAAGCGTTTGCCAGAGAATCTATCCACCCCGGGTTTGGTTCCTTGTCCCTGATAAAATGAAGTCCTTCCACACGGGTCATACCCAGGTCAATCAACTGTTTTTTTCCATAATAAATGGCAGTATCAGGTTCCTCACTGGCCATAGGAAGCACAATGGCATATCCCTTTTCCCACAGTCCGGCTTCCTCAATCATTCTGTTCAGAAGGATTTCAGGTCGGCTGCCACCACCAATTATAAAGAGTTTTCCTTCGATGGATTTGTCTCGACTCGTATCGTTTTGTCCGCAGGAAGCAATTAAAACTGCCAGCAAGAGTAGTAGGTGAAATCTTTGCATTTGTGTTTTTAAAATGAATCAAAGTCTTAAAATTAATTGAAAATATATTCCGTAAGACAAAAAGGCGTAGAAATAAAACCGGAATTAATTCAATTTCCTGAATAAAAAGGTTCTTTTTTCCCCGGTTTCAATAAGCTCCAGACCGAAAAAGGATTCAATCCATTTCATAGTGTTTTGATGATAAAAGGATACATGTGTGATGTCCCTTGCGTAATGCCACCTTGTAAAATCAGTGGTTTCATCCCAGGTGTATGTGGCAATAAAAAGGAATCCTTTGTTGTTCAGCATGGTGATCAGTTTATGGAATTCATTCTTCGGATTGAAAAAATGTTCTGCTGTTTCGATTGCAAAGATTGCGTCAAATTTACCTTCAGGCAGCAGGGGATAGAATATAGGATCAAAGGAAAGGCATTGGTAATTTTCTTCTCTTAATACTTTGGCGAGAGCTTTCACAGGCCCACAGCCAAAGTCCAAAATACGCATATTGGGAGAGAAATGGCGCAGACTGGCCTTTACAAGGGATTTGAGCCATGCAAGATATTCCCTGTTATCAATTGCATTATTGTGTTCCAGGTACCTGATTTTTTCAGTTTTCTGGTCGGGCAGAAATTCCCTCCCGGTAAAAACCAGATGGCACACTGGGCAAAAATTTAGCGTGCGCTTCAATGCATCAGAATTTTGCCGGAACGGTCCGTTTGATTTGCAGAGAGGGCAATTCATTTTTGCCTGACAACTAATTCGTTTTGTTTCAGAAGGAGGATTTCCTGTATTTTAAGAATTTCACCAGGGTAGGGAAGATTAGTATCCGAATGCGGGATTGCCGAGCTGTGAAATTCATTCAATCCATTAATGTTCAGTAGATTGTGAAGGTTTTTGCTTCTAATACCACCTCCGGCAATGATTTCAATCCTGCCAGCCGAGTAACTGACAATCTCCTTCAGCGTCGGAATATTTTTGATGCAATTTCCCCGGCCACCTGATGTAAGGATTCGTTTAAAACCAATACTTACAGCCTTATCAATTTTTTCCGGAAAATCGCCCGTATAATCAAAGGCACGGTGCAGTGTGCAGGGCAGGGGATATGCCAATCTAACCAGTTCGCTACATCTTTCGGTATCCAGAGATTTATTCTCGTCAAGGATACCAAAAACAAACCCGTCTGCACCTGCATTTTTGATTCTCAGTAAAGAATTCTTCATTTCAGTAAATTCTTCCCCGCTGTAGTGAAAATCTCCTGATCGTGGACGAATCATTGCAAACACCGGCAAAACAGTGATTTTTCTAACCCCTTTTATTGCATGGATTGAGGGAGTAACACCTCCTGACCTGTAATCATGACACAGCTCAATTCTTTGGGCTCCGTAATGAATTGCAATCTCTGCAGCAGCTTGTGAGAAGCACGCTATTTCAAGGATCTTCTTACTGACAGTTTGCATTTAAACTAAATCTGCAGATCATTCATAATTCCCATGTACAACCTGTTTTCCCTTTTCCATGAAAAATTTTCCCCTGGCCATCATGTAAACAATATTCATTTTTTCGTCCAGCAGAAGAAAATCGGCATCCATATCCTTTGCCAGGTGGCCTTTTTTTCTAAGTTTTAATATTCCTGCCGGGCTGGATGTAATTGTTTTAAGGGCTGTTTCCAATGGGATTTTTTCTTTCAGAACACAATCTCTCAATTCGCTGAGTATACTCGATGATTGCCCCATTTCCAGTTGAACAAGGTTCCCCTTTTCATCAAAATGCGGTAAGGACCCGTTTCCATCCGAGGTCATGGTGATGTGTTCGATAGGTACACCTGCCTGCAGCAATTCCCTGAGAGCTTTTGATGGTTTAATCTCAAAATCGGGAAAGTAGGCATAGGAGCTGGTTGTGAGATCGATATAACCCTTCTTCCCGTACTCCTTCGCATCCCTGAAAATATGTTCATTGCGGTTGCAATGGGTAGGATAGAACTGTGTGTATTTCAGCTCGCTGTTTTCAACGGCATCAAGAATAGGCTTGAAAGGTTTTTTTGCATCACCCATATGGATATTCACTATACCGGCTTTACCTCCCAACATACCGCCCACTCTTGCCGAAGCGGCAATCCGGATAAGTTCATGCAGGTTTGGTACCGAACTCCTGTGGTCGGAAATAGCAACTTCCCCAACACCAATTACCTCCTCAAATAAAGCCAGATCCTTTCCAATATCACCGGTAAGAGTAGGAACCGGTACCTGGTATGCACCCGTGTACATCCAGGCCGACAGGCCATAGGAACGGATGGCCTTAACCTTCATAAGTACACTCTCAATATTCCTTGTGTAGCCGTCTGTTCCAAGGCAACCGATAACGGTAGTGATTCCACCTTCTACCAGTTGTCTTATCTGAAGCTCCGGTGTACGTGTCTGAGGGCCGCCTTCACCGCCTGCACCTGCAATGTGCATGTGAGCATCAATAAAACCGGGAACCATGGTCAGGCCCTTGGCGTGCAGAACCTCAAGGCTTATATTTCCTGAAATTTCAATATTGCCTGCTATGTCAGTTATCCGGTTTCCGGCTATCAGGACATCATTTACGCCCGAATTTTCGGGTGAATACAGATTAACATTTTTAATCAGGAGCATTTTACTTTATTAAGATTTGCTGATAAATAAAGGCAAGTTACTCATAACCAGGAAAAGATTACCGCCAAAGTGAAGTTGATTTATTATTCACTGGTGGTAAAGAAAGTAATAATTGCTTAACTACTTAAAGATTGCGATCTCCCTTTCTCCGGTTGATTTAACAAATCCTCTGTACATACCTGTTGTATTGAATGGCATGGCAACATTTCCGTGCTTATCAACAGCAATGACACCTCCCTCTCCACCAGCTTCAGCCAGTTTGCCATTAACAACCAGGTCAGCAGCCTGCTCAAGACTCATGCCGCCATATTCCATCAGGGCAGATATATCAAACCCGACGACATAGCGGATAAAGAATTCCCCGTGTCCTGTTCCCGATACTGCACAGGTTTGGTTATTTGCATAATTCCCGGCACCAATGATTGGTGAATCTCCGATGCGGCCAAACTTTTTATTTGATCGGCCTCCTGTGGATGTACCTGCGGCGAGATTTCCGCTTTTATCCAAAGCAACAGCACCTACGGTGCCATATTTTTCCTGCGCTTCAAGTTCTATCAGTCTTTCCACCTGTTCAAGCCGGTACGGAGTATGGAAATAGTTATTATCCACCATTTCAAGTCCAACTTCTTTTGCAAATAATGAGGCACCCTCTCCGGCCAGTAAAACATGCGGTGATTGTTCCATCACAGCAAAGGCTGCTTTTATGGGGTTTTTAATATCTGTTACAGAGGCAATGGCACCTGCATTCAATGTATTTCCATCCATCACCGAGGCATCGAGTTCAACAGTTTTTTTATTGGTGAAAACTGCTCCCTTTCCGGCATTGAACAGTGGAGAGTCTTCCATAATGATAATGGCAGCCTTTATGGCTTCCAAACTGCTTCCTCCGTTTTTCAATACTGATTCGCCGGCTTCCAGTGCTTCGTTCAGCTTATGCATATATTCCTTTTCCCGTTCAGGAGTCATCCTTTCGCGGCTAAGGGTACCAGCTCCGCCGTGGATAACAAGCACATAATCGGGTCTTTCAATTTTTAAGGTGTCTTTCTTTTCTGAATTGTTTACACAGGAAAATAAAAGTACTGTGATTAAGAACGGGAGAATTAGCTTGGAGTTTTTCTTAAGAAAACATGTAGAATTCATGGCTGAAAATAATTGAGTATGTAAAATTAGAATGAGAATTGATGCGTTCAAGATAAAAAAAAGAACACTAATTCGTTAAATATTTGTTCAATATCTGAATCAATTCTTTAATCTGAATGGGCTTTGAGAGGTATTCATCAAAACCTGCAGCAAGGATTCGCTCCCTTTCTCCGGTCATGGCATATGCTGTTTGAGCTATAATTGGCACATCGGGTTTAATACTTTTAATAATTTTTGTTGCCTGGTAGCCATCCATTTCAGGCATTTGAATATCCATTAGTATGAGGTCCACCTGTTGTCCTGATTTACAAATTTCGATAGAGGGGTTTCCATCCCTCGCCCAAATCACTTTTACCCTGGTAGGTTCAAGCAGTTTCTCCAGTAGTTTCACATTCAGTTCATTATCCTCTACCAGCAAGATAACTTTGCCGGCAAAATCCTGATTGTTAATTTCCTGACTTGGATGTGGTTCAGAAATTTCGAATTTTTCAACCCTAATGTGGGGTAAGGTGAAATGAAAGCAAGAACCCTTTCCTTTTTGGGATTCCACCCAGATTTTCCCCCCCAGGAGTTTAAGAAGGTTTTTGGTGATGGCAAGTCCCAGTCCTGTTCCGCCGAATCGCTTGCTGATTGAGAAATCAATCTGCCTGAATCTCTCAAAGATAATCTCAGTTTTCCCGATTGGAATACCTATCCCTGTGTCCCTGACGAAGAAACACAGGTTTTTCTCGCTCTGAATAGTGTATCCAAACTGAATTTCACCGGCTTCTGTGAATTTTAAGGCATTGCTCAACAGATTGGACATAATTTGTCTGAACCGCACGGGATCAGTAAGAATAGCAAAATTCTGATCGGGCTCAGTTATTGAAAGAATCAGTTTTATGCGGTTCTTGCCGTATCGTTTTCTCTCCTTTTCAAAAAAGGCATGGAGTTCATGAAGGATTTTATTGACAAAAGTTTCGGTCTTTTGTATCTGTATCTGACCTGCTTCAATTTTGGCAATATCAATGATATCATCAATAATATTCAGAAGGGTATTGCCGGTATTCTTAATAATTTCAATGTATTGCTCGTTTTCCCTGTCGGAAACATTTCCTGATGTGAGCAGCTTGGAAAATCCTATGATGGCATTCATGGGGGTTCTAATCTCATGCGACATATTTGCCAGGAAGGCTGATTTCAGCTTATCGGATTCAATGGCTTTCTCCCTGGCTTCCTTCAGCTTTCTTTCATAATTAATTCTTTCGGTTACATCGGTAGCAATCACAACCATATTCCCCGAATCGGCCATTTTCTTTGTCATTAGCCGGGCAGAAATCTCAGCAGGAAATTCCGTACCATCCTTTTTTAAAAGATGTATCAGAATACTTCTCAGATATCCTTTTTTAAAAACTGTCTGAAAACCCTCATGCACTTTTTGTTTGTCTTTTTCACTCACAAGGTCAAAGCAGTTCATCGGGTAATCAACATCATTTTCAGTAAAACCAAAGAGATCCAATGAAGCAAGATTATAATCCAGAATATCTCCCTCCTGTGTGATAACCGCAATCGGATAGGGTGCTGCGTCAAAAATATTTCTTATTGTATGCCTGGTTTGCTCTATAATCTGGTGGGAACGCATTTGCTCGGTGATGTCATTAAATATTTTAAAAACACCGATTATTCTGTTTTCATGCCGAATAGGAGTAGTATGCACATGGAGAACCATATCTGCTTTTCCAAAGGAAAAAGAAAGTTTCTGAATTTTTTGTGATTCCTTTAAACTGTCGATTCCGGGATATTTTTTTTGATTGCCACCTGCGATGTTCCCGAGAACTGAACTGAGGTTTCTTCCTCTCAAATCCTCGTTATTTAGCCTGAATAACTGGATGAATTTTTGATTTGTTCTTATAATCTGCTTTTTTTTATTGAGAATAACAATTGCTTCCTGTGTATTCTCAAACAGGTAATTGAAACATGAAAGCCCAATGGACTGGTTGGGATAGGGTTTATCCAAAAAAAAATCGGATAATTCTGCGCCTGAACCCCGGCTTTTTTTTTCTGTCTGCTGATTTTTTATTTTTTTCATTGAAGGCAGAAATCGGGACTTTTATCCTTTAACCAGGTAATAAACTTCTGCAATTTAGTCAAGAGTATGAAAATAAAAAACTGCCGGAGAATAAATCTCAGGCAGTCAGCTTGGTCAAGAAAATGACAACTATTTACCTGACCAGGTTTACATTTCCGTATCTGGTGTTTACAACCACTTCTGAGGCAGCTTTTTCATCGCTGCCTACAAAGCCATTTACATTGGTCTCTGTGCTGCCGGCAATTCTGTTTACCCTTCCGATTGAGGGGTAGCGGATATTTCCGTAGGCTACTTTCCCCGTTAATTGATAGGAGGCAGCAGAGGCGATTCCAACTGTAATATTGGTGTAATTGCTGTTGATGGAAATTCTGCCAAAACCTGCTGGAACATTATCTATTCTAACACCACCGTACCGTGACTCTATTTCAACCCTGTTTCTTACTGTTTCAACATTGATATTGGTATAGCCACCATTGATAACAAAATTATTGAGGGTTCCGAGGGTATACCTGTCATACTTTGAATTGGCAACAACCGAACTGCTTCTGTCCATATTAATTCTCGAATATTTTGAAACAATCACGAGTGCTTGTGCCTGGTCAATTTTTATTTCAGAATATTTCAGATCAAGATTCAGCCAACCGGCTTCAGCTACAGAGCCTTTTGAATAGGCAAGATTAATTGCTGCCAGCGGACTTACATTTCCCCTGGTAAGTTTATTTACTGTGAGATTGCCATATCTTACATTCAACACCATTTCACCTGATAATTCGTTGATAAACACATCGCCATAACGCTGTGAAATACTTAACTTCAGATTTCTTGGCATGTTAACTGTATAATCAATGGAGAGTTTATTCTCGTTGTTGAAAACGATTGTGTGTGTTCCGGCACGGCCATACCTTTCGTCAATAGTTGTTTTTGCTGTGATAACGCCATCTGATTCTGAGAATTCCACATTGATGTAGTCAAGGTATCTCTGGGCGGTTTCCTGCCTTGGATTTTCAACGGAAATAACCACCTCAATGGAGACAATATTCCTGTCCCAGTCCTTGATGTTAATACTGCCATACCTGTTATCCAGTACAAGACTTGTAGAACTGGTTACCTGGTACTCCTGTTTTAAATCCTTTGAAAGTTTGCTTTGGGCAGAAACCAGGGTTCCCCCACATAGCGAGAACGCCAGAAAGGCGATTAATTTAAATTTCAGTGGTTTCATTTTTTTCGGATTTTAAAGTGGTTGTGGTTTCTAATTCTTTTAATTGAAGAATAATCTGGCTCATTACTTCAGCCTTCATCTGGTAGTAATGAATCATGGCATTGATGATTTTTTCATTGCCTGGACTGGATTCAAGCTCTATTTTTAATGATTCATATACTGAATTCATCTCATCCAGTTCCTTCATCAGTATATCTTTTTGAATTTCTTCAGAGTTGAGATCAATGGACTTCAGTTCGGTGTATTTATCTTCGATCATGGAAGTGTAATAGATTTCAACCTCCTTCATTTCGGGAGATACCTGACTAAGTGATATTCCCCTGCCCGGTTGGTTTATTGTAAAGAAGTTGTCAATAATCCAGAGAGATGACAAAGCAACCAAAACAAATATTGCTGCCACCTTGAGGGCTGGTGTTAAAAACTCAAGCACTCTAACCCTGCCTTTACCCTGAAGTCTCCTTTCAAATTTTGCAAAATGAACAGGGGAGGGTTCCATTGTGTCGAAGGCCTCACGGTTTTCAATGATATATTTTTCAATATTCTTCATGGCTGTATATTCAATTGTTTTTTGATTATTTCAACAAGTTTTTGCCTTGCCCTGGCATATTGTGAACGGGCAGTTGAATTGGTAATCTGCATAATTTCAGCGATTTCCTGATGGTCATACCCTTCCAGCAAATGGAGAGAGAGAACAATCCTGTACCCATCCGGCAATTGCTCAATACATTTCTGGACAAGATCAATCTTAAGTTTTTCTTCTTCAAAATCATAATCGTTGTTTTCTACTTCAACATCCGCTCCTGTTTCCTCAATTGGCACAAAACGGTTCTTTTTCCTTCTTAAACAATCCAGTGATTTATTCACTACAATTCTTTTCAACCAGGCTCCAAAACTAACCTTACCGCTGTAAGTGTCTATTTTTTCAAATGCCGAAAGAAAAGCTTCCTGCATTACATCTTCTGCTTCTGCCAGGTTGGCCACTATTCTGAAACTGGTGTTGTACATTTTCCTGTAGTACAGCTTGTACAACTGAAACTGGGCTTTCTGATCCTTTCTTCTGCATAAGTCAATTAACTCCTGGTGCTGGTTCAGGTACTCCATTTGTTGTCATTTTCTGTTAAAAAGACTTAAAATATTAGAAAGTGCTGCATGTTATCTGGAAAAATACAATGTTTAAACTCATTTTTTTTAACAGCAGCCTAATAAAATAATCTGGTGAATATTTAGTGCAAATCTGGAATAAAATTACCTGATTGAGGCAAATTAATTTTTTAACTTTGCAACCTTTGGCTTAACCGGGAGAAATGCGGCATCAAATTATAACACTGGTTTTTGTTATTATTACAGGCACTGCCAATATCAGGTCGGCCATTACCGCTCAGTTTGAAACAGACACCATTCACCTTCAGGAAATTGTCATAACAGGCAGAAAAGCACCAGTTGTGTATTCTGAATTATCAAGGATTGTCAAGGTTATTACCAGTGCCGAAATCCAGAGACTACCGGTTACAAGTATTTCGGGGATATTGGAATATGTGGTTTCATTGGATATTCGTGAAAGGGGACCGATGGGTATACAGTCAGATGTAAGTGTCAGAGGCGGTTCTTTTGAGCAGGTTTTATTACTGATTAATGGGATTAAAATCAACGATCCTCAAACAGGACACCATCATTTGAATATTCCGGTGGATATTCACCAGATTGAAAGGATCGAGATTTTGGATGGGCCGGGTTCCCGCGTTTTTGGCCCCTATGCTTATGCCGGGGCAATAAATATCATAACCCGCAGTAATTTTGAAAATTATTTAGGGTTACAAATTTCTTTGGGGCAGCATGCCTTCTTTCATGGCTCGGCCAGTGCTGGCTTTGCATCTGGCAATCTATCCCAGTACCTGTCTGTGGGTCGCAAATACAGTGAAGGATACAGGGAGAATACCGATTTTTTTGCTAATAGTATATTTTACCAGGCAGAAAGGAGAACAGACATAGTAAGAACAAATATTCAGCTTGGTGCCCTGAAAAAGGAATTTGGTGCAAACAGCTTTTATACTCCAGTTTACCCGGAACAGTTCGAAGCAATAAGGAGTTTATTTACGAGTATCAATAATTCAATTGGCCGTAAGATAAAATTGAACCACAATGTGTATTTCCGCAGACATTGGGACAGGTTTGAGTTGTTCCGCTACGAGGGCGCACCGTGGTATAGAGGACACAATTATCACCAGACTGATGTTTACGGTACGGAAGGATTATTGACTGTTCCATGGAGAATGGGAACCAGTGCTGTTGGAGCAGAATTCAGGACGGAGAAGATTCTGAGCAATGTTTTAGGTAAACCCATGCAGGACACAATCTGGCTGAACAGGGAAAACAATGCTTTTTACAGCAGGTTTAAGGAAAGGAATCATATTAGTTTTTTTGCTGAACACAACTTTTACCTTGACAGATTCATTATATCTGGCGGGTTACTTGCCAGTTACAGTAATGATTTTGGCTGGGGAGTATTTCCCGGTGTGGATTTATCCTATGATTTGGGTTACAACCTGAAGGCTTTTTTCTCATTCAATGAATCATTGAGGTTGCCATCCTTTACCGATTTGTATTATTCCGGGCCAACAAATACTGGCAATCCTGCTTTGCAGCCTGAGAAGGCGACAAATTTTGAGACAGGAATGAAATACAAAGGAAATGATTTACAAGGCCATGTGCTAATTTTCAGCAGAAAAGGCATTAATACGATTGACTGGGTGAGAATTTCAGATTCATTTAAATGGGAAAGCCGCAATTTGACCGAAATAAATACTCTGGGCTGTGAAATCAACCTGAATTATACTTTTACAGGAAAGGGCATAAACCCATTGGAGATAGTTTCTTTTGGTTATTCCTGGCTGGATCTGTCAAAGGAAAGTGGTGAATATGTTTCTGTGTATGCCTTGGATCAATTAAGGCATAAAGCTGTATTTTCCCTTCGCCATAAAATAGTCAGTAACCTGAAAGCATCCTGGCTTTTCAACTACCAGGACAGAAACGGGACATACACTCATTTCCCTTCAGGCATTGAAAAACCTTACAATTCATTCCTTATTGTGGATTCAAAACTGGAACTGTCATTAAAGTTTGTGACTATTTTTCTGGAGGCATCCAATATTTTCAATAAACACTATATTGATTTTGGAAATATTCCCCAGCCAGGCCGCTGGTTTAGATTTGGTGCAATAGCAAGAATGATGTAGTGGTTGCATTATCAGTAGGTTAGAAAAAGGCATTTTTAAGGACTTATTCAAAATACTGATATTTAGAAAGTTTTTTAAAATTTTTTGGTTCAATTATTTTGATTCCTTTTTTTTTTCGCATATTTTTGTTGCAACCTGTTAACTATTATTAAACCTAAAAAATTTAACAATGAAAAAACTTTATTTTGTATTAATTGCAATTGCATTTTTTGGATTAACCGCAATGGTATCATGCAAAACTGCTGAAAAACCTGCCGAAGAGCCAGTTGAGGAAGTAGTTGAAGAAGTTGAGGAAACTGAAGCAGAGGTTGAGGAAGTTGTTGAAGAGAAAGAAGGACAGGAGTAATATTTCAATGTAAAATAGAAAAAGCAAGGCAAGTCCTTGCTTTTTTTATTTAACCAGGTTGATCATGCCTGTTTTGACTTTTCCGGTTTCGTAATCCAGTTCTGAACCCATGGTGGAGTGGGGGATACTGTAAACTGCCAGAAGAACAATAGCCGCAGCAATTACAATCCATCTTCTTTCCTTCCTGAGATTGAGCACTGCGGCAATTCCCCAGAATATGACTGCAATCAGCGTTTTGTTATCGGTGAGATCTTTCCCGAACGGCCATCCTGTCCAGAAGTCTCCAAAAGCAAATTTTTGAATAATAGGACCAAAAATCATACCTCCAACAACCAACAGGATAAGAGTCCAAAGGGCAAATTTTCTGAACCTCCGCTCATTAAATGCAGCCAAAAGTCCGGTGTAACTTGAAAACATCATTGCCAGAAACATTAAAAGAATATGGGGTATCAAATAAACTGCAGGTACATCATCCTTGAAACGGAGTATAACCGGGTTCTCCCGGGTCACCGGAATAATTTCTCCATTGAATTCCAGCATTAAATAGTATTCAATTTTACCGGCAGGGGGTTGCAGTGGCAGCTGCGCTTTTAAATCATCTTTGTCACGAAACAGGGGTACCTTTGTCCATTTATCCTCTGTTGGATACCTGCGGTAAATCACACTGCCTGCCAGGTCTTCTGGTGCATTTTTAAGGCTTACAAAAAAGTCCCTGGTTATGGTATGACTTCTGGTAAGTCTGAATTTGTAATCCTCATTGTTCAATGTAATACTCATTCCTGCGGGATGAGTAGGTCCGGTTCTGCGCTGGTATATTGCGGCTGATATGGTTATAATAAATGCCAGAATCCAGAATATTGCGTTTTTCATATTTGTTATTTTTATTCAAGAATAATTAATAATATTTCCCTTTTTTCATCCCTGATGATTTCCACATGAATGGATTGTCCGGCCTCAAGTTGCGAAAGTCTGAACATGTATTCTTCAAGATTGCGGACTGGTAAGCCGTTAATGCCAACAATTACATCTCCGTTTTTCATTCCGGCCCTGTCGGCAGCACGTCCTTTAGTAATAATGTCTGCCCTCATTCCCTCAATTCCCTGTGCTGTAAAATCGGGCATCAGGCCCAAAGATACGCGTCTTTGCTGCCCGTGCCTGGGGGTTGATATTTTCGGTCCTGCTTCGGTGAAGGTCAGCAGTTGGGAACCCTCTGAGGCATGCATTATAAGATGTAAAACGGAGGAGGTTATTGCTTTCATTCCCTCGTAATGAATTTTATCAGGAGTATCCTGCGGGGTATGATAGTCCATATGCGGACCTGTGGAGAAGAAAAGCACCGGAATATCCTGACCGTAAAAAGATGCGTGGTCCGAAGGACCCAATCCCTCCGGATATTTGGCAAGTTCCAGTGTTGAATTATGAAATACCCGTGATATTATGTCTTCCATTTCAGCAGCCGTTCCAGTGCCCCCGAGTTGCAATGTATTGTTTTCCCTCAACCGGCCAATCATATCCAGGTTCACCAATAAGCGAATATTCCTCAGTTCTACCGGCGGGTTAGCAATAAAGTATTTTGACCCAATCAAACCCTTTTCTTCTGCGCCAAATGCCACAAAAATAATACTCCTTTGTAGGGTCCTTTTTTGCAGGGAAAGGTTTCGTGCTATCTCAATGATTGCAGCAACCCCCGATGCATTATCATCGGCCCCAGGATGAACAGCAACAGAATCGGGCCTGCGGGAACCCGATCCACCCATTCCAAGATGGTCGTAATGAGCGCCAATCACAATAAATTCATTTCTATGCACAGGGTGCTGTCCCCTAATCATGCCGGCAACATTATAGGTTTGAATTTTTCTATCTTTTAGCTCAACGGCCGCATTGATTTTACTTTTTAATAGAAAGCTTTTAGAGTTCCGCTGTTTTGCATGGTATGTCTCCAGATTATAAAGACTTTCATTACTGCTTTGAAGCAATTTATCCGCTGTCTCCCTTGTCAGTTGAATAACGGGAATTCCTGCACCTCCAACTTTGCCGGTGAGTTTTTCAAGGGTATCTTCCCTGTTCGTTAAACCCTGGTTCACCAGGATTACACCTTTTGCACCCATATCTTTTGCAAAGACAGCCTTTCCAAAATCTTCTGTGATTGGATCAAGGAAACGGGCTGAATTCGAATGAGGTGGTTTACCACGTAAAATCATGACCCATTTCCCGGTAACATCTATTCCATGGTAGTCGTCCCATTTGATTTGCTCGTGCTCTACCCTTATTCCATAGCCTATATAGGCAACCCCGGCCTCTAACATGCCGTTTGAAGAAAATGGAAGCGGGGTATAATCAGTTCCACACAGGGTACGGTAGTGGTCGAAGGTAAGATAATTCTCATCACCCAGCTCTGTTCCCGTAACAATGCCAAATTGCTGCAGCCCATCCCGGAAAAGGAGTTGCAGTCCGGCAGACTTAAACTGATTTCTTATGTACTCGGCAGCCAGACGATCTTCTGCTGTTCCCGGATATCTGCCCTTCATTGTTTCTGATGCCAGAATTTCAATATGCTTCTTTAGTTGAGATGAAGAAACTCCGGTTACCTGTGATTGCACAAGAACAATGGACAACCAGAATAAAACTATTGACAGCCTGGTTCTTTTGAACATCGTAATTAGATTTCCTGCTAAAATAAAAAGACTTTTTTATCTAATTAAACTTTTTTATTCTTTCAAAAAAAAATGTACCAGCACTTGGAATTTTTATTTTTTAAAAATCTATATGTTTCCCGGTATACTTGTAATTCTTGTAACCGTTACAGGGATGTTTCTTACAGCATTAAACAATGTGAGAGAAAAGGAATCAGGTACAATTGAACAGATAAATGTTACCCCTGTAAAGAAATACCAGTTTCTTGCTGGAAAAATGATCCCATTCTGGTTAATTGGCATGTTTGAAATGGGATTTGTCTTGCTCTTGGAAAGATTTTATTTGATTTGCCCACTGTGGGAAGTATCCCTTTGCTGTTTTTCAGCGGAGGCGTATACCTGCTTTTGGTTTTAGGCTTGGGCCTTTTCCTTGTTTCCATTTCCATCAGGCAGCAGCAAATAATGATTATGACCTGGTTCTTTATGCTTATTTTTATTTTAATGAGTGGATTGTTTACCCCTATTGAAAGTATGCCCTATTGGGCACAGAAAATTAACATGATTAATCCTTTTGCCTATTATATAAGAATACTTAGAATGATTTTAATGAAGGGGTCAGGATGGAATGATATATCTGTTGATTTATACAGCTTAATGATTTATTCGGTTCTCATACTGAGCCTGGCAACGGCAATGTATTGAAAGAGAACAACCTGATAATGGATGGAAGAACTATCTCCAACGGAAGGATTTATCATCAATAGCTCTCTGGGTAGCCAGTATACCATCCAGGTGATCGTATTCGTGCTGGAATAGTTCCGAAAGTTCATCGGTAAATTCCACGAGGTTTTCCTCCCAATCAGTATCGCGAAACTTCACCTGAATCCTTTTATGCCTTTTCACTTTTACAAGCAGGTTGGGAAAGCACATGCAATCGTCCCATAATTCAATCATTTCCTCACTTTTGTATACGATCTCGGGATTTATAAATGTGACTGGAGTTCCAGTGTTCATGTATATCACACGCTTTAGTACCCCCAGTTGCGGAGCAGCTATGGCACGTCCTGCCTTGTAAACTTCTCTGAACTCCATCATGGATTCATTCAGCCAGTGGATGAGCGAGGAAATCTCTTTCAATTCATTCCTCCCTACAGGTTCCGATATTTCATACAATATTGGATCTCCCAGTTGCCTTATATCTGTCAGTGCCATGATTTTAAAAGCTTAGCTGACATGTGGTCGATGCAACTGCCATCGGGCAAGCAGTATGACTGCATTAAATCAGCTGTCATACAGGAATGCACCGGCAAAATATAAACCAAATCCCCATCTTTTATTCGGTTTAATTCTTCAGAGCCGATTTTCAGAATGCCATGTTCCTGCGATAAGGAGGAAACATATGCGTTTTTGAGTGAACTTTCCCACTTGTCGCCTTTGGGCAGGGCAATTTTCCCAAATATTTCAGTACCATCCTGTAAAATCATGGAGTCCTTGGAAAGATGCACACCTCCGCCATAAACAATTACGGTATTCCTTTCGGGGTGCAGGGCCACAACAGGACAGGCAAGGGCTACGGCAATATCCGATTCATTGCAGGAGCCGATTATACTTTGCATGATATCGAAAAACACAAAGTTGCCGGGCCTGATCTCATCCACACCAGGAAGGCTATCCAGAATGCTGCAGGAAGGAGTGTCACCCCAGGAAATTTTCAACCCCGGAAACAGGGATTGATATCTTTGCTTTAATGTCGCCAATTTCTCCATGGAATCATCAAAGATGAAAACTACTTCCTCTTTCAGTCTAGCCCTGTAGGTGTGTCCGGCGTGAACCATGAATCCCTGGAAATTGAGCTTGACAGATTTTTTCAGGAATTCCAAAAGCTCGTCCAGTTTATCGAAATCATTCCACCGAAGACCTGTTCTCCCGGCCCCTGTATCAATTTCTACCCAGGTAAAAATATCGTTTCTGAGTTTTTTATCAAGCTCCTCGGCTACATACAGGGAAAGAATAGTCTGGTTTATTTCAGCTTTGCCCGAGAGTTCGCCCAGCAAATCGATTTCCCTCAGGTTGAATGGAAAAGCAATCGTAACATCCTGCCATCCGTCCCCGATAAAATAACCCGCCATGGAAAGAGAAGAAACGGTTATTTTACTGGTTCCGTAATCCCTGAACCATCGACCAATTACATGCGATTGGTGGGTTTTGAAATGAGGCCTGAAATCTACTCCCATACGGTTGGCTTTGTCCACCATTTTTGAAATGTTTGACTGGCATTTGTCCTTGTCTAAAATGAGGGTTGGGCGTTTGATTTGATTCATGTGAAAAAGGAGATTAAAAACTGCGGTTCATGCGTCGCCTCTTTTTAATACTTGCCAGGGCAAGCGAAATAAAAAGGAACCCGATAAATGCAAGTGCTACCTCAATGAAAATTCCTCTTGCATTCAGTACTTCTTTATCATTTTCAATAATATATAAACCCTGTGTATAAAGTCCGAAGGCCCCTGCCAGGATTATAAATACCGCAAAAACAATAATGAAGCTATCCACCATGTGGTTGATGGTGCTGGTTGTTTTATAAATTGGGGACTTCCTGTATTCTTCAAATTTCATTTTGGCCCTTTCCGCAGCTCTCTGTCTGGCTTTTTTCCTTTCCTCCCTTACCCACTCATTGTAAAAAGTATCATAGCCGGGTGCCTTGTGCTGCCCACCTGCGGCAAAGCTGGAGCGCAAACGAAGCAAAAAGGTATAGGCTTCATTGATCTCGATAAACTTTTCTACGGCATCAGGATTCAGGTTCAGATCGGGGTGGTATTCCTTTGCTTTTTCCCTGAATGCAGCTTTGATCTCATTCAGTGTGGAGTCCTCCGAAATGCCCAATATATCGTAATATCGTGTATACATGTTTTAGCTTCAGTATTTTGCTGGAAATCCTGCTAAGAGATAAAAGGTAAAAAATTCTGATCATCCCCCTGATCTGGTTTGTCTGAAAATCCTGAATCACCTTCTTTTTCATCCTCCCATTCATACCTTTTCTTTTGAGGCCCATACCGCCGGTAATACACAGCTATTAAAAAGCCTGCTATACCACCGGCCAAATGGGATTCCCAGGAGATGTTTTCCAAAATGGGAAAAAGTCCCCACACCATTCCTCCGTACAAAAATACAACTACTAATGAAATAGCCATTAATTCCACGGCATTCCTAATGATTCCGCTGAAGAACAGAAAAGAAGCAAGCCCGTAAATAAGACCACTTGCACCAATGTGCCAGGCCTCGCGGCCGCCAAACCATACCCATAATGCAGAAATCAGGTAAATAAGGAAAAAACTGCGGAAAGCCACCTTCCTGTAAAAGTAGAAGAGAACTGTACCAAGAATTAAAACGGGGGGCGTGTTGCTTAAAAGATGTGTCCAGTCGGCATGAACAAAAGCTGATGTGAGCACACCATACAATCCATTTAATTGCCTGGGATAGATACCTAACCATATAAAGCGCTCATCTGCAGCAATCTCCAGTAGTTTTACAAGCCATAAAAGAAGAACGAACAAAAAGGGAAATGAAATGCTTTTAAGCAGTTTCCTTTTTTCAATCTCGCTATCGGGTTCTTCTTCAGATCGGTAATCTTCCATCATAGCTGGTTATAATATTCCACCAGGCGTATTATATCTTTTTCATTCCTGAAATTTAGCCTGCCGGAGGAAATGAAATTTTTCAATTCCTTCTTTTTGTCCGGGAATACATCCAAAATCTTTCGACTGTTCATTGATAATTCTGCCGGTAAATTCCCGGGGAATTGTATGTAAAAACTTTCGGTAGCTTTTGAAAACCTGGCAGGTTTCGCATCTGCGTATGGTTGTGCTTCCTCCGGCGGACTATAAGAAACACTGTATCTTTTTAAAAGTGTGCCTGAAGGCCCGGGATACAGAAGCTGAAAATAGCCTCTCTTTGCAGATCCTCCCGGTGTAACAAATGACTCGTAAACAAATACATCATCTCCTAATAAAAAATACCTGAAATTCATTGGATTTGAAAGCGAGAGGAGTTCATTGTTCCTGATAAACTCCATCTCGTCAGAGTATATGTTGTATCTGAATTTCACATTTATGTAGCGGATGCTGTCTTTTGAAATAATCTCACTTTCAACGAACTCCCTGCTGAGATAAGGAGAACCGGAAATTTCAGAATAGGGCAGTTTGTGTTTAGGCGGTGATTTGCCAACAGTTGCCTGGTATTGGTTGAATTCCATCACCAGTTTTGCTTCTTCTACATAAAATACCTGGGCTTTGGAAAATAAACCCGGGGAAGCAGTGAGTAAAAGAAGTAAAGCAATTTTGCGCATATTTATAGATTTTATTTTTTATCACATACTTCGTTACAAACTGTGAGCCGGGATAGGCTTACTTTAAGACTTTATAATTCAGTTTTAGCCAGCCATTTAAATACGAGATGAAAAGAAAAACAATCATTATCAATCCTGATATAAGTACCGACCACCACAAACCCATTCCTATAATTATAAAAGGGGCAGTGGCGGTGATAAATCCACCGCCAAGAAATGGTTCGTAAAGCATCTGCTTGAAACCAAAGGCCTGGGCGGTATCGGTTTTGTAATGAGGATCAACCAGTCGCAGCAATAAAAGTCCCATTGCGGTTACGCCGCTTTGCATACCATACTCAGTGATCCCCCTCTCAAGCCAGTTGTAAGGAAACATTCTTGGAGCCAGGTATATAAGTGCAAAAAACACCCAGGCTATCCCCACTATCATTAAAATGGAAAACGGCATCACATTCTGAATAAATAAATCCAGCCTGATGGAGGCTACAGCGGCAACCACAAGAATGTCAAGGGCAAAGCCCAATATGCTTTCAAAGGTCCTGCGGTCAAAATACTTATCCACTTTTACCGGTTTGGCCATTATTTGTACAATCATACCACCAACCATGGCAAGCGGAAACAGTGGAAACCCGCCCAGGATTGGATGAAGCTGTCGAATAACAGTGAGCATACCCCAGCCAGCCACAATGGCCAGCGCTACGATTGCAAAATGAAAGGCATAGGGCTCTATGGATTCTGAAGCCACTGTAGATTTTCCGATTGAGGTTTGTTTCTCCACAGGAAGCAGTCCTACTTTCTTGTAATCGGGAATTCCCTGTTTCATGTCAAGGTTGGCACAATACCCTTTTCTTATTGCAATGTTTATGTAAAAAATCCCCCCAACTACTGCAACAACAATACCAACGGTAGCAGACATTTGTGCCAGGGGAGCACCGGCAGGGAACCCCAGTTGGTCAAACACCTGCATCATTCCTGCTGCTGTACCATGACCTCCTGCAAAGCCTATTTCAAGAATACATGCGAAAATGGGGGGTACATCAAACAGCGGGATTAAAATCAATGCCGTGACGAGTAGCGCCACAAAATACTGCCCCATACCGGCCACCATTCCAAAACAGAACTGTGAACCACCGAGTGACCACATGGTTTTAATTCCGGGTATTTTCACACCAAGGAAAAGAGTGGCAAATACAACGCTGATGAGTAAACCGGGTATCTGTGTCCAGGTAATATGTACCCATGAAGGAAGTAAATCCAGCATGTAGGGACCGGCAATCAGGCCAAGAAATCCTCCTATGATAGATGACGGGAGAAATATGTTTTGGAAAAGTTTCACCTTGACCCTGAGTAGTTTCCCTAAAAGAAGGAAAATACCCAGAATGCAAAGACTGAAGAATGTGCCTGTTAACCCTTCCATATGCCCGTGCTGATTATATTGTATTTGAGTTCGTAAGATATTCGAACTATAAAGGAATAAAATTTTTAACAGCTGGGAAAATGATTTCTTCTGAATTTCTTTTTAAATCCAATTATCTTCTCATTTCTGGTTGAAATATCTTCAAAATCAATTAGGTTTGTATACAATTAATACCAAACCAATGAAACACCCATGTTTAGAAAAACAAAAACACAATGATAATAAAATCAACAACATGGGTGTTCCCTGTCTGCCGTCAGGCA
>JBBIHY010000013.1:0-48805 GCA_037446695.1 Bacteroidota bacterium
ACTGGACAGAAATCGCAACTACCGATGCAAATGTCACCTCCTACCAGAACACCGGACTCACTGCGGCAACCATTTACTATTACAGGATAAAGGCTTTCAATGCCACTGGAGATTCAGGTTACTCCAATGTAGCAAATGCCACAACCCAGGCTGCAGCAGTTGTGCCCAATGCCCCGTCAAATCTCACCGCAACTGCAGCTTCCTCATCCCAGATCAACCTGGCATGGACTGACAATGCTGCCAATGAAACCGGATTCAGAATCGAACGTTCACCGAACGGATCCTCCAACTGGACAGAAATCGCAACTACCGATGCAAATGTCACCTCCTACCAGAACACCGGGCTCACAGCTTCAACAATTTATTACTATCGTGTGCGAGCTTATAACGCGACCGGAAACTCAGGATATTCCAACACGGCAAATGCAACCACCCAGGCCGCAGCAACGGTTCCCATTGCACCTTCCGGTCTCACAGCAGAGGCCTTAAGCCCAAGTTCTGTTAGACTTAACTGGAACGACAATTCCAACAATGAAACAGGTTTTGAAATCCAGCGTCAGCATACTTCTCTCAATACCTGGGTGACTGTGACCACTGTAGAAGCCAATGTAAAAACCTATTCACAGGGTAGCCTGAGTGAAACCTGGCCAAAATACCGGGTGCGAGCATACAATGCAGCAGGAAATTCTTCTTTTTCCAATGAAGCATTTCCTCCACCAAAATTAAGGGTAATCAATAATCTTTATAATCAGGTTTCAGGAAGCGGGATTGATTGGAATAGATTAAATAATATTGTTAGAGTGCGCATTGGACCTACCCAATCTTCTGTTGAAACAGACGGGAACAGCTTTGAAAGACTGGCCCCATACGAGTCTATTTCCAATATAGGGAACGCGAATTGGATTCCTCCTTCGCATACAGCTGCAAACCATTTTGAAGACTTTCCCCTGAGCACTTACTCAGGCATAGGTTCAACCTATTATCTATACTTACAGTGCGGTTGGTGGGAGTATTACATTCCAAGTATAGGTTCACCGTATTGGATTAAAAGACTTTCACAGGTCTTGTGTGCCAACGGACAATGTTGTTGCTATAAATGGGCATGGGTCCAGATTACAAATCATTCTGCGGGCTATTTTGTAGTTACTGCTACCCAGATTGGCCTTCCGCATGGTAGCTGGAACAACACAACCAAAAGTGCAAATGAAGGGAATACAATCAATGCTTATTCTCCTCCATTCTAGCAGAAAATACTGAATTTGGAATATCAAAGTCCAATCAATATGGCAAAACAAAAACCTACAAAGCCCGGCAATGACAGTGCAAAAATCAAGATCCTGATAATCCTTGTATTTGCAATCATTGCGAGTTCGTGTGTTAAAGAATCTGATGATCTCATACCCTTTGTTGATCAGGATAAATGGATAAACCTTAACACAAGTTCAGGACTGTCAGGCAATACAGTTTACAGCATCAAAGAAGACTCAAATGGAAATATTTGGTTGGGGACTAATAACGGGGTTACCAAAATCAATATCAATGGAGGTGTAACCAGGTATGGATCTGCAAATGGTATTCTTGGTACAAGTGTATATGCAATTATGCAGGCAGATAATGGAGTATTTTACCTGGGAACAGAAAAGGGAATTACCATTACAAATTGGCAAACCTACCAGAATTACTCAAAAATCGCCGGGCAGGATGTTGAGGTATATAAGATTGTTCAGGACAGAAGAAATAATATCTGGTTGGCAACAAATTACTGGGGTGGAATTTATATTGATAATCAAACGGGGTATGTAATGCTTTTCAATTATGGAAGTTGCGGTGATTGCTGGTTTGCAAATACTGTATTGGAAGATTCGGCTGGAAACATATGGATTGGCACAATGGGAGGGGTATTCAGGTATAATTATACTACAGGAATTCATTTTACAACAGAGAATGGACTTCAAACAAATGAAATAATCAGTATTGGCGAAGACAGGTGGGGAAATATCTGGTTTGGAGGTTTTCTGGGCAAAAAT
The DNA here is from genome assembly GCA_037446695.1 of Bacteroidota bacterium. Lineage (GTDB taxonomy): Bacteria > Bacteroidota > Bacteroidia > Bacteroidales > PUMT01 > JBBIHY01. The sequence goes on from JBBIHY010000013.1 coordinate 2,028, forward strand.
GTCTCCAGATATAATGGTTCAAACATAAGTAATGTGCCTCTTTTCACTGATAATGTAAGTGACATAGTTTCTGACATCAGGATTGACAATTGGGGAGCCTTGTGGTTTGGACTAATAGGATCTGGGGCAATCCGTTTTGACGGCTCTGTTATGAAACAGTTCGGTCAGAATGAGGGGCTCAAAAGCCCTTCTGTGATTTCGATATACCCTGACAGCAAAGGTAACATCTGGTTTGGAACCCTCTCTGGCGGGGTGTTTAAGTATACTCCCGGATTAAGAAGTCTGCAGTCCTTTTAAATTTTAACATTATGAAACACCCATGTTTAGAAGAACACAAACACAATGATAATTAAATCAACATTTGGGTGTTCCCTGCCAGCTGGCAGGCAGGCATATGCTCGATAATGAATGTTAAAAGCTATAAGGTAATGTATTGGTAATTAATAATATAAATATATTGTGCGAATGAAATTAACCATGCTAAAACTCAGAGCATCAATACTTTTATCAGGTTTTTCTTTAGGCTGTCTCTTTGCTCAGCAAAATGTGAACCTTTTGTTAAATGAGCCTTTAATAGATCGCCCTTTGCAAATGCATAAAGGACAGCTTCAATTTAACGCCGGTTATGGTTTGCACTATGCTACACAATACTTTCAAAACAATGGCAATAAGTTCAGTCTTGAAGAGGAAGGCAAATCCATTCTCACGCATAGTTTTAAATTTGATTTGCGCTATGGTATTACAAAATACCTGGAATTTTCGATAAAAACAAACTACCTGAGCAAGAATGAGCGAATCAGGCAGGTAATAAAAATTGGTTATGATAACTTCTTTACTTATGGAGGAAACATTACCACAAAGGGTTTGGAAAACGCAGATTTGCTTTTATCATTCACCCTTCCGGATATGCCAAAAACAATCCGGTTTAACCTTATTACAGGAATCGTATTACCGGCAGGTGGCAACGAACCTAAGAAACCTGAACATAAAATTACCTCACCCTATACATCCCCTGATGCTTTTGATATCCGATTCCAGTATCTCAACCGTCCCGGGGATGGAGTTTTAAAATCCTCAAACGGAATTGGCGTGAAATCAGTTTTTGGCAAAATTGCCTTGAGCGGTTCATACATATATTCATTTCCGCTGACCCAAGGGGAAGGTTTGCAATGGTTTTCCCTGATAGATGGTAATACTTTTTATTATGAACCGGAAACCTTTGATTACTTATCACATAAAAGTACTGACCTTTATTTATCAGGTTATTATCAGGCATTCCCCTGGTTTGTTGTGGAAATGGGTTTTTACCTTTATCAAACAATGGGTGGATGGAGAGAAATCAACCAGATGAAATACGCTCTCCCTGAAATCAAATTTTTGAATCTAAGTGCCGGATTTGAGATAATGGTCACACCTGCTTTAAGAGTGTATCAGTCATTTTCGCTTCCCTTTAGCGGTGCCAATATCCCATCGGGAATTTTCATATTCACAAATATGAGTTTTAACCTTTTCCCCTTTACTAAATAATCCATTATGAACCCTACAATAAAAATAATTGTTTTTTTACTTGGAATATTACTGTCTGTAGAAATTCATTGCCAGGTTGAACGAATTATTCTTCCCGGAGAGCTAAAGCAACAAACCATTGTTTCTGAACCCCCGACTTTAAGGAAAGGGTTTTTCAGGGCAGGAATGGTCTATTCACACACATTTATTGACAGAATTTTCAATGAAGAAAAAAAACGGGTAGGATTGGGCACTACTATTTCAGGTCAAAGCAGCCTGTTTATGCTGCATGGGCTGTATGGATTAACCAACCGGTTTGAACTTTATGCCAGTATTCCGTATATTAATGAATCAATATACCAGACGGTTGAATACCATTGGGATAATGACATTGAAATAAATCGCTGGTCACAAAAAGGGAGTGGAATTGGAGATGCAGAATTGGGTTTCAGATATGTAATTCTAACTGAGAATGAAACCAGACCATCAGTGTTTGTTGGAGTAACAGCCACTTTACCCACCGGAGAAAAAAATCCTACAAATATCAAAGATGAACAGAACTATGACAGACCCACTGGCATAGGCGAATTTGCCTATACTTTTGAGGTAAAAGCCAGAAAAATCATTTACCCCTATTCCCTTAGTATTTTTGGAACTTACAAATTAAAAACAGGCGGTGAAAAAATAATTGAACCTTTCGGCGAAAAACTACCTTTCAAAGATGGAAATTATTTCAGCCTGACTGCAAGCGCATTTATGCATCTGAATGACTGGATAGTTATTGCAAATGATTTGCAATACGGGAGAAGAGGAGACGATGAGGTAAATGATGAAATCATGGATACTGACTCATGGAATTTTATTACTACACCCTATCTGTATTTTCAGATTAAACAAATGCGACTGGTACAGGCTGTTAATATTCCGCTGAAAGGATACCGGGCAGGTGCAGATCCTTTGTATATTCTGATTATTCAATACATTTTCTGATGGCAATGAAACATAGCTGGATATTACTGTTAATTCTGCTCTTAAACACCTGCACAACCCCTTCCATTATCGCTACAAGGGAACAACAAAAGGGTGATTACCATTTTAATCAATACCGTTATAATGAAGCCCTGCAACATTATGAAAATTTTTTACAGGCCAGTGAAAAACTTGGTTTGTACCGTAATTTAAGAATGGAGGCCGAAGTATTAAGAAAAATCGCCCATTGCCATATAACGCAGGGTCAATTTATAAATGCACAGCAAAATTTAAGACTTGCAATTGTTTCAGATTCTTTGGACAGGAATCTATTGGGGTTGATTGAATCATACAAAGACTTAGGGCGTGCTTTTTTATCAGCGGGTAACTATAAAACCGGAATACAAAATCTCGAATATGCTCTGAAATTAAGTGATGAAAATGAAGAAAGTGTAAAGGACATCAGGAGAACTTCAGTGGCAAACATTTATTTAAGTCTCGCGCAGGCATATCTTTCCCTTGGAAGATTTGGAGACGCCTTGTCAATTACCAATAAAGCTCATTCACTTTTTATTCAAACAGGATATTCCAATGGCATAATTGAGACATACCTGCTGATGGGTATAATACAAACCGACCTGGGAAATCTCAATGAAGCCATTGCATTTATTGATAAATCAGAGGAAATGGCCGCCAGGGAAGGGATAAATGCTGTAAGGCAAAACCTGGTTCAGGCCGAAATAGCAGGCATGTCCGGAGACTTTAACGAAGCACTAAAGAAAACTGATCATGCCCTTCAGGAAGCCAACAGGGTTCAAATCATTCCACAAATGATATGGACATACATACGTGCCGGAGATTTGTACAGTATACTTGGCGACTCAAAAAATTCCCGTCAGTTTTATAATAATGCCTACCTGTTATTTGAGAAGGAAAAAGAATCAAAAAGCCTTACAGTTTCTCTTGGTTTAAGATACAACGAGTTGGAGGGTATAAGGGATTATCTTCAACAGGAAGAATTGTCGACAGAAAGTGGTTTACTTTATCTCAAAATGGCAAATAATGCCTTTGATAATAATGATTATTCAACAGCATTTAATTTCTTCCTTAAGGCAGATTCCAGTTTCTCAAAATCGGGAAACAGGGAGGGTATTGCTCAATCGAAATTGGGTATGGCAAAAGTATTCAATGAAGGACAAAAACCTGATAATGCCGTTATTAACCTCAACCAGGTAATTTCTTTAACAAAAAACAGGGAAATAAGGTGGCAGACTTATTATGAAAAGGGCATATCCATGGAATTGTCCAAGAATTATGATTCTGCAAAGGTTTCTTACGAAAAAGCCATTGATATTATCGAAAGTTCAAGGGGAAGTATTACGCCTGATGATTTAAAAAGCCTTTATCTGAACAATAAAATCAAGGTTTACGACCGCCTTATTCAACTTTTAATAAGAGAAAACAAAATTGAAGAATCCTTACTGATTTCTGAAAAAGCAAGGGCCAGGGCATTTCTCGATTTACTTGGGAATAAAGAACCGCCATCGGTAGTTGCTAAGGAAAATGAACTCATTTCTCAGGAACAGGGGTTGAATTTGAAATTGACCCACCTGCAGAAACAATTGTATGATCTTACATTCAGTCAATATGATTTTTCCAGGTCAGTTGAAATTGAGCGATCTATAACAGAAGAACTTTCCAAAGCACAGGATGAATACGATTTATTGATTAGGAGAATAAAAATTACTCATCCGGACTATTATAACGTCATTTCGGTTGAACCTCCTGACCTTAAAAATGTTCAGGCTGTTATTCCAGCCAAAACAGCAGTACTAATTTATTGGATGAGTGAGAATGAATTGTTTTTGTGGATAGTAAATCCCGTTAGAATTGAATTAGTCAGGATTGATACAAATATTGAAGAACTCCGCCAAACTGCAGTGGAGCTAAACAGATTGCTACAAAACAATCTTACTGAAAAAAGCATTCCACTTTTGGAAAGGTTAAATAACATTTTAATTCAACCAGCTGAAAAATACCTGGATAACATTTCTACTCTGTGTATTATTCCTCATGCAATTCTTCATTTATTACCATTTCACGCCCTGAGAACCTCAGAAAAAAGTTATCTGGGAGAGAAATATTACATTTCTTACATGCCTTCTTCTGCTATACTGGCTGAACTGAAAAAGAAAACCTGTCTCTCCGACAGAAGTTTTATGGGTATGGCCCTGGGAGATAAAATGATTGGGACATTTTCAGGTCTTCCCGGAACCAGTTATGAGTTAAAAATCATATCTGAACAGTTTTCCAGGCCTCTCGCGGTTTTTGAAGACGAATCGACCGAGGGATTTGTAAAACAAAATTCCTCCGGTAAAGAAATTATACATATTGCCACGCATGGATATTTTAATGGACTCAGACCAAGATATTCTTTCTTACTATTCGCACCTGACGAAAGGAATGACGGACAATTGAATGTGAATGAGATCATGAATCTGGATTTGAATGCCTGCATTGTTACTTTAAGCGCATGCGAAACAGGGCTTGGTGAAATCAGTAAGGGCGATGAGCTAACCGGCTTAAGCCGTGCATTTATGGGTGCAGGTGCGAATACTGTCGCAGTAAGTCTATGGAGTGTAGCCGACAGGCCAACGGCTGAATTAATGATAAGTTTTTACAAGTATTTAAGAACAGAGCTTCCTTACATAGCAATGACCAAGGCCCAGAGAGAAACAATGAAAAAATACCCCCAGCCTTTTTACTGGGCACCGTTTGTTGTTATAGGAGGAAAATTATAAATCCATTTATGCATCTGCTTTATCAAACAGTAAACATAATTCACACCAAAAATTAAGAAGTATGAAAAAAGTAATTTTTTTACTGATGTTTTTATTCCAGGTCTATTATTCGGCTCATGCACAAATAAATATTCTATTTGGGGTTAAGGCAGGAATATACCTTAGTTATACAACAGGCAGTGCCTGGGATTATCACCTGGGTATGAATATACAAGAGGAAAGTATTTATGGAGATGGTATGTCTTCAGGAATAATTGCCGGAGGATTTGCAGTTATTAGTTTATCTGATAAATTTGCGGTAAGGGCTGAAGCAAATCTATTGACAAAAACTTTTAAAACAACCTATTATCTAAAAAGAAATAATGTGGGCAGCTATTCTTATTTTGAGGACGAGGCAACTATCTATGAAATTCCAATATTAATTCAATATTCTCCGTTCCCAAGATTTACTTTTGCAACAGGACCCAGTATTAATTTCTTATCCTCCGACGAGGATGATATTGCTGCTAATAATTTTTGTATGATTGCAGAACTTCAATTCAGGATTTCAAAGAATATTTCTGTTGAGGGCCAATACAACTGGGATCTTACAAACCTATATGAAGTGGAAGGTATAGGAATGCTTGACTTAACACCGGTAATAAAATCATTTGGACCACAATTTACTGTTTCATACAGTTTTTAATACCATTTTACAAACCAAAATCAAACTGGTTATGAAACTCCCATGTTTAGAAAAACACAAACACAATGATAATATAAGCAACAACATGGGTGTTCCCTGCCCCCCGGCAGGCAGGCATCCGGACTTAATCAAAAAACTATTTTCGGATAAAAAAATTTTCCAGGACCCTTATCATCGTTTTAAGCATTCAGTCATAGGTGGGATAAGGATATAAGCTACTGCACTGGCCGGGAGGAGGCATTGCTGCCAGTATAATGCTTATAACCACTCTATTGTTTATGGCCATATACCTTCTCTATAAGGAAGTATAAATTTAGGGCCGAATTGTTCGATTGTTTCCTGTTTTTTATACCTTGTTCCTGAATTTATTTTTCTGAGTTATGAGTTCACGGAGACAATTTATTAAAACAACAGGACTAATTTCTATTGGCATACTGGCAGGGCAGGCCTGCAAACAGGGAACATCCAAAACTGCTTTTACACCTGCAACCGGCTCTTTACCACTTGTTATATCTACCTGGAAAAACGGTATCCCTGCCAACGAAGCAGCATGGAAAATCATCTCACAGGGTGGCAGGGCATTGGATGCCGTTGAGGCTGGTGTAAAAGTAGTTGAGGCTGATCCGGAGGATATGAGCGTGGGCTATGGCGGCCGACCCGACAGGGACGGGTATGTAACCCTGGATGCCTGTATCATGGATGAAAACGGGAATTGCGGCTCGGTCTGTGCACTGCAACATATAAAGCATCCCATATCGGTGGCACGCAAGGTGATGGAAGAAACCCCGCATATCATGCTGGCAGGTGAAGGAGCACTGCAGTTTGCCCTGAGTAAAGGTTTTACAAAGGAAAACCTGCTCACTGAAAAAGCAAGGAAGGAATGGCAGGAATGGTTAAAAACCGCACAATATGCCCCGGTGATAAACATTGAAAACCACGATACCATTGGACTACTGGCTATTGATAAGTACGGAAATATTTCGGGAGCCTGCACCACCAGTGGCCTGGCGTATAAACTGCATGGGCGTGTGGGTGATTCGCCCATCATTGGTGCAGGCATGTACTGCGACAATGAGGTGGGTGGAGCCGTAGCTACCGGCACGGGTGAACTGGTAATGAAAACCCTTGGTACTTTCCTCATTGTGGAACTCATGCGGAATGGCGCCTCCCCGCAGGAAGCTGCCGAGGAAACAGTGAAACGCATCATCAGGAAAACACCTGATTTTGAGCAGCACCAGGTGGGATTCCTGGCAGTGAATAAATCAGGGGACATCGGTGCCTATGCCATTCAACCGGGGTTTAATTTCGCCCTGCATAGGGGAGATTCCAACGAACTGCTGGATTCCACTTCCTTCCTGGTTTAGTCAGGCTGGAATTTTAACGGTTGAATTTTCCAGTAAGTCAGACTTCTCCACAGCCATTCAAATGGGCCGTATCTGAACCGGCTCAGCCACCATTTGCTGAAAGGGATTTGCAATGCGAATATCACGAAAGTGAGCACAATCCCCTGCCAGATTTCTACTTTACCCATGAGACCGAAACCATAGGCATAAAACAGGGTGGTGCAGATGATGGAATGCAACAGATAGTTTGTGAGTGCCATACGACCAACCGGAATAAGTGCCCTGCTGAAGGATTTTAAACCTCCCTTTGCAGTCAAAAGAATGATGGCCGAAGTATACAGCAGGGCAAAACTTACACCACCTGTAGTATGTGTAAAGGTGCCCAAAAAAGCCCAAAAGTTGAGAATACTCGGTTGTGAATACTGATAGGATATTGCATACAAGGTATTTAAAGGAATTCCTGCGGCAAGGCTCCACCAGAAAACCTTACGAATCAGAGGAAGTTGCTCAGTATAATTTTTAACATATCCTCCCCGGGCTATCCATGCACCAAATAAAAACATGCCAAGTACCACCGGATAGAAAAACAAAATCGCCCCCTGTGTAAGCGTCATCCACTCACGCAGGCGCATGTTAAATATTTCCCTATAATTCCCGGTGGTGTGAACCAGGTAAGCCTCTTCAGAGAGTGCCTTATAAAACGCGGCGTTTTCAGCCATGCCTTTTTCCATTCCTGCAGCAGCCTCGGGTATACCTGAAAAGGCCCAGGCCATGATCATGAATATCCCCGTAATGATAGATGGTACGAGTGCAAGGGGAATTGCCCAGCTGATGAGCCGTTCATCCGAAATATTCCTTGACAGAATAAGGAAAAATCCAAACAAGGCATAGAAAAACAAAATATCACCTCCCCACAGGAAAACAAAATGTGCAATACCAAAAAGGAGCAGAAAAAACAGCCTCCGCCTGAACACGGGAATAATTCTTACCCCGTCAGAAACTTGTTTGTTTATGAAAAGCCAGAAGCCATAACCAAAAAGCATTGAAAAAAGCACGTAAAACTTGCCTTCAAAAAAGAATTTAATAAAAGATTCCGACAAAACTTTTATAAAATCCCCTCCTGACTGTGAACCAAGCATCATAAAACTGACAGGTTTATAAAAAATTTGCATGTTAACCATTAAAATGCCTAAAATGGCGAATCCGCGGAATACATCCAGCATTTGAATGCGTTCAGTTGGCGCTACCGGCGAAATTTTGGCTGTTTCCATTTTTTTAATAAAGGATTAAAAATTAGCAATCTGAACAATATGTGTTTAATAATTCCAAAAACTTAATGGCAGAAAAAGTATGCAATTTCATTGAATTCCTGAATCTGTCAATAAATGAATATTCTTCAATACAGTTAATCATTCCGAAGAGTTGAAAATCCATAAAAACAAAAAAATGCACCGCAACAACGGACCCCTTTTGCTGTAAAACTGACATCTCTTTTATTCCTCTGAAAGGTGATTGTGAGTTTTCAGTTCTGCTTCCTTTCCCGGTAAACTTTCTTTACGATTACTTCTTATCCTTCGTTTCGTTGAAGACCTTTGTTGCCGAAGCCACCACACCTGCAATGTCGGTAAGGTTTGTTGGTATAATGAGGCTGTTATTGGTTTTTGCCAGTTTGCCAAACTCCAACAGGTATTGTTCGGCAATGCGAAGGTTAACCGCGTTCAGTCCGTTCTCCTCGGATATGGCCTTGGCAATGGCCCTTAGACCATTGGCCGTTGCAGTGGCAATTTGCTCAATTTCACTGGCCCGTCCGGTGGCCTCGTTGATACGTTTCTGCATCTCCCCTTCCGACTTCTTGATCAGTTCCTGCTTGTCCCCCTCGGCATTGTTGATCTTGGCCTGCTTGGTACCTTCCGATTCGGCAATGATGGCGCGTTTTTCCCTCTCGGCACGCATTTGCTTTTCCATGGCATCCCTGATACTTTGAGGCGGAGAAATGTTTTTTACTTCATAACGTGTAACCTTCACACCCCAGGGGTCGCTTGCCTTGTCTACTGCTTCCACAATGGAAACATTGATGGTATCCCGCTCCTCAAATGTTTTGTCGAGTTCCAGTTTTCCAATCACACTTCTCATGGTGGTTTGCGCAATCTGAATAGATGCAAACCTATAGTTATCAATGCCATAAGAGGCCTTTTGCGGATCTAGCACCTGCAGGTAGAGAATGCCGTCCACTTCAACGGCCACGTTATCTTTTGTGATACAAACCTGCGGTGCCACGTCAATGGCCTGCTCCTTTAATGTATGTGTGTATCTTACCTTGTCAATAAAGGGTACAATGAGCTGAAATCCGGCCGAATAGGTGGCCTTGTATTTTCCGAGACGCTCCACGATAATCGCCGTCCTTTGCGGGACAATACGTATCATGGCGGCAAAAAGAATGAATGCGAGAATTATGATCCCTATGAGCACCAGGGTTGAGCTGTTTGGTTCCATCTTGAATTAGTTTTTAGGTGTAACAATTAGTTTGAAACTGTCTTTTTTCGAAATCACTACCATTTTCCCGGCAGGGATTGTTGTGTCCGATTCTGCCTTCCAGGTAGTACCCTTGAATTCCACCGTGCCGTTCTTCCCGGGTTCAATATCACTCAGAACCAGGGCATCTTTCCCGGTAAACTCATACTCAATTTCTATGGTTTGTGCCACCTTCTCAAGGAAAAACCTGCGGCTGAAGGTCTTGCGTAACAATACCAGGGTTAAAACCGAGGTAATAACAAAAACAAGGATCTGCACATTGAGTCCCGGATCAAAAATGAGGCAAACGAGTGCCGTTACCCAGGCTCCAAGGGCAAAGAAAAAGATAACCAGGCCGGGTAACACCAGCTCCAACAGGAAAAGTGCCAGGCCGATAAAAAAACCAGATCACTTCCGGTTTTGACAGTAGATTTTCAAGCATAGGGGTGAAGTTTTATTGGTTAAATGGATTTTTCATCCATACTAATTGTTTATGTTATTAATTATTAATATCTTACAAACTAACTTAAAATTAGCGTTCTTAAGCGGAGCCTGCCTGACGGCAGACAGGGAACACCCATATTTTGTTCATTGGTGTTTGTGCTAGCTGTCTTACATGGGTGTTTCATCATAACAAAATTATTTTTAAAAGGAATGATGCCTGCCTGCCGGCTGGCAGGGAACTCCATGTTTGCTATTTTCATTGGTGTTTGTGTTTAGTCGCAAACTAGTTCGTTTCATAAATGTAGTAAATATATCCTTTTATTAGTTGCATCTGCAGTAGTTTTTATTATTGAAAACCAGAAAAATTTTTAATATGCGGAAAAATATGAGCCATTACTCCATTAATCCAATATTCCATTATTCCATTATTCCATTATTCCATTATTCCATTACTCCAACATTCCATCCATCTGATGCCCGGTAAACCAACCTTCCTCCTTCCAATTCTCAGCTATCTTAACTATCTTTACCATCCCAAACCCAAAAAATATTTCTTTATGAAACAAATTTTATTATCCCTAATCACGCTGACTATGATCCTTCATTCTGGCTGCAGGGAAAAAACGCCTGCCATCATCTATCCCGATGCGAAACGTACCGATGTTACAGACACCTACTTTGGTTTGGAAGTAGCCGACCCCTACCGCTGGCTGGAAGATGACAATTCTGCCGAAACGGCCGAATGGGTGGCCGCACAGAATGAAATCACATTTGCACACCTCGAAGCCATTCCATTCCGCAACGCTCTGAATAAACGGTTTGAAACCATCTGGAATTTTGACCGCTACGGGGTGCCCTTCAAAAAAGGCGGCAGGTACTTCTGGTTTAAGAATGACGGGCTGCAGAACCATAGTGTTTTGTATATGCAGGACGACCCCTCTGCCGAAGCAGAGGTTATACTTGACCCAAACAAATTCTCCGAAGACGGTACCATCGCGCTTGCGTCAGTGAGCCCTTCACCCGACGGGAAATACCTTGCCTATTCCATCAGCCGTGGCGGAAGCGACTGGGAAGAAATCCTGGTGATGGATATGGAAACCCGGGAGCTCCTGCCCGATAATATACTCTGGGTGAAATTCTCAGGTATTTCCTGGCAGGGCAATGGTTTCTATTACAGCGCCTATGATGCCCCTAAACCCGGGCAGGCCCTGTCGGGCGCAAATGAATACCACAAGTTGTTTTACCACAGGCTGGGAACTCCGCAGAGTGCCGATGAAGTTATTTTCCAGGATAAAAATAATCCAAAACGCAATTTCTACTCGGGAGTGAGTGAAGATGAACGTTTCCTTATGGTTAGCGAGACTGAATCTACCAGTGGCAATTCCCTTTATGTTAAGGACCTGTCAAAAAGAAACCCTTCATTTGTAAAAATCGCGGAAGGTTTTGACTTTGACCACAGTCCCATTGACCATATCAACGGAAAAATTCTCGTTACCACCAACAACGGTGCTCCCATGAACCAGGTGGTGCTGATTGATCCTGCCAATCCTGCAAGGGAAAACTGGCAGGTGATTATCCCGGAGGCCGAAATGGTGCTTCTTGGGGCCGGCATGGTGGGCGATTACATTGTTGCACAGTATATTGAAGACGCAATCAGTACCGTGTATTTCTATGATTATTTTGGCAATCCTGCACAGGAAATGAGCCTGCCGGGCATAGGAACCATCTCGGGATTCAGCGGGCAAAAAGGCGACAACCAGGCCTTCTTCGGGTATACCTCCTTCACCAATCCATCCATAATCTACCGCTACGACCTGGCAGAACACAAGCATGAACTCTTCCGCCAGAGCGAAATGGACTTCAACCCCGATGATTACGAAACAAAACAGGTATTTTTTACCAGCAGGGACGGTACGCAGGTGCCCATGTTCCTCGTTCATAAAAAGGGACTGAAACTAAACGGGAAAAATCCTGTTTTACTATACGGATATGGAGGCTTCCAGGTACCCCTCCTTCCCGGGTTCAGTATTTCAAGGGTACCCTTTCTGGAGCAGGGCGGCGTGTATGTATCGGTGAACCTGCGCGGAGGTAACGAATACGGCGATGCATGGCACAAGGCCGGTACCAAAATGAACAAGCAGAACGTGTTTGATGACTTTATTGCAGCAGCCGAATGGATGGTGGAAAACAAATATACAAACCCCAACAGGATTGCCATCATGGGCGGTTCAAACGGCGGTTTGCTTGTGGGTGCAGCTATGCTGCAGCGCCCCGATTTGTTTAAGGTAGCCATTCCTATTGTAGGCGTACTGGATATGCTGCGCTACCAATACTTTACCATTGGCTGGGCCTGGGCAACCGATTTCGGCCGCAGCGACGAAAGCGAGGAAATGTTCCGTTATCTTTTAGGCTATTCTCCCCTGCACAATGTGAAGGACGGGGTGAATTACCCGGCCACCCTGGCTATTACAGCCGACCACGACGACAGGGTGGTACCCGCGCATACCTTTAAATTCATGGCCGAACTGCAGCACAGGCACGCAGGGCCCAACCCCGTGCTGGTGCGCATTGAAGAACAGGCAGGCCACGGCGCCGGAAAACCCACTTCAAAACTCATTGAAGAAAATACCGATATTTACAGCTTTATAATGTACCACCTGGGCATGAAACCAAAGTTTTAAACTTTTTAAATCGCCAGACTAAGCCCCGAAAGGGGCTTTTTTTGTTGGCTTTTTTGAAATTTCTCCTTCTTATTCTGGAATATGGTCAATGACTTTTAAGATTCCCCTGGAAAAATATAAACTGGGCAAGCGAGTGTACTATCGCTACTCCGACACCAAATTCTCCATCAATAACCAGCCCATGAACGAGGCCGAGGCTGAGCAAATGAAATCTGCCCTGCTGGTTCTTTCCCGTTTCAAGGGTATGCCACAATTTGAGTGGGTAAATGAACTCATTCCAAAACTGGAGCAGGCATTTCACCTTCGAAGGCAGGAAAGGGAAATAATCAGTTTCGATGAAAATCAATGCTTGAAAGGAATAGAGTACATTGGCGCACTGTTCAATGCCATCCTGTACAAAAAGGTGCGTAACTCTGCTACAAACCTTTTAAAAGTACTGAAATTCCCAAGATGATATTCCACCCCTGGTACCTGAAACAATACAACAACCGCTGGTTCATTTTTGGGCTCAATGAAAGCTCCGGGGTAATGAATAACCTGGCATTGGACAGGATCGAATGTTTGGAAGAAACTACTTTGGAGTACAGGGAAAATACTGCCATTGACTTTTCAGAATACTTTGAAGACATAATTGGGTTAACCAAACTGGAGAATGAGAAGCCGGTTAAAATCGTCCTGCACATCAGCCCGGAGCAGGCTCCCAATATCACCACCAAACCCCTGCACGGTTCCCAGAAACAGGTATCAAAAGATGAAAACGGAATAAGCATTTCCATAAAGGTGATTCCCAATTTCGAACTGGAAAAACTCCTGCTATCCTTTGGTGACGAGGTAAAAGTGCTGGAACCGGAGAAAACCAGGGAGCAAATCAGGGAAAAATTCAGAAAAGGACTGGAGCACTATGAATAGTTATGTGCGTGTAAAAGTGTAGCATTCATAATACAGACCTCACTTAAGCCGGTCGCTTTTAGCGACCACCTATTCATCCTCAACTTTTAATTAAAACCCCTATCCCTGCACTTCCCCCGCGTCGGGGGAAAGGGTTTGGGATGGGGGCTGATTGATGTTCCTGTACCACATGCTGTCAAGAGATGCTTCACTTCGCTCAGCATGACAACAAACGCAGGAACAAATTCAAAGAAAATTCTCTATAATAAAAAAGCGCCACTTTCCGGCAGCGCTTTGTGGTTGTCCTGCCAGGGGTCGAACCTGGGCTCTTCTGATCCAGAGTCAGACGTGTTGCCAATTACACCACAGGACAATTTGAGAGAGCAAAATTAATCATTTTCTTATGATACACCCATGTTTATAAAAACAAAAACACAATGATAATAAAATCGACAACATGGGTGTTCCCTGCCGGCAGGCAGGCATCATACCTTATAAAGTTAATTTTCTAATGATGAAAACATGAGGTAAGCATAAAAAAACAAGGAAACTCGCCGGTAGCTTTAAACATATTAATATTTATTCCCAATAGTATTTGAGAAATATTTGGAAAATGTTTTCTTGACTTTGAATTGCCCTTGGCTTCAGCCAAGGGTTAAGGAATTTAAATCAAAAACCCGGCTTTAGCCGCATACTGTTTCAATGGGGCAAAAGCCCAAAAAAAGGTAAGCTACATTTTTGATACGTCAGCTAAAGCTGACGGGAATAAACAAAATATGAGTGTGTCTGAAGTTGAAAAATCAATACAATAATTGTTTATTGTTGTTGACTTCAGCCGGTAGAATTGAGAACTTTTACTCCTCAGTAATTACTTAAATTATAGTTTTTTGCCGGTGGGTTCTGGCCGCAATCTGTCTCAATGGGGCTAAAGCCCAAAAAATGGGGAGCTACATTTATGATGAGGCTGTCTCAAAAGCCTGGTTTCTTGTCATCCTGATAGCTATTAAGATGAGCGATAGCGAAGAATCTAAATAGTTAAATATGAAATGCTTCCCCCGCAGTTGCGGGGTCAGCATGACAAAACATTCCAAAATGCTACTTTTGAGACAGCCTAATCAGGAAATAAAAGTTTTATAATAAGAAGCTGAGCATGATACCGGCAGCCACTGCTGAGCCAATCACTCCCGACACGTTGGGTGCCATGGCATGCATGAGCAGGTGGTTGGTTGGGTCTTCCTTCAGCCCTTCGTGCTGTACCACCCTTGCGCTGTCGGGCACTGCCGATACACCTGCAGCACCAATAAGCGGGTTAATGCGGTTATCCCCCTTCAGAAACAGGTTCATCACCTTGGCAAACAAAAGTCCGCCTGCTGTGGCAATCATAAAGGACAATGCTCCCAGGATAAAAATCAATACAGATGTGGGTGTAAGGAAGACATCGGCCTGCGTGGATGCGCCCACGGTGAGGCCGAGTACAATGGTCACGATGTCGATCATGGCATTGCTGGCGGAGTTGGCCAGTCGTTTGGTCACACCCGACTCCTTGAGGATATTGCCGAAGAAAAGCATCCCGAGCAAGGGCATGGCACTGGGCGAAATGAGCGAGGTGAGGATGAGCCCCACAATGGGAAAAAGTATCTTTTCGAGTTTGGAAACTGCACGTGGTGGTTTCATTCTGATTTTGCGCTCTTTTTTTGACGTAAGCAAACGCATAATCGGAGGCTGAATAACCGGCACAAGGGCCATATAAGAATAGGCAGCAATGGCAATTGGACCTATAAGGTTCATCACGGTGCGGCCATCGGGTAGTATGTTGATTCCGTTGGCCAGTTTGGAAGAAAGGAAAATTGCCGTGGGACCGTCGGCACCGCCAATAATCCCAATAGCACCTGCCTCGGGTGCTGCAAAACCCAGCGCAAGCGCTCCCAGGAAGGTAAGAAAAATACCCAACTGTGCGGCTGCACCAAGCAACATGAGCCTTGGATTGGAAATGAGAGAAGAGAAATCGGTCATAGCGCCAATACCAAGGAAAATCAATGGCGGATAAATTCCTTTCACAACCCCCTGGTACAGGTAATTCAGCACACTGCCTTCTTCGTAAATGCCGATTTGAAACCCGGCATCCTGCACAAAAGGCATGTTGCCCAGAATAACCCCGGTTCCAATCGGAATAAGAAGCAGAGGCTCGTATTCGTAGCGTATGGCAAGATAAATAAAAATTAACCCGATGATGATCATCAGGATATGCCCCAGGGTCATATTCACAAATCCTGAATAATTCAGGAATTCCATTACGCTTTCCATAGCCCTGGAGCGCTGTTGGTCGGGCACAAGCGTTGAAGACGCAAGCTGTTCTGTCTCATTTGCCTGGGAAAATACCCTGGCACTTGCAAAACCCTTTCCCATCAGGGAAGATAATACTGCCAGGATGGCAATGATTCCTATAACCGTTGCAAATCGCTTCATAATGCGAAGTTAAACCAGTTCAATTAATACATCACCCTGCAACACTGTAGAGCCTGTTCCCACCTTCACCGATTCCACCACACCTTCCTTTTCCGAAAGGACATGGTTTTCCATTTTCATGGCCTCCATCATGAGCAGCTTCTGGCCTTTTTTCACCACATCTCCCGGCTTAACATACACCTCCATAATAGTACCCGGCAGGGGTGCAGTAATTGGTGAGGATGTTCCCATGTCTTTCTTTTCTATATTCTCTTTCCCATCGTTCTTCACTTCGGCACGCACCAGGGTAGGCGTTTTGGTTTTCTTTAACTCACGGTGTACTTCCACATTATAAGAGGTTCCGTTTACTTCAACCACCACGGTGTTTTCTTCAAACTCTTTCACCTCAACCTCATAGGAGTTTCCACTGATGGTAAACTTGAATTTTTTCATCCGTACAAAATATTTATATTGTTAATTACCAATATATTACCTTCTAGCTTTTAACAGTCATTATCGAGCGGATGCCTGCCTGACGGCAGACAGGGAACACCCATATTTTGTTCATTGGTGTTTGTGCTAGCTGTCTTACATGGGTATTTCATTTTAATTTTATCTGATATTTTCCATTTTCAAACTAAAAATTAACCACGGGGTGTGTGCCGCAGTCCATAAATCTTTGAACTCCACGGTGAATAACGCCTGGAAATTTTCTTGATGGTAATCACATCGCTCTCCTCATCGTGAAATTCGCTGAAATACAAAAACAAGGCTGCACTCACTGCAGCATTCACCTCACCTGAAATGCTGAATTCCTCCTTTTTTGGCGTCTCAGTTATTTTTCTGCTGCGGAACAGCTTTTTAAAATCGTAACTGAGGATCCTGGGTAAATTAAAGAACACAAAATATAGGGCTATAAGTGCGGCAAACACCACAATGTAACCCACAAGAGAAAGTACGAGTGCAAACTCATCAATCAGGTTCAGGTCAAAAATCATTGCGTTCAGAAGCATTGTTTTCATTCACTCATCATTTTACAAAGGCAGATTGGAATGCTTTTTGGGCGGATTGGTGTCCTTCTTGGTCATAAGGGTCTGCAGAGCCCTGATAACACGGAACCTGGTATTACGGGGCTCTATCACATCGTCAATATAACCGTGCTTTGCTGCCTCATAGGGATTCGCAAATTTGTCCAGGTATTCCTGTTCTTTCTGTGCAATGTATTTTGCTTTTTCTTCAGGGTCTTCAATGGCACTGATGTTTTTATGCTCCAGCACTTCGATTGCACCCTGAGCACCCATCACGGCTATCTCGGCTGTAGGCCATGCATAATTGATATCGCCTCTCAGTTGTTTGCAACTCATCACATCGTGTGCCCCTCCATAAGATTTCCGCAGGGTAACGGTTATCTTTGGCACTGTGGCTTCACCGTATGCATAAAGAAGTTTTGCTCCGTGAATGATAATACCACCATACTCCTGGGAACTTCCCGGTAAAAATCCGGGTACATCCACCAGTGTTACTATAGGCACATTAAATGCATCACAGAAACGTACAAAACGGGCTGCCTTGCGCGAAGCATCAATATCCAGTACACCTGCAAGGTAATTGGGCTGATTGGCTACTATACCCACCGGCATTCCGTTGAACTTGGCAAAGCCCACAACAATGTTCTTTGCAAAATGCCTGTGCATTTCAAGAAACTCACTTTTATCCACAATGGAATAGATCACATCCTTCACATCGTAGGCCTGGTTGGACCTTTCGGGAATGATTTCATTCAGAACATCATCTTTTCTGTCAATGGGATCATTGCATTCGGTCATGGGAGGATCCTCGAGGTTATTTTGCGGCAGATACTCCAGCAGTTTCCTGATGAGCATGATGCCTTCTTCCTCATCTTCCGCCTTGAAATGTGCCACGCCCGACCTGGATGTATGAACCGTTGCGCCCCCCAGGTCTTCGGTGGATATGCTTTCGCCGGTAACGGCCTTGGTTACTTTAGGACCCGTTACAAACATATAGCTGGTTTTGTCCGACATGATGATTACATCGGTGAGGGCCGGGGAATAAACTGCACCGCCGGCACAGGGGCCAAAAATGGCGGATAT
Organism: Bacteroidota bacterium; assembly: GCA_037446695.1. Classification (GTDB taxonomy): domain Bacteria; phylum Bacteroidota; class Bacteroidia; order Bacteroidales; family PUMT01; genus JBBIHY01. Next base: position 20,412 of record JBBIHY010000013.1, read on the forward strand.
TTGCGGGATCACTCCTGAGGCCATGATGTTTCTTTGGAAAATTTCGGCATAACCGGCAAGCGAAAGCACTCCTTCCTGGATACGCGCGCCTCCGCTGTCATTGATCCCTATGATAGGTGCTCCCACCTTCATGGCCTGGTCCATCAGCTTGCAAATCTTTTTTGCATACGTCTCTGAAAGCGATCCACCAAGGATGGTAAAGTCCTGAGCGTACACATACACCACCCTGCCGTCAATGGTTCCATGCCCAGTAACTACGCCGTCACCCAGGTATTTCTGGTCTTTCAGCCCAAAATCATCGGTACGGTGGGTGACAAACATATCAAACTCCTCGAAACTTCCTTCATCCAGAAGCATTTCTATCCTTTCACGGGCTGTGTGCTTACCCTTGGCATGTTGAGTTGCAATCTTGTCCTGACCTCCGGCAAGTTTTGCCTGCTCCCTAAGTTCAATCAGTTGCCTGATTTTTTCCTGTTGATTCATTTATACTGTATTTTCTGTATAGTCTTATGTTTCCGGCAGAATTACTTTTTGGACGGATCCTCGCAAACCTCGGTGAGAACACCAAAAGTGGATTTCGGATGTACGAATGCAATGTTCAACCCTTCTGCTCCTTTGCGCGGTGCCAGGTCAATGAGTTGGGCACCCTTGCCGGCCATATGTTTCAGAGATTCTGCAACATCCTTTACCGCAAAGGCAACGTGATGTATGCCCTCTCCTTTTTTCTCAATGAATTTACCAATCGGGCCATCCGGTGCTGTTGATTCAAGTAATTCAATCTTGGTTTGTCCTACCATGAAAAAAGCGGTCTTCACCTTCTGGTCAGCCACTTCTTCCACTGCATAGCATTTCAGACCAAGCACATCTTCATAAAACTTAATGGATTCTTCCATGTTTTTTACTGCAATACCAATATGCTCTATATGTGTAATTTCCATAAAAAGGGGGGGATTAAAAAGTTTTGTCAAAAGTATTTATTCTCAAGGGAAAAGGGCTATGATATTTATCAATTTTGTGAAATAAATCATTGTTCTTCAGCATACATAGGTTCCTGTAAATAATTTATTCCTGAAAACTGAAAAGCAGCATGAGTGGCTAAATGAAAGTGGTTTGGAATTGTCTATGGACTATGGACCACTGTCTAGCTCCCGTTCTGGCCGTTATTCAGAAAGGAGCGGTAAATCACATCCTGAATGCGGGTGCGGACATTCATATCCAGCAGTTTGTTGTTCATCTGGTCGGGGTACACCCTGTTGGAGAGAAAAATATATACTACCTGGTGAACGGGATCTGCCCAGGCAATGGTGCCGGTAAAACCCGTGTGCCCGTAACTGTCAGATGAGGCAAGTTTGCTCGATGGACCATTTTTCTTCGGGTCTGTTTCCGGCTTGTCAAAGCCCAGCCCCCGTCGGTTTCCATTATCGCAAAACTGGCAGGCAGTATAGGCATCCAGGGTGCCGGGATGAATGTATCTTTCTCCCCCGTATTCACCCTTCCACAGGTACATCTGCATCATTTTGGCAAGGTCATTCGCATTGGAAAACAGGCCGGCATGGCCGCCTATTCCCCCCATCATGGCCGCTCCGGGATCGTGCACATACCCTTTGAGAATTTGCCTGCGGAAAGCCAGGTCGTTTTCGGTAGGCACAACCCTGTCCGCAGAAAATCTGTGCAGGGGCAGGTAACCCAGTGTATGTGCTCCCAGTCTTCGGTAAAACCTTTCCTGCAGATATAAATCCATTCTTTCCCCGGTGATTCGTTCTATGGCTCTCAGCAGGTAAAAATACCCCAGGTCACTGTAGAGATACTCCTTGCGCGGACGGAGTTCCGATTCATCAATCCTTCGGTAAACACTATCGAGATAAGTATTATTTAAAAAAAAACCGGCCGTCACCTGCACCGAATACAGGGAATCCGGTTCATTCCTGAAAAAATCCTCCCTGAAACGGTGATTTTTGTTCAGGAAAATCCCGTTGGCAAGCTGAAAGGGATGCCCGGCCGACAGATTCCTGCTGAATAATTCTTCGCCGGGGTAGAGCAATTCGTAAGCCGAATAATAGAAAGGTATCCATGCCTGTAATCTTGCCTGGTGGGTTAGAACATCCCTGAGCAGAAGATCGGCTTTATTGGTGCCTTTCAGTTCGGGCAATAAATCTGCCAGGGTTTTGTCAGGGAAAAACAATTCTTTTTCCTGCAGGTTCATCAGAACCGGAACGGTAGCAGCAATTTTGGTAATGGAAGCGAGGTCATAAATATCCTCCGGTTCAACTGCCCTGGAATTCCTGTAAGTATGAAAACCAAATGACCTGTTGTATACTACTATTCCATTCTTTGCAACCAATAGCTGGCAACCGGGCATTGCTTTCTGCTCTATGGCGTTTGCCACAATTGTGTCGATTCCTTCCAGGACTGCAGAATTCATTCCTGCCTCCTCCGGAAGTGAATATTTCAGCCTTGTTTGCACAAATGTTTTAATACCGTGGCCTGTTTTGTAATCATCACCTGCGTTTACGGGCAAAAATCCGGAAGCAGGAATACCCCCAAATATGAGTTGTCCGGCATAATCCTGTGTAAGGGAATTGTCCTCATAGGCCACAATTATCCCGGACAGATCTTTCAATTCCCTGAAAAAAGACAGGCTGTAGGGACTTCCAAACACGGTGAGAATCACCTTTGAATTGCCAACCAGCCGGTGCACCACATCCGTTATCTGCGGGGTGATACCAAACTGCCTTGTGGCACGCATATCGGTGTCATGAATGCCAACAATCACCAAATCGTAGGTGATCAGACTGTTCACCACCGATATCATATTTTCAAAAGCAGCATCGCGGGGAATGTGAAAGTGATCCACATTCGCATATAAACCCAGTGTTTTCTGAAACTGTGTATTCGCATTCCTTGAAATGGAAACCGAGGCAATCTGCAGGGTATCCAATCGTTTCAACGGAATTAAATCCTGTTTACTTTCCACGAGTGTAATGGCATTCTCAACCAGTTTCCGGCGCAATAATTCGGCCTGCGTGGTATTCAGGTCATTCACCAGGTTGTTTACTTCAACCGGCTGATTATGGTTCAATCCAGCCCAGTGTTTCATGGTAAGGATTTTCCTGCAAATGGCATCGATTTCCTCCTGGGTTATGGTGCCTCGCCTGATTTCCCGCTTGATAAGTGTCACCGCCCTGGATATGTCCTCCGGGAAAAGTAAAATGTCATTTCCCGCGAGTATGGCATTCAGTTCCAGTTGCCCGGGCTGGTAGTAGTCGCTTACACCTTTCATATTCAGTGCATCGGTAAAAACCAGCCCGCGGAACCCCAGTTCGTCCAGCAGCAGGTCTCCAATCACCTTTGGAGAAACAGATGCTGCAACATTTATTGCGGGATCAAGCACAGGTAAATGCAGATGGGCCGACATCACTCCTCCCAGCCCGGCATTAATCAACTGCCTGAAGGGAAACAATTCCAGGCTGTCGAGCCTTTCGCGCGTAAAGGGAATCACAGGCAAATCATAATGCGAATCAACATTGGTATCGCCGTGGCCGGGAAAATGCTTGCCCACGGCCAGTACCTTATTATCCTGCAGACCAAGCATGTAGGCCAGCCCTTTTGATGAGACGTTCCACTTGTCTTCCCCGAATGATCTGCTTCCGATAACAGGGTTTTGCGGGTTGTTATTGATATCAATCACAGGAGCAAAATTCACATGTACACCCAGTCGCCTCATCTGACGTGCAATTTCGGCACCCATGGAGTAAATCAGCTGGTTATTGTCAATGGCTCCCAGCATCATTTGCCTTGGAAAACTCATGGTGCTGTCGAGCCGCATACCCAGGCCCCACTCCGCATCCATGGCAATCATAAGCGGCGTTTTTGAAATGCTCTGAAAGTAATTGGTCATTTTGGCCTGCCTTACAGGGCCACCCTGAAAAAATATGATTCCGCCAATATGATATTTCTTAATAATGGCAGCTATTTCGGCAGTATGTTCCGTACCTTTGTTTGACCAGGATGCAACAACAAACAATTGTCCGAGTCTTTCATCAGGTGTCATTGCATTCATAACCGAATCAACCCAGGCTGAATGCACCCCTGTAAACGGAGGCTGTCTGCGGATAAATTCCAGTTCAGGTTGTGCAGATGAATGAAATACAGGAAGAATCAATAGGCAAACCGAAGTTGCAATACGTGAAAAACAGGCCATACGGAAAAAGTCAGGATTTTTACAAATATAGTTTTTTCACTATGCTTTGTAGTGAAAAAAAAACAATTATAATTTGTTAACAAACGTTAACATGACCGGGTTTACTATTTGTTGCATACATTTTATTTTAACTTTGAATTTATTCACTCAAATTTCTAATCCCTAACTAATACAATTTATGATGAAACGCTTTCTTTTTAGCATTATGGCGGCATGCTGGATTATATTATCAGCAATTGCCCAGGATGAAGCAAGGTTGCTGAGGTTTCCGTCCATTCACGGCGACCAGCTTGTATTCAGCTATGCCGGTGATTTGCATATCGTAAACAGCAATGGCGGACATGCGCGTAAACTCACGAGCCACATAGGATACGAAATGTTCCCCAGGTTTTCTCCCGACGGGAAATTTATCGCCTTTACCGGTCAGTATGACGGAAATACGGAAGTTTACCTGATACCTTCTACCGGCGGTGAGCCAAAAAGGCTTACCTACACGGCAACACTGGGCCGCGATGATCTTGGCGACCGTATGGGCCCCAACAACATTGTTATGGCATGGACACCTGACGGAAAACACATCACATACCGTTCCAGGAAAAGAACTTTTAACGACTTCAAAGGACAATTATACAATGTGCCTGTAGAAGGCGGTCCTTCTCTGGAATTACCACTTTCTGAGGGAGGATTTCTTTCCTACTCAATGGATGGACGCAGGATGGCTTACAACAGGGTGTTCCGTGAATTCCGTACCTGGAAATATTACCAGGGAGGTATGGCCGATGACGTGTGGATTTTCGATTTTGACACGAAAAGAAATACAAACCTGACGAACAACAAGTCACAGGACATCATTCCCATGTTCGTGAGAGACGATGTGTATTTTATCTCGGACAGGGATCGTACCATGAACCTTTTCGTGTATAATCTGAACACAAAGCAGACCACCAAACTCACGAATTTCACCAAATATGACATCAAATTTCCTTCACTGGGACCAAACCATATCGTGTTCGAAAACGGCGGATATATTTACAAATTTGACCTTGCCAGTCGCAAATACGATAAAGTTCCCATTACCATCACCGGTGATTTCGTTCATGCCCGTAACGAAATAAAAGACGCTTCCGGTAGTATAAGGGGTGCCGACCCTTCTCCCAACGGTGAGAGACTGGTGTTCTCTGCAAGAGGAGATATTTTTAATGTGCCTGCCAAAAGCGGCATTACCCTGAATATGACCCGTACATCCGGGGTGCACGAACGCAATGCGCAATGGTCGCCCGATGGAAGGTCTATTGCCTGGATTTCAGACCAGACAGGTGAATTTGAAATTTACATTGCCCGGCAGGATGGCACAGGTAACCCTGTTCAGTTGATCAAAAACTCCGATACATATATTTTTGGTTTCTCATGGTCGCCCGACAGTAAGAAGATTCTTTACCACGACAAAAAAATGAGACTCAACCTGGTGGATGTGCAAACCGGGGCTGTTACCGTAGTGGCATCCTCTACCCGCGGGCAGTTCTTCAGTTATGACTGGTCGCCCGATAGCAAATGGATCACCTATGTAAGACCTGAAAGAGGTATGAATGTGATTGTACTTTATAATACTGACACAAGAAAATACTATGATGTGACTGATGGCTGGTCTCCTGCAGGCAGCCCCTCATTCAGTTCCGACGGGAAATACCTTGTATTTACCTCCAGCAGGGACTTCAACCCCATTTATAGCCAAACGGAATGGAATCATGCCTATATCAACATGAGCAGAATTTACCTGGCAATCCTGTCGAAAGATACACCCAGCCCGTTAGCACCGGAAAATGACATTGTGAAAATTGAAAGTCCGGCTCCGCCGGCTGCAGCAACACCTGCACCCGCAGCGCAGAAAGGCAGAACCCAAACCGCAACCCAGCCTGCCAACCTTGTAAAGCTTGATCCGGAAGGCATACAGAACAGGATTATTTCCCTGCCGGTTCGCCCCAGCAATTATTTCAACGTGGTTGCAGTGGAAGGCAAAATATACTACAATGAGCGACTTGCACCCGCTGGTCCCATGACCTTTAAAATGTTTGATTTGAAGAGCAAGAAAGAAACCGAACTGGGTGAGGACATCAATTTTACCATCTCAGCCAACAACAAGAAAATGCTCGTCCGGCAACGGAATAACTATTCAGTAATTGATTTACCTTCAGGCAAGGTGAATCTTACTGAAACCATTAACCTGTCTGACATGAAGGTACTTGTTAACTATGCTGAGGAATGGCAGCAGATGTATAATGAGGCCTGGAGGCAAATGCGTGATTTTTTTTACGATCCCAATATGCACGGGGTGAACTGGAAAGCCATGTACGACAAATATAATGTACTCGTGCCCCATGCGAAACACCGTACCGACCTTACCTATATCATAGGGGAAATGATTGCCGAACTGAATGCCGGACATGCCTATGTGGCAAATGGTGAAGCACCCAGGCCAGAAAGAATCCAGATGGGATTGCTGGGTGCCAGAATGAGCAAACACGGCTCCGGGTATTATCGTATTGACAAAATTCTGGAAGGTGCCAACTGGAGCAGTGACCTGAGGTCTCCCCTTACCGAAATCGGTCTGAATATTAAAGAAGGAGACTTTATACTCGCCGTTAACGGGGTTTCTGTGATCGGGGCAAAGGATATTTCCTGGTTACTTGTGAATACTGCCGGCAAACAGGTGGAACTCACCCTGAACAGTAAACCCGACCCGGCCGGAAGCAGAAATGTGATCGTAATACCCATTTCCGATGAGTCCAACCTGTATTACTACAACTGGGTTCAGAACAATATCCGCAAGGTTTCGGAAGCTACAAACGGTGAGGTTGGATACATTCACATTCCTGATATGGGCGTGAACGGTCTCAACCAGTTTGCAAGACTGTATTATCCCCAGCTGAACAAAAAGGGACTGATCATTGATGATCGCGGAAATGGTGGCGGTAATGTTTCGCCCATGATCATTGAGCGTTTACAGCGCACCATGACCTATGCCACCATGTCCACGGGTAACGTGGAAGGCTCGGTAAACCCGGTCGCAACACATGTCGGCCCCAAGGTGGTTCTCATTGACAGGTACTCTGCCTCCGACGGGGACTTGTTCCCCTACAGGTTCAGGGCCAATAAACTGGGAACCATTATCGGTGTTAAATCCTGGGGTGGAGTGATAGGTATTGCCGGCCCCGTTCCTTTGATTGACGGTGGTTTTATCAATACACCCTCTTTTGCACCCTATGCAGCCGACGGCAGCGGATTTATCATTGAAGGAGACGGTGTGGAACCCGATATCTGGCTGGACAATGATCCTCACCGGGAATACATGGGAATTGATGACCAGTTGAACAAGGCTATTGAGGTCATCCTGGAGGATATTAAGAAATTCGACCGCTGGGTACCTCCCATCCCTGCTTTTCCCGATAAAAGCAAGTAGCCCTTGAGTTAATAGAAAACGCAGCCTATGGCTGCGTTTTTTTGTTGGGCGTAGCGTCCACGCTACGACACAAGCCAGGTGGAGATTGAAAACCGATAACATAATGTGGCTACGAGGTAGCTCAAAACACTTCCTTTGAAACAACGGGCTACCAAAATGTCGCAGCTACGCTGCTGCCACGCCAGGCGGCATTTGAAATACCGCTAAAAACTTTTACAAAAACCCAGGTTAGGCGTAGCGTCCTCGCTATGCCGCATACTTCGCCAGGCAGCATTTGCGATCCGATAGCATAATGTCGCTACGAGGTAGCTCAAAACACTTCCTTTGAAACAACGGGCTACCAAAATGTCGCAGCTACGCTGCTGCCACGCCAGGCGGCATTTGAAATACCGCTAAAAACTTTTACAAAAACCCAGGCTAGGCATAGCATCCTCGCTACGTCTGAAATCATTTAAAATCCGGTAAAATACTTGTGTCGTCGCGTCCCGATAATTATCCGGAGCCATCGGGATAAAAATCCGACACAACCTGATTGCTCCGGGTAATATTTCAATCACTTTATATACTAATTGGAGTATTTCATTCTTTTAATTTATTTGGAAGTTAATTTGACGCAACACCAGGTAAATTTGCTGTTAAAAAACTATTTTGGTGTTTTAAATTTTTCTAAGGTCATGATAAAAAGAATTCTTTTCGTCCTTGTGTTTCTGATTTCAATCGCCATAAAGGCTTATCTGCAGACAAATAAAACAGCCGATATACTTAAGACCCATGTCAGTATTCTGACCTCCGATTCCCTAGAGGGAAGAGGACTTGGAACAGCCGGGCATGAAAAAGCAAGGGATTATATTGTAAGTCAGTTTGAAGAAATTGGACTCAAACAATTTGGAGACAGTTACTTTCAGGAGTTTAGTTTCAGACTTGGTATAGCCTGGATCCCGGCGAAAAACATTGTTGGTTACATAGAAGGTTCCGACCCATCCCTCAAAAACGAGTATATAGTAATCGGTGCTCATTATGACCACCTTGGATACAGCCTGAACAAGGACTCAAAAATAATTTTTCCCGGTGCCGATGACAATGCTTCAGGTGTGTCTGCCATACTGGAAATAGCCCGCTATTTTGCGGAAAATATGGGTGCAACCGGAAGAAGCCTGATTTTTGTTGCCTTTGATGCAGAGGAGAGCGGCCTGAGGGGGTCCAGGTACTTTGTGGAAAACTGCCCCGTGGAAATCACAAATATAAGGCTGATGTTCAGCCTGGACATGGTGGGTATGTACAGAGCAGATAATGAAGTAAGACTGGTGGGAATATCCTCACTTGTGAACGGAGAGGAAATTGCAATCAGACAGGCGCGAAAAACCGGTATCATGCTTTCAAATATGTCATCACGAGTAGAATTACGCACCGATACCGCGCCTTTTGGTGAAGCCGGCATACCTGCTGTTCACGTTTTTACCGGCATGAATTCTCATTATCATAAACCCGGAGACAGGTATGATTTATTGGATTACGGCGGCATGTCCCTGATTACCGGTTATATGATCTCCCTGGTATCGGGCCTTTCATTTGAAAGAGCCCTGGTGCCGGCCCCTTCTTTGGAGAAATTTGCAAAGCAATTCCGGAATGACAGCAAACCTGCCATGAAATTCGGCTTCCTGTATAATACCGGCACGGGTTATCACCAGTATAAAGATGCTTTCTTCAGGGCCAACTCTGTATTTGCTTTCAGTGCCGGATTGTTCGCAGAAATTCCCGTTTCAAAAATCATCCGCATTCAGCCGGAAGTACTTTATGATTTCAATGGCAGTTCCATATTTGAAGGAAAATTCAGAAGACATTCGCTTACAATTCCTCTAAATATTCAAATCGGAACACGGCAAACCCAGGATATACCAATCCGCTTTTTTGTTTTTGGCGGAGGGTACTACAGATACAACCTGGGCGGAAAGAGTGAGGAAGAAAAACTTGATTTTGAGGAAGAGTATTACCGCAATGAATGGGGTTACAATGCCGGGGTCGGGTTATCAGTTTTTCAATTCACCATGAGCTATACCATACGAAGGGCCCTGACTGAGATAGCCAAAGACGGTACTATCCCTGTTTTCGATAGAAACCAATACCTGACAATTGGCTATAGATTTTAATCATGGAAAGATAACATCAGATCGACTTATGGGTTTATAACTGAAATACACGTTGCTTTATACCTCCCCGTACCTGAAACAACTCACCAGGTGATCATTCACCATACCCCCGGCCTGCATAAAGGCATAACAGGTGGTGGAACCCACGAATTTAAAACCACGTTTCTTCAAATCTTTGCTCATGAGATCACTTTCCGGTGAGGTGGCAGGAATTTCTTTCTGCAATTGCCATTTATTCTTAATGGTTTTACCCTCAACAAACTGCCAGATGTAATTGTCAAATGAAACGAATTCTTTTTGAATTTCTCTGAAGGCAACGGCATTGGAAATACTTGCCAGAATCTTCAGTTTGTTCCTGATGATTCCGGCATTGTTTAACAATTCTCTGATCTTATCCTCATCATACTTTGAAACCCTGTCAAAATCGAAATCATCAAATGCCTTCCGAAAATTCTCACGTTTATGTAATATGGTTCTCCAGCTTAGTCCGGCCTGAAAGGTATCCAGCACAATAAATTCAAACCACTTTCTGTCATTGTGAACAGGCACACCCCACTCCTTATCGTGGTAGGCTATCATAAGGGTATCATTCCCCGGCCAGTCGCATCTTATTACTTCCAGCATAATAAAAATTTTATTTCCGAAATCTACAAAATTTCCGGAGACAGATGCAAATAACTTTGATTTAACAATTTTTATGAATAATTATTCTACTGTCACATTAAGTTGTAATCATTTCATTATCTGAGCTTTAATCAATATTGTTTTTTCAATGTATTAACTGCCTAGTGAACACTTAAAACCATTTTAAAACAGGTTTGTTAATTTTACCGTTCTGAAAAAAAGAATTTGTGATAATACCCTGTAAACAGGATTTAAACAAATACGGCATTTGCCGTTTTATGCAAGGGTGAAATAATACCACTCAACTTTATGAAACATCTAAGAACCATACTCATTATTTTTATTTCTACGGTTATACTTGGTCTGATCCTTTACCCCAGGTTAAAACCACTTTTTAGCTCTAATCAACCCTTAGCTGCTAACTTTCCGGGAGCAGGGCCAGCAGGTCCGCGTGCCCTCAATGTGGATGGATTGATTATTACACCCCAAAGCCTTACCGAATATATAAACAGCACAGGTACCATCATGGCAGATGAAGAGGTGGAACTTTCGTTTGAAACTTCCGGCAAGATTGTGAACATTCTATTCAGGGAAGGAACACTGGCTAAAAAAGGCGATTTACTGGCCAAAATCAACGACAGGCATTTGCAGGCGCAATTGTTAAGGTTAAGAGCGCAAAAGAAACTGGCTGAAGAAAAGGAATTCCGACAACGTACCCTCCTTACCAGGGATGCTATCAGCCGTGAAAGTTATGACCAGATGGTAACTGAACTTCAAACTTTGGAAGCAGACATAATGCTTTTGGAAGCACGCATTGCCGAAACCGAACTTCGTGCACCATTTGACGGAATCATAGGTCTTCGTTTCCTGAGTGAAGGAGCCTATGCAACACCCAATACTAAAATTGCACGTTTGATAAAAAATAAACCCCTCAAAATTGAGTTTTCCGTTCCGGAAAGATATGCAGGTGAAATTCAGAAAGGTTTCCCTATTACTTTCAGGGTTGACGGCATTGACAGGGATTTGAAGGCAGCAGTATATGCAGTGGACCCTAAAATTGATATCAGAACAAGGACTGTAATCGTCAGGGCAGAATATCCAAACACAAACGAAGAATTGAAACCCGGACGCTATGCCGGAATTACCCTTGAGATAACTCAGTTTACCAATACAATTGCAATACCAACCGAAGCACTCATTCCCGAGATGGATGGAGACCGTGTTTTTATTTACCGCTCAGGCAGGGCAATGCCCTCAATTGTCAAAACAGGTATCAGGACTGAGTCACATATCCAGGTTTTGAGTGGTCTGAATATGGGTGACACCTTGCTTGCAACAGGAGTAATGCAGTTACGCCAGGGAATGCCTATAACCCTGGATAAGATCATTGATTTGAGAAACAAATAAAATGAATATGAGTTTATCCTCTATCAGCATAAAACGACCCGTACTCGCCTCAGTATTTACAATCCTGATACTGTTGTTTGGGTTGATTGGAATGACATTTCTGGGGGTGAGGGAATTCCCCAGTGTGGATCCACCCATAATTACCGTGAGTGCATCCTATCCAGGAGCAAACTCTGATGTGATTGAAACACAGGTTACAGAACCGCTAGAACAATCCATCAATGGGATTCCAGGTATCAGGACGCTGACCAGCGTAAGCCGCCAGGGAGGCAGTAATATCACAGTGGAATTTGAACTTAGTGTGGATATGGAAACTGCAGCCAATGATGTAAGGGATAAAGTATCGGTTGCCCAACGCCTGCTGCCAAGAGATGCCGACCCACCTATTGTTGCCAAAGCCGATGCAGATGCCCAGCCTATCATATTTATCAATGTTCAGAGCAATGAACGCTCCATGCTTGAACTCTCTGAAATTGCAGACCTCACTTTTAAGGAAAGACTTCAGACTATTCCAGGTGTCAGTGCGGTTGAAATCTGGGGAGAAAGACGCTGGGCCATGCGTCTTTGGCTCGATCCGGTAAAACTTGCAGGGTATGAACTTACCCCGTTGGATGTCAGAAATGCTATCACCCGCGAAAATGTTGAACTGCCTTCTGGAAGAATTGAAGGAAATACCACTGAGTTGACCATTCGTACCCTCGGACTTTTATCCACACCTGAAGAATTCAACAACCTGATTATCAAACAATCGGGTGACCAGATAGTACGTTTTATAGATATTGGCCGGGCTGAACTGGGTCCTGAAAACGAGAGGATTTATATGAAAAGGGATGGAATTCCTATGGTGGGAACCGCCATTATTCCTCAACCCGGGTCAAACCATATTGAAATCGCCGATGAAGTTTACAAACGACTCGAATACATTCAAAAGGATTTGCCTGACGACGTAACTTTTGGAATTGGTTTTGACAATACCCAGTTTATCAGAGGTTCCATTAAGGAAGTTCAGAATACCATCTTCATTGCTTTTACATTGGTAGTTCTGATTATTTTCTTTTTCCTAAGAGACTGGAGAACAACCCTTATACCCATTCTGGTAATACCCGTCTCGCTCGTTGGGTCGTTTTTTATCATGTACATTGCCGGGTTTACAATCAATGTGCTGACTCTGCTGGCAATCGTTCTTGCGATTGGACTCGTAGTGGATGATGCTATTGTGATGATGGAAAATATCTATGTGAAAATTGAAAAGGGAATGACCCCCATTGAAGCAGGCCTGTCAGGTTCCAAGGAGATTTTCTTTGCCATCATTTCCACCACTATCACACTGATTGCAGTATTTTTCCCCATCGTATTTCTTGAGGGAATGACAGGAAGACTTTTCAGGGAATTCAGTATTGTCATTGCAGGTGCAGTGGCCATATCATCTTTCGTGGCACTGTCCTTTACGCCTATGCTTTCAACTAAAATTCTAAAGCAAAAGAGCAAACAAAACTGGATTTACGATAAAACCGAGCCCTTCTTCAGAAGGCTGAATGAAATTTACCAGAATTCCCTCGATAATTTCCTAAAACGCAGGTGGCTCTCAGTTTTGGTCATTGCCGGCTCCATTGGAATAATATTTCTGATTTGGACAACAATCCCGGCGGAAATGGCTCCCCTGGAAGACAGGTCGCAGGTTATGATCAATGTGTCGGGTCCCGAAGGTGCCAGCTACCTTTTTATGCGTGACTATATACAGGAAATTGCCGATATGGTTGATACACTCTTTCCGGAAAGGGACGGAATGATAGTACTGCTGCGTGGCGGTGGATTTGGATTTGTAAGACTCATGCTGCACCCACCCGGTCAGCGCGAATTGAGCCAGCAACAAATAGCTGATATTCTGAGCGCCGAAGCCAGGAAGAAAACCAGGGCAAGGGCATTTGTGAATCAACAATCTACTTTCGGTGGACGTCGTGGTGGAAGACCAATTCAATATGTTCTTCAGGCTCAGAGTATCGATAAGTTGAGAGAAGTTTTGCCGGTATTTATGGACAGTGTAAATGCCAATCCCATATTTGAAATGGCCGATGTAAACCTGAAGTTTACCAAACCTGAAATAAGGATTAATATCAACCGTGAAAAGGCAATTCTGACTGGTGTTTCAACACAGAATATTGGTCAAACCCTGCAGTTGGCTCTCAGCGGTCAAAGATTCGGGTACTTCTTTATGAACGGAAAGCAATACCAGATTCTGGGAGAACTGGTACGTGAACAAAGAAACAAACCTCTTGACCTGAAATCCCTGTATGTGAGGAATAATAATGGAGACATGATTCAACTGGACAACCTGGTTTCCCTTGAGGAACAAACTGCCCCTCCGCAGCTTTACCGGTACAACAGGTTTGTTTCTGCTACCATTTCTTCTGCCCTGGCACCCGGAAAAACCATCAGCCAGGGACTGGATGAAATGGACAAGATTGCAGCCTCGGTACTTGACGAAACATTCAGAACAGCGCTGGCAGGAGACTCTAAAGACTTCAAGGACAGTTCCTCAAGCCTTATGTTTGCATTCCTGCTTGCACTTATTTTGATTTTCCTTGTATTGGCGGCCCAGTTTGAGAGTTTTAAAGATCCAATTATTGTGATGATGACCGTTCCCCTTGCACTCACAGGAGCATTGATTTTCATGTGGTACTTTAATATCACTATGAATATATTCAGCCAGATAGGGATCATCATGTTGGTAGGTCTTGTATCTAAAAATGGTATTCTTATCGTGGAATTTGCCAACCAGCGGAAACTTGCAGGAATGAATAAAATGGAGGCTATCAAATATGCTTCAGCCGCCAGGTTCCGACCAATTCTTATGACAAGTTTATCTACCATACTTGGTATTCTTCCCCTTGCAACCGGGTTGGGTGAAGGTTCAAACAGCCGTGTGGCTATGGGTATTGCAGTGGTTGGCGGACTTGTTCTTTCCACTTTCCTCACTCTTTATATCGTACCTGCTATTTATTCCTATATTTCAAGCGAAACAAAGAAACTGGCCTATGAGACTGAAACTGCTGAGGCTTAATCTTATTTTATTACTTCCTTTCCTGTCCCTGTCGGCACAGGAATATTATTCCCTGCAGGACTTTATTGCAGTTGGATTAGAAAAAAACTATTCTTTGCAAATTGCCAGAAATCGTGCCGAAATATCAAACCATAATTATACCATAGGGAATGCCGGGTTTCTTCCAACTCTTGACTTAAGCGGCAGACATTCCGGCACTTCCACCGATACCTGGAGAAATTTTTCAGACGGTACTGAGGAAAGTGTTCCCGGAAGCCTCAATACAACAACCACAGCCGGGGTAAACCTGGGTTGGACTCTTTTTAACGGGTTCAGGGTGCAAACCACCTGGAAAAAACTGGGCGAACTGCAAGCACAGGGAGAACTGAATACCAGAATTGCAGTGGAAAGTTTTATCTCAAGGATGGTTTCGGAGTACTACTTCTATATTCAGCAAACCCGGTTACTCCAAAACCTGCAGTATGCAGTTGCACTTTCCAGGGAAAGAACACGCATTGATGAGGAAAGATACCTGATTGGCTCTGGTTCGAAATTGCAGTTGCTTCAAAGCCAGGTGTTTCTGAATGCCGACAGTTCCCGTCTCTCCAGACAATATGAGGTGGTAAGGGCTTCGCTTATAAGGCTGAATGAACTAATGGCTGCTGATGATTTCAACAATCCCATTGGTGTGAGTGATACCCTTATTACAGTTAACCCGGACCTTTTGTATGAAGAATTGCTTGAAAGTGCCCTAACCGATAATACCAGCCTGATCATTGCATCCAGCAATCTTACACTTGCAGAATATGACAAAAAACTGGTGCAGGCCCGCTCTTATCCATATCTGAATATGGGCTCAGGCTATAACTACACTTTTAACACATTCCGTGAAAGCACTGTAAAAAATCAGTATTCACTTGGAATGAACTACAGCATAACCTTTGGGGTGCCAATTTTTGATGGTTTCAACCGGCGCAGGGAAATCCGCAATGCAGGTATTGAGATTCAGAACAGGCAACTGTTGTATTCTCAGGTCGAGCAGGAAATAAGGGCCAACCTGATTACAATTTATAATACTTATACCAATAACCTGCGACTTTTGAACTTTGAATTGCAAAACCTCGAGACAGCCCGTGAAAACATGGAAATTGCCATTGAAAGGTACAGGCTGGGTGTTCTCTCAGGACTGGAATTGCGCGAAGTGCAAAAGAGCTTGCTGGAAGCAGAAGAACGAATCCTCTCCGTTCAGTACCAGACCAAGCTGGCTGAACTTTCACTTAAGCAGATAGCGGGGAAAATCATGGAATATATCTGATAATCCGTCTGATTTGTTTCAAAAGTCTTTTCAGATTGTGATCCCGATAAAACGGGAGCAGATGACTTTTCTCCTAAACTTCTTTTTTTTCGCATCCTTAAGGTATATATTGATTGAATGCCAAATGAAAAAGCATAGCGAAGACGATACGGTTAACCAGGTTTCTAATTACTGAAATTATCCAAACATTTCATTCAGTTTTATTTCTCTAACTTTTATGATCAATAAACTTGTTCTTTTTCCACCCTGCAAGTACATTTTTCCTGATAAAAAAAATGCCAAACCTGCCTTTAGGCAGGCAGGAAATTAAGGCTGCCGTGGATTTACCGTAAATTCTACGGATTTGATTTTACCACTCGATGAAACAGGTAATCAGCTTTCATGGAATTATTAATTCTCTTAGTAAACACCGAATTCTCAGGCAACTCGGGCGGTTCAACAAATATCGCTTACCATACCCTTCACACAAATCAAATCCTTGAATCACAATATAAATCCCCGGAAGGCCAATCAATAAGGCATTGTATTATGCAAAATTTAATTGGGGAGATTAGGAAAAGTCATTAAAACGGCTTCGCCAGATTAAATTCTTTATTTGTGGTCTTCAGGATTTTAAGCAGATTTTCAATGGAAGTTCCGTTGCATGGGCATTGAAAGCAATATTGGCTGAGCTCTGCCAGGAGCGGGTTTTATTGCGTGGAAGGAAAAATCCGTAGAAAATCACTTATAGGACTGGAAACCTTGATTTTTTACCCCGCAATTGCGGGGTCAAGGTAAAAGGTAGAGTAAAAAAATATGATATTTTTAAGTTGGCTGCAGGATAAGTAAATAATTACTCATTTAAAAATCCGTCAGAAGTACTTTATTCTTGAAAAGAAAGTACTAAAAATGCCTGCAGGCAGAAAGGTTTATTGTGTGGCAGATAAAAGAAAAATGGGGAAAATGCTGATTAGGTCTTAAATTCATATGGACGCAACGATTTATCCTGGCACTCAGCATGTTCTTCTTAACCTCAGCCTCAACGGTTGTTTGCTAAAAAAGCGCAGTGGAGGCGCTACACTTAACCAGGAACTTTCTATTTTAAATTTTTCTGAACTCCAGTTCCGTAAAATCAAAATCAGGATTGGGTATGTCAATAATCATCTCGCTGATATTTCCTTTGGAATCCAAAATAAACCGGGCCGTTCCTTCGGGTAACGAAGGAGTTTTAAGCATTCTGATTGTGAAAGTATCGTAGTGCCAATGGGAAAGTTCACCCACAAACAAGGGAGTATGATCAAAATAAACAAGCAGTTTACCTTTTTCCAGTTTCACAGTAGCCGTACCATAAAGGTCGCCACCATACTGCCCTGCATATTTCTCCAGGGATAGAGATGGTTTGGTTTTTTTTACCCTGTCAGCCTCCGCCTTTTCTTTGCGAAGTTTTTCATCTTCCTGCATTTTTTTAAAATCCGGTTTAAACTGAGCCACCCAGTCAGTATCTTCCACCCCCAGGTATAAATCAAGCAATTGATACATAAGTGCATTGGGCAGGCTGTTGTTACTGTTTGTGAGAACCACAAAACCCAGGTTCTCCTCAGGCACCATTACAAGCCTTGAAATCATTCCATCCAGGCCTCCGCTGTGGTTCACCACCTTTCGACCATGCCAGCTGAATATGCTCCAACCCAACCCATATCCGCGAAACTTCATGCCTGGATAATTTTCCTCCATGCGGGCTCCTACCGGCAGGGCAAAATGCATTGTCCACATCATTCTTGAGGCATCCTCCGAAAAATATTTCCTTCCATCAAGCGTACCCTTGTTCAATTGCAGCATTATCCATCTGGTCATTTCCATAACACTTGAGTTCACGGCACCGGCCGGGGCTATATTATCCCAGTTCTCATAGGGAATCGGAATAATTGTACTTCCGGTATGCACATGCGGAAGGGCCACATTTGGGTCATCTATCATGGCCAGAATGCTCGTATTGGTGCGCTTCATACCCAGGGGCTCAAAAAATCCTGCCCGCATAAAATCATCCCAGGGCTGACCTGATACTTCTTCGGTAATCTGCCCTGCCAGTAAATACATGATATTGGAATACCCGTATTGGCTGCGGAATGGAAAAGCCTGCCTGAGGTACCGTGCACGACGCAATATGTCCTCCCTCGAATGATTGCTCGCATACCAGACAAGGTCCCCGCTGAAAGTCTTTAACCCTGTACGGTGACTCAAAATATCTACCAGGTTCAGTTCGGCACTTACGTAGGAATCATACAACTGAAACCAGGGTACATACTTCTGTACCCTATCTGTCCACCTGATTTTCCCCTCATCCACGAGCATAGCCAAACCTGCAGCTGTCATGGCTTTTGTATTGGAGGCTATACCGAAAAGGGTATTTTCGTCAACTCTTTGACCAGTGCGTATATCAGTTACACCAAAACCTGCCGCATAAACAACTTCATTGTTCTTTACCACCGCAACAGCCATACCGGGTACCTGGTAGGTTTCAAGTGCTTTTGAAAGCAGGTCATCGAGCTGTTGTTTTGTGGGCTGGGCAGAGGAAATTTGGGATATGAAGATAAATCCCAGGGTAATAAAAATCAATTTTCGTCTCATGATTTTAAATTTGTGAACCAGAATCAAAATAAAAAAAGTAAATAATTTCTGAGAATTCAAAAAAAATTGAGTCATTTTATATTCTTTTATTTATATATCTATATGATTACATTTTTTATTAACTTTGCATTTTAAAAATAATAAATTATGGAAATGATTATTACCCTGCCAGGTGGCAAGAAAGTAGATGCCGAGTACAATGGTATGCTAATCAAAACAGACCAATCTTTAAGAGCAGGAGGTGAAGGAAGTGCACCGGAGCCATTCACTTTGTTTTTGGCTTCAATAGGAACCTGTGCAGGCATTTATGTTAAATCGTTCTGCGACCAGAGAGGGATATCTGCAGAAAATATCCGCCTGGTACAAAAAATGGGGTTCAATCCGGAAACAAGATTGATTGATAAAATTGAGATTGACATTCAGTTGCCGGCTGATTTTCCTGAAAAGTACCGTGAGGCTGTAATCAATGTAGCAGAATTGTGTGCAGTAAAAAAGCACCTGGCAAACCCGCCAAAAATCAGCGTGGGGGCAAGTAAAGCCTGACCCCTGTTGTATTTATTCAACCAAATTGAAGCAAATGCATTTTCATTCTGAACCTCACCGCTACATGCGGTGAGAGTGAAGAATCTAAATTATTAAATATGAATGGCTTCCCCTCCCCATCGCGGGGTCAGCATGACAAAACATTCCAAAATAATACTTTTTAGACGGCCCCGACAACAATTATCGATCGTAGGATTACAAATCCCACACTACAAAAAAAACAATTCCGGCACAAAGAATTTCTACATCACCTCAAACTCCGTTCTGCGGTTTCTTGCCCTGCCTTCGGGAGTCTCATTGGTATCAACAGGCTGAGTACTTCCATAGCCTCTTGAAGAAATTCGGTTGCCAACAATCCCCTTTTCGCTGAGGTATTTTACAACAGCAGCGGCCCTCTGGTCAGATAAACGCAAATTGTATTCAGCTGAGCCTACATTGTCGGTATGGCCGTTGATCCTGATTTTTACAACGGGGTTATCCTTCAGGAATTGCACCAGTTTTTCAAGCTCAACATAGGAATCAGGTTTGATTTCGCTTTTATCAAAATCAAAGAAGATATTACGCAACACCACTTTTTCACCCGGTAAGATCTTCTGCAGTGGAATATCCATTAGGAAGGGCTCAACTATGGTGCTGATTCCCTTCAGAGTGAAGTTTTCAGAGAAAAAAAGGTAGTCAGGACGGGAAACATTCAGTGCATAATTCCTGTTAGTTGGCACAGGCACCAGGAACTCCCCGCTGCGGTTATCTGAAACGGATGTCATGGTAAGTTCCTCCGAGTCCAGGTCTATGAGCTCAAATCTTGCCCTCAGTTTCTTATTTGTAGCTGCGTCAAAAACGATTCCCTTCATGTAGGAGGTCGCTACCGGTCTGGCTTCCTCATGCAGTTCAAACATAAAAATATCCTTTCCGGCACCTTCCAGTCTGTCCGATGCAAAATAGGCCATGTTCCCTGCTGCCGAAACAATCAGTCCGGTTTCATCGCCCGGTGTATTTATAGGGTAACCAAGGTTTACAGGTTCCGCATAATCCCCACCCGCAGCCTTTTCCGTTTTGAAAAGATCCATGCTACCCAAACCGATTAAGCCGTTGGACGAAAAATAAAGGGTTTTATTATCGGCGTGAATAAAGGGTGACATCTCATCCCCTGAAGTATTGATATTTTTACCCAGGTTTACAGGACTTGACCATAATCCGTTTTCATTCAGGGTACTTTTCCATAAATCCATACCACCATATCCCCCACCCCTGTTGCAAACAAAGTAGAGGGTTCTGCCATCGGGCGATATGGAGGGTTGTGCCTCCCAGGCAGCAGAATTTACCGGAGGACCCAGATTGACAGGTATACTCCAGCGGTCTCCTTCCCTTACCGATACATAAATATCACAACTTCCGTAACTATCTTCGCGGTTGCAGGCAGTAAAGTACATAAACCGCCCGTCAGCAGAAAGCGACTGTGCACCTTCATTGCGGTCGGTATTAATGGGAGGCCCCAAATCGCGGGCACCGGTCCAGTAGCCATCCACCCGCCTGCTGGTATAAAAATCTTCCCTTTTGTTACGCATGGTCTCGCCACCAAAAGGGTCGCGAAGTACCTGGCGGGTGAATACAAGAAGTTCTTCATCTGCCGTAAGGCTTGGCCAGTATTCATCCTGCCGGGTATTTATGCTGTCGCCCAGGTTCACAGGAAAGAAATCCACCGGGTGTCTCATGGCATAAATTGCAAATTCACAGCGTTGAATATAATCATACGCTTTTTCCCGCGAACTATCGGCTATATCCTTTCTTTTCACAAAAATCTCAAAATACTGTTTTGCATTTTCAAAATCCTGTGTGAGCAGGTAAATGTATGCAAGGTTAAATAAAGTATTCGGAAAAAAATCAGGGTTAATTGTAATGGCGTGTTTTAAAGCGTTTATGGCCTGGGGATAGGACTTTAATTCAGAATACACTTCCCCGAGCAACAGGTATGCCTCAATAAAATTCCTGTCAATACTGATGGCCTGTTTTAACCGATCGGCAGCCTCCTTATCGCGTTTTGCGGTGTAGAGGTCGCGGGCAGCATAATAGTGACCGGCGGCACGGTTATTCTTTGTGCTCAGTTGTGAAAATACTTTTCCACAGGTAGGCAGAACAAGCAAAAGGATAAAAACAAAACCGATACGCATTTTTCGGGGAATTAAGGAATCTTCATGAATTTATGCGACTGAAGGGAGATATTCCATAGTGGATTCTGTTTTACATATTCAACGAGTACAGGTATGATTTCATTGTAACGGCTCCATTCCGGCTGAAGGAACAGCATGCAGTTACTATTCACCAGCCGGGCATTTTCTTCTGCCCATTTCAGTTCGGCTTCGTGGCTGATGATTACCTTCAGTTCATGTGCCCTTGCCTGGATATTATCAACGGGGGGCTGGTGCAGCTTAGGCGAGAGGCATATCCAGTCCCAGGTACCGGTAAGTTTGCTGGTACCTGAAGTTTCAATAAAGGTCTTAATACCTGCTTTCTTTAACCCATCACATAAATAGTCCAGCGGGTACATGGAAGGCTCACCTCCGGTTACAACCACAGCCTTCCCGGGATGATTGGCTGCATTTTCGATAATTGTATCGGTATTGACAAGTGGATGCAGGCTGCGGTCCCAGGAGAATTTCGTATCACACCAGGCACAGCCAATATCGCATCCTCCCAGCCTGATAAAGTATGCGGCCTTACCTGTGTGATACCCCTCACCCTGCACTGTGTAAAATTCCTCAACCAGAGGCAGTTTTCTCCCTTGTTCAAAAATATCCTCCTTCTGCATATAATCTAATTCATAAAGGATGTAAAGATAAAAATTTTATTGCCTGGTTTCCCTTGAATTTAAGTCAATAACCAGATCTTTAAATACAAAAAAAGGCCGCCTGTAGTGAATCTTCAGGCAGCCCTTATGGAAATGTATTACAAATGATTCAATTAGGCGAGAACCCGAACAATTTCATCATTTTATGAAATATATCGGTATTCTCATACACGCCCATGAAATTTTCGGCACCGGGTCCATAAGCAAAAACAGGAACCATAATACCCGTGTGGTTATCAGTGGTATAACGGTAATCTGTTGTACCATCGCTTTGCAAATTAACAAGTGACATTCCCCCGGTTTCGTGATCGCCCGTAACAATCAACAGGGTTTTTCCATCCTTTTTGGCAAATTCAAAAGCTTTGGCCACGGCACGGTCGAAATCCAGTGTCTCCTTCAGTATATAATCTGTATCATTGTCATGACCTCCCCAGTCAATCTGTGCGCCTTCTACCATAAGGAAGAAACCTTTTTGATTCTGTGATAATAAATTGATTGCAGCCGTAGTAGCATCGGGCAGCATTTCTCCCCTTCCTTCGGAATATTTTGGAGGGTGAATGGTATCAATAAGTGCTGCAAGCCTGCCTGAACCTGTCTGCATTACCTCGTCCATGGTAAGCGCCACTCGATATCCTTTTTCTGCAAGTTCAGCAATCAGGTCACGGCCATCTTTTCTTCTGTTAAAATGATACTGACCTCCTCCTATGAAAACATCAATGGGAGCTCCCATAAAATCAAGGGCAATTTCTTCATGCATATTGCGGCTGATTTGATTGGCAATGAATCCCGCTGGTGTGGCATGTGTTATGGCAGCAGTTGAGACGAGTCCGGTAGCAATACCATTTTCAACTGCATAATCGAGAATGGTTTTTACAGGGATACCCAAAGTGTCAACGCCCAGGTAGCCGTAATTTGTTTTGATACCACTGGCCAAAGCTGTAGAAGCAGATGCTGAGCAGGTTGAAAACCGGTTGGCCGAACTGGTTTTTTGCAGGCCGATGTGCCTGAATTCGGTCATGGTAAGGGAATTGTTATTCGCGAGATAGGCTGCATGCACCTGGGCCAGTCCCATCCCGTCACCAATCAACAGGATGATATTTTTCACCTCTGGTTCCTTTTCAACAGAAGGCTGGCAGGATACAATAACGAAAGCAAGAATAACAACAGCAATAATATGAACAATGTTGCGCCTCATGGGAAATGATTTCAGTAATAAATTGCAAAAATGCAAAATAGTTTCGTAAAAAACTGTTAAGAATCGTTAAGAAAATGTTATTAAATAAGGAATATTAGAAGAATGGAATATGGCTCAATTGGTTCCAAATAAATCTTTCATTTCGCGCACGCGGGCATTTGTCCACCACTGTTCCGGAATAACTTTCCAGTTATTGAATGTAACAGGCGTTACTTTTTCCTTATCCTTAATCCATTCCATCAGGTAATGCCTGAAATCCCTGGGAGTAGATGCAAGAATTCGTTTACTGAATTCCTCACGGGGTATTCCTGCGCCAATCTCAAGATGACCACCACCACCACTTCCCCTGTACGAGTTTATGGCAACCTTGTATTTACCCTCCATATTGAATGGTTTACCATTTTGCATGGACAGAATCTGTATTCTCTCTCCCACAGGCTTTGTGACATTCACGGCATAATGTATTCCCGCTGCGGAGTCAAAATTATAGGATGGCTCATTCAGACGGGGCCTCGCGTTTCTGTCAGTTTCCAACTCTCCCCTTTCGTCCCTGCGGTAAACAAGCAAATAATCATCCTCTTTCGTCATGGTGCTCATCCAGTTCCCGTAAGAGTATTCAAGGTATCCTTTTATTTCACTCCCTGTAAGTTCCATCGTATACAAATAATTTTCGAACCTGTAGAGGCTAAACATATCCCTCACAAAGAGTTCTCCGGCAGAAAGGGTTGTGTTGAAAGACAGAGGGGCAGTAAAGGATAAATCTGCACCGGTAATATCCATCTGAATATGGTGAATAAAATCAGTAAAGGCAGACGGGCCGAAAATGGCATCACGCGAACTGATATCCGCTGAAAGACTGCCTACCGGGGAATTCACAAAATTCCTCGCACGTTCAAAATCCTCTGCAAATATTTCCATGAATTCCGTATCCGGTTCAAATTGTGAAAGTTCAATCAATTCACCCGTAATTTTTTTATCATACCTTAGGAATTGCGGGTTCCATGTGAGCTCTATTGTGGCCACAGCTATGTACCTGCAACCCCCTCCGGGATTCAGGACAAGGATTTCATCTTCGTTTATATTCCTCATATAAGAATTTCTCAGGCTGTGGTCATGTCCTATCATTAGAAGGTCAAAACCGGGAACCTCATAGGCAACCTGCGAAGCAGCATTTTCAAACAGAACTTCTCCTGTTGGATATTGATTCACCGTGCCAAAACCATCATGAAACAATCCCACAATCACATCAGGTTTCTCCCTGGTTTGAATTTCCTTCACCCAGCGGGCAGCAGATGGCAGAATCTCTTCAAATTCCATTCCCTCCCAAAGCTTTGGCGGCAACCAGTTGGGCACATTGGGTGTGATCATTCCCAAAACTGCAACCTTCACTCCACCTGCATTTATCATTGCATAGGGTCTAAAAAAAGGTTTACCCGTGGATGCCGATACGATATTTGCTGCTATCCATGGAAAGTGACTTTCCTCTAAGACTTTGGTATATACTTTCGGGCCTGCCTCCACATCGTGGTTCCCGACTGTCATTGCTTCAGCCCTTAGAAAATTCAGGGCACGCGAAACAATGTTTGCACGGGTTGTATCTACAAAGTTGGAAAAATAGGCAACCGGTTGCCCCTGCAAAATGTCACCGTTATCAAGATAAATCACTTCCTGTCCGGGATTCTTCCTTTCCTGCCTGAGGTATGTGGCAACCCTGGCAAGAGAGCCTTCAAATTCCCGGTCGTTCATAAAATCCCAGGGAAATACAGCCCCGTGCACATCACTCGTCTGCACAATCTTAACCGTTAGTGACTGCGGCCTCTGCTCCCTGCAACCTGATGAACCAATAAAAACCAGCAATAGTATTATAATCAGGCTTCTAACCAGGTATGTCTTTTTAATCATCTTTTCTGAAAATTTGGATTTTGTTTTTTGTTAGTTGTTTACTAGCGATCAGATAATCATTCCGGCTCCTACCGTTATATTCGTTGCTTCATCAATCAAAATGAGACTGCCGGTAATCCTGTTATCGTTGTAACTGTCATAAAATAATGGTTTGGACGTCCTAATCAGTATTCTTCCAATATCATTCAATCCTATACTCTTATCTTCCCTGTTCTCTTCAAGGGTATTGATATCCATTTTGAATACCACATCCTTCACAACGCACTTCAACTCCCTCGTGGTATGTTTTAGTATATATTTTCCGTTTAGCTGCATGGGTCTCTCGTTCAGCCAGCAAATCATCATATCAATATCCTGGGAAGTATGGGGTCCGTTCTTTTCCGGCACTATCATGTCACCCCTGCCGATATCAATATCATCTTTCAGGCGTATGGCTATGGATTGCGGTGCAAAGGCAGTCTCCACCGAACCGTTGAAAACATCAACAGATTCCACAGTACTTGTTAACCCCGATGGTAAAACTTTCACCCTGTCCCCCGTTTTGATGATGCCACTGGCAAGGCGGCCTGCATAACTGCGGTAGTCATGAAATTCATCTGTCTGCGGCCGGATGACTGTCTGCACCGGAAATCGCAAATCCTTCAGGTTCTGGTCATTGGCAATGTGTATGTGCTCCAGAAGGTACATCAGGCTGGGACCGTTGTACCAGTCCATGTGTTTGGATCTTTCCACCACATTATCACCAAATTTTGCCGAAATGGGCACATAGCGGACATCCTTGGTGGTAAGACGGTTGGCAAAACCCATAAATTGTTTCCTGATTTTATCAAACACCTCTTCACTATAACCCGCCAGATCCATTTTATTGATACAGATGAGCAGGTGCGGTATTTGTAAAAGGGATGCAATGTAGGCATGCCTCAGTGTTTGTTCAATCACACCCAGGCGGGCATCCACCAGAATAAGGGCCACATTGGCAGTGGATGCACCTGTTACCATGTTCCGGGTATACTGTATATGCCCCGGTGTATCGGCAATGATAAATTTACGGCGGGGTGTGGCAAAATACCTGTAGGCAACATCAATTGTAATACCTTGTTCCCTTTCAGCCCTGAGACCATCCGTTAACAGAGCCAAATCCACACCTTCGTTACCCTTTTTCCGGCTGGCATACTCAATCGCCTCCATCTGATCTTCAAATATGGCTTTACTGTCATACAACAACCGTCCAATGAGAGTACTTTTGCCATCATCCACACTGCCGGCAGTGGTAAACCGCAGTAATTCCATATCCAGATAGCCCAAAGAAGTACTTTTTACTAATTCATTTGACATAATTAATTTAACTGTATTCAATTTCTGTTTTTGTCCATAGACCATGGTCCATAGTCAATGGAATAAAAAATATTTGTATTTGATTAAGTTTTTTAAAGCTTGCGTCATTTTTATAAATATCTCAATATCTTTAGTCTATGCATTAAATTGATTCTGGTCTATCAGGTTTCTTTTTAGCGCAAGATGCAATCCCCCAACTAACTCAAGTGCAGATCTGACTGAATAACCCAGGATTCTTTTGAATTCGGCATTACTCTGCCCAGTAGAGCCCTCAGCAATATTTAGTGAAATAGAGTCAACAGCCCTCTTTAGCTGTGATGATAAAACATAAAGTTCATCTTTAGGGAACTTGGATACCAACATGCTAATCTTGTAAGACATTTCCAGAGTTCTTTGCCAAACTTCAAGATTTTCAAACTTATAAGCCATTTATTTTGTGCAATTCATTATTTACTACTAATCTGCTTAGTATTTTTTTCTAACTATGGTCCAAGGTCTATGGACTATCGACCATTAAAAATATCCCTCCTTCTTCCTGTCTTCCATGGCGGCTTCGCTGCGTTTGTCATCGTAACGGCCACCGCGCTCCGTAATGCGTGTGATGGCAATTTCCTGGATGATTTCTTCAAGGGTAGTGGCTTTTGATAAGGTAACTCCCGTGCAGGTAATATCCCCGATGGTGCGGCAACGGATATCCTTTTCTTCAATTTTCTCTGTTTCCTTCATTTCCATAAAAGGCGCCCAGGCAAGCCATACACCATCCCGGTAAAATACCTTGCGTTTATGAGTATAATACAGTGAGGGGATTTCAATGTTCTCCATGTAAATGTACTGCCACACATCCAGTTCTGTCCAGTTGCTTATCGGAAACACCCTGAAATGTTCGCCCATGTTTTTACGACCATTAAAAAGATTCCACAATTCAGGCCTCTGGTTTTTTGGATCCCACTGACCGAATTCATCCCTGTGTGAAAAGAATCTCTCCTTTGCCCTGGCCTTTTCCTCATCACGCCGTCCGCCACCTATGGCACAATCCAGCTTTAATTCTTCAATGGCATCCAGCAGGGTGACCGTTTGCAATACGTTCCTGGAGGCATTAATTCCTTTCTCATCCACAGCACGCCCGTTTTTTATGGATTCCTCCACCAGACGAACCAGGCAGGTACCACCGGTTTTTTTCATCAGGTTATCCCGGAATTCAAGTGTTTCGGGGAAATTATGCCCTGTATCGATATGCAGTAATGGGAAAGGCACCTTTGCTGGCCAGAAAGCCTTCCGGGCAAGATGGTACAAAACGATAGAATCCTTACCTCCCGAAAAAAGTAGGGCAGGTCTTTCAAACTGTGCAACCACCTCACGCATCACATAGATGGCCTCTGCTTCCAGTTCATGCAGGTGGTTTAATTTGGGTAGAATCATGTCAAAAAATAAGTCTGATATTCATTAATAGGGGATTATTGGAATTCCTGAACTTATACAAAAAAATTAAAGGAACAATGGAGTATTGAAAAAATGGGGTAATGGCTTGTTCAATTTAGGGTGTTAAGATATTCATCCATCCATCATTCCATCTCTCCATCTCTCCATCTTTCCATCATTCCCTGCCTGCCGGAAGGCAGGCATTCTTCCATCATTTAATCGTTTCAACAGCAATCCCATTTTTTGAATCACAAATTTAATAAGTATTTCTTTAGCCTCCTCAAAAGATTAAAAAAGCTTTTAAAATTTGCTCCGTAGGAGCAAAATTATGGTAATAGCAGAAAAGGCAGATACATT
>JBBIHY010000013.1:48905-77311 GCA_037446695.1 Bacteroidota bacterium
AAAATTTGCTCCGTAGGAGCAAAATTATGGTAATAGCAGAAAAGGCAGATACATTTTGAAGCCCCGGAAGGGGCGACATTAAAAAAACCACACCTTAACCGTAAATTCCGATTATAATTTCATCCCTACAGGATGGAAAAATCAATCCCTGTTCAGATAATCAATAATAAAATTAATCAGGAGTTCACTGGCCTTATCAAAAGGTATTTCCCCGTTTTGAATCACCAAATGGGGTTTTGCAGGTATTTCAAAGGGAGAGGATATTCCGGTAAAATCTTTTATTTCGCCGGACCTGGCTTTTTGGTATAATCCCTTTACATCACGCTGTTCACAAATATCAGGCGGTGTATTGATAAAAACCTCCACACACTTATCTCTGCCCACAATATCTCTCACCATTTGCCGGTATTCCTCAAGCGGACAAATAAAACTATTGATTACAATAAACCCCAAATCCAGGAAAAGTTTATTTACCTCAGCCACCCTGCGTAAGTTTTCCCGTCGGTCATTTTCAGTAAACCCAAGGTCTTTACAAAGGCCTTCCCGCGTTTTATCCCCATCCATGTGAATTACGTTTTTGCCTTGCTCACGCAGGAAATTCTCCAGTGCCATTCCAAGGGTTGTTTTGCCGGAGCATGGAAGGCCGCTGAGCCAGATGGAGAAAACTTTATTCACGGATTTGAAGAATCAAATAACTCCTGAAAAATGGCAGATTAATAGCTAATTGTAACTTCCCAGAATCCGGGTTCCCTGATAGTGAAATGCATTTCGCAATCTATGATCCCGCTTCGCATTTTGGAAGGGGTTTGAAACCTGATTCTTGCCTCAAACGGAAAAGAGACGTTTTCATACCCAATTTCTCCTCCAAAACTGTAATAAGTCCCCGTTGAACCATCAATAAGCAAATTCATGATCCGCCTTTGACCCGACATTTCCTGGAAAAGAAAAACAACCCTTCTGCCATCACCCATCCGATAAAACCTGTATCGGTCGATATTCCTTTTTAATCCAACCTGATATTTTATTTCCTTATTGGGGTAGGCTGTGTGCGTTCTTATAAGTTCACCTTTCTTCCAAATACCTGAAATAGTTGACTCATCGTTGGTATCAAAGAGTTTTCCCCTGCCATGTTTAAGGCCCCTTTGCCAGGTCCCCTCATAATAGTTCCCGTTTTCCCAGGTATATTTCCCTTCTCCATGCGGCAATCCACGGTGAAACCATCCCTGATAGGTATCCTGCCCGGTGGCCTTACCCAAACCGTGAGCATATCCATTTTTGCATTTTCCCTCATACTCTCCGGCAATTTCAGGAACGAGAACCCTGCAAAACTGGCCAGGTTGAAAGAAATTAAGTGCAAACAAGAAAAGTAATATAGGTTTCATGTATTTATGAATTTGAGGATTCCATATTTATTTCTTCAAATAAATTCAGATTTATGATCAATTTGAAAGTTTTGTTGGTTCATGTTAAAATTAATCAAAATAAACGTAAAACAGATTCAAAATTACACAGAATTAGAACTTAATCCGTGTTACAGTTTATCACCTAATATTCCATTTAATTCATGAAAACCAGATTAATTAAAAAAAGCCCGGTGTAATAACCAGGCTTTTTTATTAAAACAATCAATAATTAATTCCACTTGGCAAAAAGCGTAACATTGGCCGCAGGCATAATGTATGTATGAGAGCCTGCAGCAACATCGGTACCTAAACCATCAGCTTGTGTATTCCAGCCGCCGAAAACTTTTCCGGTTCTTTCAAGCCCATAAATATTGGTGAAGGCATGAATGGTTTGGCCAGCGATGTAAATGTTTGCATCATAAGGAACACTGCCATTTGTAGCACCGTTCCTATCATAGGTAACACGGAAAGTTGGAGTGGCATCTGTTACCCAGTGAGCAAACAAAGTGCGGTGAGCAGTTGGCATACTAAAAGTTCTCCTTGGGGCAAAACTTGTACCGGTTCCGTCGGCAGCAGTGTTCCATCCAACAAATTTATGACCGGTCTTTACCAGGTTTAATAAATTTGCCTGAACAGTTACAGTACCACCAGAGGCGTAATGGGTAATGTCCATTGGAACAAAACCACCGGTACTTGTATTTCCATCATAAGTTACCCTGAACCTATCAGCAGGAGTTGCAGCTGTTCCGGCAATGGTAACATCAATGATTCTGAAAACCTTGTTGCCGCCCACTGTAATCTCGGCCATGAGTTTAACAGTTGCTGTGCCGCGATTAAGTAATCCAAGATTTGTCCGGGCATGGCTGAAAACAGCCCTGCGCTTACCGGTAGCAGTATTAAGGCTAACCGGCAAGGTAATACTGGCAACATTTTCGTTAACAAACTTTGCCTCAATCGCGGTTCTTGTAGCACCAACTGGTGGAACTGGAAAGATGGGATTGGATCCACCAAGGTGCCTTACCGTTACCTGATTAACATTTTCCCCATCATTCACAATGATTTCGAAAGTGATGGGATCTTGATTCGATCCAAATAACCCGGCAGTTAAAGGTGCAACATTAAAGGATAGAGTGGGGCCGTCAAAGTATCCGGGGTCTCTTACTTCTTTCTCACAGGATGCAAGAAGAAGAATTACGGCCGTAGTAATAAAAAATATTTTTGTTTTCATATTTTACTTTTTTTTATTTACTGTTATTCACTATTCAACATCCCACCACATGCGGGTCAAAAGTGGATTAACAAGGGTAGGTGTATTGGGATTGTAGAGCCTCTCATTAAGAGGATAGGGATACCTTCTCGGAATTGAAACTTGAGTGGCATTTTGAGCCAGCGGAAGTACCGGTAAACCTGTACGCCTCCAATCACTCCATACCTGCGTTTGCAAATACAAAGCAATGTACTTGGCAGTCATGATCTTAGGGAGGGAAATGGTTGCACCCGTTTCAACAGCGTTTGCTGATAACCATGCCGGATCGGTAATACCATGTTTTGCCAGAGACAGCCCTACGGCAGTATTATGCGAAGCTGCCGCTGCAGCAAGGTTTGCACCCCCCTGCCTGAATCTGATTTCGGAAATCATAAAATGATATTCAACTGCAGTAACAACAGGAACAATTGAACCCATTGCGCCATAAAATGTTCCCATCCTGGAGGCACCTAATCTGTTTTCACCGGGTCCTGAACCAACATAAACACCCGAAACCAGGGTAAAATAAGGTACCCTGCGCGGATCATTGGTTGCATTCATCAGGTCAACCAAAAACTTTCCGGCACGAATGTCTCCACGACCCGACTCAAAATTAAACCTTGGGCCTCTTTCGTTTGCAGCCGTTCCAAAAGTAAACTGAAAATCATCAGCATTGGCAGTGATAAAGATGGCATTTGCATCATTAATAATAGCAAGTGCAGCATTTAAATTTCCATCCCTTTTCTGCCTATGCAAAGCATAACGTAATCTCAGTGTCCAGGCAAGTCTCCGCCACCTGGTTCTGTCACCCCTGTAAACAAGGTCTGTGACTGATGTTGGGGAGAAAGTACTTAAAGGTACCTGCAATTTCTCTATTGCAACCGTTAAAAGGCTGTCAATGGCAACATAAAGTTGCTGCTGTGTATCGTACCGGGGAGTTCTGTTCCCTGTTGTTTCGGCCTTAAAAGCTTCATAAAAAGGTACATCACCCCAAACATCGGTCATCTCTCCCAGGGTAAATGCAGTTAAAATGTTCGCAACTCCCTCGAAGTGGGGTGACACAGTACTCACCGATTTATTTCTCATGATTTCCAGGTTCTTCATCACCGTAGCAGACAAGGTGTTGTAAAGGTTGTTAACATCTGATTCTGTGTAATTGTAAATATCAAAAGCAGCAGCCTGCCTGTCAACACCTGCCTGGTGCTGCATGAAAATGGATGCAGCCCGGCTGTGGTCGCCACCCAACACATAAAACAGTGCAGCCTGTGTTGATGGTAAAAGCAAACTAAGTGGAACATCGGTAGGAGAATTCTTACTGACATTGATCTCAGGATCAATCCACTTTTCACAGGAACCAAATAGCAGAGCGAATATCAGCAGGGTACCTGTAAGTATATTGAATTTGTTCTTTTTCATATTCATATAATATTATTTGTGGTTACTTAGTAATTAAAGGTTTAACCTTAATCCAAACATCAGGCTCTTCACGCCGGGCATGTTGTAATAATCCAGACCCTGGGCATTGTTGGCTCCATACAAACTGGTTTCAGGATCCACACCGTCATAAGGAGTGAACAGTAGCAGGTTTTTACCTGAGAGGAACACTTCTGCATTCTTCATGCCAATTCTTCCAACCAAATCTTTCGGCAGCCTGTAGCTGAGAGTAACCTCACGTAACCGAAGCCAGTCGGTATCGTCCACATAGGGGCGACCCGGTCCGTTGAATCCGCCGCCAAGGGTGGTAAACCAGGCCTGATCGGGCTGAACCACGATATTGTTGGGTGAACCATCGGATAGTACACCATCAAAGATGTAACTCCTACCCCTGTCTTCGGTTGAGGGAGTCATACCAAAGTTGATGTTGGCACCACGGGTACCGTTCCACATTTTACCACCCTTCTTTATATCCCACAGGAAGGTGAATGTAAGGTTCCTGTAAGCCAGGATATTGTTAATACCCAGTGTCCAGTCGGGCAATACGTTTCCAATGTTCTTATCCAGAGGATCGTTAATAGGATAGCCATAACCCGGTAGTGCAGGATTATCCTGAATTATCATTTTGTCATTTTCGTCACGAACGAAGTCGGTACCGAAAATACTTCCGTATGGGTTGCCAACAACGGCACGCACCTGTTTGCCAACGAAACCACCCAGGAACACACTTTCAACCCCTTCTGCCAGTTTTGTCACCTCGTTGGTGAGTTTGGTGAAGTTAAAGTCGGCATTCCATGAGAAGGCACTGGTTTTAACGGGATTCAGTCGTAAAACCAATTCAATCCCCTTGTTGGTCATAGAGGCTGCGTTCATGTTAGCAAAGGTGAAGCCTGACGAACCGGCAATTGGTACTGAAAGGATAAGATCCTCGTTATTCAAATCGAAATAAGTTATATCCAAACCTATCCTGTTGTTAAGAAGCCTGAAATCGGCACCAATCTCAAAGGAGGTGGATGTTTCGGGTTTCAGTTCAGGATTCGCAAGTGTGGCTCCCATATTAAAGGCGGGAGTTCCGAATGCAGGGAAACTGATTGCTGTAGTTGTCCATCCATCACCTGCAGCGGCACGGGCATAGTACTGGTCGGTGGCGAAAATCGGGGCATCGTTACCAATAATCGCGTAAGAAGCCCTGAGTTTTGCGAAAGGAAGAATCCTGTTGTTGGCAAGGGCTGGTATTTCAGTCAGGATGAAAGATCCGCTGAATGACGGATACAGGAAGGAATTGTTATCCTTTGGTAATGTAGTTGACCATTCGTTCCTCAGGGTCATATTGAAGAAAACCATGGCTTTGTAATCCAAACCAAAATCTCCGTAAAGAGCGGCTGTCCTTTTCTTGCTGTTACTTTCAAAAGCCTGGGCAGTTGCCGCATTGGACAAATTGTAAAACTCGGGAACTACCAATCCACCAATGACTGAATAATGGTTCTGGTAATAGTACTGATACATGTTCTGACCCAGAATAATATTGGTTCTCAGGTCATCCGTGATATTGAAGTTTATATTGGCCATCAAATCGGAGTTGATATCCTGCCTGAAATAAACATCCTCGAAAACCTGTCCGGTTGGAGCAGTACGTGAGTTAATGGCAAGGATATCTTTTCTTGTATCATAGTAGAAATCGGTTCCCAGTGTATATTTAAAAGAAAGCCAGTGTGTGGCACTATAATTCAGGTTTATATTACCAATCAACCTGTTTACCCTGTCTTTGTGGCTGTTATTGTTAACTGCCCAGTAGGGATTGTCATATCCTGCACCTCCGTAAACGTTTCTTTGCCTGTAGGAACCATCGGTAAACATATAGGCTTCCTTGGTATTCACGGGGTCATCGTATCCGCCGGTTATATCAAAGGTAACGGGGTGACGTAACAAAGCGAGCATAATACCAGAGGTATTGGAACCCTGCTGTATCCTATTTCCGCCTGAATTTGTATAGGCCAAACGGGCAGAAGTGGAAAACTTACTTGAAAGTTTGGTTTCACCGGCAAGGGAAAAAGTTGTCCTGTTAAAAGTGTTGTTGGGAATGATACCCTCCTGTGTAAGATTTGATAAGGAGACATAATAAGTTGTCTGATCACTGCCACCTGACATTGAAAGGCTGTTATTATAGGTTACCCCTGTCTGCCAGAAAACGTTCAGGTTGTCAAAAGGCTTTGCACGGGCAAAACCTGCATGTGCGGGGTTATTCGGATCAAACAACACAGGTGTTCCTGCCGGATAGTAGATGCTTGTCCAGTTGGGGTCGATAACCATATTACTTACAAGCGTGCCAAAAGAGGCCGTTGTGGTGGTTCCTCCCGGGACTGTTGTGATAACCGGTACTCCACCGGTACCCTGTGTAAATTTATTCTGCAGGGCTCCAAGCTGTGAAACCTGTTCCATGGTAACGGAAGAAGTAAAACTTACATCCATCTTTTGACCGGCCTTACCCTTCTTGGTGGTAATTATCACTGCACCGTTGGCAGCACGAAGGCCATACAAGGCTGTTGCAGCACCACCTTTCAGAATACTGATGCTTTCAATATCATCAGGATTCAGGTCGATTGCCCTGTTTGAGTGAGCAACACCGGCTACGAGCGTAGTGGAGGCAATCTGGCTGTTGTCAATAGGCACACCATCCACAATGAACAAAGGCTGGTTATTCTGCGTGATGGAAGAATAACCCCTGATTGTCATGAAGGTGGATGCACCTGCAGTACCGGCTGAACTGGTGATGGCTACCCCTGCAACCTTTGCGTTAAGGGAGTTTACCAGGTTTTGTTCTGCCGAACGACCCAAATCCTCGGAGGATACCGTTTGAACAGCATATCCCAGAGCCTTGGCTTCACGACGGATACCGACTGCGGTAACAACCAGTTCATCAATTCGCAACAGGTCGGGATCAAGAACGACATCTATTACGTTCCTGCCTGCAATGGCAATTTCCTGCGTTTTGTAACCCACAAAACTAAAAACGAGGAATTGCGCACCTGCCGGAGCAGAAATGGTATACTTACCGTCGAAATCGGTAACTGTACCAACCTGGGTGCCTTTTACAACCACAGACACCCCGGGCACTGATAACCCGTCCTCAGAACTTGTTACAGTGCCCGATATTTGCACTGTTTGTGCCTGCAACAGCTGAAAGCCCGCAAACACAAAAAATGCCATCAGAATAGCAATTTTTTTCATAAACGAAAATTTTAGGTTTACAAATAGTTAATAAAATATTAAACACTGCGAAAAATAAGTTAAAATTTGTTAATCGCAAAATTTTCAATAATTTTTTTAAAAAAACCAGAATCATTCTTTTTTGTAATGACAATGGATTAGGGCATATTTTGACCATCAAAAAGACGCGCTGATTACTATAGCAGCATGTTAATCAGTTAATTAATTTTTGAATTTACTATTTCCAGGATTTCATTCTCCCTGTATTTAACAGTTTTTTCCATGGTTTCGGCCTTCAAAAGAATTTCCTTCACAAAGTCCTTATCATCGAGTCCAGGTGTATTTATTCTTACATTCAATGAAGCACCCAACAAGCAGGATCGCAGAGCCAAAGCACCCACCCCTGCATCAGAAACAGAATTCGGATTACCGTTTTCGGCCATTGCCCTTACAAACAGCATGGCCTCCAGTGCAATTTCCATCACCCTGAAGGGTACCAGTATAGCCTGTTTTGTAGCCTCCTGAATGGCTTCGTGCCTGATCTTTGCTTCTTCCTCTGTCTTTTTTGGCAGGGAGAAAGCATCCATGATTTTGTTAAATGCATTAGTGTCGTCATCTACAAGGCGCAAAAGCTCCTCCTGGTATCTTTTGCCCTTTTCTGCCCAATCCGAGAACTCCTCCCATCTGTTATCCCAGCCTCTTTTATGAGATGAAAGATTGGCAACCATAGTTCCCAGTGCCACGCCCAGTGAACCCATATAAGCAGAAATGGATCCTCCTCCGGGAGCAGGGGATTCAGAAGCAGTTTCTTCCATAAATTCCCTCACCGACAAATCAACAAGTTTTTTCTTTCCTTTCTCCTCCAATACATATTCAATGATCTTCTCCTCAGGTTTGAAAGGATACAGGTCGTCTAATCCAAGGGATTTAACGGCAATTTTTATCAATTCCTTGTCGGATACTCCCGTTGAGCGCTGTTGTTTTTTCAGAAAATATTTTCCTGCATCCAGCATGGCCTTTAGTGGAATCAAACCCACCAGTTCAGAGCCCGTTACCCTGATTCCCCTCTCCGCTGCCTTTCTGCAGGCCTCGTCAAAAGCAATATGTACAGGGGTAATACTGATATTTGTAAGGTTCAGTGACACCTGGGCAATACCATATTCTTCTATGAACCATCCAATACCTTTTACAGACTTAAGGCTGCCCGGTACCATTACCTGGTTACCCATTTCATCTTTCACTATTTTCCCGGTAACGGGGTCCCCTTCCCTCAGTGGCCTGCCTTTTTCCCTTAAGTCGAAAGCAATCGAGTTTGCCCGTCGTGTAGAGGTTGTATTCAAATTAATATTGTATGCGACGAGAAAGTCCCGCGCTCCCACGGCTGTTGCTCCGGCTCTGGCATTAAACTTTGCTGGTCCGAAATCAGGCTTCCATTCCGGTATCGAGAGTTTCTCCTTTAACCCTTCATATTCACCTGCCCTCACTGTTGCGAGGTTCCTGCGTTTCTCTTTTAGGGCAGCATTTTCATAGCAATACACCGGTATACTCAGCTCTTCTCCAATTCTTCTGGCCAGTTTGCGGGCATATTCAACTGTTTCTTCCATGGTAATATTTGCTACGGGTACGAGAGGACACACATCGGTGGCACCAAAACGAGGGTGTGCGCCTTTATGTTTTTGCATATCAATGAGTTCCGAGGCCTTTTTCACCGCCCTGAAGGCTGCCTCCATCACCTCCTCGGGTGTTCCAACAAAAGTAACCACAGTGCGGTTGGTGGCCTTTCCGGGATCAACATCCAGCAGTCTGACTCCTTCCACTGCTTCAATTTCATTGGTAATCTGTTTAATGATATTCATATCGTTCCCCTCACTAAAGTTGGGGACACATTCTAAAAGTTGTTTCATGGGTAAAATAGATTAATGATGCAATATACTGTTATGTGTTAAGATGTTATTAAAAAGGATTGATGGATTATTGGATTATTGGATTATTGGATTATTGGATTATAAAAAAGTTGATCCATTGACAAAAGTTCTCCGGAATTATTAATATAATATGGTCAAAAATATCTTAAATATTCTCACTCCAGTTATCCTCCTTTGTTTTTAGTTGCAAGGATTTAATTAATTGAATCAACTGATTTTCTGTTTTGTAATGCAGTTAGTCAAGCAAATCAAAATCCTCCTTACTTAATTGTGATGCTTTAATAAAGCATAAATGGATGAATGGTACTCCCCGCAGGAACCCAGCGAAATATAAAGGAACCTAATGTAATCTTTAATACTTTTTCTGCAATATCCCTCAGCTATATTTCTGCTGATGCTGTGAGCAGAA
The DNA here is from genome assembly GCA_037446695.1 of Bacteroidota bacterium. Lineage (GTDB taxonomy): Bacteria > Bacteroidota > Bacteroidia > Bacteroidales > PUMT01 > JBBIHY01. Next base: position 58,530 of record JBBIHY010000013.1, read on the forward strand.
TCAATACAATTTGCTGTAGTCTTTTTATACTCAAATTGAAAGTCAGCTAAAACGCGGCAGGTAATGACATATAATTCAATCGCATCATTCCAAACCCGCAATCTCTTAAACCCTCGGTTTATGTTCCTTCTTTCCATTACTTCATTACTCCATTATTCCAACATTCCATTATTCCATCAGAATATTATTCGAAATTCGTAATTCATTATTCGATATTCAAAAATTCCTTCCCTGCACTTCCCCCATTAGTATCACGGTCTCCACCAGTTGGCTACCGTATGCGTAGGGCAGAAATTCATATCCGGGTATGGGTTTGGTGATGAACACATTAGCTACCTTGCCACGGGCAATACTTCCGTGGGTTTCTTCCAAACCGAGAGCGTATGCTCCGTTAATTGTGGCTGCATTGATTGCCTCCTCGGGTAACATTTTCATTATGATACATGCAAGTGACAGTACAAAACTCATTTTACCAGAGGGTGAAGAACCGGGATTGTAATCTGATGCAAGTGCAACAGGTAAACCGGAATCAATCATTTTGCGGGCAGGAGGATATTCCATGCCAAGAAAAAAGGCTGCCCCGGGAAGTAGGGTGGGCATGGTTTCGGAATGCAGCAGGGCTTTGATTTCTTCATCACCTGTAAATTCAAGGTGATCAACAGAGAGGGCATTGTATTTCACACCGGTTTGAATGCCACCGGAGAAATCCAGTTCATTGGCATGGATTTTCCCTCTTAAGCCGTATTTCATACCTGCCATGAGGATTCGTTCCGTATCTACCACAGTAAAAAAGCCCCGGTCACAAAATACATCAATGTAATCAGCAAGGTCTTCGGCAGCCACCCGGGGAATCATTTCATTGATAATCAAATCCACATACTCTGACTGCCTTCCCTTGTATTCAGCAGGTACTGCATGTGCACCAAGGAAACTGGCTTTGATTGTCAGCGGGGTTTCCTCCTTCAGTCGTTTAATTACCCTAAGCATCTTCAACTCGTCCTCCACAGTCAGCCCATAACCGCTTTTAATTTCCAAAGCACCTGTTCCCATAGCTATTATCTCAAGGGCACGGGGAAGTGACTGCTCAAACAACTCTTCTTCAGAAGTATTTTGAAGCAGCCTGGCCGAATTCAGTATTCCCCCCCCCTGACGTGCGATTTCTTCATAACTCATCCCCCTTATTTTGTATACATATTCCTTTTCCCTGCTTCCGGCATAAACCAGGTGGGTATGGGAATCGCAAAACGAGGGAAAAACAAGGCGTCCGGAAGCATCGAGAATTTGGGTTTTTTCAGCATCAAATCCCTGAAGTTTCGCATCCCTAAATGCTGACATAGTTCCAAAATCCTCAATCCTGCCATCCTTTAAGTACAGGTAGGCATTTTCAAGCACGGGGAGGCTGGCCATTTCTTTTCCGGCCACCCATTTCACGGGTGTTTGTTCAACCTGTACAAGCGTTTTAATGTTTTTAATAAGGATATTCATTGCAATATGATTTGGGCTATTGTATACGATTATGCCACGAAAATAGCAATTTAGGGTTTTGTGGAAAAGAATTAAGTTGCTTTATTTGTATCACCGGACATCAAAGTATCACTTATCCATACTGTTATGCTCAGGAGAGTACCTCACACCTATGTCATTGTTTTTTCAATAATAGTTCTGGCAGCCATTCTTACATGGATTATACCTCCCGGGAAATATATCCCTGAGCTGGTTGAGATAAATGGAAAAGAAGTTACGCAAATGAGGTTTTATTACCAGGAAAATTTACCGGAAGGCCAATCCATGAAAAGTATGGTGCAAACCTGGCAGATTTTTTCAGCCCTTTTTAAGGGGTTTGTCAAGCAATCCAACATCATCATTTTCATCCTGATGATTGGAGGTGCCTTCTGGATAATGAACCATTCGCGTGCGATTGACGTGGGTATTTTTTCCTTCCTGAAGTATACCAAAAAACTGGAACGAAACCGTGTGATGAAAAATCTGGGGATTGACAACATCATCATCTCACTGGTAATGATTATGTTCAGCCTGTTCGGGGCTATATTCGGCATGAGCGAGGAAACCATAGCCTTTGTCATCATTTTGATACCTCTTGCCATTTCCATGGGGTATGACTCCATCACAGGAGTATGCATGGTATATATAGCAGCTCATGTTGGTTTTGCGGGTGCAATTCTGAATCCGTTTACAATCGGAATTGCACAGGGATTAGCTGATATTCCGCTTTTTTCAGGAATTGAATACAGGATTTTCTGCTTCCTGGTATTGAATGCCTTCGGGATATTCTTTGTTCTCAGGTATGTGAACAGAATAAAGAAGAATCCCCAAAAATCGCCGGTATATGTTGAAGATGAATACTGGCGTAAAAAATCCGATGCCTCCGTGAGCGAAAAAATTGAATACAATACTCCGCTGGTTGCATGGATAGTATTCGGAATTATACTTGCTGCAATGATTATCTTTTCAGTGCTTTACCCTGTAACCGAAATGACCATAGGAAATTCCTCAGTGAGTTTTTCCATTATCCCCGGTTCGGCGGTCCTATTTGCAATCCTTGGGGCCTTAGCGCTTCGTAAAAGCGTACATTTTTTCATTCTGCTTATACTGGCTTACACAATCCTCTACCTGATTGTGGGTGTGATGGGCTATGGATGGTATGTGATGGAGATTGCCACCCTGTTTATGGCAATGGGTATTCTGGCCGGAATCGCAATAAACAAATCGGCAAACGATATTGCCAAACTTTTTCTTGAGGGCGTAAAGGATATTCTTTCGGCCGCTGTAATAGTGGGTCTGGCAGGAGGTATTATTGTCATACTGGAAGATGGAGGCATCATCGACACAATATTGTATTATTTGTCAAAGTCCATGCAAAATTTCGGGGAAATTGCATCCATTGGGGTGATGTATTTTATACAAACCGCTTTGAACATTTTTATTCCTTCAGGTTCAGCAAAGGCAGCCATCACCATGCCCATTATGGCCCCCTTTTCTGATTTAATCAATGTTTCAAGGCAGGCTACGGTGCTTGCTTTCCAGTTTGGAGATGGTTTCACCAATATGATAACACCCACCTCAGGCGTACTGATTGCAGTTCTTGGTGTGGCAAGGATACCTTATGATAAATGGGTGAAATGGGTTGCTCCTTTTATCATCATACTCATTATCCTGGGTTTTCTGTTGCTCATACCAACTGTAACCATGAAGCTGAATGGTTTCTGATAAAAACATCATTCATGCTTCAGAACGATACCCATTTTATTCCCCGGATTTTATAAATAGGGAATCGCTCAGGCAAAATACCTTTCAAGAAACCATGAAATAAATACTCCAAAATAGTTTCCGATTGCGTAACCAATAATACCTACGGTAAGGCCTGAGAAAATAATCTCACGGTTTTTCAGCGCACCGGCAACAATGGGTACAAAAGGCGGTGAACAAATAAATGCGGTGGATGTGATAATAAATGTATCCGCATCAATTTTAAATATTCTTGATAAAATGGACTGAACAATCAGCGAACCAAAAATAACAATGGTCACATAACCGGCAATCATGAACGATGCAAAGTTGATTTTGCTCAGATCGGCCATGGAAGCAATCACCATACAAAAGATAAGAATCAGGTACATACCCAGCTCGAATGACTTCTCAATTTTATTGATTGCCGGAATAAGGGAAGCACCTATTCCCAGGGTTGTAATAAGCAATATGACAACTGCCATTTGAGACGATTGAGGAACCAGCATGCTCATACCACCTGCAACGGCAAAAATCAAAACTGATACCCCAAAGGCTTTTAACAAAGGTAATGCAAGCCTTTTTTGCAGCATACCCCAATAAGGATCAATCCCGTCAAATTCACCTATATGTGCTGTGGCCGGATCAATAAATTTATACTTTGGAAGAAACAAATGGAACAGCCGTTGTGCAATAGTCATGACAAATAAAAGATGCAGGGCGCCAATTAGGATGTCATATGTTGCAATCATCATATAATTGGTCTGATCGGCATCCAGTGCAAGCTGAATTGATGCAAGGTTGGGGGTTCCGCCAGTATACAGGCCGAAGAGCATTCCTGAAACATCCCACAATTCAAATATCCCCTGGTGCCTGAAAATAAAGTATCCGCCGACAACCGTCGATATTGCAGCAATCAATGCAAACAACATGGATAACATGGTTTTTCCTGCTATCTGAAACCATTTTCTGATATCCATTGAAAAAAGAATCAGGGGAATTGCAATGGGTATTGTTAGGGTGGTAAGCAAATTCAGGGTTGCCTCGTAGCCTTCAATCCCGGGGAGAATGCCAAGGTTTCCCAAAACAAATCCAACTGCATAGGCAATAACAATTGCACCAATTTTATTTACAAATCTGTATTTGTGACACAGGTGCAGAATAAGCATGGGGGAAAAAACATAAAAGATGACGAGTAAAAGTGTTGCCATATTTCAAAGTTTAAAAGCAGCCAAAATAAGAAAAGAATTCTTTAGTAAGATCAGGTGGAGGGAAAAAATACAAGTAACCTGCGACAGGCCTCACATTTGGATAATTTATTTATAATCATTCTATTCTGTAAGTGCGGCTTGTTAAATTATAGTTAAATGGTTTTATTGCATACAATAAAAAACTATTTTTGCGCATTAAAATTCATTACAATTAAAATACTTACATTATGAAAAATTTATTCATTTTTGCCCTGATTACAGGATTTCTTTTCTCCTGTGCAACTAAAACAGAAAAAAAGGCTGAAGACACTATTCCCGAACCAACGATCACCGAACTCATCAGCAATCCTATGGATTTTGATGGCAAAGAAGTTGCCTTTACAGGTATTATTTCCCATGTTTGCAAACATTCAGGGGATAAAATGAGAATTATGCAGGAAGATTCCGAACTGAGTGTATTGGTTATGCTTGGCGACTTTACCGGCCAGATTACCCCTGAAAATGAGGGTGAAAAAGTTGCGGTAAACGGGCTTGTGGCAGTTACCCTCAGGAATATGGAAGCAATTGAAGATGAGCACGCTCACGAGGGTCACGAGCATGAAAAAGGACATGAGTGTGCCTCAACTGAAGAAGCGCTGGCAAAAATGAAGGAAAAAGGAATCGACCCCGATTTCCGTGTTGTGGTTAACCTGAAAAAATATGAACTGAAATAGTTCCGATTGTATTTGTAATTTTACGAGGTCAGGACTATTCCTGACCTTTATTTTTGAGGTAATGAACTGGAGAAAAATAAACAGGGTAGTGCACAGGGACCTGGGCTATTTCTTTTTCGGCATGTGCATTATTTATGGTTTAAGCGGTATTGCACTGAACCACCGGCACCACTGGAATCCAAGCTATAAAATCATCCAGGAATCCTTTACCGTTGATCTTCCGCCAGAAGATGGGAATTTAGACCGAGGCGATGTAGAAGGGATACTTGCCAAAATCGGTGAAGAGTCCTATAAAACTCATATTACCTCGGCAAATAATCTCAGGATATTTATCGACGACGGGTCAGTTAACATCAATCTGTTAACAGGAGAAGGTAATATTGAAAAAATAAAAAGACGGCCGGTATTTTACGAGGTAAACTTTTTACACTACAATACGCCTAAAAAACTCTGGACCTGGTTCTCCGATATTTATGCTGCAGCCCTGATTATTATTTCCATTACAGGCCTATTTATACTGAAAGGAAAAAACGGAATTACTCAAAGAGGTGCATGGCTTAGCGGAATTGGAATTATTATTTCGATCATCTTGTTGTTTATATATTTATGATCTATGGAACACCTGAAAACAAAAAACAAACTCCATCAGGGAATTTGTTTTTGTAAATTGCGATTTGTTTTTTTCTTTCTAATCACATGGTTTAAAACTCTTGTCGTATTGTCTCATTGCGGCTGCACTCATACCCATGCTTGAGAAACCACCGTCATGATAAAGGTTTTGCATAGTAACCTTTCGGGTAAGATCAGAAAACAGGGTCACACAATAATCGGCACATTCTTCGGCAGTTGCATTGCCTAGAGGCGACATCCTTTCGGTAAAATCAACGAGCGAATCAAATCCTTTTACGCCGCTTCCTGCGGTAGTGATGGTGGGTGACTGGGAAATCGTGTTAATTCTGATCTTTTTATCGCGTCCGTAAATATACCCGAAGCTTCTTGCAATGGATTCCAGCAGGGCCTTTGCATCGGCCATGTCATTATAACCATAGAGAGTTCTCTGTGCCGCAACATAGGATAATGCAATCACGGATCCCCATTCATTTATTGCATCAAGTTTACGGGCTACCTGGAGCATTTTATGGAAAGAAAGGGCCGATATATCAAGTGTTTTGTGCAGGTACTCATAATTGATATCGTCGTAAGGAATACCTTTTCTCACATTGGGGGACATACCAATGGAATGAAGCACAAAATCGATCTTCCCGAATTTTTCCATGGCCGTCCTGAAAACATTTTCAAGGTCCTTCACATTGGTTGCATCAGCAGGTACAACCGGGGCCTTACATTTCTTTGAGAGTTCATCAATTTCTCCAAAGCGGATGGCAGCCGGTGCATTGGTCAGCACAAATTCAGCACCCTGTTCATAAGCCCGCTCCGCTACTTTCCAGGCGATTGATTTGTCATTCAATGCGCCAAATATGATACCTTTTTTACCGGTGAGTAAATTACATGCCATACATCCTGATTTTAAAATTCGTGCAAATTTAAGGATTGGTTACCTATGAAAAAAGGATTCAGGGGTTTTATTTAGAATTATTTTAAACAAAAAAGAGGCTGTTTCAAAAGTAGTGTTTTGGAACATTTTGTCATGCTGACCCCGCAACTGCGGGGGAATCATCTCATTTCTAATTATTTAGATTCTTAGCTATCGCTCATCCCCATAGCTATCAGGATGACAAGTACCATGCTTTTGAAACAGCCTCTTCAGATTCCTTTTTGAATACTTGTCAGAACAACCAGTTCAGTCCAATGTACAAGCCTCCGCCTCCATCTCTTTTATCTTTTGGGGTGCCATAATCCACTGCAACGATAAAGTTTTCGTTCATGGCTATCCTGAAACCTCCGCCAAAAGTAACATGAAGCGCTTCGCTGTCGCTGACAAAGAAATCACTCAGGGATGCATCGATTGGAAAATCCTCAACAAATGCAGGCTGTTCAAATTTGATCTCTTTCAGTACTTTGCCCATGTCACTGAATGCGCTCAGGGCAAGGTAAATGTTCTGATTCAGGATCACACCCTTGTAAAATTTCCAGCGTAATTCAAAATTTCCATAGGCCATGGCATCTCCCACTACCCTGTTTCTTAGCATACCCCTCACTGTTTTCGAACCACCCAATCCGTCGGTATTGGAAGAGGCAGAATAGGAGTTAATCTGGTAGGGCTGCATATAAAAGGGCGCATCACCTGAAATGGTTCCCTGGTAATTCAAGCGGTAGGCAAAAGAAAGCCTGTCATCCACAATTGTAAAATACTGCCTGTGTGTAGCCGCAAGTTTGGCGTAGCCAAAATCTCCATTTCCAAAAAACTTTGGTGCAGTAAAAAGTATGATCTCCGACCATATTCCCTTCATGGGGTTGGGTTCATTGTCCCTGGTGTCATACACAAACCCGAGTTTCAGGTGGTTGGTCCATCCACCATCTTTTTCATTGGCAGGAATAATTCCCCACTCCACATATTTTTCATACAAGCCTGGTATTTCTGCAAGTTCATCATCTCCATCTTTTCCTTTTTTAATGTCATCACTAACGGGTGCAATGGTATTCTTAAGAATTCCAAAACCTGCTACCCAGCGCAGTTTTTTCCCAATAATCGGCCCCTGAAAATCAGTGATAAACCTGAACATTTGTCTTTCGTGGCGGTAGAATAATCTGGAAACAACCTCATTGTCTTCCCAGCCTGAATTATACACCGAGTTATACCCGTTGAATCCGTAAAAATCAATAGCCTTTTCAGTAAAGTAACTGAGATCAGATGTGATACGGAGGTTGGGAATCAGAAACTCGGAGTCGTAAAACAACCTGTTGATTCCGCTGCCCTTTGTATAACGGGAAACTTCAGCATAAATCGAATGCCTGTACTTAGGATAGGTCGACCCATCACCAAAATTATACAGGTTTACCAGGGCACCATACTGGAATCCCAAATCGGAATTGTAGGAAATAGCAGGCAATGCACCAAAAGTCCATCCCGTTTTGATTTTGGGCTCATCCTGTGCCTTAAGCTCATTGCAGGAATTTTCTGTTAAAAGGAATACCATGAGAACCATGGTAACTGAGAAAATCACTCGTTTCATAGTTTTTTGATTAATGGTTTTCAGTTTCGTAATTTTTAAAGAAATATCGCGTCAATTTAAAACAATTTTTCAGAATACAGTACCGGCTATTATTTTTTTATTTGCACATATCCTATTACTGTTTCTATGAAACACTTGTTTTTAAGCATTTACGCAGGAAAAAGCTTGATATCATACATGAATATTAAAGATTCGTCAAATCAAACCTCTCACTATTCATTTTTTCATCAGAATTCCGTTAAATTTGATTCCCGGTTTTACCAATTAACCTAAAATCAGATCATTATGAAAATCATCAAAAAAATCCTTGCATGGGTTGCTGTTATTCTCGTGCTTGTTGTTATTGCTGCGGTTTTTATAGTAAGAAATATCGCCCGCAAGGCGCTTCCTGACTACAATCAGAACATTGAACTCTCGGGACTTACCGGTGAAGTGGTTGTTTACAGGGATATTCACGCAGTTCCCCACATATATGCCCAGAACGAAAATGACCTCTACATGGCGGTGGGCTATGTGATGGCACAGGACAGGCTCTGGCAGATGGACTTTTTAAGACGAGTCGGTTTGGGGCGTTTATCTGAAATATTCGGAGAGGTGATGATTGACAATGACCATTTTCTCAGGGCACTCAGAATTCCTGAAAAATCTGAAATGGTTTTGGCACAAATGGATGAAGATATCTTAAAGTCCCTGGAAGCTTTTCGCGATGGAGTTAACCAGTATATTGAAAAGCATCAGAATAACTTACCTCCGGAATTCACAATTCTGGGATACAAACCGGAACCATGGGAACTCACACATTCAGTCAACCTGATAGGATACATGGCCTGGGACCTCACCGGCTCCTATCATCCCGAAATATTCCTGCAAAAGGTAAGAAGTATTCTGGATGAGGGAAAATTTCTCGAGTTGGTTCCTGATTTGGCGCATCACAAAACCTATGTTCACCCCGATCTCTCTGCTGAAAAACCTTCTGACCTGTTCTCACTGCTTGACAAATCATCAAATCTCAGGAATCTGGGTATTGAAATATTCAGCGGCAGCAATAACTGGGCAGTATCCGGCGAAAAAAGTACTACAGGAAAGCCCCTGCTGGCCAACGATATGCACCTGAGTTTTGGTTCTCCTGGTATCTGGTACCAAATGCACCATGTAATTGAAGGGAAACTGAATGTGACTGGCGTTGCTCTCCCCGGTGCACCTACTGTTGTTGTGGGGCATAACGAGCGTATTGCCTGGGGAATGACCAATGTATATGTAGATGAAATGGACTTCTACCTGGAAACTGTTGATCCCGAAAATCCGGACTTTTATCTGTTTAATGGCGAATGGAAAAAGATGACAGTAAGAGAGGAAAAAATTGCAGTAAAGGGTGGAGATACAGTGACAAAGGAAATAAGGTTTACCCATCGTGGCCCAATTGTCTCAAGTTTCAAAAAAATTGAAGACCAGGCAATTTCAATGCAGTGGACAGGGAATTTATTCAGCAACGAATTCAGAACCATTTATTTGTTAAACAGGGCTGCAAACTGGGAGGATTTCAGAGATGCAGCCAGTACCATGATTTCGGTCAGCCAGAACATCATTTATGCCGATGTGGATGGAAACATTGGATTACAAACTGCTGCCGGTTCACCAATCCGCAAAGACGGCAATGCCATTTTTGTTTACCCGGGCGAAACCAACCAGTACGATTGGGAAGGATTACTGCCATTTGAAAAACTTCCGTTTACTTTCAATCCCCCAATGGGACACATTTCATCGGCAAATAACCGCACAACAGGCGACGATTATCCGCATTATATAGGTTATTGGTACGCCAGACCACACCGTGCCGGAAGAATCATTGAAATGCTGAATGAGAAAGAAAAACTGGGTGTGGAAGACTTCAGAAAAATGATGGTAGACCAGAAATCAAAACATGCAGAGATTTACCTGGGTGATTTGGTAAACGTTTTATCTAATGTGAGCAGTCGCAGCACAAATGAACAGACTGCATTTGAAAACCTCGAAAACTGGGATTTGGTGCTCACAACCAACAGTATTGCAACCACTGTATTTGAAAAGTTTTACCTGAAGTTTTTAAAAAATATTGCTCTTGATGAATTGGGAGAGGAACTGTACAATGAATTTCTGGGAACCGGGGACCTGAACAAAAATTTCTTTGATCATACCTGGAGGAACAGGGAGTCATCCTGGATCAATAATATCAATACGCCCGATGAGGAAACTTTCGAGGATATAGTTTTATTAAGTTTCAGGGAAACCATAGAGTGGCTGGAGCAAAATTATGGAAACAATCCGGCTGATTGGGAATGGGGTAAAATCCATGAGCTTACTGTGGCTCACCCAATGGGAACAGTGAAAATTCTCGACCGTATTTTCGGGCTGAACAGGGGTCCATTTGCCGTGGGAGGAAGTTTTCACACGGTAAGCCCCTATTCCTACAGCTTCAGAAATCCGTTTGCTGCTACCAGTGGAGCATCTCAACGGCATATTTACGATTTGTCCAACTGGGATAACTCACTGGTGATTATACCCACAGGCACCTCAGGCATACCTGCCAGCAAGTATTACCTTGACCAGACTGAAATGTACATTAACAACCAGTATAAAAAGGATGCCTTCAGCGATATGGAGGTGATAAGCAATGCACGGTATGTGACGAAATTCACACCTGTAGGTAATAAATAGGGTATTTTTATCATTATGACCCCGCCCTTGTGGCGGGGTCATTATCCATTCAAATCAGGAGGGATGTTTCTCTTCACCCGGCATGACAATTTAACTACGGTTGAATTAAGATGAGTCTTTAATTACTCATTAAATCCCTGGCATTTCTTATGGCTGCATCGGTAAGTTCTTCGCCGCTGAGCATGCGGGCAATCTCCATCACCCTTTCCTCAGCGGAGAGTTGCTTAATGTGGGTAAATGTGGCTTTTTCATTATCCTTTTTATAAACCAGGTAATGTGTATCACCCTTGGATGCCACCTGCGGCAGGTGGGTAATATTTACAAGCTGAATACCATGAGACATTTTACGAAGAATATTTCCCATTTTATCGGCTATTTCACCGGATACCCCTGCGTCAATTTCATCAAAAATGATTGTTGGAAGCATCCTTGATTCCGAAACCAGGGATTTGAGGCTCAGCATTACCCTTGATAGTTCTCCACCTGAGGCTACCCGTGAGAGTTCCATGGGAGCAGACTGCTTGTTGGCCGAAAAGAGGTAAACCACTTTATCCCGGCCATGAATGGTAAAGTCAGGCAATTCAGAAATGGAAACCCTGAATACGGCGTTTGGAATTCCCAGGTTTCTGAGTATTTCCGTTACCTTTTCCTGCATTGAGTGAATAACTTCTTTTCTTTTGTGTGATATGATTCCCGATTTTTCGCCAACCTCCCTTCTTAACTCCTCCAGTCGCAGAGATGTTTTTTCAATTTCCTCATCAAAGGAATAAATATGTGCAAGCTTCGCAGCAAGTTCTTCACGAATGGTAATCAGTTCCTCCACCGAACCTGCCTTGTGTTTATGCTGCAGACTGTAAATCAGGTCAAGTCGTTCGTTTACAGCCTCCAGCCTGTTTGGATCAATTTCAACTGATGCTGCAAGCTTCTCCAGTTCAACTGCAATATCCTTCAGTTCAATTAAAGAAGAATCGAGTCTGCCTGCCAGAGGCTCCACCCTGGAATAAAAACCCTGAATCTTCTGCAATGCAGCAAGGGTTTCCCTGAGAGCGATTAAAACGGATGTATCCCCACCTGAAAGCAATCCTGTTGACAAGGCCAGATTTTGCTGAATTTCTCCGGCATGCGAAAGTGCCTTTTGTTCCTCTTCCAGTTCTTCCTGTTCTCCGGTCTGCAGCCTGGCTTCTTCGATCTGATTCATCTGAAACTGAAAGTAGTCCAAATCGGAAGCAGCCTGCCTGGACTCATCCAGTAATTGTGCATATCTTTTCTCCGCTGTCCTGAAATCAGTATATATCTGCCTGTAATGGCTCAGATCAACAGATATCCCTGCCAAAACATCCAGTACATCCATCTGGAACAGGCTGTCAGAAAGTAACAGGGTTTCATGCTGGGAATGAATATCTACCAGCTTCATTGTGAGATCCTTCAATTGATTGAGAGTTACCGGAGTATCATTGATAAAAGCACGTGATTTTCCTGATTCGTGAATCTCTCTTCTGATCGTGGTTACCCTCTCAAAGTCAATATCGTTATCCTGAAAAAATGATTCCAGGTTATAATCCGAAATATCGAACACACCTTCCACAATGCATTTCCCTGATTTATCCTGCAAAACACCTGTGTCCGCTCTCTGGCCAAGAATCAGGCCCAGTGCTCCCAGTAAAATGGATTTTCCGGCGCCGGTTTCCCCGGTAATAATAGAAAATCCATTATAAAACTGAATATCAAGATGATTGATTAGGGCATAATTCTTTACCAAAAGGGACTTCAGCATATTCTGAAAGGATTGAATGCAGGTTTAAAAATAAGAAAAATCAATCAGTTGTCAACCTGTATGAAATTTTCTTTTACTGCTGCAATTTCTGGTATTTGGCGGTATGAGCAGGATCAATTTCCCTTAGCATGGGAACTACACGGCGTAATTCTTCATGATTGCTTTGCGAGAAAACATTTACCAGTTCATCGGATTTGGCATCAAAAATCACCTGGAGAAAGTGCATAAATGGATCCGGTTTTTCCCTGTGAACACGTTGCAATAGCAGCAGGCTTTCAGCAATATCTGCACGCGCCTCAGCCGGCCTCTGGCTCATGCGATCAAGTCCCTGCCTGTGGTACCGGTACATAAACTCCCGAGCAGGTGCATATTTTGAGTCCAAAAGATTATTTACCAGCCAAAAGCGATTACGATTACTTTCAAAAGATTTCCAACCTCTTTCCACGGTATTCTGCGCATTCATGACAATTCTTTCTGCCTTCTGAAAAAATTCAGTACCTCCCAGGGGGGTGAAAGAATCATAATCCAGGCCAATAATGATGTAGGCATAAAAGGCAAGGATGGATGTAAGATTCGAGGTATGTATAGCCTCATTGAATTCCAGGGTTTCGGTTTCGGTATACCGAAAATGAAGGGTATTGTCAAAATAATTAAATAGTACGGTGTTGTATGAGGAGTTAAATACCGGCCGGCGGGCCTGTAATTGAATGGTTCCCTTGAACTCATCAGAGCCGATTTGCTCTGTAAGGTTCAGGAGAATATTTGCCTCAATCCGCTCCTGGTTCTGAAAGATATGATTGGTCCAGGTGCGGTTATTCATGAACTCAAAAAGCGCACGCTGCAGGGTTGTAAAAACCGGCTTGTTGGTACCCTGTATCTGGGTTGTTACGACCTGCACATTACACCTCAGTTCCTGAGAAAAAGAACTGATTGCAGTCAAAAAAGATAAAAAAAGTACAAAAATTAACCTTTTCATTTCAGAAATAAGTTAAAAGCTTTTCAATAATATCTACTGCAACTGCCTGTTTAAACTTCAGATCAAAATCTTCCGATTTCCCTGCCCTATCGATAATGGTCACCTTATTGGTATCAGCCCCGAAACCGGCTCCTGCATCCCTGAGTGAATTTAGAACGATAAAATCCAGATTTTTAGTGCTTAGTTTTTTAACGGCATTATCCTTTTCCTGCTCTGTTTCAAGTGCAAAACCCACGAGTATTTGTCCCTCAGCTTTTCTTTTGCCTAGTTCTGCAGCAATATCAGGAGTGCGAACAAAACGGATTGTGAGGTCTTTCTCTTTTTTCTTTATTTTCTCCTGTGATGTTTCAGAAGGAGTATAATCTGCCACGGCTGCGGCCATGATTGCGGCATTACACCCGGGAAATAACTCAATACATTTTTGGTACATCTCCTGCGCAGACACAACAGGATATGTTTTCACCAGTCTGTTGTTAGGAATCATATTCACAGGACCAAGAACAAGATGAACTTCAGCCCCCATTTCTGCACAAGTATCAGCCAGGGCGATCCCCATTTTACCTGAAGATGCATTACCTATAAACCGCACAGGATCAATTTTTTCGTGAGTTGGTCCGGCAGAAATCAGGATTCTCTTTCCTTTAAGCTTTTTTTTTTCCTGGTCATTTTTTCCCAGGAATTCAACTACTTTCTGCACAATGTTTTCAGGCTCCTCCATCCTGCCTTTGCCATGCAGTCCGCTGGCAAGCTCTCCACTGGAAGGCTCCATAATAATATTTCCAAAAGAGCGGAGAATATCCATGTTCTTCAGGGTGGAAGGGTGCTGGAACATATCAAGGTCCATTGCAGGGGCAAGCATAACGGGGCAACGCGCTGACAAATACGTTGTAAGAAGAAGATTGTCGCAGATACCATGTGCCATTTTCGCCATGGTGTTTGCACTGGCAGGAGCAATAAGCATAAGATCAGCCCATATACCAAGTTCAACGTGGCTGTTCCAGGAGCCATCATCGTGTTTAAAAAAATCGCACAGGACTGTATTCCTTGAAAGGGTTGCCAGGGTCACGGGTGTAATAAATTCCTTACCATAGGGTGTAATAACAACCTTCACTTCTGCTCCTTCCTTTACCAGCAACCTGACAAGAATAGCTGCCTTATAAGCAGCTATACTTCCGGTTATTCCCAAAATGATATGCTTGCCTGCAAGCCTCATAGGTTAAATTAACTTTCCGGATTGGAAGGATCCCTGTAATAAACCTCAGCGTCTTCAAATTCCTGCATTGCAATCAGGGTAGGCTTGGGAAGTCTTTCATAATACTTGGAGATTTCAATCTGTTCCCTGTTCTCAAATACCTCCTCAAGGTTGTCGGTATAATTGGCAAATTCCTCAAGCTTTCGGCTTAGTTCCTCTTTCATTTCCACACTTATTTGATTTGCCCTTTTGGCAACAATCATCACAGTTTCATAGATATTCCCCGTTTGCTGATCAATCTCACGCAAATCACGGGTAACTGTAGTTAACGGTGCTTTAGTTTTCTTATAATCCATATTTCTGTTAAATTATTTTTCCAATGATAAATCTTCTCTTCCTCCCCGGCGCAGGATCGCAATTGCACTGGTATAATACTTTTCTGCTTCAGATTTATATCCGCTCTCGGGAAATTCGCCGATAAAAACATAATATTCATCAATAGCACTCTCAAACCTTTCCAATTGTTTGTCGGGGACACTGTTCTCTGCCAGCAGGTAACTTGCCTTTAAAACCAAGAAAAGTATCTCCTCCCGGTGTCTTGTAAAAGGGTAGTCATTCAGGCTTGCTTTAAATGCAGTAATAGCTGCCCTGTAGTCACCCATATCATAATAAAGCCTTGCTGACAAATATGACTTTTCGACTAATTTGCCTTTCAATTCCTCAATATACTGGTTTGCCTTTGCAACCCTCACACTATTCGGGAAACGGGTATTAAATAATCTGAACTGGTCAATGGCGGTAAGTGAATAACTTTGGTCCAGGCTTGGTCTCGGTGAGAGATAATAATTACAAAGTGCCCTCATGAAATGGGCATCTTCAGACAAGGAAGAATTAGGAAAATCCCTGATAAATGTGTTATAGAGGTGGGCAGCCATGATATAATCACGCCTGTTATAATAAGCATTTGCTAGATACAAACTCAGTCTTTCAGTTTTATCAGTCCCTCTGTAAACAGGAAGTATTTGCTCAATAAGGGTGGCCGACCTGACCCAGTCCTTCTTCTCGTAGTACTCAATTGCCTTATCGTATTTGAGTATATAATCATCGCTTTTCAATAACTTTTCATACTTACTGCATGCAGTAAATACAACAAAAAAAGAAAGAGCTAACAAAGAAACTGAGGTGAATTTTTTAAACATTTTGCAAAGTTAATTTTTCAAAATGAAATTTCGTATGAAAATCAGGAGGATTTTGGATGAAACGTCAAAAAATTGCATTTATTTTGACATTTCACTAATTGATCAAAAGTATATATTTTTGCCATTTTACTAACCTTAAACCTTACAATTGTGGATATTTTTGAAAAAATTCAGCAGAACATGGGTCCCCTGGGCCAGTATATGAAAGATGCGCACGGTTATTTTGCTTTCCCAAAACTGGAAGGTGAAATTGCCCCCCGGATGAAGTTTCGCGGAAAAGAAGTGCTCACATGGAGCCTGAACAATTACCTGGGGCTCGCCAATCACCCTGAAATCCGCAAAACCGATGCAGAAGCGGCCCGGGAATACGGCATGGCATATCCAATGGGTGCCCGTATGATGTCGGGGCAAACTGCCAAACACGAGGAACTGGAACTTAAACTTGCTGAATTCGTTGGAAAGGAAGACGGCTACCTTCTCAACTATGGGTACCAGGGAATGGTGTCCATTATTGATTCACTGGTTGACCGACACGATGTGATTGTATATGACAGTGAATCGCATGCATGTATACTTGACGGACTAAGGCTTCATATGGGGAAGCGTTTCGTATATCCTCACAATAATATTGAAAATCTGGAAAAACAGCTGCAACGCGCCACTAAAATTACCGAACAATCCGGTGGCGGAATTCTGGTTATTACCGAGGGAGTATTTGGCATGTCGGGTGATTTGGGTAAGCTGGATAAGATTGTTGAATTAAAGAAAAAGTACAACTTCCGTTTTCTTGTGGATGATGCACACGGATTTGGCACAATGGGAAAAACAGGTGCCGGTACCGATGAACACCTGGGTGTGCAGGACGGGGTTGACGTATTTTTTGGAACTTTTGCAAAATCCATGGCCGGTATAGGTGGTTTTGTTGCAAGCACTAACGGTGTTATAAATTACATGCGCTACAATATGCGCTCACAGATTTTTGCCAAATCATTGCCTATGCCAATGGTAATTGGCGGTTTGAAAAGACTGGAAATGCTAAGAAGTATGCCCGAATTGAGGGATCAGCTTTGGAAGGTGGTTAACGCATTGCAATCAGGCCTGAAATCGAGAGGATTTAATCTGGGTAACACTGAATCGCCTGTCACTCCTGTTTTTCTCTCAGGCGGGGTTCCCGAGGCAACCGGCCTGACAATGGACCTGAGGGAGAATTATGGTGTTTTCTGTTCTATTGTTGCTTATCCCGTGGTTCCAAAGGACGTTATCATGCTCAGGCTTATCCCAACTGCTGTGCATACTATGGAAGATGTAGAATTCACTATTAATGCCTTTGCAGATGTAGCAGAAAAACTGAGAGCCGGTTTCTATGCCAAACACAAAATGACTTCCATTCAATAAAAAAAAGCCGGTTAACCCCGGCTTTTTATTTTTAGTTTGCAGTATTTTATTCGCGTGCAGCAAGCCAGCGCTCACAGTCAATGGCAGCCATACAACCCGTTCCTGCAGCAGTTACAGCCTGACGGTAGTGGGGATCCATTACGTCACCACAGGCAAAAACTCCTTCCACATTAGTATGTGTATTACCTGGCTTAGTCTTTATATAACCAACATCATCGGTATCAATGTAAGGTTTGAAAATGTCGGAGTTTGGAGTGTGGCCAATGGCAACGAAGAAACCGGTAACTTCCAATCTTATATCCACTCCTTTTTTGTTGGTAACAATCACACCGTCCACAACATGGTTCCCGACAATTTCCTTTGTAACATGTTCGAATAAAACTTCGATGTTCGCTTTTTTGAATACACGTTCCTGCATCACCCTGGAAGCACGCAGGTAATCCTTTCTCACCACCAGGTAAACCTTGCGGCAAATTCCCGACAGATATAAGGCTTCTTCACAGGCAGTATCTCCACCACCAACAACAACCACATCCTGCCCACGGTAGAAAAATCCATCACAGGTAGCACAGGCAGATACTCCTGAACCCATAAATTTCTTCTCACTTTCAAGTCCCAGATATTTTGCCGAAGCGCCGGTTGCAATAATGACCGATTCGGCTTCAATCAGCTTGTTTTCATCTATCACAACTTTCAAAGGATAGGATGAAAAGTTTGTGGATGTTGCAATACCAAAACGCACATCAGTTCCAAAACGCTGTGCTTGTTTTTTCAGATCTTCCATCATCACAGGACCAGTAACTCCTTCAGGGTAACCGGGATAGTTTTCCACTTCTGTTGTAGTGGTCAGTTGTCCGCCAGGCTGAAGTCCCTCATACAATACCGGGTTAAGGTTGGCTCTCGATGCATAAATGGCTGCAGTATAACCGGCAGGTCCTGAACCAATAATCAAACATTTGATTCTTTCGGCTTCTCCCTCAATCGGTTTTGAAGTCTTGTCAGCAGGCAAATCCAATTTCTGAAATAAACTCATATTCTCCCTTTTTCTGGTAAGTAATCTCTGATTTTTTAAGATTACAAAAGTACGAAGTATAATATTTTTGGCAAATTGATAACTGTAGTAAGTGAAAAAAAATATTTGTTCATATGTTATAGATTGTTAATTTTGCAATCTGGTTTATCGGGGTGTGGCGCAGTTGGCTAGCGCACTTGCATGGGGTGCAAGGGGTCGGAAGTTCGAGTCTTCTC
>JBBIHY010000014.1:0-33201 GCA_037446695.1 Bacteroidota bacterium
CAATACTATTCAATCAGATTATAAAGAATTCCCGTCAGCTTCAGCTGACGGAGAAGCAATAAATTCAACAATTTAAGGGCTTCAGCCCCATAACAAATCCATGCGGCTAAAGCCGGTTTTTTTGTCAATTCCGATCCGTTGGCTGAAGCCAGCGGCAAAAAAGATTAGAATATTTCTTCAACACTTTTATTGAATAAAAAATAATCTCCCCGAGGCCATGGTTCTTGAGCAGGATCATTCTATAATAAGCAAGGAAAGATTTTTCTTGCTTTTTCCAATACATTATATTTATTTTGGTATTTGATTACCTTTTTACTTTTATGTCAGGAATTTTGAGTATATCTAAACTGTCAGTATTGGGCATTCACAGCATGGCGCTGATTGCAGGAAGCAGGGAAATGCTGAATGTTGAAAAACTGGCCGGCAGTATGAATGCCTCCCGAAGTCATCTAGCCAAGGTAACAGGTATGCTGGTCAAAAATAAGTTTCTTTCATCAGAGAGAGGGCCAAAGGGAGGATTCAGACTGAGGGTTCCTGCCGCAGAAATTAAACTGATGAGCATTTATGAGGTGTTTGAAGAAAAATTATCCGGTAACTGCTGCCTGCTGAATACCGGAAAATGTACCCTTGAAAACTGCCTTTTCGGAAACTTTTCAGGGAAATTCACACAAGAGTTCATTCACTATATGGAAAATACTTACCTGAATGATATCTTGAATAAATCGCCTCAGGTAAATGAAAAAATCCCCTGTCATTAATCTCCTTTCTTCATTAGGTCATATGAGTGACAGAAATAACCTTCCAGCCAATTACAGTCTTGGAAAATGGAAAAAATACCACAAATGGCCCAGCCTGGTGCTTGCTTTCTCACTTTTGCTTTTTGCAGTTTCTGGTATTGTGCTCAATCACAGGGAGTTTTTCTCAGGAGTGGATGTCAACCGTAAATACCTGCCCAAAGTTTATCACTATTCCAACTGGAACCTGGCCGCTATTAAAGGGGCAACCGAAATTGGCAGAGACAGCATCCTTGTTTACGGTAATGTTGGCGTCTGGCTGACAAAAAGCGATTTTTCGGAATTCCGGAATTTCAATCAGGGTTTCCCCCGTGGCAAGGATAACAGGAAAACCTATTCCATTTTTAAAACTACCGGAGGGGAAATCCTTGCAGGAACACTCTCGGGACTTTACAGGTATGATAGTAATAACCAAACATGGTTAGATTGCCCATCCACCTGAAGGATAAACGGATACTTGGCTTTGCCCAAAAGGAGGACAAGGTGTATGCCTTGAGTCGGTCTGATATATACCTGATAACAGATACTCCGAAACTGCCAATAGCTAAACTTAATTTACTGCCGTCATTTGATCATGATTATTCTGTCACACTTTTCCGCACATTATGGGTTATGCACAGCGGTAAGATTTTAGGAACGGCAGGGCAGTTACTGGTAGATTTGATGGCAGCCATATTGATCTTCCTTGTCCTTACCGGCCTCATCTATTTCTTTGCTCCCAAACTGCTAAAACAGGTAAATGGAAGAAAAGCCACCGCCTCAAGAATTAAGAGAGTCAACCGGTTTTCCATTAAATGGCATAATCTAACCGGTTATTATACAGTTATTTTTCTGTTATTAATATCCTTCACCGGAATTTTTCTCAGGCCTCCGTTTTTAATACCCATTGCCAATGTCAGGGTTCCTGCAATGAAATATACATGGCTGGATAATCCCAACCCCTGGTTCGACAGGTTCAGGGATGTCATCTATGATGAGGCGCTGGATATGTTTATCCTGTCTACCTCAGATGGCTTCATCTATACCAGGGATGATTTTCTCACCCCATTGCGGAGGTTTCCTGCAGAACCCCCGGTGAGTGTGATGGGAATCAATGTTTTTGAGAAAACCGCTCCGGGAAAATTCCTGGTTGGCTCATTTTCGGGCATATACGATTGGATTCCAACTCATGGTTACATTGCCGACCATGTTTCAGGAAGCCCCCTGAAATCGGACGGAACAAGAGGCAATCCATTCGGTAACATACCGGTGGCCGGCATGATAAGGCATGATGGAAATGAATTTGTTTTCGAGTACATCAGGGGAGCCATCAATTACCATGGTGATAGTCAGTTTCCCGGAATGCCGGATTATATCATAAAAGAGAGCCCAATCTCATTGTGGAACCTGTCCCTGGAAATTCACACCGGGAGAATTTTTTCCTTTCTCCTGGGAGATTTTTATATCCTGTATATCCCGGTAGTGGGTCTGGGTACCCTGTTAATTCTTATTTCAGGATTCGTAATATGGTGGAAGAAAAAAAAGCGAAAGACTGCCTGTTTAAGGGAAGAAAGAATTGAAAACTGAGCACCATCTCAGTTACCCGAATGATAATGAATAGTTATCATGAATGCCGGTATTCCGGAAATATTTTGCCTTTTTTCCATTATTTTTGGAGCCATGTATGCCATTATTGACATTGAGACAACGGGGGGTTCTCCAAAACACGAAAAAATAACGGAGATTGCCATTTTTATACATGATGGCAGGCAAATCATTAATGAATTTGTTGCCCTGGTTAATCCCGAAAAAAACATTCCCTACCACATTACCAGACTCACCGGAATAACAAATGAAATGGTGGCTGATGCCCCCAGGTTTTATGAGGTGGCCAAAAAAGTAGTGGAGATTACCGAAGGGTGTATATTTGTTGCACACAATGCTGCCTTTGACTATGGTTTCATAAAGGAAGAATTCAGACAGCTTGGATATAGTTTTAACAGGGACCTTCTTTGTACAGTAAAACTCAGCCGGAAGTTAATCCCCGGTTTTAAATCTTACAGCCTGGGGAATCTGTGCAAAAACCTTCAGATAAATATTGATAACAGGCACCGTGCAGCAGGTGATGCGCTGGCAACCGTAAAAGTTTTTGAAAGACTCCTTTCTGTGCAGAATTCAGGGAATTTCATTTCTGCAAAAAAAGACGGGATACCCTCCAACCTGCATCCCTCACTTGATCCCTCTGTTTTCAAAAATCTGCCAGAAGAAGCAGGGGTTTACTATTTCATGAATGAAAATCAGAATATAATATACATTGGCAAGAGTAACAATTTGCGGCACAGGGTGTTGTCCCACTTCAACGGAGCTAAGGGCAGGCGTGCAGGTCAGATGCGCGAAGAAACCGCAGCCATCAGTTTTGAGACTACCGGAAGCGAACTGGTGGCACTCCTGCTCGAGTCAGATGAAATAAAGAAGCACAAGCCAAAATACAACAGGGCCCAGCGCAGATCGCTTTACCGCTATGGCATTTTTACCTACACAGACCAATCGGGGTATTGCAATTTCAGAATTCTGAAAACCAACGGAAAGGAATCTCCCTTGTTTTGTTTTACCTCTCATGCCGAAGCTCTCAGCTTTATGGAGAATCAATGCAGGCTAAAAACCCTGTGTCCGAAACTATGTGGTTTATACGAATCCGAAGGGGCCTGCTTCAGTTACCATGTGCACCAGTGCCTTGGTGCCTGCAAGGGTGTGGAACCGCCAGCATCCTACAATTCCAGGGCCGATGAAATTTGTGAAACCGGGAAATTTGAGCATAAAAATTTTTTTTTGATAGACCGGGGCAGACACAGGGAAGAATCTGTTGTGATTAAGGTGGAAGCAGGAATATACAGGGGGTTTGGTTACCTGGGAAATGACACATGCAACGACATGGAACTACTGCACGACTGTATTAAGCCGTTTACCGACAACAGAGATGTCCATAATATCATTCGGAGGTACCTGAGAACGCAGAATGGGATAAAGATGATCCCCTTTGTCCCAAGTCATGTAAGTTCTTAGGTCATTTTTTACCTTTTATTATACCACTCAAAAATGAACAGAATTTTTTATATCGCCGGACTATTCCTTGCAATGTGTGCAGCTATTTCCTGCGGCCAACAAAAAAGTACGGGTATTGCTGCACACAGTGATGAAGTGCTCTCGGTGAACTTCAGTAATGACAGCCGTTACCTTGCAACCGGAAGCAAAGACGGTTTTGCCAGGATCTGGAATGTGAATGATCCTGGGATGATTGCAGAGTTCAGTGTTCACGATGATTGGGTGTACGAGGCCATTTTCAGTGCCGATGACAGGCACCTTATTACCGCCGGCAAAAATAACGAACTGAAGTTGTTTGACATAAGCACAGGTGAGGAGGTGATATCCTTTAACGGGCATGAAGACAGGGTAAGAGCTGTTGTGATGAGTCCCAATGGAAATAATTTTGTCTCCTGCAGTTGGGATTCCACATTAAAAGTATGGGACAAATCAACGGGAAAAATAATTTCCAGTTTCAAAGCCAGCGAAGAACCCATTTGCGACCTGGCACTATCACCGGATGGCAAACTGGTGGCAACGGCCGGAAGAGATTTGGTGGTTACCGTGTATTATATTGATTCGGCAAAATTTTTGAAAAGGCTGGAAGGACATACTGATGATCTTAAATCTGTCCGATTCAGTCCTGACCAGAAATATCTTGCCTCCACCGGTTTTGACGGGGTTATTTTTGTATGGAATCTGGCTACCGGAGATTCAGTTTATGTGATGCGCGAACATGAAGGTTCCCTCTTCACCCTGGCATATACACCAGACGGTAAATATCTTGCATCGGCAGGAAACGACGGGAAAATTATTCTATGGAACATGGCAACCGGTAAAATACATCACATGCTGTTTCACGACACCGGTTTCAGAAAACTGGCCTTTAGCCCCGATGGTAAATACCTGGCAGCAGCCGGGCTGGATGGTACTGTTAAGCTCTACGAAACCAAAACATTCAGATTAAAATAACAGCCGGACTATTCAGAATAAAATGAGCAAAATTGTATACTGTATCGGGGAAGTTGTTTACGACATTATTTTCAGGGAGAAGCAGCCTGTGGCAGCCAGTCCCGGCGGTGCCATGCTCAATTCAGCAGTATCTTTGGGCCGTTCGGGTATCCCTGTTCATTTTATAGGGGAATGTGGTACCGATAAAGCAGGAGATATTATAGCAGAATTCCTTAATGACAATTCTGTGGGCACAGGTTTTCTTAAAAGAAACGAAAAAGCCAATACAACTGTTTCGCTTGCTTTTTTGGACAAAAGCAAGGATGCCTCCTACTCATTTTATAAATCGGGGGCAGGCGATTATGAAAGGGTTTTACCGGATTTTAAAAACGGTGATATTTTACTTTTTGGCAGTTATTATGCCGTTTCTGATGAGCAGGGGCATAGCGTGCTAAAATCGGTGAGAAATGCATATGAAAAGGGAGCCATACTTTTTTACGATCCGAACTTTCGCCGTCCGCATCTTCACAGGCTGAAAGAACTTCGTCCGCTCATTAAGAGAAACATAAGAATTTCGGATATCATAAGGGGCTCAAATGAGGATTTTGAACTGGTTTTTGGTACCTGTAGTGCTGAAGAAACATGGGAAATTGACTGTTTCCGTGGCAACAAGGTATTGATCTATACCTCGGGTAAAAATGATGTTCAGGTTATCACTGAAGAATTCCGAAGTAAATATTCCGTAAAAGCAATAGAACCGGTGAGTACCATTGGTGCTGGAGATTCCTTCAATGCAGGAGTTATCAAAGCCTTGTTTGAAAAACACAATTTTAAAAGCCTCCTAAAAGACAGGAAAGAATGGGATGCAGTCATTGAAAAAGGAATGGTTTTCGCCAGGGCAGCCTGTATGAGTTACGAAAACTATATTCCTTCAGGATTCTGTGAATAACCAGTTTAAATGGCCTTGTTTCTCTGAATTACCGATCTTACGGGGTTCAGAATCCTCTGAATAAGCCGCATATCTTCAGTAATAATTTCAGCCGTGCCCTGCATTTCCTGTGAAAAAGGCAGTTCAATTCCGTAATTGGTTTTCATTCCCTCAGGAAAAACCACCTCAACCACATACTGGTCCTGTGCAGGCACAAGCGAAACAGAAGCTACCTTGCCTTTGAGCATGCCATATTCCATGTGCGGAAAATTGGCCAGTTTTACAAGCACTTTTTGCCCTGTTTTCACCTTACCACTTCTTGCCATGGGCAGCGAAACCCGGCCAATCAGTTCTCCCTCCTTGTCAGGCACAACTACAAAAACAGCCACTCCTTCCTTCACCTGCTGCCCCGGACTCCAGTATTCCGAGAATCCAACCACACCTGCAGCAGTTGCCCTGAGCACATATTTCTGTTCCCACCAGGCAATTTGCCCGTTAAGTTTCTCAAGCGCCTCATTGAAATTCAGTTGCAACTGATTGAGGGAGTTTCTATAATCCAGGTCTGTTTGCAGTATCAGTTGCTCCAGTTGAAGCAGCGTAATTTCAACGGAGGAAACCTGAACTCCTGACTGCTCCAGTTCCTGGTCCTTTTTCAGCAGGCTGGATTTCACCCTTTCATATTCGGCTTCGGAAATAACCGCATTGGTGAAAAGGGATGAATCTCTTTTGTACTGCCTGTAAACAAGCTCTCTCTCACTACCCAGTATTTGTTGCTGCTGTTTTAGTATGCCGAGGTGCCTCCTGTGCCCTTCCGCTTCATTGCGGTAAGATTCAATTTTCTTTTCATGAAAACGAAGTGTGTAAAAATGCTTTATATCTGCCACGGATTTCATGAAAGTCGCAAACTCAGTCTGAATTTCCCCAAACTGCAATGCCACGGGAAAATTATAACTGCGAAGAATATTTTCACCTGTTGATCGTGAAAAAACCTCAAGTGATTTTTTCAATTCCATTACCTGTCTGAAGTCGGCCGGGTTTTCCACCACTGCCAGAACGTGCCCCATTTCAACCTGCTGCCTGTCATTCACGAATAGTGACACAAGGGGTCCGCTGGCCCTTGGCACAACAGGTGCCGGTGGATTCTGGGTGGTAATTATTATTCGGGCATCCTTTACCACCTCGGGATACTTGAGCAACCAGCTTGCCAGAAGCAAAACAGCGATTACAGCAAAAAACATGCCTGTGCCCCAGCGAACAAGCCAGGAAGGAGGGCGCGAGAGGATCTCCTTTACCTCTTCGCTGCGAAGTTCAATTCTTTCCGGATCGCTTATGAGCTTTTTTTCAGTCATACATCTCTGTTTCATGCTCCCAATTCAAGCTGGTTTTTAACCAGGGTATAATACACACCCTTTTTCATTACCAGTTCGTTGTGTGTACCACTTTCGGCAACCATTCCGCGGTCAAGTACAATAATCTGATCGGCATTTTTTACTGTGCTGAGCCTGTGGGCTACAACTATCACAGTCCTGCCCTTGTAAAACTTTTCGAGGTTTTCAATGATGATTTTTTCATTGCCGGCATCCAGGGCATTTGTGGCTTCATCAAAAAACAAGAACTCCGGGTTCTTGTATACCGCCCTTGCAATGAGCAACCGCTGTTTTTGCCCCTGGCTGAGTCCCTGCCCGTTGGTGCCTACTGTGGAATTATAGGCCAGAGGCAAACTCTCCACAAATTCCTGGATATTTGCTATCCTCACAGCCTCAAGAAGTTTAGCCTTGTCGGGAAATTCATCACCCAGGGCAATATTATTGGCAATGGTGTCATTGAACAAAAAGCCATCCTGCATCACCACACCGCAATTTTGTCGCCAGAACTGGCTCCGTAATTTTTCCAGCCTGTAATTACCAACTTTTATTTCCCCGCCCACCGGACGGTAAAATGCAAGCAATAATTTAATCAGCGTGGTTTTGCCGCTTCCGCTGGCTCCTACTATTGCAGTCACTTTTCCCTCCGGGATTTCAACAGCTACATCTTTCAGCACAAATGGAGAATGAGGACCCTCATACTGAAAAGAAATATTATCCACCACAATAGTTTTGTCTGCAGGCAGACTGGTAATTTTCTCCTCTTCTTCAGGATCTTCGTCCTTTTGTTTATGAATCTCCCCCAACCGTTCGAGGCTTATCCTTGCATCCTGAGTAGAGGTAATAAAGCCTAACAACTGGTCAATGGGGCTGTTTAACTGGCCTATAATATAGGAAACAGCAAGCATCATACCCAGTGTCATGTTTCCCTGGATTACTGCCCATGCTGCAAAAAAGGTGATAATAATGTTTTTGAACTCGTTGATAAAGGCCGCACCTGCCTGTTGATACTGGCTTAGCGAAAGCGATTGTATATTCAGCCGGAAGAGCTTTGCCCGAATGCTTTCCCACTCCCACCTTTTCTGTCTTTCGCAGTCATTCAGTTTGATTTCCTGCATACCGGTGATCAATTGTATCAATGCCGACTGGTGGTCGGAAAGACGGTTGAATCGCCTGTGATCCAATTCCTTTCTCCTGCGCAGGAAAAGTAATACCCAACCAACATAAAGTGATGCTGCAAAAACAAAAATCAGGAATATCCAGATGCTATAGACGGCCAGTACTAAACCGAAAACCAGGAGGCTAATAAGAGAAAACAAGATATTCAGCGAGGAGGATGTAAGAAATGTTTCAATTCGCTGGTGATCGCCAATTCTCTGTAAAAGGTCTCCAATCAGCTTTGTATCGAAAAAGGATACAGGCAGCCTCATCAGTTTTATGAGGAAGTCGGAAATAAGGGCAATATTAACCCGTGTGCTCAGGTGTAGTAAAATCCAGCTTCTGATAAAATCCACCGATACACGGCTGATGAAAAGGAATACCTGGGCAATCAAAACCAGCTGGATGAATCCTATGTCCTGGTTGTTGATTCCAATATCCACAATTGCCTGAGTGAGGAAAGGGAAAAGCAGTTGAATGATACTGCCAGCCAGCAGACCGGTAAAAAGCTGTATAATGTATTTCCTGTAAGGTTTCACATAAGATAACAGGTATGTAAAGCCAGTCTTATCAATCTCTTCATCGTCCACTTTATGAAAATCAGGTGTGGGTTCCAGTAAAAGACACAATCCCATCTGCTCACCATCCTGAACAGTACTGGCCCAGCCCTGCATAAATTCGGTTTTTGTCAACTTGATTTTCCCAATCGCAGGGTCAGCAACATGTATGATAAAATCCTTTCCTTTCCCTATGGACTTAATTCGATGCACAACAACAAAGTGCTTCTGCTTCCAGTGAACAATGCAGGGCAGGTTGGCATCTTCCACCAACTGTTTAAAGCTGATACGCACCCCCATAGTTCTGAAACCAATGGATTCGGCTGCTTCACTGATTCCCAGCATGGAAACACCCTGCCTCGATATGTAACTCTTCTCACGTAAAGTCTGGAGGCTGAAATTTTTCCCGTACCAGGCTGCAACCATTCGTAAGCAGGACGGTCCGCAATCCATTGCATCATGCTGATGGTAAAAGGGGAAAGATCGCATGTTTATTTTGAAATGCTTGTTTAAAAACAAGTCTAAATATAAGAAAGAAATTGCATCTGCCTGCATCCTGTCAGAAAAAGCTTGCATCTGACTTATTTTAAAAATTATTAACATTTATCAAAAAATCTTGCATATTACTGGTAATTAAATCATTAGATAAATTCTGGTAAAAATTCCCACGTGAACATTTCTGCAGGTATTTTGTCTGTATTGCATTGATTGTGTTTTATTCGTAATTTTACATGTTGAAAATCATGGACTTTTCTTTATTAAAAGGAGGTTTCTTTATGAAAATCATTAGAGTTTTACTGTTACTTTTTACTGTTGCTTTGATGCCTATAACGGCCAAAAGCCAGGCCTCTATCATGCCTGAACTTATGGCGATTGAGGAGCCCCCAAAAATTGACACAAGTTATACCTACATCTGGTCAGATGAGATGGGACAATGGACCATATACGGAAGAAATATTCAGTATTACAATAACCGTAGACTGGTTCGGGAAATATTGGACCAGAGATGGGATCCTGAAAAACGGGTCTGGGCAGACCATGAACAAACCCTAAAGACTTTTGACAGCCGTGGCAAGGAAGTGTCCTCTGTTCTGAGGAAATGGGACAAAAACCTGAATGACTGGCAGAACGTTCAGTTAAAGACACTGACCTATGACCCCAAAGGAAGGGAAGCCGAAATATTGTTTCAGGAATGGTACTGGCCCACAAGAGAATGGATGAATACCATGGTATACCTTGTAACGTACAATGTAAATAACGAAAAAGCAAATGTGATCATCAGGCTTTTCCAACCTGCAGCGCGTGCATGGGAAAATTACCAGAGATTTTCCTTCTTTTATGACCAGGGTTTTGGACCTCCCAACGAAGTTATAGTAGACACCTGGGAAAGCAGCCTGAATAACTGGCGTGTAAACGGACGTTACCTGATTGCTTATAATTTCAGAGGGAAAAAAACCGAGGAAACACGTGCAACCTGGAGCCAGAGTATGAACGAATGGGTCCCGGGTTTAAGGTTTCTCATGCTTTACGACAAAGACACGAAAACAGAGGACATTGAACAAAAATGGGACTTCAGAACCAGGCAGTGGGTAAATTTCACCAGGTATTTATACAGCTATAACCAGCAGGGCGAAATACAGGAAGAAACAGTTTACAAGTGGGATGCTGGCACAAAAACATGGACAATACAGAACCGATTCCTTTATGCCCCGGTAATGAGTGGTGAAACAATGGAAAACAATAAATAGAAGAATTTTAAAAACAGTTAAAGGGTTGTTGCATAACAACCCTTTTTTTATGCAAAATTCCGGTCAGAATCTTCTTTATTTATTAGTTTTACCCCTGGCGTAAAAAAAATTACAATGAACCTCACACTTGACTACCAGGATTTTGACAAGTTCATCATGATTGCTGACAAGGTCCTGATTAAACCCAAATCTCCCCAGGAAAAAACAAAAAGCGGCTTGTTCCTTCCCCCCGGATTCGAAGAAAAACAAAGGATCCAGGCCGGTTATGTAATAAAGTCCGGCCCGGGTTTCCCGGTACCATATGTTGGCGAACCCGATGAAACCTGGAAAGGCAGCGGAAACGAATCTAAATTTATTCCATTACAGGCTAAAGCAGGCGACCTGGCGGTTTACATGCAGGACAGTGCATTTATGATAGAATTCCGTAAGGAAAAGTATGTAATTGTCCCCCACTCGGCCATTCTTATGCTGATTCGTGATGAAGGACTCTTTGAATAAAAAAGTATGAAACTAATCAGCTATAAAACGAGCCAAGGAGAAAATGCTGCTATAAGCACAGAAGCCGGACTGTTGCCTGTGGAAACAATAGCCAGGCTTGAAAACAAAATATGGCCGCCTGATGTTGCAGGTATTATCCGTACCGAAAAACAGGAAGAAATAAAAAACTGGTGCGAAAACAACAAGGATTCCATGAAGCGGTTTTCTGACTGTGTACTTATTGAAAAGTCCCTTCAATACGGACCTTTACTCAGAAATCCCGGGAAAATTTTTGGCATTGGACTGAATTACCGTGAACATGCAAAAGATTTGGATGAAACATCACCCGAGGGTTTCCCCGGAAGTTTCATGAAGCCTTCCACTACCATTGTTGGTCATGGCGACGAAATCCATATACCGCCACAATCTTACAAAACCACAGGCGAAGCGGAACTTTGTATTGTTGTTGGCAGGGAATGCCGTCATGTAAAAGAGGAGAACTGGAAAGAGGTTGTGGCGGGTTTTACCACGATCATTGATATTACTGCCGAGGATATCCTTAGGCTTAATTCAAGATACCTGACACTTTCAAAAAGCTTTGACACTTTTCTCAGCTTGGGATATGAACTGGTTACGCCCGATGAAATTGAAAACATTCATGAAATCACCGTTGAAACAATTCTGAATGGAGAGATCAGGGCAATAAACCAGGTGAAAAACATGACTTTCACCCCCGGTAAACTGGTGCATATACTTTCAGGGATCATGACCATGCAACCAGGGGATATCATACTCACAGGTACACCCGGCGCGGCACATCTTAACCAAGGAGATATGATTGAGGCAAGAATCAGCGGTTTTATGCCCCTGGTGAATCCTGTAATTGACTTAAAGAGATAAGTATATGAACCTGCAACTTGAAAACAAAAAAATCCTCGTTACCGGGGGAAGTAAAGGGCTTGGACTTGCATGTGCAAAATCACTTTCGCTGGAAGGTGCTGAGATCATGATTGTTTCACGGGCAAAAGAAAACCTTGAGAAGGCTGCCATGGAACTAAAGGATGTCACAGGTAAAGAACCTGCAACAGTATGCCTTGATGTGTCAGACAAGGGTACTGCACAGGTATTGTTGGATGAAGTTGAAAGGAAGTGGGGCCGGCTCGACGGGCTGATCATCAATGCAGGTGGTCCACCAATGGGTGCACCCCTGTCGCACGATGACCAGGCCTGGCAAAGTGCCTTTGAAAGCCTGCTCCTGAATGCTGTAAGGCTCACGAGAGCCTTTGTACCCATGATGGAAAAACAGGGTTACGGGCGCATTCTGGGTATTTCGTCCACAGGGGTGAAACAACCAATTCCCGGGCTGGTACTGAGCAATTCCATTCGGCTGGCTGTGATTGGTTACCTGAAAACGCTTTCAAATGATGTTGCCTCCAAAAATATCCTGGTTAACTCCCTGCTGCCGGGATCTACAAATACTCAACGGCTTGACAGCCTGCACAGGAAACTTGCAGAAACTTCGGGACAGACTCTTGAGGAAGTTGTTGCCGGGCGAACAGCAAAAATCCCCATGCAGCGCTTTGGTGAACCCAATGAATTTGCCGCCATGGCAACTTTTCTTCTCTCGCCGGCCAACTCATACATTACCGGGCAGGCAATCGCAGTGGATGGAGGAGCGACCTTATTTCCATTGTAGAAATAAAAGGGCGGTTTGAGAACCAAACCGCCCCTGCGCTTATATAGAAATTGGAGGAAATTATTTCCTTACTAATAACAGGCTGCTTGAATTACGGTGATATTCAACACTGGCATTTCTTGAAGGCATTATATATGTCAACCCCCTGTAGAAATGATTTTTGTCGCACATCCATTTTTCCAGGCGAGCACTTTCCCTGAAACCGGAAAAGTTAAAATGATGGTAATCTGTCATCCATTCTTCAATAGCTTCATCTTTTATATCTGTTTCTTTCTTTTTTAGATCGAAGTAATCTGAGTCGTACATCCATGTTTCAAGTGCGTTTTGTTTATAATTGAAATCCAGATAAAAACAAAACCCGGATTTATAAATTCTGAATTCCCCGGCTTCAGCGTCCCGGGGAAACAGAGACTTAGCAGTAAAAAGCACTGCAAGGCTAATAGTTATAATGAGTGGTTTCATGATTTTTTGTTTTGGTTATTCTATCTATAAGACGACAGAGAATCCGGAACGTTACATTTTACGGCATTAAAAAATGTTAAAAGTGGAGGTTTTGAATTATCTTTTTAAGAGCCTGACTTTCAAAGATTTTATTCAACATTGCTCCGCCTTAAAATTCAGCACATAGCTTTTAAGCTGTTTAGTATGAAGCAGGGGTAAGCGGTTTTGCTTTTAACTTTTTGAGATATTGCTATATTTGTCAGCTGTTGAACCCAAAACCTGAACCTTTAGCTCTACAATCATGCATAAAGTAAATGATTTCCTTGTCCTTATTGACGGCTACATTGGTGGCGGCCTATGGTTTGTTTACCTGCTTCTTGGAACCGGTATTTTCTTTACCATTTATCTCAAATTTCCACAGTTCCGGTATTTCGGGCATGCCTTGAGAATAGTGAAAGGCAGGTTTGATAAGTCAACGGACGTAGGAGACACTTCTCACTTCCAGGCACTTACAACAGCACTTTCGGGTACTGTTGGCACCGGGAACATTGCCGGGGTTGCGCTTGCCATTCACCTGGGCGGCCCTGCAGCGCTTTTCTGGATGATGGTAACTGCCGCAGTGGGGATGACCACAAAATTTGTAGAGGTTACCCTCTCCCACAAATACAGGGTGTTTACCTCTGACGGCACGGTAGCCGGCGGCCCCATGTATTTTATGAGGGAAAGACTGAATATTGTACTGAAAAACAAAAAAATCATTCGTACCGGCAAGTGGCTGGGTGCGTTTTTTGCCCTGGCAACCATTCTCTCCTCCTTTGGAACGGGTAACCTGCCGCAGGTAAACAGCATTTCCAATTCCATTTTTGCCACATTCGGCATTCCGCATATCATTACAGGAGGAGTGCTTGCTGTTTTGCTTGCATTCGTCATCCTGGGCGGAATTAAAAGAATTGCACAGGTAACTTCCAAACTGGTACCCGGTATGGCACTGATTTATTTTATCGGTGCAATTGCCGTTTTGGGTTTTAACTACGATAATATACTTCCCTCCATCGCCTCCATATTTACCGATGTGTTTACAGGTACCTCGGCAACCGGCGGATTCCTGGGAGCAGGATTTGCCTTTGCATTTAACCGGGGGGTAAACCGCGGATTGTTTTCTAACGAGGCAGGCCAGGGCTCAGCCCCCATTGCCCATGCTGCTGCACGGGCACACGAGCCTGTTTCCGAAGGCATGGTTGCGATTCTTGAACCATTCATTGATACAATCATTATCTGCTTTCTCACAGGTATCGTTCTCCTATCTTCGGGAGCATGGAAAGACAAGGTGGATAATTCCTTCCAGTCTACCGACATGATTGTGCTAAGCAGGGTGTACGATGACAAAAATGAAGAACAAAGGGCTAAATTATTTGACTACATCTCGGGCGAAACCGATGTGCCATTGTTTACAGGAGAACTGACTGTTGAAGAAGGTAAAATCCTGAACCCGCTCACAATCATGAATGCCCGCTCAGTTGCTGAAAATGTTAGAGTGTTGCAGCAAAACAGTCCATTCACAGGCTCCCTGCAGGTTGTTAACGGAAAAGTACAAACTAACGTATCCGGAATCAGTTTCTCCGGCAGTTCTATCATTCATAGTGCACCTCTTACAGCTGAAGCCTTTACCCGGAGCTGGTTCGGGCAATGGGGTAAGTATATAGTCTCCATCGGCCTTCTCCTGTTTGCTTTTTCCACAGCCATTTCCTGGTCGTACTATGGCGACAGAGCAGTAACCTATCTCGTAGGGAACAATTATGTGATCTACTACAGGGCACTTTATGTAATTGGCTTTTTCGTTGCATCCTTCACCGATACAACCATAATCTGGACTCTCTCAGGAATCACCATAGCCTTTATGACCATCCCCAACCTGCTGGGATTGCTCATACTTCACAGGGAGGTGAAAACCACTATTAAGGATTACTGGGTATTGTTTAAAAATGAATTCCCGGGTGAGAAATCACCTGAGTAATAGTTTATTTCCTGACTAAAAGGGCAACATTTTCAACATGGTGGGTATGTGGAAACATATCCACGGGTTGCACTTCTACTACACTGTAATAATTACTCATCATCTGAATGTCACGGGCCTGGGTGGCTGGGTTGCAGGAAACATATACGATCTTTGCAGGAAGTATACTGCAGATTTTCTCCACCACATCCTTGTGCATGCCGGTGCGGGGGGGATCGATGATCATCACATCGGGTAGCCCCTGCTCTTTCAAAAACTGCTCCGAAAGAATCTCCTTTATATCACCGGCAAAAAACCTGGTGTTTTCAATACCATTCAGCTCTGAATTTTTTCGTGCATCTTCAATCGCTTCGGGTATATATTCTATTCCAATTACCTTCAGGGCGTTTCCGGCAACAAAATTGGCGATGGTCCCTGTACCGGTGTATAAATCGTAAACGATATGGAAAGGTTCAATCCCGGCAAATTTCCTTGTAATTTTATATAATTCGTAGGCCTGCCTGGAATTTGTCTGGTAAAAAGATTTTGGCCCCACCCTGAAAAACAACCCTTCCATTTGTTCAAGGATATAATCTTTGCCCCGGTACAGGATAAAATCCTGATCTGCCAGGCTGTCATTTGCCTTCTGGTTTATAACGTAAAACAGGGAAGTAATCTGGGGAAACTCCCTGCCCAGTTCATCCAGCAGACTGATTCTTTTCTTTTCATTTTCGGTATAAAATACCACCGTTACCATTACCTCCCCTGTTTCCGCGGTGCGAATCATCAATGTGCGAAGAAATCCGCTTTGGTTTCTCAAATCAAAAAACTCAAGGCCGTTTCTGATTCCGTAATCCCGAACAAAGTTCCTGATGGCATCAGAAGGGTCCTTTTGCAGGAAACATTCATTTATATTCAGTACCTTATCGAATCTGCCCGGAATGTGAAAACCCAGACCGTTCATTTCTTTTTGCTCCTGGTCCATTTCCTCCCTGATAAGCCATCGCCTGCTGGAAAATGTATATTCCAGCTTGTTGCGGTAATACTTTGTATCAGCAGAAGAAATAATCGGATGGATTTCCGGAATTTCCACCTTTCCAATCCTGGTAAATGAGTCAATAACCTGCTGCTGCTTATAATTCAGTTGCATCGTATAGGGCAGGTTCTGCCATTTACAACCTCCGCAAGTCCCAAAATGACTGCAAAAGGGTTCTACCCGCAAATCAGATTTTTTGTGAACCTTCACCGGGAAACCCTCCATAAAACTGGTTCTTTTCCGGGTAAGATGAACATCCACAATATCTCCGGGTACAGTATTGGTTACAAATAACACCTTGTTGTCAACACGCGCGATGGATTTGCCCTCGGCCGCCACTCCTGTAATTTCAACTTTCTCCAGAACCGGTAATTGTTTTTTTCGTCTCAATGGTCAAAATTTGGCGCAAAGATAGGAAAAACCCTCCTCATGATGGTAAACGGGGTGTTGTATCCCGAAAAGAATTCAATTCACTTTTTTACCTTTGCAACTTCAAAGAAATATCATGATTTCGGTCAGCAATGTAAGTGTACATTTCGGGAATTTTGAGCTGTTCAACAACATTACCTTCCTTATCAACCAAAGGGACAGGATTGGTCTTGTTGGAAAAAACGGTGCCGGCAAAACAACACTTCTGAAAGTTCTGCTGGGAAAAATTCAACCTGACACCGGTGAAATTGCTGCTCCTGCTGATACTCGATATGGCTATCTTCCCCAGCAGATGGTTCATAAAAACGATAAAACAGTTTTTGATGAAGCCCTTTCGGCCTTTGAAGAAGTTCTCCTGCTTGAGAAAGAAATTGCAGAAATAAATGAAAAACTTTGCTCCCGTACTGATTATCACAGTGATGAATATCTCAACCTGATTCAGAAACTCACCGAGGCAAATGAAAGGTACCAGATGATCGGAGGATCTTCCATCCACGCCGATCTGGAACAAACCCTTATTGGACTGGGATTTACCAGTAAGAATTTCAACCGCCCTACAAAGGAGTTCAGCGGAGGCTGGCGAATGAGAATCGAACTGGCAAAATTATTACTCAGCAAACCGGATGTACTGCTGTTGGATGAGCCAACCAACCATCTCGATATTGAATCCATTCAATGGCTGGAAGACTTTCTGAAAACCTTCCCGGGCGCCGTGGTGGTAATTTCCCACGACAGGGCTTTTCTGAACAATGTAACATTCAGAACCATTGAGATATCTCTCGGGAAAATATATGATTACAAAGTTTCATACAATCAGTATGTCGGCCTCAGGCAGGAAAGACGTGAACAGCAGATGGCAGCCTGGCGTAACCAGCAGAAACTGATCGAAGATACCGAGGATTTTATTGACCGGTTCAGGTATAAGGCCACCAAGGCTGTGCAGGTGCAATCAAGAATCAAACAACTTGAAAAACTTGAAAGGATTGAGGTCGATGAGGAGGATACCTCCAGCATTCACATAAGGTTTGTTCCTGCTCCCCGCAGCGGCACGATTACAATCGAAGCATCCGACCTTACAAAAAGATTTGGTGATCATTTGGTTTTGAATAAAATAAGCCTTGTGGTTGAAAGGGGCGAAAAGGTTGCATTTGTCGGCAAGAATGGGGAAGGAAAAACAACCCTCTCGAGAATTATCACAAGGGAACTGGACCATGAAGGCAGCTTTAAGATTGGTCACAATGTGAGAATCGGATATTTTGCCCAGAATCAGGATGAGTTAATGGATGAGAATAAAACTGTTTTCCAGACCATTGACGATGTGGCAGTGGGAGATATAAGAACACAGACCAGAAACATCCTGGGTGCTTTTTTATTTGGCGGTGATACCATAGAAAAGAAAGTGAAGGTGCTTTCAGGCGGGGAAAGGTCAAGATTGGCCATAGCCAAGCTTCTCCTGGAACCCTATAACCTGCTGGTGCTTGACGAACCAACCAATCATCTTGACATGAGGTCGAAGGACATTCTGAAGCAGGCCCTGGTAAAGTATAACGGTACACTCGTAGTTGTCTCTCACGACAGGGAATTTCTTGACGGCCTGGTAACCAAAGTGTATGAATTTAAAGGCAAAAAGATTAGACAGCACATTGGAGGAATCTATGACTTTCTTGCAAGAAAAAAAATGGAGTCACTCAAAGAACTGGAAATAAGAGAGAAGCAAATTCCTTCTGAAAAGCCAAGACAGGCGGGCTCAGGCAAAGCCGGTTACGAGGAAAAAAAGGACCAGGAGAAAAAAATCAGGAGGGCGAAAAACCAGGTAACGAATGTAGAAAAAGAGATAACCTCCCTAGAAAAGGAACTTGAACAAATCAGGGAAATGCTAAATCAGCCTGAAAAGAATCAGAATGAAGAGATTTATACTAAATTTAACTCCCTCAACCAGGCTCTTGACAGAAAAATGTATGAATGGGAAATACTTACCGGCGAACTGGACAAGCTGCTGAGTGAATAAAAAATTAAATCCATGGCAAAACGACACGATCTAATCTACGGCATCAGGGCAGTTATTGAGGGAATTAGAGCCGGCAAAGACATTGAAAAAATCCTGATTAAAACCGGGCTAAAGGGTGAATTAGTTGGCGAATTGTTGCACCAAGCCAGGCAGAACAAAGTTCCCTGGCAATATGTCCCAATGGAAAAAATCAACCGAATTCATTCGGGTAATCACCAGGGAGTCATTGCCTTTGTTTCACCCATCACCTATGATAAAATTGAAAATATTTTACCCGGCAAATTTGAGCAGGGAATAAACCCGTTCATTCTGATCCTTGACCAGATAACTGATGTAAGAAATTTTGGCGCAATTGCCCGAAGTGCCGAGTGTGCCGGAGTGCATGCAATAATTGTACCTGAAAAAGGCTCGGCCATGATCAATGCCGATGCGATTAAAACTTCTGCCGGTGCTCTGAATATACTTCCTGTGGTTCGTACTTCATCCCTGAAAAATACTGTTCAGTTTCTTAAGGAGTCGGGGCTTAGCATTGTAGCGGCAACTGAAAAAGCTGCATCTGATTATTACCGGGTAAATATGAATGGCCCCCTGGCTATCATCATGGGTTCGGAGGAAAGTGGTATCTCAAACGAATTATTGAGAGCAGCCGATTACCTGGTGAAAATACCCCTGAAAGGTAAAATTGAATCCCTGAATGTATCTGCCGCAGCCTCTGTTATCCTTTTTGAGGTGGTGAAGCAGCGCTTTGCAGTTGAGAAGCAAACACCCTGAAATCATCCCCGGTAGGGTTCTGAAACACCCGTAAATCAAATTCCGGTACAACAGCCAGAATGTGATCAAAAATATCAGCCTGAATGGACTCATATACCGGCCAGGATTTTTCCATACTGAAAACAAAAATTTCCAAAGGGATTCCCCTCTCGGTCGGATGTAAATGTCGAACCAGGAAAGTCATGCCCTTGTGTATTTTGGGGTGATTGCGTAAGTAGGCCGTAACATAGGCCCGGAATACTCCCAGGTTGGTCTGTCTTCTGCCATTAACAAGGATGGAATGATCCACACCATGTTCTTCATTGTACTTTATTAGTTCATCCTCCTTGCTGTTAATATAATCTTTCAGGTAATGAATTTTACGGAATTTATCCAGCATGGCAGGAGTACAGAATTTAACGCTTTTCACATCAATAAACACAGCCCTTTTAATCCTTCTCCCCTCCGATTCTTCCATGCCTTTCCAGTTGATAAACGATTCTGAAACCAGCGCATAAGTAGGAAAGGAAGAAATGGTTCTGTCCCAGTTCTGTACTTTAACGGTATTCAGTGTAACCTCTTTCACGATCCCATCAGCGCTGCGGCCTGGCATTTCAATCCAGTCGCCGATTTTTACCATGTTATTGGCCGACAGCTGTATACTGGCAACAAAACCCAATATGGTATCCTTAAAAACCAATAGTAATACTGCGGCCAGGGCACCCATCCCTCCAAGGAAAAACCATGGAGATTTTCCTGCAAGCAGCGAAAGGATGAGAATACCGGCAATGAAATACAAAAAGATTTTCAGAACCTGAATGTATCCTTTAATGCTTTTTTCTTTCGCCATTGGCAGCTGCTGGTAGAAACCGTGAAGTACATTTACAAGGGCATTAAACACAAGCAACCCTAGCAAAAGCATAAGCACTTCCATGCCCTTTTGAATAATCTCTACCGCCAGAGGAAACTGAACAAGCGCTTTTGGTACAACAAAATAAACCACCAGTACAGGTGCAAAATTGGCCAGCCGGTGAAGTGCCTTTTTCTCAATCAGCAAGTCGTCCCAATCATTTTGACTCCTTCGTATCAGCCTTTTAATATAGACGAGTAAAATTTTGCGGGTAATAAAATTTGCAAGGTATGCAAGCATCAGAATCAGGGTGGTAATAATTACCGCCTTGAGAATAAGAGCAATATCTGCAGGTACTCCCCATCCGGTCAGATATTCCAATACATATGTACCAATTGATTTTTCCATAGAACCAGGATTTTTACAATCGATACAAAGTTACGAATCACCTGCCAAAAAGCCTATTAAAAAGGCATCCCGGCGCCAATTGCACCGGGATGCCTGCATAACACAACTACTTTTCCTTATTTTTTTTCTCAATCATGTGCGAAATGATCAAACCAAGACCACCAAAAAAGAAAATCATGGAAAAATAAGAAACCACCGGATTGAGGGCCGTGGTTACCTCAAGAACATTGCCAAGAAGTATACCCACTGCAATACCAACAAGGAAGATTCCGTATTTCAGGTAGGATCCTGGTTTGTATTCCACATTGAACATGGATGGATCAGCACCTTTTTCAATCATGCTGAGGCGCTCTCTTTTTCTTACCTGGAGATAAACGATTCCAAAAATAAAACCGAAAATGGTTGCCAGGATTAAAACGGGTGTTAAGTCTAACATAATGATAAAGTTTATTGGTGAATTTTTTGTTTCGCTCTTATGACGCAATTATTTTTCTTTGGTTACAAATACGAATCAGAAAAATTTTTCGGTTTTATATTGTAACCTCATCGGAAATTTAGCGTCTTATAACCGAATGAGTTTGAAAGAGGATTCATACTATATTGCTGAAGTGTTGAAAGGTAATACCCGGGCATATTCTATGCTGGTTGAAAAATACCAGTCCCTCGCGTATACCCTGGCCTTGCGGATGGTAAAAAATCCCAGGGATGCTGAAGAAATTGCCCAGGACGCTTTTGTGAAGGCATATACCTCTCTGAGCAGTTTCAGGGGAAAGTCAAAGTTTTCAACCTGGTTGTACAGGATAATTTATAATACCGCTGTTTCCATGCTCAGGAAAAAACAGGTTGAACTGGCAAAAATTGATGAAAAACCGGAGCATGCCTTTAACCTTGTGCATAATGACTGCGAATATGATCAAAATGAATACACATTAAAAGCATTGGAAAAGGCTCTTGAAACCCTGGATGCGGATGAAAGATTTCTGGTAACACTGTATTATTATGAAAATGCAGCAATTGATGAAATAGCTCAAATAACAGGACTATCACAATCCAATGTCAAGGTGAAACTTTTCCGGTCAAGAAAAAAATTACACGAAAAATTAATACAATTGCAGGTTCACAGGCCTATTTTGAACTAAATGACAACACATATGGAAAAGCACAATAATACTGATAAGTTCCTGGCTGAAGTATTTAAAAATGCAGGTTTGCATAAGCCCGGAAAACAATTCAGCCGGTATGTAATGGAACAGGTAAGTGCAGCGCAAATTAAGAAATCCCGTCAACCCGACTGGGAATTAATTCTTACGGTTGCCTCCATTATAGTATCCATTGGTACTGTTATCGCAATTTTCCCTGAATTCTTCGGTCTGATTTTTAACCGGAGCGGGTTGGAAAGTGTATTGAATTATATATGGAAACTCTTTAGTGGTATTCTTAACCTGAAACTCACAGGAACAGGCACTCACATTATACTGGTAACCGTTTTCACAACAGTAGGTTTGCTCCTCCTGGACAGGATTGTTTCCAGCCTGAGAAATGAACGTGTATTTCTGTTCTGATGCCTGCAAACAACTGATTGGAATGTTATTGTCCTGATAATCTGATAAATGAGGAAAATCACCTGTCTTTTCATTTATGCTGCAAACCGTTTATCAAAAAGATCATACAGATATAAAAACAAGGTTATTTACGGTTAAAGTAAACCTGAATGTATGATTTTTTCTAATTTACCGCAAAAATTCAAATACAAAATTCTATCTTAGTCCGCCTTGACGTTTAATCTCGATTGAGAGAGACATTTAAACCAGGGTGTTTTGTATGTAATGTGTGGGATCGGCCTTTTGGGTGTTCTTAAAAAGATATCTTAAAAGGCTTTTTGTATCTCATGATATCACAGGTTTGGTAATGCGGTATACAACCAGAGATATTCTGAATGGAATAAGGAAAAGGGACAACCAGGTCCTGAGCTTTATTTACAATGAATATTTATACCTGATAAGAAATTATGTGATTCTAAATGGAGGCAAAGACACAGATGCCGGTGATATTTTCCAGGAAGCCATTGTAGTGATTTTCAAGAATCTGAAAAACCGGGAATTCGAAATTAACTGCTCCTTTGGTGCCTATCTCCTGGGTTTGTGTAAGATTATCTGGAACAAAAAAAGGAAAGAATACATTCACAGGGAACAACCCATGCGTGAGGATTATGAATGTACTCCTTCCAACGAAGAAAAACTACTGGATGATTACCGGCAGAATCTGAGAAACAAGTTGTTTCAAAGACATTACCGTAACCTGGAAAGCCATTGTAAAAAAATTTTACGCATGTTTTACAAGAATTACTCCTTTGAAGAGATAGCACTTGAAATGGGGTATAAAAATGCTGAAGTGGCTAAAAGAAGAAAATACCTGTGTCTCAAGTACCTTACAGAACAGATTAAGGCCGACCCAGAATTCAAAAGAGTGAACGCAGACTTTTAATTCAGAACCTTCTTCTTCTTTTATAAAAACAGAAGGAAGCAAATGCAATAATAATAAGACCGGCAAGGAGAAGAATCATTGCTACCCTGTTATAAAAGACAGGGCATGTATCTCCTATGGCAACATAACCTCCCCAGAAATAGGGGTGGGATTTCAGCATATCCGCATTATCAAGAAATTCAAGTTTTGCCAGCCGGAGAGCTTCATTTTTACTCTTGCCCTTTTTAAGGTATATATAAAAAAGGGTCATAACTTCGGCACTGGACTGGTCCTCTATTTCCCACAATGTCATTACAATTGACGGAACACCTGCATACAGGAACCCCCTGGCAAGACTTAATACACCTTCCCCTGTCTGGAATTTTCCCCAGCCGCTTTTGCAGGAACTCAATACGGCCATGCTGGCATTCAGGCTCAGGTTATATATCTCGAAAGTATTTAGCAATCCGTCATTAATACTATCCTTTACCTGGGTAAAAACAAGCTTTGAAAACATGGGATTCAGGTCGTCGATCAAAGTATGCATAGCCAAATGCAGAATATTGTATTCCGGAGCATATTTTTTGAAATTATTTTCTGTTGCTTCGTCATCCAACCACAGCCTGCCCCCCACAAGTCTTAAAATGTTCTTTACTTCCTCCCTGCTTGCCGGCAATGGTTTCAGGTTGTCCCTGTATCTTGACCTTGAATTCAGCAGGTCAGGAATTAGAATTCCATCGGACTCATACCTCGGGGCAAATGCCATCACCCTGCCCCCTCGTTTCGATGCGGTTTCCTTGTATTCGGTTAGTAAAGTGGTTGAATGTGCATAGGAAATTGCGTGATTTCGCAAAAGGTATGCTAATCCTGAATAATTTGGCTCAGACCGTGAGGGTTTTTCTGAGATAAGCAATTCGAAAGGCAGGTAAGCCAGAATGCCATCAGGAACAATGATAAGGTTCTGACCGCTAGGCCAGTTTTCCAAAGGATAAATCAACTGAACATACAAACGGTGTGCTGAGTTAATGAAAGAGAGGTAATCCTGCATTACCCCGTAGGAAAATCGTTTGTTGTCGAATATCTCCAGGATATTGTCCACATCTTTGCGGAAATCCTTGTCTGTTTTCTTCTCGATTACTTCAAACTCATTCCTGGTGATATAAAAAATGTAAATAGTTGAATCTGAAAGTGAATATTCAATGAGTGCATCCTTTCTGCCAAGAGACCTTCTGATTTTCTCCAGCCCCGCCACAGATGTATCGTACTTTAGGCGATAATAATACGGGTAACTTTCCTCAAGAACATTTACCAAATCCTTATAATCGCTGTTTAACTGAAACAATAGCTGCTGCCATAGGGCAAGCTTTTCCTGGTCAGGTTCAGTTAGCCGTCCTTCCTCATAAATATACTCTGTATATAAGGCTATTTTTCTTTTCAGGTCGGTTTCTTTCTCCAGCAGGGAAGACGGAATCCGCCCAAATTCCCTTGCACCTAATTCCCTGATGGAAGAAAGGAGATTGGCAGCCTTATTCTTTCCTGCAAAAAACAAGGCCTTCTCCAGGTAATTCTTGTCCCCTGTTACTTTGGCCAGTTTATAGCAAACCCTGATGGCATCGTGAAAAATGGTATTCTGATTCGCACTCAGAAATAACCTGCTTTCTTCCGACTGGTATCCAAGTCTCATTCTGTCAATGGCCTCTGTAGCCAATTCATAGGTATTCATGCTGATAACCAGAGGCCAGGTTTCCCTGTTCTTTTCGGCAATTTTTTCAAAAGT
Source organism: Bacteroidota bacterium (assembly GCA_037446695.1). GTDB lineage: Bacteria > Bacteroidota > Bacteroidia > Bacteroidales > PUMT01 > JBBIHY01. The sequence goes on from JBBIHY010000014.1 coordinate 24,889, forward strand.
CCTCCCCTTTTCCTTCAATGTCTCAAGAAACTCCGTCAGGGATGGCACCTCATCCAGGTTCGGATTGGATTGCGGATTTGTTTCATTGAATCCGGGTACCAGGGCAATCAGTGCCCTCTGAAAACTTTCGGCAGCAGCACCGGGGTTATCTGTGGCCAGGTGAAGCTTGCCAATGTTCAAATGCACATTACTTACATAGGGATGTTTATCACCAAAGTTGGCAGTCATAATGCGGAAAGCCTTTTGATAGGCATCCATCGCCTTGTCATATTGCTTCATGCCCGATTCCAGCAGGAATCCATAGTAAATATAAACCAGTCCCAGTGAAACATGGTTCTCCCCATGCAAACGGGTGGCTTCCCTGATATTCTGCAGATGTATCTGCTCAGCTTCCCTGTACCTGCCCATCCTCCTGAGACAGTCTGCTTTATTGCTCAAAGTGGATATTAGTCCCGAAAGACCGGATAACTGCCTTATTTTGACAGACTCCTCAAAATAACTTAAGGCTAAATCAAAATTCCCCTGTTGCTCAAATAATAGTCCCAGGTTATTATTAAGAATTGCAACCTGGGAAATTACGGATTCCCTGGGTTGATAAGAATTTAAAACAGCCAGTGCCTGCTTGTAGTAATCCTCTGCCCTTTTTAAATCCCTTGAATTAAAATATACATTCCCAAGATTGATTAAAACTGAAGCATATAAATAATGTTTGTCGCCATACAATCCCCGGAACAGGATACCTGCATTGTTAAAATATTCAATTGCACCCCGATCATCCCAAAGGCTTAATCGTATTGCACCAAGGTTCAGGTAGGAGTAAGCCAGCCTGGAAGAGTCCGGTTTTTCCTTTTCAAGAATCAGGCGAATCGCGGCATGAAATGACCCCTCGGCCCTCTCATAAACCCCGCTACCATAGAGTCTTACCCCTTCTGTCATATAATGGTATGCCGAATCAACGGGACGGGTATTCTGATTTCCTCCCACTGCATCGCCAATGCCTGCTGAGAATAAGACAATTAAGCAAAATATTTGCCTGATATAAGGAATCGGTTGACTCATGAATTAAGTGAATTTCAACGGATTGAATTTCCGAAAAATAATTCAATAATTCAAATGAATAAAAATACCCTGTTTTTTGGCCATTTTCTTACCCGGTTTTTGCAAAACCCCCTGAAAAAATTTGCAGAGATCAAAAAATTTTCAAAAAATTTTTTCTTCTTCTATTCAGCTGTTTTACAATATATTACAAGGGTAATTTTTCGAAAAATTTAATAAAAATAGAAATTTTGCTTGTCACCTTTTTCGATTTTGAGGCACTTTATAGTAGAGAAAATTGAATTCAAAAAAATAAAAATTTTAAAACCTAAAACCCCGGTATCATGAAAACACTTTTTAGCAACCAACTGCTCAGCCAGGCAGAACTCTTCAATGTAAGAGGCGGAAACGACAATCCGATTAAAGTACCCGAAAACGTTGTACTGCTCCCCCCGCCACCCGAAGAAGAAGCAAAGTAAGCCAGGGAATATGGCAAACGGAATAAGAAAACAATTGCACACTATATAAATGAAAACAATTAACTCAAATAATCATAAAACCATGAAACAGGAAAAAGATTTCTCATTACTCATTGACCGTTATATGAACGGTGAGATGAATAAGGAAGAACTGAACTGGTTTGAAGGCGAAGCCAGCAGGGATAAAACCCTTGCCGCCGAAATCAAGCTTCAGTACGAGATTGGTTCATCTATTCTGGACGAAGAAGAAATGGACCTGAGAGCACAACTTGCCAGGATTGAGCATGAAATTATGCCCCGCAAGGCAAAATTCATTCAATTTCGCAATTTCAACAAAGGTGCAGCAGCTGCGGTGGCATCTATACTGCTTATACTCGCTGTAGCAGCCTGGCTGTTATGGAGCAATGGCATACCAAGGTCCAACGACCAGTTATTTGCCCGCTATTATGAACCTTACAAGAGCCTTGCAAGCGTTCGTTCGGGTGACCTGGCGATTGACAACCTGCTGACCAATGCTCTGCAAAAATATGAGCAGGGTGATTTTCTTTCAGCCTTACCGTTGTTTGAGCAGGTATTAAATAACAACAGCAAGGATGCAACCTCAAGGTTCTACCAAGGTATCTCATTTATGGAAACGCAAAGGTACCAGAATGCAGGTAATTCATTCCATGCAGTGATTGATCACCGTGATAACCTGTTTATTGAGCAGGCTCAATGGTATCTTGGACTTTGCTACCTGAGAACGGAGGAAAACGAAAAAGCCAGAGAACAGTTTACGCGTATTGCAGAATCCGGAAGCTTCTACAGCAGGAATGCGAAGAGGATCCTGAGAGCAATGAGGTAGGCCATTTATAAATGATTGTATTCAATGCTGCCGGGGTGGTCCCAGCAGGAAAAAGTTCAAGTTACCTGTGTCAAAATGAATTATTAACTTTAAAAAGTAATGAGACATTTAAGACAAACAAAATGGTTAGCGGTATTAATTATCGGAGGAATATTATTTTCCTGTAACGATAATGGACAAGTAATTATTGATACGGCTATTAACATTTCCATAAAAAGATGTTGATGGAAATGATTTACTTAACACTAATAGTCCAAATTCATTAAATCAGAATGAATTTAAAATTTTTTATGAAATAGACGGTGAACAAATTGAAGTAAATGATGAAAATATTGATTAGTCAAAAGGTTTTTTTGTCTATCAACATGAAAACGAATTTAGAATCAGAATATTTCCAAACACAGTTAAAAATGCTCCTTATCCAATAACTTACATTAAATGGAGTGAAATGGACCTTGACACGTTAAAGTGTGAAATTTACAGAAATGGAAGTTCTGAAATTTGCAAGAAAGTATGGTTTAACGAGGAACCTGTTTGGCAAGCCTATGGCACTGATAGATTTTTTGAAATCATAAAATAACTACAGGTAACATTGTATAAGAGTAATGCAGGCGAAAGTGCTAAAATTAAAGTGAATGAATATTAACAAATATATCGGTAAACCGAAAGTGAAGTGCTAAAAATCCCGCACTACGCTTATACTCACCGTTATATCGCTTAGAATTAGAAACATACATCCAAAAAGAAAAAAACAAAGGTTGATTTTGAGATTAAGACGGATTTATGACAAGGAAACCAACATATAATCAACTTCAACAGAAACTGGAAGCCCTGGAGAAAGAGGTGCAATACCTTCGGACGGATGCGTCAAGGGTTCAGAGCGCATTCCTGTCCAATATCTCACACGAGGTACGCACACCCCTGAATGCCATTGTAGGTTTTGCCAACCTGGTTGCTGAGGATAACCTCACAACTGAAGAGAAGAAGGAACTGGCAAACTACATTAAGGACTCCAGTGATTCCTTACTTGAAATGGTAAACAATTTAATTGATGTATCGCTCATACAAGCCGGGAAATTACAACTAAGGAGCGAAAATTGTTTTACCGACAGGATCATAGATGAAGTGATTCGTAAATTTGTTCCTCTGCATCCCGGAATAAAAATCATCCATCATCCATGCCAGGATGGATACATGATATTCAAATCGGATAAGACCAGGGTTGTTCAGGTGCTATACAACCTTCTGCAGTTTATCAGCCAGTATTCATCCAAGGGGGAAATAAAGATTTCCTATCAATCAACAGACAACAGAATAGACTTCGGGATAAAAATACTGGGGAATTATCTCGACAGTGCTAAACAGGAAATGTTGGTTGCACTAAACGGCCTGAAAAATTCTGATAATCCTGTTTCAACCAGTCTGGCTGCTCAGGCCTCGGTGTTCATGGCAAATCTCCTCAATGGGGAGATTTCAGTTGTTGAGTCATGGGAGGACGATTGGGGTATCGTCTTTTCCATGCGGAAACAAGAAGTATCATTAAAAAAAAATGGGGTTCAACTGATTAATGAATTTGTAAAGAAAAACATTGCTCTTTGATTTGATTGTTAAACCTGTAAACAGGTTACCCGGCAAACTCATGTATTGCTGCTAAATATTTTTGCCTGTCCTTTTTTTGGCGATTAGAGGGCAGGCGAATCTCTAAGCCGGGTAACCTGTTTTTCTTTTATCCCTGCCTCCGCGGGTTAAATTTTTTGCGCCACAAGCCTCACCACGTTCGCAGCACCCCTGTGGTATTCTCCCTCATTCATTTCATATTCCAACTGGTATAGATTCTGGATATCCATGTCAGAAAAATCCTCTTTCATTTTTTCTGCCGTATAAAGCATATCCGGATTGGATGGTCCTCCGGAATTAAATCTCAGCTGATCCTTTGAGAAAGCTTCCATTATTAAAAATCCTCCCTTTTTGAGAGAGTTTATCATTTTCCGGTGAACATATTTCCTGGTGGAGGGAAGAAAATGAATGTGAATCATGGCTATCACATCAAAATTCTCTTCACTTAGCTCGTAGAACTCCAGATCGGCAACGAAATAATTAATGCTTACCCCCCTGCTCAAGGCAAGTTCCATGGCTTTCTTTCGGGCATTCAAACTAAAATCAAAAGCATTTACATCCCACCCCTTGCGGGCTGCGTATACCGCATTCCTCCCTTCTCCCTCTGCAGGAAGAAGCAGACGGCCCGGCTGACAACCATCGATAAACATCCGGAAAAACTCATTCGGCTCAATGCCATAGACATACCTGTCCTTTCCAAACCGTTCTTCCCAGAACTCTTTTTTCACAAAAACTAACGCCTTAATGTATTAATTATTAATCATAACAAATGCGCCCCAATAAAATGGTGCAGGAAAATTCTTCTTGATTTCAAGTTTTGCCTGTTGAAATGCCCCGGTTCTGTTACCTGTTCTTATCCAGTTACGATAGAAATTCTCCATCAGGCGCTGGGTAATTTCGTCACTTACCTGCCAAAGGCTTATTACCACTGCCGATGCCCCGGCTATCTGAAATGCCCTTTGCAATCCATATACTCCTTCCCCGTTAACCACCTCTCCCAAACCTGTTTCACAGGCACTCAGGACAACCATATCGGTATTGTCGAGAGTGAGCAGCATGGCTTCATAAGCATTCAAAATACCATCATTATCGTCCTGCCCCCTTCCGGTACCAAGTTGTTGTATGGTATTATCGGCACCGGCCAACATAAGACCCGAGCGAAGCAATGGATTGGCGGCGGCCCTGACGGGTTCAATTCCAAAAACTTTCTCTTCTCCGGGATCTCCGGCATTCTCAAGGAAAAATCCGTGAGTGGCTATGTGTAAAACCGAAGGTGATTTGACCTCCTTTACCACCTCTTCTACTGCCTCATCTCCCAGATATGCCCTGGTATTCCAGCCTGAACCGGAAAGCAGTCTTTTAATCCGCTCAACTTCAACGCGGGTTCCCGGCAGTTCAGGTAAAGGCATGTCCACAATATTGTTCCAGTCAAGGTTAAGTGCATAATTTGGATCCCCTACCATAGTGGCATTCTTTATCTTTGGCATGGAAACAAGTTTCAGATCCCTGATGACCCTTGTATTTGGGACATACACAATTTCCTTGTTTTCTATAAGGAATTTACCTGCTTCATTCTGTAAAGTATTCAGGTTGATTTGAGTATAAATGCCATCGGCCGAAACAAACAATTTTTTATAAGGATCGGTTGCAGCGGATAATTCACGCCAGTAAATTTCATAAAAATTGTTTTTTTCAAAAGCCCTCTCCATGGCACGCTTATAAGTTGCCGCATGAACAGTCTCCATTGCCTGTCCGTCAGTAAACAATACCATCCCTGGCAATTCAGCCTTATTATCCACCAACAGGGCCGCATAATATACTGATGTATCAGCAGCCAGGTAATTGAATTTTCTGAAGCGGATGAACTCCAGTGCAGCTTCTCCATCCTTGAGACCCGAGGCAATATCTTTAAAAGTTGCCCTTTTTGCTGTATACCCCTGGGCAAACAATTCCGACTGTCGCGATAATTCTCTTTCAAGGCGGTTGGCTTCATTCTCCAGAGAATCCAGGTTGATCTTGTCCTCCCTCAGTTCATCCTTTGACAAGGTATACAGGCGGGAGAGGTATTCCTTCAAATCTACCCATTCATTGTACTGATCTATCAACTGCTTATTGTTACTCTGTAATATCTGTCGCCTTACCTTACTGGTTGAATTGAGCAAAAGCGCCTTGGTAGCAATATGGTAATTATACATGTCCCCAAGAATTTCCGGATGCTCCTCGGAAGTTGCAACAGCAAATGAATTGAACCTGACAAATTTGGGGTTGATTTTACTCCAAAATCTTGATTTTTCCACCTCACTCATGGGAGGGAAATAGGTATCAATCTGGAACAGGTAATTCTCCATTACTTTTTTATAGGTATCCATCGCTGCGGGAATCTGACCATTCATCCATTGAAGAATAGCATATCGCTCAAGTGAGTTGACATAACCCGGATGCTGTTCACCCAGTGAAATCTTCTCAATGCGCAGTGCATTCTCCAGGTGTGGCTGAGCTTTTGCAGGCTGGTTTGTATACAGGTAATAACTTGCAAGTTCCGAAATACAGGCTGCATATTGAGGGGCATTTCTGCCAAGCCTGGCAGCATAGATTTTTTCCGCATCCAGCAGGTTTTTCTCTACTTTGGCAAACTCCCCTTTCTGCATATATAAAGCTGCAATATTCCTTAGCAAAACAGCATAATCAGGGTGGTTTGAACCCAGGCGACGCTGCCTGATCCTTATTGCTTCCAGGAAGATTCTTTCGGCATCATCAAACTTATTCTGCAGTTGGTAAAGCATTGCCAGGTTTACATTAAGCCTCACAAAATTTGGAGACTTTTCACCTAACTGCCCTGTAGCAATACTTATTGCGGCCAGCATAAGTCTTTCTGCCTCCGGGTACCGGCCTATGGTCTGATACAACATAGCCTGGTTATTCAGGGCAATCCCGTACTGTAAACTATTGGCTCCATGAGCCTCCCTGATGGTATTCACCGCCTTCTCCATGTATTCCTCCGATTCGGTATACCTGCCCATATCCTTGTAAAGCACGCCCAGGTTGTTATACGATGCCCCCATTCCGGGAAGATCACCCGAATACTGCTGCCGTTTTTCCATGGTCTCAAGGGTGATCTTTTCGGCCTGGGAGAAGCGGCCGCTGGAATGATAGAGCAAACCCAGGTTACTCATTACCTGTATAGCCTCAGCGGAATTTTCCATCCCCTCCCCAATGTATAGCACCATTGCAGATGTAAATGCAGTCCACGCTGACCTGTATCGGCCGGAAACATAAAAAATCTCTCCCAGATCATTCAGGTCCCTTGCCCGTTGAACAGCTGTCTGGTTCCTGTAGCTCTCCGGAGATAATACATACAAAACCCCCTTCTCTACCCGTTGAAATTTCTCCTTATTCTCAAACAACCCGGAGTTATCATTAAATGCCACTGCATAATTGAAATCAGAGGGATCATATTCCTCCCGTGATTTTTCAAGATGACGGACAGTAACATCTTTTGCAGCATCCAAAACTTTTTTAGGATCAATTTTTATATCCCTTATCCTTATTTGTCCAAACAAAGACATAGTAAGGCCAGTCAATATCACTGAAAGAATTATAAATCTTTTCATGATTCCGGTTTTTGGTTTGATTTAATGCTCAGAAATACAAATTGTAATAGAATAAAAATATAAAGAATTCAGGCCAATTCAAACTAATTGGTAAAAAACCGGCAGCCAATTATCTTCAGATTCAATCGTTTCATGGAATCATTTCCTGAAAAGAGATTATTCCAGGAGAAAGAAGTATTACAAATACTTCGTATCTTTGTACCTATATATTTAAATCAATCCATAATTAAATTATTGTTATGCTATGAAAAAGAACATGGGCTCCGTTGACAAAATTATCCGCTTTGTTCTGGCAGCGGTATTTGTGATTCTTTATTTTACAAACCTGGTAACCGGTACTTTGGGAATTTTTCTTCTTATTTTGGCCGGGGTGTTCGTTCTTACCAGCCTGGTAAGTTTCTGCCCGCTTTATTTACCCTTTGGATTAAGTACCTGCTCAACGAAAGAAAAAAAATAAAAATGGGGCTGTCCGAACTTTTTGGACAGCATCCACTTTTGAATCAGATAAACTTTTTTCAAAGCTTTATTCCTGTCAGCTTTAGCTAACGGGTAGCCAAACAAACCAATCCACTCCACGGGCTTCAGCCCCATGAATATAAAATGCGGTTAAAGCCAACGGCAATTTAAAATTAATGAGGTCTTTTCAAAAGCTTTATTCCCGTCAGCTTTAGTTAACGGGTAGCCAAACAAACCAATCCACTCCACGGGCTTCAGCCCCATGAATATA
>JBBIHY010000014.1:33301-73085 GCA_037446695.1 Bacteroidota bacterium
AAATGCGGCAAAGCCAGCCACCACCCATGCCTATGCACGTCGCTACCCAAAGTGTAAGATAATTCTCAAAAAAACCGATTTTCTTTTTTTCTCACATGATTTTAGCAAAATATGCCGAAAATATACGGCATATTCTCATACGGCAAAATTCTTACGATTAAAATTCAATCGAAAAATTTCTTAGCCTGTCTGACAGTAAATTCAAGTCCCTGTCATATTCAGCGGATTTTATGTCATCGAGGAACTTTCCATAGCCCTTCATTCCCTTCGATTGGATTTCGGTTAAATCGATAAGGCTGGTTGAAATGTATGAACTGGCAGTTCTCAGGTAGGATTCCCGGCGGGGCAAAAGATTGTATTTGACCCTAAGGGAAAGTAATTCCTTTTTCAACTGATCTATTTCCGTTAATATCCTTATTTTTTCGGTTTCCGGTGGTAAATCATCTACAACGTGCATCACACCTGAATTATCATGATTCAAAAGATGTAACAATTCATTCAACCTCTTTTCAATGAAAAATAATGTGGAGGTGAGCCTTCTCTGATTGTTTTTGGGGAGATGTATTTCCATAATTTGGTTAGCAAATTCGTTCGTCAATCCAGGGGTAAATAGTTTCTTTTCCAGCCGGTAAACCCATCAGTAAGCTGTATAATATTCCGGAACCCGCTTTCGTAAAGGTAACTACAAACCATCCCACTGCGTTTAAAAGTTCGGCAATAGACTATCACCGGCTGGTTTACGGGTAATCCTTTAAGTTTTAATTGAAATGAAGGAGAATAAGGATCCACATGAATTGCCCCGGGTAAATGACTTTTCAGAAAGGCGTTTTTGCTCCTGGCATCAATAACTGTAAGTTTTAACTGACCCTTTTCCCTGACTATTCCTTTCAACATGAAACTTCTTATCTTTTTCAATGAGTTCATGATGTAAAAGAATAAAATTTACTGGAAAATACGTGAACTGGTAATGAGGAAGTGGGAAAATTCTCCCAGAGTTTTACCCTTTCTGTAATCTGAACAGAATTTGTAATATACTGGCTCGAAGGGAAAGAACAAAGGTTTTAATTTGGGTTTTATTTTTTGGCAAGATTGTCGGAGGCGATTTTGATTTGGGATATACAAAACACCTTTACGCCTTTTTTTCGCAAAGCGAAAAGAGGCTTTTTCTTTCATGAGCCAATACACATGTTTCCTGTCAAAAAAGAAAAAGCCTCTCTGCTGCAAGCAGAAAGGCTTAAAAGTGTTTTGTCGGGGTGGCAAGATTCGAACTTGCGACCTCCTGCTCCCAAAGCAGGCGCGATAACCGGGCTACGCTACACCCCGAGGTGTTTTTTCGCGGAGAGGGGGGGATTCGAACCCCCGGTAGGGTTACCCCTACGGCAGTTTAGCAAACTGCTGGTTTCAGCCACTCACCCACCTCTCCGGTGAATTAAAATATTCAAAATGAACAAACTTTTACGGATTTTCAGTCTTTTGGTAAAAGTCCCACAAAAGTATAAAAACCATTCAAATCGCCAAAATTACACATTAAAAAAGCCGCCAATCAGGCGGCTTTCTCGGCTTGGAATTTTATTTCTTCTTGTCTCCTGCAATGGAATCGCGCATATTGGTGTCGGCATCAATGTTCTTAATGCGATAATAATCCATAATGCCAAGATTTCCTTCGCGGAAAGCTTCTGCAATTGCACGTGGAATTTCTGCTTCTGCCTCAATAACTTTGGCTTTCATTTCCTGGGCAAGTGCTTTATTTTCCTGCTCCAGGGCAACAGCCATGGCCCTTCTTTCCTCAGCTTTTGCCTGGGCAATATTCTTATCAGCATTCGCCTGGTCCATCTGAAGCACCGCACCTATATTTTTCCCTACGTCAATATCGGCAATATCAATAGAGAGAATTTCAAAAGCAGTTCCGGCATCCAAACCCTTGGAGAGAACTACCTTGGAAATGGAATCGGGGTTTTCCAATACCTGCTTGTGCGATAAAGCCGAACCGATGGAGGATACAACACCTTCACCCACACGGGCAAGAACGGTATCTTCACCGGCACCACCCACAAGTTGCTTGATGTTTGCCCTTACAGTTACCCTTGCCTTGGCAATCAACTGAATACCATCTTTTGCAACGGCTGCAACAGGGGGAGTATCAATTACCTTCGGGTTAACCGACATCTGAACAGCTTCCAGCACATTACGCCCTGCAAGGTCAATGGCTGTTGCCATTTTAAAGTCCAGTGGAATATTTGCCTTATCGGCTGAAATCAGTGCATTTACAACATTTATTACATTACCACCGGCCAGAAAGTGCGCTTCCAGCTGATCCCTTGAAAGAACCAAACCGGCTTTGGTTGAGTTGATAAGTGCCTTTACAATGACTGATGGCGGAACTTTTCTCCAGCGCATAAAAACGAGCTGAATGAGCGGTACCTTTACCCCAGACAAAAGGGCTGAGAACCACATACCTACCGGCACAAAATAAAAAAGAAGCCACAATACAAGAAGGGCTGCTATCATTATTACAAAATACAGTCCTAATCCGTCCATGTTTTATTGATTTTTAGGTTTAACAATTAATTTATCAGGATAAACTTTTACAACTTCAATTTCGGTATCCTGGTCAATGAGATTATCCAGCGACTTGGCCTCATAATAAGAACCATTTACCTCCACTTTCCCCATAGGGGCCAGACGGGAAATTGCCTTTCCGGCATCACCGGGTTTTACATCAGGATTTTCAAATACATTTACCTTGCCTTCAATACTGGTATCAAGCATGGTCCGTTTCCATGTTCTTGATTTAAGTGCATAATACATAATAACAAGCATGGAAAAAACGGTCCCTCCAACAATCAGGTTTCCTGTCATTAAACCATACTGATCGTAGGACAGGTAAATGCCGGCAAAAATAAGAATGGCACCGCCTATTCCTGCAATTGTAATACCGGGAACAACAAGGAATTCAACCACGAAAAGTAAAATTCCAAGCAATATAAGCAGAATAATAGCGAGAAGCGACATAATGATTCTATTCAATGGTTACAGTTAGTCCGCGCAGGGAAAGTCCCTCCTTATGAGGTAAAAGGTATTCGTGTGATCCTTTCATGACATCGCATTTACCTTTGTAATGCACAATATAGGTACACTGCTCAGCCTGAACAACATCATGCCTGCATACCTTAACAAGACTTTCAATCACATAATCAAAGGTATGCACATCATCGTTGTGCAATATGAGGTAACTCTCCAGTCCGGTTCCAACGGATGTCTGGTCGTCCAGAACCGGTTCAATATGAATCTTATTTCCTACACTCATAAATCAAATGCAATTAGTAGTAATTTATCTTATCTTATTACCTGGTTAAGGGGAACCTTCTCTCCATTTCTGAAAACAACCACAAATGCGTCATTGATTCCACCTGCCACCAGCTTGTCACGTGTTTGAACAGCTTCTTCAAAAGTATTAAAATTTCCAATGGTATACACATAAAAGCCTGAATTATTCTGTATGTACTCAAGTTTTTCATTTCCGGCAAGACGCATAAACCTGTCCCTGTTTTCAGTTGTAATTATATTCCTGAAAACACCAATCTGTACCTTAAAAACAATCCTGTCGGCAGTTTGTTGTACGGGTGGGGCAGTTTCTCTTACAGGCCTGGCTGGTTCAGGTTCCGGTGTTACAAGTGGAGTAACAGCAACAGCAGGTCTTTCTTCTCTTTCCCTTTCCATACTCACGGCCCTGTTAACAGGGATTCTGCGTCCGTCGAGATAGGAAACAATAAAAGCATCCCTGAAACCAAAACGCCTTATGTCCATCAAAGCTCTTTCTGCCTCGCCAAAACGTGTATACATCCCTGAATAATACCTCGTGGAGCCGTTACCCTCTTCCGTTTCGCCGGTAACATTGGGTAAATTCGAAAAATCAGGCAACTTTACATCATTCTGGTATATTCCCACCTGGATACGGTAGGTTAATCCGGCTGGAAGGGAGACATTCAGAGGGATTTCAGGTTCTGAAGTTTTAATTACAGTTTGTTCGGTTACCTGTGCCTTTTCCGCTGCATGAGTATTGTATGTTTTATGTTCCTGCAAAAAAGGGATTGGGTTTGCTTCGACTGCAGGCTGTTGAATTCGCGTTACAGGTCTTTCTGCAGCCACAACCGGCATGGCAGCTGACCTGCCGGTAAATAAATCAAATGCCTTGTGAAGTTCTTCCATCGCTACCATTTCCTTCAGGTAAGCCCTCATCATGTAATCGTGGGAGAATTTCTCCGTGCTTAATTCGGCTGCTACCTTCCTGCTTTCTGATGCCTCCCTGATATGCTCATTGGCAGCACTTTCGTGCACCGAGGCCATCTGAATGATATCCCTGTTGGTTACTCTCACCTTTGCAGTATTCACAACATCTGCAAGTACTTCAAGCTTCACACTGTTTATTCCTTCAACTGCCGCAAGTGCTTCCATATTTTTTGCCGCAGCTTTTTTAGTCAACTCATCAATAGTCTTACGGTGGGTTCTGTTTTTTCTGGCACGTGGATTGGAATCTATCAGGATTTTAATGTTTTCAATCTCCTGGTTAATTTCTGATACTTCATTAAAAGTTTTATTCACCTGCAGCGCATTGCTTTCAATTGATTTTAACCTGAAAAGGGAACCTGGACCTATAAAGGCTTCCAGTTCGGGTTTACCATAGAGAAAAGAAAGTAATAATCTCTCATCTTTTTTAGCATCAACAGCTTTGATACTGACGGCTGCAGGCGAGGTTGGCTGAACATCAGGAAGAGAGCGCCTTAAAGTTATTAAACGCATCTCCATGTCGCGGGCGGAAGCATACTTCCGGTTTGTTTCTGCCTGTATCTCGAAAGCCTGTTTCTCAAGCAGCAATACTTCATTACTTAACCTTGCCCTGACTGCTTCGTTGGTTGAAGCAGAGATTTCTGTACGTTTGTGGTTGGAAACCCTTACCAGTGAATCAGCCCTGACCTGCGACTGCAAGGCACTTGTAAGGAGATCATTGTATTCCTTTTCCAGGACAACCAGTTGTCGTTTTGTCTCATCAGCCGTCTGACAATAAAAACTGCCAGTACCAATTACAAATGAAATAAGGACAACATTTACAAAAACCCTTATAAATCCTGACATATTTTATATTTTAAATAATCCCCTAAATTACTACAAAAAAGGTAAAATCCCTAAACAAAAAATCAACGGTTTCCGTCATAAATGCAAGCTAAACCAGCAAAACCGCACAACATAAACATTGTTAATAAAAACAATCCTTTCCATTCCGAATAATCTGCCAAACTTATTAATTTTACTATTTAAACTTCAAACATATGGCACTTTTGGAAAAAGGGAGGGCTGCACCCGACTTTAAAGCCGCCGACCAGTCAGGGAAAGAGATTTCCATCAAACAATTCAAAGGAAAAAAAATCATCCTCTATTTCTACCCAAAGGACGATACCCCCGGATGCACATCTGAAGCATGTAACCTGCGGGATAACTACCAGGAATTGCAAGATTTGGGTTATGTTGTGATTGGTGTCAGTCCCGACAATGAAAAGTCGCACCAAAAATTCAGTGCAAAGTATAATTTGCCCTTTTATCTTGTACCCGATCCTGAGAAGGTTATTATCAAGGCATATGGTGCCTGGGGAGAAAAAAAGATGTATGGCAAGTCATACGAAGGAGTATTGCGAACCACCTACGTGATTTCGGAAAAGGGTCTTATTGAGGCTGTGATTGAAAAAGTAAATGTAAAGGACCACACAAAACAAATTATAGAAACTCTTAATCAATAAAAATAAATGGAAACCGAAGAAAAAAACGGAAAAAATAAAGAAGTCAAAAAGGAAAAACTCAAAGCCCTGCAATTAACCCTTGATAAAATTGACAAAGAATACGGCAAGGGTACAATCATGAAAATGGGCGACAAGGCCATTGTGGATGTACCATCCATATCCTCAGGATCAATTTCACTGGATATAGCAATGGGGGTTGGAGGATTCCCAAGAGGCAGGGTAATTGAAATTTACGGACCAGAATCATCAGGTAAAACCACCCTGGCCATTCATGCAATTGCCGAAGCACAAAAAGCAGGTGGTATAGCAGCCTTTATTGATGCAGAGCATGCTTTTGACAGGTTCTATGCAGAAAAACTTGGCGTAGACATAGAGAACCTGCTAATTTCACAACCAGATAACGGTGAACAGGCCCTGGAAATAGCCGATCACCTGATTCGTTCAGGAGCAATTGATATTATTGTGATTGACTCTGTGGCCGCACTTACTCCCAAAGCAGAGATTGAAGGAGAAATGGGCGATTCAAAAATGGGTCTGCAGGCAAGACTTATGTCCCAGGCATTGCGGAAACTTACAGCCAACATCAGCAAAACCAAAACCTGTTGCGTTTTCATTAACCAGCTCAGGGAGAAAATAGGTGTGATGTTCGGCAACCCCGAAACAACCACAGGAGGAAATGCACTGAAGTTCTATTCCTCCATTCGCCTGGATATCAGAAAAATTACGCAGATTAAGGAGGGTGAAGAAGTAATGGGCAGCAGAACCAGGGTGAAGGTGGTAAAAAATAAACTGGCACCCCCCTTCCGTAAGGCTGAATTTGATATCATGTATGGAGAAGGCATATCAAAAACAGGAGAAGTAATCGACCTTGGCGTTGAACTGGATATTATCAAAAAAAGCGGTTCATGGTTCAGTTACGGGGAGACAAAACTTGGACAAGGCCGCGAGGCAGTTAAACAACTGGTTCTTGATAACCCCGAACTGGCTGTTGAAATTGAAAAAAAGATCAAAGAAGCATACCAAATCAAAAAATAAATTACCATGCAGAAAAACAGACTTATTATTTTCATCTTTCTGCTGCTTTTAAACTTTTCATGCAAGGAAAAAGCACAGGAAACCATTGTTGCAGATTTTAAGGGTGCCCTCACTGAAACTGAGATACAAAATGGCATAGTTACACCTGAAATTCTCTGGAAGTTCGGGAGGGTGAGCGATGCCAGGATATCACCCGATGGTGAAAGAGTAATCTTTGGCGTGGCCCGTTTTGATTACAAAACCAACAAGAGCAAGACAGATATCCATGTATTGGATATTGAAACAGGCTCACTTCTTCAGTTAACAACATTTGAGGGTGCAAATTACAATCAGAGATGGCACCCCGACGGTACCAAAATTGGTTACATAAGTGCCGAAAATGGTTCTTCCCAGTTATGGGAAATCCGTCCGGATGGTACAGACAAAAAACAGGTATCCTCTGTTGATGGTGGAATAAGCAGTTTTGAATATTCTCCTGTCGGAACCCATATTTATTATACCAAAAGGGTTAAACTGGATAAAACTCCACAGGAACTGCATCCTGACCTGCCCTTAATCAATGTAAGAATCGAAAATGATCTCATGTACAGGCACTGGAACGCATGGAATGATTATTCCTACAGCCACATTTTTGTTGCTGCTTATGATAAAGGCATTCTGGGCAAGGCTAAAGATATTATGGAAGGAGAAAAATATGAATCCCCACTTGCCCCTTATTTCAGTGGTGCCGAAATTACCTGGAGCCCCGATGGAAAAATGATTGCCTATACCTCAAAGAAAATGGGAAAAAGGGAATATGCCATCAGCACAAACTCCGACATTTATCTTTACAGGCTTGATACCGGGGAAACCATCAATATAACTGAGGGCATGCCCGGCTACGACAAGTACCCTGCTTTTTCGCCTGACGGGAGTAAGATTGCATGGCAAAGTATGGCTACACCCGGATACGAGGCAGACAAAGAGCGGTTATTTGTGCTGGATATGGAAACCAATGAAAAGACTTACCTGACTGAAAACTGGGATCAGAATGCCGCTAATTTCAAATGGAAAGATAACAATACACTTTTTTTCATAAGTGGCATAAAGGCTACTTACCAGGTATACTCCATCAATACAAATACCAGGGAAATCAACGTCATTACCAGCGGTTATCACAATTACAATTCCATTGATTATGCAGCCGGCGTGCTTATTGGTGAAAAGATGAGTATGGTACTTGCCACTGAGGTATTTAAAATTGACCCTGAAACAGGAAACGAAACGCAGCTTACCTTCACAAACCAGCACATTTATGATAATATTGAAATGGCCAGGGTGGAAGAGAGATGGGTTAAAACCACCGATGGAAAAGATATGCTCGTATGGCTGATTTATCCACCAAAATTTGACCCACAGAAAAAATATCCCGCTTTATTGTATTGCGGAGGCGGGCCACAGAGTGCCGTCAGCCAGTTTTTTTCCTACAGGTGGAACTTCCAGATTATGGCTGCCAATGATTATGTTATTGTTGCACCTAACCGTCGCGGTCTGCCTACCTTCGGGCAGGCATGGAATGCGCAGATTTCCGGAGACTGGGGCGGGCAGGCAACAAGAGATCTTATTTCTGCAATTGATGAGTTAAAAAAAGAACCCTTCATTGATGAAACCAGACTGGGAGCAGTTGGTGCCAGTTACGGAGGATTCTCAGTTTTTCATCTGGCAGGTGTGCATCAGAAAAGGTTTAAGGCCTTTATTGCACACAACGGTACATTTAACCTGGAAAGTATGTATGCTGCTACTGAGGAAACATTCTTCGTGAATCATGATTTCGCAGGAGCATTCTGGGAAACACCAAAGCCTGTATCCTATGACAGATTCTCTCCCCACAGGTTTGTTCAGAACTGGGATACTCCAATCATGGTGGTAACCGGAGAGCATGACTACAGGGTACCCTACACCGAAGGACTTCAGGCATTTAATGCTGCAAGACTCAGAGGTATTCCGGCCAAACTGCTTCACTTCCCGGGAGAAACCCACTTTGTACTTCGTCCGCAGAACAGCATTTTGTGGCAACGTGAATTTTTCAGCTGGCTTGATTTGTGGTTGAAAGAATAAAAAAACAAAAGGCTGGATTTCTCCGGCCTTTTGCATTTTAAAATAATTGGCACTAAATTAGTTTCATAATTGAACCTTACAAAATGAATAATTCCTACAGTTTCCTCCTTCATTTCCTTCTTATCACAGCTTTAGCCCTCACCTATTTCATTGCCATCATTATTATCAAACCTTTTCTAATCAATCGTAAGAGAAAATATTCCACCATTACGCTCAAGGTAAGTTACCTCATTTATCTGGCAACTTTCTTTTTTACCTTTTATGTTTTTGTTTTATATGGAGAGTTGAAACTTGAGGCACAAATTACCGATACGTTCTTCATATTATCCCTTATCCTACTGTTTTTACCAAACATAGGGATGATGGCCCGAAGAGCAGTCACCCGAAACAGGATATTCTACAATTATTTCTTCTCTTTCCTGAACATGCTTGTGGTGTTTTTTCTCATTTTTATACTTGAAAGCACCGAATGGCTGGTTTAAATTCCATTCAACTCTATGATTTAAAGATTTTAATTCACAATCCTTTTACCTGTCAAAGAATACTTTTTTATTCCCCGCAATAGTTTTATATTGCATAGAAGCATTTGAAAAGTATCATAAAAAATCAACATATGAACCGTAATAACCTGTTGGCTAAATCATTCATCAGTTTCTTAACAATTGCTCTCCTGATCCTGGTTTCATCATGCAAAACACCTGAATCGAAAACAATTGAAACAGAAGGGATATTAATTGTTGCAAATAAATCGGACAATACGGTAAATTTCATTCATCGTGGAAACGGAGATATCCTGGCAACAGTAGAAACCGGACTGGAGCCACATGAAGTGGAAGTTTCCCCTGATGGGAAATACGCTGTTGTTACGAATTACGGTAACCGGGAATTTCCGGGAAATACGCTCACTGTAATTAATATTTCAGAGGCCAGGCCCGACAAAACAATCGATCTCGGAGAACATACCCGCCCGCATGGTATGGTGTTTATAGACAATGATTACAAAATGCTTGTAACAACTGAGGGCAGCAATCATATCTTGCTTGTGGATATTGAGCATGGAGATATTCTTAAGGCCATTCCAACAGAGCAGGAAATTTCCCATATGGTAGCCTATATAAGTAAACCACCCAGGGCCTTTGTTCCAAGCATCAGAACTGGTAACCTAACCGTTATTGATATGGAAACCGGGGAAATTATCACCCATGCCTATTCAGGGCAAGGTGCAGAGGGAGTTGCCACCACCCCCGATGAAAAGGAAGTATGGGTTACAAACCGCGGCGACAATACAATTACGGTGTTTGACACCCAAACGCTGGAAATAATTGAAACCCTCCCTTGTGGAGATTTCCCAATCAGAGCTAAATTCTCACCTGATGGAAGTTATTTCCTGGTGTCAAATGCACGGTCAGGTGACATTAAAGTCTTCCATGCTGAAGAAAAGACTCTTGCTGCAAATATCAGCCTGAAAATAGAGCTTTCTGATGATCCGGAAGGGAGATATTTTGCTGCAGAATTTCAGGGTAGTTCTATACCTATTGGACTGGTAGTGCCCGATAATAAAAATGCATATATAGCGAATACAAATGCCGATGTGGTGACAGTAATTGATTTGGAGGACTTTGAAATTATCGGCCATTTTAAAACAGGAAAGCAACCCGACGGAATAGCTTTTTCGCCCTTAATCCCTGAAATAAAACCGGAGGAGTAAAATTAATTGTACCCCTCCAGCAATTTCAGGGCTTCATCCATCATTTTCTCCAATCCCAGGCTGGTATCCAGCCAGTGAATTTGCACTCCCTGCCTTTCCATTTTCCTGAAGTAAGTCATTTGCCTTTTGGCAAACTGATGAATGGAAGTATTCAATTGTGTTGTCATTTCATCATATTTCAGTTTGCCGGTAACATACAAGGTGAGATACTTATACTCCAAACCATAAAAGATAAGTTCCTCCGGGGACAAGCCCTTTTCAAGCAGTTGTTTTACCTCATAGACCATACCGGAGTTGAGCCTGTCCTTCAACCTATTGGTAATCCTTTCCCTGCGGGTATCCCTGTCCACATTCAAACCAATGACCAGGGACTTCAGCTCCGGAAAAATATTTTCAATTGCTTTTTGCCGCTGCTGGTACTCCTCAATTTCAATTGCCCTTACAAGCCTGGGCCTCGAAGAAGTATCACTGACATTATGAAGGTGCCTGTATGAACCCAGCATAGCAATCAAATCATCCATACTTTTTCTTTCGAGAGTTTCGCGCAGGTTTATGTTGACTGGTACCTCAAGAATTTTGAATCCTTTTACCACCGCCTCAATATACATTCCGGTTCCACCACACAAAATGACCTGCTTACCGCGTGATTTTATGTTCCTGAAAGCCTCCTGAAAATCTTTTTGAAACTCATACAGGTTATAATGGTAACCCGGTTCTTTGATGTCAATCAGGTGCCAGGGTATCTGTCTCCCGTTGACAAGGTAATCCTCATAATCCTTTCCTGTTCCCAGGTTCATACCCCGGTAAACCTGCCTGGAATCTGCACTGATAATTTCTGCATTGATCCTGTAAGCCAGATGCGCTGCAAATCTTGTTTTACCTGAAGCCGTTGGCCCCAATACCGTTATCATGTCAATATTTTTCACGGAAGAAACGAATTTTTTTTATCAGGGTTGATTATAAAGCAGAGATTCATCAGGAGGCGTTTCGCAAAAATAAAAATTTCTAATACTTTTGTTATTTGAAACAAATCTAAATAATTTTTTCCCATGAAGTATCTGTTCTTATCTGTTGCAGCCGTTTTTCTGATATTTACAACTTCCTGCAAAACATCAAAGCAAAACGACACAAGAAAAGCCCTGGTGGTAAGCATCCTTCCACAAAAGTATTTTGTTCAGAAAATTGCCGGTGATGCATTCCGGATAGTGGTGATGGTTCCTCCCGGGACCAGTCCTGAAACCTATGAACCCACTGCCATGCAGATGAAAGAAGTTGCCAATGCAATTGCCTATTTCTCTGTGGGACATATAGATTTCGAACTTAGCCTGCTTAGAAAAATAAGGTCTATGAATCCCGGTGTAAAGTTCACTGATACTTCAGAAGGAACAGATTTGATATCAGACCATTTCCACACCCTTGCTGACGGAACGGTGCATCACCACGGAGCCGACCCCCATATATGGCTGTCACCTAAAGAAGTAAAAGTTCAGGCAACAAATATTTATAAAACACTGTCCTCTTTACATCCTGAAAATACGGCATTTTATCTTTCAAATTATGAAAAATTCCTTCTTGAAATAGAGGAAATTGATGGTAAAATAGCTGAACTGCTTAAAAACGCTGCCGGAAAAACAATACTGGTTTATCACCCGGCCTTTGGATACCTGGCAAGAGATTACGGATTTACGCAGGAGGGAATTGAGTTTGAAGGGAAAAATCCTACACCTTCGCATCTGAAAAGGATTGTCGACATCGCTAACAGAGAAAATATAAGAACCATTTTTGTTCAGAAAGAGTATGAAATTCAATATTCCAATACTGTTGCAAGGGAAATTGGTGCAGAAATAGTAGTTTTAGATGATTTGAGCCCTGACTGGAGCACAAACATGTTGGAAATAGCCAAAAAAATAAAAGCATCTATCCAGTAATGAGTGATAAAATTCTGGAAATTAAATCATTATCAGCCGGTTACGATGACGGGGTTGTAATCAGCAATGTGAATCTCACTGTAAACAGCAAAGATTTTATAGGAGTAATCGGTCCCAACGGAGGAGGTAAGACCACCCTGCTGAAAACCATATTAGGCCTGTTGGAACCAATGAAAGGAAAAATTTTCTTTTATGAAAATGGAAAACCGGTCAATCAGATTCTCATTGGGTATTTACCTCAGCTAAACCAAATTGACAGGAAATTCCCCATCACAGTTATCGATGTTGTATTGTCAGGTTTGATGTCAAGGGAAAGATTATTCAGCCGCTACGGAAGGGAGCAGAGAGAAAGGGCTGAAATAGTTATCGAAAAAATGGGTATTTCCGGGCTAAGAAAAAAGCCTATCGGAGAGTTATCTGGTGGTCAGTTGCAGCGGGTATACCTTTCACGCGCAATTATTTCATCACCCGTTCTTTTGTTGCTCGATGAACCCAGCACTTATGTTGACAACAAATTTGAGAATGATTTTTATGAAATCCTGAATGACCTCAATATGGAAATGGCTATACTTATTGTTTCTCATGATGTGGGAACTATAACATGGTTTGTAAAAACAATAGCATGCGTGAACAAAACCCTTCATTACCATCCTTCCAATATTATAACAGAACAGCAACTGGCCTCCTACAATTGCCCCATACAGATTATTACCCATGGTGATGTTCCCCATACAGTTCTGAAAAAACACTATCATTAACTTTAACCAGGAATGCCGGAATTTCTGCAATATGCCTTCTTTGTAAATGCCTTGATTGCCATTATGTTAACCAGTATCACCTGCGGCATCATTGGGACCTACATTGTTTCAAAACGCCTGGTATTTATCAGTGGTGGAATTACACATGCCTCCTTTGGCGGGATTGGAATTGGTTACTACCTTGGCATCAATCCCATACTTGGAGCAACGGTTTTTTCGGTTTTGTCGGCACTGGGTATAGAGTTCTTCGGCAAAAGATCACAGATCAGGGAGGATTCAGTCATCGGGATTCTCTGGTCTTTTGGTATGGCCATCGGCATAATTTTTATTTATATAACGCCCGGATACGCTCCGAATCTTATGGGATACCTGTTTGGAACCATCCTTACCGTTACCCTGCTTGATTTGTACCTTTTGGCAGCCCTTACATTTTTTGTTGTGGTTATTTTTACAGCCATGTTTAAAACGATATTATATATCTCCTATGATGTGGAATATGCCCGTACACATAAAGTACCCGTTTCCACTCTGAATTACCTGCTTCTTGGATTAATTGCCCTTACTATTGTGCTAAGTATTAAAGTAATAGGTATCATACTGGTTATTTCCATGCTCACAATACCACAGACCATTGCCAATTTTTTCACGAAGGATTTTAAAAAGATTATTTACTATTCCATAATCATTGGAACCGCTGGTTCCCTTGCCGGCTTGTTTTTCTCTTATGGCTATAACATTCCTTCAGGGGCTTCCATCATTTTTTCATTAACTCTCATGGTTTTTATTGCCTGGGTAATTCAGAAAATTACAATTGAAAAAAACCGCAGGAAAGAATCCATACCAAATGAATAATCAACATATTAATAAACCAATAATTTTAAATATTATGAACTACGATTTAATTGTAATCGGAAGCGGTCCCGGAGGTTATGTAGCAGCAATCAGGGCCAGCCAGTTGGGAATGAAAGTAGGAGTAATTGAAAAAGCCGAACTGGGAGGAGTGTGTTTAAACTGGGGATGTATTCCAACTAAATCGCTGCTGAAAAGTGCACAGGTTTTTGATTATATGAAACACGCAGCGGACTATGGCATGACCATTACTGGAGAGGTGAAGGCCGATTTCGGAAAAGTAATAGAAAGAAGTCGCAGAGTTGCTGATGGGATGAGCAAAGGTGTTCAGTTTTTGATGAAAAAAAATAAAATTGAGCATATTCAGGGCACCGCTAAATTGCTGAATAACAGCACCGTTGAGGTAACCGATAAAGATAGCAAAAGATCGGAGGTGACTGCCAGACACATTATTCTTGCAACCGGTGCGCGTTCCCGGGAGTTGCCAAGCCTGAAACAGGACGGCAAAAAAGTCATTGGATACAGGGAAGCGATGACTTTGCCCAAACAGCCAAAATCATTGATAGTTGTTGGTTCGGGTGCAATTGGAAGTGAATTCGCATATTTCTATGCTGCTATGGGTACCGAAGTCACACTGGTAGAATTTATGCCAAATATTGTTCCTGTGGAGGATGAGGAGGTTTCAAAACAACTGGAAAGATCATTCAAGAAAATGGGGATGAAGGTGTATACCAGTTCCACCGTTGAGTCAGTTGACGCATCAGGGGAATTGTGCAAGGCTGTAATTAAAACAAAAAAGGGCGAGGAAATTCACGAGGCTGAGATAGTACTTTCGGCTGTGGGAATTACTCCTAACCTGGAAGGAATTGGCATTGAGGAATTAAAAATTGAACTGGAAAAAGGTAAAGTAAAAGTAGATGAATATTACCGAACCAGCGTTTCGGGGGTATATGCGATTGGAGATATCGTTCACGGTCCGGCGCTGGCGCATGTTGCCTCTGCCGAGGGTATTGTTTGTGTTGAAAAAATTGCCGGGATGGATATTCATCCCATCCGTTATGATAATATCCCCGGCTGTACTTACACAAGTCCTGAAGTAGCTTCAGTTGGATTGACCGAAAAAGCAGCCAGGGAAGCCGGCCTGGATATTAAAGTAGGGAAATTCCCCTTCTCAGCCTCAGGAAAAGCAAGTGCTGCAGGGGCCAAGGATGGCTTCGTAAAACTCATTTTTGATGCAAAATACGGAGAACTGATTGGTGCCCATATGATTGGTGCCAATGTAACCGAAATGATTGCTGAAATAGTGGTAGCAAGGAACCTGGAAACCACAGGACATGAGATGATAAAATCAGTTCACCCCCATCCTACCATGAGTGAAGCCATTATGGAGGCAGCTGCTGCTGCATTTGGCGAAGTAATACATTTGTAATCATTCATACTCTGAATAAAAAGCTGTCATCTGAAATGGCGGCTTTTTAATAAACCCCTATGCAATGAAAATCAATATCAGCGAGGCGAAACTTTCATCTATTGTTGGAATTGGTGAAAAAATAAAAAGACTCAGCGCAGAAAACGGAAAGGAATACCTGTATCTCAACAGGGGCATCAACTCGGTTTGCAACATAAACCTTAGCGAGGTAATTAAAAGTATCGATTTCAATTCAGATGAGATACAGGTCTATCCCCCGGGAAATGGGAGAAAACCGCTCAGGGAGGCAATCAACCGGGAATACTTCGGGGGAAAGGCCGATGCCGAAAACCTCTTCATAACCGGGGGCGGTATGGCTGGACTGGACCTGGTTTTTCAAACCCTTGACGTTAAAACTTTCCTGATGCCAGTTTATCACTGGGGATCTTATAACCATATTTTAAAAATCCGCAACAGGGAGGGTGAGTATTACGAGAATCTGAAGGACCTGGTAGAAATTGTGAGCCAGAAAAAAGATGTTTCCGTGGTCATTGGAGATCCCGGAAATCCCCTGGGGGAAAAACAAACCGATACCCTGATTTTGGAAACCATTGCAGCGCTCAACGACATGGATATCCCGGTAGTTTTTGACAGTCCATACCGCCGTGTTTTTTACGATAATTCCGACAAACTTTATGAAATTCTGCTCTCATTTGAAAACACAATCATTGTTGAAAGTTTCAGTAAATCTGTTGGCTTGAGCGGTCAGAGAATTGGATTCGTGTACTCAGGGAACAAGAATTTCAACAAGGAATTTGAAATCAGGCTCATGTATGCCAGTAATGGCATTAATGCATTTTCGCAGATTCTAATGGAGAAAATGCTGACAACTCCTGAAGGAAAAAAGGCCATTGAAAAATTCAGACAAACCACACGAGAACATATTGAGAAGAACATACTTTTTCTGATAAAAAAGAAACTGCTGGCTGATGAATTCTATAATAAATCCACACCTGTAGGAATATTTGCGGTGGTTAACAAATCCGAAGAACAATTGCTGGAAAAACAAATTGGCAGCGTATCACTGGCCTATTTCACAAAAAGGGACAAAAAATATGCATCCAATTATTCAAGAATTTGTGTATCAATACCTCACACGAAATTCATTGAGTTTATCGAAAAGGTTTAGTCTCCCTCTCAAAAGTTATTCATCCACAATTCTGATAATATACTCACCAAAACCAAAACCGCCATTCTTTCCAACCCCCTGAATTATTATTCTGTAGTTCATCACACCCTGCATGAGGGGTAGAAAGTAACCCGCCTTACCACTGGCATTGGTAAGCAGATCAGGTTTCCAGAAAATGGTTTGCACCGGATTGACTGATGTAGTGATCCCTGAAGTGGAAATTTTATCGTTATAGAATTCCCTGGGAGTATGATAACCCCGTATAAGAAAATCATAAAATTCCGTGTTTCCAATATTAGCATATCGCTTGGTAAAACCAAGTATGGCTCCATTAGCACCCCGTGCACCAAAAATTGCTGAACTTGCACCTTTGAATACTTCGATGCGGTGAACATCATTTGGATTGGTCAGAAAAAATGAACGGGCATCCACCTGAGTACCATCCATATAAAAAAGTGGCTGGGTATTTCCATAAAAACTGCTCGTGCCCCTTAGCCTGACCTGACCCTGAACAACTGTCAGGCCAGTGACTCTTTCCTTAAGTACATCAAGTAAAGAGCGGTAATTTATAAGTCTCTCATCTAAATAGACAGTCTGATCAGGGGTTCCAAACATTGATTCTGGTTGTGAACCAGCCCCATTCTCCAGGGGGAAAACCCTGCGTTCAGGCTTCCTCCAGTTCTTTCCAAAATCAGTGATTTGCTGTGGTTTTGTATGAAGATTTTTCTGATATGGAATTCCAGATCTGTCTTTGGAATTTATTCTAACAAATGGCAGTACCCCTCCTGCAAGCCGGTCAGCAGTGATTTCAATTCTTATAATATCATTATATTTCAAATCAGAGAAAACAAATGCACCCTCGTTATTGGTTGTCCGGTGATATATGTGATTATATCCACTCATGATCCTCAACTGTACCCTGTGATTTACAACAGGCTTATTATTGGCCGGATTTATCACAACCCCGCTTAAAGTTATCCCATATGCATCAGAATATTCTGAAACCGGCATAATTCCTGAAACAACTTTATCCCAGGCAAAACGCCTCCAGCCATGAGTGAGCATAATTAAATCCAGGTATGATTCCATACTATCATTCAATCCGGATAATTCACCGGGGTTTTCGATAAAGTCTCCCAGGTCAGAACTCAACAAAAGGTAACTCACAATATTTTCTGACCTGGCAGAAGCCTCATCTGTTACATTCTGTATGGATACAGAAAAACTACCTTCGGCAGGCCCTGTTTCCGGATTCAAAGAATTAAACAACACCGTCAGCAGGTTTTTTTTGTCTTCCGGTTCATCCAGGATGGTAGTGCTGAAAATAAGCTGATCCTTGTGATCCAGAAACACGAGTCTCTCGGCAATGGCCCGGTAATCAGGTAAGAAAAGAGTAAAATGTGTGATCCCCGAAGGAAACTTCCGACTGGAAATTTTTGATTCTGCCCTCCCTTCAATAACTGATAATTCCTCTCCATAGAATACAACTCCCCGTGTGTGAGCAACAACAAATACTTTATCAGAGTAAAACATGCTCCCCGGTAAAACATTGGTTTTTACGCTAATATGAAAAGTGTCAGTACCGGAGTCTATTGATAAAATATAGCCTGATTCCATCGGTGCTGGCAGATTATAGGAATTCCTTCTTCTGCCGTTTTCAACAAAAAAAGTATAATTTTCACCGTGAACCGGAGTAAATGAAAAATAACCCATGCCGGCAAACTTCGACTCAACCTCCGGAGCGATGATTTTTCCTTTACTATCCCTCAATTCACCTTTTATGTTTAACCCATTCCCCAATTCATCAGTAACTCTAAATGCCACCCTGTTCTTGAGGCCAGAAACAAGGTTGCCACCCTCCGGAAAGAATACTACATTCACCTGTTCTTTCCCGCGGTCAAAAAGTTTGTTGAACCTCCTGTTAAATCTAACATCGGCCCGGGAAATCATATCCGCGTAACCCGGATTTCTGATGTAGAAGTATTTAACAAAATGGAATCCGGGATTTAGGTTGAGCATCGAATTGGTGAAGGCACGTATGTAGTAATTTCCATCAGAAAGTGAATCGGACAAGTCAAAATCACCCCATGCCAATCCATCCCTTGGTTTAAAAAGCCTGGAATCAATTATTTCTCCCTGTGAATTTACCAGTTCAACCCATAAATTGGATGAACTGGTGTCAGGCTTGTGAGTAACTGCGTCAAGTAGATACACCTTAAACCATATGTTTTCACCTGCATAATAGTTTTCCTTATCGAAATGAATAAAGAGTTTTTGTGGTTTACTAAGACCGGAATATTCAGAAATCATCGTCTGAAGTTCAGGAATTACTTGTCTTGTTTCCTGCCCGAAAAGGTGGAAACCTAATATAGATGCAACCAAAATGAGAAGTCTGGTTTTCATATTCTGGCTTTCATATGCTTTGTAATATAACCTATTACCCGCATAAAATGTTGTTGCAAATCCATAAAAATCAATAATTGTTATAAAAAAAAGGAGAGGCAAAATGCCTCTCCGGGGAAACCATATTAACCAAAAACCAAATTCTAATCCTCCATAAGAGGTTCTTCCACACAACCAATGAACAGTATTGCATTTGTATATTTTTCCCGTATCGCAAAAACAAAGGGTCTGTTTACATTAAATTTAATGGTAGAAGGCATAGAAGTTATACCAACTGTAACAGAAGTAACTGCAGCAGCCTCAGTGCCCTCCTCATTCACTTCCACAAAAGTTTTGTGTTTTACTTCTGAAATTGCGAGTCGCTTTTCATTATTAATACCTCTGAAATCGGCGAAATCAGAAAATGCTACACCCATTCCCATAGATATCAGCATTTCATTTAATGTTTTCTCATAACTGAATCTGAATTTTGGTAACTGAAGGTCCATAAGAGCAGGCGTAAGATTACGTGTCAGACGATTCCATTCCTCTTCATTTAGTTCGTTAATTAATCTGTCTGTTGTAATTCCGGGGTCTGGCAGCAACACAACCATGCCATAGTTTCCTCTTCCATAGGGCAGCTCAGCTGCGATATAATTTGTTCCTGAATAAAAAGGGAATGTATGATTCTGCATCATTATAGGAACCATTTTTGTATTACCGGATTGCATGTAGAAAGGTTTTTGAGTCGTTTCGGAGGGTTTAAACTCAGACTGCCATAATCCCTTGAAATATATTGCATTGATAAGAAACATGACATCATCCGCATCAATTTCGTCAATGATTTTTGGTATTCTTTTCCGCGTTTTGTCTGATACCCATTGATTTATAATATCCTTGGCGTTGGGTGCTTCAAAATCCAATCCCAGTACCTCTGCATTGTAGTATTCCTTGTTTACATCAATAAAATTTTTCTCAACAACAAACCCCAGGCGATACCAGATAGAATTTGCAATTTCGGTTATCACCCTTTTATCTACCGATAACAACTCCTGCATCAGATTCTTAAATGACAGATTGATATTACTCATTTCCATATCACTGAATTGCATTGCTTCGCGCATGGCATTATTTGTTTCTTCCATAGCACCGTTGAGTGTCATTGATAGTGCAAGTTCAATGCTCAATGGCGAAATAAAAAGGTTGGTGCCCGCCTCCTCATCCTTTACAAGGCCCTGGAGCATTAAGAAACCAAATTTATTACTTGCGTCAACAAGTTCTTTTTGATCAGCGGTGAGAACAATTTTTTTCGGGGTAATAATCTCTTCCTTTTTCTCCTTTGAGCAGGAGCTGAATGAAAATGCAACCAAAACAATTGCTGTTAACAAAGTTATTTTTTTCATTGTAATATGTTTTAATTATACCTTTTTTACCAATTCGAATGTTGGTTTCAGGAATAAGATGAAAAAAAATGAATTGGTTGCGTAAGTTTTTAAACATTTTTCCGCAACCTTTCCATAAGATTAGCATCTATGTAAAAAGGGTCAGCAGGGTCATTAGATTTTATTTCAGCCACATGAAATGCAATAAAGTCCATGTCCCATTGTTTTGCATTTGTTATTTTTGGTATAAAAACAATTGGTACGGGATCTTACAGACATCATTGAAGGTTGTAAACTAAATGACCCTGGTTCCCAGGAAAAAGTTTACAGATTGTTTGCCCCTAAAATGTATGCTATAAGCCTGAGATACGCAGAATCCAAGCATGATGCCAAAGACATTATGCAGGATGGCTTTGTAAAAGTGTTTGAACATATCGGGCAGTATGCTGGAAAAGGTTCTTTTGAAGGATGGATTAGAAAAATCATTATCAATACTGCCCTGGAAAAACTCAGAAAACCAGTGAGCACCCCACTTGAGGAATATCTTCCGGAGTTAATTGAAGAACCTGTATCTGAGGCTGAAGATATTGGAAGCGAAGTACTTTTGAAAATGGTCTCAGAATTATCTCCCCGTTACAGAGCCGTATTTAATCTTTATGTTTTGGATGAACACTCCCACAAAGAAATTTCAAAGATCCTTGGAATCAGTGAAGGTACCTCTAAGTCCAACCTCTCGAGGGCAAGGGAAATTCTCCGGAGCAGAATAATATACTATTTGAAAGAAAAAGAAAAGATTGGCCTAAAAAATGAAACGAACATGTTTACGAATAAACAAAAACACAAATGAAAATAGCAAACATGGAGTTCCCTGCCAGCCGGCAGGCAGGCATCCGACCTTAATCAAAAAATTATTTACGGATGAAACACCCATGTTTAGAAAAATACAAACACAATGATAACAAAATCAGCAACATGGGTGTTCCATCATTCCTTTTAAAAATAATTTTGTTATGATAAAAGGGAATAATAAATCAATTGATGAAGTTTTCAGAAAAGGATTGACCAATCATTTGGTTGAGCCACCTGAGGATATCTGGACACATGTTAAGAGCAGTGTTGCTGGACAAAAAAAGAAGAGGCTTTTACCCTTAATATCAGGAATTGCTGCCGGTATAGCCATTCTGATTGGTTTGTCACTTGGTATTCTTCACCTGTCGAATTTAACGCCAAGTCATGTTGCGGAAATTGAAATGACTGAGCAGCCGTTTAATATTCATTCTGAGACAAAAATCATTGTTAAGGAAATTAATCTGACTGATAGAGCTGAAGATGTGAAGAAAGAAGAAGGCCTTTTAATAGTCGCAGAAGCAAAGTCACCGGACGGGAAATTAACAAGTACTGAAGAGAAGTATACAATCATCGAAATATCATATACTGAGGAGAAAGCTAATATTGTTACTTTGAACAGGTTGGAAACCATAGCCCCCACCATTGAAACAAAGGTACAGGGAAAATTTGCCGGATTTGTATTTCCGCATCAAATTGAACCATCTGTTCATGAAATAATAAAGCAGAAACAGAACTGGGAAATTGGTTTTAGTACTGCTCCCTCCTTCTCATACAGGACTTTATCAAATTCAGGTGGTGGCACTGAGGTATTCAATTACCTGAATCATGCAGAAAATGGAAAAATTTCCTTAGCAGGCTATCTGTACGTGAAGACAAAACTCTCCGATCTTCTTGGAGTAAGAACAGGCATACGGTTTTCCAGCCAGGGATATACCACCGGAGGGATTGCCCAAATCACCAATCCGGATGATACCCCGGCAATACCTGTTTCTTCAGTCAACTGGAACAGTTTTTTACTTGGACTTACCAATTCTGCAGGTTCAATTAATTACCGCAATGATAAATTGCTTGTCAACCAACTTAACACCCAGGCTGTGTTTGCCCTGTCAGACGCTTTTCCGGCTTCAGTCATTGAATCGCAACCGGATTACCGCCTTGTACAAAATCTTTATTACCTTGGCTTACTCCTGGAGACCTTCCTCTACCCGGGCAGAAAGGATAAATTTTATTTTCTGCTTGGATTCGAACCTGGCATCCTTTTAGGTAACTCTGTCTATTTTGGTACTGGAGAATCTGTCACGCGGATTGGCAGTGCTGTGGGCCTAAACAAGTTCTATTACAGCTCCTCTGTTGGCATTGGCATGGAATTCTCAATCAGGAAAAATTTATCCTTAACGGTTGAACCGGGCTTTCAGTATTTTTTCTCACCTGTTAATTCCAACCATATTGTATCTGCCAAACCATATTCTTTCGGCGTTTCCTTTGGTTTAAACTTTCAGCAGTAAGCCTTAAAATTCCCGATTTTAAAAGTTATTTTTGTAACCCAAAAAGCGGAATTCCTTCATTCTCGTATCATTCTTCCTGTTCAAACAGTTTGAGAATTAAAGAATTCCGTCAACCAAATTAAAATTAATTAACTGAGAATCATAAAAATGACAACTTCTTCCAAATTAAAAAAAATAATTGCCGGGGCAGGTTTTACTATTTTTATGCTGATAATCGTAATGCTGATTTTTACTCTTCTTGCCTTCTTCAGAACAGGTATGGCAGAAAATATTCCCTTTCAGTCACTTTTTCAGAAAAACTACCAGATTTTTGCCCTGGATATCCCACGCGAGGCAGAATTTGCAGGTGAAAAAGTTCCCCTTGATTTCTCTGATGTGCATGAAAGCTTTGACCGTGAGCTGCTCATAAACACCTACTGGCAGTCCCAGACTCTTCTTTTTATCAAGCGGGCCAATCGCTTCTTCCCCTTAATTGAACCCATATTAAAGTCCCATAATGTGCCGGATGATTTTAAATACCTGGCTATTGCCGAAAGCGGACTAATGCAAAGTATTTCTCCGGCAGGGGCAGTAGGCTTCTGGCAGTTTTTAAGCGGTTCTGCAAGTGACTACGGACTTTTAATTAACGAAGAGGTAGATGAAAGATACCACATTGAAAAGTCCACCGAAGCAGCCTGTAAATTTTTGCTGGAATCCTACCAGGCATACAATAGCTGGACAATGGCCGCTGCATCCTACAATGCCGGAAGAAGAGGAATTAACACGCAGATTAACATTCAAAAAGAGACTGATTATTACGACCTGCTTTTAAATGAAGAAACTGCAAGATATGTTTTCAGAATACTGGCCATAAAAACCATTCTCGAGAACCCTGAAAAATTTGGATTTATATACAGGCAACAGGATCTGTACCAACCACTTTCGTATTTTGAAGTGAAAGTGGATACTACTATCAACGATTTTGCTGAATTCGCCAAATCCTTTGGAACAAACTACAAGTTGCTCAAGTTTTATAATCCCTGGCTGAGGAAACCCTTTTTGAACAATAAAAATAAAAGAGTTTACACGATCAAGATACCTGCTGAAAACTCAAGGACGTTGAAGGCTTTGGATTTTGAAGATCCTGTTATTCCCGTTCAATAAAGTATTCCTAAAATCCTTCGGAAAAATTGACAAAACCAGCAAGAAACAAAGTCGGTGATAAAGGACAAATTGAAGTTCTGGGTGCAAGGGTACACAACCTGAAAAATATTGATGTATCCATTCCCAGGAACAATTTCACCGTAATTACAGGATTGAGCGGGAGCGGTAAGTCTTCGCTGGCATTTGACACAATTTATGCCGAGGGTCAAAGACGCTATATGGAAACCATGTCGGCTTATGCGCGTCAATTTATTGGCAGCATGGAACGACCCGATGTGGATAAAATTACAGGATTGAGTCCGGTGATTGCCATTGAACAAAAAACCACGAGCCGTAATCCAAGATCTACGGTTGGCACAATTACAGAAATCTATGATTTTCTAAGGCTCCTGTATGCACGCGCCTCCCATGCCTACTCCTATCTTACCGGAGAAGAAATGGTGCGATATTCCGACGAACAAATTCTGAAGATTATACTGAACAGGTTCCTTCATAAACGGATATATATTTTATCCCCCCTTGTAAAAGGAAGAAAAGGACACTACAAAGAGTTGTTCGAGCAAATCAGAAGAAAAGGATTCCTGCATGCCCGTGTAAACGGGGAAATCATGGAAATCCCCCACGGTTTAAAACTCGACCGGTATAAAACGCATTTCATTGAATTGGTCGTAGACAAACTCGAGGTGAATACGAAAGATGAAAAAAGACTGAAGGATTCGGTTCTTACTGCAATGGATCAGGGCAGGGGCATCATGATGTTACTGGAAGCCGGTTCTTCAGAGCCAAGATTTTTCAGCAGGCAATTGATGTGCCCAACCACAGGTATTTCTTACAATGAACCTGCGCCGCATACCTTTTCCTTCAACTCGCCCCAGGGTGCATGTGTAAAATGTAACGGACTCGGGCAGGTGAGTGAAATTGACAGAAAAAAAATCATTCCCAATTCATCCATATCCATCCGGCAAGGAGGCATTGAACCTTTGGGATCTTACAAGAATTCGCTGATATTCTGGCAAATTGAGGCTATAGCGGCAAAATATGGCTTTACACTGAATACACCTGTGAAGGAAATTCCGGAAAACGCACTGAATACCATCCTTTACGGATCTGATGAGACCTTTAAACTGCAGAATACTCCTCTTGGTTCGGCGGCAAACTATTTTCTGAGTTTTGAAGGTATTTTAAGTTACATCAATAACCAGCAGGACAATAACGGAGGGAAAAAGGGAGAAAAGTGGGCAAGCCAATACATCCGGAATGTAACATGTCCTGAGTGCAAAGGTGCAAGACTGAAAAAAGAATCTTTATATTTTAAAATTCAGGAGAAAAATATCGCTGAGCTTGCCCAAATGGACATAGACAAGTTATTTGGCTGGATGTTAACCCTTGAAAAAGAGCTGAATGGCAAGCAAAAAGCCATTGCCACTGAGATTATAAAGGAGATAAAAACCAGGCTAAAGTTCCTGCTGGATGTGGGACTGAATTATCTTTCCCTTGACCGGAGTTCAAAATCCCTCTCAGGCGGGGAAAGCCAACGCATCAGGCTTGCAACTCAAATTGGTTCCCAGTTGGTGAATGTACTTTACATACTTGACGAACCAAGCATTGGCCTGCACCAGCGCGATAACCTCAGGCTGATAAATTCCCTGAAGGAACTGAGAGACAAGGGCAATACCATTATTGTGGTGGAACACGACAGGGAGATGATTTGCTCTGCTGATTATGTGGTGGATATGGGGCCTTTTGCAGGGAGAAAGGGCGGCTGCGTGGTAGCACATGGAAGCCCGGCAGAAATTTTAAAATCAAATTCCCTCACTGCTGACTACCTTAAACATAAAAAGGATATTGAGGTTCCACTCTCACGGCGCATTGGCCATGGAAAATCTATTGTGCTGAAGGGAGCTTCAGGGAATAACCTGAAAGGGATTGATGTGGTATTTCCTCTTGGAACATTTATATGTGTAACCGGTGTCTCAGGCAGTGGTAAATCCAGCCTTATTAACGAAACCCTTCAACCGATACTTAGCAGGCACTTTTACAAATCTTATGCTGAACCGCTTCCATACTCCTCGGTGGAGGGAATTCAGCATGTGGACAAGGTAATTGAGGTGGACCAGTCTCCCCTGGGTCGTACACCCAGGTCAAACCCGGCCACCTACACCGGAGTATTTGGCGATATAAGGAAACTGTTCGAACAAATCCCTGATTCCAAAATAAGGGGATGGAAGGCAGGCAGATATTCATTCAATGTGAAGGGGGGACGGTGTGAAACCTGTCAGGGCGCAGGTGTACAAACCATAGAAATGAACTTCCTCCCCGATGTATATGTGGTATGCAAGGATTGCAGTGGTAAACGCTATAACCGTGAGACCCTTGAAGTTAAGTACAAAGGGAAATCCATCAGTGATGTTCTGGATATGACCATTAACCAGGCAGCTGAATTATTTGAAAAAATACCTGCTATTTCATTGAAACTGAAAACCCTGCAAAGTGTTGGACTGGGTTATATCAAACTGGGACAGTCCTCCACTACTCTTTCGGGAGGTGAATCCCAACGGGTAAGACTCTCCGCTGAACTGGCTAAGAGAGATACCGGAAAAACCCTGTATATTTTGGATGAACCTACCACAGGGCTCCATTTCGAGGATGTAAAAGTATTGCTTGATGTTTTAAAAAGCCTGGTAGACCGAGGAAATACGGTAATTGTCATAGAACACAATACCGATGTAATTAAGGTTGCCGATTATATCATTGATTTGGGACCGGAAGGCGGTGAAGCAGGAGGCCAGGTAATTTGTACCGGCACACCTGAACAGATCGTTCAAAATAATTGCGGCTACACGGCTTCATTTTTAAAACAAATATTATCTTTATAGATACTAACCAAAAATCCAGCGTATGAGTCACGGTGATGAACTAATCAAAGATGCCTTTACAGAAAAAACATGGAACGAAATTAAAACTTTTGATTCCTGGACAATCTTCAAAATCATGAGCGAATTTGTTGAGGGTTTTGAAAAAATGAGCCGCATTGGTCCCTGTGTTTCCATTTTTGGTTCAGCCCGGACCACCCCTGACAATAAGTACTTTAAACTGGCTGAAGAGATCGCCTTCAAACTTACCCAACATGGTTATGGTGTAATAACCGGCGGGGGCCCGGGTATTATGGAAGCCGCCAATATGGGTGCAAAAAAAGGTAATGGCAAATCGGTAGGCATTAACATTGACCTGCCAATGGAGCAGGGTTCCAACCTGTTTATTGATTCAGACAAACTGGTTACTTTTAACCACTTCTTTGTCAGAAAAGTTATGTTTGTTAAGTATGCACAGGGATTTGTCGTGCTGCCAGGGGGATTTGGTACATTTGACGAATTATTCGAGGCTATTACACTTATACAAACCGAAAAAATAGGCCGGTTCCCAATCATCCTCGTTGGAAAAGATTACTGGGAGGGCCTTGTCAAATGGATCAAGGAGGTAATGGTGGAAAAAGAAAGAAATGTGAACCCCGAGGAAATGAATCTCTTTTCCCTGGTAGATACTGCTGATGAGGTGATAGAATTAATTAACCAATTCTATTCCAAATACTTACTGAGTCCGAATTTTTAATTGTCTTATTTTCAATAAATTAAAATTCATTTTGTGTTTGCAACTTTTGCAGTTATTTTTTAATATTGTCAAAATAACCTTTAAGTCAACAGCAAAGTGATAACAGGCCTCATAAAACAAATGATTATCCTGGTGAATATGGCAGTTTTACTGCTTTTCAATACTTTCATTTACCAGGATATAGCCGTTAAGGTAAATGCGCCTTCATCCACGGTTGCAGGAAGTACAATAGAAGTGGAAGTTCAGATTCACAAAGGGGCATTGAAAGGTTTTGCACGTTACCAGGTGGAATTTCCCAATGGTGTTATAGCCACTCCTGTTGAGAGAGCTTTTTCAGATTTCAGTTTCCAGGACAATACCATGAAGATGATCTGGCTAAACCTTCCACCTGAAGAAGTTATTACTATCAGGTATGCCCTGAAAATTAATGAGAGGCTGAAAGGGGATCTTGATCTTGCAGGAACATTTTCCTTCATTGAGAACAACCAGAGAAAGCAATCCACCGATCCGAAAAACCTGCTGGCAATACAACCCTCCCCAAGTATTGATGAAAGATTGATTGTGGATGTGCGCGATGCAGGACAGAAACTCACTGCTCCCCTGCCTCACCTTACTGCAGGGCAGGTTGTTGCAGCCGTCAGACAAACTCCTTATGCGGGTGCTGATAATCACCTCACCGTTAATCTCGTGATAAATAAGGATCAGATTGACAAATACGCCAAAATAGAGGAATTGGTACCGGCAGGATTCAGGGCTGAAAATATGGATTCCAGGGGGGGAATATTTACATTTAGGAACCAGGAGGTAAAATACATCTGGATGAATCTCCCACCTGAACCAATTTTTACGGTATCCTACAAACTTATTCCTGTTGAACCGGGAACCGCTGTTAGTCCGCAAATTGCCGGGGTGTTTTCTTACCTTGAAAACGATATGACCAAAAGTGTGAATGTCGTGCAGGGGAATATTAATCCACAAACGGTTACAAAGAGTGAACTTCTTGCAATAGCTGCCTCTGCTCCCTCCGAATTTGCTGTTGTTACGCCACCTGTTGCACAGGTAACCAGACCAGCAGCACCAAGACCCGAAACACCTACAACGACCCGGCCGGTTACAGAAAGACCTCGTACACAGCTTACAACCGCCAGACCGGCTGAAAGGCAACGGGTAGATGCAAGAACACAGCTTATGAATCAACTGGAACCGGAATCCGGGGTATATTACAGGGTTCAGCTTGCTGCAGGGCACAAACCCGTTAATGTGAACAGGTATTTTAAAAGGCTGAACATACAGGACGATGTTAGAACTGAAATTCATGAAGGGTGGATTAAGTATTCCATTGGCTCATACTATGATTACAAGGCAGCAAGGGATTACAGGGTGCATATATGGAATACAACGCCTGTGAAGGATGCTTTTGTTGCAGCCTACAACAACGGAAACCGGATCACAGTTCAGGAAGCTTTAATGATTGCAAACCATAAGTGGTACAGGTAATATAACTTTTTGCATGTACTTTCGTACAAAGCAATAGATTTTTAGTGGCACACCAATAAATGAAAAGATTTCCACGCATATTTTCTCCCCAACACCTTGTGGTGATGGGTTTTTTGGCTATATGGCTAATCTCACTGCCTGTAAATGGCCAAATACGTGAGGAAGATGAATTTGAGAGGATGCTTTTGGAGGAAGTGGAGGT
Organism: Bacteroidota bacterium; assembly: GCA_037446695.1. Classification (GTDB taxonomy): domain Bacteria; phylum Bacteroidota; class Bacteroidia; order Bacteroidales; family PUMT01; genus JBBIHY01. Next base: position 62,635 of record JBBIHY010000014.1, read on the forward strand.
TGAAAACCCTGTGTACAAACCTGTCGTAGGATTCGGCATTGGAAATCTTTCCTTTTTTGGAGAGGTAAACGATTACTACAGGTACCTGCTTGGCTCCAAACCCGGTTTCAAGTTAAATGTATCCTCGTTTATTGATAATAAACGTAGATTCAGAATCAATTTCTTTTTCATTGGTGGAAAACTAACCGGCAATGAAAGGTCTTTTATAGACCTGGACCGTAACCTGAATTTTGAAAGTGAGTTGCTGAATATCGGGATAAATTTTGAATATGGATTTGGCCATATACTTAAACCGGGAAAACTTATAAATCCTTTTATTTCTGTTGGCATCGAATCTTTTCAGTTCAACTCAAAGGGAGACCTGTTTGACAATGATGGTAACCGTTATTTTTACTGGAATGACGGCACCATACGTGACGTTTCACAAACCTCACCATTTTCTTACAACAGCAATATCATAGCGCGAAATCATCGGTATGAAACCGACCTGAGGAGTCTTGATTTGTATGGATTAGGCAATTATCCTCAGTTTGCACTTGCAATACCGGTGGATGCAGGTTTGGATTTCAAAATTGCCGACAGGGTAAATATGCGCGTGGGAACCTCCCTTCATTTCTCCTTTTCTGATGTTATTGACAATGTAAGTTCCAAAGGAACAGGCATAACCGGAAAAAAACGCAATGATTGGTTTGGATATACTTATGTTACATTCCATCTCGATCTTTTCTCCGACCCGAAAACAAGGATCATTGAGAAGCTTTTTGCCATGCAGGAATTTGACTATTCCACTGTTGAGGATGAAGACAACGATGGTGTATTTGATTTTTATGACCTTTGTCCAGGTACAACTTTCGGTGTTGAAGCAGACGAAAATGGATGTCCCCTAGACTCTGACGGCGATGGCGTTCCTGATTACCTTGACAGGGAATCAAATACCAGGCCGGGTGCTTTTACAGATAAGCATGGAGTGGAAATATCGCAGGATTCATTGACTGGGATGCTGCTTGCCTCCGGAGATGCCATTGCCAGAAATGAAGTGCATCTTTATGCTTCCTATGCACCAGTGCGTTATTCAAGGTATGCCGGGATACCCAACCTGCAGATCCCGCCAAAATTCAAATTTGTGGATAAGAACAACGACGGGTACATTTCTTACGAAGAATTGCTTCAGGCAATTGATGCATTCTTCGATTTTAAAACCAGCATAACCGTAGAAGAGATTTACGAACTGAACGAGTTTTTCTTTGCACAATAAAAGCAAACCATCATTTTTTTCTCAACCTGTCCAGTTCCCTTTCTGCATCTTTTTGCCTGATTGTTTCTCTTTTATCGAATTCGCGTTTCCCTTTTGCAAGGGCAATTTCCAGTTTTGCCAACCCCTTCTCATTAATGAAAAGCCTGATGGCCACAATAGTGAGTCCTTTCTCCTGGGATTTGCGAAATAATTTGTTCAGTTCCTTCCTGTTTAAAAGCAACTTGCGATCACGACGGGGATCATGGTTATAGAAACTGCCGTGAGAATATTCAGCTACATTCATCCCCCTAACATATAGTTCATTATTGAAAAACACACAATATGCATCAGCCAGGCTTACCTTTCCATCCCTTACGGATTTGATTTCGGTACCGGTGAGTTGAACACCTGCAATGAACTTTTCAATGAAAAGGTAATCAAATGAGGCTTTCTTGTTTTTTATATTCAGTTGCTTGCTCATCCACAAGGCTGTTTGGCATGCCAAAATTAAGGTTTCCCGACTAATTTATTGTATTTATTACAATAAAAAAGCCTGTGCTGATACACAGGCTTTGCTATTTGCAGAGGTTCCTTAATTTAGCAATTCTGCCAGTTTTTCACGAAGGGCATCATGCCTAAGGTTTTTGGCAATGATTGTCCCGCTGGGGTCAATCAATACAGTATGAGGTATTGACCTGACTCCGTAGAGTTTACCGCCGGCACTGCTCCAGAACTGCAGATCTGAAACCTGTGGCCAGGTAATTCCATCCTGATGTATCGCCTTTATCCAGTCTTCGCGGTTTCTGTCGAAAGAAACTCCAAAGATTTCAAAACCTTTGTCCTTGAAATCAGCATAGATTTTTACAATATGGGGGTTTTCCCTGCGGCAGGGACCACACCATGCTGCCCAGAAATCAATCAAAACATATCCTTTGCCAACATAATCAGAAAGAGAAACATCCATGCCGGTAGTATCGGGCAGGGTGATATCCACAAAGGGCTGGCCAATATCCACACGACGAAGCGTGACTATATTTTCTTTCATCGTTATTACGTAGGGAGAGTCAGATATATCTTCCGAAAGCCCGTTCACATACTCTTCCATCTCCTCCAGGCTTAAAAGGAAGGCAAGCTGCCTGTAAAGTATGTAAGGTGCTACATAGGAAGCCGGATTGGTCTTTACAAATTGTTTCTGCCATTCAAGCATCTCATCACGAAGAGGTCTGTATTTCGACTCCTCTATTTCCTTTGCCAAATCATTATTTCCTGCTTCCTGTGCAGCAATATAATCGTTATAAGCCTCCTGTATCTTCTGGTTAAACTCCTTCATCTTTTCCTGGTAGGCCGAAAACTCATCGTGCACTTTTGATCCGGTAATAGTTGCCTGGTTTAGTGATTCCAGATCGGCACTGATGCTGATTACAGAATTTTCTATAAAGAGCTCAATCTGTGACCTTTGATCAGCGATCCTGACAAAGTATACCTGTGGAACATTCTCACTGCCCTTAAACCGGAAAGTGCCATTTTCCATTGCCATGGAATCCAGTGTGAGTCTTTCTCCCTGGGATAATTTAATCAGATAAACCATTTCATTGGTTGCACCATTAATAGTACCCTGAATAAGGTATTCGGGTGTTTTTTTACAGGCGGTAAAAACGGCAACCGCAATCAATACAATAAACAAATTCCTCATAAACAGGATTTTTACTTTTTTTAATAAACGGTAAACATAAAAAAAATGTTCCTGAACACATTCTAACACCTTCCTATTTAACATTTTTTAGCAAAATAAATCTCCAGCAGCTTTTGAGCCGCAACAAATGAGCTGATTTTATCCTCCATCACCTGCCTTTCCATATCGTTAACGAGGCTTCGCATATCATCCGACAGGTAAAAGTCATCTCTAATCCTGGCGCGGATTGTTTCATGCATCCAGTATAATGATTGAGATTTTCTGTGCTGATGAAACCAATTATTTGATTTTGTTAACTCAATAAATTCCACTGTGGTATTCCATATTTCGCCGATACCTGAATTTTCCATTGCAGAACATGTAAGTACCCTGGGAATCCAGCCCGATTCGGTTGGAGGAAAAAGATGCAAAGCACCGGAATATTGAGCCTTTGCTAATTGTGCCTTCTTAAGGTTGTTTCCATCGGCCTTTGTTATGGCAATAGTATCGGCCATTTCCATAATCCCCCGTTTGATTCCCTGCAATTCATCTCCGGCTCCCGCCAGCATGAGCAGGAGAAAGAAGTCTACCATGGAGTGAACAGCAGTTTCAGATTGTCCCACTCCTACTGTTTCAACAAAAATTACATCGAAACCTGCAGCCTCACATAAAATGATTGTTTCGCGGGTCTTACGGGCAACGCCACCGAGCGAACCTGCCGAGGGGGACGGTCTGATAAATGCATTCCTGTCAACAGAAAGCGTTTCCATCCTTGTCTTATCCCCCAGGATACTTCCCTTTGATTTTTCGCTGCTTGGATCAATTGCCAATACTGCCAGTTTTTGTCCACCTGAGGTAATTAAACCACCCAGTGACTCTATGAAGGTACTTTTTCCAACTCCCGGAACTCCGGTAATACCTATTCTTACCGAATTGCCTGAATAAGGAATGCACAATTGAATAATTTCCTGGGCGATACTTACATGTTTGGGATGTGAACTTTCAACCAGTGTAATGGCCTGACTTAAAATTGTGATATCTCCCCTCCTGATGCCCTCGAAGTACTCTGATACCGTATATTTCTTTTTCTTCCGGTTTTTCAAACCTGAAACAACCTCCTTGCTTATAACAGGTGGCTGCTCCACTCCCTTCTTCACTTCCAGGGCACTCTCAAATTTCTTTTCTTCCTTCATTCAGACAAATTTTACCCCGCCAAAATACGAGTCCGGGTAACTCAAGAGCTAATAAGGAATCCAAAATTACACATTTCTTATCAACAATGGTCTGCATTATATGTAAAAGAAATCGCTGACTACAAACTGTAACCAGCGATTCATTGTAAACTACAACTAATATCAGTTTTGCAATACCTCGCCTGTTATTCGTAAAATAACAGTTGGACTTGCAGGATCGTTACTTACAACTGTTATTCCCTTGTTTTGCTTACCTCTTTGTCCACGGGTATCAAACACCGCTTTTACTGAACTGGTCTCCCCGGGTTTCAGAACGGTTTTGGTTGGTGCAATTGCTGTACAACCACAACCGGCCTGTACTTTACGGATTACCAGGTCACTTTTCCCTTTATTGGTAAACACATACTCATGCTCTACCTTCTCATTTCCGCTCAATACACCGAAATCCCAAACCTTTTCAACAAATTCTATGGAAGGAGCATTTTCAAGCTGCCTGGCATTCCATTTTGAAAAATCTTCCTGGATGTTCACACTGGCATACAAATAATGGGTTTGCTGGGGACTGTCAGAAATATTCATCTGGAAGTAGTCACTCACAACGCCCCAGTCATCCTTCAAACCGGCATTATAAGTTATCTCAACTTTCCCCCTCTGCTTGGGTTTAACAATCGCAGGAGAAACTTTTATCAAAAGATGAGGAGGAATATTTGGAAAACTGATTGATAAGATTTGATCAGTCAGATTAATAAAGGTGAGGGAATCAGTTTTGACTGTACCGGGTGCCATATTCCCAAAGCTCAGGTGATTGGTTCTGAACCGGATGCTGCCAATGACATAGGGAAAATCATCCTCAATGGTTCGTTCACGGGGAGTTACTTCACCCAGAATCCTGAGTACCCTGTTTGGTGTTATACCATTTGTGCTCACAACAATGGTTTTGTTGAACCTGCCCGGCATATTGCGCGGGTTGAAATCCACCTTGACAAATCCCTTTTCACCGGGCATAACAGGTTGTCTGGTCCAGTCAGGTGTGGCACATCCGCAGCTGGATCTTACATTTGTAATCACAACTGGTTCCTCTCCGGTGTTGGAAAAAAAGAAGATATGGTTGTGATTACCTCCATCTTCCTTTACTACACCAAAGTTGTGCTGCTCAGTTTCAAATTTGATTTCACCTTTAGTTTGCTGAGCCAGCAGGTTAAGAGAGAAAAGGATTAATAGGGTAAAGCTGGTTATATTTTTCATATCAGTGAGTTAATTTATCTGGTACTTGAATGAATCCCTCCGGTTCTGAATTTAGGAATCATTTAATCCAATGTGAATAATTATTCCGGTCAAAATTAAGTTTTCAATCGTAAAAAATCATGATCTCTGCAGAATCCTTTTATAAATGAACAATAAGTATACGTAAAATAGCGCATGTTGTTATTCAAAAGCATGTTTTTTTGTTAACAGGTAATGAAAGTATGAAAGAGCAAAGTTTACTATCTTTGACCTTTACCAAAAACCATGCGTGTGCAGGAAATCATCATCCTGTTGTTTATTGGACTACTTGCCGGTATACTGGCCGGGGGGCTTGGCATTGGTGGTGGCATTGTTATTGTTCCCGCACTGGTACTGCTTTTTGGATTTACCCAGCACCAGGCACAGGGTACCAGCCTGGCTGTTTTATTATTCCCGGTTGTTTCATTGGGAGTATGGAACTATTTTAAGGAAGGGTATGTGAATTTCAAGTTCGTATTCATAATTATCATTGCCTTTGTTATTGGCAGTTTTCTTGGTTCCTATATTTCCGTGCATCTTGACGCAAAAATTCTGCGCCGGATATTTGGTATTTTCCTTTTTCTGGTTTCCATCAAAATGATTTTAAATAAATAAACCCGGCGATGATTTCAAAAAAAGAACTTTCAGATTTTGTTAAAGGAATTTTTCCTGAAATCAGGGAATTAAGAAATAAAATACACGCCAATCCTGAACTTTCTTTTCAGGAATTTCAGACATCGGAACTGGTGTGCACGGTTCTGGATCAGTTGCATATACCCTACCGGAGGGGAATTGCCGGTACAGGGGTACTGGCATGGATAGAAGGCAAAAAACCATCATCCTTCACCATTGCACTGAGGGCAGATATGGATGCCCTGCCCATTCAGGAAAAAACCGGGCTTCCTTTTACATCCAAAAATAATGGAGTGATGCACGCCTGTGGGCACGATGTGCATACCTCCGTTTTGCTTGGAGCAGCAAAGGTGCTGAAACATTTCTCTGACAGGTTTAAAGGAACGGTTCTGCTTGTATTCCAGCCGGGAGAAGAATTGCTGCCCGGGGGTGCAAAAAAAATGCTGGAGGAAGGCCTTTTCAGTGAAAGGAAACCCGACCTGATAATAGGACAGCATGTGCAGCCCGGTATGCCTGCAGGCAGTTTTGGTTTTCGCGAAGGCCTGTACATGGCTTCGGGAGACGAAATTTACCTGAAGGTGACAGGTAAAGGCGGACACGCGGCCACTCCACAACTGATTACCAATACGGTTCTTGCCGCTTCGCATGTTTTGCTTTCCCTGCAAAAAATACCCGGCATGGCACCCAAAGGTATACCCACCGTTCTCTCTTTTGGTAAAGTAATTGCCAATGGAGCAACCAATATCATCCCCGATGAAGTGCATATGGAAGGCACCTACAGAACAATGGATGAAGAATGGAGGGACAAATCACATGCAACAATCAGGGAAATTGCAGTAGCGGCAGCAGGAGAATACGGGGCCGGCTGCGAAGTAAATATTGTGAAGGGATATCCTGTTCTGGTGAATGATGCCGGGCTAACTCGGAGGGCCGTTTCGTATGCAAAAACTCTTGCCGGCGATGAAAACATCAAAGCCCTTGATATTCGGATGGGTACCGAGGATTTTGCCTGGTACACACGGGAATACCCCAGTGTTTTTTACAGGCTGGGTACAGGAAGAGAAAACGGGTTGCACACCTCAACTTTTGATATTGAAGAGAGAATGCTTGCGAATGGGACAGAAATGATGGCCTGGCTCACACTTCACTTCCTTGAAAACAGAAATCAGAAACCTGTATAAAATCAGGTTTTTTATTGATCCAAACATTTAATTTTGTTTGAAGGAAATTGAAAGTGTTATCTGACAATTTAAATTCTTTTCAAATTATCTGAATATTTGACTATTTGTTTTACAATTAGAAAAATGAGGATAAATTTGCAGCATTGAACTGATTGTTTAACCTAAAAGCGAACAATATGGCTTTTGTAATTAACGATGATTGTACTGCATGCGGAAGCTGCATAGATGAGTGCCCGGTAGAGGCTATCTCCGAAGGCGATATCTATAAAATTGACGCCGAAGTTTGCACTGATTGCGGTGCCTGTGTGGATGTATGCCCGGTAGAAGCAATTCATCCTGCATAAGGTATTCAGTACACAAGATAAAAGCTGCCCGTTGAGGCAGCTTTTTTTATTACTTCTTTAGAGCCAGATTATTTATCCGGTAAAACAGAAAAATTCTCTCCTGTAAAACGAAAAATAAGCTCAAAATTATTTCTGCGAATTCTCCTGTACTCACAGGAGGATATTTCCCTTAAACGCTCTGCAAAAAGGGTGTCAATTTTCAAACTTTTAAAAACAACTGCAAGGGCAATCAACAGGGGCCTGACATCCTCTGCCATCATATCTTTGGGACCCTCTCCGTCCAGGATATAAACTGTAGTGTAATTTGGTGCCACGTTGAATTCGGTCTATATGCCCTCAGGCAAATAGGAAATGACGTATTCCGTTTCATTAATGTATATCCATTTGGTTCTAACAGAATAATCTTTTATTGTACAACCCTGATTGATTAGCATGGTAAAACTGCTAATTCCAATAATTAAACAGATTATCCAACTGATTCTTTGTTGCATTGTTATTTTTGTTTTTATTGCCCCTCACCAACTGAAGCCTATTGTTTATCTCTTAAAAGCAATCTCCACTTGATATAAAGTCTATACCTCAGCAAACTTGGAACTCCAACTCAATCAAAATAATCCTCCGGGAACAGAAATCTGAACTCATAATGATTGGCTGATATTTTCCTGTTCTCATAATTCTCTATTTTAATAGGGTTCTTGCTGGAAAAAATAGTAGCATAATGCATAACAAACTGCGTTGAACCCGATTGAATGAGGACCGGGTCAGATATCAGCAAATCATTATTCTCTCCTTCTTTAATTCTTATTTTCAATTCTTCCATTGCCGGAATTTGGAATTGGATCTCACTACCTGTTCTGTAAGCAAATAATTTAATTTCAAAGTTGGAGGAATTGATGTAAAGAAAATCATTTACTACAAAGTCAGGAGTTTTCTTTTCACAAGAAATAAAAAGTCCTGAATTAATCATTCCAGTAATTAAAAGCGTAATCAAGATTTTGTTTCGTTTCATTTTCTTATCTGGCATAAAAGCAGCCCCGCTATTGCGGGACTACAGGTAAAAACCATTTTTACTTTAAATACCCGTTAACCTCAAGCGCCTTTTGATAATGAGCATCAGTGAACTCATATCTTCTGTTTTTTTCCTTTGTGTAATTAACCCACTTTTCGATGTTGCGTGGATTGTATTCCCAATGACCCATGGTATTAAAAACCAAAGTATCATTAAAAACCAACAGAATTGAATCTATACTGCAAATGCTGGAAACAAATGGCGAAGGAGAATTACCCAGGCCGCAAGTGATCTTTATTAAGGAATCATATGGCAATAATGAAAAAGATAATTCATTGCTGATTCCTCCATGACAGTAAACATCAGCAGATATTTGATGTTCCGTCTTGTTAATAAACCGCCAATCCCCGCAAACCTCTGGGTCACAGCTACAGGTGATAGTAATCCAAATAATGCAGGTTGTAATGAATAAAACGCGTGAAGTTTTCATAAGTTCTTCACTTCAAATACCCGTTAACCTCAAGCGCCTTTTGATAATGAGCATCAGTGAACTCATATCTTCTGTTTTTTTTCTTTGTGTAATTAACCCACTTTTCGATGTTGGGCATTTGATTACATATTTACTGTTTTTACCGGATTTCATTGTATACTTATTTCTTGCCAATTGCATCAAAATAATCCTGCTCGGTAATGACATATCTAAAGCGGTATTCATATTCCTTTATCATTCCGCCGGAATATGATTCATAATCAAGAATATTCCTGCTTCCATCTAATGGAATTTTGTATAGTAATAATTTTGAATCATTGAAAAGAATATATACCGAATCAGCATGAGGGAAAGGATAACTGATACTCTCTTTTTCAGACCTGCTAAAACCAATACTATCATTACTCAATAGATGAATGCTGTCATTTTGAAACTTAAAGTCAAAATTTCTGTTAAACAGTCTGATAGCAAGGTTATGGTTACTTTCATTAACAATAGTAAAATATGAATAAGTATAAGGCGGCTCTTTAATGCAGGAACTGGCAAGAAATAGCACAATTATTATAAGGACATTTTTTATGATTAGTGTTTTCATAATTTTATTGATTCTCATAGGTTAAAAATAATTCATCAATCTGTGCATTTGACAACCCGGCGGGTTTATTAGCCTTCAATGCAACTTTAAGTGTTGACAATCCATAGACACTTGTTAATAAAACATTTAAACTTTTCATTGTATAACCAGTAACATTATCGTTAGGTCTTGAGCCACCATATAAAAACTTTTGATTAATATCATCTACAAGATCAATAAACAAAGGAGTATATTCTCTTGAATTAAAAGAACTCCAACGCTGTTTATCATTGTGCACAAATGATTGCAATCCAAATTCATGATACTCTAGAGATGTTAATGCCCATTCAACCGCCTCCGCCCAACTCTCGTAAATTATTTTTGAAACTTGATAATAGTTTATATTTCCAAGTATTTGTGAATGTGCCTGATGAGCTAATTCATGAATGGTATAGGCCAAAATAGTATCAGTAGTATAATAATTCCCTTTGGAGTTTTTACCCCAAACTTGAATATCTGGAATAACTCCTCCTGCACTCCAATCTCCCCAAAAAACAGCAGTCCCAATTCCGTCTCTATAGCATATTTTAGTTTTACCTGTTTTATAACCATAAATAAGATTTGGTCTAAACAAACCCAAGTTGTTTCCATAAAAATATCTATAAGCTGCTCTATGCATAGTAGCATATCGCATTGACTTACCAGTATTGGTTGCACTTCCAATTGGTAAAATCCATGGTCCTGTTTGTTTGGGACCATTATAATAAGCCTGGATGAACATGCCGCTTCGTATATCCCAATCCTGCCTTTCCCATTTAATGCTGTAATTGGCAGGCCTTTTAAATGAACCGCTCACGG
>JBBIHY010000015.1:0-68851 GCA_037446695.1 Bacteroidota bacterium
ACGGAGTCGATTGGAGCGAAGCGGAAATTGACGTAGTCAAAGCAATTCACAACAATGTTTTTGCTGTGAAATAATCTTCAACGACCTGTACAGTATCAATTTTGAAAATAGTATCGTATCTTGTCACTATGTGCCACTTGTCCACAAACACGGGTTTTATTACTTCATATGGCACAGGTTTTTCATACTCAACCACAACGGGCTCTGCATTGACAACCTTAGGTGCGGGTATTAACCATAAGTAACAGGCAAGGCAGCCTGTAATTACCCCGCTAAAATATATAATCGCGTATTTCACTACTTAAATCCCTCAACCTTTACAGGTTCTTTGTAATTGTCCTGTTTGCGCCTTGCAGCTTCCTGTGCATCGTTTAATATTTGTAATGCTTCTTCTTCTGTATATTGTTCAACATATTCACTTACCTCAAATTTCTTCTGTAAAACCTTTCCAAGAACTCCCGCGCTGCTTATTCCGAAAATGCTTCCCGTTGTGAATTGCTTTCAGATTGTATCTTTGACATACCGGTCACAACACAGGAGTAGTTTTTTAATTGTATTCCAGCGTGTTAGACCGAAAAAGCAAAAGAAAAAAAATGACCGGTTTAAAAAGCCATGAAACTGTTTTTCATGGCTTTTTCTTTTCTGTAATCAGAAAAGTTGCAGTTGCTGAGGTTCGGGGTTTACTTCAACCATTTGTTTTGACTGGAACAGTTCTATGCTGCCAAATTGCTTGTCGGTAATACATAAAATACCTACAAAGCCCTTTGGCGGCAAACAGTTCTTTACCCTCCTTATATGCACTTCGGCATTTTCGCGGCTTGGGCAGCAGCGGGTATAAACCGAGAACTGAAACATGGTAAACCCGTCCTTCATCAGGTCTTTCCGGAAACGGGCATAGTTTTTCCTGTCCTTTTTGGTTTCGGTGGGTAAATCAAAAAAAACCAGCACCCACATAATTCTGTATTGGTTCAGGCGGCTTGAATGGCTCAAATTTCATGCGTTTTGGTTTTATTAACTGAATTCCGGATATAAAATTTTCCGGCTTGTACCCTCATAGCAATCGTTCAGCGAAGCCGTTGTGCGCTGTGAAGCAACCATCAGCGGGCTTTTTTTTCCGTCAATGATAACATCCAGCACAGGAACTTCAAGAAGTTTTGCCTTTACTTCTTTTGTTAATTCAAAATCATTGCAGGCAATACCAGGCAGGTTCAGAACAAGCCTGTCAACAAATGGCCTGTAGGGTTCCATTAAATCATCGGCCAGGCAAAAGGCATTGTAGCGGTTGTGGTGGTGAATGCCAAGTGTGGGGAGCAATCCGGTGCCAACAATGCTGCGGGCAATTACGGCCCTTAACACGGCATACCCGTAGTTGAGAAACACATTGGGGCCTCCCTCAAACCTGCCCCTTGTAAATTCGTTAAGTTGCAGCTGGCCAAAAAGGTGTTTCCAGTAAAAGGCAGCCGCCCTTGCCTCATAGTTATCGGGGTCGCCGCTGCGCACATTTTTTTTCCAGTATTCCATTGGCTCGGTATCTTTGCCCTGCTGAGCCAGCAATTTCGCCTGGTTGTGAATTTTTACCTGCACGGTTTGCTGCCATAGTTGCTTCTTAAGCGGCACACTGGCGTTCATCTGGCTTTGAAAACGCTCGGCCTGTACCGTGTTGCCTTCCAGGGGCAGAAACAGGCCCGAGGGGAGGTGCTTTGCATTGCAGGTAACTACCGCAACATTGTTTTCAAGCAGGGCGTTTAACAGGGGCTGGGTGAGGGTAATCCTGGGCGAATCGAGAATTACCACACCTATGTCTTCTACAGGCACCGACACCTTACCCGGCGGCGCAGACGATTCAGCATCTGCAAGGTCAATCACCATTTGCCTGTCTCCCATGCTCAGGTAGGCAGGGTTACCAAAATAAAGAGTTCTTTTAATCATTCGGGCAAATGTTTAATTAATCTGAAAATTCTATTTTTCCAATATTATTTACCCTGACCTTGATACCTGTCATTCTTCCTAAACTTTGTACAACCACAATCCTCCCCAAATCTTTAGATAATTGTTCTCCCCCAATTTTTTTGTCATCAACTTTCGTTTCCAGGTGATGGCGGAAAACATAATAGTTCTGAGAAATTTTCTGCACTCTGAATAAATTTCTGCTGATAATGGAATAATTGTTTTCCATGATGGCTGCTTCCAGAGCCTCCCTTTCAAGGCCAAACACAAACATTTCGTTTTGCTGCATGGAAGTAATGTACTCCCATGAGTCGCCGGGCAGGTTTTCAAGAATGGATGAAGGAATTTCCTTTTCATCTTCTTTGGCAAGCACATAATCCCATACACTTCGCGGGTTTTTAACCACCACAGGTATCCCGTATTTTTTCCTTTCAAGAGCATCCCATAGTGTAACTGCATTTTCCTGCAGGTTGCCGTTTTGATCGCGATAAATGGCAATGTGGTGGTTGTTACGTGTAATCACATAGTTAACCGGTTTTGCTCCCTGCAGGTATTTATTTGCGCCAAATGTTTTGCCGCCTATGGCTTTATGAAGCGGAACAAGTCCCTCGTAGCCGGTAAACAAGCGCACGGATTTGATCTGAATTCCTTTTTCCCGGTTGAGCCAAACGGGGTCATTTATCAAATCCCTGAAAGCATTCTTTTCCCCCTTTTGACTTATTCTTTCTTCGAGGATTTTTTTCACCCTCCCGTCCACCACCGAACTCATATCTTTTGCCTTTAGAGATGAAAGAGGGTACCGCACCACAAATTCCCTTTTAAAACATGTAACGGTCAATTTTCCGTCCTTTTCCCTTATTCCCTTTATGTTATTCCCGTCGGAAATTTGTTTGATCAGATTTGATACTTCTTTTGCAGAAAAAGCCTTGCCAGGTTCTTCGTTAAACTCAGAAAGATGGTGCTTCAAAAACTTTTTCAACTGTTCGTTTGCAACATCCTCTACCCTTGAGAACCGGGTATTGAGCGGAACTTCTTCATATCTTCTAATCATTCCGTAAACAGTTTCCTTATGAAGAAATCCCCTGGGAGTAAAGGTTTCCTGTACCGGTTTTTCACCCTTTTTGTGCCTGTAGCTGTTCCTGTTTAAAATTGCCACTCTTTTTCCGGGCTTATACGAGATGAGTATGCCTTCAACTGCCTGTTTAACCATTTCGGTCGGGAATGGCCTTAATTCCTGAATGAAGCCCACCAGTGAGGTTTTTTCAATTCTTCCCCGAAGCTGATTACCTTCTTTACCTGGTTTGCTTTCAGCAGAAACCTGGTTCAGGTTGTTCATTCTTTGTATGATGGACTGCTTTGTACAGGCAATAACAAGGGCATCAATGGCATGGTGCCGGTGGTCATCACGTTTTGTCCAGTGCTTAATACGATTTATGACACGGCCATTTTTGTCAGTGAAAGTATCGGTAAGACCTGCTTCCTCATATTTTTTCATGTTCAGGTCCATTGTAATGTCATCATAGCCCCATAAGTATCTTAGCTCAGAAGTGATTTGCCCGCTTGTGGAATAAACGTTCCTGCATATTTGTGATAACACACCCTTAATCTCCCTCGTGATGTAGCGTGTTTCGGCCAACTGCCGGTTGATAAAATCTGTTGGAATTTCCGTTTCGGGCATCATCAATCTGTTAAACTTCGTTTTACTGATACGGCCATTTTTGTAGGCATGAGTAACAAAATCAACATATTCACTGAATATCGCTTCTCCTCTGGTTTTCATAAAGTCACAGGCGGTCATCCTGTTTTTCCCGGATTCTCCCGAATTTAATGCCCTACTGCATATGGTTTTATTCGAAAATGAATCGTCAAAAAGCCTGGAACGTGGTATGATGTGTTCTATGTCATAGCTTTTCCCATCGAACAATTCGGAGAGTGAAATAACCTTCCCAGGTTCATAGGGTGACACTTCCCCAAACTCTTTCCATAATTTATATCGCTCAATGTCGTTATGTGAAACACGTGAAAAACCAAATTCATTCCTGAGTTTTTCGTCAATTTCATTATGCCAACTGTTGAGTTTCGTAATGTTCTGCTGGGTTTTTTTTCTCTCTTCGGCGTTCTGTTTGAGCTCTCTGGCAAGTTCCACCCTTATCTCATCAGGTCTTCCGAGTTCAGGCTCGTCTAAAATGGCATTTACCAGGTTGATGGTCTGATTGATAATTTTTTCCACAACCGGATTTCGCAGGGAGCCCTTTTTGAGTAATTCAAGTCTATCGCTCAGGTTACGTGCCAGGTTCTCTTCCTTAGTAAGGAAATCGGAATGTTTATATCCGGCATATTGGCATGCCTCATGATACTTGGCACCACGGGTAAGATAAGGCAGAATGTTTCTGATAGCCTTAGCACTCAGGTTTCCGTATCCGGCCTTGTGAAAATCGAGTTTGGCGAGCAACCTGGCCTGAGCGGGGGTAAACTGGTATCTGGAAACGAGGCTTCTGATCAGTAAGTCAGTATCATCAACAGAATAGAGCAGATGCCAGAATTCATACAATGGTTCCTTTTCAAACTCTCTGCTAATACATTTCTTTTGGTAAATCTCTCCTGTTTCAGTATTTGAAGCCTCTTCGCCGGTTTCCTCCTTCAAATTGAACTGAAGAATGTCGGGTCTTTCTATCCCGGCTTTTACAAATGCCTTCCTGGTCATTGCATAGGTGCGGTTTCCCTCCAAATCTTTTTGCAGATTAATGCCATAGTTGTCAAAACCGGATTTATAACCAAGTTCCTTGAGCAGATCCCGCTTTGTAAGTTTTTCAGCGGAGTTAAGAATTTGGAAAATCCTCTGTTTTTCATCAATATCAAGGAACCTTTTACCTGTTTTGTCAAACCTCTGATCTTCCTCAACCCCCTTAATACCCCTGTATGAAATGATTTCAACATTGTTCAATTCCTGCCATATCTTACATATTTGGAACAATGGAGAGCTTTTGGGGATTGTTCTGTTTTTCGTTTCAAAACGGCATTTTCCAACCAGTGCTTTTTGTGATTTCAATGGCCTGTGAAAGTAAATGATTTGGTTTCTCAGCCTGTCATAAAGGGAGTTGCTGAGAACCTCGGGGTAATATTTCTGCTGCTCACTCCAAATCCTGTCAAATTCATCCATGTAACTTGCCCGTAAGAAAATATTCTCTTTAATCCGAAAATGCCTGTCTGAAAGCAGTTGTTTATACAAATACTGGCCAATTGTAAGCTTTTCGGCAGCAATAATTTTCTCTCTTTCAACAATCATGTCGAGGTAGCCCGGTTTCACAGGTTTTTTTTCTTCATTTTCATCAGGTCTTCCGGTTTTTTCAACCTGCTCTTTCGGAACTGATTTATCCTCCTCATTCTGGGCTTTTCTGTTGCTTTTATATCCTCTTTTTTGATTCAAAAGAAACAGGATTCGTCCCAATTCATTGAGTTCTATCCTCCCTGTAACTGCCTTGTCTCTTAACGAATACAATGCCACAGAATCCAGTTTAAACAAATTCTCATCAGGAAACATTTCATTTTCCTTAAGAACTTTCGTGAGCAAATGTTTTCTCAACCTGTAGCGTTGCAGATTTCTTCTGGCGCTGCGCTGCATTCTTCTTTTGGCATTGGTGCTTAGGGCATTGCCTTTGGTAAATTCATCATTTTCATCGGGAGAAAGCGGGATTATTCTGCTACCCATACCAAGAATACGATTTTTGGAAGAATCGCCATTAACAGGTTCTTCAATCATGGCCCAGCCTATTGAAGTAACTCCAAGGTCCAGACCCAATACTTTTTTAATCGAATTTTGTTCCATAATATTTTGATTTTACAAAACTTTGCATTACATTTGGACTACAATCTGAAGCAATTCACAATAAGGATTTTTCCGTTGTGAAAACATCAAAGGCGGCGCAAGTCGCCTTTTTCTTTTTAAAATTAGAAAAAATAATATAAATCCCAACTATAAAACCATAGTATTGAATCCGGGAACTTATCTAACCCTGCAATTATATTTAAAACAGCGTGAATGCCGGCTCAGGTTAAAATTCCCGTCCATTAGTGTCCGATAAAATTTTTTGTATAACGTGAATGTGGTTGTATATACTGAAAGCAGTAGCTTTCTGTTTGCCGGGGGGTCGCTTTCCGCCTCAGAGAAACGATAGTTCTTTGATTCGATTAGAAATTATAATGATTTCAAAAATTTCCGTTAAGAAAATCAGATGAATTGACGTTAAGAAATGCGGGCTGTTTGAGCGTAGCGAGTTCCCGGATTTTAGCCAATTCATCTGATTATTAGGAAATTATCTGCAGCGGCGGCATTTTTTGCTTACTTTTTTTTGCTGTAGAAAAAAAGTAAGAGCCCGTGCGGCTTGAGCACTTAAACCAGGTATGATTTTTTACCGGACAATGGTGATTCTCAGTATTAGTAAAATGATGTGGGACACCAGAGTCATGTATGGTTTTGTAACCAAACCCAATAAACTGGTGATAACGTGAACTGCAGGATTAGGACTCACTGGAGGAATTGATAAAGGCGAACAGGTTACAGGGCAACCTGGTGACTTGGTTTGGACCTTATACGAAGAAGTAGGGTTTCTTGCCATTGGCATTCCTGCAGAGCTGGGAGCCTGCCTGAGAATTACAAGAGAATTCGGGGTGGGACTAAATCTTTATGGTAACCTCAATCCCAAAATACCGGTTGCGGGGATAAGTCAATGTTTACAAACCGGCAGAACCTGGGATTAATTACTCCACCTGCAATACAAGACCTTTCAGGTATTCCCCCTCGGGGTGGTAAATGCTTACGGGATGATCGGCCGGCTGAGAAAGCTGGTGCAAAATTTTCACCTGCCTGCCTGCATTGGCTGCGGCAGCAAAAACCGATTTACGGAAATTTTCCCTGCTCACCACCTGGGAGCAGGAGAAAGTAAATACTATTCCTCCCGGCTGTATTATTTCCATTGCCCTGGCGTTGAGCCTTTTATAGCCCTGCAGTGCATTTTCGAGTACATTCCCGTGCTTGGCAAATGCAGGGGGATCCAATACAATCAGGTCGTAATTCTGCACCGGTTTTCTTAAAAATTTACCAACATCGGCAGCAAAGGCCTCATGCCTTGGCTCTTCACCAAAATTCAGTTTCACGTTTTCAATTGCCATTTCAATGGCTTTTGCTGAGCTGTCGACCGAGTGTACAAGGTTGGCACCGCCTCTTAAAGCATACACCGAAAAGCCCCCGGTATAACTGAAAGTGTTAAGAACTTTTCGACCCTTTGAAAATGTTTCCAGAAGCTGCCTGTTTTCTCTCTGGTCAACAAAGAATCCTGTTTTTTGTCCCCCCTCCCAGTCCACCAGGAACTTAAACCCGTTTTCCATCACAAGCCTGCTACCAGAATTACCAAAAACAAAACCATCCTGTGGTTCAATTTTTGCCTTATATGGCAATGTTGAAACACTTTTGTCAAATACCCCTTTAAGCTTATCACCAAGAACCTCGATTAAAGACTGAAGAATAATTTCACGATTCTTATATATACCTACTGTATGCATCTGCATTACTGCCACCCCGTTGTAAAAATCCACAATCAAACCCGGCATTCCATCGCCTTCAGCATTTACAAGCCTGTATACATTAGTTTGCCGGTTATTTGTTAAACCCATACTTTCTCTCAAACTTAAGGCCGTCTTCATTTTCTCCAGCCAGAATGACTCCCTGTCATTTACCGGCGAAAAAGACAGTACCCTTATTGCAATCGACCCCACCTGGTAATAACCGGTAGCCAGGTATTCCCCTGCGGATGAGTAAACATCCACCGTTTCTCCCTCCTCTAATCCTGCTGGCGGCTTTTGCAGCGCACCCGAGAAAATCCAGGGATGTTTTCTCATTAATGACTGCTCTTTTCCGGGCTTCAGCTGAATTTTCCTTATTTTGTCATTCATACCATATTTTCAATCAATTTCTTATACATCTTCAGGCAAACCCACGCATCGGTGGCGGCATAAATTTGCTGTTCCCTTGTAATTTCTTCGGCCTCCCAGTTGGTCAGTTGCTGCGATTTGGATATACGCCCCTTCAGAATAATACCGGCCAGCTTTCTCACTCCCTTGTCGTTTATACCATAGCCTCCTACAACCTGCTGCAGGTCAATAAACCCTCCGGGGTTGAATTTTTGTAATTTTTGTAAAACCCTGATATCATCGCGAATGGCCGCCCCGATTTTCAAAATGTTTTGGCTGGAAAGTATGGATGCAATCACAGGCGGCAGTCCAATCCTGTTCAGTCTGAACAGATAAACCCTATCCTCACCTGCCAGTTGTAAAAGTGAAACGGTGTTGATTTTTCCTTTTTTAAAGGATGGCCTTGTTTCCGTATCAAAGCCAAGAAATTTCTGTTGACCCAGGTATGTAATGGCATCATGAATTGATTCCGGTCTGTCTACATGAAAAATCTGTCCGTTGAATTGTATTACAGGCAAAAGGGAAAGTTCCTCCGAAGTAATGCCCGATTGAAAAGGTTCGTTATTCATCCTCTTTCCACATTTTTTGCCTTTGGGTAAAAATCCAGTTGCTTGTGTCGGGTGTACTTTCAGGCTTCCTTTCATCTGGATTTTCTTCTTCCAGGGGATCAGAGCCTGTAATATGGGAATGGATAACCCTGAGAGCGTTTACCAGCCTTTGTCCCCAATACTGGTCAAAGCTGGTTTTTACTTCAAAAATGGCTTCCTGCATGATTTCAACTGTCCCCGCCCTGTATACCATGATAAAGTCCTTCATGTCCTGGTAAATATCGGCAAGGTCTTCTGCCAGGCTGCCGTGTGTATTTTCACGCGTGTCGCGGTAAACAGGGTCGTAAACTTCCTGGTAGTCATTATGACTGCCCAGCTTGCTCAGAACTGATAAGCGAATAAACTCGTACTGGTTTTCGGTAACATACTTTTCATTTCCTTCCTCAAATGCTGAATCTAACCGTGGAAGTAATGAAGCCTTGTAGTAAAGCAGGGGTAACACAAGGGCAGATTTCTCCAGGAAATCCCTTTTGGAAAAAGACAGGGCATTTTCGGTAAAGTTGCAATACTCATTGGCAACAGCAACGAATTCAATCACCAGAGGTGAATAGACAATTTCACTTATTTTCATTAATACCCGTTTTTACCGGCTACAAAGTTAGTATAAAAAAGAATTCCTTCTTTTCTGACTTTACAGGCATACACTATTCTTTCCACAAAAGGGTATTATCGCCCCCGGTTACAAGCCGGCCATTATCCAGAAGCCACCTGATCACTTTCAGTGTTTTTTCCTCACGGAATTCTCCCCTGTCCATCAGCTGGTTCAGAACGGGTTTGTAGTTAATCACTACTTCCCTGATTTTCTCAACAAGCTTATCAAATTCAAACTGGGTCATGTCCAGCTCATTCTTTTTAAGACATAAATCGCAGGTGCCGCACATGAGAGGGTTTTTGTCCCCGAAATAACCTAGAAGAATCTGGCTGCGGCATTTCGAACGGCTGCTTGCATATTCAAATACGCTTTCAAGCCTGGAAATATACCTGTCCTTTTTGTCTTTATAGCCTGCAGCACTGATGAAAAGGGAACTTTCGTCCATTCTTTCGGTTGTAAATACTACCACCGGGTTATTTTTCCTGGGTATATACCGTAGAATACCGAGATTATTCAGTTTGTTCAGGTACTCGAAAATCACCCTTACTTCAGTGGAAGCATTCCTGGCAAGGGTTTTCTCATCAATGGAAATAAAATCACTGAAGAGGCCGGAGTAGCTGCGCAGCAGTAATTTTATAAAGGGGTCAAACTGTGCATTTGATATTTGGAATTTATACAAATTATCGCGTGTTGCCAGTATATGCACCTTGCTTTGCTGATCCACCTCATCAATTAGTTCAATATATCCCTCCCCCTCAAGCAGTTTAAGGGCGTGATATGCCTGCATGATATTCAGTTTATAATGTGCACAAAACTGACCCAGGTTAAAATCGAAGCTGCTGCCTTTCCCCTCGTGATAGGGCACCCTGAGGAAATTTCCGAGTGCCTGGTAAATCCTTTTTACCTCTTTGATGGGGGGAAAATGGGTTTCCACCCTGCGGCTCATGTTTACCTTATCGGAGTTATTCCACAAAAGAACGGCAAATGAATTCTTTCCATCCCTGCCTGCCCTGCCGGCTTCCTGAAAATAAGCCTCCAGTGAATCGGGCAGATCCATATGCACAACAAACCGCACATCGGGCTTGTCAATTCCCATACCAAAAGCATTGGTCGCAATAATCACCCTGGTTTTGCCAACAGTCCATGATTTCTGCCTGTCCATGCGCACATCGTTTCTCAGGCCCGCATGATAATAATCGGAAACAACATTGTTTTGTTTGAGAAACTCTGAAATCTCCCTCGTTTTTTTCCTGTTTCTGACATAAACAATCCCTGTACCCGGAATATATTCAACGATTTTGAGCAGTGATTTCATTTTGTCTTCTGTTTCGCGGACCGTGTACCTTAGGTTGGTTCTCTCGAAGCTCATTTTAAACACATTCCTGCCCTTGAATCTGAGTTTATCCATGATATCATCAACCACCAGGGGCGTGGCCGTTGCTGTAATGGCAAGTACAGGTGATTCGGGTAAATGGTCGCGCAAATCGGCAATTTGAAGGTAGGATGGTCTGAAGTCATAACCCCATTGGGATATACAATGGGCCTCGTCTACGGCTATGAGGCTCACCTTCATCCTTTTGAGCCTGGCAATGAACAGCTCAGTTGACAACCTTTCAGGCGATACATACAGGAACTTGTAATCTCCGTTAATACAATTTTCAAAGGCTATGTCAATCTCATCCCTGCTCATTCCCGAATAAACCGCCATTGCCCTTATTTCTCTTTTTCTGAGATTTTCCACCTGGTCTTTCATGAGGGCAATCAGGGGTGTAACCACAATGCACAAACCCGGCCTTGACAGTGCAGGCACCTGGAATGTTAATGATTTTCCGCCACCAGTAGGCATCAGCCCCAGGCAATCGTTGCCCGCCGCCACGGATTTGATAATATCTTCCTGAAGCGGCCTGAATGCATCGTAACCCCAGTATTTTTTCAGTATTTGGCGGTAGATATCCACGGGAAGGTAAATGGCTGTTGCTTTGGGAAATTCAGTTTAATACTTTGATCCTACGATTGGAAAAGTTAATTTTGCAGTCAAATTTTCCGCTGCCCTGCAAATTTAAATTTAATCAAAATCAAACACAATGTCCTTCGTGAATGATAAAATAATTGGAGAAGGCCTTACCTTTGATGATGTATTGCTTGTACCATCCTATTCAGAGGTCATGCCCCGCGATGTAAATATTGCCTCGCGTTTCTCCCGCAATATTATGCTCAACAGCCCCATAGTATCAGCAGCTATGGACACTGTTACCGAATCGACCCTGGCAATTGCCATTGCCCGCGAAGGAGGAATCGGGGTGATTCACAAAAACATGTCCATTGAGGAGCAGGCAAGGCAGGTGAAGGTTGTAAAACGCGCCGAAAATGGGATGATATACGACCCCATAACCATTGAGAGGGAAGGAACGGTAGGAGACGCCCTTAACCTGATGAAGGAGTTCAGGATTGGCGGAATACCTGTGGTTGACAAGGAAGGACTGCTGATTGGCATCGTAACCAACAGGGATCTGCGTTTCCAGAATAATATGAAAACCCCTATTCACAGGGTAATGACAAGTGAAAATATTATTACAACCTCCTTGTCAACCGATCTTGAAAAAGCCACAGCCATTCTTCAGAAATATAAAATTGAAAAACTTCCGGTTGTTGACAGCAATAACAAACTCCTTGGGCTTTTAACCTACAAGGACATTACCAAGATCAAGGATAACCCCATGGCCTGCAAGGATGCCAAAGGCCGGCTCAGGGTAGCTGCCGGAATAGGTGTAACAGCAGATGCCGTGCAGAGAGTGCAGGCTTTGATGGATGCCAGTGTAGATGCCATTGTAATTGACACTGCACACGGGCATACCAAGGGTGTGATTGAACTGCTTAAAAGTCTGAAAAAGTCCTATCCCGGACTGGAAATTATTGCAGGTAATATCGGTACTCCTGAGGCCGCCCTAGCCCTTGCAAAGGCAGGGGCCGATGCTGTGAAGGTGGGCATTGGACCCGGCTCCATCTGCACTACCAGAATTATTGCCGGTGTAGGGGTTCCTCAGCTATCGGCTGTTTATGATGTGGCCGATGCACTCAAAGGAACTGATATTCCTGTAATTGCCGACGGGGGTATCCGTTACAGCGGTGATATAGTAAAAGCCATTGCCGCAGGGGCAGACTCGGTTATGGCCGGCTCCTTGTTTGCAGGTGTGGAGGAATCACCAGGTGAAACCATTATTTATAACGGT
Organism: Bacteroidota bacterium; assembly: GCA_037446695.1. Classification (GTDB taxonomy): domain Bacteria; phylum Bacteroidota; class Bacteroidia; order Bacteroidales; family PUMT01; genus JBBIHY01. The sequence continues at coordinate 12,345 of JBBIHY010000015.1, forward strand.
CGAAAGTTTAAATCATACAGGGGTATGGGTTCAGTGGAGGCTATGCAGCATGGTTCCAAGGACAGGTATTTCCAGGATGTGGAAGATGATATTAATAAACTTGTTCCTGAAGGAATTTCTGCAAGAATACCTTACAAGGGAACCCTTTCTGAGGTAATTTTTCAATTAATAGGAGGATTAAAAGCGGGTATGGGATACAGCGGTGCAGAAAACATTCAGAAACTAAAGCAGGCAAGGTTTATACGTATTACACATCCGGGATTGCTTGAAAGTCACCCGCACGACGTAACGATCACAAGTGAGGCACCCAATTACAGCAGGTAACAACGGGAGTTAATTTTTTTATCTACCAGGCAGGCATTTAAACATACCGGCAACAAACTAAAAACAATGCAAAGACTTTTTTTCGCTTTTCCTTTGGTTTTGTTTTTACTGATACTGAAAGGTACAGTTTTAAACAGCCAGGTTCTCATCAGAATTGAGAATAAGGAAATCAGCAGCAGTGAATTTGAAAGGCTTTACAAAAAAAACATGTCGGTTGCAGGTGAAATCAGCCTTGAGGAATATTTGGATCTTTACATAGATTTTCAATTGAAAGTTTACGATGCCGAGAAAAATTTGCTGCATGAGGAAACCTCTTTTCTCAATGAGTTTAAAATGTACAGGCAGCAACTTGCCCGTCCCTTTCTTACCCATGTTCCTACAGAAGAATTATTTTTGAAGGAAGCATATGAAAGATTACAGCAGGATATTCATGCAAGCCATATACTTGTGAGAATGGAACCCGGCACTCAACCTGCAGATACATTGCTTGCTTGGGAAAAAGCCATCAGGATGAGGGAACAGATTCTGGCAGGAGAAGAATTTGAGGCAGTTGCACGCAGGGCATCTGATGACCCCTCGGCAAAATTTAACAGTGGTGAAATTGGCTACTTTACTGCATTTCAAATGGTTTATCCCTTTGAAAAAGCTGCCTATGAATTACCTGTTGGTGAGGTTTCCCTGCCGGTAAGGTCAAGATTTGGATATCATTTAATCAGGGTAAATGACAAAAGGAAAGCTGCCGGAGAAGTTAAACTTCAGCACATATTACTCAGACTTCCTGCAGAAGCCGGTGATCATTCAATCATGGAGGTAAAAGAAAAAGCCGAAACTATTTACCGACGGATTCAGAATGGAGAGGATTTCGGTCAGCTTGCCAGGGAGTATTCGCAGGATATGGCGAGTGCCGCCAACAATGGTGAGATGAACTGGTTTGGCACCGGCAGTATGATCCCTGAATTTGAAAAAGTGGCCTTCGCCTTAAAGCGAAAGGGGGATGTATCAGAACCTTTCCTTACCCAATACGGCTGGCATATAGTGAAATTGACCGATAAAAGGGAAGTTTCCGGATACCAAAGCGTGAAGGACGAATTACGGGAAAAACTATACTCTGCCGGGGATGAAAGAAGTTATTTCATTCGCAATAATTTCCTGGAAGACCTGAAAAAAGAGTATGATTTCCGCGAGGAACCGGGCAATCTTGAGTATTTCCTGAATTTACCTGAATCCTGGTTCACTGGAGAAACAGGCCCCGCAGTATTTAATCAGATTTACGGCAAACCTCTTTTTTATATTCAGAATAATCCCTGTACAGGTAATGAATTTGCCTCATTTCTGAGGATAAACAGTCGATTTGTGCCCGCCAAAGAAATCAGAAACTTTGTATCTCTACAGTATAAGGATTTTGTGGCCGTAAAACTGATGGAAAGAGAAGAACAGAATCTCGAAAAAAAATATCCGGAATTTCGTTACATCGTTAAGGAATACTATGATGGTCTGCTTTTATTTGAAATTACCGAAAGAAAAATCTGGTCGAGGGCTGTTTCCGATTCGGCAGGACTGGAAAAGTATTTCTCTGACAACAGAAAAAATTTTATGAGTAAGGAAAAAATGGATGCAAGCATTTTTTATTTCCGCTCAGGCAGGGATCTTGCCGAAGCGCATCGGCTGGCTTCAAGAAATACCCGCAGAAAATATTCGGAGCAGTCCGTCGTTAATATTCTCAACAGGAATATTGGAGAAAAAAACTGGACACTGGAACGTAAGGTCTTTTCCATTGAGGAATTTCCTTTATCCGGAAATATTGCATGGAAAAAAGGATTAAGTGATGGTATTCAGGTTCAGGATAATAATGTGTTCTTTTTTGTTCATTCGGTGGTTAAACCCGAACCCCTGCCTCTGGATGAAATCCGGGGACTTGTTATCTCCCGTTTTCAGGAAAAGATGGAAAGAGAGTGGGTGGAAAAGCTGAAGAAAGATTATTCCGTGAAAGTGGATAAAGAAGTATTATCAGAATTAATAAGAAAATTCAAGCCTAAATTGTAAAGAAGTGAAACAACTGATTCTTACTACCTTGATCTTGTCCTTTTTATTGGGTGGATGCAATATGTTCGAAAAGAAACCCAACCAGAAACCAATTGCTAAAGTACACAACAAGTATTTGTACGAAGGCGATATAGCTGATATTTTCCCAAAAGGAATTACCCCGCGCGATAGTGCGCTTATCGCGAAAAAGTTCGTTGACAACTGGATAAACAAAGAGCTCATGTTGCGTAAGGCGGAAATGAATTTATCAGATAAGGATAAGAACTTTGATAAACAGATTGCCGATTACAGGGCATCTTTAATAATTTACAAGTACCAGCAGCAACTGCTGAATCAAAAACTGGACACCATCATTTCCCAAAGGGAGATTATGAATTACTATGAACAGAACAGTTCCAATTTCATTCTCAACCAGAATGCAGTAAGGGGCATGTTTATCAAGGTTTCCAGGGGAGCTCCTAATATTGATAAAATTAAAACCTGGTACAGGAATGAGAATGATACACCCCTGTTGGAAAGTTACGGTTACCAGTATGCAGTCAAATACGACTATTTTAACGATGACTGGTTTTATTTTGATTTGTTATTAAGGGAAATTCCGGTTGAAATTCCCGATCAGGCAAGATTTTTGAGAAATAACAATTATATTGAAACCAATGATTCGCTTTATTATTATTTTGCAGGCATAAAGGAATACAAACTAAAAAGTAATGTAGCTCCCTTGTCTCTTGTCGAAGAGAATATCCGGAGTATTATTATCAATAAAAGAAAACTGGAGTTCCTGCAGAATCTTGAAAAAAATGTATACGGTGAAGCTGTTTCAAAAAACCTGTTTGAATTATATTAATCAACCTTCCATATTATCATGCTATACAGAATCCTTTTGATCCCCGCCATTCTTTTTTTTAATATCAGCTTTTTACAATCCCAGCCTTTTATCCTTGACAGGGTAGTGGCCATAGTGGGTAAGAATACGGTTTTGCAGTCGGAAATTGAAGCCCAGCTATTGCAGATGAGGGCACAGAATATACCCGTCCGTAGTAACACCCGTTGCCAGATACTGGAGGAATTGATGGAACAAAAACTACTTATTAACCAGGCCGCCATTGACAGTATTATAGTGTCGGAATCGGATGTCGAACAGGAAATGAACAGCCGCCTGCAGTACTTTATCAGGCAAATCGGCTCGGAACAGGCCCTGGAGGAGTATTACAATAAAAGCATACTTGAGATCAAGGAAGATCTCAGGGATATTGTCCGCGACCAGCTTATAACCCGTGAGATGCAAACGGTAATTACCGGGGAAATTAATGTAACTCCTTCAGAGGTAAGAAACTTTTTTAGTAAAATTCATCCTGACAGCCTGCCAATGATTAATTCACAGGTAGAACTGCGCCAGATTGTGAAATACCCTGAACTGAGTGAGACCGAGAAATTCGAAGTAAAGGAACGACTGAACCAGCTCAGGCAAAGAATTGTGGGTGGGGATAGTTTCGCCACCATGGCCATCCTCTATTCTCAGGATCAGGGAACTGCCCGGCGCGGTGGTGAACTTGGATTTGTTTCAAGAACTGATGTGGTTCCCGAATTTGCCAATGTTGCATTCTCCCTGAAAGATGATCGTGTATCCCAGGTGTTTGAAACCGAATTCGGCTTTCATATTGTGCAGTTGATCGAACGACGGGGGGAACTGGTTAATGTACGGCACATTCTTATGACCCCTGCTGCATCTGAAGAAGCTAAGATAAAAGCCCGTCAGCAACTTGACAGTATTGCGCAAGCCGTTCGCACTGAAACCATTACATTTCGCATGGCTGCTGCCAAATATTCCGATGATACCGAAACGAGGATGAGCGGTGGATTGTTAATCAATCCAAATACCCGATCTTCAAGGTTTGAGATGGACCAGCTTCCATCATCTGAATATGTTGCCATAAGGGATTTAAAAGTGGGTGAAATCTCCAATGTGTTTGAAACAAAAGTTGACAAAGGAAAAACAGTTTACAAAATTCTCTACCTCTCCTCGCAAACACGCCCGCACAGAGCCAATCTTAAGGAAGATTACGATGTAATTCAGGAAATGGCCCTCATGGATAAAAAAAGAAGGGTACTGGAAAACTGGCTAAAGGAAAAGCAGAAAAGAACCTATGTGCGAATTGATGAGTATTTCAGAAATTGCAGTTTTGATAACCAGGGCTGGTTAAAATAATCAACCAATCAATGCTAATGTATTCCAGGCTGCATGTATATATTTTGATATTTCTACTTGCATGTGGATCTGATCTGTTTGGACAACAACAATCCCGCAGGGTAGAAATACTGAATGCCAACTCACTGGAATACGATGCCTCACTTGGAGAAGGAGTAAGAAGGCTTATCGGGGATGTTCGCCTCAAACACGAGGATGTAATCATGATTTCTGACAGTGCACATATTCATGATAATGAAAATATGGTATTTGCATTCGGAAACGTAAATTTCAACCAGGGGGATACACTGCAGTTATCGGGTGACTATGTGGAATACAGCAGCCGTACCCGGTTAGCTGCTGTCAAAAGAAAGGTAAGACTGGCAAACAACCAAACAACGCTCACAACCGACGAACTAGATTTTGACCTGAACAGGAACCTTGCAATCTACAATAAAGGTGCAGTGATTGAGAATGCCGATAGCAAATTGGAAAGCCGCAGGGGGTATTACTTCACCAAGCTTAAGACATTTTATTTTGCCCACGATATTACAATCAAACACCCCGATTACACAATCTTTTCTGACAGCCTGAAATACAACGTCCAAACTGAAATTGCCGATTTCCTTGGACCCACCACAATCACCTCCGAGGACGGATTCTCCTATGCGGAGGCTGGATGGTTCAACCAAAAAACTAACCAGCTGAAGTTTACAAAAAACGCTTATGTGGTAAATGAAAGTCAGATACTCAAAGCTGACACTGTTTTTTACGACAGGGAGGTGGATTTTGGCAGGGCTTTCAGTAATATTGAAGTGAATGATACAGTTGAGAAAGTCATTCTGAAAGGTGATTACGGTATTTTCTACCGCGAACCCGAATGGATGATGATTACCGGCAGGTCCGAATTCATACAGGTTACAGATGGGGACTCACTTTTTCTTCATGCCGATACGCTGAAATCCTTCATCCCTCAAGGGGAAGAATTCCGCATTCTTAAAGCATGGTACGGAACCAGGTTTTTCAAGAGCGATATACAGGGAAAATGTGATTCACTTGTGTATGATTTCAGGGATTCCGCTATACATATGCATGTGAAACCTGTCTTATGGTTTGAAGGGTCCCAGATCACTGCAGAAAGGATCACTATTTACACCAAAAACAGAAAAACAGACTATATGCACCTGCCATCAAAGGCATTTATGGTGTCCGATGAGGGAGAAAACAGGTTTAACCAGGTAAAAGGGAGGGAAATGTTCGGTTATTTTCGCGAGGGAAAACTGGATCACTTTCATGTTATTGGAAATGTGGAAACTATTTATTACCTGAAGGAAGAAAAAAAAGATGGCCGGGAAGAGCTCATAGGAGTAAACAAAGCTTCCAGTCAGCAACTTCTCATCAGGATTAAAGACAATAAACCTGATGAAATTGTATTTATCACCAAGCCGGAGGGTACTCTTTATCCACCCGATTACCTACAACCGGCAGATTTATTATTGCAGGAGTTTAGCTGGCTGGAAGAAATTCGACCAAAGGGCAGAAACGATATATTTCGCAGGTAAGAATAGCTTTCAATATTCGTCTTCATTGAAAAAGAAGTCATCCTTGCTGGGATAGTCCGGCCAGATGTCTTCAATACTCTCGTAAATTTCACCTTCATCCTCAATCTCCTGAAGGTTTTCAATCACTTCCAGCGGCGCGCCCGACCTGATGGCATAGTCAATTAATTCCTCTTTAGTCGCCGGCCAGGGAGCATCTTCCAGTTTCGATGCAAGTTCAAGTGTCCAGTACATATCCCTGATTTGATAGTTTATCCTAAATTTTCTTACTTTTTGTAAAGTTGCGCAAATTTAGAAATAAAAATGAATTTTACAAGTCAGGTTTCCATGGAATCTCCTCGGCATTCAATTCCGATGAAATTTTCCTGGCAAGCACAAAAAAGAAGTCTGAAAGGCGGTTCAGGTATTTAATCACCATGGAGTCAACGGCATGTTCCCGGGAAAGAAAAAGGGTTTTCCTCTCGGCCCGCCGGCAAATGGTTCGTGCAATATGACAAACAGATACAGCCTGATGACCGCCGGGAAGAATAAAACCTGTCAATGGCGGAAGGCTATCCTCCATGGTATCAATGGCTCTCTCCAGAACCTGAACATCATTTTCCTGTATCTCAGGTACCTTTACATCACAATTTTCACAATCGGTTGCCAGAATAGCTGCACAGGCCATCAGCCTGTCCTGTATCATCACGAGCAGGTCCTGGTGGTTCTGTCCAATTCCCTGGTCCCGCAGCAGGCCAACATAACTAATCAGTTCATCTACCGTTCCGTAAGCCTCTATCCTTATATGAAACTTTGGCACCCTCGTACCACCAATGAGTGATGTACTGCCGCTATCTCCTGTTTTGGTATATATCTTCATTGCTGGTATTATTCAATCTCCTCAGGAACAGTTTCATGTCTTTTTACCGGGTTGGGGTTCCTGAAATCATCCTCAATCTCTCCGTCGCGCAGTCGGATAATCCTGTGGGCATGTTTCGCGATATCTTCTTCGTGCGTTACAATGATAATGGTATTCCCCTTGTCGTGAATCTCGGCAAACAGGTTCATGATATCCAGGGAAGTCTTGGAATCGAGGTTTCCGGTAGGCTCATCGGCCAGTATAATAGAAGGATTGTTAACCAGGGCCCTGGCAACGGCTACGCGCTGACGCTGACCACCTGACAATTCATTGGGCCTGTGGTCCATCCTGTCGCCCAATCCCACGCTCTCCATTACCTCAATGGCACGCTTCACCCTGTCCTGCTTGGATAAACCTGCATAAATCAGTGGCAACATCACATTTTCCAAACCGGTATACCTGGGCAAAAGGTTAAAGGTTTGAAATACAAAGCCTATCTCTTTATTACGGATTTCCGCAAGCCGGTTATCATCCATCTTGCTCACATTGGTACCGTTCAGTATATACTCGCCTGAAGTTGGTGTATCAAGACAACCGATAATGTTCATGAGGGTGGATTTTCCCGATCCGGAAGGCCCCATGATGGCAACATACTCGTTTTTATTGATCTCTACTGTCACTGAACGCAATGCCTTCACAATGATGCTGCCTATTTTGTAGTTTTTGGCTATCTGGTTGATTGAAATAATTTTTTCCATTATTGCTTTGAATTATAATTTATTAAGGGCGTCCGAAATTAGCTGATAAATGAATAAAACGAAAACTGTTTAACAATATTTTTAATATTTTAACACTACATGCTGCTTTGAAATTCCTTTGTGGAAAAAAACCAAACCCATTGCAAAAAGGTCAATGCTGAGGCTTACCCGCGGGTTGGAACAAATCTCCTTCCATGCCTTCTCCATACCAACTGACCACCTGATGTCATCGAAAACAAAAATTGTGTTTTCATTTATTTTTCCCAGCATTGTTTCAAACAGAAACAAGGTTGTTTCACGTGTATGGCCCCCGTCAAAATAAACAAAATCGACCCTTTCAAAGGGTAGCCTGTTTTGTTTCAGCAGTGCCAAAAATTCAGCAGTTTCAATCTTCACATTCGCTGCACCCTCCTGTATCATAGTTTCTCTGGCAATGCCGGCCACACTTTCACAGCCCTCAACGGAAAATACTTTTCCGTTTGGCGAGGCAAATGCAATATAAAGAGTCCCAATGCCCAATGAAGTGCCAAATTCAACAATCCTTTCAGGCTGAAAAAACCTTACCAGCCGGAAAAGAAGCTCGCCATATTTTGGCTGCAAACAGGCATATTTTGCAATTTCGCTCACTTTTCTGGGAGAGCCTTTCATCACCCTTGAACCGGCGCCAAAATCAACTACTGGAATTTCACGGTCACACAACAAATACAAAGAACGTCTTTTGTCAATTCGATCAAACTCAGAAAACCTTCGCTCATCATTCAAAACTGCCCTGGCGAGTTTAAAAACAAAGGGAGAATGAATCCCATGTCCCTTTTTGCTTTTGGCAGTCAACTGGTAGACAAAATATTTCCAAAAAAGTTTAAGCCTGTACATCTGTATTTTCAAAACTATTTTGCCTGTTGAAAAACTAAATTCGCTAACAAAAATAACTTTTACGATATTTACAAAAAAAGCCTTCTTTCATGTTACCGCTTCTGAAAAATGAAATTCAGTATTTACAGGGTGTTGGACCTAAAAGAGCGGTACTTTTGAATAAAGAACTGAATATTTTCACCAACGAAGACCTTCTCTATTATTTCCCGTACAAACATATTGATCGAACACGCTACTACCGGATTTCAGACATTCATGCCGATTTGCCCTACATACAGGTTATTGGTATGATTGTGCGTACAGAAATTACAGGAGGGGGCAATAAAAAAAGATTGATTGCCTGGTTATCAGATGGCAACGGAACGCTGGAAATGGTCTGGTTTAAGGGATTGAAGTGGATGAAGGACTCACTTAAACCCAACATAAAATATATAGTTTTTGGGAAACCTACCCTATACGGTAACAAAGTAACCCTCGTGCATCCCGAACTGGAGGAGGTGGAAAAAGCTGAAAAAAACATAAACGCGGCACTGCAGGGTTTTTACAATACAACCGAGAAACTGAAAAACAGCTTCATCACTTCCAGGGTGATACAAAAACTTGTCATGCAGGTTCTGAAATCAGCCTATGGCAAAATACCCGAAACCCTTCCCGGCTGGTTTATCAGTAAAATGAACCTCATGCCCATCAATGAAGCTCTGCTCAACATTCATTTCCCATCGAATGCCGAAGCCTTAAAAAAAGCGGAATACAGGCTCAAATTTGAGGAACTCCTTTACATACAGCTGGCCATCCTACGCATGAAGGTGAACCGTGAGAAAACGGTGAAAGGATATGTTTTTTCCACCGTGGGTGAAATGTTTAACCGGTTTTTCAGTGATAATCTGCCATTTGAACTTACCGGTGCCCAAAAAAGAGTGATAAAGGAAATCCGCAAAGACCTGGGTTCGGGGAAACAAATGAACCGTCTTTTGCAGGGAGATGTGGGCAGCGGCAAAACACTTGTGGCCCTTATGTGTATGCTTATTGCAATGGACAATGGTTTCCAGAGTTGCATCATGGCTCCCACCGAAATACTTGCAGGACAGCATTTTGAAACCGTGAAGGAACTTTTGAAGGGCCTTCCTGTGAGCGTTGAATTGCTTACAGGTTCTACCAAAAAGGCACGAAGGGCAAACATTCACGAAAAACTGATTAATGGCGAACTGAACATCATCATTGGTACGCATGCATTGATTGAGGAAAGTGTACAGTTTAAAAACCTTGGATTTGTGGTGATTGACGAACAGCACAAATTTGGTGTTGCGCAACGTGCCAGGCTTTGGGAAAAAAGCGATCACCCTCCGCACATTATGGTAATGACAGCAACACCTATACCCCGCACCCTTGCCATGACCATGTATGGCGATTTGGATGTTTCCGTGATAGATGAAATGCCTCCCGGCCGTAAACCTATAAAAACAATTCATTTCCAGGAAAGCCAGCGTATGAAACTGAATGGGTTCCTGGCAAAGCAGATAGAGGAAGGCAGGCAGGTATATATTGTCTATCCCCTCATCAGGGAATCTGAGAAAATGGATTACCTGGCACTGGAAGAAGGGTACCATCACATTGTTCAGGCATTCCCCCCTCCCCGCTACACAGTGAGTATTGTACATGGTAAACTCAAAAATGAGGAAAAGGAATTTGCCATGCGGCTTTTTGTGGATGGAAAAGCACATATTATGGTAGCCACTACGGTAATTGAAGTGGGTGTGAATATTCCAAATGCCACGGTCATGGTGATTGAAAGTGCCGAAAAGTTTGGCCTCTCGCAACTGCATCAGTTAAGGGGGCGTGTTGGGCGAGGTGCCGTCCAGTCCTATTGTGTTCTCCTGACATCTTACAGGTTAACTCAGGAAGCCCGACGGCGAATGGAAACCATGGTAAGAACTACCGATGGTTTTGAAATTGCAGAAGTGGACCTGCAGCTGCGTGGACCCGGCGACCTGGAAGGAACGCAGCAGAGCGGTGTACCCTTTGATTTGAGAATTGCCAACCTGGCCAGGGACGGACAACTGCTGCAACTGGCCAGGGATGAGGCAGTCCTTTTGCTGGAAAAGGATTCCCTGCTGGAAAAACCGGAGAATGAGATCATTCGGAAGCAACTCACCGAAAAACGCCAGCAGCAGGAAAACTGGGCAAAAATCAGCTGAATTGGTTATCAACCTTAACTCATGGTTTAAACCGTGGGCTATAAAATAAAAAGCCTGATGGTAACCTTATTAACGTTTTTCATCTTTCATATCCAGGAAAATACATGTTAATCCCCTACGGGGAAGATATTGCTTTTTCCGGTTTATTTTTTTTACAATCCTTCATCGGCTACGCTGAACATAATTCGCCGCAGGCGATTTAGTGCTGTAACCACTAAAAAACGACATAATAAAGATTCTGCGTAGAGGATTCAATAATTCTCATTAAAAAATACCTCCTTTAATACCGGCATAATAACATTGAAATAAATTTAAAAATCCTTATCATTTTAGCCCGAATAATCCATAAAAACCATGAATTATTCTGACGACAAAGAAAATGTAAGGGTTTCAAAACTTTGAAACACTAACATTTTCTAAGCCGGGGTTAACCTGTTTGACCCTAAACATGGAACAAATGATAAGTTTTTTAATTAAACAGGTTAACCTTCTTTTCTTATGTAAATTATTTGGAATCAAAATAAATAAAAATTGTGGCTGTGAGCCCAAAACATGATAAAAAGCAATCTTTTATTCAGTTGCAGTAGTATTTTTGTAGATTCAAATCAAAAATGGTACTATGAGCGGCACACAAACCATTTGCCATCCGGGAATAGTCCAGTCAGTCGACCGGAATCACATCAGGGTAAGTATAATTTCCCGGTCGGCCTGTGGCTCCTGCAATTCAAAAAATGCATGCTCAATAGGCGATTCACAGGATAAACTCGTTGATATATACCAGTCCGGGACTGCTGCTGAATTTACCCCAGGCGACCAGGTGGAAGTGGTTCTGCTTGAATCCACCGGGATAAAAGCTCTTGTTGTTGGCTATATCCTGCCTTTCCTGGCTGTGCTCTTTACCCTTATTCTGCTCACCCTTATTACAGGAAGTGAAAAAATTGCGGGCATAGCAGCAATTGGTATCCTGGTTCCCTACTATCTTTTACTCGGGTTATTCGGGAAATCGCTCAAAAAAACCTTTTCTTTTTCACTCAGAAAAATTGAAACTATTTAAGCAATGAGTCCAATCGTATTATACTCCATTATCACCCTGGGAATTATCGGTGCGGTAGCCGCAGTTATCCTATACCTGATTGCACAGAAATTCAAGGTGATTGAAGACCCGCGTATTGATGACATAGAAGCCATCCTTCCCGGAGCCAACTGTGGCGGATGCTCTGTGCCCGGTTGCCGCGCATTTGCCGAGGCACTTGTAAAGGCCGATGATATTTCATCCTTCTACTGCCCTGTTGGCGGAAACGGTACCATGGCCCTGGTGGCAAAAATCCTTGGAAAAGAAGTGGTTGCAAAAGACCCGCTGGTTGCAGTTGTGAGATGCTCCGGAAGCCCCGAGCACAGACCCAAAACCAGTGTTTACGACGGAGCAACTTCCTGTGCCGTTGAGCACGCACTTTATACCGGTGATACTGGTTGTCCACACGGTTGCCTTGGACATGGCGACTGTGTTGTGGTTTGTAAGTTTGATGCCATTTACATGAACCCGGTAACCGGACTGCCCGAGGTGATTGATGAAAAGTGTACTGCCTGCAATGCCTGTGTGGTTGCCTGCCCAAGAACAATAATAGAACTCAGGAAAAAGAACCCCAAGGATAGAAAGATTTTTGTTTCCTGTATCAATAAAGAAAAAGGAGGTATAGCCCGCAAATACTGTGCAGTGGCGTGTATAGGTTGCGGAAAATGTGTGAAAGTCTGCACCTTTGACGCCATTACCATGGAAAATAACCTGGCCTATATAGATCCGGTTAAGTGCAAGCTTTGCCGTAAATGCCCGCCGGAATGTCCAACCAATGCCATCCTGGAAATCAACCTTCCGCCAAGAAAGGTAAAAGAGGAAACGGCCGGAGTGAAAAAGGAGGAATAATTAAATATTAAAATCTTAACTAAAATACTGGAGGATTAGCGTGTTAAAAACATTTCCAAAAGGCGGTGTTCACCCGGAAGAGAATAAATTCTCCTCCTCAAGCCCCATAGTGGTTATCCCGCCTCCCGAAACAGTTTGTATACCCATTCAGCAGCACATTGGTGCCCCTTCCACCCCTGTAGTGGAGAAGGGCGCCAAAGTAAAAACGGGTACCCTTATAGCAAAACCTTCCGGCTTTGTTTCAACCAATATTCACAGCTCTGTTTCAGGCACTGTGGAAAAAATTGACAATGTGCTTGACAGTACAGGCTACAAACGCCCCTGTGTGGTCATAAAAGTGGAAGGAGATGAGTGGGAGGAAAGCATTGACCGGTCACCTGCACTAAACACATCCAACAGCATCAGCGGCGAAGAGATTATCGCCAAAACCCTGGAAGCAGGTATAGTTGGTCTTGGCGGAGCCACCTTCCCTTCCCATATCAAACTTGCCGTACCAAAAACCAAAAAGGCCGATGTTCTCATTATCAATGGTGTGGAGTGTGAGCCATACCTGACATCGGATCACAGGCTGATGCTGGAAAAGGGTGAAGAACTGCTGGTTGGTACCACCCTGCTCATGAAAGCACTGAATGTGACCAAAGCCATTATTGGAATTGAAAACAACAAACCCGATGCAATAACGCACCTTTCAGAACTCGCTAAAAAATACGAAGGCATTGAAGTAACTTCACTCCAGGTGAAATACCCACAGGGTGGTGAGAAACAACTGATTAAAGCACTCATTCACCGTGAGGTACCTTCAGGTGGTTTACCAATTGATGTGGGTACGGTTGTTCACAATGTGGGTACAGCCTATGCAGTATACGAGGCTGTACAGAAAAACAAGCCCCTGTTTGAAAGGGTTGTCACTGTGAGTGGTAAATCGGTTGCAAAACCTTCCAACTTCCTGGTACGCATTGGGACGCCTGTTTCTGTTTTGGTTGAAGCCGCCGGCGGTGTACCCGATGATACAGGTAAAATTGTGAATGGAGGCCCCATGATGGGCAAGGCACTGAACACCCTGGAGGCTCCTGTAACAAAAGGTACATCAGGTATTCTCCTTTTCCCTGAAAATGAATCGCGTCGTCCTGAGAATGTGGTTTGCATCCGCTGCGCCAAATGTGTGAGTGTATGCCCCATGGGGCTTGAGCCCTACCTGCTGATGACCCTCACGGAAAAAACAATTTGGGACAGGCTTGAAAAAGACAAGGTGCTGGATTGCATGGAATGCGGCTCATGCAGTTATGTTTGTCCCGCGGGAAGACCACTTCTGGATTATATTCGTCTGGGAAAATCTTCCGTAAGTAAAATTATCCGTTCAAGAAAACAATAAAGAATGAATAAACTAATTACCGTTTCACCCTCCCCTCACAATTACAGCAACGAAACTGTAAAAAAGCTGATGTATGGAGTGGTTTTTGCCCTGATACCTGCCCTGGCAGTTTCCGTTACTTTTTTTGGCCTGGGGGCTATCATTGTTACCCTGATTGCGGTTGTTTCCTGCATGGGGTTTGAATACCTCATTCAAAAATTTTTGCTGAAACAAAAAACCACAATCACTGATGGCTCTGCGTTGGTTACAGGACTGCTGCTGGCTTTCAACGTTCCTGCCAACCTGCCCTGGTGGATCATTGTCATAGGTAGTCTTGTGGCAATTGGCATGGGTAAGATGACCTTTGGAGGATTGGGAAACAACCCGTTTAACCCTGCACTGGTAGGCCGAGTTTTCCTTCTCATTTCATTCCCCGTGCAAATGACTTCATGGCCTGAGCCAATTGTATCGCGCCTGGCTTACACCGATGCCACCACGGGAGCCACTCCCCTGGCAATCATGAAAGAAGCCATCAGTAGCGGAAAAGGTGTTTCGGCTATCATGGAACAAATACCCTCCTACTTCGACCTGTTTATTGGTAAGATGGGAGGCAGCCTTGGAGAAGTTGGGGCATTTGCTCTCATCCTGGGCGGTTTATACATGCTCCTCAGGAAAATTATTACATGGCATATTCCAACAAGCATTTTATTAAGTATCAGTATTTTAACCGGAATCCTCTGGCTGGTGAATCCCGAACAAAATGCCGATCCACTGTTCCACCTGCTTGCCGGAGGAATTATGCTTGGAGCAATTTTCATGGCAACCGATTATGTTACATCACCCATGACAACCAAAGGACAATGGATATATGGAGTTGGTATTGGCCTGATAACTGTCGCTATTAGGGTGTGGGGAGCATACCCCGAAGGTATCTCGTTTGCAATACTGATCATGAATGCATTTGTACCCCTTATAAATAATTATGTGAAACCTAAAAGATTTGGAGAGGAGGTAAAAAATGGCTAAGAGAGAATCGACCTTCTTCAATATGGTAATTACTCTTTTGCTGGTATCACTTGTTTCGGCGGCATCTCTGGGGTTTATTTATGAAATTACCAAGGAACCAATCGCATTTGCAAAAGCAGAGAAGAAAAATCGGGCTATCAGGGCAGTTGTACCTGAGTTTAACAACAATCCTACCGGTGAGGCATTTAGTTTACCTACTGGGGATGGAGTCCTGTTGTTTTATCCTGCCAAAATGGATGGCGAGCTGGTGGGCACAGCCGTGGAGACCTATACAAACAAAGGCTTTAGCGGCACCATTAAGTTAATGGTCGGACTGCTGCCCAATGGCACCATCAACCGGATTGAAGTACTTGAGCATAAGGAAACACCCGGACTGGGAGATAAGATGGAAACAAAAAAATCCGATTTTCACCTTCAGTTTGCCGGCCAGAATCCTGAAACATTCAGGCTGAGGGTGAAAAAAGACGGGGGGGACGTGGATGCAATTACCGCTTCAACAATTACCACAAGAGCCTATTGCGAAGCAGTTCAGCTTGCCTGGGAAAAATATATGAAAGGAGGTAAGGAATGAGCCAGATAAAAAATTTTACAAAAGGGTTTTTTAAAGATAATGCCGTTTTTGTTCTCATGCTGGGTCTGTGTCCGGCACTTGGAACAACAACTACTGCTTTTAACGGCCTGGGCATGGGACTTGCTACCACTTTCGTACTGGTGATGTCCAACCTGGTTGTTTCGCTAATCAAAAACCTCATCCCCAACAAGGTTAGAATTCCTGCCTTTATAGTAATCATTGCCACCTTTGTTACTATGGTGGATATGGTTATGGAAGGTTTCCTTGCGCCTTTGCATGAGCAGCTTGGTTTATTTATACCCTTGATTGTTGTAAACTGCGTAGTTTTGGGCCGTGCCGAAGCATTCGCCTCGAAAAATAATGCCTGGTCCTCTTTAGTGGATGGACTTGGAATGGGGCTGGGATTTGCTCTTGCTCTCACCCTTTTGGGCGGAGCAAGGGAACTGCTGGGCAGTAACTCGCTCTTTGACATACCAATTATAAAAGCCGACGGGATGCTGGTATTTGTGCTTGCCCCCGGTGCTTTTATAGCCCTGGGTTATATCATTGCCATTGTTAACAACCTGAACAAAGAAAAAAAGTAAAGCCATGGAATACATCGTTATTATTATATCGGCCATACTGGTTAACAATATCGTTCTTGCGCAATTTCTCGGATTATGCCCGTTTTTTGGTGTATCCAGCAGAATTTCCACCGCTATGGGTATGGGAGGAGCAGTAATGTTTGTCATGACACTCGCATCAATTGTTACATACCTTATCTTTAATTACATTCTTCTGCCCTTTGAAATTGTTTACCTACGCACCATCACCTATATTCTGGTGATTGCCTCATTGGTTCAAATGGTCGAAATCATTCTGAAAAAGGTAAGCCCTCCTCTTTACCAGGCCCTCGGTGTGTTCCTGCCATTGATAACAACAAATTGTGCCATTCTTGGCGTGGCCATTCTTATCATTCAAAAAGACCTGAACCTTGTTGAAGGAGTGGTTTTTGCAATCGCTAATGCCATTGGCTTTACCCTGGCGTTGCTTGTTCTTGCAGGAATCAGGGAACAACTTGAACTGATGAATATACCAAAAGGTTTAAAGGGAAATCCTATTATTCTGATTACCGCAGGTTTACTGGCACTTGCCTTTATGGGCTTTGCAGGAATTGTATAAAAATCAGTTTAAACCTCATGCCGGTTGCTTTGAAAATGGTAGCCGGTATTTTTTTGTGAATCAGCCATTTAATCGATTAATCTTTTACAAATCAAAAAAAAAGTATATGTTCGATACCACTGACAACTATAATCTCACAAGATGGAATTACTAAAGAAAATCCCCGGTTTGTTAAAAAAATACCTGAAAATTATTTTTAACTGGTTTCTGAATATAGTGGAAAAGGGAGGAAATGCCCTGCCCCATCCTGCCAGTTTGTTTGCCATTTTTGCCTTGTCGGCACTGGTATTTTCCTACATTGGCCATTTGCTGGACTGGACAGTGATACATCCTGCAACGAAGGAAACCATTCACACCGTTAACCTTCTCTCACGGGAAGGCTTGCACATGATTATCCTGAAAATGGTGGATAACTATACCAGTTTTGCCCCATTGGGTATCGTAATGGTTGCACTGCTTGGTATTGGTATTGCCGAGGCCAGCGGATTAATCAGCGCTGCAATCAGACTGCTTGTGCTGAAGTCTCCTGCAAAACTGCTCACCTTTGTGGTTGTCCTTTCAGGAATCCTTTCCAATATTGCTTCCGACCTGGGATATGTGTTGCTCATTCCATTGGGAGGTATTATTTTTCACTCGGTAGGCCGTCACCCCATTGCCGGTATGGCAGCAGCCTTTGCCGGTGTTTCAGGTGGCTTTAGTGCCAACCTCCTCATCGGCACCATTGATCCCCTCCTGGCCGGTATATCCACAGAGGCAGCAAGGATAATTGACACGGAATACTATGTCAATCCAACTGCCAATTTCTATTTCATGTTCACCTCCACATTCCTGTTAGCAGCTTTGGGAACATGGATTACCGAAAAAATTGTGGAACCAAGGCTTGGCAAATACACCGGCAATGTTGTTCCCGATCCCGTGGAAAGACTTTCAAAACAGGAAAAAAAAGGATTGAAATATACTGCTCTTGTGGCACTTTTCTGGGTCGCTGTCCTACTGCTTGGACTAATTCCCCAGAACGGATTACTGCGTGGAAGTGATGGAGGATTGTTAAGCTCACCCGTACTCAAGGGATTCATCGCGTTCCTCTTTGTAGTTGCCGCATCACTCGGTATTGTTTATGGCGGAATCACAGGAAAATTCAGGAATGACCATGATGTGGTGAAGGGAATGGTGGCAAGTTTTAAAACTCTCGTTTCCTTTTTGGTTCTGGTATTTTTTGCTGCCCAGTTCGTGGCTTATTTCAAATGGAGTAACCTGGGACTGGTAATTGCCGTTGGAGGTGCAGAGATTCTGAACCAAATGAACCTGGGCATCATACCTCTGCTTGTTATGTTCATTTTCCTCTCAGGTTTCATCAATATGTTTATGGGAAGCGCATCTGCCAAATGGGCCATTTTAGGTCCTGTATTTATCCCTGTCTTTATGCTTTTGGGTTATACACCTGAATTGTCACAGGCAGTTTACAGGATTGGCGACAGTGTAACCAATGTGATTTCCCCCATGATGAGCTTCTTTGCACTCATAATAGCCTATTTCCATAAATACGATGAAAAAGCAGGTATAGGTACGCTCATTTCCACTATGCTGCCCTATTCCATACTATTCTTTATATTTTGGTCGGCCTTGCTTATCGGATGGGTTTGGTTGGATATCCCGCTAGGACCGGGAGCAGGAATTGAGTATACACTGCCCCAATAAAAAAGGCCGATGTAAGTTTGTGCGTTAAATGTTTTGTGATGCTGACCTCACATCCGTGGGGGAAGCATCTGACTTTTAATTCACTCAGATTCTTCGTCCCGCAGTTTTCTGTATCCGGAGTAACAAAACTTCAGGTATTTGAAACGGCGTTTTCTTATATCAATCTCGTTTTCAGATTTTCAAATTTCTCTCCTGAAATCAGGCCTTTTTCAAACATCCCGACCAGTCTTTCGAGTTCAGAAATAGCTGATTCACCCCAAGCGGCCCCTTCCTGCGTTTTGGTATTCTTCAGTGACATAATGGTTTCCGTGATTTCATTTGCATCACTCGCAGCAAACAACCTCACCTCCATTGTATCACCACCAAAGCAACAATTTAAATGCTTGTAACTATAAGATTCTTATCCGTTTCTACCTAAGTGATATTTTGTATGTCAATCACTTTTGTGTCCACTGTTATCAGGTTTTTATCCCTTTTTTTCCGGGTAACAGTTTTTTCAGTAATAATAATCTGGTCGGGGATTAAAATACTACCACACCTGGTGATAGTCTGTCGGAAAACCTTTTTCATTCGTACAAAAAATTTATGTTATTAATTACAAGCCTGTTACACCTTATCGTTTAATGCTCTTTAACAAACGGATGCCGGCCTGACGGCAAACAGGGAACACCTATAGTTTGTTCATCCGTGTTTGTGCATGGGAACTATCATGGGTGTTTCATATTGTAAAAGAACAAAATAGAAAAACTATGACTGAAAATCATAAAACAAAGTGATAAGTTGGTAAAAAATTTCACCTATTAATTCATGCCAGTACCATCTCGAATAAAAAACGCCGGGGTTAACCGGCGTATTTCTATATTCAATCAGAAGTCTTCTAATAATTCTTAGGATATCTGTTATCTCTGCGGTTACCATAGTTTCCACCGCCACGGTTAAAGTTGCCGCCGCCTTCGGTTTTAGGCCGAGCCTTATTAACAGTGATTTCACGGTTGTTAACGGTCTTGCCGTTCAAAGCATCAATGGCTTCCTGCGCCTCAGCGTCATTGTCCATTTCTACAAAACCAAAACCCTTGCTACGACCAGTAAATTTGTCAGTAACAATTTTTACAGATGAAACTTCACCAAATTCTTCGAATAATTCTTTCAGTTGATCTTCACTCAAATGGTAGTCAACATTACCTACATAAATGTTCATAAAAAAATAAAAAAGTTAATGAATAAGTTTGGCAAAGGTATGCATATTGTTGGGATTCCATACACAAAAAAATCAAAAACAGCAAAAATAATTCTCTGAAGTTGAATATTTTAGACATTTTTCAGATAAAAATCAGATATAATCAACTGACATTATGACACTTACGATGATTGATTTTAAAATAATTCAATAGATCCCAATCGCAATCAATTGAAAAAATTATTGCTCTTTTTAAGGGAAGCGACCTCACTTTGTACTTATCCGAAGGTTTATCGGGACAATATCATACCGAATTGGTACGATGAAGGCGGTAACGCCATTGGCATACAAGGCTGAATGCCAAAAATATTCATTTGATTCGTCAAATAGTATAAAATGAAAAGGCCGGATTTTTATTCCGGCCTAACATTTTTGCTCAATAATGCCCGGGAAAGATATCAATCCAGCAGAATAGCCATATTATCCAGCCTGGAATGTACTTTCAAACCATATTTGGTGGCATTAAGCTTTTTTAGCTCAAATTTGATTGAACCATCCCTGATAACAAAATTAATAGCCGATCCCTCATTTGTCATGCCTTCTTTATCTGATATAACCAGTGTAGGTACAGAACCTATTTTGGAAAGCACCCGCTGCATATGCCGGCTATGCCAATGCCCAACCATTATGATATGCGGATTGCCCATATCATCCGGGGAGTTAATGAAACGGACCACTATTCTTTGATTTCCGATTGTGCGGTTGGCAGTGATTTCAGTTAGTTTCTTAGCAACCGATTCGTGCCCCATAATTTCAATCACGAAATCACCAGTCCTGCGATTCTCAGGCCATTCAAAATAACGTGTGAAATTATAAATAAACAGGGAAATATATTCCTCCTCCTGAGAATAGGTATTCAGGCTAATTATGGCTAAAAGAAGAACAAAAAGAGTTCTTTTTATCATAAAATTTATTTTTCTATTGCAAATTTTACGAGCCTTGAAGATGAATTTCCAAGTGCATCGCCGGCAAATATCTCCACCTCGTAATTGCCGGGCACCAGTTTTTCTATTGGAATAAGGTTTCTGCGGGCGGCACCGTTCAATGAATACTCCAGTTTCTCTCCTCCTGAAAGGTTGTCGGTGGCGGCGATATATAACTTCGCATTGGATGGATATATGGAAAAAGTTTCATCCCTCAGGGTTTTCTCACCGATCTGTTCCACGCTGAAGTGAAAATGAATTACCGGTGGATCATTGTCTGCATAAACCACCTGTGATTTCTTAGTTTCTGTATTGTTTACATTGTCGGCAGCATAATAATGTATTGAATGTATTCCCTGGTTCTCCAGTGAAAACGGACCTGAAAAAACATTCTTCCCCTCCTCGTTCAGAGAATAGTGAATATATTTTATACCAGACCCGGTATCTTTCGCATCCAATACTACCTTTGTTTTGGAGGAAATAAAGAGTGTGTCACGGTTGATAAACCTCGGTCCCTCAAATTTGATCTGGGTTACAGGAATGGTATGGTCGAGGAACAGGTTTTGTGTTTTTGCCTGGGAGGCATTGTCCACATAGTCAATTGCATTGTATGAAAACCTGATATTCCCTTTAAGCAAGGGTGCAAAAGGTCCTGAATACTCCTCTCTTGTCAGAAAATTATTGTAACTGTAGTAAACCGCCTGTACACCCGATTTATCATCAGTGGAATTCAATTTTAACTGACTCCTTTCGGAAATATAAACAAGATTGGTTGCTTCAAATTTGTCACCCATCACCTCAATGCTCACTTCGGGAGGAAGACGGTCAATATAAAAATCAAAAACAGGATTGTTTGCGTCTCCCGAAGCAAACTGAGAGGATGAAAATGCACCTATACTTTTGGTTTCCTCTTTATTACCAACATTGTCAACGGCGTAATAACTAAGTTTTGCCTCTCCGTCTCTGAACAGAGAAACCGGAATCGGGCGTGTATAGCTGACAAAACTGCCGTCGTCAATGGAATAGTAAATCTTGTTAACACCTGAAAGATTATCCTCCGACTGCAGCAGAATGGTCGCATTTTTTGACAGGACATTTTTTTGTGTTAATCCTTCCACTCTGTGTGAACTCACCGGAGGTGTCAGATCCAACTGGAACTTGTCAGATTTGATAGTTTCTGCATTACCAACATTATCCACGGTATAATACTTAAATTCATACTCCCCCTCGTCCTTAATATGGATTGCCGAATCATATACAGACCAGGGCTTTTTGTTCAGCGAGAAATAAGTCTTATCCACACCCGAATTCTCATCCCTAACAGTTAATTCGATTCTCTGTTCCCGGCCAAAAAACTTCTTTCCCGGAGCCGAAAAACTTTGTGCGCCTGTATATCTGAGTTGTGTGACCGGAGCAATGCCATCGGTGTATAACTCAAAAACAATATCCTGAACAGGCATTACAAGTTTCTTCGTGACAGTATCCACAGCCGATGGCGACCTGAGTGAGTTCCACCCCTCGGCATCCAGGTACATTGGATTAGTAAATTTTTGTGATGTCTCACTGAACAGCAGCCAGGATTCAGCACTGTCATCCGGAGATGCAGCAACACGAATATAAACGGGAAGATCCTTATTGATGTAAAGCCGGTTGTTTTCCCCCCTGAAAATTTTCTTTTTGTGAACCAATGGTTCCTGCGTGTGACCAGTAAAACCAATTACCAGTATAAACAACGTTAAAATTGTAAACATCTTTCTCATAAGAAGTTAAATTTGGTTTGACAAACTCAAATCTTCTTACGTTTTAAATAATAAAGGGTTACACCGAATATAATTTGGAATTATTCTAAAGAAGAACCACCCTGATTGAGGGTGGTTTTCGTAGCGAGAGGCGGGCTTGAACCGCCGACCTCATGATTATGAATCATGCGCTCTAACCAGCTGAGCTACCTCGCCAAATATTTGGTGGCTGCAAAGATAAAAACTTTTTGAAAAAATTGCCGCAGAAAAAACAGATTTCCTGCCCGCCACAGAATCCTGGTTAGAATGAATTGAAATAGCATTAAAAATTTTTTTTATACCTTTTTTTTTCTATATTGCAAAAGTAAACAGATCTTTGCGTAACTATTTGATTATGAGGCAGAAATATAAGCTGGAATATACACTCAATTCATCACCCTCTGTCCTGTTTAACCGGTTGAGTACTCCCGGAGGGCTATCGGAATGGTTTGCCGATGACGTAAACCTGAACGGAGAATTGTTCACGTTTCACTGGAAAGACGTGATAGAACATGCCGAAATGCTTACCAAAAAGGAAAACAAATTCGTCCGCTACCGCTGGTTGGAATGCGACGACAAGAACTGCTACTTTGAATTCCGCATACACGTTCATGAGCTTACCGGAGATGTTGCGCTGGAAATAACTGATTTTGCCGAAGAGAAGGATAAACAGGATGCCATTGAGCTTTGGGATACCCAGATTGGAAAGTTAAAGCATATCATGGGCCTTTAAACTATTCTGCCATTTCCGGCGTTTGATTAAAAACCATTACTTTTGTAGTTATTCATTAAACCTAACAGGGCCTGGCCGTGAAAAAACTGCATCTACTTGTTATTAAAAGCTTTCTCGGGCCACTGGTGATTACATTCTTCATAGTCATTTTTGTCCTTTTGATGCAGTTCCTGTGGAAATACATTGACGATTTGGTAGGAAAAGGACTGCAGTTTGACGTTATTTCGGAGCTTCTGATATACACATCGGCTAGTCTTGTACCGCTTGCCCTGCCACTAGCCATACTACTTTCCTCCATTATGACATTCGGCAACCTGGGAGAAAATTATGAACTCACCGCCATGAAAGCTTCAGGCATATCCCTGTTGCGAATCATGTACCCTCTTATCATAGTGAACCTGATTATTGTTATTTCTGCATTTTTCTTTTCCAACAATGTATTGCCACTGGCAAACCTTAAAATGCGGTCACTCCTGTATGACATTCAACAACAGAGGCCGGAACTACATATAAGGGAGGGTGTGTTTTACAACGGCATTGAGGGCTACAGTATAAAAATCGGACAGAAAGATTTCAGAACCAATATGTTATACAATGTTCTCATATACGATCATACGCAAAGGAAGGGAAACACCAGGGTATCGGTTGCCGACTCCGCTTACATGGTTATCACGGAGGATAAAAATCACCTGTTAATTACCATGTACAGTGGTCACAATTATGAAGAGGTGGAATCGGATCGCAGGCGAAGAAACACCAAGACATATCCGCACCGCAGGGAGAGCTTTGTCGAACAGCAGGCTGTTATTGAACTCTCAGGTTTCGGACTGAACCGGACCGATGAAAATTTATTCCGTTCTCATCATTCCATGATGAATCTCCGGCAGCTAAATCATTCCATAGATTCCTCCTTACAGGTGATTGAAAGCCAGACTGAACAGAACGCAAAAATCCTTATCAATACCGTACTACTCAAAAGAGAACCTGAAATAATGCCGGAGGAGTATATTCCGGTAGTAAAACCATACGCACTCAACCTCAATGAATTTTACATGAACCTTTCTGACGAAGAGAGGATGGCACTCATTGAACAGGCACTAGCCTATGCGCGCAGTGGAAAAAACCTGGTGATGTCCTATACAGGAAATCATGAATGGCAAACAAAAAGGCTTAGACGATACGAGATGTCCTGGCATGAAAAACTTACACTGAGTGTTGCCTGCTTCATTTTCTTTTTTATAGGAGCACCGCTGGGTGCCATCATCCGCAAGGGTGGATTTGGCATGCCTGTTGTCGTATCGGTTTTATTCTTCATTTTTTACTACGTTTTATCCATTACTGTTCAAAAAATGGTAAGAGAAGACATTATTCCCGCTGTTGTTGGAATGTGGTTCGCCAGTGCAGTGCTAATGCCAATGGGAATTTACCTCACATACAAAGCTGCCACCGATTCAGTTATTTTCAATATTGAAACATACTCCAACTTTTTCAAAAAGTTTTTCAAATTCTTCAACGAATCTGCTGAGGAGACAAACTAAAAATCACCGGGTTGAAAATACTACTGGTTTGCAATAAGTCTCCGTGGCCGCCGAAGGACGGAGGTTCCCTGGCCACTTTTCATCTTGCGAAAGCACTTTCACAACAAGGTGCACAGGTAACCATTCTTGCCATGAATACATCCCGGCATCTTTCTCCTGTTGAAACAATACCTGTTGAAATCAGCAGTTCATTGGAGTTCTATTTTCTTGACATGGATACCCGGATCAGATTTCTGTCTGTTGTTACTGATTTCCTGCTTCCTGTTCAACCCTATATCGCAAAAAGATTTTTTTCACAACCCTTTTTAAAAAAACTTCAGGAATTAATTCACGAAAAAGAATTTGATATCCTACAGTTTGAGGGACTTTACACCCTTCAGTACAGCAAGTTGATTCAACTGCCCTGTAAAACGAGAATTGCCTATAGACCACACAATGTGGAACACAAAATATGGGAAGACCTGGCGAAACAAACATCCAACCCGCTAAGAAAAGTTTATTTCCTAAGGCTAAGCAGGAAATTGAAGAGTTTTGAAGTTAAACTGGTGAACCTGTATGATTTCCTTGTTCCAATTTCCGACCCGGATAAGAATACTTTCATGGGAATGGGGAACAGCAAACCTTCCCTGACACTACCTTTTGGCATTTTCCCCGATGAATTTCCCTCAGTTGAAGAACCTGTAAACCAACACCTGTTCTTCATAGGAGCACTGGACTGGATCCCCAACCAGGAAGGATTAAAATGGTTCATCAGGGAAGTATGGCCGGGCGTTAAAACAAGGCACCCCAAAATGAAATTATTTATTGCAGGAAGAAATATGCCCGGAAACTTCGAAACATACCTGAAGGCTGATGGGATACATTTTGAAGGGGAAGTAGAAAATTCAGCCGGGTTTATCCGGAATAAAACCATAATGATTGTCCCTCTTTTTTCAGGCAGAGGCATGAGAGTAAAGATTATTGAAGGAATGGCACACGGCAGGACCGTCATTGCCACTTCAAAAGCAGCAGAAGGCATTGCAGTTACCCATAACAGAAACATCCTCCTGGCCGATACTGCAAATGAATTCTTCCTCTCAATTGAAAAAGTTATCACTGATTTAAAATTTGCAGAAGAGTTGGGCAGGGAAGCCCGGCTTTTTGCTCTGGCTAATTTTAATAACTTTGACTTTGCCAAAAGACTAATCCGTTTTTACCGGTCAGTATGACAACAGCAACGGTTATTGTTTTTTTTTCATCTCTTCTGCTACTGGCTTTATCCTATGTCCTTTACCCCTTAATCCTCATTCTGCTCAGGCCTTTTAAAAAAATAAAAAAAGAGTGGTTTCTGGAATCGGATAAATTACCAGCCGTGAGTATTTTGATTGCTGCGAGAAATGAAGAATCCGTAATTTCAGCAAAACTTGAAACCATACTGAAGAGCAATTACCGGGGAGATATTGAAATACTTGCGGGTTCCGATCATTCCACCGACAGAACCGATGATATACTTAAGGAATTCGCTACAAAATACAATAAGGTCAGGTACTTCCCATTTAAAAACAGGCAGGGGAAACCATGCATTATCAACGATCTTGCACAAAAAGCTGCCGGCAATATTCTTATCATTACTGATGCAAACGTGATGTTCACCGAATATACTGTCTTTCATCTTGTACGTCATTTCAAACACCCGGAAACAGGGCTTGTAGATGCCAGCATGAGACCCTTGGTGATGACGGGTAAAGGTATTTCTCTGCAGGAACATATATACATTTCACTGGAAACCAGACTGAAAAACCTGGAAGGTGATATTTGGGGCACCATGATGGGACCTTTTGGAGGCTGCTTTGCCATCAGAAAGGAATTATATAGCAGTGTTCCGAAAAACTTCCTGGCAGACGATTTTTATCTGAATATGGAGGTCCTGAACCGGGGGAAACGTTCCATCAACGACCTGGATGCTATTGTATATGAAAATGTATCAACGGCAATTTCTGAAGAATTTCGACGCAGGGTGAGGATTTCCACGGGAAATTTCCAAAACCTTTTCCGCTTTTTCTATATGCTTTTTCCTCCCTGGAAACCAGTTGCAGTCAGTTTCTTTATGCACAAGGTATTGAGGTGGACAGGTCCATTTTTACTGATTCTGCTTCTTCTGAGCAATCTTTTTTTATATCAGCATTCCGTATACTTTAAAGCAGCACTGCTTGTGCAGATAACGTTGCTTCTGGTGCCCTTAATTGACATTTTATTGGAAAAATGTCAGATCCATATTATAATTTTGCGATTTATTACGCACTTTTACAGCATGAATGCAGCCCTCTTTTTGGGTTTCATTCGATACATGAGAGGAGTTAAAAGCAATGCATGGGAACCAACCAAAAGAGTTCAGCACCAGCCTTAACACAATTGAAGAAGCCATTGAGGATATCCGCAATGGAAAAATTGTGATTGTAGTGGATGATGAGGACAGGGAAAATGAGGGTGATTTTATTGCTGCGGCCGAAAAAACTACCCCTGAAATCATCAACTTTATGGCGACACATGGCAGGGGGCTTATCTGTGCTGCATTGCCCGAAGAAAGATGCAATGAACTGGAGCTGGAACTCATGGTAGGTAAAAACACCTCCCTTCATGAAACCGCATTTACCGTATCGGTGGATTTGATTGGCAGCGGATGTACTACAGGTATTTCGGCTATCGACAGGTCCAAAACAATCAGGGCACTTGTTGATCCCAAAACAAAACCGGAGGATTTGGCACGACCCGGGCATATTTTCCCTCTCAAGGCCAAATCAAAAGGTGTTATTCGTCGCGCCGGACATACCGAAGCTGCTGTTGATTTGTCAAGAATGGCAGGGCTGCAGGCAGGTGGAGTACTGGTGGAAATTATGAATGAGGATGGCTCTATGGCCCGTTTGCCAGAATTGACAGAAATAGCAGAAAAATTCAAATTAAAGATCATTTCAATAGAACACCTCATCCGGTACAGGTTGCAATACGAAAATCTTCTTGATAAAGGTGTGGAGGTAAAACTACCTACCAAATTCGGAGAGTTTCACCTGATTCCTTTCAGACAAAAATCCAATGGGGTTGAGCATGTGGCACTCATAAAAGGCAAATGGTCAAAAGAGGAGCCCGTGCTGGTAAGGGTCCATTCCTCCTGTGTAACCGGCGATATTTTTGGTTCGCTGCGTTGCGACTGCGGTACCCAACTGGAAGAGGCACTTGAAATGATTGGAAAAGAAGGGAAGGGAACCCTAATCTACCTCAACCAGGAAGGAAGGGGGATTGGTTTGTTCAATAAGATGGCTGCATACAAATTGCAGGAGGAAGGAAAGGACACCATACAGGCCAATATTGACCTTGGTTTCAGAGAAGATGAGCGCGATTATGGAGTGGGTGCAAATATTATCAGGATGCTGGGCATTGGAAAAATAAAACTCATTTCCAACAACCCGGTGAAGTTAAAAGGACTCGAAGGCTACGATTTAAAAATAGTGGATTGTATACGTTTGAAAGCCAAAGCCAACAAACATAATCGTTTTTACCTGGAAACAAAGCGTGACAAAATGGGGCATTTCCTTGACCTGGTAAGATACGAGGAACAGGAAGGAAATCCCGAACTTTAGTTCTCCGCCAACTGATTGTTTTAATAATGGAGATCAGTTTTCCGGGTGAGGATCGATAATTTTTTGCTACATCCCGCAACAGTTCTTCCTTTCTGGCAGCAAACCCAAATTTATTTCGAATCCTCAATGCCACATCTGCAGATAAGTCTGTCAAATCAGCTGCTTAAAAAACAGACAGGTCAGCAGGTGCTTTTGAATCAAATTTAAAAAGAGAATCTGCCGCTGATAACAAATAGATCTCAACAGGAGGCAGGGATTTGGCCACCCCAATCTAAGCAAGAGATTGAGCTGCATTTTCTACAACAATACCGGCTCTTCGAAGTTTACTTAACGCAACCTCAGCAAAAAACAATGGTATTCTTCCACTTAATTCGTTCAGTGTCAGCCTGGCGGTGTGGAGAAATGGCACAAAAACCTTACTCAACCCCCATATGCCTGATAAATAAGCTCCAAAATCCATAACAGTTTTGAAAGGAGGGATATTAAAAAGCGTTCCTGAAAATATCAGCAGTGAAACCAGGCTGGCCAGCAAGAATTCCCGTTTCCTGTGCAACCCGGCTTTACTCCTTTTCCTGAGTTAGAATATGAAAGTATTCCGGTTAAATACCAACAAATGAAAAAGTGTAAACCCTGTAAAAACACAGCAGAATACAGTATGCATCGCGATCCATTCCTGATGGTTCATCCAGGTCATCTCCCACCCAATCCGTTGTGAAACTCTGCCAGCAGGAGCAAAATACGGTATAACCCCCGCTATAAAAAATTAACAGAATGGAAATATAGTCCAAAACTAGTAGAAGTCAACCGGTTAAAACGTAGCGCCTTTTTAGTATCAAAGATTTATTTAAATTTAAATTGCATTTATAAATATTTTGAATTGCCCAACAAACAAAAATATTTCAGACAGAACTAGTAACATTAATTCGTAATTTTGACCTTCTTAACGCAAACTGATGAATTGATGGGAAATGATGACTTCCGGATTGTATTTATGGGAACCCCTGCTTTCGCTGTAGAGTCACTGAAAAAGCTGTTGGAATCGGGAAAAAATATCGTAACGGTAGTCACCATACCCGATAAACCTGCAGGCAGGGGCAGGGAAATTAAACAGTCTGCGGTGAAGCAATTTGCCCTGCACAGCAATTTACCTGTTCTGCAACCTGAAAAACTAAAAGATCCATCTTTCGTTCGGCAGATGAATCAATTGAAGCCCTCCCTGATTGTTGTTGTTGCCTTTCGCATGCTTCCACGGGTGATTTGGGAAATGCCTGCTTATGGCACAATCAATCTGCATGCCTCACTGCTTCCCCAATACAGGGGTGCGGCTCCGATTAACTGGTCTATTATCAACGGGGAAACAAAAACCGGAATTACCACTTTCTTCATTGAAGAGAGGATTGATACCGGTAAAATAATCCTGCAAAGTGAGGTGCCAGTGCTTCCTTCTGATAATGCAGGAAGCCTTCATGATAAACTCATGAAGGAAGGTGCGCAATTGTTAAATAGAACCATTGACAGAATCATTGCAGGCGATCACAGTGCCACAGAGCAGACACAAATAGTCCACAAATCAGGAATTTTACATCCTGCGCCAAAAATCACACGCGAGATGTGCAGGATTGACTGGGATCAGCCGCTAGAATACATTCATAATTTTGTGAGGGGAATGTCCCCCTACCCTGCAGCATGGACAGAATTGTCTGATGGAGTAAACTTTATCTCTCCGGTAAAGATACTGTCTGCTTCTGCAGAAAAATTGCATCCCGTTTTCAAACCCGGAAAAATCGTAACTGATGGTAAAACCTGGTTAAAAGTATCCCACAGGGAAGGTTACCTGAATATTCTCACCCTGCAGTTTCCAGGTAAAAAGCAACTGCCGGCCCACGAATTCCTGAAAGGTTACCGGTTTGGCAATAATCCCGAGGTCAGCTAAACCAATCAAAGTTCAAACTCAATCTTGGGTGCTGGAACATCTGTTGTAACCATCGGTCGGTTTCCTCTCAGCCAGATTTTTTCTCCCACAGCCGGTTCGTATCCGGCACTCAAACTATTCATCCTGTACAATCTTTCCAGTTTTACCCCGTACAACTGTGATATGCGGTAGATTGTTTCGCCTTCCAGTACCACATGGTAGTCGTTTCCGCGTTCTGCCCTGTTTCGCTTAGGCTGAAGGTAAATTATCTCACCGGCAACCAGGTTTCTGTCAGCCGGGCTTTCATTGTATTTTGGCAATTCCCAGGACATCATGTTCAATTCCCTGGCAAGCTTTGCGAAACTGTCCCCTTCCCTGGCCTCAATATACCTGATATTATTCCTCACATCCACCATTCTGGTACCCGATGCAGTGGTACGCGTTGTATACCGTGAAGCGGTCCTTTCAGCCCTGCGCATGGCTGAGGCATTGTCATACTGTGTAAGCTGGTTTTCCTCAATTATCCTTATCAGCATCCGGTCGTAATTAGGATTGGTTGCATACCCGGCCCGCTTCAAACCGGCTGCCCATGCCTTATAATCCGTTGGATTCAAATCAAATAAAAATGCATAACGCGATCTGCCTGTAAGAAAATCAGAATGGTCGCGGAAAGATTCCTCCGGCGCACGGTATTTTCTGAAACATTCTCCCCGGGCATCATCATCGTGATATATCCTGGCTCCTTTCCAATCGTGGCATTTTATTCCAAAATGGTTATTGGCCCTTCTTGCCAGGGTGCTGTTTCCATCTCCTGATTCAAGAATCGCCTGTGCGAGTTTTATGCTTGCAGGAATACCTGTTCTGTTCATCTCCTGAACAGCAATCGGGACATACTGTCTGATATATTCCTGCCGGGTGAGTGTTTGACCAGTTGGCTTATAGCTGGTGGTTCTGCATGAAATTGCAAGAACCGTAAAAACCAGGATGTAAACTCTTCTCATTAAAAAAAACTGCTGCTGGATTCTATTCCTGTAAAAAACAGGTATAAAATTACTTTTTACTGTGAAACTTGCAAATTATGGTAATTTGCGTAAATTTAGCAACTCAAATGATAAACGCAAGTTGTAATTGTTAATTGTTGGGGAGAGCTAAGTCAATATTCATTTACATACATCCGGTATGCGAAAGCTTGAAATCAAAATTATTGTTCACGAATACGATTCCGTAAAGGATTTAAATGCAGAGGACCAGATTCTGGTAGAAAAAGCCATTGAAGCTGCCGGTAAAGCCTATGCACCATATTCCGGTTTTAAAGTAGGTGCTGCCTTGCGTTTGGCAAACGGGGAAATAATTACCGGGAACAACCAGGAAAATGCAGCCTATCCATCAGGCTTATGTGCTGAAAGGGTTGCCCTTTTTTACGCAAATGCACAATACCCAGATGTTCCCGTTAACGCAATTGCAATCACTTCCTTTAATAACGGTCAGCAGGTAAATGAAACCGTTTACCCATGCGGTTCATGCAGGCAGGTTATTCTTGAGGATGAGGTAAGATTTGAGAACCATGTAAGAATGATACTTGCCGGAAAAGACAAAATAATAATTGCAGGTAATATCAAGGCGCTTTTACCGCTTCATTTCGACAAATCAGCTCTCAGGGAATAATTAAAGGCTTGAATGCATGGATAGAAATCTGGCATTGGGGATCAGTCCCTGATCGTCTTCGCAGTATTCAGGTTTTAACCTTTCCACAAAATACATATCAATCTCACCTTTGTTCTTCGCAGAGATTTTTCCCCTGTGGGTGCAAATGAAATAGTCCATGATATGTTCATAAGTAGCACCAGAAATGTTTACCTTTCCTGCTTCCCCGACTGTTTCCATGCGACTGGCCACATTCACTGCATCGCCCCAGATATCGTAAGCCATCTTCGTATGACCAATCACTCCGGCAATTACTTCTCCTGTATGAATTCCAATTCTGATTTGCCATAATGGTTCCCCCGCATTGGCTTTCTTTTCATTCAATTCCCTGATGAAGGAAAGCATCTCGAGGGCGGCAAGAACTGTATCAAAGGGATTACTCCTGTTTTTCATAGGCAACCCTCCGGCACACATATAGGAATCTCCCACTGTTTTGATCTTTTCAACAAAATGCCAGCGTGCTATATAATCAAACTTTTCAAAACAGGTACTAAGTTCGTGCAAAAGCTTCTGGGTGGATATTTGTTCTGCAAGTTTCGAAAAACCAACAAAATCGGTAAACATAATGGTAGCCATTTTGTAGAACTTACTGCGCGCATAACCGTTAATTTTCAACTGCTCGGCTATCTCAAAGGGGAAGATATTCAATAAAAGCTGGTCAGCCTTTTTACGCTGCTCCTCAACAAGTTTCTTCTGATTTTCAATTTCACCCTGTTGCTCCTCCAGTTTCCGGGTTTTGGCTTCCATACTTTTGGTAAGTTCCATCAGGCTGGAATTCTTGTGAATCAACTCTTCCTCCACCGATTTTAATCCGCTGATATCTGTTTCAACCGCAACAAACCTCTCCAATTGATCATTTTCATTTATAATGGGGGTTATTGTAGTCTGAATCCATTTCTTTTTACCGGATTTGGTAAACCAAACATTTTCATAAACAATGGGGGCCCTGCTTTCTTCTGCATTCTTAAGTGCAATCTTCAGCTTCTGATCAATACCGTAGTTACCTGCTGTTTTGCCAAAAACCTCCCGGAATTCTTCCAGGTTATATTCATATAGTTTTACAAAACCTTTGTTCACCCAGTCAATCTCACCACTTGTATTAATAATTACAATGGAGTTGTCACTTTTGTCAGCAGCCAGTGAAAACTTCATCAGTTCCTCCGACTGCCTGAGATTCTCAATCAGCAGTTTGTTTCGGGAAATCAGGGACCTTATTCTCAGTAACAATTCTACCCTGTCAACCGGCTTACGAACGAAATCATCCACTCCCGCACTAATGGCTCTTTGAATAATTTCACTTGAAGTGAATTGGGTAAGCATCAGTACCGGAATTTTTTCCATATCTTTTAACTTTCTAATCTGAGTAACTGCGCCTGTGGCATTCTCCTCAGAATGATGAAAATCCAGCAGTATGATATCAGAATCAAAGTCGAAAAAGCAAAGCTCCCTGTCAGGGAAATACTGACAATACCTTACTTCAAGCCGTGGATCAACCATTGCAAGGGTTTTGCTCAGCACAAGCAGCGATTTGAATTCGTCTCCTGCTATGACAACCTTGTAGTTCATACGGCTAATTCAGCTATTGGATACTGAGGATTTTTATTGCATACCAGCTTTACTGCAATAAGCATTCCAAAGCACATCATCAGGAGGCTTGGCATGAATGACAATATTTTCATCCTTAACGGGGTGAGGAAACTCAACCCGGTAAGCATGAAGGCTGATTCCACCATCGGGGTTTGACCTGGCAAAACCATATTTCAAATCTCCTTTGATGGGACAACCAATTTTCGCCAGCTGTGCCCTTATCTGGTGATGCCTGCCTGTCTGCAAATCAATCTCAAGCAAAAAATAATTGTCAAAATCATGAATTACATGGTAAGCCAGTTTGGCCTGCTTTGATCCCTTTACTTCATTGTCAAAAGCAAAGGATTTGTTCTTCTTTGAGTCCCTTACAAGATAATGTACCAAAAGTCCATCCTTCTTCGGAGGAAAATTTTTTACAATAGCCCAGTATGTTTTCTTAACCCTTCCCTCCTTGAAAAACCGGTTCATCCGTTCAAGGCCCTTACTGGTTCTGGAAAAAATTACAGCACCGCTAACAGGTCTGTCAATACGGTGAACCACTCCAAGGAAAACTGCGCCCTGTTTATTATACTTCTCTGCTATGTATTTTTTTAACAGTTTGTCAAGCGAAATATCTCCTGTCTTATCCCCCTGAACAATATCAGAAATCCTTTTATTGACAACCAGAAGGTGGTTGTCCTCATATAAAATTTCTGGTATATCAACTGAAGTCATGAATTAGTATTGTTCTTTCTCATTAGGAAAATCCTTTCTTTTTACATCGTAAACATAGGACTCCACAGCACCTTTAATTTCCTGGTACAGGTTGTGGTAGCGTCTTAAAAATCGAGGTGAAAACTCCTGCGTAATTCCAAGCATATCATGAAGTACCAGGACCTGACCATCCACATCAACACCGGCTCCTATGCCAATTACAGGAATTTTGAGTGCATGGGAAACCTTGGAAGCCAGGTCAGCAGGTATTTTTTCAAGTACAAGGCCAAAACAACCGGCATTTTCAAGCAAATGGGCATCCTTCACCAGTTTACTTGCTTCTTCATCCTCAGTAGCTCTTACCACGTAAGTTCCAAACTTATGAATACTCTGGGGCATAAGTCCCAGGTGTCCCATAACAGGTATCCCGGCCGATAAAATTCTCTCCACAGATTCGAGGATCTCTGAGCCACCCTCCATTTTAATTGCATGTGCACCGGTCTCCTTCATGATACGGATAGCCGAAGAAAGGGCTTCCCTGGAGTTCCCCTGGTAGGTTCCAAAGGGTAAATCCACCACAATAAGTGCACGCTTCACAGCCTTTACAACTGAAGAGGCATGGTATATCATTTGATCCAGGGTGATAGGAAGAGTGGATTCATGCCCGGCCATGACATTGGATGCTGAATCGCCCACAAGCACAATATCAATCCCGGTGGAATCAATTATTCGTGCTATGGAAAAGTCATAGGCGGTTATCATCGCAATTTTTTCACCACGCAGCTTCATTTCATAGAGAACATGCGTGGTAACCTTTTTGATTTTGGAGCTTTCGTGAACTGACATCAGATTTATGATGAATTGTTTGTAAAAACAAAGCTACGAATAAAATGAAAAATCTATTTCATGCCAAATTATTTTACCAGGAGAATCCGTTTCAGCCATGCTGACTTTTTGTCATACTTTCCTGAATACCTTTTGAAATAGAACAAATACCAGTGTCACAATTTCATTTTGCATGACGCCGGGAATAATGGCACAATCATTGAGTAATACTATGCAAACCAAAAAAAGAATTAAAAAATAAATACAATTCAGTTATGGGTAAGATAATAGGTATTGATTTAGGAACGACCAATTCATGTGTTTCTGTAATGGAAGGGAATGAACCGGTTGTTATTCCAAATAGCGAAGGTAAAAGAACTACACCCTCCATGGTGGCATTTCTTGACAATGGGGAACGCAAGGTAGGCGATCCTGCGAAGCGCCAGGCGATTACAAACTCTGAGAAAACTGTTTCATCCATCAAGCGGTTAATGGGGGAAACCTTTGATAATGTGCAAAAAGAGATCAAGCGTGTGCCCTTTAAAGTGGTAAAAGGTGACAATAATACACCCAGGGTGGTCATAGGTGACAGAAAATATTCTCCCCAGGAAATTTCTGCCATGGTACTGCAAAAAATGAAAAAAACTGCCGAAGATTACCTTGGCCAGGAAGTGACAGAGGCAGTTGTAACTGTTCCTGCATACTTCAACGACTCACAAAGGCAGGCTACCAAGGAAGCCGGTGAGATTGCCGGATTGAAAGTCCGAAGGATCATAAACGAGCCCACCGCTGCTGCCCTGGCATACGGAATGGATAAAAAGAATAAGGATATGAAAATTGCCGTTTTTGATTTGGGCGGCGGCACATTCGACATTTCCATTCTCGAACTGGGAGATGGGGTATTTGAAGTTAAATCAACTAACGGTGACACCCACCTCGGAGGAGATGATTTTGACCAGGTCATCATTGACTGGTTGGCAGATGAGTTCCTGAAAGACGAGGGAATTGATCTGAGAAAGGATCCAATGGCACTTCAGAGACTTAAAGAAGCTGCTGAAAAGGCAAAAATTGAACTTTCCAGTTCCAGTACAACTGAGATTAACCTGCCCTACATTATGCCGGTGGATGGTATCCCCAAACACCTTGTGAAAAACCTTACAAGGGCTCATTTTGAAAAACTGGCTGACAAACTAATCCAGGCAACCATCGGGCCATGTAAAAAAGCCATGTCAGATGCCGGACTCACCAACTCTGATATTGATGAGGTGATCCTGGTAGGAGGCTCAACAAGAATTCCTGCCATACAAAAGGTAGTAGAAGAGTTTTTCGGGAAAGTACCTTCAAAGGGCGTAAACCCTGATGAGGTGGTTGCTGTTGGTGCTGCAATTCAGGGTGGAGTTCTCACCGGGGAAGTAAAGGATGTACTGCTTCTTGATGTAACCCCCCTTTCACTGGGGATTGAAACAATGGGCGGGGTAATGACCAGATTGATTGATGCAAATACCACGATCCCAACCAAAAAATCGGAAGTTTTTACAACCGCCAGTGACAATCAGCCCTCAGTTGAAATACATGTATTGCAGGGTGAACGCCCCATTGCATCAGGAAATAAGACCATTGGACGTTTCCACCTGGATGGCATACCACCTGCACCAAGGGGAGTTCCTCAAATTGAAGTAACCTTTGACATTGATGCAAATGGTATTCTGAATGTTTCTGCAAAGGATAAGGGAACCGGCAAGCAGCAGAGTATTCGTATCGAAGCCTCCTCGGGACTCACAGATGATGAAATCAAAAAAATGAGGGAAGAAGCAAAATTGCACGAAGAAGAAGATAAAAAATTGAGAGAGAGAGCTGATAAATTAAACGCTGCAGATAGTTTGATCTTCCAGACAGAAAAACAATTGAAAGAGTTCGGAGAAAAAATACCTGCTGACAAGAAAGAAGCTATTGAGAAGGCCTTACAGAATCTCAAGGATGCTCAGAAATCACAGGATCTTGAATCCATTGATAAAGCCACTGCTGAACTGAACCAGGTGTGGCAGGCGGCATCAGAAGAACTATACAAGGCCAGCCAGGCTGGAACTGAGCAGCCTCCAACCGATTCGGCAAAGCAGAACGGGGGAGCCAAAAAAAATGAGGAAGTAACCGACGTGGATTTTGAAGAAGTTAAATAACAATTCATTCAAACATTGATAAAAGGCTGTCCTTGTGACAGCCTTTTTCATTGCACAAATCGTTCAAAATTTTAATTATTCTCATTCGTTTATACCTTTACAAAATTAAACAATGATGCACCCGGAATTAAACTGTTTTTATGAATAAGCTATTTTTCATTCTTTTCGCAATTATAATCACAATTCCTGCTGCTTATAACCAGCAAGGTAATCCCACCCAGGGGAAAATAAACCTTACTGACAGCCAGGGTAAAAAACAAGGCTACTGGGAACGCCGTTACCCAAATGGCAACCTGCAGTACAAGGGACATTTCAAAAACGATTTACCAACCGGTGAACTTACACGCTACTACGAAAACGGTAACCTTCAGGCCATTATGGTTTTTGATGAAAGCGGCAGAAGATCATCAGCTACGCTCTTTTATGATAACGGCCAAAAGGCAGCCAGGGGTTTTTATACAGACACAAAAAAAGACAGTATTTGGGAATACTTTTCCTTTTACACGAAGAAACTAGTTCAGACCGAAACTTTTAAAAACGGGCTTAAGAATGGTGTATCTTTCATTTATGGAGAAAATGGCAGTATTCAACAGGAGCTTAACTGGCAAAATGATAAGAAACATGGTGCATGGAAACAATACTTTGAAAACAGCAATTTAAAAATTCAGGGTTTTTATTCAGATAATGAGCGAACCGGTCCCTTCACAATTTTCTATCCTAATGGACTGGTGGATACAAAAGGACGGTTTGTTAACGGAAAAATGGAGGGAGAATGGGAGTTTTATGATGAAAAAGGAAAACTCATTTCAAAGACTGAATATAAAAATGGGCGGGCGGTAAATGAAGAGGAATTGATTTCCGGGCAACAGGAATTATTTAAACTCATTGAATCCCGGAAGGGAAAAATTCCTGAACCCGATGAATTGCAAAGACGATTTTAATTCTTTTTAAAAATCCGATTTTCGTGACATAATAAACTCGTCCCAATGCGAATTTTATGCATACTGAATCTGCTGTTAATAATAATTACTGCTTCCTTCTCCCTGAAGGGGCAAACTGCGCCGGATAAGTACTGGATTCAGTTTACAGACAAGAGTTTTTCGGAATATTCAACTGATAACCCGCAGGAATTCCTTTCACCAAAAGCTATTGAAAGAAGAGTAAAACATTCTGTTCCCATTGCAGATAATGACCTGCCTGTTTCCCGGTTTTACACCGACAGTTTGGAAAAACTGGGGCTTGAGATTCTAAACCGCTCCAAATGGTTCAATGCAGTAACAGTTTATACAACCGACAATGCGTTAATGGACACCCTTCACCTGCTTGGTTTTGTTGCCGGAAAACAAAAAGTTGCAGGAATAAGAAAAACTGCTCCTGAATCAACAGGAAAACTTCCTGCAGATTTTATGTCTGTTCGCCAGTTTAAAAAAACCACCACAGATTACTACCAATATGGTTCATCAGGTAACCAGGTATGGATGATGAATGGAAACTTCCTTCATAATTTGGGATACAGGGGGAATGGAATGGATATTGCCATCATTGATGCAGGCTTTAAGAATGCAAATTCGGTGAGTTCCCTGGCACACCTGTATCTGGATGGCAGGGTTTTAGGGACACATGATTTCGTGTCAGCCGGCACCTCAGTTTATACCCAGCATCAGCATGGCACAAATGTATTATCAGTAATTGCAGGTAATCAACCAGGCACTCTTATAGGCACTGCACCGGAAGCTTCCTACTGGCTTTTACGCAGTGAGGATGACATGTCAGAATACCTTATTGAAGAAGACAACTGGATATCTGCAGCGGAATTTGCTGACAGCGCCGGTGTTTACATTATAAATACATCTCTCGGGTACACTGTGTTTGATGATCCTTCAATGAACCATACCTACCAGGATATGGATGGAAAAACAACACGTATATCCAAAGCTTCGGGAATAGCCGCTTCCAAAGGAATTCTTATATTCGTAAGTGCCGGAAATGAAGGCAACAGATCGTGGAGGTACATATCCGCACCTGCTGACAATGACAGCGTTATAGCTGTTGGTGCTGTAAATGCCCAGAGAAATTATGCTGTTTTCAGTTCCACGGGACCAACTTCTGATGGACGGATTAAACCGGACCTAACCGCCCAGGGTCAAACAGTTGTATTGCAGTCGGAATGGGGTTCCATAATGACCGGCAATGGAACTTCGTTTTCATCTCCCCTTGTTGCAGGTCTTGCTGCATGCCTCTGGGAAGCCTTTCCGCAGGCAAAATCCTGGGAAATAAAAAAGGCGATTATTAAAAGCTCAAGCCTGTTTAAAAACCCTGATAACTTCCGCGGGCATGGCATTCCTGATTTTGAAAAAGCTTACATGCTGCTGGATTCATCCTACAAAGAACCACCAGGAAAAATTCAAATTGCTAAAGCTTTCCCAAATCCATTTTCTGATCAATTATTCCTGGAAATCATGGTTCCTCTTCCCGGCCGAACCGATTACTCCATTATCAGCCTGGAAGGACGCATTATTTCCAGCGGTTCATTTCACAACCTGGAACGAGAAGAAATAGTGCAGATCCTTCTACCTGGCAGTATAAAACAGGGAGTATTTATCCTCAGGTTGCTCTCTGGTGAAATCACATGGAGATCAATTATCCTAAAAATTCCTTCATGATGGCCGAAACACCTTTCACCCTGCTTCAGTTAAATTCCATGATAAAAAAATCAGTGAAGGAATTATTCCCTGATTCTCTATGGATAATTGGAGAGGTACATGAAATGAATGAAAACCATTCAGGTCACTGCTACCTTGAGCTGGTTGAAAAGGATGAAAACTCCGACCAGATTGTAGCACGGGCAAGGGCCACCATATGGGTAATGACTTGGAGAATGCTGAAACCCTATTTTGAAACTGCAACCGGACAAGAACTGATTTCCGGAATTAAAGTACTGGTTAATGCCACGGTTGAATTTCATGAACTTTATGGATTTAGCCTGAATATAAAGGACATAGACCCGGTTTACACCCTTGGTGACATGGAAAAAAAGAAGGCGGAGATAATAAGGAAGCTCGAATCCGAAGGAATTATGGATATGAACAAAGGGTTGGAACTTACCGAAGTGCCGCAGCGAATAGCAGTGATTTCTTCCAAAACGGCTGCCGGCTTGCAGGATTTTCTTGAGCAACTCAGATCAAATTCTTTTGGTTACAAGTTTCACATCGAATTATTTGTGGCTGTTATGCAGGGGAAACAAGCAGAAGTTTCCATTACGCAGGTACTGGACAAAATATACAATAAGCCAGATAACTTTGATGCCGTAGTGATAATAAGAGGAGGGGGTGCGAAATCGGATATGAATTGTTTCAACTCCTATCTGGTTGCCAGTCATGTTGCCCAGTTTCCATTGCCGGTTATAACCGGAATAGGTCATGAAAAAGATGTTACCATAACCGACCTTGTTTCGCACACCAGTGTAAAAACACCTACCGCCGCCGCCGAATTCATCATCGCAAAGTTCAATTCTTTTGAAACCGGGCTTTTGGACATTCAGTTCCGGCTGGCTGATATTTCCGCAGACATGGTTTCCTCCAGGAAAGAGGAATTGTTTTCTCTTGGGAACAGGATTTATCCGGGACTAAAAGCCCGTATTGGAAAGGAATTACAAAACTTTGTAAGATTGGAAAGTTCCTTTTCCGGTAGTATAAAAAACTATTTTCTACACCTGGGATACAAAACAAAAAAAATGGAAGAAAAAACTGCATTTTCTCCCGCAAGAGTTCTAATCCCAAAAAAAGACAAAATCTCATACCTGCAGAACAACTTTCTTTTCCTTACAAAAAATTATCTCTCATTAAAAACCCACCAGCTTCACTATCAGGAAAATATTACCTTACTTCATAACCCTGATAACATATTAAAAAAGGGATTTGCCCTTGTTACCCATAAAGGTAAAATGGTAAAAAGTGCCCGTGCATTGAAAAAGTCTTACATAATAGCAACCAAATTCAGAGATGGTCGTATAGAGAGTATAGTCGGGAATATTGATTTAGAAGAATAACCGGCTGTTTATTATGACTGCCAGATGAGAAAAAGACTGTTTTTTCTTCTTTTTTGCTTTTTATTGCCAAAAATATTCGCGCAACAGCCTGTTGCTGACAGTCTCGAAGCTCTTCTGCCGCAGGCTTCAGACCTGCGCAAAATAGAAATTCTGAATGATATTTCACGTGCTTATTGGGTGGTTTCCAATGAAAGAAGCCTTGAATATGCAAAACAGGCCTTTGATTTAGCGGTAAGAGTAAGAAGTCGTAAGGGTGTTGCAGATGCACTTAACCGCATGGGCAATGCCGAACACAATCTGTTCAATTACGAATTAGCCCTGGAGCATTTCAGACAATCCTTAAAAATCCGGATTGAAATAGAAGACCATAAAGGTATGATTGCCTCTTACAACAATATGGCAATCGCCTACTCTATATTGGGGAATGATTCCGAAGTGCTTGAAAGTTATAAAAATGCACTGGAAATCAGCAAGCAAATTGAAGACAACATGGACATGGCCCACTTTTCGCTAAAGGTAGGTAATGCCTATTCCATCCTACATCAGTCAAATAAAGCCCTGGAATATGTAAGCATTGGAAGAGAAATATACAGGACACTCAACGATGAAAAGGGCTTAGCCGAAGCAGATCTCGAATTTGGCAGAATCAGCCTGGACAAAATGGATTTCAATTCTGCTTTGGAATCATACCTGAATGCACTCTCCACTTTTGAACGAATAGTTAGTCATTCCGGTCAGGCTTTAGCCAACAGAAATATAGGCGTTGTATACTGGATGCTTGAGAGATATGAACTTTCGCTGGATTACTTATTTAAAGCATTGGAAACATACAAGAAAATTCCCGGAGATATACTTGGTAATGCCCGCACATTAAACAATATTGGGGCAACATACCATGTTATGGGAGAGAAACAGAAGGCTCTGGATTTTTACACTCAGGTACTGGAAATTTACCTTAATATTAAGAGCGAGAGTGATATTGCAGATGTAACGCATAATATAGGCATGATTTACATGGATCTGGGTGAATTTGACAAAGCACTTGACTATTATTTCAGGTCCATTGAGAGTAACAAAAAAAGGAATAGCCGAAGCGGGTTGGCAAATAATTATAACAATATTGGTGAATTATACTTCAAAAAAGGTAAATATGAAATTGCTCTTGATTATTTAAAAAATTCGGGGCAACTGGCCACTGAAATCGGGGCAAGGGACATCCTTATGGAGAATTATTTGTTTCAATCCAGGATTTTTGCTGAACTAAGTGATTTTTCAAGGGCTCTTTCTTTTCATAAGAAATACACCTCCCTGAAGGATACCCTTTTTAGTAAACAAAATCAGGACAGGGTGCTGGAATTGCAGGTAAGGTTTGAGGCAGAGTCTAAACTGAAGGAAATTGACCTGATGAGAAAAAACAATCAGTTGCAGGAAATCAGGTTGTCAAGGCAACGTTATCACAGGTATTTCTTCATTATTACCGCCCTTCTGATTTTAACACTGGCATTTATTATTCAGAACAGGTACCGGTTTAAACTTAAACTTAACACTCTGCTTCTTGAGAAAAACAGGCAGTTGGAGCAATTAAATGAAAAATTACAAAAATCGGAAAAAGAGCTATTGACAATTAATGCTACAAAAGACAAATTTTTCTCCATAATCGCCCATGATTTGAAAAATCCCTTCAACGCCCTGCTAAGTTTCTCAGAAATGCTGAAGGAAAACCTGAAAATTTTCAAAAAAAACGAGGTAAGAGCCTATGTTGAAATTATTCACAAGGCAACAAATAACCTATACAGGCTTTTGGAAAACCTGCTGCAATGGTCTTCTGCACAAACCGGAGAAATTGAGTACAATCCTGAACTATTTGATCTGCATAAAACAACGGCAAATATCATTCAGATTTTAAGCATACATGCCGATAAAAAGGGTATACGCATTATAAATGAATTACCCCAGGATATGATGGCTTTCGGAGATAAAAATCATGTTTCAACAGTCATTAGGAATATTATCAGTAATGCGGTAAAGTTCACCAGGGAAAACGGGCAAATAATTATATCCGGTATTTTGAAAAAGGAGGATGTTGAAGTATCTGTTGCCGACAATGGGATCGGAATCAACCAGGCAGATATAGACAAACTGTTCAGGCTGGATTACAATGTTTCTACAATAGGCACTTCAGAAGAAAGAGGATCAGGGCTGGGGCTCATACTTTGCAGGGAATTTATTGAAAAGAACGGTGGCAGAATATGGGTGGAAAGTGAACCGGAAAAAGGAAGTACGTTCAGGTTTACACTGCCTAAATACAAAAAACTCATTCGATGATGAGGGTACTGAATATTTACTTAGTAACAATTTTGTTATTCTCCGGGTATCATGTAAATGCTCAGGGAACCTCTGCCATCATTGACAGCCTTGAAATACTTCTCAAAAAGTCTGAAGGTAAAGAAAAGGTAGATTTATTAAATTCCCTCTCGCGGGAGTACCGGAATGTTTCATACAAATCGGCCTTGGGTTATTCCTCGCAGGCCTATGATTTGGCTGCTGAACTGAATTATTTTGAAGGAATGTCGGATGCGGCCAACCGGACAGGAAATATTTACTTTTTTCTCAGGGATACTACAAGGGCACTCGAACAATACAGGAAATCGCTGGAATTGGCCCAGGCAATAGGAAGCGAAAAAAGAAAAGGTATAATATATCATAACCTTGGAGTACTTTATAGCAACCTGAATGAATTTGAAACGGCTATCCAGTATTATAAGCAGGGGCTCGAAGCCAAAATTAAGGATGGTGATAAAGCCTTAATGTCTTCCAGCCTTTCGAATCTTGGCTGGGCACTTTTCAGATCCGGCGAGTATACAAAAGCAATTGAATATTACAAGCAATTTACAAAGCTGAGGGAAGAACTGAATGACTCCCTCACTATGGCTGATGGGTATCGCAATATTGGCGTAACCTTCCTGAAAATGGGTGATTATAATAAATCCGTATCAAACCTTCAAAAAGCCTATAATATATACGAAACCATCAGTGATTCCCTGGGGATGATCCAATCGTTTT
Source organism: Bacteroidota bacterium (assembly GCA_037446695.1). Lineage (GTDB taxonomy): Bacteria > Bacteroidota > Bacteroidia > Bacteroidales > PUMT01 > JBBIHY01. The sequence continues at coordinate 56,683 of JBBIHY010000015.1, forward strand.
TCAACATCGGGGAGGCTCTTCTTCAGAATAATTCACTTGAAGGTGCAAGAGTTCATCTGGAAATGGCAAGGGATTTTGCTGAAAGGGTGAATAATAATGAATTGATGAGGGACATCCTGCGTGAGTTGTCTCTCCTGAATGAAAAAGAAAAGAACTTCAAAGAGGCATGGATATTGCATACAAGATTTTCCAGCCTGAAGGACAGCCTTGACAGGGTTGAGTCAGCAAGACTTCTGGAGGAATTAAAGATAATCTACGAGACTGAGAATACAGCCAACCAGGGACAAATCCTGGAAATGGAACATGATATAAAAACAGCTCAGATTCGCCGTGAAAAGAATTTCAGAACCTATCTCATAATATCGGTGCTTTTATTAATGGTAATTGCAGGTATTATACTGAGCAGGCTATATATCAAACAGCGGCTGAACAAAAAACTGAAAGAAAAGATCAAAACGCTTCAGTATACCCATGATAAATTAAAACGTTCTGAAGAAAACCTTCGGAACATGAATATTACCAAAGACAGGTTCTTCGGAATTATTGCCCATGACCTGAAGAATCCTTTTAATGCATTGATGGGTTTCAGCGATATGCTCTCAGAAAACCTGGATGAACTTACCGGTGAAGAGATAAGTAAATATGTGGAAATAATTCATAATTCAGCAAGTAATCTTTACCGCTTACTGGAAAACCTTTTATTATGGTCGGCCACACAAACAGGAAATATCAGCTTTGCTCCTGAGAATTTCGATTTGAGAGTTCTCGCTCAAAAAGAAATTTCCCTTCAAAAAAATGCCCTTCTGAAGAAAAAAATCGCGGTTGTCAATAAGATTGCGCCAGGCATCAACGTTTATGCCGACGTTGAACTTATCTCAAAAACATTTAACAACCTGCTGGACAATGCTATTAAATTCTCTCCCGAAGGGGGTACCATAACCTTATCGGCAGTAGCCCTCCAAAGCTATGCTGAAATCAGTATTGCTGACACAGGGCAGGGAATGACTGAGGAACAGATTCAACATCTGTTCCGTCTGGAAAATAAACAAAGCCAAGCGAGTGAGCAGAGAGGTACAGGACTTGGGTTGATCCTAAGCAAGCATTTTGTTGAAAGGAATTCCGGATTCATCGATGTAATCAGTACACCAAACAGGGGAACCACCTTTATTTTTTCCATTCCGCTGGCAGAAAAAGCCAAAAAGCCGGAAAAGATTTGATAAGGTCAATCAAATGAATAATTTCGTTCATCCTCTTAAGTCATAATCTGTAAAAATGCTTGTGAATGATTGACATGCGCAAATTACTGATTCTTACCCTCTGCAGTTGTATTTCCATTCACCTCACAGCAATTTCACCTGCAAAAACCGACAGCCTGATCAGAGTACTGAAAAAGTCCGGTGAAAAAAACCAGGCTTTCGTGTTGAATGAAATTTCCCGTTCCCTCCTTCCTGATGACCCGGTGAAAGCAGAAGAATTTGCCCTGAGAGCCAGTGAATCGGCCATAAAAACCGGGAATGAAAAGCAGAAAAGTGAATCCTTGCTGAACCTGGGCCAGAGTAACCTCATCCTGGGCAAAACAGATATTGCCATGCAGTACTTCCAGTCTGCACAAAATTCCTCCCGGAAATTGAAGGACAATCAAATGCTGGCCAAATCCTTTTCCGGAATAGGTGCAGTTTATTCAAGGCTGGGCAATCATTCCGAAGCTCTTGAGTATTATCGCCAGGCACTTGACCTGGAAAAAAAAGAAGGTAATCCTAAGGATATTGTCGGGGCACAAACCAATATTGCCCAAACCTTGAGAAATATGGGAAATTACCAGGAAGCACTACATACATTATTTGAAGTCCTGGAACTTTCTCAAAAATTGAAAGACAAACAGGAAAAAGCAGTCATCCTCCATTTAATAGGGGGTGTATACTGGAATATGAGCAACTACCAGTCGGCTCTCGATTACTATCTTCAATCTTTAGAACTGAGGCAGGAATTGGATAATAAAAGTGATATTGCCTCCAGTTATTATAATATTTCCATTGTTTATCGCGACCTTGGAAATCTTGAAAAGGCTGTTGAATACAACAGTCAGTCTCTCGAACTCAGGAAAGCAGCTGGTGATGAAAGGGAGACCGGCAATTCTCTTAACAATATGGGTAGTATTTACCTGCGTTTCCGCAATTTTGAGAAAGCCGTTGAGTATTATGAGTCTGCCCTTGAAATAAGAATTAAAACAGGCCTTAAAGAAGATATTGCAGGCTCTTATAATAACCTGGCAAATTTGTACCGGCAAACCGGTCAGTTTGACAAGGCCATTGAGTATTTTCTGCAGGCTTTACAAATTAGGAAAGAAACCGGCAATAAACAATTAATTGCCTTCACCCTGAATAATATAGGAAGTCTTTACTGGAGCCTGAACAATTACCTGAAAGCCCTTGAGTATTATCTTGATGCGCTGAAGATAAGAGAAGAAACGGGCAACAAACCCGAAATAGCCAACAGCTATAATAACATTGGTATTGTATACCGTGACCTGGGAATATACGAAACTGCCATTGATTACTTCACACGCTCGCTTGATTTGAAAAAGGAAACTGGCGATAAGCGTGATATTGCTGCAACCCTGAATTTACTCGGGAATACCTTCAGGGATATGAAAAATCCTGAAAAAGCCCTGGAATATTACCGCCAATCCCTCATGTTGAGGCAGGAAACCGGAAACCAATCTGAAATTGCCGCCTCACATAACAATATTGGCAATACCTTGGCCGACGCAGGCAACTTCAATGAAGCCCGCAAATCTTTTAGTCACGCACTTGATATATTTGAAAAATCAGCTGATTTGAGGGGTGTGGCATCTACATTAAACAATTTCGGCAATGCCTACCTGAAAGAAGGCAAAACCCCTGAAGCCTTGTCAGGTTTCATAAAAGCCGCTGAAACAGCAGAAAAAACAGGCGATATTTTCATGCTTTCCCTGTGCCAGAGAAAAACGGGAGAAATTCAAACACAAAACAAACAATTCAAGCAGGCAAAGGTTTGGCTTGAAAAATCGCTACAAAACGGTTTGAAAATTAACAACAACGAACTGGTGAAAAATGCATGGTACGCACTTTACGAACTTGCGAAGGCCATTGGTAATCCTTCAGAAGCACTGGATTATTACATGAATTACACACAGGTAAAAGATGCATCACAGGCTGAAATAAACAGCAGGGCAATTATGGAACTTCAAATGAACTTTGTTGTTAGTAAAAAAGAAGATGAACTCAGGGAAATGGAAAACCGGGTTGATATTCTGGAGAGAGAAAAACAAATTCGGGAACTGAATCTTCGCAGGCAAAGAATCCAGAGGAATCTCCTCCTGACCATTGCATTGCTGATACTCGGTTTTGCTGTATATTTCTACAGGAATTACCTCATAAGAAAAAAACTGAACGCCCGGCTGAGTGAAAAAATCATGCTTATTGAGCAGGCATATGCCATGTTACAGGAATCAGAAAAAAATCTGAAAGTAATGAATGCCACCAAGGATAAATTTTTCTCCATTATTGCACATGACCTGAAAAATCCTTTTCATGCCTTACTGGAACTTTCAAGACTTCTGAAGGACAACAGGAATGAGCTGAGCAATGATGAAATTGGGGAATACACCGATCTTATGCATGCCTCGGCCGAACAATTGCTTGAATTGGTGGAGAATCTGCTGCAGTGGTCCAGAACACAAACCGGCAGGGTTCCTTTTCAGCCCTCAGCATTCAGCATGCAGGAACTTGTAATGGAAAATATTTCCCTGATGAAGTTACATGCGGCCGGTAAAAATATTCGTATGGAAAACCAGGTTCCTGCCGGTCTCACATGTTTTGCCGACCGGGATATGACAGGCACTGTTCTCAGGAATTTACTGTCCAACGCGGTGAAGTTTACACAGGAGGGAGGCCTTGTGAAGGTTTATGCCCAACAAAAATCATCAGAATTTATAGAGATCAAAGTAGAGGATAACGGTGTGGGTATTGAACCAAACGAGATGGAAAAACTATTTAAAATCGAAGAGCATTTTTCAACCACCGGAACAGGCAATGAAACAGGAACCGGACTGGGGCTGATACTGTGCAGGGAATTTGTTGAAAAAAACAATGGGAAAATTTCTGCAAAAAGTGAACCGGGTAAAGGAAGTACATTTATCTTTACACTACCAACAGAAAAGAACCATGACGAAAAAAAGTCTCAATTACAAGGAAGCTGTAAAAGAAATTGAGGAAATTCTTTCGCAGATTGAGAAGGAAGAACTCGAAGTGGACGAACTGACCGAAAAAGTAAAAAGAGCCACTTCACTGCTGAAGTGGTGCAAGGAAAAACTTCGCTCAACAGAGGAAGAAATAGATTCCATTCTAAAAGATATTCAACCCGAAGGATAGTTTCAGGGTCGAAAAGAACACGACTGTTTCGAAGGTTTCAACTCATGAGTCACTTCATGGTTCAACGGAATGATAAAAAGAGGCGACGGCTGCTGTAACAGTCTGTATATCAATAATTTCTGAGTACCGGCAAAGTAGAAAACAGTTATTTCTTTTTCCCTGCCCTTATAAGTTTCTCGGCTTTTGCCCAGTCATCCTCAGGTGTCCCCTGTTCTCCCCTGGCTACCCTTTCATAATAAATCTCCTCTGCTTTCTTTCGGATATCCTCCTCACTGACCACTAATTTTTTTTTAGCAGGGTTACTTGCAGTTGCAGTTTTCTTTGGTGCAGCCGGCGGCCTTGTTTTAGCTGTAGTAGTTTTCTTTGTTGCCATGATTTCGGTTATTTGGTTATGATGTTACAAAGATACTAAAATTCAAAATTCAGAAATATTTATTGAATATATTCAGAAAGTGGCTGATTCCTTATTTTGTCAAATCAAGCAGATAACTCAGGTTAATGGCAAAAATCCTGTTTTTGGCTCCAGTATTTATTTCAACGGGTGGTTCATCTTGGGCAAGATACTTGTTGGATACCTTAAAAACCCCAAGGTGATAAGAAACCCCGAGTGTTAAAATCTGCCTTGATGGCAGAACCCATTCCACGCTTCCCCTGAAAACCAAGCCTCCGTCAAAGAAACCGTAAGGTTTGCTTTCACTTAAATTAGTCGAAGGCAGGCTTAATATATCACGATTAATGGATGTTCCACTCCTCTCCACGCCATTAAATGCAAAACCAAAATAGGGACCCAGGCCTGCCTGCAAAAATACCGGTTCAATAATTGGAGTTCGAAAATTCAAAATAACTGGCAACTGCAGGTAATCCAGGTTTACACTGCCATCCTTTGTCTTAAATCCGGCACTGCTGTAAAATACCCCGAATTGTGTAACAAAATACTCGTAAGTACCCGACTCGGAATAGAAACCTGCAGTAAACCTGGCTGGATTTTTAAGGTCTGGTAACTCGCTTTCTTCAGTAATTGTGGTAAATACCTGGCTGGGAAAATTTAATCCAAGCTGCACACCAATGCGGGATACTTTTTTCTGTCGCAGGGTGCTAACCGGACCAGTCTGGCTCCATAATATTGTAGCACTTAAAAGAAAAAAAATAATAAAAAGACATCTTTTCATACAAAAACAAATTAGAGATGAAAAATAATATATTCCTATTAGCTTACAAAACGCTTTATTGGCAAAGGTTAAAATATCCGGTCAATAATACATCTTGTTTTCTGGGGATTTTGATAAACAGCCAATAAATGTCCGCCAGACAGATATTATTCTGAGACTGAAGATTTATTTCTTCATTTTCTGAGGTTTGATCATATTCTCCGGCAGTAACATACGGTCAAGTTCTTCCTGTGACATAAGCTTTTTCTCAAGTACCAGTTCATAAACTCCTCTGCCTGTTTCCAGAGCCTCTTTGGCTACCAGGGTAGAAGCCTCATATCCCAGCACTGGGTTCAGAGCAGTTACCAAACCAATACTGTGTTGTACCAGTTCCCTGCATCGTGCTTCATTGGCTGTAATACCCTCAATACACCTGTTTTTTAACGTGAGCATTCCGTTTTTGAGCATTTCAATGGATTCAAAAATACTCTGAACGATCACCGGCTCCATTACATTCAGTTCAAGCTGTCCGGCTTCTGCAGCAAGGGTAACGGTGAGGTCGTTACCTATTACCTTGAAGGCAATCTGGTTAACCACCTCGGGAATGACCGGGTTTACTTTGCCGGGCATAATAGATGAGCCCGGCTGCATGGGAGGCAGATTGATTTCATTAATTCCTGCACGCGGACCAGAAGATATGAGTCGTAAATCATTGCAAATCTTGGAGAGTTTTACGGCTGTCCTTTTCAGGGCGCTTGAATACATGATAAAGGCCCCTGTATCCTGAGTAGCCTCTACAAGATTTTTTGCATTCACAATTTTCAAGCCGGTCACTTTCTGTAAATGCCCTATCACCTTTTCGGCGTATTCCGGATCCGAATTTATACCGGTGCCAATGGCTGTTGCCCCCATATTTACCTCCAGAAATAACCTGGCATTTTCAGTCAGCCGCTCTACTTCTTCCTCCAGTGTGGTTGCATAGGCCTCAAACTCCTGTCCCAGTGTCATGGGCACGGCATCCTGCAACTGGGTTCGCCCCATTTTAATAATATGGGCAAACTCCTCCCCTTTTTTCCTGAAAGAAACAATCAATTCCTGGAGAACTTCCACCAGTTTTTTATTGCTATTAATAATGGCAATCTTAATCGCTGTTGGATATGCATCATTGGTGCTCTGCGAAAGATTTACATGGTTATTGGGATGACAATTTTTATAATCCCCCTTTTCGTAACCGAGAATTTCCAATGCACGGTTGGCAATCACCTCGTTGGCATTCATATTAGTGGATGTTCCTGCACCACCCTGTATCATATCTACCACAAAATGCACATGAAATTTCCCGTTACGCACCTCGTTGCATGCCCTTATGATGGCATCACTAAGGGATTTATCCAGCAATCCAAGATCATAGTTGGCCATAGCAGCGGCCATTTTTACCGAGGCCAGTGCTTCAATCAGTAAAGGGTAAAAGTTAAGTGTAACCCCGCTGATATGAAAGTTTTCCAGCCCTCTCAGGGTTTGAATGCCATAATATGCCTCAAAAGGAACCTCCCTGTCACCTAAAAGATCATGCTCCATGCGGGTTCGTCCCGATTCGTACTGAGAGGCTTCGTTGATAAGCCGGTTATTGGCATTACGCATCCTGCGTGAAATCACACGGGCAATGTTGGAGAATATCTTCAGTGAGGCGGCACTGTTTTCCAGAAAATATTTCTTTTTTATGGTTAGCGCAAGGGTATCTTTTAATGCCCTGGCCGATGTGGAATGTGGAGAATCATTCGCCCAACTGCCTTCTCCAAGAAAATCTCCACGACCAAAAATGGTGAGCTTCTTCTCCGCCCCCCCCGAGGGAGTCTTTTTAAACAACTCTATTTCTCCGTGAAATATGATAAATATATCAGTCCGGGGAGTATTTTCCCTGAACAGGAATTCCGCCTTGGACACTCTCCTTTCTTCGAGTGAGGAACATAATACCCGGTATTCATTCTCATCCAGCCCCCTGAAGAGTTCAACTTCTTTCAAAAAGGCCATAATTGCTGCACTTTCCATACTCTTTTCGTTTTATTATTACTCATTAAACAGGGGGGCAATTTAAAACAAAATCTGCGGATTTTCATCCGCAGATTTCCAATCACCTGCTCATGAGAAAAACTACTTTCGGTTATAAACAGGTTACTGTTTCTGATTGGTAATTAATACTTTGGCGTTGTGATTTACCTTCAGATAATTTTGTATTTCGCTAACAGGTGTTGCGAATCCGATTCTTATATTTGCCGATTTATAGATTTCATTCGCAAAATGTTTTATCAGTTTTTGATTGGCAATTAACACCTGAACAGGGTCAATATCATCAATCTTCCACTTATTCAATGCCATTTCCAGTACCTCAACATTTTGGTCCACTACATCCCTTATTCTCAAAAATGTCTTTGTCATTTCGGCCAACCGGTATCCAACCACTCCTATCACCTCCCCGGTCTCAGCATTCAATAGCGGCGAACCGCTGTTGCCCTGCTTCACCGAAACCTCAAACTGCAGGTATGGCCTTCCGTGAAAGGTACAAACCGACGAGAGTATGCCCGGCTTTATTGACAGGTTACTGTGGTCAAGGTGAAAACCCAGTACGGCAACCGGCTGGCCGGGTTCGGTCATTCCACAGGATAAGCTCAACCCCTTAATATCCTGAATAACAGGAAAGCTGGCCTGTATAAAGACAAGGTGGTTGTAAATACTTTTTGCCCTGGGTAAAATCCGCTTCCTGAATTCCGAAACAGGCATACGCAGTTTCTTAAAAGGAGTATGGGCGTCAGCCTCAACAAACAGGAACTCGGCTTCAAAAGCCCGTGGGTACTTCAGCACCATTTCGTCGGTGACAATAAAATCGCTTGTTTTAAATCCTGAGAGAGAACCAATTTTGATGTTGTTGGCATCATAAAAACTGATTTGGCAAACGGCCTGCTGTGTTTTTTTCCAGAGTTCCTTATACATGGTGGCGATTTTTGTAATGAATAACTCCTTTTATTTTTCACGGGCGAAGACAAAAAAAATACAGGTCCTTTTATAAAAATACCTCTACAATAAAGTGTGTAAAAACGGGAAAAGGTGACAAGCAAAATTTAGAAAAACATGAATTTTTTATACGGAATATAAAAATTTCATCTACTTATCATGCTTAATTATAAGTACTTATACAGACAAAAAATTGTTGAAAAAAAATTCATTTTTTTTCATTCTCTGTCAGAAAATTTTGGGTGTTTGGTAAAAATCGGGATGTAATCTATATCAAAACCCCCGGCTTCGAAATTCCTGATTCGTTATTCAACATTCGAAATTCGATATTTCGGATTTTATTTCGAGACACCAGACCCTATTCTACCTTCCCTACTCTTTCATCGCTCATTTTCCTTCTTCTTCTCACTTACTCTCACTCTCACTCTCACTCTGACTGCTCACTGTGCTCTTTTCCTGTCAACGGTGGGCTGCGCCCTGAGCACTGTGCACTGCGCTCATCACCCTAAATTGGATTCCTTTTTCCTTTTGCCTTTGAGCTTTTTCTTTAAAAAACCCCCTTCGAATTAAAAAACGCAGCATAATCATTGTCTTCCCTGCCAATGTGGTTCAGCAGCCATTCTTTCAAAAACTGAAATAAATCGATGCTCATTTCGGCCTCGCCATTTTTATAACGGGTATGAAAATCATCCAGTTTCTTCAGCAGAGCTTTGTGTTGTTCCCTGTGCGCCTGAAGTTCAGTATAGGCATAACGGGCCATCATCATTTCTTCGGCAGAAAAGTGGTACTTTGTATACTCCTTCAACTCAGCCAGGATGGGTTCCAGAACCGTTTTACCCTTACCCACCATCATGTTTTCATGCAGCCGGTTCACAAGTGACATAAGGGTTTTATGGTGGTTGTCAAATTCTTCCACCTTTACTGTAAACTTGTCTTCCCAACGAAACAAAGCCATAGAATTAAATTTAATGGTATTTTAAATGATACTCTGCCAAAGCATCAGCCGGATGCTGAAGAATGCAATCCACCCTTCCTCCTGCCGCCGAAACCATGCTGGTAATTTCCTGTGAAAAGAAATGTGCCACCGAACCAGTGCATCTAACAGGTACAGAATAAAATTCAGGATACTTTTTCAGGCAATGCTGAATCAACCCGCTGAAGGATTCTGTGATAATATCCTGGACATAGCCGTGCTGCCTGTGCCACCACAAAAAAGGTGTAAATGAAGCCAGGAATTTGTTGGGCCGTGGTTTGGAATACAGCTTATCAAGTATCTCCTCCCTTCCCATGTTATACCGGTGCAGAAAACTTTCCTGCAAATCCTCAGGTAATTCTCCCATCAGGCAGGCCTTCAGCAGTTTTTTACCCAGTTGTGAACCGCTTCCTTCATCACCCAGAACATACCCCAGTGAGGGTATCTGCCTGGTTATTTTTTCACCGTCGTAGAGACCGTTATTTGATCCTGTGCCAAGAATAAGCACAATTCCCTGCTTTTTCCCAAAGCAGGCCCTGGCCGATGCCAGCAAATCGGTATTTACAGAAACTTTAGCCTTGCTAAATAACTCACTCAATGAATTCTCCACCATTTTACCCTTTTCGGCAGCACCACATCCTGATCCGTAAAAGTGTACCTCCCTGATCTGTTCCATTAGAATTTCCCTAGGAAAATGGGCCTTGATTTCCTGCTGGATTTCCTCGCTGCCAGTAAAATAAGGATTCAAGCCAATGGTATTGAAGGCTTCCACCCGGCCGGCATCTTTCAGAATGCGCCAGTTGGTTTTAAAGGAGCCACTGTCAGCAATCAGAATCATTCCGGAAGAGAGTTGGTTTTTACTTTTTTCACATGTTTCAGGTTCAGCAAATTTAAGGGATTTGGAGACATCCCCTGTACATCTTTCCCGGTAAAACGCACCACCTTATCATAAAAAAGCGGCACTACAGGTGCTTCATTTATCACCAGCTGGTCCATTTTCCTGTAAAGTTCAAACCGTTTTTCATCATCGGTTATGGCAGAAGCCATTTCATAAAGCCTGTCAAATTCTGCACTGTAAAAATGAGTGTAGTTGGGCCCGCCAGGACTGAAATTTTTGCTGTAGAACAATGCCAGGTAATTCTCGGCATCGGGGTAATCGGCTATCCATGACCCACGAAAAAAGTTCAGTCTCGATTGTGCAACCCCTTCCCTGAATACCGCCCCGGGGCTTACTTCAATGCGCAGCCTGATGCCCACACGGGCCAGTTCGTGCTGCATGAACTCAAACAAGTCGAGGTAATCGCTGGTAGTGGTAAGCAGGATTTCGTCCAAACCAACGCCGCCGGGGAAACCTGCATCGGTCAGTAATTGCCTTGCCTCATCAGGCTGGTAGGAATATCCCTTCACTTCGGTGGAAAAGGAAGGAAGTCCGTCGGGTACAAAACCATGCAGGGCGGGTGTGCCAAGGTTATTGCGCAGGTAGCTCATCATTTTTACCCGGTCGAATCCGTAATTAATGGCCTGTCGTACTTTCCTGAATCTGAGAGGACTGTTTTTCATAGATGCAATGCTGGTGTCCACCAGAAAACCGGCATATTCGGTATTCAGGTAGGGAAAGGTATACATGCTGATTCTATCCCGGTATTTGGGTTTGAGTTTCCCTGTACGTGTGAGTAGTTCATCCTTGTAGGAAGCATGCACCCCTGAGATAAAATCCAGATTCCCCTTGATGAATTCCAGAAATTCACTTTGCCTGTCATTGATAAAACTCACGGCTATGGCATCGAGGTAAGGCAATTTTGACGAATCTCCATCGGTTTCAAAATAACTCTCATTTTTCCGCAGCACAAGTTTTTCTCCCTCGCGCCATAGTTTGAAATAAAACGGACCGGTGCCTACCGGGTTTCTTCTGAAGTCATTGCCGTAATGCGCCACAATTTCGCGGGGTACCACATAACAGTATGGCATGGTTAAAATTCCTAAGAAAGGAGGAAAAGGATTTTTCAGGTGCACCGAAAACACCGAATCGTTTTCGGCTTTAAAACCCATGCTGGTTCCGGGCTTAGCTGTGTTTACCGTGTTAAATACCCATGCACCCGGGGAGGCAATTTGCGGGTTGAGAATGCGCGACAGACTGTATTCAAAATCATGCGCATTCACTCCCCTGCCCCTTCCTCCGGGGAAAACCGGATGATCGTGAAAATAAATATCCCTGCGAAGGTAAAAGCGGTATACCTTACCGTCTTCAGATATTTCCCAACTGTGCGCAATGGCAGGGACTACATGCAGACTGTCGTCGAGTTGCACCAGTCCGTTATACAGTTGCTGCACCGCCCATATATTGTTTTGCGTGCGGGCAAAAGCCGGATCGAGCGAAGAAATTCCCTGGGAGGCGTTGTAACGGAAAACCGTTCTGGTATCGCTGTCGTGCTTCACAGAACAGGCTGTGAATAAATACAGCGTAAAAGGAATGTAAACAAGAAATGGGAAACGGACTTTCACAATTTTTTTCCTAAAAATAGATTGTTTTGGTGAAAAGAGAAAGTCAGTGAGGAGAATTAAAAAGAACACATTACCGCACGGATTGCAAATCCGCGCGAGCGGGGTTAAAAAAACCGCTGCGAAAA
>JBBIHY010000016.1:0-58597 GCA_037446695.1 Bacteroidota bacterium
CCCATATTTTGTTCATTGGTGTTTGTGCTAGCTGTCTTACATGGGTGTTTCATTTCTTTAATTTTAAGGTGTGATGAAGCTGACAGCAACTTCATTTAATGAGCTTCTTTTTTAGTAAACATTTTTTTCGGTTGTAAAAGTGAAAAAAAAGATGAAGCAGCCAAAGGAAATTACTTTCTTACAGCCAGCTTTTCAATGTTTTCAGCGAAAGCAGGCGGAATATAATCCGGGTAGAACTGATCATTTCTGAAAACTTCTCCTGTTTCATAGTTTACATACCCCTTGATAAATTGTCTGGGGAAAAGATACATATCCTCATCGTTACCTGCAGAGGTAATCTGATCGGTGAGTAATTGCTCAACCGGATAATTTCCAAGACCAGAATCCCTGATGGTTATTACGAAATCTTCGTAGTTCTTCTTATCGATGGCAATTACAATCACGAATTTTCCAAAATACCTGCTCAAATTATGCTTGTAGGATAGGGTAATATTATCGTTTGGGATAAGTATCTCAGCAGTTTTATGGAATGATCCTGAGAAAAGGAACCCCTCACCAAGGATTTTATCCACCACTTCTTTGCCGCCTGTATAATGCACAAAGGATTTGAGCTTGTTTCCATTCTCATAAAGGAAATCCAAAACACCCGGTTCCATTATCTTGTCCTCCGTAACAAGATAATCCGCACTTGTTTTCTCCAGTTTTTTCAGAAATCTGATTACCTCATTCTTATTCCAGCTTTTCTCTATTTCGGTAAGCTTCCTTACAACATCCTCGATAAAAAGATTCTTCTTCATGAGCATGTAATGAAGAACTCCTATATAAACAAGTAAAATAAAAAAGAGTAAGTATTGAAGCAGGTCCATAATGAATAAATTTCAGACGAAAATCAGGGGATAAAAGCCAATTATTAACATCCTAACCAAATGTAGCATAATTTTGTGATTTTGCAATTGACATTATACAATTATGGCAAACAGAAACGCGTTTTTTGGAAAATAAGGAGTAACCAGAAAAACTGAGCAAAATGCATAAAACATTATTTGTTGCCATATATTTTCTATTTGTCTGCCAATCTTCTCATACTCAGGAGACATTTTTTCTAAAACTATCTGAAGCTGCACTTGAGCTCACCAGCCAAAAAGTTGTATACGATCCCTCCTACTTTGCTATTAGCTATCCGGGCGGTGACATACCCGCCGGCAAAGGTGTTTGTACTGATGTCATCATCAGTGCCTATCGCAAATTGGGTATTGATTTGCAGAAAGAAGTACATGAAGATATGAGAGCAAATTTTCATCTTTACCCAAAAAACTGGGGACTCAATACAACCGACCGCAACATTGATCACAGGCGTGTTTCCAACCTGATGAAATTTTTCTCCAGGCATGGTGAGCCCCTGAAAATTTCCAGAAAAGCAACTGATTATCATCCGGATAATATTGTTTGCTGGGACCTGGGTGGTGGCACAACTCATATTGGCATTGTTGTTCAAAAGAAATCAAATGACGGAAAAACACCCCTGATTGTTCATAACATTGGCACCGGGCAGGTTCTGGAAGATTGCCTTTTTAACTACAAGATTATCGGTCACTACCGATACAAAAAATCCCAAGCACCCGGTTAGGTAAGGCTCAAGTTAAACATTCCGGGTATTGATAGCACGGTGAACAGTAAAAATATTGAAATCAATGTGACCAATATTCCTGCAAATTGAATGTTTCCGGTTCCTATTCAGGTTCCTTCTCGGTACGGGGATTTGCCTTGCTAACCCTTAGATTGCGGCCGCGGAAATCTTTACCGTCCAATTCCTTCATGGCTGCTTCAGCCTGCTCGTCATTTTCCATTTCAACGAATCCATAGCCCTTAGACCGGCGGGTGGCACGGTCAAAAATGATTTTCACAGAAACTACGGCTCCGAATTCTTCGAAAACAGTTTTAATGTCATCTTCCTTCATTGAATAAGGGATATTCCCTACGTAAAGTGTCATATGAAAAAGGGATTAAAATAAAACCAGATACAAATTATGACGAAAATGAATAAAAAGAAAAAAATATCTGATATTTTTCATTAATGCCTGTTTTTCGGTGACGGATGGTATTTTTTAAAAGGTAACTGATTGGTTTAAAACAAAAAGACCTGATTTATTGAAAATCAGGTCCTTACATTACTAAAAAACACTTTTTAGGCACCAAGGGTAGCTACCATTACTGCCTTAATCGTATGCATGCGGTTTTCAGCCTGATCCCAAACAATGGAAGCCTCTGATTCAAACACATCGTCGGTAACCTCCATCGCTTCTATTCCAAATTTCTGGTAAATCTCCTCTCCTAATTTTGTCTCACGATTGTGAAAAGAGGGAAGGCAATGTAAAAATTTTACTTTCGGATTTCCTGTAAGTTTTACTACATCCTTATTCACCTGGTAGGGCTGCAGGAGTTTAATCCTCTCTGCCCAGGCCGAATCAGCCTCGCCCATGGACACCCATACATCGGTATAAAGAAAATCAACACCATTAACAGCTTCCTTTACATCTTCAGTGATGGTAATTCTGGCACCGGTTTGTTTTGCTATTTCACGGCACTGTGCAACCAGTTTTTCATCGGGCTGACACTTTTTGGGTGCTGCAGCTCTAAAATCCATACCCATTTTGGCTGCTCCAACCAGCAGGGAGTTACCCATATTGTTTCTGGCATCGCCCAAATAGCAGTAAGATATCTGGTGCAATGGTTTGTCACTGTGCTCCATCATTGTCATCAGGTCGGCAAGCACCTGTGTAGGATGAAACTCATCGGTAAGGCCATTCCATACCGGCACACCTGAATACTCTGCCAGTTCTTCCACAATTTTCTGTCCGTATCCACGGTACTCAATGCCATCGTACATCCTGCCCAAAACACGTGCAGTATCTTTCATTGATTCCTTGTGCCCTATTTGTGACCCGCTCGGTCCAAGGTAAGTAACCTGCGCACCCTGATCAAAGGCTGCGACTTCAAATGCGCAACGCGTGCGTGTGGAAGCTTTCTCGAATATGAGTGCAATATTTTTGCCCTTCAGCCTGGGTTGTTCTGTTCCGGCATATTTTGCCTTTTTTAAATCCACTGATAATCCCAGTAAGAATTTTATTTCCTCGGGCGTAAAATCCAATAATTTCAAAAAACTCCTGTTTCTCAAGTTAAAAGCCATAGAATTTTTCTTTTTAAGGTTATTATTTTAGTATTAATTAGTCGTATTTCATGGTAATTTTTGTACCGTAGGTTTTGTCCTCCAGTTTAAAGGCTTCGGTAATCACACTTTTTTCACCGCCCTGCTCAATAAATTCCAAACAGGCTCTGATTTTTGGCGCCATGCTTCCCTCCGAAAACATTCCCTGCTCCAGATATTTTAAAGTGTCAGCCCTGTCGAGGAATTCCTTTTTTTGCTCATCCGGTTTTTTATAGTTGATGTAAACATAGGGCACATCGGTGAGTATATAAAACTCATGAGCACCGATACTCGCACCAAGAAGTGCAGATGCAAGGTCCTTATCAATGACTGCCTCAGCTGGTCTTACATCACCCTTTTCATCCAGGTAGACCGGGACACCTCCACCACCGGAGGCTATAACGATTGTCCCCTGCTTTGCAAGGGTTTCCACTACATTGTGGTTCATGATACTTTTTGGTCTGGGACTGGGCACAACACGTCGCCAGCCGCCTGCTGCCTTCACTTCTTCCTTAAAAATCCAGCCCTTTTCCCGCGAAAGTTTATCGGCCTGTTCCTTATCGTATATCTTACCAATACGTTTCGTGGGATTTTTAAATGCCTCATCATTATGATCTACCTCCACCATGGTCACAAGTGTAACAATTTCACGGTGAATATTGTGCTTGTGCAGAACATTTCTTAGGATTCTCTCAATCATGTACCCGATTCCTCCCTGTGAATCAGCTACACAGATATCGAGAGGCATCTGGGGTATTCCGTAATTCAGTTCCCCGGCATCATTACGCATTAGAATATTGCCCACCTGGGGACCATTTCCATGGGTAATAACAATGTTGTAACCCTGATTGATCATAAAAATCAAATTTTCAAGGGTATCAGCAGTGTTCTTCTCCTGTTCGTCAATTGTACCGGCCTGATCGCCGCGCAATAAAGCATTACCTCCAAGGGCTATAACAGCTAATTTGCTCATAATCATTAATTTATAGAATTTCACACAGAGAGGACAAAGCTAAAGAAAAATTTCTGAATTAACCATGAGAATTGCAACTGCACGAACCGAATGTGTTATTAAACAGTTTTGAATAATGATTTTATTCATCAGATTTGGCAATACATTGGTAATACAATTTAAACTGTCTGTCAAAGAGGTCATTCCAAAAAAGAAAAACAGACAAAATGACTTGGAAAAGCTGTTTTAATTTTCCTATTTTTACCACTGCCCTTACTTTCTCAAGATTGTGGTGACCAACATGAATTATCCACTAAAGTACACCGGATTTTGTTCGCCCAGAAACACTATTTATCTTTTTCCTGTTTTCACAGCTTTCTTACTTTCAGTAATTTCCTGCAGGCAACCAATCCCTGATGATTCACTTAAACAGGGTTGCATTGAATATGAAATCACTTACCTTCAGAATACACTTAAAACAATACCTACGGAACTTTTGCCCAAAAAGATGATATACAAATTCAGGGAAGAGAATACGATTCAGAAAATTGATGGATTTCTTGGATTTTTTTCCATCTTCCACCTGGTGAACCATAGGAAATCAATAAATACTACTTACCTCAAGATCCGAAATCATAAGTACAGGTATCCCGGGAAAAAAGGGGAAATTGCTGTAGGATTTGACACTTTGGAGGGTATGGAGATAACCTTCCTTCCTGACAAAAAGGAAATTGCAGGATTTACAGCCAGTTCGGCATTGATTTCCTTTCCCGGTAAAGACAGAAGCTCTTTTGTTGTTTATTACACGGATGAGATTCCGGTTAAAAACCCAAATGCTTCTAATCCATTCCATGAAATAAAAGGCGTTTTGTTGGAGTTTCATCTGGATTTTCACAATCTTGAAATGCTACTTACCGCCAACAAACTGGAATTCAGACCACTTTCAAAAAAAGAGTTTACCCCTCCCGAAGATTTTAAGCCAATTTCAAGGAGTGAAATGGAAAGAATAATAGGTTTGCTGCTTGAGTAAACCTGTTTTATTTTTTACCGGTTGCGCTTAACACCCTTTTTTTTCGTTTAAGTCAAAAAAAAAAGCAAATTTTGCATTCAGTAATAATTTCTCAGCTAGATGGCTAAGTCCAAAAAAGATAACGGAAAGGAAAACGGAAAAAAATCCGGTTCCTTTTTCATGGATGAAAGATTCAGGTTTTCGTTTGGGATCTTTATTCTGCTGTTTTCTCTTTTCCTGTTGCTTTCATTTATTTCTTACCTGTTTACCTGGAAAATTGATCAGAGTTTTGACTGGTCAAAAACGGTTTCAGAGCCTGCTTTTACTGTTGATAATTGGGCTGGCAAGACGGGTGCCTTCCTTTCCAATCATTTTATTAATAAGTGGTTTGGACTGCCCTCCCTTATTTTCCCCTTTCTGTTCGCCCTCTTTGGGTTTCGTCTGCTTGGAGTAAAACTGCTGGCCCTGGGTAAAAGTATAAGAGCCACCTTATTCGGTGTGATACTTATGTCAATCGGGCTGGGTTACCTTTTTGGTGAGGCCGGAGGATTTCTGGGTTCCGGACCGGGAGGAGCACACGGGTATTATATGGCACAATGGTTGAATGCCTTTGCCGGCAAAGCTGGTACTGCTTTCATGGTGTTTGTATTTCTCATTGCCTATATGGTCTTTACATTCAAAGGGAGCCTGGAGGTTTTGAAAAGTATCTGGTGGACATTATTTACAAGAAGTCATTCAGATAATCAGGCACAGAAAAAAGATCCCATTCCGGTAAAAAAAGAGGAAGAGGAAACTGGTTTATTTGAGGACGAAGAGGAGGTTAGTGAGGAGGTAAAAGAGATTGTTGAAAGTGAAATTGACCTGAACGGAAATAATACCGTACCTTTGACTGTACTGGAGGTTAAGGGTGCAGGAGAAACCCTTGACGAAGAAAACTGGATTCATCCTGATCTGGAAACCGATTACGACCCCACCCTGGATTTGCCCGATTTCAAGTTCCCTCCACTGTCTACGCTGGAAGAATACAAATCGGCCGATTCCCTCGTAAGCAAGGAAGAACTCCTAAACAATAAAAACCGGATTGTTGAGACACTTGCGAATTACAAGATTCAGATTGACAGGATTACCGCTACCATTGGTCCAACTGTTACCTTGTACGAAATAGTTCCTGCCCCGGGAATCAGGATATCCAAAATCAAAAACCTGGAGGACGATATAGCACTTAGTCTCTCTGCACTGGGGATAAGGATTATTGCTCCCATACCCGGAAGAGGAACTATAGGGATCGAAGTGCCCAATCAGAATCCAGAGGTAGTATCCATGCGCTCCATCATTAGTTCTGTGAAGTTCCAGGAAATGAAGTTTGAACTGCCTATCGGACTTGGCAAGACCATTTCCAATGAAACTTTTGTTGTTGACCTGACAAAAATGCCACATCTGCTGGTTGCTGGTGCAACGGGACAAGGGAAAAGCGTTGGGCTGAATGCCATTATAACCTCACTCCTTTATAAAAAACATCCTGCCCAGTTGAAGTTTGTCCTCATTGATCCCAAAAAGGTAGAGTTAACTGTTTATTCAAAAATCGAGAGGCATTACCTGGCCAAACTGCCCAATGAAAATGAGGATGCCATTATTACCGACACACAAAAGGTAATTCATACCTTGCAGTCCCTCACCATTGAAATGGACGAACGCTATGATCTGCTCAAGGAGGCACATGTGAGGAATATTAAGGAATACAACGCAAAATTTATTTCAAGGAAACTCAATCCTTATAAAGGGCACCGGTATCTTCCCTATATAGTAGTTGTGATTGATGAATTCGCTGATCTCATTCTCACCGCCGGCAGGGAGATTGAAACACCCCTTACGAGGCTCGCACAGCTTGCCAGGGCAATTGGCATTCATCTTGTGATTGCCACCCAGCGACCCACCACAAATATCATTACGGGGGTAATAAAAGCTAACTTTCCTACCCGTATAGCTTTCAGGGTGACTTCCATGATGGATTCCAGAACCATACTTGATACTCCCGGTGCCAACCAATTAATTGGCCGGGGAGACATGCTCATTAGCCAGGGAAATGATTTAATCAGGCTGCAGTGTGCCTTTATTGACACACCTGAAATTGACAGAATAACTGAATTTATTGGGACACAGAGGGGTTATCCAACGGCACATTTCCTTCCGGAGTATGTCGAAGAAGGTGTTAATGATATTCCTGAGGTAGACCTGAAGAAAAAGGACGAAATGTTTGAAGATGCAGCCCGTCTCGTTGTGCAGTATCAACAGGGTTCCACTTCCCTGCTTCAAAGAAAGTTTTCTATAGGATACAACCGTGCAGGCAGAATAATTGACCAGCTGGAAGCAGCGGGAGTAGTGGGTCCCTTTGAAGGAAGCAAGGCCAGGCAGGTTTTTATACAGGACGAGAATAGTTTGGAACAATTATTGAGTAGTTTGAATAAAGAATAAGTTTAACTATTGTTTTACATAAATATGAAAAAACTGGCAGGTTTATTTTTTATGGTGCTTATATTGATAAATGCAGAGGCTCAGCAAGACCCGAAAGCAAAATCAGTACTGGATGCACTTTCCAATAAAACAAAATCCTATTCTTCCATCAGAGCGCAGTTTTCCATTGGACTGGAAAATTCCAGGGACAATGTAAAAGAAGAATTCTCAGGTTCTATCGTGATGAAGGGGGACAAATACAAACTCTCGGCTATGGGAACGGAGACTTATTTTGATGGAAAAACTATCTGGACCTATCTGCCTGAAGTGAAAGAGGTCTACATTTCAAGTCCTGAAGAAAATGACAATTCAATTCTCGGTGATCCTTCGAGGCTTTTTACCATATATCAGGAAGATTTCAAATACAGGTATATTGCTGATGTAACGCATGATGAAAAAAGACTGGCTGAAATTGATCTGTATCCGAATAACCTGAAACAACAATTCTCCAGGATTAAACTATTCATTGACCGGGATAAATTGCAGATTAATTCCGCCATGGTCTTTGGAAAGGATGGCAACACTTATGTTTTCGTTGTAAACACCTTTCAGACAAATATTACGGTAAGGGATTCAGATTTTGTTTTTGACCCTTCGGCTCACAAAGGAGTCGAAATCATTGATATGAGATTCTGATATCCAAACAGAACTATACCGTGTATGTAATTCGTATGTGAAAGATATTTCGTAGTTTATTCTTGAATATCTCTTTAATGGTTGTAATATCCCTGAAAGTAATGTTGGCCTCGGTAAATTGTTCTTCAATAACCTGATAATTAATAATGCTTTCCACAAGCTGATCCAGGGCTTCTCCATCAGGGTCCTTCTGGCTTCTTGAAGCTGCTTCCACTGAATCGGCCATCATTACAATGGCTGTTTCCTTCGTGAATGGCTTAGGGCCAGGATAGGTAAATTTGTCGATCTGCACCTTTTCGTCCGGGTATTTTTTGAGGTACGATTTGTAAAAGTACTGCACGCGGGTAGTTCCATGGTGGGTTTTTATAAAATCAATTATCTGGCTGGGAAGGTTATTTCTTTGAGCCATTTCCATTCCCATAGTTACATGGCTGATAATAATTCCTGCACTTTCCTCAAAAGGAAGTGAATCATGGGGATTTAATTCAGTTGTTTGATTTTCAATAAAGTACCTGGGATTTGTCAATTTTCCAATATCGTGATATAAGGCCCCTGTCCTTACCAGCAATGGATTGGCACCAATTTTATAAGCTGCTGCCTCTGCAAGATTGGCCACCTGAATGGAATGCTGAAAGGTCCCCGGAGCTTCCTCGGCCAGCTTTCTTAATAAGGGTTGGTTTGTGTCGGACAGCTCCATAAGTGTGGCATCGGAGAGAAATCCAAATGTTTTTTCAAAGAAATAAATGAGAGGATAACAGGTTAATACCAGCAAACCGTTGCCGGCAAACCATGCGAAATTAAACCAGTTGATGGATTCAATGCTCCTTTCTTTTATTAGATCAAGGGCAAAATTCATGACCGAATAGGTGAAGATAATGATGAGGGCTGAAAAAAACAATCGTGAGCGCCTGTGGATATTAGTCAGGCTGAAAATGGCAACAATACCGACAATAAAATTCAGAAAAACAAATTCAAAAGCGTTGGGTGCGAAGAGTCCTATCACCAGGAGGCCTATTGTATGCACAAATAATGCAAGCCGTTCATCATAGAATGTACGCATGATAATTGGTACAATGGCAAAGGGTATTACATAGAAATTTATCACATCGTACCTCAGCACCATGAGGGAAATAACAATTACGAGCGACATCAGAAAAAGCACGAAGGAAGTTTTTCTGATATTTTTTAATACTTCTTTTCTGAAACTCTTCAGGAAGAGATATAATACAAAAAAGGCCAGAAGAACCAGTATGGATTGTCCAAGAAGCAGGAGGTTCAGATTTATACCCATTAGTTTGGACTCATATTCCCTTTTCAGGCTTTCCAGAATAATAAATGTCTGGCCGGTTACAACATCTCCCTTGGAAATAATTCTTTCGCCCGACTGAACCATTCCCCTGGCAAGCGAAATATCTGCCAGCATTTTATCCTTTACCCTGGCAGATGTGGAATCATTATAAAACAGGTTTGGGAAAATAAAAAGGTTATAATCAAACCCCTCAAAAAAATTAAAAACACGTCTCTCCAGGTTTCCCATAGGGCGTTTGCCCAATGAGTCTATTTCATTTCTCAATTTCTCATAGGCACTTTTTTGGGTGTAAACCGAACTTATCTGATGTCTCTCCCCAATATTGTCGCGCATTATAACCAAAAGCCCGTTCTCCTGTATTATTTTGTCAGCCACCTCAGCATTTTCAATAATTCCCCTTTTGTATTTTTTATTTAACAGGAAAAGGATTTTATCGGTTTGATTCAGTTTTTGCTGTTCTAATTGATTCTGAAAAAAATTGATTCCCAATGTTTCAGTAAAACTATGTGTCCAACCCTGGTTGCGAAATTCCTCCCATGCGGGTTCGAGTCTGCTGCGAAATTCACGTTCGGCATTCTGAGTGACAGTTGTATCAAGTGAAAAATAGGGTACAAAAAAACGTAAAACACTGTCACGCTCGGCCTGAATCTCCGCCTCGGGTTTATAGATCGGAAAGCTGAAGGGCGCAATCAGTGTTTCTTCAAGCCAGGGTTTTCCTTTTTGGAATTCATATCGGAATTTACCTTCACGGGGAAAAAGATAAATCACAATGAGAGCTGTGAGCAGGAACATTGAAAATACTCCCGCCGGTCTACCATATTTCTGGTGCAGATTCTTAAATCTTTCCATAATTTATAATATCACACCTCAAAAACGGTGAAGAGGCATTTTTGTGCAAAAAAACAGAATTTCAAATTTAATCAAACCACATAACACTCCTATACCTCTGCACCAAAAATTAGAATAAATTGAAAATTTGATTGTACTTTTAATCCTTGTTAAGTTTAATGAAGTACCCACCATGGAAAACATGAAAGGAATCTGCCAGCTTCCCCTTGTACCTGTGAGAAAGGAACCTCATGACAAATCTGAAATGGTAACCCAGGTTCTTTTTGGTGAAACCCTGCAAATAATTTTAACAGCCAGCCGTTGGTTGCAGGTTATTCTGGATGCCGATGGCTACGAAGGATGGGTGGATAAAAAGATGATTGACCTGCTTGATGATCAGCAATTTATCGACATAGGTAATTTGCCTGCATTTACCTTCTCGGGTGTTGTATTAAAAGCCCGATCCCTGAGATGGAAATCTGATTTTATGTTGCCTGCAGGAAGTATTATCAGGAATTTTAAGAAGGGCCAAAATGAATTCGGATATAATCAGGATGTTTTCCGTGCGGAAATGGAGCCGGCAAGTCTTAAACATCCTTCGCGCAAAACTATTGTGCACACTGCAGGACAGTTCATAAATTCTCCGTATCTGTGGGGTGGAAAATCCTTTTTGGGTATAGACTGCTCGGGTTTGACACAACTTGTTATGAAAATAAACGGCATTACCATTCCCCGTGATGCAAAACAACAGGTTGAAACAGGCAGAATAAGAAATTTTATTTCTGAAGGTCTCCCGGGGGATCTTGCATTTTTTGATAATGATGAGGGTGAGATTATTCATACGGGAATTATTCTTCCTGACAATGAAATTATTCACGCGTCAGGCAGGGTGCGGGTTGACCGTATCGATCAACAGGGTATTTTTAATATGGAACAGAAACAGTATACTCACAAACTGAGGCTTGTCAGAAGTTTTATTGAATAATTAACATTAATTTTAATTTCTCAACTCTCGCTTATGTATACAGAATATCCTGTAGTGAAGTTACTGGCCATTGCTCTTATAGCAATAGTTGTTTTCTTTCTTATTCAAAAAAACAGGTCCAGGAAAAAGGACAAGCACACCAAAAAATAAACGGCCATGAGATACTGCTATGAATATCCCCGGCCGGCACTCACGGTGGATTGCTTCATCTATTATAGGGAAAACAATTCATTACGGATTTTGCTCATAAAGAGGAAAAATCCACCCTTCGAACAAACCTGGGCCTTACCCGGCGGTTTTGTTGACCCGGGTGAATTACTGCTGGATGCAGCTTTACGGGAGTTACAGGAAGAAACTGGTTTAAGTGGTATTCACCTTGAATTCGCAGGTATTTTTGATAAACCGGATCGAGATCCGAGAGGAAGAACAATAAGTATCGTTTTCTCCGGAAATGCAGGAAACAGAATGCCCGCTACAAATGCCGGCTCAGATGCCGCCGAGACAAAATGGTTTGGGCCGGGAGAATTCCCCGGCTTGGCCTTCGATCACCTGGAAATAATAGAATTTATATGCAGTAAACTGGGTATTAAAGAGGCTTAGCCCATGTATTTCCCAATCAAATCATAAAACTTTTTAATCTCAATTGGTTTGGAAATGTAGTCATTACATCCTGCCCGCAGGCATTTTTGCCTGTCCTCGTCCATTGCATAGGCAGTTTGAGCAATAATAATTACATTCCTGTTAAACTTCCTGATTCGACGGGTTGCATCCAGACCGTTGATTCCGGGTAGTTTAATATCCATAAGAATCATATCAATATCAGGGTGGTTTTTTATCAGGTCTATTGACTCAAAGCCGTCTTTTGCCCATAATACCTGGGTACCTGTCGATTTTAAAAGTTTTTCCAGAAAAATGTAATTATAGGTTTCGTCTTCGGCAATTAATATCTTGCGTCCATGGAACTTCGCGCCTGATTCCTGCTTCCCTGTTGCCCTGTCAACCTGCAAGGCAGTTTTTAATACAGGCCTGTAGGGAATGGTAAAATAAAATGTACTACCCTGGTTTACAATTGACTCTACCCACATCTTACCTCCCATCTTATCAACAATTCCTTTGGCAATAGTTAAGCCAAGCCCTGTCCCTTCAAACGGACGTGTTGTACCCTCCTCCCCCTGTCTGAACCGTTCAAAAATCAGTTTCTGCTTTTCGGGAGATATTCCTATTCCGGTGTCTCTTACATAAAATCTTACAAATGATTCATCGTTATCCTTTTCTATGGAATATCCGAATTCAACAACACCCGAAGGTGTAAACTTAATACCATTGCTGATTAAATTGCTTAATACCTGATTGAGCCTTGCAGGGTCGCCCAAGACACGGCAATCCCTAATTCCCGGTGGTTTAGTAAAAGAAAGTACAATATCCTTGTCGTTTCTGACCTGCATTTTATTGAAAAACTGCAGGTAAATCTCTTCCATCAGCTGGTCGATAACAAATTCCCTGTTGGTTATCGTCAGCTGCCCGGCTTCAATCTTCGAAAAATCAATAATATCATCGATTAACTGGAGTAAGGTCTTACTATTGCTTTGCACAATATCCACGAACATTTTCCTGTCATTCTCCGATATGGCTCCATCCGATAGAAGATTGGAAAAACCAATAATAGCGTTCATGGGTGTTCTAATCTCATGAGACATATTGGAGAGAAAAACGGATTTCAGTTTATCCGCTTCTTCCGCCTTATTTTTGGCTTCGGTGAGCCTCTCATTCAATAGAAGCAATTCGTTTTTCTGGGAGCTGATAGTGTCGCTTTGTTTTCTCAATTCATACAGCGACTGGTTTTTCATACGGTAGAGTATAAAAAACAATACGGTTAAAAACAGGGCAAATAAAGCGATTAGGACAAAGAATAAACCCAGGTTTTTTTGCCTTTGCAACATCAACCGCTGAATTTCCCTTTCCTTTTCCTCAAATTTCAGCTTTTCTTCAAGCTGGTTGATATCACTCAGATGGCTGATGTCGAATTGTCGTTCCTTTATAGCAGAGTACTGCAGGTAATAGTTATAAGCATTTGCATAATCGCCAAGAACCGCATAAACCCTGGATATCCCCTTGAGCGCAATACGAAGTTCCTCCAGGGCTTCCCATCTTTCAGCAAGTGAAATGCTCTTATTATAATTCTGCAGGGCCAAATGAAAATTACCTTCCCTCTTTTGAACGAAGCCCATTAGAGAAAGCGTACGGGACATACCCACCATGTCATTAATGCTTTGCTGAATCTCTAAGGCTTTCCCGATATATTGCCAGGTACTGTCAGGCTTATTCATGTAAAAAAATAACTCAGCCATAGATGTAAAGGTGCGGCCAACCGGCTGCAGGCTGGTTGACTTCATTTCGAGCTCCAGGCCAGCCTCATAATATTCAAGAGCTGTCTCATATTCACCTTTTAAAAAAAACAATCGCCCTGTGTTGGCCATTATTAAACCCATTAATGATTCATTTTTATCCATTTTCGCATATTCGAGCCCCTTTTGAAAATACCTGAAAGATTCTTCATACTGACTTAATGCTCTGTAATTTAATGCGATCGTATTATAAAGATAACTTAAACTCCTGGGAACAATTTCGGTGCTCCTCTCATAATATAATAATGCCCTGAAACCGCTTTCAAGAGAGAGATAATATCTTCCATTTTCCCACGCAATTCTTGAAAGTCTTCTGTAGCAATCTGCTTCCATCTCATTCATTGAGAGTTGCCTGTAAAGGAGTGCACCTTTTTGGTAAAACAGGATGGATTGGTCGTATTTTCTCTCCTCTCTAAATTGATTTGCTGCTATCAATAAGGCTTCTAAAAAAGCATTTAAATCCCCTTCTGTTATTACCCGCTTTATCAGATCTTCCATCAAAAGAGACAGCTCTGACATATCCCCAGTTTCATATCCGGATATTGCCTGTATAAGAGTATTTGCCACCGCTTCTTTGCCGGGAGCAAACAGGATTTCTTTAAACAGACTGTCGGAGGTTACTGCCGATGAGACAAGACTGTTTAATCCCAGATAAATGAAAACCAAAACCCTTAGAGCTGTAAGTTTTCGCATCTAAAAGAAATTATTGAATAAAAATAACAATTAAAATGATACTGACATAAACATTTTGGTCATTTTACAGTACCAAAATAATATTAAAACAATCCGGATTAAATTATAATTCAAGAGGTATTTCAATCATAAAAACTGCGCCTTCTTCTGAGTTCCTGCATGAAATTTTACCGGAGAAATTTCTTTCAACAATTGTTTTTGCAATATAAAGGCCAAGACCAGTTCCTTTTCCCTCTGATTTTGTAGAAACATATGCGGTAAAAATCTCGGGTAATAATTCTTCGGGAATTCCTCCGGCATTATCCCCGATCCGAATAACTGCACATTGATTCATCTTTCTAAGCCCGATTTGAACGAACGGGTTTGACACCCTGCCTGCAGAAATTGCATCCCTTGCATTATTTAAAATATTCAGAAGAACCTGGGTGAGTTCGTTTTGAAAGCCACACAAAACAGCATCCTCCTCAAGGTCCATCTTTACCTGAATTCCGGCATGCCTGAATTCAGGCTCAAGAAACCTTACTGTTTGCTTTATCGCATCTTCCATCCGGAAATATTTCTTCTCCCTGGAAGGGATGAAGAAACTTCTGAAATCATTAATAGTGTCAGACATAAACCGGATTACCCCGTAAACATCCTGTATTTTTGCATCAATTTCTGCAAAGGGCATTTGCGCTTTTGCCAACTCCTGTATTTCATACAGCAGGAGATTAACAGTATTAAGTGGTTGTTTCCACTGGTGCGCAACACTTTCAAGTATCTCGCCCATTGAAGCCTGTCTTGACTGGATCACCATCATCCTCTCTTTCTCGCGGTTGGCTTCCACCTCCTTTTTTACGATATTCTCGAGATCAGCATTTAATTTCTCGAGTTTAAGTTTTTGTTGTCTGAGTTCCTCCTCTACCAGTGTACGAAGCCTGATTTCACCCTCGAGTTCATTATTTACAAGGAGCATTTCCCTGTTGGCAAATTCCATCTCCTTTAAAGTATACGCTAATTTAGATGTAAGATTCTTAACCTCTTCAGAAACCCTGAAAACAATCATGCAACCGTATAGTATTCCCGCTTCATTTCTTATATTATACACTGTAACTTCTGCTTCAACCTTCTGGCCATCCTTATGAATCAGGTTTTTTACTGATTTTGAAATGGGCTCATTCTCACTTAAACCCTGAACAATCATCTCCCAATCCTTATGAAGAAATAAAACCTGCGCAGAAGTCCCCATGATTTTTTCCGTGCTAAAACCAAAAAAGTCTTCAAATGACCTGTTGCAATATTCTATGACAAGGTCCTGATTGGTAAACATAACTGCATCGCGCATATTACCAAACAAAAGTCTTACAGTATGCAAATCAACCAGCCCTTTCATACACTGAATTCTGTTACTGTGAAAAATCGTATAACAGGCATTTACCAGATCATCTGCGGGGTATACTATCCATACAATAATTTCTGTATATTTTGTGATTCTTTCACAAAACACTTAAGTTTATCCCAGGATTTTCATCCGGCAATTTCCGAAAATTTTTATTACCGGAATAAGCTGCTAAGGTGATTTGCATCATTCGTTCATTACCATAACCCATTTTCCACTTAAATCAGCCGGCTATGTCTACGAATAAAAACAACTATTTAATCCGCTGTTTGGCTATTGGCATTCTAATTCTGACCATGGGCTGCCAATCATTCAAATTGCCGGAAATTACACCCGGGGTATCCCTGGAGCTGGCACAATACAGAAAGTCGCATATTCACTCTGTTTTTTATATGCTGAGTTTTCAAATCCCTGATTGCCGTGAAAAACCGGTAAGCGGCCGGCTAAAACTTGAATTCGTTCTTGAAAAAAAACCAGGGTATCTGGTGCTTGACTTTAATGCACCGGAAAATCACTTGCTTGAGTTGACTTTAAAAGGTGAACCAATCAATTATTCATTCTACAATGAGCATATCATCATACCACGCCAATACCTGAAAAAAGGAAACAATCAATTTGAGTTTTCCTTTATTTCAACTGACCAGGCTCTCAACAGGCAAAATGAGTTTATGTATACGCTTTTTGTTCCCGACAGGGCTTCAACGGCCTTCCCCTGTTTTGACCAGCCTGATTTGAAGGCAAAATTTCAGCTTGATTTAGATATTCCACCCGATTGGAAGTCGGTTGCCAACGGCATGAAAGTGAGTGAGACAGTCACTGAAACAGAAAAGTATATTTCCTTTGCAAATACTGAACCACTGCCAACTTACCTGTTCTCTTTCGCTGCAGGGGTTTTTGATACAATCTCCGCAGAAAAAAATGGCCGCAGAATGGTTATGTACCACAGGGAGACCGATGATAAAAAAATCGAAAATAACAAACAGGAGATTTTTGACCAGCATTATGCTGCCATTGATTGGCTGGAGAACTATACAGGAATTGAGTACCCCTACTCAAAGTTTGATTTTGTAGCAATTCCATCTTTTCAATATGGAGGCATGGAACATCCCGGTGCAATTTTTTATCGTGAAGCAAGGCTGTTTCTCGATGATCATGCAACCCAGAATGAACTTCTCGCAAGAGCAAACCTGATTGCCCATGAAACGGCGCACATGTGGTTTGGGGACCTTGTCACCATGCGATGGTTCAATGATGTGTGGATGAAGGAGGTTTTTGCAAATTTCCTGGCCGATAAGATTGTCAACCCAAGGTTCCCTGAGTTACATCACCGGCAGCGATTTTTTTACGCTCACTTTCCGCGATCCTATGAAATTGACCGTACCGCAGGAGCGAATCCCATAAGGCAGGAGCTGGACAATATGAAAAATGCAGGTACACTCTACGGTAATATCATCTACCACAAAGCACCCATTATGATGAATCAGATGGAGAAATTGCTGGGAGAAGAAACCCTGAGAAAAGGACTTCAACAATACCTGAAGGATTTTACTCATGGAAACGCAGACTGGCCGGAATTAATAGAAATCCTGGACGATCTCACAGACATTGAATTGAAGAATTGGAGTAATATCTGGGTAAATGAACCGGGTATGCCCGTTATTGATGCTACTAAAACAGAGAAGGGGGTGATTCTCACCCAGACCGATATAAAAGGTAAATACAGGTTATGGAGCCAGATAATAAATCCTTTAATCCGCAGGGATTCGTTAATTTTTGCACAGGAAATTAGCCTTATTGCAGAAAAACATACATTGGAGCTTAGCGTTGATAATTACGACTATATTTTGCCCGATGCTTCAGGGGAAGGATACGGATATTTCAGGCTGGATGAAGTCTCCAGGAATTACCTGTTAAATCATCTTCAGAAGGAATCAGATCCACTTCTCAGGGCAATTATTATCCTTTCATTGTGGGAAGAAATGTTACATGGAAGAATTCCTCCTGAAGTTTTGTTTGAAACCATTCTGGCAACTTTACATAAGGAAACAGACGCCCTGAACAAGGAAAGACTTTTGCAACAACTTCGGACGATCTACTGGACTTTTCTGACTAAAAATGAACGTACAGAGCGGGTTGAAAAATTGGAAAAATTTCTTCTGGAGCGAACAACTCAGACAAAAGACAGCAGAATTAAAAACACTTATTTCAAAGCTTTCACCTCTGTTTCTGGAACGGCTGACGGGCTGAAAACACTATATGATATCTGGTCGGGCCGGGTTAAGATTGATGGAATTACTCTTTCAGAAAACGATTACATTGTTATTTCGCTCGAACTTGCGGTGAAACTGCCCGAGCAGGCTAATGTAATCCTCGAACAACAACTGGGAAGAATCTCCAACCCCGACAGAAAAGAAAGCTTTCTTTTTGCGATGCCGGCAATTTCGCCTGAAAAAGCTGTAAGGGACGATTTTTTTGAAAGTCTTAAGTTGCCTGAAAACAGAAAGGTAGAACCAAGGGTTTTGCAGGCCATGGAATACCTTCACCATCCTTTACGTTCGGAGGAGTCGATGGAATATATCAAACCTTCACTGGAAATGCTGGAAGAAATCCAGCTAACCGGGGATATTTTCTTCCCTGCAAACTGGCTGAATGCCATTCTTGGTGGATATCAAAGTTCCGGAGCAAAGCAAATTGTGGAAGATTTCCTGAATGATAACCCTGAACTATCCCCTAACCTGAGGGGTAAGGTACTGCAATCGGCCGATTTGCTGTTCAGAACAGTTGATATCAATAAAAAACCTGGGTCGCAATAGTACCCGGGTTTGATTGTCAGGAGATTTAATCAACCAGAAAGCCAGTGTAAAACCGATTTTGAAAATATATGCACCTATTTTGTTCTTGTAATGACTATCCTCTTTATTGGTCATCTTGTAATTGTTGTAATCAAGTCCGGCCTCAACAGCAACAAAATCATTTAGAAAATTCGCTGCACCTGCAGTGAATTACATTCCACTCTCTTTATTAAAATCTTCTTCAACGTTTGAACTACCTGTGATACCACTTTCAGCTTTACCGAATGTTTTGATTGCACCCTGACCATAGTAGTACTTTCCAAATACCCTAAAGTTTATAAGTAACATATGGATCAGAGTTATAGTTTTCCTCCTTTGACTTCATTCTTTCATAAGAAACTGCAATACCAACTGCCAATCCATCCCTAATGAAATAACCCGGAGATGGATTAAATGAAAACTGATTCATTTTGGATTCACAGTCTCCCTCGCCATGCTTTGATTAAAAATTAATATGCTGCGATCCCAACATGTTGCAAAAGGATTTTCTATCTTTATAAGTCTATTCAATGCTGCTTATGAATTGTCGCTGGTATATTCTGTTTTTTATTTATATCTATTCATCCGTATTTACCTCACAGGCGAATTCAACATTTTCAGCCAGGAATGAATCAACTGAAATTAATCAGTTTATATCAAAAAATTTTAGTTTAAAAAGCCAGAACTGGGGAATACACCAGGATTCCATGACCGGTAAAGTTTATTTTGCAAACAGCGAAGGTTTATATGAATTCAACGGCATAACCTTTAAGCTTCACAGACTAAGCGAGAATAGAGGTGTAAGGTCAGTTTATGTCAGTCAGCAGGGTACAATTTTTACAGGATCATTCGAAGATTTTGGTTATTGGACAGAAAATGAACAATGTGAATTGGTTTATCAATCCCTTTCAGGAAAAACAAACATTGCAAAAAATGATGAAATCTGGAGAATTTTTCAGGCTGGTGAAAATATTTATTTCCAATCCTTTACAACGATTTATATATACAACCGTGAACATATTAGTATGGTAAAATCACCCTTTGCCATGCTTTTTATTTTCCCGGTGCATCAGACCTTTATTGCTCAGGTAATAGACCAGGGGCTTTATTGGTTTCAAAACAATCAATTCACATTTATACCCGGCAGCCAGATCTTTAATCAAACAAAGGTTCATTCGATTATTTCTTATGATGATAATAAAGCCCTGATAGCAACCGCAAATCATGGCCTGTATCTATTTAATGGCAAGGATTTCAATTACTTTAATTCCGAAGCTGCTGAGTTTCTGAAATACTATTCTTGTAATACTGCTCACAAGGCAAATGATTCAGTTTTCGTATTTGGAACCATCCTGAATGGATTGATAATATCAGACCGTTTTGGGAACATCCAAATGCATTACAACAAAAACAACGGATTAAGAAATAATACAATTCTGGCGCTATACAAAGATATGGACAATGGTTTATGGATAGGTATGGACGACGGTACCAACTATATTGAATTAAATTCCCCCTATACCCACTACACAAGTTCGGGTGGTACTCTGGGAACGATATATGCCATACTGCGGGACGGAAATACAATTTACCTGGGCACTAATCACGGACTTTTTCAGGCCGATATAATTGAAACTGCCGGGAAATATCAATTCAAAAATGTGAGGTTTATTGAAGGAAGTCAGGGCCAGGTGTGGAGCCTGGCAAAATTTGACAATCAAATCCTGTGCGGACATAATGAAGGTACCTTTCTGGTAAAAAACAATTCCCTTGAAAAAATTTCAGATATAACAGGTGGTTGGATTACCAGGTCTTTTGAGCAATACCTGGTTCAGGGAACATACACAGGCATAACAGTATTTGAAAAAGATGAGTTCAATTCCTGGGCCCTCAGAAACAGATTGAAAGGATTTATGGAGCC
Organism: Bacteroidota bacterium; assembly: GCA_037446695.1. Classification (GTDB taxonomy): domain Bacteria; phylum Bacteroidota; class Bacteroidia; order Bacteroidales; family PUMT01; genus JBBIHY01. The sequence goes on from JBBIHY010000016.1 coordinate 20,664, forward strand.
GGTGAAATACATTGAAGTGGATTATCTGGGTTATGTATGGGCAACGCATTATCAGAAAGGATTATACAAGATTGAGCTTGCAGAAGGAATGGATTCCATCGCGGGAATAGAATATTTTAAGAACATAAACGGAATTGAATCAAATCTGAATGTGTTTGAGATTAATAAGCGTATAGTGTTTACAAACGGGGATGGTATTTACACCTTTGATTACGTTGAAAAAAAGATAATTCCGGTACGTTCCCTGAATAATGATTTGGGTGAATTCAGCCGTTCCAGAAAGATAATACCTTATGATAAAAACCTGTATTGGTTCATATACGAAAACAAACTGGCACTTTTTGAAATTTCAATTGATTTTAAATCAGAAAAGAAGCTGGAGATTATTCAAAGAAGCGAAGGACTCCAGGTGTCTGACATCCATTTACTTATGATAGATGACAATTCTATTCTGATTCCGACCAGGGAATGTTTTGATATTTACGATATTGATCTGCATAGGTTACAGGGTGATTTTTCGAGGTTTACACTTACCAAAATTATATTTTACGGTAAGACCCAAACTAAAAGCTATTGCTATGGGAAATCTGAAATCAGGGCTCGTTGGAATAACAACAATTTGATTGTGAATTTTTCTGATCCTTCCATGTTTTCGCAGGAAGAGAGAATTTTCCAGTACAGAATTCCCGAAGTAGATGAGAGATGGAATTTTACAAACTCTGATAATTTTACCTACCTGAATCTAAAACACGGGAATTATACCATTGAAATGAAAAGAGGTTTTCTTTCCGATGAAATTTTTACTTATTATTTTACCATTAAAACCCCCTGGTATTTAACAATTTATGCAATAATCGCCTATATTCTTACTCTTTTAATATTGATTTATGTATCGTACAGAATATTCATTTTTGAGCTGAACAGGCAAAAGGAATTAGTCCAGATGGAAGTCTCGCGGGATACGCTTGCAAGTGAGCTGGACCATAAAAGTTATGAACTGATGCTGACTATCAGGTATTTAATCCATAAAAATGAAATTTTGACAGAACTTCAAAAGGAAATAAACGATATAAAAGAGAATTCTTCCAAATATCCTGTTAAGAACCTTAGAAACATGGAAAAAATAATTACTGAAGGCCTTGACACACAGACAGATGACTGGAAAAATACAATGAATAACCTGAAACTCTCCCAACAGGGATTCTTTAAAAAGCTCCTGGAACGGTTTCCTGATTTGACCCCAAATGACCTGCGATTATGCTCCTACCTTAGGATGAATTTCTCTACCAAAGAAATTGCCAGACTCCTGAATAACTCACCCCGGGCAGTTGAAATAAGCCGTTACAGATTGAGAAAAAAGATAAACCTGAAACATGATGTGAACCTTACCGAGTTTCTAATGAGTGAAAGTTTCTCCGATAAGGATTCCGAACAGGGGTAAAATCTCTTTTATCTATTCCCGTTTTTTTTTATATTGTAATAAACAGCAAAAAATTGCCCTGGCAAAAAAGTACTTTTCTCTTATTGTTACTAACTATATTTCAAACGTTTGCGAAAAGATGATGTACTCTTTTAGAGGCATTCCTCAGCCTGATAGACTGGCTGTGAAACTGAAATGAACAGGGTTTTCTGGACATAGCCGGATTGGTTTTGTAAATTTATACTTGTAAATTTTACTCCCAGTAAAAAAACCTGAAAAACCCAGCTATGAATCAAAAATTATTACTTCTCACTACACTTCTCCTGTACTCCTGCATGGTATATGGCCAGGTAAGAATCACAGGTACGGTTGTAGACGATACTAGGGAGCCTCTTCCGGGAGTATCAATTGTCGTTCAGGGAACTATAAGAGGAACTATCACCGGTTTTGATGGAAAATATGCTATTGAGGCTGAACCAAACGATATATTGGTATTCTCTATGGTAGGTATGGTATCCCAGTCAATCTTGGTTGCGACCCAGGCGGTAATTAATGTAACCCTTGCTACAGAAACAACTGCACTCGATGAAATTGTTGTTATTGGTTACGGAACACAAAGATTAAAAGATTTAACAGCACCTGTAGTCACTGTGAAGGGCGACGAACTTGCCCGGCAGGTAAGCTCAAATGCAATTCAGGCGCTACAGGGAAAAGCTGCCGGAGTGCAAATCATTAATTCGGGTGTGCCAGGAAGAGGCCCATCCGTAAAGATCAGGGGGATTGGTTCTATAGGTGATTATGCAAATCCACTATTTGTTGTCGATGGAGTTTTTGTTGACAATATTGACTTTATCAGTTCATCCGATATTGAGGATATTACCATTCTGAAAGACGCATCAGCAGCAGCAATTTACGGTGTTCGTGCTGCAAACGGGGTCATTTTGGTTACAACTAAAAAGGGAAAAACGGGGAAACCAAGTATCAGTTACGATGTTTATTATGGACTCCAGGTTCCCGTGAATATTATGAAACTCGCATCACGCAATCAATATGTGGAAGTTCTCAACGAGGCAAATGCACATATTATTGGATACGTACCAAAGAATCCTGCCGATTATCCAAGCAGTACCGACTGGTACCAGGAACTGGTGCGCACGGCACCCATGAGCAATCATAGCTTCGACATATCCGGTTCGGGTGAAAATAACAATTATTCCATTGGAGGAAGCTACCTGTACCAGGATGGTATTATGGATGCAATGAATCAGTACCAAAGATTTAACCTGAGGACAAGATTAGACCAGCAGGTAAATGACTTCATTAAAATTGGTATAAACAACATTATCTCCCGTTACGACAGGTACAATCCAAACGAAGGGGCATTTTTCGGGGCTTTTGTCAACCCGCCTGTTTACCCGGTTTACGATCCTGATAATACGGAAGCCTACCCGGTGAAGTTCGGCTCTCCCCAGACTTACGGATTTGGCAATCAATACGGCAATCCTTTTGCAGCAGCCTATTATCCTGAAAGTTTCGAAAGAGGTAATAAAATTGTATTCAGTGCCTACGCTGAATTCTACCCGGTAAAGGACAGGTTAACATTCAAAACTTCATACAATCAGGATATTACTTCCTATGCTCCCCGAAACTATACACCTGCATTTAATGTTGGAGGATCGCAGGGAGTGAGAAAATCTACATTATCAAAAACCTCAGGAACAGCATCAAAGCAAATTATTGACAATCTTTTAACATACACCAACAGAACAGGCGGGCACAACTACTCAGTTCTTCTTGGACAATCTACCAGGATAGAGAGATATGATTTTTTGAGCGGAGCAGCACAGGATGTGCCGGGTATAGATGATGCAGCCAAATATATTGTCACAGGCTCTTTCAGAGACAGAAACGCATGGGACGGTGGAGGCAGATTTCATGGAGTCTCCTTTTTTACAAGGGGCACTTATAGCTTTAACAGCAAGTACCTTGCTACAGTCACTTTCCGTGCCGATGGCAGTTCCAAATATCAGAAAAAATGGGGGTTTTTCCCTTCTGTTGGCCTTGGATGGAATCTGACACAGGAGGAGTTTATGAAAAACCAGAACTGGTTTAGCTACCTGAAAGCACGTGCAAGTTGGGGATTGCTGGGAAATGATAATGTGCCCGCAAACTCAGCCGTAATACTGGGGCAGGCCGGACCGGAAAGTTCAGGGGTATTTGGAGACAGGTTGGTTGATGGATTGGGTGCGCAAACAGTATTACAGAACTACCTGAGGTGGGAAGTCGTTAGTGAATTTAACCTTGGATTTGATTTTGTCTCTTCCAATACAAAGTTATCCGGTGATTTGGACTTTTACCACAGGGTAACCAATAACGTGGTATTTTATGCCCCCATTGCAACAGGGGGAGGCGTAGCCGAATTACTGGCCAACAACGGCAAAGTGCTTAACGCTGGGATTGAACTGATGTTGAACCATAGAAATAATATTACGAACGATTTATCCTACAACCTGAGTTTCAACGCAACTACCATATATAACAGGGTGTTGGATCTGGAGGGAAGAGAATTTATACCCGGAGCCTATGTAAGAGGAAACTTTACAACAAGAACAGCCGTGGGACATCCAATTGGGTCATTCTATGGATATGAGATTGCAGGGGTCTATGCAAGTGAATTACAGGCATTACAAGACCCGGTGAGTCAGGTTATTAAAGACAAAGGGTTTTTCAAATACAAAGACCAGAATGGCGATAACGTGATCGATGATAAAGATAAAGTTTACCTTGGAAGCCCTATTCCCTGGCTTATTACTGGTATTGACTTCGGTCTGAATTACAGGAAATTTGATTTCAGCCTTTCCATTTACAGTCAGTTGGGTAATAAAATCCTGAACGCAAAAAGAATGATCAGGGATATATTTGCCGATGGTAATTATGATTTGGATTTTGTAGAGAACCGTTGGACAGAACAAAACAAATCGGACAAGTACCCCTCTGCCCAGGCTTACAATTATTCCTTTATCCAGCAGGCGAATGATTTCTTCGTGGAAGATGGTTCCTTCATTAGAATTCAAAATGTACAAGTTGGTTTCACTACCGACAAGGTAAGGTTTGTTCCTTCACTGCGAATCTTCCTGTCGGCTCAGAGGCCTTTCTCCTTCTTTACCTATAACGGGTTTACGCCCGAAATTGGTGGCTCTCCAATCAGCACAGGAGTCGATAATTCGGTCTATCCCATGCAGGCAATTTACACTTTGGGTTTAAAAGCAAACTTTTAAGATGTTAACAATGAAAACAGTTAAATATTCAATCGTAATTTTCCTTATGCTGTTGATAACCAGCTGCCAGGACTTTTTGGACATACGGCCTGAGGGTACCATTCCAACCACCGGTATTGATTATACAAAATCCGAGAATATTTTTCTTTCGGTTAGTGCTGCATATGCACGCATGAGGTCATTCAGCGCACATGCTTTCCCCTACATTGGTGCATTCGAAATAGCATCTGATAACGCAGACAAGGGCAGTACCCCGGAGGATAATCCGCCCATGAAAGAAATTGATGACTTGACTTTCCAGGCAACCAATGGCCTTATCAATGACTTGTGGCGCGCTTATTTTGATATAGTGAGCGGTGCAAACTTTGCCATTCACCAAATGCCATTGTTCGAAGCGGCACTTTTGAACCCGGTTGATAAAGCTTCTGCAATGCAATGCCAGGGTGAGGCAAAAACAATAAGGGCGTATGCCTATTTTAACCTCACCCGGTTATTCGGCCGTGTGCCCATTATTGATACAATTCTCACTTCTGAGCAGCTTGCATCGCTTAGTCAGGCAACCACACAGCAATTGTATGATTTTATTGAGAAGGACCTAACCGAAGCCATTAAAGTACTGCCTCCATTTTATTCAAAGGAATGGGCTGGCAGAATCAACAGGTACACGGCCATGGGTATAAAAGCAAAGGTACATCTTTACCAGGCAGAATGGGACTCCGTTGCCTCATTAACCGACAGGATTATTGCATCGGGCCGTTATGGACTGTTGACTGATTTCAGAGAAGTATTCAGCATCGATGGGGAAAACAGCAGGGAATCACTTTTCGAAATCCAGAGTTCAACCCTTGGGAACACAACCGGACCCTCAACTTTTTTGGAATATGCATTTGTGCAGGGGCCAAGAGGAAATACGCCAAGTAACATGCAGGGTTGGGGTTTTTGTACACCCAGCCAGAACCTGATTGATTTCTTTACCTCGCGGGGAGAGGTAGTAAGACCCTTTACCACCCTGCTTTACCGGGGAACAAAAACACCCGAGGGTGACAGTATCAGAGTAATTTGCACAAATCCTGTTTACAACGGGAAGGTGTATACACCTTCTTACCAGAACTCCTGGAATTACAATGGGTATGGTTTTGATCACAATGTGAGAATACTAAGGTATTCCGATATACTTTTGATGCATGCCGAAGCACTGGTGAATGGTGCTGGTATTGCAATTACAAGTGGCATAACTGCCGATGAGGCCGTTAATATAGTACGCCGGAGAGCAGGTCTTAACAACTTATCGGGAGTTACACTGCAGCAGATATGGGACGAGCGCCGTGCCGAACTGGCAATGGAGCAGGACAGGTATTTTGATTTAATAAGGACCGGACAGGCTCCTGCTGTCCTTGCATCGAAAGGCTTTACTGTTGGAAAGCATGAGGTATATCCTATTCCGGCAGCTCAATTGCAACTAAATACAAATCTGACTCAAAACAATGGGTATTAAAATCCAGTTCACTAATAATTTTTGTTTAACTAAATTCCTTTAATTATGAAAAACAAGTTTAAAATTCTCGGAGCATCTTTGTTGGCAGTAATGCTGATGACTGGCTTAATTTTATCGTCCTGCGGAAAGGATGACGACGACGACAATGGAGGTAAGGTGGATCCTAATACCATTGCAACAACTAACCTTATAGTGCATTTCCCATTTGATGGAAATGCCACAGAAAGAATTGCCAGTCTTGCACCAACCATGCAGCCCGGTGTGACCTATGTTGCAGGTCGAAGGGGGCAGGCATATCAGGGTGCAAACAATGCGCATCTTCTTTACACAATCCCACCCGGAAGCAAATTAAGAACCCTAACTTCCTTTACTCTGGCAATGTGGTTCAGGTCACCACTTGTAACAGGTGACCCGGAGCCAACTGTATTTGAAATCGGCAAATCCACCGATTTGTTCTGGGGAAATTTGAAATTTGCACTTAACCGATTATCTGCTACCGCTGACTCACTTCAGTTAAAATCTTTCTTTTACAAAGATGATGCAGTTGATTGGAAAGGGCAACATGTTAGTTTTACCAAGAATATTTTCCTGATTAATCAGTGGATGCACCTTGTTATTCAATATGATGCAACAACTTCAAAGTACATGATTTACAAGGATGGTGTGAAAGTTACTACCAATCCAGGGGTTGAGGATCGAAAACAATCAGCTACTGGACCAGCTTTAGGACCCCTGGCTTTTGTGAATGCCGATAAGATCAACATTGGTGCATGGCGTACAAAAACTGAAGGTGGTGCAACCGATGCCTGGATGGGTTGGTTCAAAGGCAATCTCGATGAATTGAGGGTTTACGACAAAGCCCTTTCGGCCACTGAAGTTAAGGCACTTTATGATGCTGAAGTATCACAAATCAGCAAATAATTATTAAGTTTCCAACAATTCATAATGGAAGCAATTTCACAAATTGCTTCCATTTTTTAAAACTCTTTTTAATGAAGTGGATTTTTAAAATCCTGGGGGTGTTGCTTTTTCTTTACTCCTGTAATAAGGATAAGGAAGAACCATTGAAGGATATTTTTTTAGAATCGGTTTTAGTGAACAACCTTCATGTTTCCAATAACTCCACTGTTAATTTTATTGATTTTGAGAATCTTGAATTCAGCATTCTGTTCAACATTAAAGTTGATACCAATAAATTTGATAAAGAAAAATTCTTCTTAACCGGTGGTATAGGAACAAATTATACTCATCGTTTCGATCCCCAAAGAAACTGGTTATTCATTAAACCAACCGTACAGATTAATCCCCTGTCCTTTTACCGACTCGTTGTAAGCCCTGGCAATAACCTGGGGGGGGTAATAAACGAGGATTACTCGTTCGCCATCCGAACCAGGTTTGATAGTCTTCCTAAATTTCCGGTTATATCTGACGATGAACTTCTTACCTTGGTTCAGCAGCAAACTTTTAAATACTTCTGGGATTATGCTCACCCTGTTTCAGGTTTAATCAGAGAAAGGCTTGGTTCAGGTGACCTGGTAACATCCGGAGGGAGTGGATTTGGCTTAATGGCCATCCTCGTTGGTATAGAAAGGAATTTTATTACCCGGCAGCAGGGATACGAAAGACTCAATAAAATTGTCAATTTTTTAAATCACCCCAATACCGATAAATTTCATGGGTCATTCCCTCACTGGTTAAACGGTGCAACCGGTAAAGTCATCCCCTTCAGTCAAAAAGACAATGGCGGAGATCTGGTTGAAACGGCTTTTTTAATGCAGGGTTTGCTTACAGTTAAAGAATATTTTAAAAATGGTTCTGCAGAAGAACAGGCAATGTGTGGAATCATACAAGACTTATATGAAAATGTTGAATGGAACTGGTACAGAAAAAATGAAGAAAACGTATTGTACTGGCACTGGTCACCCAGCTACAACTGGGAAATGAACCACCATATCAGGGGTTGGGACGAAGCACTTATGGTTTATGTTCTTGCCGCCGGTTCTCCTACACATACCATACCTCCTGAGGTATATCACAATGGCTGGGCAAGAAACGGTGCATACCCCATGGTAAATAACAAAACATTCTATGGAATTCAATTGCCCCTGGGCTACGACTATGGCGGTCCTTTGTTTTTTTCGCATTATTCATTTTTGGGGTTGGATCCAAGAAGCCTGCAGGACCAATATGCTAAATACTGGCAGCAAAACAGGGCACACACATTGATTAACAAAGCCTATTGCATTGCTAATCCAAGGAATTACGTTGGCTATTCTGCCGATATTTGGGGACTGACTGCCAGCGATATCCAGGATGGATATACTGCAAGCTCCCCAACAAATGACAGAGGGGTAATCGCCCCAACAGCGGCCATATCCTCAATACCCTACACCCCTGATGAAAGCATGAGAGCCCTCAGGTTCTTCTATTATACACTGGGAGATAAATTATGGGGTGATTACGGCTTCTACGATGCCTTTAACTTAACCACTTTATGGTTTGCCGATTCCTATCTTGCCATTGATCAGGGACCCATCATATGCATGATAGAAAATTACAGAACCGGGCTTTTGTGGGATTTATTTATGAATAATACGGATGTTCAGAATGGACTGATTAAACTCGGATTTACCTATTAACATGCTTTATAAGAAAATCATTACATACAGTCTTGTACTGTTGACCCTGTTGGGTATCAATTGTAAATTTAACAAAGAAAAAAAATTAACTGCCGAGAGACCAGAGATCCAAAGACTATCGAGAGATTCACTTCTCACCCTTGTACAATACCAAACATTTCAGTACTTCTGGGATGGAGCAGAACCTGTTTCCGGAATGGCCAGGGAGCGTTATCACGTTGACGGTATTTATCCACAGGACGATAAAAATGTTGTTACTACAGGAGGTACCGGATTTGGTATAATGGCTATACTTGTTGGGATTGAAAGAGGATTCATTACAAGACAACAGGGGCTTGAAAGAATATTGAAAATCGTTGACTTTCTGAAAAGAGCAGACAGATACAAGGGCGCATGGTCTCACTGGATGTATGGAAATACAGGTAAAACAAAACCATTCAGTCCCCGGGACAATGGTGCAGATATTGTTGAAACAGCATTTTTGATGCAGGGACTTTTAACAGCCCAGCAGTATTTCAATCATACCAATGATGAAGAGATTCTTATCAGGGAAGAAATAGATAAACTATGGCGGGAGGTAAACTGGAACTGGTATACAAATGGTGGTAAAAATGTTCTTTACTGGCACTGGTCACCTGACTTTGATTGGGAGATGAATATGGAAGTCAGAGGATGGGATGAGTGTCTTATATTATATGTTCTGGCCGCTGCCTCCCCCACTTTCCCTATATCAGAGGATGTTTATCATAAAGGTTGGGCCAGAAACGGAGATATAGTCTCAACACACAATGCCTATGGTCATAACCTGTTTGTTAAGCATAACTATGCTGAAATCTTGGGAGGACCTCTGTTCTGGTCACACTATTCGTTTCTGGGACTTGACCCCAGGAACCTTGAAGACAGGTATGCAAATTACTGGAAGGTTAACACAAACCACACCCTGATTAACCGTAGATACTGTATTGAAAACCCTAAAAATTACCGTGGGTATGGAAGCAATTGCTGGGGTCTCACAGCCAGTTATTCTCCTGTGGGTTATGCTGCCCACGCACCCGGACCTGATACTGACAGGGGGGTTATCTCACCTACAGCAGCCCTTTCGTCATTTCCCTATACACCGGATTATTCCATGGAAGCATTGGAGTTTTTCTACTACGAGCTTGGCGATAAACTTTTCGGGAAATACGGATTTTATGATGCTTTCAGCCTGGAATACGAATGGTTTCCGGAAAAATACCTTGCCATTGATCAGGGTCCAATCGTTGTGATGATTGAAAACTACAGAACAGGCCTGCTTTGGAAATTATTCATGCAGAACCAGGATGTTCAAAATGGCCTGAAAAAACTCGGATTTACATGGTAATCCTTTTCCAATTTAAATATAAAACATGAACAATTCAAGATTTACAAAAACACTTATAATAAGTGTAACCTTATTGGGGCTCTTTTCCTGTTCCACTAAAAAAGAAGAAACTGAAGGAAAATGGTTTAACGATGCCGGAATTTCAGCAAGGGTTGATTCCGTGATGTCACTGATGACGCTGGAAGAAAAAATAGGCCAGTTGACACTTTTTACCAGTGATCATGACATTACAGGGCCTGTTATGCGCCCCGGGTACATTGATGATATTAAAGCCGGTCGTGTTGGTGCCATTTTTAATGCTTTCGGTGCCGAGTACACACATAAATTGCAGAAATTAGCTGTTGAAGAAACCCGTCTTGGAATACCACTTCTGTTTGGTTACGATGTCATTCATGGACACAGAACCATTTTCCCCATACCGTTGGGAGAATCTGCCAGCTGGGATTTGGAATACATTGAAAGGGCATCAAGGATTGCTGCTGTTGAAGCAACTTCTGAGGGTCTTCACTGGACTTTTGCACCCATGATTGATATTGCACCAGACCCCCGTTGGGGAAGAATTGCTGAGGGAAGCGGCGAGGACCCCTACCTTACTTCCCGTATCGCGGAGGCCAAAATCAAAGGATTCCAGGGTGAAGACCTGAAAGAAATCAACACCATGCTCGCATGTGCAAAGCATTTTGCTGCCTACGGTGCTGCCCAGGCAGGCAGGGATTACCATACAGTGGATATCTCGGAAATAACACTTAGAAACATTTATTTGCCCCCATTTAAAGCCTCAGTGGATGCGGGTGTTGCAACTTTTATGACAGCATTTAATGAATTGTTTGGCGTTCCGGCCACAGGCAGCAAATACCTGTTAACAGATATCTTAAGAAATGAATGGAATTTTAACGGTTTTGTTGTTACCGATTATACATCGATCAATGAAATGGTTCCGCATGGCTTCGCCAGAGACGATAAACACGCCGGAGAACTGGCCCTGAATGCCGGAGCCGATATGGATATGCAGGGAGCCGTTTATTATAACCATCTGACACAATTGGTGAAAGAAGGGAAAGTCTCTGTAAGTACCATTGACCGCTCCGTCAGGCGCATCCTTACTTTGAAATTTGAACTTGGCCTTTTTGATGATCCTTACAGGTATTCCGATCCTGAAAGACAGAAAAACAATATCATGACGGCTCAACATCTCGAATTCGCAAGGGATTTCTCTAAAAGAACCTTTGTGCTTCTCAAAAACGACAATATGCCGGGTAAAAACGCCCCTGTTCTCCCTCTCTCAAAAGACATTAAAAGTATCGCACTTATAGGTCCTCTCGCCGATAACCAGCGTGAGATGATAGGTTCCTGGTCCGCCGCTGGTGATTATACCAAATCAGTCACTCTTCTGCAGGGAATAAGGAATAAACTTGGTAAAAATGTAAAAATCAATTACGCTAAGGGTGCAAATATCAACGATAAAGATAAATCTGGTTTTGCAGAAGCTTTAAGGGTAGCAAGATCATCAGACGTAATTGTATTAGCAATTGGAGAATATGCATTAATGAGCGGTGAAGCTGCAAGCAGGTCCGATATTGGTCTGCCGGGTGTACAGGAAGAACTTGCACTTGAGTTGGTAAAAGTTGGTAAACCCCTGGTTATTGTGCTTATGCACGGCCGCCCACTGACAATAGAAAAAATCGATGAAAATGTTCCGGCAATACTCGTTACCTGGTTTGCAGGAACAACCGCCGGAGATGCAATTGCTGATGTCTTATTCGGTGATTACAATCCCTCAGGAAAATTGACAGTCACGTTCCCACGTAGCACAGGCCAGATACCAATTTTTTACAATTATAAAAATACAGGCAGGCCTGAATCTGAATTTAAATTCACCTCAAAGTACCTTGATCTTCCTAATACTCCACTTTACCCATTTGGATTTGGGCTTTCCTACACAACTTTTACCTATTCCGATATTAGTCTGAGTTCAGCTTCAGTAAACTACGATGATACATTAACTGCTTCAATTGTTTTAGAAAATACCGGTGAAATGGCTGGTGAAGAAGTAGTTCAATTGTACACACGGCAATTGGTAGGAAGCATCACCAGGCCGGTAAAAGAGTTAAAAGGATTTAAAAAAATACACCTTGAACCCGGTGAGTCAAAAGTGGTTAGTTTCCAAATCACCAGGGAGGATTTGTCATTTTATAATGCAAAAAATGAGTTTGTTGCTGAACCGGGAATATTCCATTTGTTTATTGGTACAAACTCCCAGAATGTAAAACAGGCAAAATTTGAATTGCTGAAATGATATAAATAGAACATTACTGTTTTCTCTCATGCTTTTGATTTTAGGTAAGATGAAATAATATCCGGGAATGAAATAATTCCCGGTTATTTACTTAAAACATGCCAATATATTGTCGAAATAAACTAAATTGCCAGGATATTATTCCATTTAAAACCTGTGTATTATGGAAAACAAAAGTAACAACCTGATTGTTGGCATGTCCGTGTTTGGAGCTATTTTCTTCATCTTGGGATTTGCCACAACCTTCATTATTCAGCTGAGTTCGCCTGTAATGGCAGTATTCAGCCTCACCGAGTTTCAGGCACAATTGCTCACATCTGCATTTTTTATCGCCTACCCTATTATGTCCATTCCATCAGGAATGGTGGTAAACAGGATTGGCTACAAATGGGCCGTAAGTCTTGGTCTGATTCTGATGGCTGCCGGTAGTCTTATTTTTATTCCAGCTGCCCAACTGCCCTCTTATCCCCTGTTCCTGATGGCAACATTCATATTAGCAACAGGAGTGGTATTGCTTCAGGTTGCTGCCAATCCATATGTTACAGGTATTGGTCCTGAAAGTGGTGCCTCCAGCAGGCTGAATCTCACACAGGCATTCAATTCCATTGCCACAATGATTGCTCCCTGGCTCATTGCTGTCTTGATTTTCAGGGGTCTTGCCCTGCCAATACCAGGGGATGAGGTATCTGCACAGGAATATGGGCTGGAAGTTGCTTCCAGGATCCCGTTTCCTTTCATCCTTATGGCAGTGATCGTGATTGCAGTTGCAATTGTTCTTTCCCTGATGAAATTGCCGTCCATTGCTGTTGACAAAAAAGCAAAAGGAAAGAAAAGCGCCTTTCAGTATCCTCATGTTTTACTGGGGGCTTTTGCAATCTTCTGTTATGTGGGTGCCGAAGTGGGTAACGCCGGCTTAATGGTGAATTACCTGCGCAGTGGTACACTTGGCCTTTCGGCAGAAATGGCATCCACATACGCTGCTATATACTGGGGGGGATCTATGGTAGGCCGTTTCTCTGGTTCCATCATGTTCTCCGATATGAAAAACAGTCTGAAGAAATACCTGTACATTGGAATTGTTCTCATACTGGCCCTGTTATCCGGAGCATTTGTCACCAACTGGAACTGGAACATTGGCATAGTATTTATGGGTGTTGCTTTTGTAAACTTCATTATCATGTTGCTGGCTGCAGGCAAACCGTCACACACACTGGCTGCATTTGCACTCATGGCAGGCATACTGGGATTGGTAACTACCTTCACAACCGGACAGGTGGCCCTTTGGACTGTTATATCCATTGGCTTGTTTAACTCCATCATGTTCCCCACCATTTTTGCCCTTGCAGTGAAGGACCTGAAATCCGATGAACTGGGCTCGGCATCTGGTATTATCAACGCATTAATCGTGGGAGGTGCGGTTGTTCCGCCAATCATGGGTTCAATCGCTGATAATTATGGCTACACCTGGGCATATATTGTTCCTGCAGTATGTTATATTTATATCTTCTTCTTTGCAATAAAGGGAAGTAAAATAAGAACTACCTGAGTGCAGAAAAAAATGATGGTTATCCGGGGGTTTTTTTGTCAGGAGCTTGGCAGATTCAATCTCCCGGATTACTTTTATGATCCCTCACGAAAACTAAATTTTTAAAATTTCATTAGTAATCACCCATATTTAGAAAAACACAAACACAATGTAAATAAAATCAACAACATGGGTGTTCCCTGCCTGCCGTCAGGCAGGCATCCGTTTGTTAAAGAGCATTAAACGATAAGGTGTAACATGCTTGTAATAATAACATAAATTTTTTGTACGAATGAAAAAAATTGCGATAGGAATTGACATTGGCGGAACCAATACTGCTATCGGAGCAGTCGACCAGCAAGGTAATGTCTTGGTAAACAACACTATACCAACTGCAAAACATGGCGATATTGACAAATTTATTCTTGACCTGGCCAATGCCATTAAAGAGATCATTAAATCTGTGAAACTCGTCAACCCCGAGATTTCCATTGTAGGTATTGGAATTGGTGCCCCAAACGGGAACTATTACAGCGGAACAATTGAACACGCTCCCAATTTGTCCTTCAAGGGTGTGATACGATTTGTTGATTTGCTGAAAAAGCATTTCAGCGATATCGGAAACATTTCCCTCACCAATGATGCAAATGCTGCAGCCATTGGTGAAATGATATACGGGGGTGCAAAGGAGATGAAGAATTTTGTTGTGTATACCCTTGGAACCGGTGTTGGCAGTGGACTTGTGGTAAATGGCGACCTTATTTACGGCCACGATGGATTTGCCGGAGAATGTGGTCATACAACCCTTATCCCAAACGGCAGGCTTTGTGGCTGCGGGGCACTGGGTCACCTGGAGGCTTATTGCTCGGCACCGGGTATGGCCCGCACTGCCTTTGAACTCATGGCAAAATACAATGCCACCGAAAGCCTGCTGGCTGACAAAGCTTTTAACCAGTTGGACTCAAAAATGATCTATGAAGCAGCCAGACAGGGGGATAAAATTGCCCTGGAAGTTTTTGAATTTACAGGAAATTACCTCGGGCAGGGATTGGCAGATACAGTTCACCACCTGAGTCCTGAAGCCATTTTCCTCTTTGGCGGTCCGGTGGCTGCCGGTGAACTCATATTTAATCCCACGCGCAAAAGCATGGAGAAACACCTGCTGCCCATTTTCAAAAACAAGATCAAACTATTGCCTTCCCTCCTTAAACCGGGTGATGCGGCTATTGTTGGTGCAAGCGCCCTGGCATGGAAAGAAATGGAACCCTAAAATTTTAGTAATATGAGACTTTTGACTTTTTCCTGTTTTTTTGCCCTTCTGTTCATCCTATCCTGTAAATCCAAAGAACCCATCCTTGTTAACTCACCTTCAGGGAAGGTTAGTGTGGAGGTCTCACTGGATAAAAACAACCAGGTTGTATATACCGTGAAATTTGACCAGAAAGTTGTTATAGAACCGTCAACTCTGGGATTTGAGTTTACGAACGCTCCCACACTGGCGGAAAATCTGAAAATAACCGGAATCTCAAAAAGGAGTTTCGATGAAACGTGGGAAATGCCCTGGGGTGAACAAAGGTTTGTAAGAAATCACTTCAATGAACTAAAAGTCTCAGTTCAGGAAAAAGCAAAGCTGAAAAGGAAATTTTCCTTGGTATTTCGTTTGTTTGATGACGGTTTGGGTTTTTGTTATGAGTTTCCGGAACAGGAAAACATGAAAGAAGTTCTTATCGCAGAAGAAAATACATATTTCCGGCTCAACGGGAATCACCAATGCTGGTGGACACCGGGGGACTGGGACATATCCGAGCACCTGAACAATCATACCTTGTTTTCTGAAATTGACGCCATTGGCAAACGAAACCACCCGAATCTGGCACAAACATATATTCCGGTAAATGCAGTAAATACGCCGGTTACCATGAAAACTGCCTATGGACTGTACTTAAGTTTTCATGAAGCAGCACTGATTAACTACTCAGGAATTACGCTCGAGGTGGATACCACTCACCTCACTATGAGAAGTAACCTGGTTGGTTCTGAAAGAACGGAATATAAGGTAATTCAACAAACTCCATTTGTAACACCCTGGCGAACCATAATGATAGCTGAAAAGGCAGGAGATTTAATTGAATCAAAACTCATTCTTAATTTGAATGAACCCAACAAGCTTGGAGATGTTTCCTGGTTGAAACCTACAAAATACGTAGGGATATGGTGGGAAATGCACTTGGGGAAATCATCCTGGGATTATGGTGTAAAACAAGAAGATAAGAGTCTTAAACCACATGGCAGGCATGGTGCCACCACAGGGAATGCAAAACGGTATATTGATTTTGCAGCGAAGAACAATATCGGTGCGGTGTTGATTGAAGGCTGGAACACCGGCTGGGAAAACTGGATTGGCACCGATGACAGGGAGGGTATTTTTGATTTTGTTACCCCGTATCCCGATTATGATCTGGAGACTGTCGTAAATTATGCCAGGAAGAAAAACGTAAGGATTATCATGCACCATGAAACCTCATCGGCAGTCAGCACCTACGATAAGCAACTTGATACCGCTTATGCATTGATGAAACATTATGGCATTGATATGGTAAAAACCGGTTATGTGGGTACCATAATTCCAAAAGGAGAATATCATCACGGGCAATGGATGGTAAACCATTATAAGCGTGTGCTTGAGGTAGCTGCAAAAAACAGGGTTGGTGTGAACAGCCATGAACCCATCATGGCAACAGGACTAAGACGCACCTACCCGAATGATATGACAGGAGAGGGACTACGGGGACAGGAATTCAATGCCTGGGCCAGCGATGGCGGAAACCCGCCCGAGCATATAAGTATTGTAGCTTTTACAAGAATGCTTGCCGGTCCTATTGATTATACCCCTGGTATTTTTAATATTAAACTTAACCCTTACAAAAAGGAAAATCAGGTCAATACCACACTGGCTCATCAGCTTGCCCTTTATGTAATCATATACAGTCCAATGCAAATGGCAGCCGACCTGCCGGAATATTATGAATTACATCCGGCCTTTCAGTTCATCAGGGATGTTGGTGTGGATTGGGAACAAACAAAAGTTTTAAATGGAGAAATTGGTGAATATGTTACAATCGCAAGAGAGGAGCGGCATACCGGAAACTGGTTCCTGGGAAGCATTACGAATGGTAAAGCAAGGGAATTGAATATAAAAACCGGTTTTCTTGAAGCCGGAACTTCCTACAAAGCAATAATATACGAAGACGCTGAGAATGCACACTGGGATAAAAACCCTACTGCATATAAAATCAGGGAGTTGATTTGTGACAACAACTCAGAGATCACTCTCAGGCTGGTACAGGGTGGAGGAACCGCCATAAGTTTCATTCGCAAAAATTAATTCACTATAACTTATCCAACTGCTAATGCATTAAATTAGTCAAATCCTTAATATTAGTCAAATCGCCAAATAAATGAGGTTAAGATTGTTATTCATCTGCTTAATTCTCTTTCCCTTCTCCATCAATGCCCAGATTTCTAAAATAAATAACAAAAATACCTTCTCGTTCAAGGCGGGTTTTTCAATTGCAAATTTTACAGGAGAAGATGTTGTTCATACAACGACACTGAGGATTAAAGATGACCAGTATTTTTCTTATAACCCTTACCAGAACTCTATCAGGAAGGGAATTACCCTTGGGATAGGTTACCATTTGAACTTTTCAAAGCAATTCTCCCTGCTGCTTGAAGCTAATTATGAAGAGAAGGGCAGCGAAATAAAAATCAATGAATATCATATCCTGGGCGATTTTTACGATGTGGACGAAAAGGCAACATTTATTCTGAATTACTTTTCAATTCCTGCATTACTCAGGATTTACGCAGGAGATTTAAGACTCCTCTATTTTGAGGCTGGTATTTATTACTCTATGGTACTTATCATGAATGAAACAGGAACAATAGAGTACAATGGAGATAAAATCACTTATGAATACCTCAACGAGAATATGAGCAATGAGGATTTTGGAATCTCCTTAGGTACAGGTCTCCAGGCGAAGCTGGGCAGGTTCAATAGTGTTGGTTTAGGCGTAAGGTATTCCCGGAGTTTTATGGGCCCTGCAAAATACCACCAGATGGACCCTACCGAAGCTTTTGGACAATACCTTGTTTTATCATTGAGTTATCTGTTCAGGTTATGATTGCGTAATTGCATAAATAAAAACACTTTCAACTCCCTGTAATTATGAAAACAATTCCCAATTCCATCCGAGGAAACATCCTGTTGCTATTGGCTGTTTTAACTGTATTCTTCCTGCTGGCCGGCTGTGCCGGTGTTACCGACATTGATGCCTGCCGCACTGAACCACCCTTTGGATTCTGGGCCGGCTTGTTGCATGGAATTATTGCGCCATTTTCATTTGTGGTTAGTTTGTTTTTCGACACTGTAGCCATGTATGAAATAAACAACAACGGAGGCTGGTATGACTTTGGATTTTGCCTGGGAGCAGGTATTCTTTTCGGTGGTGGTTCGAGGGCATCAAGAAAGAAATAAAAAAGCCGGAGGGAAAATCCTCCGGCCTTTTGTTTCATGAGTCTAACCTAAATATGATTTCAGGAGTTTGCTCCTGGAAGTATGCCTGAGCCTCCTGATAGCCTTTTCTTTAATCTGACGCACCCTTTCCCGGGTAAGACCAAAATTCTCACCTATCTCCTCCAGGGTCATTTCCTGAACGCCTATTCCAAAAAACAGGCGGACAATATCCCTTTCCCTTTCTGTAAGGGTTGCGAGAGAACGCTCTATCTCCTTCACCAGGGATTCGCTTATAAGAATTTTATCGGCATTGGGTGAATCAGAATTGATAAGTACATCCAAAAGGCTGTTTTCCTCCCCTTCACTGAACGGAGCGTCAACAGAAACATGTCTTCCTGATACTCTCAGGGTATCGGCGACTTTCTCCTTGGGTAACTCCAGTGCGGTAGCCAGTTCTTCCGGTGATGGAGTGCGTTCAAACTCCTGCTCAAATTTCGAGAATGCTTTGTTGATTTTGTTCAATGAACCTACCTGGTTAAGCGGCAACCTGACAATCCTCGATTGCTCTGCGAGGGCCTGCAGAATGGACTGGCGAATCCACCACACAGCATAGGAGATAAACTTGAATCCCCTGGTTTCGTCGAATTTTTCGGCGGCTTTGATAAGCCCCAGGTTACCCTCATTGATCAGGTCAGGGAGGCTGAGTCCCTGGTTCTGGTATTGCTTGGCAACCGAGACAACAAAACGGAGGTTGGCGCGGGTAAGTTTCTCCAATGCATCACGATCACCTTTTCTAATGCGCTGTGCAAGTTCCACCTCCTCTTCCACAGTAATCAATTCTTCCCTGCCAATTTCCTGCAAGTACTTGTCTAGTGAAGCACTTTCCCTGTTGGTAATTGATTTTGTGATCTTTAGTTGTCTCATGTTCCCTTAAAATATTGTATAAAATTACAGATTTAATAATTTCTTTACATCAAGGTTATAAATCTAAATATTGAAACGAAATTTGATCAAAAATTATTGAAAAAATGTTCCGGATTAGTTTGTCGCACCTTTATCAGTAAATTACATTTAATTTCTTTTCAATATCAGGCAAACCAACCCGGAAACGATAAAATTCCTTAAAATCTGGGCCTATATGCCAAAGGCGTAATAGGCCGTTGTCCCGTTCGGGTAAATGCCTTCCACAAAAACTCCGCCGGTATGTCCTTCCAAAATTCGCTGAATATCTGCCACGCTGTTCACATTTGTACTGTTGATGCGTATAATGATAAATCCCTCCTGAATTCCTGCAGCACTGAATTTACCTGGCGCAAGTTCGGAAACTTGTACACCATTGCTGATTCTTAACTGTTTTCTTAGATCGGCAGGCACCTCTCTGAATTTCGCACCCAAAAAAGTTTCCTGCGGACGTACCACTGTCGTTGTGCCCTGAAGGTTACGTAAAGTCACTACAAATTGTTGCGTTTTATTCTTTCTTTTTACATCCACCGTAATTTTATCATTTGGGCGGTGAAGGCCAATTTGCTCCTGTAACTGTGCCACACTGTTTACCGGCACTCCCCCGATATTGAGAATTACATCTCCTTCCCTTATTCCAGCCGCTTTGGCAGCTCCGTCATCAGCCACACCTGCAACATAAACACCCTCAATGCGTCCGAGTTTTAGCGAATCAGCCAGTCGGGCATTCACATCCTGTATGGAAACCCCAAGAAGGGCCCGCTGTACCTCACCAAATTCCTTCAGGTCATCCACAACTTTTTTTACGATGTTTACCGGAATCGCGAATGAATTTCCTGAATATCCCTGAGTGGGGGAAACTATTAAGGTATTGATTCCAATGAGTTCCGCCCTGAGGTTTATCAGAGCACCCCCACTGTTGCCGCGGTTGACGGCAGCATCGGTTTGTATAAAAGATTCAATGGGCATATTCCTGTTGTGTAACGCTCCAAGGCTCCTGCCTTTTGCACTTACAATACCTGCTGTTACCGTAGATGTAAGATTAAAGGGATTGCCAACGGCGAGAACCCATTGTCCCACACGCAAATCATCTGAATCTCCCATTGGGAGAAAAGGTAAATTTTTCTCCTGCACTTTCAGCAAAGCCAAATCAGAACTCGGATCGGTTCCTACCAGCTGAGCCTCAAAAGTTCTCCTGTCATTCAGCACAACCTCAATGCTACGGGCATTTTCAATCACATGGTAATTAGTAACTATATAACCATCGGGTGAAATAATCACTCCAGAACCAAAGCCTACAACGGGTGTAGGCTCCCTGTCAGGCACTCCGTAAAAGAAATCCCAGAGGGGATTACTGGGTCTTTGTTGACGAAGTGTGGTAGACATAACGTGAACCACTGCATGCACACTTTTCTCTGCCGCAAATACAAAATCCATTTCCCCCACCTTCACCTGTTCAGGCATTCCTGTAAACCAGGTTGGTTTCACTTCATGAATTTTTACAATCTGGCCCCTGTCTACAACAAGGGTGT
The DNA here is from genome assembly GCA_037446695.1 of Bacteroidota bacterium. Lineage (GTDB taxonomy): Bacteria > Bacteroidota > Bacteroidia > Bacteroidales > PUMT01 > JBBIHY01. Next base: position 41,688 of record JBBIHY010000016.1, read on the forward strand.
ATGCAAACAGTGCAATTAAGCCACCCATTAAGGCAAGCAACACATTAAGTAAATACTTATTGACCTTCATACTTCAAAAATTTTAATTGGTTTATTTTAACATTTTCAATTTGCCTCTTTTGTTACAAAACATTAGTAAACTTGATATTTTTTAGTAATTTGTAAGCCCTAAAACTGAAGCATTTCAGCAAAGTGGCTTATTTACAAAAATAACGCCAAATCCCGGGAAACGTTTCAAAAATTGCATACGATTTAACATTCTTTAAGACACAATCATATGAAGATAAGCTTTTACAAATATCATGGCGCAGGTAATGATTTCATTATCATTGACCGAACGGAAACCCCTGATATTGAATTATCTGCTGAAGAAATCAGTTTTCTTTGCGACCGAAGAAAAGGTATTGGTGCAGATGGGCTGATGTATTATGATTCCCTGGATGGATATGAATTTACCATGAGCTACTTCAACGCCGACGGAAAAGAAAGTACTATGTGCGGTAATGGAGGAAGATGTATGGCAGCCTACTGGAAGCATAAGGGAAATGAAGGAAACCAGGTAAGATTCAAAAGTATTGACGGTGACCATACCGCATTTTTCATGGCAAATGAGAATGTTAATCTGGAAATGAGAGATATTAAGGTAGTAAAAGTATCAGAATCAGGATATATTATGGATACCGGTTCACCTCACCTGGTAAGATTTGTTGATGACATTGAAACACTCAACCTTCAGGAGGAAGGAAGAAAAATAAGATACAGTAATGAATTTGCGCCGGAGGGTATTAATGTCAATTTTGCACAATTAAAAGGTGACAAAATTTATATACGTACCTATGAGCGTGGTGTGGAAGCTGAAACAATGTCATGTGGAACGGGTTCAGTTGCCGCGGCTGTTGCCGCCTCGCTGCAAACAGGAGCATTACCTGACAGGCATGAATTGATCGCGCCCGGCGGAAAACTTTTTGTCAGCTTTACAAAGAAACCGGACGGTTCATTCAGGAATGTGTTACTGGAAGGACCCGCCATTTTTGTTTTTAAAGGAACCATACAATTATAATTTGTTCAACCAAAAGGGGTGTGAAATAATACCCCTGAAAAAATTACCTGACATGAAAAAAATACCTGGCAAAATTTTTACAGCCTGTAGTTTCCTGATTCTGGGCATTTCCCTGTATGCGCAGGAATCGAATGCCGATTTGAAACGACAACTGGACATTATTACAAGACAATTTGAGAACCTGAATCACAGGATGGATGTACTGGAAAAAATGATTGATGATGTGCTCTGGTATGACAAGGTGGGAGATGTGGCCTTTGTTGACAAGGTGAGAATGACCGGGCCACCCCTTAGAGTAGAGAAGAACCCCACCGCGCAGGGTGCAGGAAATCCTTTCAGGTTCTGGTCCTACGTTTTCATTCCCAAGGATATTGATGTAACTAAAAAATATCCTCTTATTGTATTTCCCCATGGTGGAGTGCACGCCAATTTTGACACCTATTACACCCACATTATCAGGGAACTGATTGCACAGCAGTACATTGTTGTAGCAGCTGATTATAGAGGAAGCACTGGTTACGGCAAAGGAATGTATGAAGCAATCGATTACGGCGGACTGGAGGTAGATGATGTGGAAGCCAGCAGGGCATTCATGATTGAGAACTACAACTTTGTTGACAAGAACCGTGTGGGGGCATTCGGGTGGAGCCATGGTGGACTGATTGCCCTGATGTGCATTTTTGAGAACCCCCAGAATTACAGGGTGGCCTATGCCGGTGTGCCGGTTAGTGACCTGGTGGCCCGCATGGGATATAAAACACAGGGTTACAGAGACCTTTTTTCGGCCGATTATCACATTGGAAAAACAGCCTATGAGGATGTGAATGAGTACCGTAAACGTTCCCCTGCCTGGCAGGCACATAAACTCAAAACACCCCTGCTGATTCATACCAATACCAACGATGAGGATGTGAATGTACTTGAGGTGGAGCACCTCATCAAGAGCCTGAAGGCAGAAGGTAAAAAATTTGAGTATGAAATCTACAAGGACCTGCCCGGAGGACATTCTTTTGATCGGCTGGATACAAAACTGGCCAAGGAAATCAGGTTGAAAATTTACAAGTTCCTGGAGGTTTACCTTGACCCGCCAATAAAGTTCAGGAACCTGAATGATTTACACAAGGCTGGGTATAAATTTTAGAACTACTGACACTATTTTAATTACTAACCTGTATAAACTTTTTTAGCCTCAAATTGCTGTTGGCTTTTGCCCTTTAATTTTGAAATGGGGCTAAAGCCCCGGAGATTTAGGTAGATTGATCAGCTGTCAGTCAGCTGAAGCTGAAGGGAATAAAGATATCATGATTTTTCAATCGCAAAAATTGATGAGGGGGAATTTTATTTCAGATTAAAAATTACAATTGCCCATGGCTTTAGCCAAAGGATTAGTATTGAACAAAACTAACGGTTTTAGCTATATCTTTTCAATGGGGCTAAAGCCCTTGAAGGTTATAGCGGTTTAATCAGCAATCCCTGAGCTGAAGCTGACGGGATTTATTTTTCATACTATGTATTTGATATCACAACCCACCTTCTATCGGGCAGACAGGAATAAATACAATCTGTGATTACTACGATGGATTGCTCAGGTCAAAATCGACCTGAAACAAAAGTTTTCCGGCTTTTCTCAGGCTGTAACTGAAAACGGTTTTTTCTTCGTTGAATTCCAGTGTCCACTCGTTGTCGGAGAACCTTGGCCACATGGCAAACTCATATTCATGCGCGGGAAAAACCTGCTTCAGAGGGGTTCCTCCCACAATGGCAAACCCTCCATAGTTGGTTATTTCATAAGGTGTTCCGTCCTCATACCGATTATCATGCTTGAAGAGAAGGCCCTGTTCATGTTTTGTAAGTATCCAGGTTCTTGAATGATCATTACCCTGGTGGAGGGAGATTCGCACCTGGTGATCACTACAATAGTTTACATGCATGATAATCTCATCGGGTTTCCATGTGGTCATGACGGAATCAAGGTAAACCTCCTCTCCACTGAAACTGTTTCCGCAAATGGGAATGAAGTTTTCAAAAAAATCATCATGAATGGAAGCCATGCTGATTTCCATATCGACTTTTTTCTCAACACCCCCCTTACAGGAAATAATTATAAAAAGAGGAAGTATAAATAGTTTCAGATATTTCATGATTGATGGAATTAAATTTCCCTGGGTGATGCGAGATCAAATACCACATGAAACCTGAGTGCATTGTGTCTCTTCAGAATATAATGGAACTCCGTTAAGTCTTCATTAAACTGAAATGTCCACACATTGGTGGGTGCTTCGGGTGTCATCAGTGCAGTTTCCTCACCGGCAGGAAAATTCTGCATGAGTGCCGTACCTGTATTATCGGCATATCCGCCATACATGGTAATATCATCGGGGGTTCCATCATCATGCCTGTTATCATGTTTGAAAATCAGGCTGTCTTCCATTACAGTCAGTACCCATATTCCTGACATTTCATTGCCGGGAATAAAAGGCGTCAAGGCACCTTCTTCCGTGCAGGATTCAAATACCATAAATGAATTTTCGGCATTGAATGGGGCTTCTGGGTTCTCAGGAAATAGTACCTTGCCATAGAAACTTTTGCCACAATGCGATTCAATATTCTTTATAAACTCTCCTGCAGTTGAAGTTTCTTCGCTGGTTTTTTGCCCGGCAGATTTGCAGCAGAAAAGGGTTACAGATATGATTGTGAGAACTAATAAATACCTCATGTTTTCAGGTTTTGATTAAAGGGTTCTGAAACTAAGGAATTCTGCCTTAAAATCCCTTAAAATCGGGTGTATCGATTTTCTGATTTGCCATGCAATTATTGAAACATAATCAGGGTCGGTTAATCCAGTTCAGAATATTCTGAATAACATACCAGGGAATATTCCCCCTCACATCATATTCCTTCGGTAGACTTTTACCCTCTCCCTCAAGAAATAGGTGGTTTAACTTCGGGTAGGATTCGAAGGTAACATTTTTATTTTTGCGTAATTGCCTTTGCCAGGCTTTAAAGTCTGTCATTGTTACCTGGTAATCCCTCTCACCCTGAAGAATCATTATTTTACACTCCAGCCCTTTGGCAATTTCTACATGATTGTTTTTTTTCAGGTCAAGCCAATAAGATGCAGGAATATTCAGAGGCAGGTTCTCTGCCTGTACATTCAGGTTTCTTTCAATCTGGCGGGCATGGGCAACCTGCTGACGGAGTTTTCCGAGATACTCCTGTACTTCAGGAGAGTTTTGTTCCCTGGAAAGATAGGTTACCTGTTCAAGAATCAAATCCTCCAGGTGACGGGTGTTTCCGGCCATGAGAATGATGCCTTTCAGTTCCGGTGTTTTGGCTGCAATTCGTGGTGCAGCCATGGCACCCAGACTGTGTCCAAGAATAAATATCCCTTTTTTATCAATTGATACGTCTGATTTTACAAACTCAACAGCCGATAAAGCATCCTCAATGGTTTCATAGTAAAGATTCACTTCCAGTCCTTCAAATGCCTTTTCTCCGTATGCGTAGTTCCTTTTATTATATCGCAGAACGGCTATACCGTTGGAGGATAACCCGGCAGCAAGATCGGCAAAGGGTTTGTTTGGCCCTATGGTTGCATCCTTATCGTGTGCACCCGAACCATGCACCAAAATAACCACGGGGAAAGGACCCTCTCCTTCAGGAATGGTAAGCACTGCCGGAAGGCGAAAATCTCCCGTAACCAACTCGATTGCCTTTTGTTTGTATTTTTCCGGACGGTTGTACGGTGGTGGAATATAGGCATCTTTTGGACGCGGTGGTGTAAAAAATATTCCCGCAATTTTTAGCTCGGCGTCAAACACGAGCCTTAAATCCAGGCTGGTTTTTTCAAATGCACATGTCTGAATAACAACATCAAAATCCCTTTGCTTTTCTGTAAACACCCCGGTACTCCCGAGGTACTTTCCAGCCTGCATCTCCATTGAATTCCATACCTGCCCGAGTCTTTCCGCAGGCATCTGTTCCTTCAGGGTCGTGTTGAACATGACCGCTGCATTTTCAAAATCCCCCTTTGCCAGCAATCCCAGAAAATCTTTTGCCTTGGCAACAGTTTCTCCCTGCCCGAAAGAATAGAAAGCGTGCAGGCACAGAATAACCAGAACAGAAAAAATTCCTTTTGTCATATTCGTGTTTTTAGTAGTTATATTCCAGCATTTCCTGGTAGCCGGGAATCCTGACGATAATTTTACCGGTTTCACCAATACGGAGGTTTCTTAGGTCAAATTTTATCGTTTCGGTAATCAGTTTTTCACAATTCTCGGGAGTATGTGTATGTTTCAGAAACAGGTTCACCTGTGGAGGCAAACTTTTCATAATGATTCCGTTGAAATATAGATCAAAACTGTGTCTAGCCTTGCCTCCATGGTAGTTCACTGTAAGAGTCAGTATATGGTTTTCTATGCTGGCAAAGAGAATATCCGGAATGGCTTCCTCAGAAAAACTGTATTCCCTGTCCACGATTAATTCCTTTACAGTTATACCGGGGATTGCCTGTTCAGATATATTCCTCTTTGACCTGCATCCGACAAAGAAAAGCAATCCAAAAACCAGACCTGTCATTACTACTTTATTCATATGAGGGGTTTTTTATAAAAATACAAAAAATGAAAGAATTTCTATTTCCGCCTGTTCTTTAAACTGCCTTTGTTTTTGACTTCGAGAAGTTTTTCAAGTTCAAATATTTCATCTCTGTATCGTGCTGCCTGGATAAAATCAAGTTCTTTGGCTGCTTTTTCCATGAGTTTCCTTGTATTCTCTATGGTTTTGCCCAGGGCTTCAGCACTCATGTATTGCACAACGGGGTCGGCAGCTACTTCTGCCTTCTCATTTTCAGCATAGGCTTTAGCAGGTTTGCCGCCCACAACCATACGTTTTCCTTTTTTAATCTGGGTGGGAATGATATTGTTGTCTGCGTTCCATTTCAACTGTTTATCACGTCGGTGAAGGGTGTCATCCATCATCTTCTGCATGGAATCGGTTATCTTATCGGCATATAGAATTACTTTCCCGTTGATATTCCTGGCCGCCCTGCCGGCAGTCTGTGTCAGTGACCTGGCCGACCGCAGGAATCCTTCCTTGTCGGCATCGAGAATGGCTACGAGAGAAACTTCCGGCAGATCCAGGCCCTCCCTGAGCAGGTTCACTCCCACAAGCACATCAAAGGTACCTGACCTGAGACCATCCAGAATTTCCACACGCTCCAGTGTATCAATATCCGAATGAATATAACGGCACCTCACATCAATTCTTTCCAGGTAGCGCGATAATTCCTCAGCCATTCTTTTGGTAAGTGTTGTTACCAGGACCCTTTCGTCCAGTTCGGCACGTTTGCGTATTTCAGCCACAAGATTATCAATCTGGTTCAGGCTGGGACGAATTTCAATGAAGGGTTCCGGCAGCCCGGTTGGACGGATAACCTGCTCCACAATTACCCCGCCGGATTTTCTCAGCTCATAATCCGCAGGAGTGGCACTCACGAAAATGGTTTGTCCTGTAAGTTGCTCAAACTCTTCAAATTTAAGGGGACGGTTGTCCATGGCAGCAGGCAGCCTGAAGCCATATTCCACCAGGGTTTTCTTGCGGGAAAAATCTCCGCCAAACATGGCATGTATCTGGGGAATGGTGGCATGACTCTCGTCAATCACCATGAGGTAATCATCAGGAAAATAGTCCAGAAGACAGAATGGTCTTGTTCCCGAGGAACGGCCGTCAAAATATCTTGAATAGTTTTCAATACCGGAGCAATAGCCCAATTCACGAATCATTTCCAAATCAAATTCCACCCTTTGCTGCAGGCGTTTGGCTTCGGTATCTTTCCCTGTTTCTTTCAATTCCTTTACCCTTTCTACCATATCATCCTGAATCTGCCTGATGGCAATCTGAAGCCTGTCTTTTCCTGTAATAAAAATATTTGCAGGGTAGATGCAAAGAGTTTCAAATTTTTCAATCAGTGTACCGTCAATGGGATGAAAGGATTCTATTTCCTCCACCTCATCGCCAAAAAATACGATTCTGTAACCAATATCCCCATAAGCAGCAAACACATCCACCGTATCGCCCTTTACCCTGAAAGTACCTCTCTTAAATTCCACCTCATTACGCGAATACATGGCATCAACCAGCTTTCTCAGAAACCTGTTGTGCCCAATTGGCTGCCCTACTTCAATAGCGATGGTGTTACTGTGAAAATCATCGGGGTTACCAATACCATAGAGACAGGAAACCGATGAAACCACAATCACATCGCGGCGCCCCGATAAAAGTGAAGAGGTGGCACTTAACCTCAGTTTTTCAATTTCCTGGTTAATGCTCAGGTCTTTCTCAATATACAAATCGGTAACCGGAAGGTAAGCCTCGGGCTGGTAGTAATCGTAGTAGGAAACAAAATACTCGACTGCGTTTTCGGGGAAAAACTGTTTGAACTCCAGGTAAAGCTGTGCAGCAAGGGTTTTGTTATGACTCAGCACCAATGTGGGCCGCTGCACATTTTCAATCACATTGGCAATTGTAAAGGTCTTTCCCGAACCGGTAACACCCAACAGGGTCTGAAATTCCGATCCTTCATTCAGGCCTTCGGTGAGTTGCCTGATGGCATCCGGCTGATCGCCGGTAGGTTCAAAGTCCGATACAAGCCTGAATTGCATGAAGACCTAATTTTTCTGTAATATCATGTAAACGGGCAGGTGGTCACTGGGACCTCCCTTATATTCCCTGCCGGTAAAAGTTCTCAAAGGTGGCTCATCTCCATTCCGGTTTGCTTTTTCCAGCATCCATGGTGCACGGAAAATTTTTCCGGATTCATATTCCAGGAAATAACCCTGGGTTTTATCAAAGAAAGGGCGTGAAACAATCAGGTGATCCAGCATGTTCCAGTTCCCCCTGAAATAGTAAGTCCCCTGGATTTCCATGTTGTGGATATCATACATGAGGTTGTATAACTCATTATAAGCATAATTTTTTCTCTTATTATTGGCATTCAGAAACTGAAAGACACTTGCATTGGTTGGCTCATCATTAAAGTCGCCCATTATCAGAATTTTCGCAACAGGATTGATACGAAACAGGGAATCCACATGATTCCGGAGTTTCATTGCGGCAAAAACCCGTTTCGGCTCCGTTTGTACCTCACCGCCTACCCTTGAACTCCAGTGGTTCACAAACAGATGAAAAGTATCCTTTTCGGCAGCAAGGCCTTTTACATACAATATGTCGCGCGTTTTTGAATTCGAATCAAATGGAAAATTAACAGGTATCGCTTTGTGAGAAAGGTAATTAAAAGCATTCTGCCTGTATAAAAGTGCCACATCAATTCCACGGGCATCCGGTCCGGTTTCATGCACAATGGCATAATTGCCTCCCTGCATCTGACCGGTACGAATCAGGTCGGTGAGCACCTCTTTGTTTTCCACCTCACAGAGACCAATAATTTCTGGAAGTTCCAGCGGATTTACCGAGGAAAGTACCTTTGCAATATCCTCGAGTTTTTTCCGGTAAGGTTTGGTATTCCACTGGTAGGAGCCTGAAGGAGTAAATTCACCGTCGTTGATACCGGGGCTGTTAATGGTGTCAAACAGGTTCTCCACATTGTAAAAGACCACGGTAAAATTCCTGGCCGGGTCATAAGGAGCATTCTGTGCAAACAGTTGAACTGCTGCCAAAAATAAAAGGGAGAGGATGGCGATTTTTTTCATCATAACAAAATTATTTTTAAAAGGACTGATGCCTGCCTGCCGGCTGGCAGGGAACACCCATAGTTTGTTCATCCGTCTTTGTGCCTTGTTACTATCATGGGTGTTTCATATACTCATATTTTTTGGTGGGAATCACCCGATAAAAACTAATTTTACTGCTGCTAAATTTCATGCAAAAATAAGATTTTACCAGCAAAAATGGCATTACCCGGTTTTATCAGATCATTACATCAGCCACCTCATCCCTCCTGGAATTCTTTTCTCTCACCGGAGAATCTTCAATTAATTGTAACTATAGAGAACTCAATCATTCAATCAGGAAAAGAATATACGCCCCCTGCTGAATTTGTTTTAAGATTCCTGCAGATACCCCTTGAAAATATTAAAATTCTTATTCTTGGTCAGGACCCTTACCCGCAAAAAGGAGTAGCAACCGGCCGGGCCTTCGAGGTAGGTAGTCTCAGGAACTGGTCAGATACCTTTTCAAATGTTTCGTTGAAAAATATCCTTAGAGCTGTTTACAAAGCGTACCATGGGGAATACCTTAAATATTCGGAGATTGCAGGGAAAATTCCTGCAGAATTTGCAATACTTCCGCCAAACCAGGTTTTCCGGTCATGGGAAAAGCAGGGAGTGTTATTGCTCAATACATCCTTCACTGTGGAAACAGGTAATCCCGGCTCGCATGCACGCACATGGGAACAGTTTACCAGCAGGCTGCTACGTTTCATTGCCGCTTCTAACAATGAAATTACATGGTTCATTTGGGGAAACCATGCAAAGGAAATCACAAAAAATATTGCCCTGCACAACAAAATCGTTTCACATCACCCCATGATGTGCTATGCAGGACCTGGCCGCACAGATGATTTTCTGTTCGGGAAAATCAATCATTTTGAAGAAACCCGAAAACTGGTGGACTGGAGAGGCAAACAGCAGGATGTATAATCAGAGACCTTCCCCGGCATCAATATAATCGTCAATAATCCTGTTATACTCATTCATGATACTGGTAAGGATAGAATGTACAGGATTAAACACAATGTTATCAATTCCGGCAACTGGCAGCACCTTTGGAGAAGTTCCTGTGATAAAACAGGCATCCATCGCGTTCAACTGCAGTGTATGAACTTTTACTTCTTTTACAGGGATTTTCTTTTCATCGCAAATCCGGAAAATATATTTGCGTGTGATTCCTGATAGAACATCGTTTGCAGGGGCAGTGTACACTTCATTATTTCTGATGGCAAAAAAATTGGATTTGCTTCCTTCTGTTATACAATCCTCCCGATCAACAAGGAGAGCTTCATAGGCCCCTGTTTCAGAAATTCTCTCCTCAATGGCTTTACGCATTTCCGTATGAAGTATTTTAGCCTGCCTGTTCTGCCTTTCAGCATGGTAAAGTACCAGCTTCACCCCTTTCCTGTAGTCAATTTCCGTAGGATAGGTATGTGGAATAAACCATGCATAAAAAACAGGCTGGTCCTGCTCGTCCGACAGATGCAGCATAAACATAATATTCCCGATAGAAACCTGATTAACCCTTATCAGGTGAGGCAACAGATTATTCATTCTGGTGGCAGGGATAGAAGATTGTATCCCGGCCAGTAAAAGTGAATTATTAAAACGTTTAATGTGATCTTCAAGAAAAAGAGGAACGCCACGGATGACCCGTATAACCTCGTAGACGGATTTACCTTTGTTTAAAAAATCCGGATTCCATTGAGAAACAGGCATTTCCCGTCCATTCTGGAGATAATAATTGTGAAGGCAGACAAAACTCATTCATTCACCCTTTTATTAAACAAAATTAGCAATATTTATAAGTGAGCAGAAATATACAATTTTGATGAGGAAGGGTTTGGCAAATAATTTGGCCGGATTTTTATTTTTCTTTCCAAAAACTTGTATAGTGCCATAAAATTTGTAATTTGAACTCTGAAATACCGGTTGATTCAACCGGATTATTTTTATGAATTAACAACTACTTTTATGGCCAATATCCGCGATTTAAAAAAGGATATCAACAACCTGTGTTTTGAGGTGATATCAGAGAGTGTGATTTTCCAGCAATATTCCTCTTCACTTTTTTTTGAAAGTGTGCAGGAAATCATTGTGGCGGCAGTGGAACTCCGCAACGAACTCATCTCACGTGTAAATAACCCTCCCCTGAATGAGGAAAGTAAGGCCATAAAAGCACATTACAAAAGTATTGTGGATGATTTGTATGAGAAAACCATCGCCCTGGTGGAAAGGTTGAATGCGCTTTCTGAAGAATTGCAGGAAGCAGAAAAAGCACCTTTAAAAGAAGATATGATTGAAACCGGGGAGCCTGAGGAAGAGACCGAAGCAAAGAAAACGAGGAAAGCAAAGAAATAATTTTTCAGGCAAAACAGCTTATATTTCAATACAGTTATTCTTTCAGGAAACTCTATATGTAATTTCATTCCAGAGGGAACTGTTTCAGAAAAACAAAAGAAATACCTGCCACAAAGACACCAGGAACCTAATTTTCACATTGAGATGATTAGCAGTTAAAGAACCTTTGTGTTTTTTTGAGAATTGTGTCCAGATAATTTTCGGGATAGTGGCAAAAATTTTATTTTTTACTTCTAAGACAAGCCCTGACTTGTAAAGATTTTAGGAGATTAAAGACCCATTTCTACAACCGTAATACCCGCTCCGCCAAAATCCACATGCTCATCGCGGCAGGATTTTATTACATCATAAGTCCTCAGGTAATCGCGCAGGATTTGCCTTAAAATGCCGTTTCCCTTACCATGCAGAATGCGAACCCTGGAAACGCTGAGCATGATGGCATCATCCACAAAACGTGTAACCTTTTCAATGGCTTCCTCTACACGCATGCCCCGAACATCCAAATCATGCCTGAAATTCATTCTTCTCAGGCTCATTTCGCCTGTTATGCCCGGGGTTCCTGCATGTCTCGCCTTCCCGGTCTCCTTAAATTCTTTGTTGCTGATTCTCTCCAGTCTTTTCTCAGGCAGGGTGGTAATCATGTTGCCAAAGGCCACCATGATACTTTTCCCGGTCACAACCAATACCTCACCCACGGCATCTTGGCCAAAAATGCGTACCTTATCGCCTTTTTCAATGCTCGTCCTGGTATCGGTTTCCATTGTCTCTTCCACCTGGCCGGTCTTTTTCTTCAGTTTCTCTTCCCTGCCCTTCAGGGAGTTGAGCTTCGCAGTTAATTTAGTATCCTCACCCGGGGTACTTTCCAAAATCTGTTGCCTGAGTGAATCCAGGTTTTTCCTTGCCTTTCTGGTTCTTTCCTTTTCTGCCTGAGACTCCCGTATTTCCCTGATGGTGTTTTCAATCTGCCGGTTTACATTCTGCAGTAATTCCCTGGCTTCATTTTTTGCCTTTTCAATAATTTCCTTTTTAACCCTGTTCAGTTGACCAAGTTCTTCGGTGTATTTTGCCAGGGTCTCCTCCAGCCTTTTTTCTTCAAATCGTATATTTTTCCGCTTGGTTTCCCAGTAACGCTTGTCGCGGGAAATTTCTTTCAGGTGTTTTTCAAAGGTGATGTAATCCTCCCCTACCTTCTCTGAAGCAGCCTGAAGGATATCTTCGGGCAGACCTATTTTCCTGGCAATCTCAAAGGCAAAGGAACTGCCCGGCTTACCGGTTTCCAGCGTAAAAAGAGGCTGCAGGTGCTGCGCATCAAACTGCATGGCCCCGTTGATAATACCAGGTGCCGATTGTGCATAATGTTTCAGGTTGGAGTAATGTGTTGTGATGACCCCAAATGTGCCCCTGGTGTTCAACCCTTGCAGAATGGATTCGGCTATGGCACCTCCCAGGGTGGGTTCCGTACCTGCTCCAAACTCATCAATTAGAACCAGTGAATTGCTTCCTGCATGCTTTAAAAAGAATTTCATGTTCAACAGGTGGGAACTGTAGGTGCTTAAATCATTTTCAATGGATTGCTCATCGCCAATGTCAATAAAGACATCACTGAAAATGCCAAATTCTGAATTCTCTTTTGCAGGAATCAACAATCCGCATTGCAGCATGTATTGCAGCAGTCCAGCCGTTTGCAGGCATACTGATTTGCCTCCGGCATTCGGACCGGATATGATCAAAATCCTGTTTTCTTTGTCCAGTTGGATATTCAGCGGGACAACTTTCCTGTTCTCCTTTTTCAGGGAAAGGTATAGAAGTGGATGTGTTGCATCCCTCCATGCCATGCAGGGTTCATTTTTCAGTACGGGAAGAACACCCCTCACCTGACCGGCAAATAAGGCTTTTGCACGCAGGAAATCAATGTGTCCCATAAAATCATACGCGACCAGCAGGTCAGCAATATAAGGCCTGATTTTATCGGCAAATTGTGTGAGTATCTTTATAATTTCCCTGTTTTCGGCATATTCCAGTTCCCGTATCTCATTGTTGGTCTCAAACACCTCAGCCGGCTCCACGTAGGCAGTTTTGCCCGTGGCAGATTCATCATGAACAAATCCCTTTATTTTTCGCTTGTTGGTTGCCAGCACCGGTATTACAAGTCTTCCGTTGCGAATGGTAATGCCTGCATCCTCATCACTCCAGCCGGCTTTCTGCACTTCCCTGAGGATTTGCTGCATGCGTTTGGACACCTCCGATTGTTTGCGGGCAATCTCATTTCGTATCTTCAGCAGTTCGGGAGAAGCATTGTCTTTGATCTTTCCCTGCTTGTTCAATATGCCGTTGATTGCATCCAGCACAAATCCATGTACCACAACATTCCCCGTCTGTATTTTGAGAAGTGAAAACTGATTCTCTTCGGATTTTTTTAAAAAGGCAAGGATATCCCTGATGGTTTCCAGTGATTGCCTGATACCAAACACCTGTTCTGCATCGGCCCAGGTACCCTCTACACGCAGTTTTTTCAACACCGGTGTGCAATCAATAAAATGGTTCAGGGGAAAATCATCATGAAACATCAGCAGCTGCCGAAACTCTTCTGTAAGCCTAACATTATTTGAGACCTCTTCATACACCTGCGAAAAAGCCATTTCGCCTACCCTTTGCTGACCAAGTTCACAAAGGCAATTCTCCCTGAGCATCTCCCTGATGCGGGTAAATCCGGTCTTTTGTTCGAAATTATCGGGGTAAATCAATGCTAGAGTGCTTTGCAGACAAAATTAGCAGAAATATTCAATAAAAAACCCTTCCAGTTCATGCGGAAGGGTCTCAAAGTGATCCTGTGGAAAATAATAAAAGCCTAATTCCCTTCAGGCACCAGGAACCTGTCACCTGTCTGTTCTATCAGCAGCCTTTTCCACCAGTCGGGATACTCGGGATGCTCCACAATGGGGTACCTGCCATATTTGTTGGTCAAAAATACACCATCTACCTCTTTTTTACGGTTGCCGTCCATATACTTCACCATAAGAAAACGGAACAATTCCTCCCAGCGTTGCGTGGTAAAATCGCCCATCTTCACCGAGAAATCTGTCAGTAATTCTTTTGCCAGCTCAGGATCTTTTTTGTACAATTCCAGTGCAGCTGCATCCATGGCGGGCACAAAGGCCTGGAAACGCCCCTCCAGTTCTTCCTGTACCCTGCGGATATCGGGCAGCATGAGACTGTAACGCAGGTAGGCGAAATTGGCCACCTTGTTGAACACCCAGAAGGCTGCAGTTTCGGAATACTCCAGTATGCTTCCGTTGCCTACGGTAAAACTTTCGGGTACACGCTTCATGCCGGCATACATGGGAATATAAACGGTTGTGTTGGTATCGTCCACGCCAAACCACAGAATGCCTCCAATCGGATCGGGCAGGTTTCCACGCAGCTGTGCTATATAGGAAAATGCTGTTTGCTGTGTGGCTGTGGTGCGCTCATGAAAGTAAGTTTTTCCCTCGTATTTCCATGTGAGCGGCCTCCAGCGGTAGGGTTTACCAAACGGACCTGCACCCACATCCCGGCTCATGTCATAGTCCGTTTCCTGCAGGTAATCGCGCTTGAAACTCATTAAATCCTGCACGGTGAGTTTCCGCTCGGGCTTGATGTAAAGCGGCATTCTTTCGGAAAAATCATAGCCCATGGCATAATTCTCATACTTTGCCATACCGGCATTCACCGACTTGAACATGCTCCATACCCTGGCCTCACAAAAACGTGCTGAACCAAAATCCAGGGGTGCATAGGTATCGGAAAAGCTGAACTCTGCATCTTTGCCATTAAAATAGCCTTTCCTGCGTGCGAAACTGATCACATCGTGCTTGTACACCACCTCGATGCCGGGCTCCTGTATCATATTCAGGTTTTTACAACTGATGGATGTCTTTTTATTCTCCGGGGGAAAAGTGGTGATACGTGCATGGTTGGCATGGGCCGAAATATAGCCGTCGGGAATACGTATGGCCACCCACACGGCTCCCTTATCGGCATTGTAGGACTGACGTGTGCGGCGATCATAGCGCCAGTCAGTTCCCTTGCCAATGATTTCCATGAACCATACCTCGTTGGGGTCGGAAATGGAGAAAGATTCTCCCCCGCCATAGTACCCGTACTCCTCGACAAGTTCAGCAATGACTTTGATGGCCTCACGTGCGTTTTTGGAACGCTGCATGGCCAGAAACATGAGGCTGCCGTAGTCCACCATGCCGGTGGTGTCATTCAGTTCGGAACGGCCGCCAAAGGTGGTTTCACCAATGGCCACCTGCTTTTCGTTCATGAAACCAATAACGGTATAAGTGAAGGGCGGATGCGGAATTTTTGCCAGGGGCCTGTGACTGCCCCGGTAGTAGGCCTGGAAATAGGAACCTGCAGGTTGCGGACCACCGGGCAGGTAATACAACTCCCCGTAACGAATGTGCGAATCGGCCGCGTAGCTGATCATGGTGGAACCGTCGGCCGAAGCGCCTTTGGTAACCAGGTAGGAGGTGCAGGCCAGTGTTTTTTGTGCAGAAAAAGCCAGTATTGAAACCAATAAAAGCAAGAAAAGTCTGTTCATATGTTCGTGTTTTTTGTGAATTTGACAAACCTGCCAAAAATTTTTGAATTAGGCAAGAAGAATCAGGCAGGCAGGTTCAGAATATCGTTCAGCTCCTTTAACAGGGCAGTAGACCTGCTGCGGCGGAACTGAATCTCATCCAATATTTTCAGGTTCTCTAGTAATTGCGAACAGGTAACGATACCTGCATCCAGCAACTGCTGTTTTTCCTTCCTGGCAAGGTTGGTAAGGGCAGTAACGGGGTAAAGTTTTTCCTTTTCGAGGATATTCTTCAGGGAGTTCCCTTCGGGATAGTCCCAGCCCAGCAGCTTCAGTCCGCTGCACTTGCCGTAGTTGATTGAATCGGCAGAAAAACGGGTGTTGGTGACCACCCATCCGGTGAAGGTGTACCCTTCGAATTTCTTTTCTTCACGGTACCTGTCCACGATATCATTTACGCGGGCACGTACATAGAGGGGTGTCTGCACAGTGACGATTTTACCCTGGTCCTGCCGGTACTTGCATTCCACCAGGTGCTTGTGGTGATCCTTCGTGGCAATCACATCCATCTCGTGGGTCACGCAGCGACCCTCCAGCGTAATACCTACTTCCACGCCGTAGCCCAATCTTTCAAATACCTGCCCTATGAAATGCTCAAAAGGATAACCCGTAGGGCCCATCTCGAGCATGGACTGCTTGAGCTTATACCGTATGGCGCTCACGTTGCGCAGGCGCTTGAGCAGCTGGAAAGCACGGTTGTAAATCTTTTTGGTGGTGACACCTGTATAAATCCAGTCTACAATATCAGCAAGGATTTGCTTTATCACATCCTCGCCAGCACCGGCGTTGCGCAGGGAGTTTTCCAGCTTTTCCAGGCAGAAAGGCTGCTCCTCCCCGCTGGCTTTTTTTACAAGTATTGTCATTGCCCGAATTGATTTGCATATAAAGGTAATAAAAAGTTGAAACCGGATGACAGGGGAAGGGAATATTAAGAGTTATAAGGGACTTAAGAGCCTGAAAACAAGATTTCAGAGTATCCAGTTGTGCGCCGGAGTGAGGGGAGGAATATCGGGGTTTTAAGGTTAAAAAGTTAATATAGTTTTTAAAGAAGAAGCGACTATATAAATTACCTCACTCCTGTCATTGGTCTGGACCCCTAATTATCGGACTATTTTATAGAGGGTTAAACATACAAAAT
>JBBIHY010000017.1:0-57829 GCA_037446695.1 Bacteroidota bacterium
AGAAAAATACAAACACAATGATAACAAAATCAGCAACATGGGTGTTCCATCATTCATTTTAAAAATAATTTTATTATGATGAAAATCATACTTCAAAAAACCGAAAAGGTTCAGAAAGACTTATCCTGTATTTACCTGGTTAGAAAAACAACTGACCTGAAACCATTGCCATTTTCAGAAACTGAACATCAATACCTGAAGAAAAAAATAGAAGACGGGGAAAAACAGGTTTTCATTAATTCTTATTTCAGGCAATCTTTTGTTCAGGTACTGAATGAAGGGAAGGAATTTTTTATACAAAAAGAAGAATTAAGGAAGGCAGCCTTCGACTGGATGAAACAAATCCAGTCACATAAAATTGAAAAGCTTGCTGTGGTTGATGAGTTATACGATCCCGAACTGGCCCTGGCTTTTCTGGAAGGACTCATCCTTTCATCCTATAATTTCAGCAAATATATTACATCAAAAAAGGAGAAGGAAGATTCACTGACTGAGGTCTGCGTATACAGTGCATATATTGGAGAAGAACTTCTAAAGGAATGCAATGTTTTGACAGATGCTGTTTTCAGGGCACGTGACCTTGTGAATGAGCCTGTAGTCTATCTGAATGCTGAAAAACTCGCCGAAACCATACATGATGAACTGGTCATCAATGGATGTACGGTTGAAATACTGAATAAAAACAGGATCCAAAGTCTGCGTATGGGAGGACTGCTGGCTGTCAACAAGGGAAGTATTGATCCACCCACCTTTACCATTGCAGAATGGAAACCGGATGATGCCGTGAATGAAAAGCCTGTTGTACTTGTTGGCAAAGGAGTGGTGTATGATACCGGGGGATTAAGCCTGAAACCAACACCCGACAGCATGGATTATATGAAATCGGATATGAGCGGGGCAGCTGTAGTTTATGGCCTGATGTATGCTCTTTCAGTCAATAATCTCCCTCTGTACACAATTGCATTGATTCCTGCCACAGACAACAGGCCCGGAGGAAATGCCATTGCCCCTGGTGATGTGATTACCATGTACGATGGCACAACGGTAGAAATTGCCAATACCGATGCTGAGGGACGGCTTCTTCTGGCTGATGCACTTAGTTATGCAAAAAAATTTGATCCCCTTCTGGTGATTGATTTGGCCACCCTTACAGGCTCGGCGCAGGCAGCCATCGGGCATGAAGGCATCGTGGCTTTTTCTACAACTGATGAAGACACTTTCAAAAAACTGGAAGAATGCGGCTGGAACACATATGAGCGGCTTGTCAGGTTCCCGCTATGGGAAGAGTACAGGGAATCCATAAAATCGGACATTGCTGATTTAAAAAACCTGGGAGGTAAAACAGCAGGTGCAATAACCGCTGCCAAATTCCTGGAACATTTTACCGCATATCCATGGATACATCTTGATATAGCCGGAACTTCCTTTTTAAAAACCACCGATTCGTACCGGGGCAAGGGTGCCACAGGCTCTGGCATCAGACTCCTGTATGATTTCCTTAGAAACTACTTGTAGCTGAGCGTGCAAGGTTTTTCAATGCGTTTGATTATTTTTGTACAAACATACCAGATTAAAAGCAGCCCGCTATATGGAAAATCCCAGAGTCAGAGTAGGTATAACACACGGCGATATAAACGGTATAGGCTATGAGGTAATCATAAAAACCCTCATGGAACAGCGGATAATGGAAGATTGCATTCCCATAGTTTATGGTTCGCCCAAAGTTGCAGCCTATCATCGCAAAGCCCTCAATATTTCCAATTTCAGTTTCAATCATATCAATCATCCCTCCGAAGCCAATGCCAAACGGGCAAACATTATTGATTGCATGGACGATAATGCCAGGGTTGAATTGGGAAAATCCACAGAGCATGCCGGGGAGGGTTCATTCCTTGCTTTGAAGAGGGCCATAACAGACTATAAACAGGGTCTTTTCGATGTGCTGATTACTGCACCAATTAACAAACACAATATCCAGAGTGATAAATTTGGTTTTAAGGGTCATACAGAATACCTGGCAAAAGAATTTGAAACCAGCGATGCCCTGATGCTCATGGTGAGCGAATTGCTGAGGGTTGCGGTAGTAACCGGACATATAACTTTGAAGGAAGTTTCAGGAGCAATTTCTAAAGAGAAAATCCTTACCAAACTGAGAATCCTGAATCGCACCTTGATAGAAGACTTTGCCATCACCGGGCCTAAAATAGCAGTACTCGGGTTAAATCCGCATGCCGGAGACCAGGGGTTGCTGGGCGGCGAGGAAACAGAAATTATAATACCTGCACTAAAAACTGCACGTGATGAGGGTATTATGGCTATTGGTCCCTTTGCTGCCGATGGATTCTTTGGAAGTGAGAATTTCAAAAAATTTGACGCTGTGCTGGCCATGTACCATGATCAGGGGCTTGCACCTTTCAAGGCTTTGATGTTTGACCGTGGAGTGAATTTTACAGCAGGTTTGCCGGTTATCCGCACCTCACCGGTTCATGGCACAGCCTATGAAATTGCAGGAAAGGACGTAGCATCACCCGACTCCTTTCGCCATGCGATCTTTCTTGCACTGGATATTTTCAAAAACAGGATGATTTATAAAGAGGTCTCGAAAAATCCGTTGCCTATTACCGATATTAGTGAGGGCGGATGATTTGGAGTAGGTTCTATATGCCAGGCAAAACCAAAAATTATAATTATCCCGGCAATACAATAATTCCCAAAATATTTTCCTGATTCAACTTCAATATCCCCGCCGACCCCGGTAAAATTTAAAGTGACTTTTTTCTAAAGTTTTTGGATATCAGAAACATTAATAAAAAGTATCACACCAGGTTTTTTCAAATGCTCGATCAAATGGAAGTTTTGACTGCTAAAGAACATATCATGATTCTGGCTATTGCGGCAGCAGTTCACTAATTTTGATTGTATTCAACCACCATGAAATTTTCAACCTAAAACCTAAAAAATGGCCAGAATTAATCTCACTTTGGACAACCTGAATGAAGCGTTTCCAAAGAATTTTACAGAAGAACAAATCGCCAGGGCCAAAACCTTGTTTTTGAAGCAGCTGGCATTGGTTTCCCACAAGTTTTACCGCGGCAAAATGCAGACCATACCCAAAGCCCCGGTGCCGGCTTTCAACTGGTTTAATGTATGGTACACCCCGGGTGTTTCGAAGGTCTCTACTGAGATAAGGGGAAACAATGAAATATCCTTTGAATTATCCAACCGCAGTAACCTGGTAGCCGTGGTAAGTGATTCCACCCGCGTTCTGGGAGACGGAGACTGCACCCCCCCCGGTGGACTGGGTGTGATGGAAGGCAAAGCTTTCCTGATGAAATACCTGGGAGGTATCGATGCCATTGCGCTTTGTGTTGACAGCCGCAATAACAAATGCGAAAACGATCCGGACAAGATCATTGAATTCGTAAAAATGCTGCAATACAGTTTTGGCGCCGTGAACCTGGAAGACATATCCAATCCGAATTGTTACAAGGTTCTGGATACGCTCAGGGAGGAGTGCTCCATCCCTGTATGGCATGACGATGCCCAGGGGACTGCATCAGTAACTTTGGCAGGACTGATTAACGCCCTCAAACTGGTTAATAAGAAATTAGAGGATGCGAAAATTGTATTTTTGGGAGCAGGGGCTTCCAATACAGCCTGTGCAAGGATTATTTACAAGGCAGGTGCCAACCCGGAAAACACCATAATGATTGATTCAAGGGGAGGACTGCATAAAAACCGCAAGGACATTGAGTCCGATACAAGGTACTATCCAAAATGGGAAATCTGCCTGATGAGCAATCCAAAAATGATAGATTCAATTGGTGAGGCCATGAAAGGAGCCGATGTACTCATTGCCCTCTCCAAGCCGGGTCCATGCTATGTGGAACAGTCCTGGATAAAAGCAATGGCTGAAAAACCCATTGTATTCGTCTGTGCCAATCCTATTCCTGAAATTTACCCCTATGCTGCAAAAGAAGCCGGGGCATACATTGTTGCCACAGGCCGGGGCGATTTCCCCAACCAGGTAAACAATTCACTCGGTTTCCCCGGGATACTCAAAGGGGCTCTTTTAACCAATGCGAAAAAAGTAACCGACGAGATGGCCATTGCAGCGGCTTACTCTCTTGCTGATTATGCTGAAAAAAGGGGCATTACTCCTGAAAATATTATCGCTACCATGGATGAACCGGGTGTTTTCCCCCACGAAGCCGCCGATGTGGCCATGCAGGCTATCAGGGACGGAGTGGCCCGCCGTATCATTACCCGTGAGGAGGCTTATGCAGAGGCTCAGGCCGATATCAAAGCCTCCAGGGAGATGACTCAGCTCTTGATAAAGGAAGGATACATCAAACAGCCACCTGAAAAAATGGTACAGGAAGCCTTTGAATGGGCAATCGGCCAGGTGTAGTCAGAGTCTTTTTGACTGAAAAAAGTTCCTCATCAATGCACTGCATTCATTTTCAAGGATACCAACGGTAACCATTGTTTTTGGATGCAGTGCTTTTTTTGCATAAATGGAATACCCTCTTTTTTCATCAGCCGCACCAAATACAATCCTGCCCATTTGCGCCCAGGCTGTTGCACCGGCACACATTACACAGGGTTCAACAGTAACATACAGGGTACATTCATCCAGGTACTTGCCTCCAATATGATTGGCTGCGGCAGTGATTGCCTGCATCTCGGCATGGGCAGTCACATCATTCAGGGTTTCGGTGAGGTTGTGTGAACGGGCAATGATGAGGTTATTGCAAACAACAATGGCCCCAACGGGTACTTCATCCCTCTCAAAGGCTTTCTGTGCCTCTTTCAGGGCTTCTTTCATAAAATACTCGTCGGATACGATACCTTCCTTCATGAATGTAATATTTGCACTTTAGCAGGGACGGTCTTTTTTTCTTATTTTCGCAATGTAATAAATAAATACAATATGTACAGAACACACACCTGCGGGGAACTGAATCTTTCAAAAACCGGAACCGTGGTGACCCTGGCCGGCTGGGTACATAAGTCAAGAGACCTTGGCGGAATGACCTTCATCGATTTACGTGACAGGTACGGAATTACCCAACTGGTTTTTAATATGGAAACAAATGAAGGCTTGTGTAAACAGGCACGAAAGCTGGGAAGGGAGTTTGTGATCCAGGCAAAAGGAATTGTACAGGAAAGAAGCAACAAAAACCCGAAGATACCTACAGGTGAAATAGAAGTAATTGTTAAGGAACTGACAGTTTTGAATGAATCGGTTGTTCCGCCTTTTACAATTGAGGACGAATCAGATGGCGGTGATGAACTGAGAATGAAATACCGCTACCTGGATTTAAGACGCGGACCTTTGCAGAAGAACCTTTTACTCAGGCACAAAATGGCCAGGGAGGTGAGAAATTACCTGGATGGCCTTGGTTTTATTGAGGTGGAAACTCCTGTATTGCTGAAATCCACTCCTGAGGGTGCCCGCGATTTTGTGGTTCCATCGAGGATGAACCCAGGTGAGTTTTACGCACTGCCCCAGTCCCCTCAAATGTTTAAGCAATTGCTGATGGTATCGGGGTATGACCGTTATTTTCAGATAGTCAAATGTTTCAGGGATGAAGACTTGCGTGCCGACAGGCAACCTGAATTTACACAGGTGGACTGTGAAATGTCATTTGTTACGCAGGACGATGTATTGAATACTTTTGAAGGCCTGACGAAACATTTGTTTCGGGCCATCAAGGGAATTGAATTCAGCGGGCCATTCCCGCGCATGTCATATGCCGATGCCATGAATCAGTATGGCAGTGACAAACCCGATACGCGGTTTACCATGAGATTTAAGGAACTCACTGGGGTGGTCAAAGGAAAGAACTTCCCGGTATTCGACTCGGCAGAATATGTTGCCGGGATCTGTGCACAGAAGTGCAGCGAATATACACGCAAAAAACTGGATGAACTGACCGATTTTGTTAAACGGCCTCAGATTGGAGCAAGTGGACTTGTTTATGTCAGGTACAATACCGATGGAACGCTCAAATCTTCCGTTGATAAGTTTTATGCAGAGGAAGATCTGAAAAAATGGGCAAAAATTACCGGTGCCGAACAGGGTGACCTGATTCTGATTCTTGCAGGTGACAGGGAGCAAACCCAGCATGCCCTTGGAGAATTGCGTCTTGAAATGGGGAAAATTCTGGGACTGAGAGATAAAAACACCTTCAATCCATTATGGGTAGTTGATTTTCCATTGTTTGAATGGGACGAAGAAACAAAAAGACTGTATGCCAAACATCATCCTTTTACCTCTCCCAAACCGGAAGATATTCCATTGCTGGATAAAAACCCGGTACAGGTAAGAGCCAATGCATACGACCTGGTAATTAACGGAGTAGAGATAGGTGGGGGTTCAGTAAGAATTCATGATGAAGCTCTTCAAAGAAAGATGTTTAAGGTATTGGGATTTACCGATGAGGAAGCAAAAAATCAGTTTGGATTTCTGATGAATGCCTTTAAACACGGAGCTCCGCCACACGGAGGCGTGGCCTTCGGGTTTGACCGATGGGTAGCCCTGTTTGGAGGAAATGATTCCATCAGGGATTACATTGCCTTCCCAAAAAATAATTCCGGGCGCGATGTCATGCAGGATTCACCGGCAGCACTCACCGCCGGGCAGCTGAAAGAAATACATATTAAGCTGGATTTAACCTGATTCATCCATTGATATACTATTGGGGGGTACAGATATGTAGGTTTCGTAAAAAATTTTTGCAAATACTTGAATGGTGTGGAATTTTTGAATATATTTGATAAAAATTCAGCAAATAAATTTTGGCCTCATTTTTGTCTAAGAAAATTATTGTTACCCAATTTTAACCAAAACTTTTTTTATGAAAAAATTTTTTGTTTTTTTGTTTGTTTTGAATCTTTTTTTGGTTTCAACCCACCAAACAGTTTCTGCACAGGAAGATAAGGATTTTCGTTTCTCTGTAAAAGCTAACCCATTAGCAGCATTGGCCGGACCGTTTTATTTTATTGTTTTACCGGTCACCGGTGAGTATAGAGTTGTATTTGAAGCCAAAACTTTTGAGAAGCAGTCTTTTCAATTAGGCCTGAGTTATATTGGGCCGAGTGTCATTTTAAACACTTCGAAGATTGCATTTGAAGAGATAAATATTAAAACTTCTGGTTATAGAGCGCAGGGGTTATATAAACTATTCCTAACTGCAGGCGGTCCACTTGAAGGTTTATATATTGGACCACATATTTCATACTCTTCAGCCAGGTTAACAAATGAAGAAGTAACTGATGATCACATCTCTCTGATGAAGTTAACTATTAGTGGTGTGCTGGGCTATCAATTGATAACCAAGGGAGGCTTTGCCTTAGATATTTTTACCGGGTTTGGGTATAAAAACCGTGAGTATGTTTTTGCCGGAGAAACCTGGGATATGGAGGAAGAATGGCCATTTTCGGGAGGGAGAATCAATATACCAATAGGATTTAGTTTTGGATTGGCCTTTTAGACATTACTTGTTCCGAAAGAAATCATTCAACCACCGCTTCAAAAGGCGGTGGTTTTTGTTTTTTGGATTAATTACCCTTCTAAGTTGTAAAATCCTTTCATAAACAATAAATTTGGTGAACCCATTAAAAACAACCCCATGAAAAATTTGCCAAAAAAAACCACTGCCAACCGGCGAAAGTTTTTCAAAACACTTGCCGCCGGTGGAATTGGTGCAGCTGTGGCCCCCTTCGTTCCGGGAATGCTTTATGCACAGGATACTCCTTCCAAAGTTGAAACGAATATTAAGGATGCATTGAGCTATCCACGAAACGCGAAATCACTGCCCGGGAAGTATCCGGGTAGAGTAATTCAGGTTAGCAACAATAATTCAATTATTGACAACCAGTTCTCAAAAAACGCGGCTTATGAAATGATTGAAAGAGGGATGCTGGAACTAACCGGAAAGAAGAAAATCTCAGATGCATGGAAGGTTTTTGTGGGCAAAAATGAGAAAATCGGGTTGAAAGTAAATCCTATTGGCGGGAGATTGTTGTCCACCAGTCATGAGGTGGTGCAGTCAGTGATTGAACAACTGGAAAAATCAGGAGTAAACAAAAGGAATATTGTGATTTGGGACAGAAGAGAGTTTCATTTGCATGAGGCGGGATTTACCGAAGAGAATTACCCTGGAATAACAATCGTTGGAACTGAAAGAAAAGACAGGGATGGGTCATTTTACAACAAGGACGGGACATTGTACAGCGAAAAAATGATTGACAGGGACTGGTATTACTATGCCGATGTGGAAATGAGTTACGATGCCTATACTTTGCCTTATATGGTGAACGAGGGAAAGTATTCTTATTTTACGAAAATATTAACCCAGGATTTGGACAAGGTTATCAACCTGCCAATCATGAAAAATGCAGGTACTTCTGTTACCCTTTGTTTAAAGAATCTTGGGTATGGCTGTATTACCAATACCTCGCGCCTGCATGCCAGGCTGTGGGCAAAGACCAGTGCTGAGGTATGTGCTTTCCCCCCTGTTCGTGACAAGGTGGTGTTGAATATTGCCGATGGTTTAAGAGGATGTTTTGATGGTGGCCCGGGAGCAAATCCCCAGTTTTTTTATGACTATAAGACTATCCTGTTGGGCACAGATCCAGTTGCAGTTGACCGTATTGGTATGGATATTATCATTGGCAAACGGATTGAAATGGGCAGACAACAAAACTTTCTGCCGGCAGGACTCAAACAAATGGAGTTAGCCCAGGCTTTGGGCCTGGGGATTGCTGACACAGAAAAAATCAACCACAAATTAATCGAACTGGCATAAAATAATCCGATGAGAAAATATCAGATACTGTTAGTTATTCTTGTATTTATTTCATTCAGGTCTTATTCAACAGAACCACCTTCTATAAGGGAAGGAGACTTTGAACAACTGAAAATAACAAGGCAGGAGGCATTTAACAGCAGCGAATTATGGGGATTAATCAATGGAGGAGCCGACCTGTATTTTGAGTATGGTTTCGATAAACTTCTTTTACAGGAAATTTCAATCGGGGCGGAACAGTTCAGGATCGAGATCTACCATATGATTGATGAACCAGCCGCATTTGGAATTTACTCTGTTTCAGTTCACCGCTGTATTGAAATGGGAAGACTCCATGTTAATGATTGCATAAATGCCTACCAGGTTCAAATGGCAATTGGGAATATTTATGCTTCCATAATCAACTATACTGGTTCAGAATCAGCCCGTGAAACCTCAGTGGAAATTGCCGGGAAACTTATTCGTGGAGTCCGATTTGACGGACAGAATATAAAGTACTTTTCAAGGAGTGAAAGCGGGAAGGAGGTTATAACAAGAATTTACAGGGGAATACTTGGAATTCAAAACGGCAACTCTAATTGGTTGGAACTTTTTCGCGGCCTGGAAGGTTTTACCATGTCAGAAATTACTGTGAAGGATGCAAATGGTGAATTCAGGCTTGCAGGGGTTGAATGCGGGGACAGGGAGCAGGCAGAAATGTTAAAACAGAGAGTGGCAATGGCAGGTTTAATTCCTGTACCAGCCTTTGATGGAGAGGAGGAACTTGGTTTTATTGACACATCAGGGTATAATGGTGATTACAATGAGATTTTAAAGGAACTGGGTATAGAGGTATAGAATCCTGTCAGGGCCTATACCGGCTCACCGATCAATGTGGCTGAAGTGGTTTTCAGGATTTTCACATTTACATAATCACCGGGCTGATAATTCATGCGGGGGAAGACCACCACCTTGTTCTGAGAGGTGCGGCCAAAGAGTTCATTCTCCGATTTTTTTGATGTGCCTTCCACCAGGACTTCCCATACTTTACCAACATCTTCCTTTTTACTTTCCGCTGATAGTTCATTTTGCAGGGCAATGATTTCGTTCAGCCTTCGGGTTTTGGTCTCTTCAGGAACATCGTCCCTCAGTTTGTCGGCGGCATCGGTACCCGGCCTTTCAGAATATTTGAACATAAAGGCAAAATCGTATTTTACCTCCTGCATAAGAGAAAGTGTTTCCTGGTGATCAGCCTCGGTTTCATTGCAAAACCCCGCAATAATATCAGTGGAGATTGCCACATCAGGTATAATTCTGCGAATAGCACCCATTCTTTCAAGGTAACTTTCACGGGTATAAACCCTGTTCATCAAAAGCAGAATTCTGTTACTTCCCGATTGAACCGGCAGGTGAATATGCCTGCAAATATTTGGATAACGGGCTATGGTATGCAACAAATTATTGGGGATATCCTTCGGATGAGAAGTGGAGAATCTTACCCTTAGCCGGGGGGTTAGCTGCGCTACTCTTTCTATGAGCCCTGCAAAATCGAGTTTTTCATCATTTTTATCATTCTTCCAGAAATAGGAATTTACATTCTGCCCAAGCAGTGTAACTTCTTTGTACCCCAAATCAATAAGCTGCTGCACTTCTCTCAAAATGGACTCCGGATCCCTGCTGCGTTCTTCTCCCCTGGTATAGGGAACCACACAATAAGAACAAAAATTATTGCAGCCCCGCATAATGGCGACAAATGAAGAAACCTTGTTCTTGTCAAGTCTCACAGGGCTTATATCGGCATAGGTTTCCTCCCTGCTCAGCAATACATTGATAGCCTGTTGCCCGGTTTCAATTTCTTCCAGAAGTTTCGGCAACTCACGGTATGCATCAGGACCAATGACCAGGTCAACAAGTTGTTCTTTTTCAAGCAGTTTTTCTTTCAGTCTTTCGGCCATACAACCAATCACTCCCACTACCAGCCCCGGTTTTTTCTTTTTGATGTGACCAAATTGTCTCAACCTTCCCCAAACCCTTTGCTCGGCATTTTCCCTGACGGAGCAGGTATTTACCAGGATAATATCCGCATCAGTAATATTTGAAGTCACCCCAATGCCTTTTTCCTGGAGAATGGAAACAACCACTTCGCTGTCGTTCACATTCATCTGGCAACCATAAGTTTCAATAAACATTTTTCTGTTTTCAACACACCCTTTCAGCAAACCCCTGGGGAATTTTCCTGGTAATTTATGCAAAAGACTTTTGCTCATGTTTTAAGTTTGTGCAAATTTAACAGAACTCTGCGAAAAAGTAAATTTGGATGCAGAACTCTGTGAATTGCATTTTTGCCGATCCGGTGCCATAATTTTCAGCAAATTTATTTTAGGAAGGTAGAATCTGTTAATTTTGTGCTGTCAAAATATATTTAGCCAAATGTCAGGACACAGCAAATGGTCAACTATTAAGAGAAAGAAGGGAGCCATTGATGCAAAACGCTCCAAAATTTTCTCACGCATTGTAAAAGAAATAGATATTGCAGTTAGGGAAGGCGGTTCAGACCCGGATGGAAATCCACGGTTACGGCTTGCCCTCAATAATGCCCGTGGGGCTAATATGCCCAAGGATAATATTCAGAGGGCAATCAACAAAGCCGAGAAGGACCCATCCAACCTGCAGGAGGTAACTTTTGAGGGTTACGCCCCGAATGGAGTGGCTGTGTTCATTGAGTGCCTCACCGATAATAATTTGAGAACCGTGGGGAATATCAGGGCCATTTTCAATAAAAGAGGCGGCACTCTGGGAACAAATGGTTCTTTGAGTTTTTTATTTGATCGTAAGGGAATAATTACTGTCCCAAAAGAGAACATAAAAGATCTGGAAGCCTTTGAACTTGAAGTAATTGATGCAGGGGCAGAGGATATTGATCATGGGGAGGAAATAATTGAAATCACCACTGCCCTGGAGGATTTTGGCAGGCTAAGAAAGAGACTCGACGAAATGGGCATTGAATTTGAAAATGCAGAATTGCAGAGGATACCAAACGATTATAAGAAACTGGAACTGGAACCATCTCTTAAGGTATTGAAGATTGTGGAGGAGTTTGAAGACGATGATGATGTTCAGAATGTTTTTCATAACCTCGAAATGACCGATGAGGTGATGAAATCCCTGAACTCCTGAATTAAAATCAGGCATTAAAAAAAGCCACTGAAAAATCAGTGGTTTTTTTTTATAGATACAAGGGCCCGTCGGGTCCAAGTGGTAATCCCGTTAACATCCACAATACGAGCAACAGAATCCATCCTATGGTGAGCATGATGGTATAAGGGAGCATTGCAGATATGATAGTACCAATGCCGTATTTTTCATCGTACTTCTGTGCAAAGGTTACAATCAGGGCAAAATAACTCATCATGGGGGTAATCAGGTTAGTCACCGAATCACCAATACGGAATGCAGCCTGGGTAAGTGCCGGGTGGTAAGGATTATCAAGCAGCATAAACATTGGAATAAAAACAGGTGCCATAATTGCCCATTTTGCAGAGGCACTGCCCATAAACATATTAATGAATGCCGAAAGCAATACAAAAGCTACAATTAACGATATACCTGTCAGTCCTATCCTTGTTAGCCCTTCTGCACCATTTATTGCCACAATCAAACCAATGTTACTATAGCTGAAAAAGTAAACAAACTGGGCTGCAAAAAACACAAGAACAATATAGCCAGCCATACTGCCCATGGATTTGGTGATATGTTTAACGACTTCTTTATCGTTTTTAATCGATTTTACCACCCAACCATAAACCAGTCCAGGGATAAAGAAGAAGATAAGGATTCCAATAATGATTCCGTCAAAAAACGGAGATCTTAATACTGAACCGTCTGCAGGATTTCTAAAGATGCCATTTTCTGGAATAATTGTAATAGCAAGCAGAATAACAGTTCCAAGCATTGCCCATCCTGCCCATCTCAATCCCTTTTTTTCAGTTTCAGTAAGTTGAGCAATAGGAAGTGCTTCAGTGCCACCAGTATATTTCCCAAGCCTTGGTTCCACAATTCTTTCTGTTACCCAGGTACCAATAATGATTATAACAAAGGAAGAAACCAGCATGAAGTAATAATTCACAACAGGATTAATTACCATATCTTTCTGCAATATCTGGGCTGCAGAGGTGGAAATCCCGGCAAGAATTGGATCAACCGACCCAACGAGAAAGTTTGCGCCAAATCCGCCGCTTACACCACAGAATGCAGCGGCCAGTCCGGCAATTGGGTGCCTGCCCAGGGCGTGAAAAATCATGGCACCAAGGGGAATAAGAATCACATAACCGGCTTCCGATGCGAGGTGGGAAATAATTCCAGCAGTTACAATAGCGTAGGTAATGAGGCGTTTTGGCGCTCCAAGAACCATTGATCGAATCATTACCGTGAAAAGACCTGAACCCTCCGCAACACCAATACCAACCATCACAACAAGCACATACCCAAGTGGTGGAAAATTCACGAAATTCTTGGTAATGTTTGTGTAAATCCACCTGAAACCATCACCGCTGATAAGATTATTTACAGTAATCAGTTCACCGGTAACAGGATGTGCAGCCTGGTAGGAAAAAGCGCTTGCAATCCATGAAAGAACCATAACCATTAATGCAAGCAATGCAAAGATTGTGGCAGGGTGGGGCAATTTGTTGCCAATTATCTCAATATAATCCAGGGATTTTGCAAACCCCCTGGATATCAGCTTTCTGAAACTGGTAAGGAAAATTTTCATTGTTTATTTTTTTGAACCCGTTATGCGTGCAGGAAAAATTTTGGCCAAATATACTAATCCATTGTTTATATGCAATAGGACATCACTCAGGTTCTGCCCTTTTTACTCCATACTATACAGGATGTTTTTATTTAGACCTGTCAGCAGGAAAAATTTTTATGAAACACCCATGTTTAGAAAAACAAAAACACAATGATAATAAAATCAACAACATGGTTGTTCCCTGCCAGCCGGCAGGCAGGCATCCGTTTGTTAAAGAGTATTAAACGATAAAGTGTAACATGCTTGTAATTATTACATTAGTGTCCGATTAAATTTTTTGTATTTACGTGAATGTGTTTGTATATAAGTAAATCAGTAGTTTTCTGTTTACCGGGGGGTCGCTTTCCGCCTTAGAAAATTTCCGTTAAGAAAATCAGATTAATTGACGTTAAGAAATCCGGGCTGTTTGAGTGTAGCGAGTTCCCGGATTTTAGTTAATTAATCTGATTTTTAGGAAATTATCTGCAGCGGCGGCATTTTTTGCTTACTTTTTTTTGCTGTAGAAAAAAAGTAAGAGCCCGTGAGGCTTGAGCACTTAAACCAGGTATGATTTTTTATCGGACAATAGTGTAATTATTAACATAAATTTTTTGTTCGGATGAAACACCCATGTAAGGCAGCTAGCACAAACACCAATGAACGAACTAGGGGTGCTACCTTCCAGCTGGTAGGCAGGCATCTGTTCGATAATGAATGTTAAAAGCCAGAAGATAATGTATTGGTAATTAATAATATAAATATTTTGTACGGATGAAAATTTGAAAAGTAAACAGGATTGTTTATTTTGCCCCATCACACAGAATCATTATGATTGATTACTCCCGGTTCTTTCTGATAATTACCCTCGCATTTCTGTTAAAATCCTGTACACTTTTTCATAGTGTTGAGGTTGGAGAGGTTCAGAGTATAAATTTTACAAGGTTTGGAAATCAGAAGGTTACATTTGAGTTGTTAATTCCAATCGAAAACAGAAATTTTCTGAACTTTAAGATCAAGGATGTGGATTTAGATGTCATCGTGAATAATGAATACCTGGGCAAAATCACAAACGTGGAAGAAGTGCTTGTTTTCAATAGAAGTAATGAATCATACACCTTCCCGCTTGATATTGAGTATACAGGCACAAATATTCTGAAGGGAGCGTTAACCCTTTTTTCTTTTTTTCTGGAAAGAAAGGCAGAGGTGAGAATTGCCGGTTTTATCAGGGTGAAATCCTTTTTATTTTCAAAAAAAATTGATGTGGATGAAAGAAGTATTGTACTTGTCAATTCATAGGAGTAAATTGTAACAGTTTTTATCATCTAAATCTGATTCTCAATGGTTAAAACATCAAAATCATTTTTATGAAAACTATTCTAATCCCTATCGATTTTTCAGACGATTCCATCAATGCGCTTGAGCATGCCGTGCATATTGCAAATAAAGTGAAGGCCAGCCTCCGCATGATGCATGTAAAAATTAGCGAAGAATTCATAACACCAAAGTTTTTCGCTGATGTTTTCAATGATTACAACAGATCGGTGGAAGACTGCTTCAAATACCTGGTGGAGAAATATTCATCTGTCTATACAGGTGGAGGAACAATTGATTTTGTTGTTGCCGAGGGGAAAGTTTATAAGGCAATCCTTAACCAGGCAAAGGAAGACAATGCCTACCTCATTATGATGGGTACTCATGGTGTTTCGGGTTTTGAAGAGTACTGGGTTGGCAGCAATGCCTACAGGGTGGTTACTGTGGCAAAAAATCCGGTACTGACAGTGCGACACGGTCATTTGAAGAAAGAAATAGATAAGATTGTTATGCCCATTGATGCCAAGAAGAATTCAAGGGTAAAGGTTCCTTTTGTCACAGATTTTGCCCGGGCAATGGGTGCAGAGGTTATGGTGATCGGTGTTAGAGAGACAAACAGACTGGATATTGTTCACAAGATAAGGCGCTATATTGCTCAGACAGTGGATTATATAAAGGAAAAAGGCGTAACAGTTTCAGGGAAGGAAATTCACTGTAAAAACATTTCGGAGGATACCCTTATATTTGCCACGCAAAACAATGCCGACCTGATTACAATTATGAGTGATTATGATGAAAACCCAATGAACATCAGAATTGGTACAAGTGCACAGCAAATGGTAAACCATTCTCCCATACCCATTCTGAGTATACCTCCTCAAAAATAGTATGCTCCTGACACAATAAAACAGAAAAATATCGGCTTTTTAGATAAACAGTTTTTCATGCACAGGTTATTCTTTTTTTTATTCCTTTTTTCATTTCCAGAGATTTCTGTTTTTTCTCAGCAGTATACTCAGAGAAACCCGACTGAAAAATACATTCAACAAGGAGAAGGAAGGGTACAGGTGTTTCAGGATGAAAGAATTGATCTGCTTGTCTCCCGTCACATTGAAGAAAATAAAAAGGGTTCGGGTATCCCCGGGTTCAGGGTACGGATTTTTTCCCAAACGGGCCACAGTGCACGACAAAACGCAAACCAGGTAAGGGCTGAGTTTCTCAGGCGCTATCCTGACACGGAAGGATACCTTACCTATGATGCCCCTAACTTTAAGGTTTATGTGGGTGACTTTAGAACACGCAGTGAGGCCATAAAATTTCACAAAAGGATTAGTCGTGATTTTCCCAATGCCTTTATTGTTTCTGATCAGATTAACCTGCCCGGGGAATAAATTTTTACTCGCCACAGTCCACTTCTTAAAAATGAAATGGTATTTTTGCCATGCATTTCAATTGTTAAAACAACATGTCGGATTCCCTTAAGCACGAGTGCGGTATTGCTGTTGTGCGTCTTCTGAAGCCACTATCCTATTACAACGAGAAATATGGTTCCTGGATGTATGGTTTGAATAAACTGTACCTTTTAATGGAAAAGCAACATAACAGGGGGCAGGATGGTGCCGGAGTAGTTAATCTTAAACTGGATGCCCCTACCGGGAAACCTTATATTTTCAGGCATCGATCAAATAATGGCTCTCCAATTAATGATGTTTTTGACAAAATTCACAATTCACTTTCTTCTCCCAATGAAGTGGTTAATGAAAAAATGAAGGACCCCACGTGGGCAAAGGAGAATTTACCCTTTTCGGGTGAGGTTTTCCTGGGGCATCTCCGTTATGGTACATTCGGGAATCTTGGAATTGACTATGTGCATCCAGTAATGAGAGAAAATAACTGGAAATCAAGAAGCCTGGTGCTTGCAGGAAATTTTAATCTAACCAATGTTGATGAACTTTTCAATAAACTGGTTGAACTGGGACAACATCCAAAGGCATATTCCGATACGGTTACAATTCTTGAAAAAGTAGGACATTTTCTGGATGAGGAGAACCAGTTGCTTTTCAGGAAATTTAAGAATGAAGGCTATATTAACAAGGAAATATCTCATCTCATCGAGACGAATCTGAGTGTTTCAAGTCTGCTGGAAGAATCCCTCAAGGATTTTGACGGTGGATACACGATTGCAGGTATCATAGGCCATGGAGACATATTTGTAACAAGGGATCCCTGGGGTATACGACCGGCTTTTTATTATCACGACGACGAAGTAGCCATTGCTGCTTCGGAAAGACCGGTAATTCAAACTGTGATGAACATTTCTGTTGACAGTGTTAAGGAACTACAACCCGGTTGCGCATTGATTATTAAAAAGGATGGTTCAGTTTCCGAATCCATGGTCAGGATTCCTCATGAGAAAAAATCCTGTTCCTTTGAAAGAATTTATTTCTCCAGGGGCAGTGATGTGGATATTTATCGTGAACGAAAAAAACTGGGAGAGCTTCTCACTCCTGCGATTCTTGAGGCTGTTGATCACGATCTCGATAACACGGTTTTTTCCTATATTCCAAACACAGCAGAATCAGCATTTTACGGTATGATAAAGGGTGTTGAAAACTTCATGCTGGAGGATAAGAAAAAAAAGTTGCTGAAACGCAGGAAAGAATTGACAGAAAAAGAAATCGAAGACATTATCATCTCCCGTCCCAGGGTAGAAAAAATTGCCATAAAGGATGTCAAACTACGCACATTCATCTCCCAGGATAAGGGACGGGATGATCTTGTAGCACATGTTTACGATATTACTTACGGTACCCTGAAAAAAGGGAAGGATAACCTTGTAATCATTGATGATTCCATAGTTCGTGGAACAACTCTCAAGCAAAGTATTCTCAAGATTCTTGATCGGCTTGGACCAAAAAGAATTGTTATTGTTTCCTCCTCACCACAAATCAGGTACCCCGACTGCTATGGAATTGATATGACAAAACTCGGAGATTTTATCGCGTTTAAAGCAGCAGTAAAGTTGCTGAAGGATTCGGGGCAGGATAAAATTATTCGGGAGGTTTATCGGAAGGCAAAGGAGCAGCAATTTTTACCAAAAGAACAAATTGTCAACTTTGTAAAAGAAATCTACCGGCCTTTTTCGGCACAGGAGATTTCTGATAAAATAGCTGAGTTGCTTAAAACGCCGGAGATCAAGGCGGATGTCAAAATTGTGTTTCAGTCAATTGAAAACCTGCATGAGGCATGCCCCGGGTCAAAAGGAGACTGGTATTTTACCGGGGATTATCCCACACCAGGCGGAAACAAGGTGGTAAATACTTCCTTTATTAATTTTATGGAAGCCCGCAACGAAAGATCCTATTGAATCCCTTGCTATTTTCTTCTGAAGATAAACTTTACTCTCTGGTATGTAGAAATATGCCTCTCCACCTTTTTCTCATAAAGATCCTTGATTGTAATCATGAGGCCCGATTCTTCAACATCTCCAAACTCAGTATTGTGCACGGTACCAAACATTTTCATTGTTGGTGAAAGATTCATGTAGGCATTGATTAAGGGAGGGATAGTCTCTCCTAACTGTCTTACCCTTACAGATAATATTTTGTAATTTTCCCTGTAATCATTTCCGGGGAAGATTTTTCCCATTTTGTTTTCATCAATTCCAAAATCCAGTGGTTCCCAGGGTGTTAGTAATTTATCGGGGTCAGGAAAGTTCTTGTTAAGGAAATAGATAATGAGATTTCGGGCTTCGGGATTAAAGGATCTGTACATGGTGACTTTTCCAAGGAAATACTTCATTCTTGGATTATCTACCATAATGGCACCAAGACCATCCCAGAGATTATCCAGGGCAAACATCCCTTTTCTTGCCCTGGCAGTAGACTGATATATTGGTTGCACAAATGACCGGCCAAGTTCAATAGTAAACGGGAGGTAGTTTTCAATGTAATTATCAGAGAATTTGAAGTAATGACTTGTGGCAAGCAGGGACACGCAATCTTTGGTGCAATTTTCAGCTTCGGGTAGAAAAAACCTGTAACCTCCCAATATTTCATGGTGTTTTGGATCCCAAACAATCAATTGCTTGTAGGGGTTGTTCTTCCTGGTATCATACTCATCTATATCCAGCTCTTTGCCTGTACCGCCGCCGGCATGCCGAAAACTGATTTCCCTAAGCCGGCCTATTTCCCTCATCAGGTTGGGTGAGTCATGGTGCGTAATGATATACAACTCGTTGTTTGCATTATTTGTTTTCCTGACAAATTTATCTGCTGTCAGTTCTTTTTCTAAAGCATTTTTTTCAACCGGAGGCGGTATTTCTTTCATTTTAAAATCATTAGTCGTGAAAGAGCAAGTATCTTATTCAACCAGTTTCCGTTAAGAACAAATCATCCTGAGTATATAAAAATTAACTTCTCAGAAGTCTGGGTATTGGATAGTAAGGAAACCACACAAAGTTAAAAAAATCCACATTAAGCTGTTTTTGATGAAGAAAGTTTTTCTTTTAACCCGTAAACCAGGTTTTTGATATATTCAGCCCACTCCTGGTGTGTTTTTGATGAATCAAGTGATGTGTAAGGTATTGTTTCCCCAACTATCAACGTAATGTTTTTCCCTTTTTGCTTAAACATTTCATCTACCAGGTAGAACATTTCAATGTTAGACTTTATCCCAAAAAATTTGCGGATATTAGCAAGATTGTAGAAGAAATTGGAATTTCTTCCTTCAAAATAAACCGGTACTATATCTCTTTTGTGTTGAATGGCTTTTTTTACAAAACTCTTTTTCCATTCCAGGTCATAAATTCTGCCATTTATCTTCCTTGAGCACAAACCTGCCGGAAAATTAATTATCTGGGCATCAGACTCAAATTCGCTTTCAAGAAGTTTGTAGTATTCAGTAGTTTGCCGTCCATGCTTGTTTACCGGCAAAAATAACATTTTCATGTTCTCGAGGTTCAGTAGTAAATCGTTGGATATCGAACGGAGTTCAGAAAAGTGTTTTCCCACAACATCCATGAGTACCATGCCGTCAAGACCTCCAAGTGGATGATTTCCTATAAAGAAAAACCTTCCGCTTCGTGGAAGATTATGTTCATTGATAACAGTGTACCTAATACCCAAAAATCCCAGAGCCTCTGACACAAATTCCAATCCCTTTTTATCCCTTAGTTTCCATAAAATCTCATTCATTTCTTCCTGGTGAACCACTCTCTTTAGGTAGCTCATAACAAAACCCGGTATTAACCTGTAAACTCCAGGATTTTTCTTTTTAAAAACTTCATCCACATCAATGAGCTTTTTCTTCACTTCTTCAATATTCTCGGCCATGCAGATTATAACAAATTTTAGTTGCTGTAAATGTTGAGTCAGATGGTTGATGAAAGCCAGCCTGAACAATTGCTAAAGTTATTAAAAATCTGATTTGTCAAATACTGGTTTCGTCCATTAATGCAATTTCTTAAATCATTAAAACCGCCTGTTAGTCAAAAAAGTTATCAACAAAGTGGTAAAAAATGGTAAAAAGTGGGTAATAGTGGAGAGAAATTACATATTTTTACCTATTAAATTGAAGGGAAAATGGCAACTTTTATCGGTGATTACCATTGTAAGCTTGACTCAAAAGGTCGTGTCATGCTTCCTTCGGCATTTAAGAAGCAAATGCCGGCCACTGCCAGCGACAGGTTTGTAATCAAAAGGGACATATTTGAGCGCTGCCTGGTTCTGTATCCTATGGATGAATGGGAGCGTCAGAATACCATCATACGGAGCAGGATTAATCCGTATAATAAAGAACACAATGCATTTCTCAGGGGGTTTTACAAAGGAACAGCTGAGTTGGTACTTGACAACAATAACCGGATTCTTATTCCAAAGCGACTTTTGGAAACCATTATTGATGACAGCGAAATTGTAATGGCCGGGCAGTATGGCCGCATTGAAATATGGTCAGCGAATCATTATGAGTCTGTTGCCGATAATGCAGATGAATTTGCCGCTTTGGCTGAAAAAATTCTGGGGGCAACCGATTTAAACCAGTAGGCTATGTCGTATCATGTACCTGTAATGTTGAATGAAAGCATTGACGGCTTAAAAGTTCAGCCCAACGGGACTTATGTAGACCTGACATTTGGCGGAGGAGGACATTCGGCCGAAATTCTTGCGCGACTGAATAAGGGCAAACTTTACGCTTTTGATCAGGATCCTGATGCAATTACCAACTCAATCCAGGATGAACGATTGACACTGGTGCATGGAAACTTCCGGTTTATGAAAAATTTTCTCAGGTTTTACGGAGTGAAAAAAGTGAATGGAATTCTCGCTGATTTGGGAGTTTCATCCTTTCACTTTAATATGCCGGAACGGGGATTTTCCTACAGAACAGATGGGCCACTTGATATGCGGATGAATCGTGAAGGAAGACATACTGCTGCGATGATTATTCAGAATTATGAACCAGTTGAACTGGTTAAATTATTCAGAGAGTATGGGGAATTACAAAACGCTCCAAAACTTGTTTCACTGGTAGTTAAAGCCCGGTTGGACAAACCAGTGAGAACAATTCTGGAATTTATTTCAGTAATAAAACCATGTATACCTCCTCAACAGGAAAACAAGTACCTGGCAAAAGTTTTCCAGGCATTGCGCATTGAAGTTAACAAGGAGATAGAGGCCCTGAAGCAAATGCTGAAACAAAGCCTGGAAGTGCTCGATACATCAGGCAGACTGGTAGTAATAAGCTATCATTCACTTGAAGACAGAATTGTAAAGAATTTCACCAGAACAGGAGATTTCGAAGGCAAAGTACAAAAAGATTTTTATGGCCGGATTTCAGCTCCGTTTCGCCAGGTGAATAAAAAAGTTATTGTACCGGCTGAAGAAGAAATAATCCGGAACAGCAGGGCCAGAAGTGCAAAACTCAGAATTGCCGAAAAGATCTAATCCATGATTCAAGAGAAGGAAAATATTGAATTTATTGTTGAAAAGCCTGAGCCTAAATCTTCCAAAAAGGGAGTTATGAGGGAACTTATTGACGGCAGTGTACTTAACAGGGAAGCCGTGGTAAGGCAACTGCCATTTGTTTTATTCCTTACTCTTCTGGCATTTTTTTATATAGGCAACAGGTACCATGCTGAGCGGCTGGTAAGAAAGTCAAATGACCTGCACCGCGAACTAAGGGATTACAGAGCCCAGGCCATTACAATTTCTGCCGAATTGATGCATATCAGCCGTCAAAGTGAGGTGTTGAAACTTGTAAGACAAAAGGAATTAGGGTTGGTTGAATCCACCGAACCACCAAAGAAGCTGGTTATAAAAAGGTAGATTATGTCACTGAAAAAAGACATCATGTGGAGAGTAAGTATGGTTTACCTGTCCATGCTGTTTTTTGCCATTTTAATAATTGGCAAGATTCTCTATATTCAATTGGTGGAGGGGACTCACTGGAAGGAAAAGGCGAATGTGGTTTCTCTAAGGGATATTACAATCCAGCCAAACAGGGGTGATATTTTTGGAGCAGGAGATAAATTGCTGGCAACTTCTGTACCCTTTTACGAAATTCGTATGGACCTGAGGGCGACCGGACTTACGGATGCACTTTTTAGGCAAAACATTGACTCCCTTTCCCTGCGCTTATCTGCCTTGTTCCGTGACAAGTCAGCCCTTGCATATAAAACCGAGTTGCGACGTGCCAGGAATGAAGGCAGGCGTTTTCATCTCATAAAGCGCGGGGTGGACTATAACCAGCTAAGAGTGCTAAAATCATTTCCCTTGTTCAGGCTGGGGCAAAACCAGGGAGGGCTTATTGTTATTCAGGATAACCAGAGAATCCAACCGCACGGGAATTTGGCTTCGCGAACAATTGGTTACACCACCAAGGATGAAAGGGGTAATGTTGTAGGTATTGAAGGTGCCTACGACAGGGTGTTACGTGGCGAGGTTGGTGTAAGACTTATGCAAAGACTCTCGGGAAATGTGTGGATGCCGGTAAATGACGGTAATGAGGTGGAACCCCGGGACGGACTGGATATTGTGACAACCATTGATGTTGATATTCAGGATGTGGCAACCCGTGCACTCATGGAACAGTTAATAAAGCACAATGCACATCACGGTACGGCAATTCTTATGGAAGTAAAGACCGGTGAAATAAGGGCAATCGCCAATCTTGAAAGAAATTCATCAGGAGGATATTCTGAGGCCTATAATTATGCTATCGGAGAAAGTATTGAACCCGGTTCCACTTTTAAACTTCCTGTAATTCTGGCCGCAATTGAACACGGGCATGTGAAACTAACCGATACGATCGATACCGGCCACGGTACTATTACATTCTTTGACCAGCGGATAAGCGATACCCGGAATGGCGGTTACGGAAAAATAACCGTACAGGAAGCATTTGAGGTATCATCCAATGTTGCCATGGCCAAAATAGTAGATAAACATTACAAGGGAAAGGAAAGGAGCTTTATTAACAAACTCTACACCATGAAGCTGAATGAGCCGCTTGGTATAGAAATAAGAGGAGAGGCAAGACCTGAGATCAAATATCCCGGGGATAAGCTTTGGTCGGGCGTTTCTTTGCCTATGATGTCAATTGGTTATGAACTAAGAATGACTCCGTTGCAAATTCTCACTTTTTACAATGCAATAGCCAATGAAGGAAGGATGGTCAGGCCCAAATTCGTTTCAGGGATAAAACAGCATGGCAAATTTGTACAGACCTTTTCTGCTGAAATAATTCACAACCAGGTGGTTTCTCGCTCCACAATACGCAAGGCCAGGCAATTACTCGAAGGTGTAGTTGAAAATGGAACAGCAATGAACCTGAAAAATGCGAACTATAAAATTGCCGGTAAAACGGGTACTGCCCAGATAGCAAACCTAAAGTACGGTTACCGCAGCGATTCAAGGATCAGTTACCAGGCGTCCTTTGTAGGTTACTTTCCGGCGGAGAATCCAATGTATTCCTGCATTGTTGTTGTGAGTTCACCTTCCAATAATGTTTATTTTGGCAACCTGGTTGCAGGTCCGGTTTTTAAAGAGATCGCAGACAGGGTTTATGCCACAAGCATTCATATGCACGAGGAAATTAATAAGCATTCGAAGGAGAATAAATCCCTGGCACCATTCTCAAAATCTGGTAACCGGGAGGATTTGAAAGTGGTTTTCAATAAACTGGGAATTAACAATTTTGATACAAGTCATGAAACTAACTGGGTTTCAACAACCAGCAAGGAAACTATGATAGAGTTAGCAGGGAGGCAAATAATCAACAACCTGGTACCCAATGTTACGGATATGGCCCTGAGTGATGCAATCTACCTCCTTGAGAATGCAGGCCTGAGGGTAGATTTCAGGGGAAGGGGAACAGTGAGGGGACAATCCCTTGCACCGGGAACCAGAATCAGGGTGGGTGAAAAAATCAGTCTGGAATTAAGTATACCGATTCATTGAATGATTGAATTAATAAACATATTGCCATCAACGGGAGTCCGGGAAATAAATGGTCCCCGGAATCCTTCCATTGATTCGGTTACTTCAGATTCAAGAACCGTAATCAAAAACAGCCTTTTTGTAGCTTTAAGAGGTACTGCATTTGACGGGCACCATTACATTAACAAAGCAGTTGAGAAAGGAGCAGTGGCAGTGGTGTGTGAACGAGTTCCGGAAAATTCGTCCGGCGAGGTTTGTTATATTATTGTGGAGAATTCAGCCAGGGCCCTTGGAGAAATTGCATCTGCATTTTATGGATTCCCGTCTGAAAGTCTAAAACTGGTTGGAATTACAGGAACCAACGGAAAAACCACAACTGCAACCCTCCTATACAGCCTTTTTAAAGAGATGGGTCACAAAACAGGCTTGATTTCCACTGTGAAATATATTGTGAATGACAAGGAGGAGGAGGCAACTCACACGACCCCCGATGCTGTTAAACTAAACAAATTGCTTGCCCGTATGGTGGCGGAGGGTTGTAATTATTGTTTTATGGAGGTAAGTTCTCATGCAGTGGACCAGGAGAGAATTGCCGGATTGAGATTTGCCGGTGCTGTTTTTACCAATCTGTCCCATGATCACCTGGATTACCACAAAACATTTGATAATTACCTGAAAGCGAAGAAAAAATTCTTCGATGGATTGGATAAAGAAGCCTTTGCTCTGGTTAACACCGACGATAAACGCGGTAAGATCATGGTTCAGAATACACAAGCAAGGATAAATACTTACGCGCTTAAATCTGTAGCCGGTTTTAAAGCACGAATCATGGAGAGCCATCTTGACGGCATGCTTTTACAGATAGACCATAAAGAAATG
The DNA here is from genome assembly GCA_037446695.1 of Bacteroidota bacterium. Taxonomy (GTDB): domain Bacteria; phylum Bacteroidota; class Bacteroidia; order Bacteroidales; family PUMT01; genus JBBIHY01. The sequence continues at coordinate 25,215 of JBBIHY010000017.1, forward strand.
TGGAGTCATTTCATTGGAGAATTCAATGCTTACAACCTGCTCGCTGTTTATGGTACAGCAATATTACTGGGTAAAAAACAGGAGGAAATACTGCCTCTCCTGAGCAAATGCCCATCTGTTAAGGGAAGATTTGAGTATGTTAAGTCGCACGATGATGCACTTGCAATTATAGATTATGCACATACCCCCGATGCCCTGGCTAATGTATTGAGAACCATCCACCGGTTGAGAAAACCCGGGGCCCGGATCATAACTATTTCCGGTGCAGGGGGAAACAGGGATAAGACAAAGCGTCCTGCAATGGCTGGTGTGGCAGTATCCCTGAGCGACAAGCTTATCCTGACAAGTGACAACCCCAGAAACGAAAATCCTGAGGATATTATGGAAGATATGTTTGCGGGGATAGCCGAAAAAGACCAGTGGAGGGTATTGAAAATCTCAAACAGGAGGGAAGCGATTAAAACCGCCTGTAACATGCTTTCGCCGGGAGATATTCTTCTGGTAGCTGGCAAGGGTCACGAAAACTATCAGGAAGTGAATGGAGTAAAGTCTCATTTCAGTGACAGGGAAGAAGTGGAACAGGCTTTTAAATCAAGAGAAAAAAAATAAACGAGTATGCTGTATTATCTGTTTGATTGGTTGAATAGAATTGACTTTCCGGGGGCAGGGGTATTTTACTATATCTCCTTCAGAGCGGCTATGGCAGTCATTACTTCCCTTCTCATATCCCTTCTGGTTGGTAAACGCATTATTAACTACCTCAGGAAAAAGCAGATAGGTGAGGATATTCGTGATCTAGGCCTGGAGGGGCAAATGCAGAAAAAGGGCACACCAACCATGGGAGGCATTATTATCCTTATTTCGGTTCTTATTCCAACACTTCTTTTCGCTAACCTGAAGAATATTTATGTGATACTAATGCTGGTAACAACCATTTGGCTTGGATTTATAGGTTTTCTGGATGATTATATCAAGGTATTCAAAAAGAGCAAGGCGGGTCTGAAGGGAATTGTAAAGATCATCGGGCAGGTAGCACTTGGGCTTATCGTAGGACTCACGATGTATCTGAACAAAGATATTGTGATAAGGGAAAAATCAGTCAATGAAAGGGGAATTCCTGTGATTGAAGTGGTTGAAAATAATGAACCGGGCAAACGACAGGAAAGATTTATTACCTGGGAAGAGAAATCAACAAAAACTACTATTCCGTTTCTTAAAAACAATGAGTTTGACTATGCTTATCTTGTTGGATTCCTGGGAGATAAGGCCTATCAGTGGAGTTGGCTGGTATTTATCCTGGCCCTCATATTTATAGTGACTGCAGTGTCAAACGGTGCTAATATGACAGATGGACTGGATGGCCTGGCAACAGGATTATCGGCAATAATAGGAACCACGCTTGGGATCCTGGCCTATTTATCAGGTCATATTATTTATGCCGATTATCTCAATATTATGTACATACCCAGCAGCGGGGAACTGGTAATTTTTATGAGCGCTTTTATTGGCGCTGCAATAGGGTTCCTTTGGTATAATTCCTATCCTGCCCAGGTTTTTATGGGAGATACCGGAAGTCTTGCCATTGGCGGCATAATCGGGGTTTTTGCTATTTTGATAAGAAAGGAACTGCTGATACCTATTCTGTGTGGGATCTTTTTTGTGGAAAGCCTATCGGTTATGATACAGGTAGCCTATTTCAAATACACAAAACGAAAGTATGGCCAGGGCAGGCGGATATTTAGGATGGCACCACTGCATCACCATTATCAGTTGGGCGGATATCCTGAACCAAAGATTGTGACACGGTTCTGGATTATTGGAATTTTACTTGCAGTTATCACCATTGTAACTCTTAAACTAAGATAAAGGGGTTATGAGTAAAAAGATTGTCATACTGGGAGGAGGAGAAAGCGGAACGGGTTCTGCTGTGCTGGCTGCAAAGAACGGTGAGCAGGTATTTGTTTCCGATGCAGGGAAAATTAAACCCGGCTACCAGGCGGTTCTCAGTGAATACCAGGTTGAATGGGAAGAAGGAAAACACACGGCTGACCGGATTTTAAAGGCGGATGAAATTATTAAAAGCCCCGGTATACCTGAAAGTCATCCCCTGATAAAGGAGGCATTGGGTAAAAATATTCCGGTAATCAGTGAGATCGAATACGCAGGCAGGTACACCAATGCTGTTAAGGTTTGCATCACAGGCTCCAACGGTAAAACTACCACCACCAGCCTGGTATATCACATGCTGAAAAAGGCCGGATTAAATGTAGGGCTTGCAGGGAATGTGGGGAACAGTTTTGCACTGCAGGTTGCCACCGGAAATTTTGATGTTTTTGCACTTGAACTGAGCAGCTTTCAGCTTGACGGAATTTATGACTTTAAGGCCGATATAGCCATGCTGCTTAATATTACACCAGACCATCTCGACAGGTACAATTATAACCTTCAGGAATATATCAATGCAAAGTTCAGGATTGCGCGGAACCTGACTACCGCTGAGGCATTTATCTATTCTGCTGATGATGAAATAACCTCCCGGGAGGTCGCAAAAAGAAACATTAATGCACATTTGCTTCCTTTTTCCTTCAGGCCACTGCAAGGAGACGGGGCATGGATTGAAAACAATTATTTAAATGTCCGATACAATAATACCTTGTTTCATATGATTATTGATGACCTATCATTAAAGGGCAAACATAATGCCTACAACTCCATGGCTGCAGCAATAGCCGGTCATGTATTGAAAATAAGAAAGGAAACCATTCGCGAAAGCCTTTCAGATTTTCAGGGAGTGGAGCACAGGCTGGAGCCAGTGCTTAAAATTCATGGTATTGATTTTATCAATGATTCCAAGGCCACCAATGTGAATTCCACATGGTATGCTCTTGAAAGCATGCGGCAAAAAGTTGTATGGATTGTCGGAGGCATTGATAAAGGCAATGACTATTCCGAATTGACAGTATTGGTGAAGGAAAAGGTAAAGGCCATCGTTTGCCTGGGTAAGGATAATTCAAGGATTCATGCTGCATTCAGTGATATTGTGCCGACTATTGTTGACACAAAATCAATGAAGGAAGCAGTCCGCTCAGCTTATTACCTGGCCAAAAACAACGATGTGGTATTGCTTTCACCTGCCTGCGCAAGTTTCGATCTTTTTGAAAACTATGAAGATCGCGGTCGCCAGTTTAAAGAACAGGTACGCAATTTATAAAATTCAAAAATGGGAGGAATACTGAGAAAATATATCAAAGGTGACCGGATAATCTGGCTGGTAGTCGGATTATTATCCATTGTTTCCCTGCTGGCGGTTTACAGTTCCACAGGAACTCTTGCCTACCGGTTCCAGGGAGGAAACACAGCCTATTATATTCTCAAGCATTCCATCATTTTATTTATGGGACTGGGAATCATTTTTGTAACGCATTCCATCCCATACAAGTATTACTCCCGCCTGTCGCAGTTATTTCTATTTGCTTCTATAATATTACTCATAATAACTCTTTTTCTTGGAACAAGCATTAACCAGGCAACAAGATGGCTTACCCTACCGGGTCTGGGCTTCACAATACAAACATCTGACTTTGCCAAGCTTGCCCTTATCATGTACCTTGCCCGCCTGCTTTCTCAGAAACAAAATGAAATCAAGGACCTGAAACTTTCATTTATGCCCGTCCTTTGGCCGGTTCTTCTTGTTTGTATGTTGATATTACCCTCCAACCTTTCAACGGCTTTGATTCTTCTCACAACCTCCATTATTTTGATGTTTATTGGACGGGTGCGAACACTTTACCTGGTTGCCCTGATAGGCTCAGGTGTGTTTGTAATCGGAATTTTCATAGCAATTGTGTTATACAGTAAATCAGAGGGCAGACTCGGAACATGGAAGAACCGTATTGAAAGCTATGTTGGAAGTCAGGGAGAAAATTATCAGTCTGAACAATCGAAAATTGCCGTTGCAACGGGTGGGTTAATAGGGAAAGGACCCGGAAACAGTTCCCAGAGAAATTTCCTGCCACATCCCTATTCTGATTTTATTTATGCTATTATAATTGAAGAGTATGGACTGATAGGGGGAATTTTTATCATTGCCTTTTATATGTGGTTGTTGTACAGGGCAGGAGTGATTGTGAGGCGGGCCGACCGAACATTCCCAGCGCTTCTGGCCATTGGACTTACAGTAAGTATTGTTTTGCAGGCCATGATAAATATGGCCGTGGTGGTTGGATTGGTTCCGGTTACCGGACAGCCCTTACCCCTTGTGAGCATGGGAGGTTCATCTCTTGTCTTCACCAGTGTGGCGATAGGAATTATATTGAGTGTGAGTCACGGAATACAAAAATCGGAGGAATTAATTGAGCAACCGGTTGAAAATAATAATTAGCGGGGGTGGAACAGGGGGACATATTTTCCCTGCCATTTCCATTGCCAATGCCCTCAGGATAAAAGTACCGGAGGCTGAAATCCTTTTTGTGGGTGCATTGGGCAGAATGGAGATGGAAAAAGTTCCCCTTGCAGGATATAAGATTATTGGATTGCCGGTAACCGGTTTTCAGAGAAGATTTACCTGGAAAAATATTGTTTTTTTCTGCAATCTTTTTGGCAGTATGCTTCAAGCCCGCAGAATTGTTAGGGAATTTGAGCCCCATGTTGCTGTGGGTGTGGGAGGGTATGCCAGTGGTCCATTGGTAAGGGCTGCATCAAAAATGGGAGTACCTGTGCTTATACAGGAACAAAACTCCTACGCAGGTATTACAAACAGGCTTTTAGCCCCGAGAGCAGCAAAAATTTGTGTAGCCTATGAAGGTATGGAAAAATATTTTCCCGCTGAAAAAATAATTCTCACAGGCAATCCTGTAAGGCAGAGTCTAAACCAATTAGCTGGAAAGAAGAAAGAGGCGTTTGAATTTTTCGATTTAAGGGAAGATAAAAAAGTTATTCTTGTAATTGGTGGTAGCTTGGGAGCCGGAAGTATCAACCAATGTATGTCGGAGAACTTGTCAGGAATAAGGGGTAGTAATTTGCAGTTTATCTGGCAGACGGGCAAATCGGGTTTCAGCAAAGCAAAAGAGGCACTGGGATATACTCCTGTACCAAATCTTCGGCTGGCTGAATTTATTTCAAGAATGGATCTTGCCTATGCTGCTGCCGATTTGGTAATTTCAAGAGCTGGTGCAGGAACAATATCCGAACTCTGTCTCACCGGGAAGGCAAGTATTTTGGTTCCATCTCCCAACGTGGCTGAGAACCACCAGGAAAAAAATGCCCTGGCACTTGTTAACAAAGGTGCAGCAGTGATGGTCAGGGATGCTGAGGTGGCTGAGAAATTGCTCCCAACTGCATTTCAATTGGTGGACGACACGGTAAGAATGAAGCAACTTTCCGAAAGCATCTTAAAAATGGCGATAAGGAATTCAGATCAACTTATAGCTGATGAAATAATAAAACTGGCAAACAGGGCATGATGAATTTCAATAATATAAAAAGGGTTTATTTCCTCGGTATAGGAGGAATCGGTATGAGTGCCCTGGCAAGATACTTTATCGCTGCCGGTAAACCTGTGGCCGGATATGACCGGAGTTCTTCAGTCCTGACCAAAAAACTGGAGGAAGAGGGCGCCGACATACATTATAACGACTCTGTCCCCGATATACCTGAACAATTCAGAAATATGACAGAAAAGGAATCAATTCTGGTTGTTTATACTCCGGCAGTTCCTAAAGATCATACTGAAAGAGTGTTTTTTGCTGAAAATGGTTTCAGGGTAATAAAAAGATCGGAGCTGCTTGGGTTGATTACCTCAGAAAAGACCACCATTGCTGTAGCCGGAACCCACGGGAAGACCACAATCTCCACCATGGTAGCGCATATTTTAACAAAAACAGGTTTTGGCTGTAATGCAATTCTGGGTGGAATTTCAAGGAATTACAATACAAATCTGCTTTTAAATGCCGGCAGCAATATTATCGTAACAGAAGCCGATGAGTATGACCGTTCATTCCTGCGCTTATTCCCAAAATTTGCTGTAATCTCGGCAATGGACCCAGATCATCTGGATGTATACGGAACCTTTTATAAACTGCATGATTCTTTCAGTTGTTTTGCCTCACAGGTATCAGCAGGCCTTTTGTTAAAAAAAGGACTTGATATAGAACTTTCTGGAAAGAAAGGCTTACATGTTTTTACTTACTCCAGGGAAGAGCATGCTGATTATTTTGCCAGGAATATTTATTTGAAGGAGGGCCTGTACACTTTTGACCTTGTTACTCCTGAAAAAGAAGTTCAAGGTATTAGGCTTGGCCAGCCCGGCTTGTACAATGTGGAAAATGCAGTGGCTGCCCTGGCCATTTCCCATATGGCCGGACTAAGATTAAACCAACTGCAAAATTCACTGGAAGATTTCAGGGGAATACAAAGAAGATTTGACGTGCAACTGAATACTCCTGAGATTGTTTATATTGACGATTATGCACATCATCCTGAAGAAATAGCAGCTTGTGTAACCGCTGCCCGCCAACTATTCCCGGAAAGGAATATTACCGGAGTTTTTCAACCTCATTTATATTCGAGAACCAGGGATTTGGCTCATGGTTTTGCTCAAAGTCTTTCCCTTCTGGATAAATTAATATTGCTGGACATATACCCTGCCCGCGAATTGCCAATTGAGGGAGTAAGCTCTGAAATGATATATAATAAGGTAATGTTGAATGATAAAATCCTGTGTACCCGCGAGGAACTGCTGGATGTTTTGCGCGGGAAGAAACCTGATGTGTTGATTACAATGGGGGCCGGGGATATAGACGAGTTTGTTGAACCGATTAAGAACTTGTTTCATTGATATAATCTGACATGAAAAAGTGGCTTAGATTTTTTCTGTGGATTGGACTGATTGCATACCTGGCGGTGTCTTTCGGGTTTGTTGCCGAAAATTCCAGGAATGCAGTCTGTGATAATATCCGGGTTACTATACTCGACAGTGCAATGAACAGGTTTTTACACAGCAGGGAGGTAAAAGATATAATGCTTGAAGATCAGAAAGAACTGGTCGGGAGAAAATTTTCAAAAATTAACCAGGGGGAGATAGAAAAACTGGTTAATAACCAGGCCTTTGTGAAGGATGCAAACGTATTCGCAACCATTGACGGAACACTGCATGTGGAACTAAAGCAAAGAAAACCTGTTTTAAGGGTAGTAAACGGCAAAAGAGAGAGTTATTATATTGATTCGCAGGGTATTATATTTCCACTTTCAAGAAATTATACCTCCCGGGTGTTAATTGCCAATGGATTTATATTTGAACCTTTTGAGTGGAAAGATAATCGGGAACTTGTTTATCCAGCCGGGGAAATGGGTAAAAGAGCCAGGGTTATCTATGATTTGTATAAACTAGCCGATTTCATCAGTAAGGATGAATTATGGAGGTCACAAATCGCACAGATTTTTGTGAATTCAAAATATGAATTTGAGCTTATTCCACGTGTAGGAGCACACATTATTTATCTGGGTGATATCTCAGATTTTGAGGAAAAGTTCAGGAACCTGCAGGCCATGTACCTGCACGGATTTTCAAATGCAGGATGGAATCAATACCATATAATTAACTTAAAGTTTAAAAACCAGGTAGTCTGTACTAAACGATAATCATATGAACAAAAAAAGTCAGATCATTGCAGCAATAGATATTGGAACTACCAAAATAGTTTCCATAATGGGTCGTAAGGACGAAAAAGGAAAAATTGAAATCCTCGGTATGAGCAAAGCTCCTTCAAAGGGAGTTAAAAGGGGCACAGTACTGAATATTGATGAAACTGTGAATACCATCAAGCAAACGCGGGATGGTGTCAGGGCCGACTCCGGAATGGAACTGGGAGATGTATTTGTTGGCATAGCTGGTCAGCATGTTAAGAGTATCAAAAACAGGGGATACATTAACCGGAAGAATTTTGATTCGGAAATCACCCAGGAGGAGGTGGACAAGTTAATTGAGGATATGCATAACATCTCCGTGGATTTGGGTGAAGAAATCCTTCATGTAATACCGCAGAATTATATAGTTGACCATGAACATGGCATTAAAAATCCGGTAGGGATGACAGGCAAAAGGCTTGAGGCCAATTTTATTATAGTGGTTGGCCAGGTATCCTCGGCCCGGAATATTGAAAAGTGTATTAACAGGGTTGGATTAAAGATTCAGGATTTGATTCTTGAACCGATAGCCTCTTCAGAAGCAGTATTAACAGAAGACGAAAAGGAAGCCGGGGTGGCTCTCATTGATATTGGTGGTGGCACAACCGATCTGGTAGTCTATTACGATGGCATCATAAGGCATACCGCTGTAATTCCTTTCGGTGGCAATGTAGTTACCAGTGACATTAAGGAGGGATGTTCCATACTTCAGCGGCAGGCTGAACAACTCAAAATTCAGTATGGTATGGCCCTCGGAGACCTTGCTCCTGAGGATAAGGTTGTTACAATACCGGGAATCAGTGGCAGGGAAGCCAAGGAGATTTCTTTCAGGAATCTGGCCTATATTATTCAATCACGGATGGAGGAAATAATTGATGCTGCTTCCTTTGAGATTGAAGGCTCGGGCTACTACGATAAACTAAGTGCCGGAATTGTTCTCACGGGTGGCGGAGCACTTTTAAAATACCTTCCACAACTGGTTAGGTTTAAAACCGGCATGGATGTCAGAATAGGATATCCTGATGAGCACCTTGCCGGCGATCTGGATGCGGATATCAATCATCCAATGTACTCAACCAGTGTTGGACTTTTACTGAAAGGAAGTGAAATAGCCGAGCATAACGGAATAGGATACTATAAGGATCATTCAAAGGCGGAGGAAGAAATTGAACTCATGGGAGAAAAGGAAAAAGTTGTTGCAGAAAAAGCTGAACTAAAGTCGGGGAAACGACTTTTTGAAAGCATTAAGGAGACTTTCAATAAAATATTTGACGAAGAAGATACAAGGATGTAAAAGCGATTAATCAAAAACAAAATAACTATGGCCGAAGAAATCATGCAATTCGATTTGCCCCTCAATCAGTCATCCATCATTAAGGTTATTGGTGTAGGTGGAGGCGGAAGCAATGCAGTAAATCATATGTTCCGGCAAGGCATCAGGGATGTGAACTTTGTGGTGTGTAATACCGATGCGCAGGCTCTTGATAAAAGCCCGGTGCCTGTTAAGATACAGCTTGGGGAGTCGCTAACCGAAGGACGGGGTGCAGGGAATAAGCCCGAAGTAGGTAAACAGGCTGCGATCGAAAACCTCAATGATATTGTAAAGGTGCTATCCTCCAATACCAAAATGGTGTTTATAACTGCAGGAATGGGAGGTGGAACAGGTACCGGTGCAGCACCGGTTATTGCACAGGCGGCAAAGGAAATGGGAATTCTAACAGTTGCCATTGTTACTATTCCCTTCAGGTACGAGGGCCAGGTGCGTATTAATCAGGCCATTATGGGAATAAATGAAATAAAGGAACATGTTGATTCCCTGCTCGTGATTAACAACGAAAAACTCAGAGAGGTTTACGGAGACCTTCCCCTTTCAAAGGCATTTGCAAGGGCCGATGATGTACTTTCAATTGCTGCCAGGGGAATTGCCGAAATAATTACAGTTCCGGGGTACGTAAATGTTGATTTCGCCGATGTACAAACTGTAATGGCCCGCAGCGGGGTTTCCATTATGGGCACAGGCTTTGCAAGCGGAGAAAACAGGGCAGTCAATGCAATTCAGCAGGCAATTTCCTCACCTTTGCTAAACAACAACGATATTAAGGGTGCAAAAAACATACTGCTGAACATTACCTCCGGTACTGACGAGGTGACTATGGATGAAGTGAGCGAGATTACTGACTTTGTTACACTTGAGGTTGCATCCAGTACAAATATTATCTGGGGTGCAGCAGTGGATGAAAAACTGGGCGACCAGATCTCGGTTACTGTCATAGCCACTGGATTCCCTTCAAACAGCATTCCGGAATTATACGAAAGCCGAAAAGATTTGGAAAAGGTTAAACTTGAAGAATTAACAACAAGTCAGAAGCAGTCTGACGGCTTTGCAGTGAGAAGCCGAAAATCAACACCACATTATGATGAGGAATTCACTGTAACTCAGAAAGTAATTGATTTTGAGATTATTAATCGCAATAGTGAAAAAATTACTATTTCTGAAAAGGAGGATGGACAATCGCATGAAGTGAATGTACCTGCCAGGGATCCAAATGAAAGATTGAAACACCTGAAAGAGACTCAAACCAGGCTGAAAGAAAAGAATTATATAAGTGTCGATGAAAAGGAGGAGATTGAAAAACTCGAGGCAGAGCCAGCCTACATGCGAAAAAAAGTAAAACTTAAACCTGTTGATTCAAAAAATACAGATGAAGTTTCGAGGTATTCCCTCTCGGATTACAAAGACAGTGCTCCCCAGCTTCGCCCTGATAATTCCTATCTGCATGATAATGTTGATTAAAATAAAATGCTATGCCACTGAATGAAAAAATCAATGAGGACATTAAATCTGCTATGTTATCGAAAGATAAAGACAGGCTGGAAACCCTGCGTTCAGTTAAGGCTGCTTTTCTGGTAGCCTTAACCGAAAAGGGAGGTACACATCAACTCACAGATGATGCTGCTCTGAAGATCATTGCAAAGCTTCTGAAACAAAGAAAGGATTCGGCAATCATTTACAAAGAGCAAAACAGAAATGACCTTTACCAGAAGGAAATGACGGAGGCTGCCGTTCTGGAGGAATATCTTCCTGTACCTCTCACTGAAGAAGAATTGACCAACGTGTTAAAGGATATAATCTCACAGGCAGGTGCAACATCTGTGGCCGATTTGGGTAAGGTTATGGCAGTTGCAAGCAAACAACTAGCCGGCAAGGCCGATGGAAAAATGGTTGCTGCAAAAGCCAGAGAAATTCTGGGCGGTTAATGCCGCAATTCTGCGGAATGGTTAGGGTGTGAAAAAGCGCCATACCTATCAGGGTATGGCGCTTTTTGTTTACAGGAAAGATGAATTTAGTAATATTTAGCCCTGTTGTCCTTAATGTTGGCAAGCTTTTTGAGGGCTTCAAATACCTCAAAGTTCACCCTTGAGGCAAAATTGTTTCTTATCCTGTTCCTTTCAAGAGTGTAATCAATCATTTCGGGAGTATAAATATTTGTAACCCGTACAAGATAAACCCCGTTTTCCCCGATTACCGGTTCTGAAATTTTTCCCTTCTCCATAGATGTTGCTGTTGCAATAAGTCTAGGTTCAATGCCGGCACCAGGAACAGAAAATGAGGAGAAACTGATTTCAAGGGCATTTTCTATTGTGAGCTCAAACTTATCAGCCACCTGCTCCAAGGAAGCACCGGAAACAATATCATCTCTGAATTGAGAAGCAATGATCTCGGCTTTTTTCTCTTTCTGAAGAATGAGCTCAATTTCATCCTTTACATCCTCAAGAGGCTGTGTACCTTTCTCACGTACTTTTGCCACTGACGCAACAACAAACCGGTTGCCAATCTCAAATGCTTGTGATACTGACTTCTCCTTGGAGTTAAATGCCCATCGAATCATTTCCCTGGGTGACTCCAAACCGGCAATCCTGTTTTCGTTTGGTTGCAGATTATTTGCGATTCGCTTTGAAAGACCATCGCTTACAACAGCTTCCTGGAACTTATCCCAGGAATTGTTTTTTCCTGCAAAAGCAGTGGCCTGCGTAAATATTCGCTGGTAAGTGACCGAGCTTGGCTCCACGTTTCTGACAAGAACAGCAACCTGAACTTTTTTCACCTCTCTGGAACGGTCAGTAAGTTCTACAACATGAAATCCGAATTGACTTTCAACCAGAAACTTATCACCTTTTTTTGCGGTGAAACAGGCATCATTGAATGGTTTTACCATCATTCCTTCCGGAAACCAACCTAAATCACCACCGTTAAAGCGTGAACCGTTATCCTCAGAATGCTGCAGTGCAAGCAGTTCAAAGGGAGAACCTCTTTTTACAAGATTTAAAAGGCTGTCAGCCTTGGCTTTGACCTGTGTGTTTGATAATGAGTCACTTGACTGAATAAGAATATGTCGCGCCCTCACTGAGTCGGGGAGGAAATTGATTTCTGCAAGACGCGCAATTTTGTATGCGCCATCTTCAACGTATGGTCCGTAAACATCTCCAACGCGTGCATTGAACATGAACTGATTAATTTCTTCGGGAAGCTCTCCAAAGGCATAGTTTTTTGAATCATAGGCAACATCGCTGTTCAGATTTACAAATTGCTTTATCTCCTGCACAGAAGAAAATTCATTTACTATCTTGTTCATCCATTCCCTTGCATCACGGTCATCGTCTGCTGAAGGTACAATGTCAAACGTTACATACTCTATATCGCGTGTATGCTCCTGCTGAAAATCGCTGCGGTTTTTACGGTAATAATCCCTGATTTCGCTTTCTGTAACAGTGACAACAGTATCGGAAATGGCAGCAAAACGCTTTACAATGTATTCAAAATCAACTCTTATGTTATTCTCTTGAAAGGCGAATTTTGCCTGTTGAGGAGTGACATATAAACCCTTCTGCAACAAATTATTGTATTTACCCGATTTACGTTCGCCCACAATTTCGTTTTCCACAAACAGCCAGTATGTGAGGGAAGAGCCTGAGGGGTCATCATGCATATTCCTGAGAAAGTTGAAAAGGGCTTCCTGGTTGAACATTCCGGTGTTTGGGTCGGTAAAAATCTGTCTTACAATGGGATGAATGTTTCTTCCCTGCACCATGTCAAACAGCTCATCGGAACCAACAACAACTCCCAGTTTTTCATATTCCGGGAGCATAATGTATTCATTCACCATTTGTTGCCATGCTTGTTCAAAAATTCTCTCATAAACCTCAGATGTGAGCGATGCTTCACCGGTATTCATTTTGTAAATCTCACTCAGGTTATCCACTCTTCTTTGAAATTCCTGCAGCGGAATTGAGTTGCCTTTGATTTCTGCAACCTCAAATTGCTTGTTGGTGAATAAGGAGGGTCCTGTACCCAGAATGTCACCGAGAATGAATGCAAACAAGGCAAAACCAATTACTACTGCAACCAATACACCCGCGCGATTTCTGATTTTCTCTAATGTTGCCATCGAAATATTAAATTAAACAGGGTTAAAAAAATGAGCTACGAATATAAGTATTTTAAGAACATTCTTGACAAAGGATAAAAAATAAAAAATGGCGTTGCTAAAAGTGGAATTACATCAACCGGGTTAAAATAAATAAGCCCTCCTGAGGGGAGGGCCTATTATTATGAGTTTTGTTCTAACGTGTTCTTACCCTGGTTCTTTCATTAAACCAGCAATTAAATGTATAAGTGTCACCCACTGAGAAACCATGGAAAAAAATCGTCTCATTGTCAGGAAAATAAACCGAATAGGTTTCAATTAACCTGTTGGCTTCATCAGTAAGTGAAGAGTCAGCTGATTTGGCCATATTGTACCTGTCCACAACCACCCAGAAAATTGCTTTCTTGGCAAAATCATCCTCGAGGCAATCCCTGTCAGAGGCATATATGTTTCCAATTACCATATGCGCATGACCATTTTGAGGATTAGCCTCAATAGCTCTGAGGGCATAATCGCGGCCAAGCCTGTGATTCTTCAAATCCCTGTAGGTTACCGTTGCAAGTTCCACATAATACCTGGACTTCAATACATTGTCAGTTTCCAGGTTAATCGCCTCCAGCATAAAATCTGAGGCTTTTCTAAAGTCCCTGCTATCCCTGAACATCCTGAACAGATTATAGGCTGTGGACGCACTTGGGTTTACACGGTGTAATTTCTCCGAAGTTTCGACAAACAGGGGAGCATTAAAACATTCTGAGTTACCCAGGAGTTTGTTAACTTTTGATATCAACTCAATGTCATTTGGGTTTGCCTTAACCTGTGGGGTAAATATTTCCGTAAGTTTCCTGCAATCTGCGGCCTTACTTATTTCAAAAAAACCGTCAACAATATCTTTCACCTGTGCCATGTGTCCCTGTTGGTCATTGGTTATTGCCTTATCTATAATTTTACTCAAATTAAGGTAATTATCAATCACTTTGTCTGCTGTAAGCAGGTTTGCAGTAAAAAGGTTCACTGTTACGTTCATAAAAACAGTTAAAACACCGGGGTTCCTGTTTCCCAAACCAATGGCTTCCTCAAGATATTTATATCCGGGCATGGCCTGTTCAATGTCATTGCGATGTTTGAGGTAGGTAACGCCTTTTCTTCCGAGAACCAGACCTCTTTCACCAAAATTTTCGATTCTTCGATCAAAAACCATCATCAATGTGTCAAAATAAGCCATTTTAGCCTTTGGATCTGCAGTGTTTTCGTATACCTGCTCAATCATTCTTTCTCCATCAATGTAAGTGGATTTGAAAGATCTTGGAAATTGATTAAAAACGATACGCCAGAAGGGAAGTGCCTGTTCAATATTTCCCTGCCTGAAGTATTCGCGGTAGAGGGAATAATTTTTCACACAGGTTATACTATCTTCAGGTGTTTTGCCAAACCTTCCGGGTTGCGCCTGAAGATCCATGCTGATAAGTACAGTTGCAAACAGCAGGATTGTTCCCTTTATAACTAAATTTTTCATTTTTCTGTGTGTTTTTGAGTAAACCATTTTTTTAGGATGCCAAATATATAAATTACTTTTAAAAAAGTATTAATGAATGATAATTTAAATCAAATCTAATCAGATAATTATGTTCAAAGAGCTGGTTTTGAATTTATACCTTCAAATGATGTGCCAAAGTTCAACACTTTGCAGCTACACTTATTCTACCAATAGTTTTAAATTAACCGAATCCACTCTGTTTTTATTGACTTTAAGTATTTTAAATGAAAATGGGGGAATTACAATCGTGTGATTAATTTTTGGGATGCTTTCATGGTGGTAAAGAATAAATCCGGCGAGGGTTTCATATTCTTCTGTTTTTGGAATACCGAAACGGTATTTCTCATTCAGGTAGTCAATTTCCAAACGTCCTGCAAATACAAATTCTCTTTCATTGATCATTTTTTCTTCCAACTCTGGTACGTCATGTTCGTCTTCAATCTCTCCAAAGATTTCTTCAATCAGGTCTTCAATCGTCAGCATACCGGCTGTACCTCCAAATTCATCCACTACAATGGCAATGTTCTTCTTTTCCCTAATAAACTGGCTTAGAAGTTTATTAGCCGGCATAGTTTCAGGAACAATAATTATTGAGGTTAGCCTGGATCTTATTGTTTTGGGATTCCTAAACAAATCCTTGGAATTGATATATCCAACGATGTTATCAACGGTATTTTTATAAATGAGTATCCGGGAGTAACCTGTTTCAATGAATTTTTTTTTGATTTCTCTTATTGGGGTAGAAATTTCAAGGGCGACAATCTCCGGCCTCGGAATCATGCACTCTCTTAGTTTTACTTTATTAAAATCTAGCGCATTCTGAAAGATTCTGATTTCGTTAACAATTTTACTGTCTAGAGGAAGCACATTCTGACTTTCTTTAACAAAATGGTCAAGGTCTACTTTGTTAAAGACTTTTTGAGATGCATTTGTATTAAATGGAACCCGGAAAAAGATTCTTAAAAGAATATTGGAAATCCAAATGGTGAATCGTGTGACAGGATAGAAAAGGACAAAAAAAAATAAAACCGGTACAGCAAATACTTTGAGTGCAAGATTGGGTTTGAGTCTGAATAAGGTTTTTGGAAGAAATTCAGCGGCAAAGAGAATAATTATCGTTGCAAACAAAGTTTGCAGAATGAAAACAGAAAAATCATCTGAAAGATACCGGTATAGAAACGGTTCAAGCAATTTGGCCATCATAATACCGTAAACCACAAGTGCAATATTGTTGCCCACCAGCATGGTGGAAATATATTGACCTGAGTTACGTGTAAAAATTCTGATTATACCAGAGGCAAAAGAATTCTTTTTACTCTCGAGTTCAATTCTCAACTTATTGGAAGCTGTAAAAGCAATTTCCATTCCTGAAAAGAAAGCCGAGAAAAACAAAGAACCCACAATAACAGCCAATATTTCCATTAAAGAACTGTGCAGTTTATTTTTCCCTTGATTTTCTCAGTTTCCTGCGGTAAAAAAACATCAATAGGGAAACTGCAGAAATTACAAATAACAGGTAACTTTCAGTGAGGCCTGTTTTTAGAAGATTATAAATGCCTGCGGCCAGAGCAAAAACTGCTATGGATAGCCAGGTGATTTCAAGGAATTTTAAAACATTATTGTTCATCTTTTAAATATATTGTACCCTGGATTTTTTTAATTTTCCAACGGGTAAAGTTTTCATTGGATTCAAAACCTTCACCAACAATAATTTCATCAGGGCGGGTTACTGTTACAAAAGTATTTGAATAAATGAGTTTTTTCTTTTCGTCCCAGAATAATTGTTCGGTATTGAGTATTTCTCCTTCCCTGTTAATTACTTCCACACTATCCCTTGCCTCCCAAAGAGCTGTTTGATTGTAATAAATACCATATTTTGCAGTCAGTTCAGTCTCAGGATTTCTTTCTTTATTATAAAAAATAGTTTGGAAACCTTGCGGGAATTCCAGGTAGGGTTCACTTGCGTGAGGGTAATTCATAATAATGGGTGAATTTATTGTAACCTGCACCATTCCTGAATCAGTTACTACAATTCGGGCATCGTTCATGGTATGCATAGCCAAATCCCCATCATTCGAAAATGAGTTGATTACCTCAAGATCGTTTTCGCATGAGGGGAATAAAAAGAAAACCATTAAGGATGTTAGTATGGACCGAGTTTTATTCATCAGCTTACCTCAGCCAGGATAGCTTTAAATTGTTTTTGCAATTTCGGAAAAATTAATCAATTCTTCTCTTGAAGAACCAGAAGTCATAAAGAGAAAGTGAAAAATTAAAATTAAAATAATTTTCCCTGATAAGATTTTGAGCAAGGGTACCACGCTGACCAAATTCAACGGCAAAGTTAAAAGTGGTTTTGGTATTTCTGAAAGGAAGCCCAACACCAAGGGTGATACCATAATCCTTTAGTTGTACGCCCCTTAACTTCAGGTAGGTTTCAGTATAGTGAATGCCAGCCCGGTACTGAATCCTGTTGAAATAGTTTCTGAAGTCAGTAAAATCAGGCTGGTATTGTCCTCCGAACCTGATGGAGTTGCTTTTTGTAAGCGAATCGGCCTGGCCAAGTATTTGGGTATTAGACCAGTCCTGTGTATAAAAATCTGCACCAACAATGATTTTATTACCGTTACGGGCAACAATGCCAACACCCAGATTGGAGGGCAGGTTCACAACCCCTTTTTCCCCTGTTACATTCAATGCAGTGTCTCTCGTAACGGAGGATGATGTTCGTAAAATATTTTCAATGAACTTATCGGTAAAAGCAGAAACTTCTTTCCTTGGTTCAAAAATAACCCCAGCGGTAAGTGTAAAATCTTTTTCAACAGGAATGCTGAGTTGAAGTCCGTAAGTAAAGAAGAAGTCATTTATGATTACCCTCTCCCTGCTTTCAGTAAAGAAGGTATTTTCATCATTAGGAAATTTTACTGAACTCATTCTGGTCAGAGAACCAAAAAGATAGGAGGTGTTCACTCCAATGGCAATGTACTTGTTGAGTATAAATGAATTACCCCAGACAGCTTTGTTGAGGCCTCCCGTACCATCGTAATAGTAATCAACAATACCAATTTCTGGTAAAAGAGCGAAATCAACAATTTTGTAACCAACCCTGCTGTATGGCACCAGGCCCACACTGGATTTATACCATTTTGTAATGGGGAAACCCAGGAGAAAATGATTTAATCCTGCATTGTTCACTGAAAAACGCTGCGTATTTGATCTCATGGTTGTGTAGTTACCCACTAAACCCGCATCAAAAATAAAGGAAAGAGTATCCTGCTCACTGTAAGATGCAGGATTCAAATAATTAATATAGTTGTCATCACGAAGTGCCAGACCTATTCCCCCCATGGCAAAATTCCTTGAAGTTCCCTGAAGAACCAAATCACCCAGGCCAAAACGTGAATAAGGCGAAAATGTGGTTATTTGCGAAAAGGTGAGATTTGACAGCAGCAGAAAAGCTGCAGCCATGAACAATTTAACTTTTTTTGACATTGTATTCAATTATTCTGTTTAGGCCGGTAAGTACCAAATTTTGATCCACAAAGATGGTGTTTTTTAGTTTTTTATCAAAGAAATTAGCATCACCTCCGGTTAAAATTGCGACCAGATCTTTATGCAAGGTTCTTAATTTGTCAATGTAACCGTCTATCTCAAAAATCATTCCGTTAATTACACCAGACAATATTGCCTTTTCTGTATTGTTTCCCATAAATAAGTATTCATCTGAAGGCTCAACCATTGGCAATCTTCCGGTAAACCGGTGCAAAGCCTTAAATCTCATCATTAATCCCGGCGAAATATTGCCTCCGGTATATTCACATTTTTGGTTCACAAGATCAAAGGTTAGCGCAGTTCCTGCATCAACCACCAAAACGTTTTTGTCCGGATACATATTGTTTGCACCAACAACCGCAGCCAGGCGGTCATTGCCAAGTGTTTCCTTTGATTCATATAAATTGATTACGGGTATTGGAGTTTTATGGGTAAACTGTACTAAATCGTCGAAATTACGGTGAAGTAAATCAATCATTTGCTTGTTTTCTTTTTGAACACTGGATATAATCGCGTGTTCAATACCGGGGAACCGCTCCTTTAACTCCAAAAGCGTTTCTTCATAAAGTGCATTAGAGATTTGCTTATGAACAAGCTTGTTATTTTTGAAAACACAAACTTTAACTGATGAATTACCTATGTCTGCACAGAAGTTCAACATTATTATTCAATTGATTATCATTGAGGAAAATTAGCAAAATTATTCAATCTCCTGGAATTATTATACTGTTTGAATTTTTTTCAGATTATTAAACAGGTCATTTTGGAATAAAATTTATCTTTACACGCATAAATTGATTATTTAAATTACTTCTTTCATGAAAAAACTTTTGATTGTTATAACTCTGTTAGTCGCATTGGGGACAAGTTCCTCCATATTTGCCCAATATAAAACTGCAGTTGGGGCCAGACTGGGATTTTTCAATGGATTAACTGCAAAACATTTTCTGAATGACAGAAATGCAGTGGAGGGTATTTTATCTTTCCGGTGGGACGGATTTGTTATTACCGGTTTATATGTATGGCAAAAACCCTTCCCTGATGTTTCGAACCTGGAATGGTTTATAGGCGGAGGTGCACATATCGGTTTCTGGGGTGAGGGCCGTTATAATTGGGGTACCAACCAGGCATATACAATTGTAGGTGCTGATTTTATTATAGGACTGGAATATACATTTGCTGATATTCCTCTCAGCTTATCACTGGACTATAAACCTGCGTTTAATTTTGTGGGTTTTAACAACTGGTGGTACGATGGGGGTGCACTTTCAATAAGGTACACATTCAAATAAAAAAAGAGGCTAAAAGCCTCTTTTTTTAGTAGTATTCAAAAGTGTATTTATACAATACCCTGAATTTGTAACTCACAAAATAACTGTCCATTGAGGTAATGTTATTTTTATTATCGTATTGATATTTCCTGCTGGAATAATCCTTTGCATTTTCACTGTACCATTGTTCCTCTGCAAGCCTGCCTGAGCTGTCATAACTGTATTTGTGAATGACAACAGGACCTGTTGATGATTCTTCTTTCTCTATTTCAGAGATTTGGCCTCTGGAATTGTAACGGTGGTTGTTACTGTATGCGAAATTTGAACCACGGAATCTTGTTTCCTGAATCATTTGACCCACAGGGTTATAAGTGTAAGTAACTTTCCGAAGAATATTTCCCTGCGTGTCAGTTTCAGATTCCTCTGTAAGCCTGTTGTTTCTGTCATATTTCAACAGAATTTTTCCCGAAGGAATAGTTCCCTGATTCAATATGGTAATTTCAGTTTCCTGGGCAGCATGCTTAAATATTCTTTTTTCAGAAAGGCGGTTTTGGGTTGTAAAGGAAATCTCCAGGATTTTTCCATCCTTGTCCAGGGAATAGGTATTACGATAGTTTCCTAACCCGTCAAATCCCCATTCGGCCAGCCTGTTTCCGGCATTATCATAATTGGCAAACTGGCTGTAGGTAATCCTGTTGAACTTTGCTTCAAATACCGAATATTCTGTTCTGTTGCCTTTCGTATCGTAGCGGTAGGATAGCTTCCTGGTTTCCTCGCCACGGGCATTGTATGAGATTTCTTCTGTTAAGTTTCCATTCCTGTCGTAGCGGGCCACAGCATTTCTTGTACCCTTCACCACCGGGCTGTTTCCCTGGTAGGGATGGCTCCATTCAGTAATGGATTTGATTTTGTTCTGCCGGTTGAGGTCTTTGGAAAACTTCTCAAAATGGCTCTGGGCACAAAGAATTAGCGGAAAAAACGATAAAAATGCTAAAATAATATTTTTTAAATGCCTATACACAGTCAAGGAATTAACAGTATTCAAACTTAGTTAAAAATTATATACGTACACAGTGAAAAAAGGTTTTTCATAATTAAGGTTTAAATAACAATGACTTAAATTGATTCAAAACCTTTTTCTGAATTATTGCCTATTTTTA
Source organism: Bacteroidota bacterium (assembly GCA_037446695.1). Lineage (GTDB taxonomy): Bacteria > Bacteroidota > Bacteroidia > Bacteroidales > PUMT01 > JBBIHY01. The sequence continues at coordinate 45,844 of JBBIHY010000017.1, forward strand.
GCAATTAAAATCCTGAATTATGAAACGGTTTTCAATTGTATTAATTGCAAGCTTGCTGTTATCCGTTGGTTTTTTAAACTGTCAAACAGCAGGGGGGGTTGTATTTTTGGATGAGAACAAAAACGGCAAGAAAGAACCTGGAGAAAAAGGGATTGAGAATGTTGGGATTTCCAATGGCAGGGATGTGGTTTTTACCGACAGGGACGGGCGTTACTCTGTTAAAGTTGAGCAACACGATGTGCTGTTTGTTATAAAACCTTCGGGGTACAAGTTACCGGTGAACGAATTTAATTTACCACAGTTTTTCTATATCCACAAACCCTCTGGTTCACCACAACTGAACTTCAAGGGTGTTTCTCCTACAGGGAAATTACCTGCCAGGATAGATTTTCCGCTACTTAGAGGAGATAAAGGAGAGGAGTTTCAAATACTGGTTTTTGCCGATCCGCAGCCCTATAACCAGAAAGAATTGGGCTATTTTGAAAAATCAGTTGTAAAGGAATTGGAAAATGCAACAGGATATGCTTTCGGTTTCACCCTTGGAGATATTGTGGGTGATGATCTTGATCTTTTCAAGCCTTTAAACATGACAGTCTCCAAAATCGGAATTCCCTGGCATAATGTTATCGGGAACCATGATATTAATTTTGATGCCTTAACAACTGAATTTACTGATGAAACTTTCGAAGCTACTTATGGTCCTTCTACATATGCACTCAGTGAGGGGAGAGTACATTTTATTGTGCTCAATAATATTATATATCCCCGGGAGGGCAGTTTTGGAGGGTACATAGGAGGGATCAGGCCTGACCAGTTTCTCTTTATGGAGAATTTTTTGAAATATGTTCCCAAAGAAGATCTTATTGTGCTTGCCATGCATATTCATCTTTTTGATGTGCCGGAGTGGGGGGAAACCTTCAGGAGGGCTGACAGGAAAAAGCTGTTTGAATTGCTGAAAGACTATCCGAATACATTATCACTTAGCGGACACATGCACACCCAGAGGCACCATTTTTTCAGGGAATCGGAGGACTGGCCACAGGAGGATCCGCATCACCATTTTAACGTAGGAACAGCCAATGGTAACTGGTGGTCGGGTGAACTGGATGAGGAGGGACTGCCCCACACGATGATGCAGGACGGAACTCCGCATGGTTATGCAACTATCAGGTTTTCAGGCAACCGGTATGTTATTGACTGGAATGCCTCACGCAAACCAAAGGATTATAAGATGCATATTTATGCTCCAAAGGTTGTTCCACAGGGCAGAGGATTCCGGGGGGAATTGTATGTTAATTTTTTCAACGGCTCAGAATATTGTACACTGCAATTCAGAGTTGGAGAAACTGACTGGAAACCACTGCAAAGGGTCATTGAACCGGATCCGGTCTTTTTGGGAATTCGCCATAAGTGGGATACTTCCAACGAACTTCTGACGGGGGAGAGACCCTCAAACCCTGTCAATTCAATGCACCTGTGGAGAGCCAGGGTTCCATCAAACCTGCCAGCAGGGGAACATGTAATTGAGGTTAGGGCAATAGATATGTTCGGTCGTGAGTTCAGAGACAGAACAACCTACAGGATTATCAATCCAGATTAAGTTTTAACCTTTTCAGCAGCCCTATTGCTTCACTTACCCCGGGTATATTGTCAATAGTCATACTCAGTCGGTTTTTTTCTTCTTTCATTCTTAAAAGTCGTGGTTCTTTTTGCACAAAGGAAAGAATATTTGAGAAGGTACCCGATTGGTAATAAGGTGACATCTGGTGTGATACAAAATGTAAAATCATCTTGCCATTTTTCAGGATGATTTTCTCGAAACCAAGTTCAATGGCCAGCCATCGTAAACGCACAACCTGTATAAGTTCCTGTGTACATTCGGGTATATTTCCAAACCTGTCAATCAGCGACTTTTCAAATCTCTGAAGTTGTTCCTCATTTTCACTGCCGTCCAGTGTCCTGTAAAGGTGAATTCTTTCGGTTGCATTCGGCACATAAGTATCGGGAAAGAGAAGTTCCAGATCGGTATCAATATGACAATCAGTTACATAATTGACTTTTTGGGCTTTGTCCTCTTTGGAGAAGAGGTCCTTGAATTCGTTTTCTTTCAACTCCCGGATGGCCTCATTCAGAATTTTATTGTAGGCTTCAAATCCAATATCGGCAATAAAACCGCTTTGTTCGCTACCCAAAAGGTTTCCTGCTCCCCTGATATCCAGGTCTTGCATGGCAATGTTAAATCCACTGCCCAATTCTGAAAATTCCTCAATAGCCCTCAACCTTCTTCTTGCTTCACCTGTTAAGGTATGCTGCGGTGGCGCCAGCAGGAAACAGAATGCTTTTTTGTTGGAACGTCCCACCCTGCCTCTCAACTGATGCAAATCACTCAGCCCAAAGTGCTGTGAATTATTAATAATTATTGTATTTGCATTGGGGATATCCAGGCCCGATTCAATTATGCTGGTGGACACAAGTACATCATAGTTACCATTTATAAAATCCACCATGATATTTTCCAGGTTATTTCCCTCCATCTGTCCGTGGGCTACCACTGTTTTTATTCCCGGGCAAATTTTATTAATAATTGCTTCTATTTCAGCGATATTCTGAATGCGGTTATGGATGAAAAAAACCTGACCACCTCTTTGAACCTCGTAAATTATTGCTTCTCTTATTACCTCTTCATTAAATGTATGAAGCTCGGTAATGATTGGATGCCGGTTAGGCGGTGGCGTATTGATGATTGCAAGGTCACGTGCACCCATTAGTGAAAATTGAAGTGTCCTGGGAATAGGTGTTGCTGTGAGAGTAAGCGTATCAACACTGGTTTTGAGTTGTTTCAGCCTTTCCTTGGCTGCCACACCAAATTTTTGCTCTTCATCAATGATTAATAAACCCAGGTCTTTGAATTTTATTTCTTTTCCCAGTAATTTGTGGGTACCAATAATAATATCCACTTTTCCATCTGTCAGTTTTGCGAATATCTCTTTTTGAAGCCTTGCGGGTCTTAACCTGCTTACATATTCTACAGTTACTGGAAAGTTCTTCAGCCTGTCGCTGAATGTTTTATAATGCTGCATGGCCAGAAGTGTGGTTGGAACCAGCACGCCCACCTGTTTCCCGTCAGCAACCGCTTTAAATGCTGCTCTAATGGCGACTTCGGTTTTACCAAATCCAACATCTCCGCAAACCAGCATGTCCATAGGAGAGGGTGACTCCATCTGCAATTTTACTGATTGTGTTGCTTTTAGCTGGTCAGGAGTGTCTTCATAAATAAAGGAAGCTTCCAGCTCATTCTGCAAATATGTATCCGCCGAAAAGGAGAACCCTTTTTCATTTTTTCGTTTGGCATAAAGGGCTATTAAATCCCTCGCTATATCCTTAATACGGTTTTTGGTTTTATCCTTAAGTTTTTGCCATGCTGCCGACCCAAGTTTATACACTTTTGGAGGAACACCATCCCTCCCTTTGTATTTTGATATTCGATGAAGGGAATGTATACTCACATATAAAACATCCTTGTCCTGGTATACCAGTCGCACTGCTTCCTGCAATTTGCCGTTAATGGTAACTCTTTCCAACCCGCCAAACTGCCCTATGCCGTGATCAATATGAACAACATAATCTCCCGGATGCAGTCCCTGCAGTTCCTTCAGAGTTATGGATTCCCTGCTGCCAAACTTCCCCCTGTATTTAAACCGGTGATATCTTTCAAAAATCTGGTGGTCGGTATATAAGCAGCACTTCATGTCGTGGTCAATAAAACCGGCATGAAGGGTAAACGGTAAGGGTTCATACCTCACTGCTCCGTAAATGTCCCGAAATATGGCATTTAGCCTTTCTATCTGTTTATCGCTGTCAGAGAGAATGAAATTTTTATACCCTTCATTGGCGTGCTCTTCGATGTTCGTTGCCAGAAGGCCAAAGTTCTTGTTGAATGAAGGTTGCTGGGTAGTGTTGAACTCAAAGCGATTATTTGAATTAAAAGCCGGGGTTTGACCGAATTCTATGACTTTTCTGTTTTTTAATTCATCAAACAGGGTAGTGCCAGAAGTGAAATGGGCATCTTTCTGTAAATCTGGGGTTATGGCAGCAGTTTCATAATGAGTATTTAAAACATTAATTATGTAGTCCAGGTTTTCTGTCCAGAAAATTGTTTCTTTTGACAGGAAGGAAATTATTGTTTCCAGGTCTTTGTTACTGCCTGCTGTATTTCCTGTAATCAATTGATTCGTATCAGGCACGATACTTATTTTTTCTAATTTCTCGGATGAGAGTTGTGAGTCAACGTCAAATTTCCTGATAGACTCCACCTCATCTCCAAAAAAATCAATTCTGCAGGGTTCATCACTTGAAAAGGAGAATACATCACAAATACTCCCCCTGATGGAAAACTGTCCCGGGTAATAAACAAAGTCTGTTCTCTCAAAACCATATTCCTGCAGTACTTCTTTAAGGAAGTCCAATGATATTTTTTCACCTCTTTTTAAAAACAGGGTGTTTTCTTTCAGTTTTTTACTGGTAATTACTTTTTCTGCAAGTGCTTCGGTATAAGTTACAATCAGCAGATTCGTCTCTCCTGATCCTGTTCTGTTAAGCACCTCGGTACGCAATACCACATTTGAACTTTCGGCTTGTTCTGGCTGAAAGTTTCTTTTGAATGAAGCGGGAAGGAATAGTACTTTATTGTTACCAAGTAATGTGGACAGATCGCTGTAGAAATAGGCAGCATCTTCTTTTCCGGATAAGATAAATATCTGATTATGCTTAATCTCTGTACTCCATGCTGCAGCAAGAACTGACTTTGCCGATGCAGAAAGTCCCCGCAGAAAAATTTTAGGGTTTTCAGTCTCAAGCGCTTGAAAAACTCCTGCTTTGAGAGGGTGTGAACTATAATTAGCTGGAAAAATATCTTTCACAAAGCATACAAAATAAAAAAAGGGCAGTTACTGCAAACCGCCACAGAAAAAGATCAGTCAAAATTATTCATTTTGAAGGAACTCCTCAACTTTTTCCACCATGTTTTTCGAGCCCACATAAAAAGGAACTCTTTCGTGAAGATCACCGGGCTTGATTTCCAGAATCCTTTCTTTTCCGTTGGATGCTTTAGCATCTGCCTGCTCAGCAATAAAAGAAATCGGGTTGCATTCATATATCAGTCGGAGTTTCCCTTTGGGAGCGTTTTGTGTTGGGGGGTATATAAAAATACCGCCTTTGAGAAGGTTTCGATGAAAGTCGGAAACAAGGGAGCCTATATATCTTGAAGTATAGGGACGGTTTGTTTCTTCGTCCATTTCCTGGCAATATTTGATATACTTTTTTACTCCCTGCGGAAAATGAACATAATTCCCTTCATTTATGCTGTAAATCTTCCCTGAATCGGGTGTTTTGATGTCAGGATTTGATAAGCAGAACTCTCCGATGGAGGGGTCCAGGGTAAAACCGTTGACTCCTCTTCCTGTGGTGTAAACCAGCATTGTGGAAGACCCGTAGATGATATACCCTGCAGCAACCTGGTTGATACCCGGCTGCAGAAAATCTTCCAGCTGGGCACTGGCTCCGCGTGGTGAAATTCTCCTGTATATTGAAAAAATTGTACCCACAGAAACATTTACATCAATATTGGATGAACCATCCAGGGGGTCCATACAAAATACATAGTTTCCATCCAGGGCAAGTCCGTCATCAAATGTGATGATTTCCTGGTTTTCTTCTGAGGCAACTGCACAACATTCTCCGCTTACTCTCATGGCGCCAATAAACTGTTCGTTTGCAAAAACATCCAGTTTTTTCACATCCTCCCCCTGTACATTTATATCCCCGGCTTCTCCCAGTATATCTACCAGCCCGGCCTTATTAACCTTTTTGTTTACAACCTTTGCAGCTACCCCCACATGGTGCAAAAGCCTCGATAATTCACCCTTCGCATAAGGAAAGTCAGCCTGCCGTTTGATAATGAACTCGTTAAGAGTGGTAATTTTGTATCCGTTCATATAATAGTTCTTGTCCTTGTTTATCCATTCATGAGTAAAGGTAAGGAATATCGTTTGAATATTAAGACAAGTTTTCTTGCGAGATACACGTGTTTTACAGCCCGATTAAAATTCGTTGTAAAAATCCTTGGGTTTAAACCGTTTTTCCCTCCCGAAAAATTAATTTTGCTTTTTACATCCTATTTCTAATTATTCATGAAAGTATTCAAGTTTGGAGGCGCCTCGGTTTGTTCTTCGCCGGGCATTATGAATCTTGCTGAAATTGTAAAAAAGGAAAATGACCATCTGGTGATTGTGATTTCGGCATTCGGAAAGACCACCAATGCACTGGAAGGTATTCTTGTGGCATGGTACCAGGGAGATAAAACCAGGTTTCAAATGGTAAATCAATTGAAAGAATATCACCTTTCCATCTGCAGAGAGCTATTCCCCGACGGAGAGGTAACTCTTTTTTCAGATCTGAATTACTTGTTCACTGAATTGGAGACAAAAATGGAAACTCAGCCTCCCGCTGCCTTTGATTTTGAATACGACCAGCTTGTTTCTCTTGGAGAAATTTTGTCTACCAAAATTGTCAGTTTCTACCTGAACTCTGCAGGTATTCCTAATTTATGGACAGATTCCAGGAGTTTATTAATTACCGATACTACATTCAGAAACGCCAATATTGACTGGAGCGAAACGGCCACAAGGATGAAGGACACCTTCAATCCCGATAATAACCGTATTTATCTAACCCAGGGATTTATCGGTGGTACAATAGATGGCTATGCCACCACACTCGGAAGGGAGGGCTCAGATTATACGGCAGCCATTATTGCGAACATAATGGATGCTGCGGAAGTTACGGTATGGAAAGATGTTCCGGGTATAATGACTGCCGATCCGGATGAATTCCCCGGCCCTGAAAAACTTGACGAAATATCTTACCAGGAAGCGATCGAACTTGCATATTTCGGGGCAAAAGTAATTCACCCTAAAACAATCAAACCCTTACAGAACAAGAATATACCGCTTTATGTAAAATCATTCCTTCAGCCGGAGGAAAATGGTACCGCAATTAAGGATAAAACAGCCGGAAAAATTAATAAACCCGTGATTATTATAAAGCGCAACCAGGTATTAATATCACTTATACCCAAGGACTTTTCTTTTGTTATTGAAGAAAGTCTGAGCAAAATCTTTTACAGCTTTTTCAAGCACAAGATAAGGGTAAGCCTAATTCAGAATTCTGCCATTAATTTTTCCCTTGTGGTGGATAACGGCAACGAATCCCTGAGGAACCTCATGCAGGAATTGCAGAATGATTTCAAAGTACTTTACAATGACAATGTCAGTCTGCTAACAATCAGGCACTACGATTCAGAAACAATTGCAAAAACCATGAAGAATATGCAGGTATTGCTGGAGCAAAGAAGCAGGCGAAACGTCAGATTTGTTGTCAGATGAGCCTGCCAAACACCCTGATTATCTTTTCAGAAAGTATTTCAGCCAGCTTAACTTCCGATTCAGTTGTCCATCCTGCAATGTGCGGGGTGATTACGACACGGGGATGAGTGATCAAAAAATGGTACGCCTCGGGCAAGCCCTCGGTATGTAATTCCTCAAAAGAGGATCTTTCATACTCCAGCACATCCAGCGCTGCGCCCAGCACTTTGCCTTCTTTCATTTTTCTTACCAGGTGATCGGTATTTATAACCGGCCCCCTTGATGTATTCACGATAAAGATTTCTTTTTGGAATGATTCAATAAAGGATTCATCTACCATATATTTTGTTTCTGCGGTAAGGGGAACATGCAGACTGAGGATATCAGATTTCTCAAAAACCTCATCAATGGATGTTTCTGTGACAAACTCATCCGTGTAATCAAATTTATATTTATCGAAAGCAATGACTTTTGCTTCAAATCCTTTTAGCCTTTGGGCAAATGCACTGCCCATATTCCCATAGCCAATAATGCCAACTGTTTTCCCTTTTAATTCATAACCCCGGTTTTCTTCCCGCATCCATTTTCCTGATTTTACTTCCCTGTCGGCTTTAGTGATCTTATTAAGCATGGATAACAGAAGGCCCAGGGTATGCTCTCCCACCGCATCACGATTTCCCTCAGGTGCATTAAAACATATTATATTATGTGCCTCAGCATAAACCGTGTCTATGTTTTCCAAACCGGAGCCAACCCTGCCGATAAATTTCAGTTTAACGGCTTTTTGCATTATTTGGGCTGTCAGTGTGATCTTGCTCCTGAGAATTATTCCATCGTAATTGTGAATTACCCTCTCAATCCCTGTTTTACTTACCCCTGGTTCATAATCAACCTGCAAGCCTCCAAGGCGCAGGGTCTCTGGCAGAACAGGATGTGTGCTGTCAATAATAATTACCCTGATGGAATCATTCCGTGAATCTGACATTATGAAATTGCTTTATTTTCTGTCAAAAAATGGGTTTTTGGAGGAAGCTGATAAAGGAATACCATAAATCACTTTCACATCCTTTCCCATAACTTCCAATTCTTTTGCTGCCATACCAATGGTATACATAATTCTGTTATCTACCCTGTTGTCTGCAGCAACCGATACTGCCGAACCAATGGCTATTCCCAGGTCTCCTGTGTTAAAGGCACAGGGTATTTCGGGGTGCTTATTTTTTTCCTCACATCTTTTAAATCCGCAAAGGCCACATTTTTTTAGTCCTATTGACTGAATTTTTGTTCCTATCAGCACTATAGCATGTGCATGATCCAGGTTGCCAGCATCTCTTAAAAAGAATGCCTGATCATATTTTATACCTATCTCCTTCATTTTCTCAGCAAGCTTTCTGGTGCTTTCGCCGGTGGCGATTTTTATCTCAATTGTGTCAATACCCCTTGCCTTGGGTGCAGTTCTGGCAGCAATAACCATTTTTTCGGCAACATCAAGAATTGCTGTCTCCAGGATTTTATCTATGTTCAAATACATGTGAAATTCTAGTTTAGCTTTACATAAAAGGCAGGCTTGTACCCGCGTAGTTCTCCTGCTGTATTGAAAACCTCGTAGGCAAGAAGCATTGATTTTACCTTTTTCTGCAGTTGCAGGGTATTCTCATCAAAAGCCCATTCTTCTTCAAACTGAAGTTTACCAATTTTGTCCCGGGAGAAATCCGCCTCTTTCTCAAGTTTTCTTATATCAGTAACTTTTAACGGTTCATCGGTAAAAAAATCATATGCTATTAAACGCTCAGCGTAAACTGCATCGAAAATAATTGTAAGTAGTTTTTCCCTGTCAAGATTTCTAAGGTTTTCTTCGGCCCAATCATCCTCAGGATTGGCATTTTTGATAACCATATCATACACCACGGGGTTAGCCAGGGTTGTCCCCAGTAATTCTTCATCAGTGATTAACACCACAGAGTCAGGTTGTTTTTGTTTGCACGAAGCAAATAACAGAGCACTTGCAACCAGTGCCATTAGAATCAGCTTTCTCATAAAATTATCTGTTAAATGTGAGTAATTTACCCTTTTTATCCTCATTGAATTTTCCGTTTTCATACACCAGATGGCCATTTACAAAGGTGTGGGAGATTTTTGACCGGAAACGGAACCCTTCCATAGGTGACCAGGCACATTTATAAAGAATATTTCCTTTATTTACCTCCCATTCAGAGCCAGGATCCACAATTACAAGATCAGCAAAATAGTTTTCCCTGATAAAGCCCCGTCTCTCCACATCAAATATCCTGGAAGGTCCATGACACATTTTCTGAACAATTTTTTCCAGGCTTATCCTGCCTGCATGGTAAAACTCCATCATGGCCACAAGGGAATGCTGAACCATGGGTCCTCCTGAAGGGGCTTCAAGGTAGGGTTTTTGTTTTTCTTCAAAAGTGTGTGGTGCGTGATCAGTCGCTATTACATCAATTTTATCCCTGAGCACAGCTTCAAATAACTTTTCCTTGTCTTTTCTTGTTTTTATTGAGGGATTCCATTTTATCCAGTTTCCTTTTAAAGGATAATCTTCTTCATCAAACCATAAATGATGAATGCAAACCTCAGTTGTAATTTTTTTTCTTTCAGATTCACTGAGTGAATGAATGAGGTCAATCTCCCTGGCGGTGGATAAATGCAGTATATGAAGCCTTGTATTATGTTTAATGGCCAATTCAAGTGCCTTGCTGGTACAAATATAACAGGCCTCCTCGCTCCTTATTTTTGGATGGAACGAAACATCAATGTTATTTCCATACTTACTTTTAAAAAGCAGCATGTTGTTTTGAATGGTTTGTTCGTCTTCAGAATGAATAGTGATTGGAAGATGAGGTATGGAAAAAATCCAGTTCAGGCTTTGATTATTGTCAACCAATAAGTTACCTGTGGAAGCACCCATAAATACCTTAATGCCACAGGTTGTAGCAGGGGTGGTTTTGATAAGATCCTTTAGATTGTCGTTGGTAGCACCAATGTAAAATGAAAAATTGGCCAGTGATTTTTCTCCGGCTATTCTTTGTTTGTTGTATAATTCTTCCTGCGTGATTGTGGCAGGATTCGTATTGGGCATTTCCATATAGGAAGTGATTCCACCTGCAACTGCAGCTTTTGCTTCGGTGTAAATATCTCCTTTATGCGTCAGACCCGGCTCCCTGAAGTGCACCTGGTCATCAATAACACCTGGAAAAAGAATTTTTTTCCCTGCATCAATAATCCTGTCGGCTTTGATATCTTTAGGTTCGGGATCCCTGATAATCTTTGAGATGAATTCCCCGCTAATCAGAACGCTCCCTTCAAAGGACTCGCCCTCATTTACTATTTTTGCATTACTTATTAGAATATCAGCCATGTAATTAAAATTTGAGCAGGGTTAATACAAAGATAAGGAATTGGAAGTTAGCGTAAAGCTGGGATAAGGAAAATTGAGATAAGTGATTTCTGATATCCTACCTGTAAGAATTAAAGATGCTGTAACATCTCATTCGAATCACTCCCCACACCGCTTCATTAAAGATTCCTCCACTCATTTTTGAAGCACCAAGTTCTCTTTCAGTAAAAACAATGGGGACCTCCTTAATTTTAAAACCGAGTTTCCATGTTGCAAATTTCATTTCAATCTGAAAGGCATAGCCTTTTGACCTGATTTTGTCAAGATTGATTGTTGAGAGTACCTTTTTTTCGTAACATTTGAAACCGGCAGTTGTGTCACGAACAGGAATCCATGTTATTAACCTAACGTACCAGGAAGCAAGGTAAGACATTAAGATGCGTCCTATGGGCCAGTTAACCACATTTACCCCTGAAATGTATCTTGATCCAATGGCGAGGTCAGCCCCCTCATTCTTACAGGCATTCAGAAGTCTGCCTAAATCAGTTGGATTATGACTGAAATCGGCATCCATTTCAAAGATAAAATCATAATCCCGTTCAAGTGCCCATCTGAAACCGCTGATATAGGCAGTACCAAGGCCAAGTTTCCCTTCTCTTTGAATGAGGAAAACCCTGTCGGGGTATTTTTTTGAAGCATCTTTTACTATGTCAGCCGTTTTGTCGGGAGAATTGTCATCAACTATTAATATGTGAAAGCCTTCCGGAAACCCAATAACGGTATCAATCATGCGGCCAATGTTTTCCTTTTCATTGTAGGTTGGTATGATAACAACACTTTTGTTCACGTCAAAGGCTTCTTTTAAACACTTAGCGAAGATATTATAAATATTATGCCTGATAAAAGTATTTAAAATAATTTAACAGCCATTCAGTAGTTATTATTTTGAAGAAGAGCAATTTGAAAAAAACACATCATTTTTTTTGGAATAGCTATTGTAAATTTAAAATATAGACTTACATTTGCAGCCCCAATCATTGTATTCTTTGTTTTATTGAATCAATAATTTCTGGTTCGGGTAACCACGAAAATTCCGGTATGCCGGTTTTTGGAAAAAACTGGCGAAATATTTTGCAAATAAATACGGATTCATTAACTTTGCAGTCCCTAAGAAATTTTGGGTATTTGGTTTAGTGTTTTT
>JBBIHY010000018.1:0-51552 GCA_037446695.1 Bacteroidota bacterium
AGAAGGTAATATATTGGTAATTAACAATATAAATATTTTGTACGGATGAAAAAATGGTACGAGCAATTATTTGAAAACTACGGCCGGAGTTATGATAATGAGATATTTACCCGGGGCACACTTGGAGAATGCGACTTTATTGAGAAAGAAATCAGTTATAATAAAAGCCTGAAAATCCTTGACATTGGCTGCGGAACAGGCAGGCATGCAATTGAACTGGGCAAAAGAGGATACCATGTAACGGGCGTTGACCTCTCGGAATCACAGCTCATGAGGGCAGGTGAAAAGGCAACCGAGGCCGGTGTGGATGTGAAATTCCTGAAAATGGATGCAAGAAACCTCAGTTTCCGGAATGAGTTTGACCTGGCAATCATGATCTGCGAGGGAGCATTTCCATTGATGGAAACCGATGAAATGAACTTTGAAATTCTGAAGGGGGCTGAAAAAGCACTCAGGCAAGGGGGAAAACTAATTTTTACCACCCTGAACGGCTTATTTCCACTTTTTCATTCGGTGAAGGATTTCCATTCTGCCCAACACGTGGAAGGAACAGCAGCCTATAGTAATCATACATTTGATTTGATGACTTTCAGGGACCATAATATTACCACCTTTACCGATGATTCAGGAAATGAAATGGAACTTTCCTGCAATGAGCGGTATTACGTTCCTTCAGAAATTACCTGGTTGCTCAAATCCCTTGGATTTGGCATTATTGAAATCTATGGGGCAAAACTGGGGGAGTTCTCCAGGGACCATATGCTTACTACTGAAGATTTTGAGATGCTTGTGGTTGCTGAAAAGAATTGAAGTCATCCTACTATTGCCAGGGATGATTATTTTAATTTATTAAACCAAAAGATTACGAACCTCCACAATTCCATTCAACCATCATTCCATTATTTCCATTAGATTCCCTTGTAAAAAAAGATTATGAATAATTTTTCACTCTCCTTCACAATCCAGTGTTTTGCCTGCAGGCTGCTTGCTTTGTCAATCAGCGGGGCTGGAAGGAAAGGTGCAATAAGTTTATAAACACTTCCCGGCTCCATTTTATGCAAATCGGCAATTACCTGGTTTACCGGGTGCTCTCCTGCAGCCAGCATTTCCCGTACATCAAATTCTGTTGTTATCTTATCTTCATGAAACCAATCCGGACGGTTAAAATTGTATTCACTGCCGGTAACCGCTGCAAACAATTCCTGGCCTACTTCCTTACGCAGACGGTTAATCAGGCCCTCCACTTTTACATTGCCAATGGATGCTGCTTGCTGAAGTGTGGCAATCCGGGCTACCGTTTTCCTTAAGACCGGGTTCTTCAGTTTTTTGAAGGCCGGTACATACTCAATCAGCACATCTTCGAGTTTTGGGTAAGTTTCAATAAGTTGAAGTACTTTGGTTTTAGGGGTAATAATTAATTGATTACTCATGGTTTTTGTATTTAAGCATATGATAAAATTCTCTGTTCACCTTCAAGTGCGCGTAAACCGGTTACATTCTGAGATACTTCCAGAGTGCCCAGGTATTCACCCTTTTCGTTTCTGAGGGCGAAGTACTCGATATGGATGAATTTCCCTCCCATCTGAATCCAGAAAGGTGCCCGGCTCTGCCTTCCGCTTCGGAAATCTTCAATGATTTTATCCACAATATGGGCGCTGGCAGGAGGGTGGCAATGCCTTACATCACGGTTAAGAATGGCACGGTTTCTCTGAAAGATCCGCTCAGTACCTTGTGTAAAATATTTCACCTTATCGTCCTTGTCCACGAATGTCATATCAACCGGAATGGTATTGAGAATGGCCATCAGTTCTTCAGCAGTAAATCCACCTGAAGGTAATTGAATGTAATTTACCTCCTTTTGTGCATCTTTTACTGAACTATCCTCTGCCCATAATGGTTTCCATTCCTTGGGAGGATCATACAGGCAATAGCCTATTTCAAGTGATTGCTTGCTTATTTCAAACCACTCCTTTTCTGCAAGTTTATCCAGGGACATCGGAAACAAAATTTCCTCTTCCTTGATAGTCATTTCATCTACACCTTTCAACGCAGGTTTCAAAACTATTTCTGCTGATGCAAGAAATTCATCCTTTGCGAGACCCTCTGTCTGCAGAATTCCCATACTTCCCTTTATTAAATCACGGATTTCATCATGTTTTCCCCACATCACCTTTGGTGGTCCGGTAATTCCCTGTGTTTCAAGATATGGGAACAAAAGGTATTCCTTGCGCTGGTAATGCTTGTCCACATCCCATATTTTGTTGAACAAGGCACGCAATTGCATGATAAAACCACTCATTGTGTTATCGTTTCCCTTTTCAATCTGCATAATTAGATGCCTTGCCTGTGCCGTAACCAGTTTCAACTCCCTGTTTTCCTTTATCATTACATCCACCGGGTGACCATCCGGGATGTTTTTCTGACCCGAAAGATCTACTCTTCCCTGCAATACAGCAGAATGTGCATCACAAAGTTTCAGAACTTCCTCCTCTGGTAATCCCTCGCTTATCAGCTCCTGTTCTACCTCTATAACTTCGCCATACGGGATCTGACTCAGGCTTTTTAGCAATTCTTCTCTTATATCCTCCTGTTTTTCTCCCTGGTGCAGTTTCAGGATAAGTTCCTTGAGTCTGGCCTTTCTCTCGCTTGAATTATTGATTAATTCGCTCATAATTAATTAATGTATTGATGTTTTAATTCTGTTAAGCCGATGTTAATTAAATAAGTATTTAAATACCGAAATACAAAATTACAAATATTCACGAAAATGACAAGCATGAGATAAGTTTTATATAATAATTTTCCTGAATGGAACAATTTCTGTTTTAAACGAGTAAAATGGATGAATCGAAATATAGCGACTGGCATACAAATTTTTGTACTTTTAAGGTTTTGGCAAAGAAATTGTCCTGTATGATTGAAATACGAAAACCATGAAAATACCTTTACCTTTTCTCATTCTTCTGGCTCATTTAAGCTTTGCATTATCATACTCTTCCGCTCAAAGCACAACGTACATTACTCCGGGTGGTGTGACAATTGGTTTTGGATTGGGTGCATCCTACCAGCAGTCTGATTTGGCCAATTCACGCGGCTATGGATTTGATTTCCGGCTGGGGCAGCAATTTTCTTCCATGGAGAATTCCATTCTCAGTGCCGACTGGAGATTTCGTTTTCTAAAGGGGGAGAACCGTGCACATGATCACCGGATAAACCCTGACAACACATATAGTAATATTCGTTTCGACTTTTATACCTATGACCTGGAGTTTGGTCTCACTCTCAACAGGCTTCGTGAACGCACCCGTATTGTTCTCACAGGATTTGCAGGAGTAGGTATTACACATGGCCGCACTTTTACTGACCTTTTGAATGAGTATGGCCTGCCCTACGATTACGGTGAAATTAACCCAAACCAGAAACCTGCACAGGTATATTCTGAGTTGCTTAAACTGTCGGACAGGAGGTACGAAACCAAACTTGATAACCGGGCTGCTATTATGCCTACGCTCGGGATATACCTTGGTTTTCAGTTCACACCTGCATTCACTATGGGTATAGAGCATAAAACCAACTTTTCCCTTACTGAAAGTAACAGTGTATTTGGCATGAATATGGACAACAGGATCCTTCCTTCTTCCAGAAGAGACAGAAACCATTACACAACCCTCGCATTCCGCTGGACACTGGGTGGATACCTTTGGGGAGGATATGACCGGCCGGTAAGTCCTGTCATCGTTCCCGGTCCGCCCACACCGGTTACTTCATTCAGTGAACCACGACCGGTGGTCAGGATTTTTGATCCCTCCTCTGATCCTTATTCTACTGCTTCGGGAACCTATATTATCAGGGCGAGAATCCAGAACATCAGATCCTTTCATAATATCAGGTTTTTCCAGGATGGCGTGGATAATGAAAATTTCACCTTTTATTCATCACGGAATAATTTCACTGCAAATGTTCAGCTAAGAGAAGGTGTAAATACATTCAGGATAGTTGCTGAAAATTCTTCTGGCAGTGCCGAAGATGCCGTAACCATCGTAGTGGACAGGCCTGCGATTCGGGTAGATTTACCTGCTGTCAATATTATTGTGCCTTCATCGAGGCCGCATAACACTGCAGTGAACCGAATCGATGCTGCTGCCAGAGTCCGGAATGTGAGGGGAAAGGAAGATATACAGGTTCTGGTCAACGGTCGTGATGAAAGATTTGACTTTAACCGCAGCAATGGAACATTAAGTATTCCGGTCATTCTCACAGAGGGAATCAATAATCTGGTTGTGAGAGCTGTGAATGAAGCCGGAACCGCCAGCGACAATGTGACAATAATTTATAATCCTCCGGTGGTAAGAAGGCCCCCGGTTGTAAGAATTACTGTGCCTGCAGGCTCGGTAACTGTTCAGCGGCCAACTTTCACCATAACTGCCGAAACTTCCAACCTTCAGCGAAAGGAAGACTTAGTATTTAGAATTAATGGTGTTCGTACAGGCAATTTTACTTTTAACAACAGGGGTATTATTAATGCTGATTTATTACTGAATGAGGGTACAAACTTAATTGAAATTTCAGGTACAAATGAATTCGGTACTACCAGCGACAAGGTTTCCATATTTTACGTCAGGCCAGTCACAATTTTGCCACCAGCAATAACCATATTAACTCCGGGTGCAAGTCCCTTAAGAACATATGAAAACGAAGAGGAATTCCGTGCACGGGTTTCCTATGTGCGGGACAGGGAGAATATTACATTTTCGGTAAATGGCAGGAATACAGGGAACTTCAGCTATGATAACAATACCAATGTGTTATATGCCAGGGTTGGACTGAATGAGGGAAGCAATACGATCGTAATTTCTGCACAAAACGAAGCAGGACATGACAGCAAAACGCAGATTTACCTGAAGGAATCAAAACCCTGTCCCCTGCCAACACTCAGGCTGATAGAACCATCAAAAGCTCAGATAACAACAGAAATACAAAATCACAATATTATTCTGCTTGCCACGGGTGCTAAAAATGTTTCGGTAAGTTACCAAGGAAGGAATTATGGCAATTTCAGGTTTGACCCTTCAAGCGGGCAAATTGTGATATCCCTTTCTGCTGCTCCCGGAAGCAATATTCTAGAGGTTAACGCGGTCAATGATTGCGGAAATACTTACCAGAGAGTTGAACTGATATACAGGGCTGAAGAACCCTGTGTTGCACCAGTAATTAATGTATTGAGCGGAACCGGGCTTCAAACCGATATTGCTCAGTTTCAGTTCAGGGCACAGGTAAGCAATGTGAAAAATGCCCGACAGTTAAAACTAACATTCAATGGTGCAATTGTAAATTTTGATTTCAGCAGTAATACAGTAAGCTTCAATGCTTCTCTCAGAACCGGTTTAAATACATTTGTTTTTTCTGCGCAGAATGAGTGTGGAAGTGACAGTAAATCGGCTACTGTTAACTATTCACCGATTGAGGAGCCATGCCTCAAGCCAAATGTAAACATTACCGTGACAGAGGTAAACGGCACAGATGCCAGCCACGAACTGAAAGGCAAGGTGACCCATGTAAAGAGCAAGAGTGAAATCATCCTCACCTTAAACGGCCAGGCAGACAACAGTTTCCTGTTTGTACCCACTACCGGGGAAATCTCAGGCAAGTTCAGCCTGCAGCCCGGTACACACACGATTGTTGTGAGGGCAATGACCACTTGCGGCGAAGATGCCAGGACAGTAACAGTGAGGGTGGAGGAACCCTGCTTTTCACCGGTTGTTAACTTTACGGTGACAGAGGTAAACCGCACGGATGCCAACCACGAATTGAAAGGCACGGTGACCAATGTGAAGAGCACGAGTGAAATCACCCTCACGGTAAACAGTCAGGCAGATAACAGTTTCCAGTTTGTACCCACAACCGGGGAGATTTCTGCTGAATTCCGTTTGCAGCCTGGTAACTACATTTTTATTGTAGCAGCGAAGAATTCATGTGGCGCCGATTCAAAATCGCAAACAATAAAAATCGAGGAAAAGGCATGTGGGCCGAGGATCAATCCGGGTAACGCAGCCTGGCAGTTTTGTCTTGTAACCCCTTCTGGAATTTTCAACAGGGACAATTTAATGAAAAGTGATTTTAGCTATTCAGGGCCGGCTAGCAGTTTGTATTTTCTTCCCATTGCAGGTGGCGGCGATGCTATAGTGAATGGCAAGCCATTTTCATTAAGGCCGGGACAGTATTACCTTTTTGAAGGAAACCTGAGGGTAGCAGTCAGTACAAAAAATCCCGGCTCTATGGGGCATTGGTCAGTATGTATCGAAAGTAACAAAGAACCGGTCTCCGGAAGCGGAAATGACCGTCCAAAGTCTCCCTGTGAGACAATGCAGGAAACCACTCCGGGCCACCGAAGGGGAACTCAGGATGGAAACAATTAACCGGATTAATGATTCTGTTCAAAAAGGAAAACCCGCTCTTAAGCGGGTTTTTTTGTGGAGCTGGAGGGAATCGAACCCTCGTCCAAACAAGAAACAGATATGGTTTCTACATGCATAGTCTGTCCTTGGTTGTCGGGAGCGGGCTGGCAACAGACAGCCGACCTGATCCTTATTTCCTTAAGTTTCGCCGCAGAACCGGAACGTTTCTTCGGCTAGCGCGGTCTTATTAGCACCCCTTGATCATTGGCCACCGTGCAGGGTCTTTGAGGGATGGCTCGTCCCCGCCACCTGGGGCGGAGATAAAGCTAATTCTGATAACAGAATTAAGCAGCAAGCGCGAAGTTATATTCGCCGGTTGTTGTTTTGTAATCCGGTTTAACGAGCAGTATTACATGGCTCGGCATGCTTCCAATACCCATTTACCTTGGTGTCAAATCCAGTCAGCCCCATGGGTTTGGGATCGCAAAGATAATCATAAAAGCAGCATTATGTTCTAAAACACCACGATTTTTAGCCCTTTTATTTCTAATTTCGCTGCAAATACCATGCCTTATGACCAAAAAACTGACCATAGGAGTTCTTCGCGAAACCAAAAACCCACCCGACAGGAGAGTTGCATTGCCTCCTGCCCAGTGTATAAAGTTGCTGAGAGAGTTTCCCGAAATGGATGTGATTGTGCAGAAGAGTGAATTAAGGTGCTTCTCCGACCAGGAATATATAGATGCCGGAATAAGCATTACCGATGATTTGAGTGCCTGCGATGTACTTATCGGGGTAAAGGAAGTGGACAAAACCACTTTTCTTGCAGGGAAAACCTATCTTTTCTTTGCTCATGTGGGTAAAAAGCAGCCTTACAACCGCAAGATGCTCCAGGAAATGGCGGCAAAAAATATTACACTCCTGGATTATGAATACCTCACAGATGTGAACAATGTGAGGCTGGTTGCTTTTGGCCGATGGGCAGGAATTGTTGGAGCCTATAACGGGGTAAGGGGATTTGGTAAGCGAAACGGGCTATATAACCTGAAGGCTGCAAAGGATTGCCATGATTTTCATGAATTGATACAGCAACTGGAGAATGTGAAGCTTCCTCCAATAAAAATTTTGATTACGGGGGGCGGGCGAGTGGCAAAAGGTGCGCTTGAGACCCTGGCACCTCTTAAATTGAAAAGAGTATCCGCTGAGGAATTCCTGACAAGGAGTTTTGATGAACCGGTTTATTGCCAGATTGAACCCTGGCACTACACAAAGAGAAAGGACGGAGGTGAATTTGATTTGCAGCATTTTTTCTATTGCCCTGAGCAATATGAATCTACCTTCAAACCCTATTCAAAAGTAACCGATTTGTTCATCCCATGTCATTTCTGGGATCCCCGCTCACCAATATTCCTGAGTAAGGAGGATTACAAGGAACCGGGATTTAAAATCTCCCTCATAGCCGATGTAAGCTGTGACATTGAAAAACCAATTGCATCCACGATAAGGGCATCCACAATTGCTGAACCTTTTTATGGATACAATCCTTTAACTGGAAAGGAGGGTGACCCCTGGGATTTGAAGAATATTACCGTAATGGCTGTGGATAATCTGCCGGGTGAATTGCCCCGGGATGCCTCTGTTGAGTTCAGTGAAACTTTACTGGAGAAAGTGTTTCCTGCTTTTGTGGATGGTGATAAAGATCAGATACTGCACCGATCTGCCATTCTGAAAGAGGGTAAACTGACAAACCATTTTCAGTACCTGCAATTCTACCTGGAGGGCAGGGATTAAGGGTTTATTTCCCTGCCTGTTTTAGTTTTTTAATAGCCTCCGAAGGGTTTGCGTTCTTAAAGATGGTGTTTCCTGCTACAAGAACATCCACACCTGCCTTAACCAGGTCATGTGCATTACTGAAGTCTACTCCTCCATCCACCTCAATCAATGCCCCGGAATTTTTCACCAAAATCAGCTCCTTCAGCTTTTTCACTTTTTCAAGAGAGGAGGGAATGAATTTCTGGCCTCCAAACCCGGGGTTAACTGACATGAGCAGAACAAGGTCCAGATCGGCAATTATTTCCACAAGCCAGTGGACAGGGGTATGGGGATTTAGGGAAACCCCTGCCTTCATGCCAAGTTTTTTAATTTCATGTACCGTTCTGTGAAGGTGATCCACTGCTTCGAGATGTACGGTAAGCCATTTTGCTCCGTGATTTTTGAATTCTTCCAGGTACCTGTCGGGTTGAACGATCATCAGGTGAACATCAAGTGGTTTTTTCGCCTGTTTCTGAATACTTTTTATTACCGGGAACCCTATAGAAATGTTAGGTACAAAGACACCATCCATGATATCCAGGTGAAACCAGTCGGCTTCACTTTTATTCACCATTTCAATGTCTTTATCAAGTGCTCCGAAATTGGCTGACAAAAGGGAGGGGGCTACAAGGGGCATAATGAATGTTTAGATTAGAACAAAGTTAGTGATTCCCTGAAAAAACGAAAGAGGAACGGTGAAATTCCTCTTTCCTGCAAGCTGAGATGAAGTGATTAACCAAGATATGTTTTCAGAATTTTGGTTCTTGTAGAGTGTTTCAGTCGCTTAATGGCTTTTTCCTTTATCTGCCTCACCCTCTCTCTGGTAAGGTTAAATTCTTCGCCAATTTCTTCCAGTGTATGAGGATGTTTCCCATTCAGCCCGAAATAAAGCCGCACTATGTTCGCCTCCCTGTAGGTAAGCGTTGCGAGTGCTCTTTCAATTTCTTTTCTTAATGATTCATTTAATAGTTCCCTGTCGGGATGAGGATTATCTTCATTACAAACTACATCGTACATATTTCCCTCATCATCGGGACTGATGGGAGCGTCCATCGATACATGCCTGCCTGAACTAATAATGGATTCTTTAATATCCTTGGGGGCAAGTTCCAGGGTTTGTGCTATCTCAAGCACGGTTGGTTCCCGTTCGAATCTTTGCTCAAGTTCAGCAAAGGTTTTATTGATTTTATTAATGGAACCTATCTTATTCAGGGGTAACCGCACTATCCTGGCCTGTTCGGCAAGTGCCTGCAAAATGGACTGGCGAATCCACCACACAGCGTAGGAGATAAACTTAAACCCCCTTGTTTCATCAAAACGCTGGGCTGCCTTTATAAGGCCCAGGTTACCTTCATTGATTAAATCTGGCAGGCTGAGCCCCTGGTTCTGATATTGCTTGGAAACGGATACAACAAACCTGAGGTTGGCATTGATGAGCTTATTCAGAGCTCCCTTATCGCCCTTACGGATTCTTCTTGCAAGTTCAACCTCTTCCTCAGCTGTAATAAGCTCCACTTTGCCAATCTCATGGAGATATTTGTCAAGTGAGGGAGTTTCGCGGTTGGTTACCTGCTTGATGATTTTGAGTTGCCTCATGCAGCCTGAAATTTTATTACTTAAATATTACGAAAAGGGTCGGATGAATGTTGCCTAAGGATTTAATAATTGGTTCAGGATTTTTTAAAGAGCATAATTTTGCAACTTTAAATATAAGTAAATTTTCATGCAAAAAAGTTTTTGCAAGGGAAATTGAAAAAAAATCTTCTTTTTTTTGCTATTTTTACATTAATATTTAATATTGCAACTGATTTCCAATCGTTATTGCCGATTAATTCTTCCATTCCAATCATAGCTTGATTTTTTTTTTATTTCCACTGCAAGAATTGGTTGATACTATTTCATTTATAAATCACAATTTTTTTCCACTTAATTTATGTACGATATTCTGGAATTGAACAAAAAGCTCCTTCAGGAGCTAAGGGAAATTGCCAAGGGACTTGATATAAAGCGTGCCGAGTCTCTTAAAAAGCAGGATCTCATTTATAAAATCCTCGATCAGCAGGCCATTATAGCTTCTGAGAAAAAGCCATCCCAGGGGGATTTTCAAAAAAACAGGGGCGAAAGAAGGCCTCAACATCATCAGAGACAAAAGAAGTCCCAACAGGTCAGAGAGAAGAGAGACAGTACTCCAGGTAAAAAACCCACGGAGGGTGTTGCTGATAATCAAAGAAAGTTTGACAGGGATGCTGACAAGGCAAAAGCCGATAATCTTGTTGACCCTGTTGCACTGGAACTTACAGATGAAAAACAGGAAATTCCGGTAGTTGAAATTCCTCCTGTTGTAACTCATACTGAAGAAATCAAGTCTGAAGAGCCGGTTCCTGAGGACAGAAGACAGCCTTATGACAGGCCACAAAGAGAGAAGTGGCAGAAAAAGAATTTTGAAAGGAGGGGCAATGGAGACAAATCCTATGACTTTGAAGGAATTGTTACTTCCACCGGTGTACTTGAAATAATGCCTGATGGATATGGTTTTTTGCGATCATCGGATTATAACTACCTGAACTCACCTGATGATGTGTATGTATCTCAATCTCAGATCAAGCTGTTTGGTCTGAAGACCGGGGATACGGTGCAGGGAACCATTCGCCCGCCAAAGGAGGGTGAAAAATATTTCCCACTGATTAAGGTGGAAGAGATCAACGGCCGCACACCCGACTTCATCAGGGACAGGGTACCATTTGACTTTTTAACGCCACTTTTCCCCAATGAGAAATTTACTCTTGTGGGCAATGGCAGCAACAGCCTTTCGGTAAGGGTAGTTGATCTCTTTTCGCCGATAGGGAAAGGCCAGAGGGGGTTGATCGTTGCACAGCCTAAGACAGGTAAAACTGTGTTGCTGAAGGAAATAGCCAATGCGATTGCAGCAAACCACCCCGAAGCCTACCTGATGATTCTCCTGATTGACGAAAGACCTGAGGAGGTGACTGACATGGCCCGCAGTGTAAAAGCCGAAGTTATTGCCTCAACCTTTGATGAGCCCGCCGACAGACATGTGCGTGTAGCCAATATTGTTCTTGAAAAAGCAAAAAGAATGGTAGAATGTGGTCACGATGTGGTTATTCTGCTCGACTCCATAACACGACTGGCAAGGGCATTCAATACTACAGCACCCGCATCCGGCAAGGTGCTTTCAGGTGGTGTTGATTCCAACGCACTGCAAAAACCCAAAAGATTCTTTGGGGCTGCCAGGAATATTGAAAACGGAGGTTCGCTTACCATACTTGCCACAGCACTTACTGAAACAGGTTCCAAGATGGATGATGTGATATTTGAAGAATTCAAGGGAACGGGCAATATGGAATTGCAACTCGACCGCAGGTTGACAAACAAGCGTATATTCCCCTCCGTTGACCTGAATGCATCGAGCACGAGAAGGGAAGATCTGTTGCTTGACAAGGATTTTCTCAACCGGATTTGGATTTTGAGAAATTATCTCTCCGATATGAACCCGGTAGAAGCGATGGAATTCCTGAGCGTTCGGATGCTCAAAACAAAATCCAATGAGGAGTTCCTCATATCAATGAACAGTGAATAAGCAATAAAATCTGTTTAAGGTGCGGTACTTTCAAGTTACCGCACTTTTTATTTTTATGATATTATTCATATAAATTTTTCCCTGATAGTCCTAATTTTGTTTCTTGCCCAGAAAGGTGAGTTTTTCTCAACCGCTTCAGGCAGGTTTACAAAAAAACTTTACACATTATAAATAAACTTTAAGATTGAAGAAATGACTAAGAAAAAGAATTTTATCACCTGCGACGGAAACCATGCTGCTGCTCATGTAGCATATATCTTCAGTGAAGTTGCTGCAATTTACCCCATTACTCCTTCCTCCAACATGGCGGAAAATGTTGACGAATGGTCGGCTAATGGAAGAAAGAACATGTTTGGTGAAC
Source organism: Bacteroidota bacterium (assembly GCA_037446695.1). Taxonomy (GTDB): domain Bacteria; phylum Bacteroidota; class Bacteroidia; order Bacteroidales; family PUMT01; genus JBBIHY01. The sequence goes on from JBBIHY010000018.1 coordinate 12,167, forward strand.
CCATAAAGGTTACCGAGATGCAATCAGAAGGTGGAGCAGCCGGTGCAGTGCACGGTTCTCTGCAGGCCGGTGTTCTTACTACTACTTTTACTGCATCGCAGGGTTTGCTCCTGATGATTCCCAATATGTACAAGATTGCGGGTGAATTGCTGCCCGGTGTATTCCACGTGAGTGCAAGGAGCCTTGCAGCCCAGGCCTTGTCCATATTTGGAGATCACAGCGATGTGATGAGCACAAGACATACAGGTTTTGCCATGCTGGCAACCGGCAGTGTTCAGGAAATTATGGATATTGCTCCTGTTGCTCACCTGGTGGCAATCAAATCAAGAATTCCTTTCCTTCATTTCTTTGATGGTTTCAGAACTTCACACGAGATTCAGAAAGTGGAAGCCTGCGATATGGAGGAAATGAAAAAATTACTGGATTATGATGCACTTCAGGCTTTCAGGGAAAGAGCACTCAATCCTGAGCATCCTGTAACACGTGGTACGGCGCAGAATCCGGACATCTACTTCCAGTCACGTGAAGCTGCGAATAAATTCTATGACGCTGTTCCCGATATCGTGGAAAGCTACATGCAGGAAATAAACAAAATCACCGGTCGCGATTACCATCCGTTTACATATTATGGTGCTCCCGATGCTGAAAATATTCTTATCGCAATGGGTTCAATCACCGAAACCATTAAGGAAACTATTGATTATCTGGTTGGTAAGGGAGAAAAAGTGGGATTGATTTCAGTCCATCTTTACAGGCCGTTCTCAGCAAAATATTTCTTTAAAGTTTTTCCTTCCACAGTGAAAAGAATTGCTGTTCTCGACCGAACTAAAGAACCCGGAGCCAATGGAGAACCCCTCTACCTGGATGTGAAAGATTTATTTTACGGCCGTGAGAAGGCCCCATTGATTGTTGGCGGGCGTTATGGTCTGAGTTCCAAGGATACCGTACCGGCGCATATGCTGGGAGTATTTGAGAACCTGAAAATGAAGGAACCTAAGAACGGATTTACTGTAGGTATTGTGGATGATGTAACATTCAAATCTTTGCCCTTCCTGCCTGATTTGGATGTATCGCCAAAAGGGAATTATGCAGCAAAATTCTTCGGACTGGGTTCTGATGGTACGGTTGGGGCAAATAAAAACTCCATCAAGATCATTGGCGATACAACCGATAAGTATGCACAGGCTTACTTCTCTTACGATTCCAAGAAGTCAGGCGGATTCACAGTGTCGCACCTGCGCTTCGGTGACAGCCCCATTCGCTCACCTTACCTGATCAATGCAGCCGACTTTGTTGCCTGTCATGTGCCTGCCTATCTCGACAGGTACGATATTCTCAAAGGCCTGAAGAAAGGAGGTACTTTCCTTCTGAACAGTATCTGGGATATTGAAACCACCAAGGAGAAGCTGCCGGATACAATGAAGAAATACCTTGCAGAGAATGATATTAAATTCTACATCATTAATGCAACACAAATTGCCGAGGAAATTGGATTGGGTAACCGCACAAACAGTATCATGCAGTCGGCCTTTTTCAAAGCCTCCAGTGTGATTCCTTACGAGACAGCCGTGAAGGAAATGAAAAAAGCCGTGATCAAGTCCTATGGAATGAAGGGCGAAGAGATAGTGAAGATGAACCATGCTGCAATTGACCTCGGTGGTGATTTAACGGAGGTGAAGATTCCAAAGGATTGGAAAGACATAAAGATTACTGCCAAAAAGGATGACAGGAATATTCCTGATTTTATCAAGAATGTTGTAGAACCGATAAATGGTCAAAGAGGAGATTCTCTGCCCGTGAGTGCTTTTATTGACAGGGAAGACGGTACTTTCCCTGCTGGTACTTCACAATATGAAAAGCGCGGTATTGCTGTTCATGTTCCCGAATGGCAACCCGATAACTGTATTCAGTGTAACCAGTGTTCGTATGTTTGTCCCCATTCAGTCATTCGTCCTTTCCTCCTCACTGAGGAAGAAGTGAAAAATGCACCAAAGGGTACAAAAACAATCAAAGGGATTGGTGGAACCAAGGAGTATCAGTACAAATTACAGATTAGCCCCCTGGATTGTACTGGTTGTGGTAACTGTGTTGATGTTTGTCCTGCACCCAACAAGGCACTTGTTATGGAGTCCCTTGAATCGCAAATGGCAGAGGATGAAAGATGGCATTATATGCATGAGAAAGTGGGATATAAGGACTGGGTATTGCCTAAAGACAAGACCGTTAAAAACAGTCAGTTTGCACAACCCTTGTTTGAGTTTTCCGGTGCGTGTGCCGGCTGCGGAGAAACACCGCATATCAAACTGATTACTCAGTTATATGGTGATCGAATGATGATTGCCAATGCGACCGGATGTTCTTCGATCTACGGTGGTTCAGCTCCATCCATGCCTTATACAGTGAATAAAAATGGTCATGGTCCTTCCTGGGCCAATTCCCTGTTTGAGGATAATGCAGAGTATGGCTATGGAATGGCACTTGGCGTAAACGAAATGCGGAAGAAAATTGCCAACTATATGAGAACTGCACTGGATGGAAAATACTCATCTGAAATAAAAGATTCTTTCAGGGAATGGATTGACAGTATGAACCATGCCGAGAATTCCAGGACAGCCTCAGAAAAGGTAATCCGGCTAATTGAAAAGGAGAAGGATCCCCTGCTTCAGGATATCATGAAACTAAAACAGTATTTGGTCAAAAAGTCAGTTTGGATCTTCGGAGGTGACGGCTGGGCGTATGATATTGGTTATGGCGGTCTTGATCATGTAATTGCTACGGGAGAAGATGTTAATATTCTTGTGATGGATACCGAGGTTTACAGTAACACAGGAGGACAGGCTTCCAAGTCCACCCCGATAGGTGCCATAGCGAAATTTGCTGCATCAGGAAAACGCATCCGGAAAAAGGATCTTGGAATGATGGCTATGTCTTACGGATATGTGTATGTTGCACAGGTTGCACTTGGTGCCAGTCATAACCAGTATCTGAAGGCTGTCAAGGAGGCTGAGGAATATCCCGGACCCTCTGTTATCATTGCTTATTCACCCTGCATTAACCATGGTTTGAAGGCAGGTATGGGCAAGACCATGGAGCAGGCGAGTTTTGCCGTTGAAGCAGGTTACTGGCAATTATACAGGTACAACCCCATGCTGGAAAAAGAAGGAAAAAATCCCTTTGTTCTGGATTCCAAGGAGCCCCAGTGGGATAAATTCCAGGACTTCATTGGATCGGAGGTACGATACAGCTCCCTTTCACAGGCATTCCCCGAGGTTGCTGATGAACTTTTCCGCGCTGCCGAAGAAAATGCACGCTGGAGATACAACAGTTACCGTCGTCTTGCCGAAATGGATTTTTCCAGGGCATAAAATCGTTAAACCTTAGAAAAATGAGCCAGTCAAATTGACGGGCTCTTTTTTCATCATAATAAAATTAGTTTTAAAAGGTATGATGCCTGCCTGCCGGCTGGCAGGGAACACCCATGTTGCTGATTTTATTATCATTGTGTTTGTGTTTTTCTAAATGTGGGTGTTTCATTTGTATGAAATGGAAAGAGTTTTTTTTCCGCAAAGAAATACCTAAATTTATGAGATCAATTGCTAATCTTTAATTCATAATTTATATGGCGGATTTATCAGTTAAGTATTTGGGTTTGAACCTTAAAAACCCGGTAATAGTAGGTTCCTCCAATTTGTCAACAGACATGGAGATATTAAGGAGGCTTGAAAAGGCAGGTGCTGCTGCTATTGTTTATAAGTCACTGTTTGAGGAACAGATACATCTCGAAAGGGCATCCCTGAAAGACAGCATGGAAGAATATGATGAACGGCATGCCGAGATGACCAAAATATTTCCCAGTCTTGAACATGGAGGACCCAAAGAATATTTGTTTAACCTCAAACGGGCCAAGGAAACCCTGACCATTCCGCTCATCGCCAGTTTAAATGCTATTTATGAAGAGTCATGGGTGGAATATGCCCAGCTGATTGCCGAGACCGGTGTGGATGCCCTGGAATTGAATTTCTATTTTATACCCAGGTATTTTGATCAGGATGCTGCCGCCATAGAAAAAGAACAGGTAGATATTTTTAAGGAGATTAACAAATCGGTCAAAATACCATTGAGCGTTAAATTAAGTCCATATTATACAAACCCGCTGAATTTCATTAAGAAACTTGATGAGGCAGGTGTGAAGGGATTTGTCCTGTTCAACAGGATGTTCCAACCGGAGATTGATATCGAAAGAGAAATGCATATTAGTCCCTTCAACCTGAGCCAGGAAAATGATCACCGGCTCTCTCTCCGGTTTGCAGGGATGCTGAAAGGAGAGATTAAGGGAGATATTTGTTCTTCAACAGGTGTTTATAGTGGCAAAGACATAGTAAAACTTATACTGGCCGGTGCCAATTGTGTGCAGGTGGTAAGTTCAGTGTACCGGAACAAACCCGAGTATATAAAAACCATGCTCGAAGAACTTGCTGGATGGATGGACGCCAAAAAGTATTCAAAACTGGCCGATTTCAGAGGTAAACTTTCCAACAAGGAATTGAAAGATCCTTTTGTATATAAACGCGCACAGTATGTGGACCTGCTTCTTAAGTCTTCCGATATACTTAAAAAGTATCCAATGGTTTAGCAAACCATTCAGATGAAAGGAAAGGTGAGGGCAATATCCTCGCCATTTTATCATAATTTAACAAAAATCGCTGAATCTCTGGTTGGTTAGAAACAGTAAAAATTCCATTAAGCCTGAATAAGCCGGAAATAAATTGATTCTTTATCCTGAATAATTATGCGCCTGGCGGTTTTACATCATGGAGATTCCGTACTGAAACAGACTGTTTCGGGATTAAAACCCGGTGAATGGACCATTACAACGCATGATTTGTCGGCAGAATCCCTCATCACAGAAATCCTTGATTATGAAGTTGTTATTGCGGATTTTTCAAGTGAAAACATGTCAGAGATTGAGAGAATTATTCAAAGTTTAAAAGGCAATGTTCCCTGTATACTCGTAGTTGAAAAAGAAGAAGAAAAGAAACTCATTGAAAAGGGAATTATTTCAGCGGGCAACTATCTTACCAATGACCTCACACCTGGACAAATGAGGCTCGTTATGCAGATTATAATCAGGCAAAAAACATTTCCCTCAATTTCAGAAACTCACTATAAATTGCTTTTTGAATTGTCCCCCACCGGATTATTCCTGGCAGATGAAAACGGGAATATTCTTGATGTAAATACAACCACCTGCACAAGCCTTGGTTATACAAGGGAAGAACTGATTGGCAGGAATTTCCGTCAACTGGTACCTGACGATATATTATCGCTTGTCGAACAAAATATAGCAAGCCTTGAAGAAGGAGAAATGCGTTATATCGATACGGTAAACCTGAGGAAGGACGGCACAAGACGGAACATGGAACTCAGGGAAACCCGGATCCCCTTGCCAGGTGGTAAGTCAGGGATACTGGTGGCTTCAACAGATATTACTGAAAAGATCAAAATCAACAAACGAATTACTGAATCAGAGGAAAAATACCGGCTGGTTGTGGAAAACGCCAGTGATGGTATTGTTATAATCCAGGATACAATGATTGCCTTTGCAAATGAGCAGTGCAGAAACATGATTGGTTATGAAATCAATGATATTTTGGGCAAAAGTATATTTGAGTTTTTAAATCCCCGGAACAGAGACGCGGTTAAAAAGGCATTTATTAAGTGGATGGATTCCGGGAAGCCTTTATCTGTTTTTGAAACGGAATTAATCCGAAAGAACGGAGAACTTATGCCGATAGAAATGAATTCAACGCTGATTCAATGCCACGAAAAGGAATCTATCCTTGTCATGATCAGGGATGTATCAGAGAGAAATAAGATTCTCAATACACTGAGAGAGAGCGAGGTAAGTTACAGGAGTATTTTTGATTATGCCAGTGATGCAATATGTATACAGGATGAAATGGGAGTTTTCCTGGATGTGAATGCTGCTGCAACCAGAATGTATGGTTACACCAGGCAGGAAATGGTAGGGTATACACCAGATAAACTTTCTGCTCCGGGGCTGAATGATTCAAAGAAAACTATTGAGCATTTGAATCTCGCCTTTAAAGGTATTCCGCAGAGATTTGAGTGGTGGGGAAAAAGGAAAAAAGGGGAAATATTTCCAAAGGATGTTGTTTTGAATAAAGGCAGATATTTTGGAAAAGATGTTGTAATTGCCATGGCAAGAGATATAAGCGAGAGATATGCAGTTATGGAGGCACTTCGCGAAAGCGAGGATAAATACAGATCGCTGAGTCAGCAATTGCCCGTTGGAGTGTACAGAACCACATCAGATGGCAGGCTGGTTTATACGAACCCGGCACTGGTTAAAATGCTTGGATATCAGTCAGAAGAGGAACTTTTAAAAATCAATATAAACGACCATTATCTGAAATTATCGGACAGGGAGACACTTTATAGTTCTACAGGCCTAAACTCCGAAGTACTGCGAAGTGAGTTTCAGCTTAAAAAGAAATCCGGCGAAATAATATGGGTGAGGGATAACAGCAGGCTGATATTTGATAAACAGGGTCAGCCGGAATATTTTGACGGTGTGTTGGAGGATATTACTGCACAGAAACTATTGGAAAAGGCAATGCAGGAAAGCGAAAAGAAGCTGAGGGCCACCCTGCAGGCAAACCCGGATTTGATGTTCCGGTTCGACCGCAAGGGGAATTTTCTAGATTATCATGCCAGTTCAGGCCATAAATTATATGTTGAACCTTCCGGTATCATTGGCTCCAATATTCACGATCATTTTTCAAGTGAAATCGCAAAAAAAACCGTGGAATCAATAAAAGCCTGTCTTGATAACGGTGAGATGCAAGTTTTTGAATACCAGCTTGAACTGCTTGGAGAAACAAGATATTACGAGGCAAGGCTCGTTCCTGTTGATAAGGAAGAGGTACTTTCATTCTCAAGGGATATTACCGAACAAAGAAAAAGGGAGGAGGAAGTAAGAATGATGGCCAGGGCACTGATGAGTGTCAATGATTGTGTGACTATTACCGATCAGGCAAGTAACATTCTTTATGTAAATGAGAAATTCTGTGTGGTGTACGGTTACAAACCAGAAGAAATCATTGGGAAAAATATAATGGTATTGCGGGCAGAAAAGCCGGAAAAACCTGTGGATGAAATTTTATCGGCAACCCTTGAAGGTGGATGGAAGGGTGAACTGGTAAATAAACGTAAAGACGGCAGCATATTTCCTATTCAGCTCTCAACTTCCGTTGTGAGGGATGAGTACAATGATATGCTGGTTTTAATAGGTGTATCAAATGATATCACAGAGCAGAAAAGAGCAGAAAAAGAATTAATGCAGGCCAAAGAAAAGGCAGAGGAATCTGACAGACTGAAATCTGCGTTTCTTGCCAATATGTCGCATGAGATCAGGTCTCCCATGAATGGTATTCTGGGGTTTGCCCACCTTTTAAAGGAAGAGGATTTATCCATTACTTCCCGGCAATATGTTGAAATGATACAGACCTGTGGCAACCATTTACTGGCTGTTATCAACGATATTGTGGATATCTCCAAGATACAGGCGAACCAGCTGAAAATCAGCTATTCGGAGGTAAACCTGAATGATTTGATGGATGAGTTGTACCTAACTTTTTCTTCCCAACTGAAAACCAAGGACAAACTGCTTATTTCCCTGCATAAAATTGTACCGGAAGACCAACCCGCAGTAATCATAAAAACCGATATGGTGAGGCTTAGACAGGTGTTTATTAACTTCCTTTCAAACTCCCTTAAGTTTACTGCTTCAGGACATATTGCTTTTGGATACGTGGAGAAGGAAAAGGGAATAATTGAATTTTTTGTGAAGGACACAGGGATAGGTATTCCACCCGGGTTTCAGCCGGTCCTGTTCGAAAGATTCCGGCAAGCCGATGATTCACTGGCAAGAGGATATGGTGGGGCTGGATTGGGGCTTGCCATTTCCAAAGGGATAATTGAAATTCTCGGTGGGAAAATATGGTTCGAAAGTGTACCTGAAAAGGGTACAGCGTTTTATTTTACTTTACCTGCAGATTCTGACCAGGTAAAGAAATAATTACCCCTTTAAGAGATTCGCGCGCTGCAGGAGTTTATTTTTATTATTTTTGTAATTTAGAATTAATTTAAATTACTTTTTGGGAAGAATTGTAGCTATAGATTATGGACGGAAGAGGGCAGGACTGGCCGTTACAGATCCCCTGCAAATGATTGCTACCGGGCTGGATGCAGTTCCTTCCGCTGAGGTAATGCATTATTTGAAAAGTTACCTTGCAAGGGAGAAAGTGGATTTGTTTATTGTAGGATACCCCAGGCAAATGAATTATGAATTATCCGATGCTGTAAAAGTGATTGATTCCTTTATAGCGAAGCTTAAAAAAGAATTTCCTTTAGTACCCGTGCAAATTGCCGATGAGAGATTTACCTCGAAAATGGCACAGAGGGCTATGCTGGAGGGTGGATTGAAAAAAATGGATCGCAGGGACAAGGAACTCGTGGATAAAATCAGTGCGGTAATTTTACTGCAGACTTATCTGGAATTTAAAATAAAGGCCTGATATGGTATTACCTGTATATGTTATTGGCACGCCGGTATTGCGAAAGGTTGCGCAGGATATTTCACCCGGTTATGAAGGGTTGAAAGAACTGCTCGATGATATGAAGGATACAATGTACCATTCTGATGGTATTGGACTTGCTGCACCTCAAATAGGGAAATCTGTCAGGATTTTTATTATTGATGCTTCTGCTCTTGAAGAAGACGACCCTTCCCTTCGGCATTTTAAAAAGGTATTCATTAACCCGAAAATAGTTGAATACCGGGGCGAGAAGTTACTTTTCAATGAAGGATGTCTCAGTATACCAACTATCAGGGAAGATGTTGAGAGAGAATCGGAAGTCAGGATTCAATACTATGACGAAGATTTTAATTTTCACGATGAGGTATTTGATGGTATAAAAGCACGGATTATTCAGCATGAATACGATCACCTGGAAGGCATTCTGTTTACCGACAGGCTAAACCCTCTTAAAAAAAGACTGTTGATGGGGAAGCTTGCGTCAGTTTCAAAAGGGAAAGTAGATGTAAACTATAGAATAAAAACACCATAACAGAGCGATTACAATCTGTTTTCTTTCTGCAGCGACCTCTTTTCTCATATCTATTGATTTCTATTATATTATTTTGTAAACTTTGGTAGAATTTAAAATTCTGCCATGTATGAGATTTTTATAGAAGAGACCAGGAAGGTTCCTATGGCCAGGCTTTTTTTGCCATTTCTGGTAGGACTGGTTTTACATGAAATGGTTTCTTTTGCCATGCCGATCTCAGGCTTATTGCTGGCAGTTGTTTCTTCTGTATTACTGTATGTTTGGCTCACGAAACGAATCAGTTACAAATACACACACCGTTGGGTATTTGGACTCGTAGTGCATGTATTCCTGATACTTTCCGGCTTTCTTTATATGGATGTATATGAAAATAAACCCTATTTGAAGAATATAGATGAAAAAACCCGGCTTATTGTTGCTCAGGTTGATGAATGGCCTGAGGAAAGAGAACGGACATGGAAATTACTTCTTTCGGTGAAGGCAGGAATAACCGTAGATTCTGTTTTCCCTTCCTCGGGCAGGGTACTTGCCTATTTGAGTAAGGACTCCCTGGCCTCCACAATAAAATTGGGTGACAGGTTAATTCTATCCAACAAGTTTGCTGAAATAACAAACAATAAGAATCCATATGAGTTTGACTACAAAAAATATTTGCGAAACCAGGGTATACGCAGGCAGGCATTTCTTCGTGCCGGTGACTGGCAGAAAATAGATTCACTTAAGGGGAATCCCGTTAAGCTCTTTGCGGGAAACCTGCGGCAAAAATTATTAAACCTGTTCAAAGAAAAAGGGCTGCAGGGAGACGAATTTGCGGTAGCCTCAGCTCTGACACTGGGGTACAGGGCTGCACTGGATGAGGATATCAGGCGCTCCTATTCCTCCTCAGGTGCCATGCATGTACTTGCTGTATCGGGACTTCATGTGGGAATCATTTATTTTGTTCTCAATTATTTGCTGAAATTTTTAACAAAACGAAAAGCCGGAATAGTTCTCAGGGCACTGCTGTTACTTTTGGGCCTGTGGTTTTATGCTTTTCTCACGGGTCTTTCTCCATCGGTTCTCAGGGCTTCCACCATGTTTTCCTTTGTGATAGCAGGCGGAGCACTTAAAAGGCCTGCAAACATTTACAATACACTTGCAGCCTCGGCATTTTTTCTTGTTTTAATGAATCCCTACATCCTCAAGGCAGTTGGGTTTCAATTGTCCTACATGGCTGTGATTGGTATTGTATTTTTTCAGCCCAGGATTTATAAACGCATCTATATTAAGAACAAACTAATTGACAGGATGTGGGCGCTTACCTGCGTTTCAATCGGAGCACAATTGGGAACTTTCCCGCTTTCATTGTATTACTTTCAGCAGTTTCCCAATTTATTTTTTATTACAAACCTGGCGGTAATACCTTTAGCCACTCTCATACTGTATAGCGGAATTGCCCTTTTTGTCTTCTCCTTTATGTCGCCTGTGGCGGCGATTTTTGCATTTTTACTCAATTGGTCGGTCTGGATACTCAATACTGCAGTTACAACAATAGAAAGCATACCGTATTCTCACACCACCGGCTTGTATATCTTCGATTTGCAGTTACTTCTTTTTTACCTTCTGGTGTTGCTCATCACGGTTTTTTTTATTCGCCGGCAGACAGTATTTCTTAAATCAGCCCTTATCATTTTGATCTTGCATACCGGAATTTGGTCTTATGGCAGGATATCGGCAATGTACAAAAGGCAGTTAATTGTTTATAATTCCGGCAACATGTTTGCCCTGAATTATCTGGGAAATGGGCATAATGTTATGATCACCAATACTGCAGATCCTGAAAACAAAAGGCGACTGGAATTTGCCTCCAGAGGATTATGGACAAGATATAAAGCTGCTGCCGCTGAATTCCATACTCTTTCTGATTCTGTTCCTTGGGATGCAGGAGGTGACTTTTTCGGTTACCGGCATTTCTGGAATTTCAGGGGTACCTCCTTTGTGGTAACCGATGCATCCTTTCTTACATTCCAAACTCCGGTAGAGCCTCTGCCGGCGGATTACCTGATCATCACAGGCCGGCAATATCTGCTTATTGATAAGTTATTGAACTATGTTGTTCCCGGAAAGGTAATTCTTTCTTCCTGCGTTCCTCACGGGCATATGCAACGCTATAAACAACAGTTGGAGGAAAAGGAACTGGATTTCTTTTCAGTTGGCACGCAAGGGGCATTTGTAATGGAATTCAGAGATGACTGATGATCAAGTGCCAGATTATCAGGAATATGCAATAGTTAAATAATTCTTACTTTTTTATCCCTCAAATAAATTAGTTACTAACTTTGTTGCCTGAAATTATTGCACAGGTACCATGAAAATAATAATTGCTGGAGCAGGAGAGGTAGGAACTCATCTTGCAAAAATGTTAAGCAATGAAAATCACGACATTGTTGTGGTTGATCCCGACCAGGAGAAGCTCGAATTTATTGAGGCCAGCTACGATCTGATGACCGTGGCCGGTTCTGCTACCTCCATAGAGGTGCTGAAAGAAGCTAATATTAAAAAGTGCGACCTTTATATTGCTGTTGCCCCTAACGAGGAAACCAATATTACCGGTGCCATTCTTGCGAAAAAACTGGGTGCGCAAAAAACCATTGCGCGTATTGACAGTTCTGAATACCTGAAACCCGGGAATAAGGAGTTATTTATTTCCATGGGGATTGACTACCTGATATATCCCGAAAGAATTGCTTCAAGAGAGATAATTACATTACTAAACCGCACATCTAGTACTGATTTTATGGATTTTTCTGGGGGTGCCCTTTCCCTTTATGTGATTAAGCTGGATGAAAATGCTCCCGTGGTAAGCAAGTCGCTGATGGACATGGCCAAAAAGAACCTCAAACTTGAGTACCGTGCAGTAGCAATAACACGTGACGGGCAGACAATTATTCCGCGCGGTTGTGATTTGTTTAAACCTAACGATTTGGTCTATGTGATAACGCACCCATCCGGTGTACATGAAATCATGAAGTATACCGGGAAGGAGGAGTTTGAGGTGAACAACCTGATGATTCTCGGCGGCAGCAGGATTGGCATTCGTACCGCCATGGATATGGAACAGAACTGTAATATCAAACTGATAGAAATCGATAAAAAGAAATGCGATAAAATCAACGGCTGGGTGGAAAAAACCCTTGTTATTCACGGTGATGGCAGAGATATTGAGTTATTGCATGAGGCAGGGATTAAAAATATGGATGCATTCATTGCCGTAACCGGTAATTCAGAAACAAATATCCTTTCCTGCCTTGTAGCAAAAAACCTGGGTGTGAAAAAAATTATCTGTGAGGTGGAAAACTTTGATTATATTGGGATTGCTGAAAACATGGGGCTGGATACCATTATAAACAAGAAGGTGAGTGCAGCAGGCAGGATCTTCAGGTTTACCATGAGCCATGAAGTTGAAAATATAAAATGTTTAACCGGTACCAATGCTGAAATATTTGAATTTGTTGCCAGACCTGATAGTTTGGTTACAAAAGCACCTATAAAAAATATCGATTTTCCGAAGGATGCAATTATTGGAGGAGTTGTAAGGGGAAAATCAAGTTTTATTGCAAAGGGGAACACACAAATAAAGCCTAACGATATTGTGGTTGTTTTTGCTCTTCCAACTGCAATCTATAAGATAGGGAAGTACTTTAGCTAATTTATGCTCAATATTAAGTTTATCTTCAATTTTCTTGGCAGATTGTTGATGATGGAAGGATTGTTTCTGATTATTCCATTATTTGTTTCACTACTTTATCAGGATGGTGAGTATATGGCTTTTTTATACTCTATCATTCTGACTTTTCTTGCAGGATTAACGGTTTGGGTGCCTTTTCGGAATTGCAGCAGGTCAATCAGGAAAGGAGAAGGCTTCCTGTTGGTCAGTATTGTATGGATTTCTTATTCAATATTCGGTTCACTTCCCTACCTTTTCAGTTCCTTTCACTTTTCATTTACGGATGCATTTTTTGAAACTTTATCGGGTTTTACAACAACCGGAGCCTCTGTGATTCCTGATGTTGAAATACTGCCGAAGAGTTTGTTATTCTGGAGGAGTTTTACACATTTTATCGGTGGAATGGGTATCCTGGTTTTAACACTTACTGTTATGCCCATGCTTGGTACCGGGGCTGTTCATCTTTATTCGGCTGAAACATCAGGTCCTACAATGAGTAAATTTACTCCAAGGATCAAGGAGGCTGCAAGGACACTTTGGGTGATATATACTGGTTTAATTGTACTTGAAACAATCCTGTTACTTGCCGGAGGAATGAGTTTCTTTGATTCATTATGCCATTCATTCGGAACGGTCGCAACCGGTGGCTTTTCAACCAGGAACGACAGTATTGCAGGCTTTTCGCCCTACATACAATATGTTATAGCTTTTTTTATGTTATTGTCCGGAGTGAATTTTACTCTTTATTACTTTTTACTGGCAGGCAAGTTCAGGAAATTTTTCCGAAACCAGGAATTGCATTTGTTTCTTGGTATCATTTTGATAGCAATTGCTTTTGTCAGTCTTTCACTCATATTGAATGATAGTTACCAGCATGAAAAAGCGATACGATCTGCTTTTTTCCAGGTTACCTCCATTGTTACCAGTACTGGTTTTGCTACAGATGATTATATGCAGTGGAGTAACCAGTTATGGGTTGTTCTGTTTTTTCTAATGTTTACAGGCGGAAGCGCCGGTTCTACATCCGGCGGCATAAAAATGGTCAGGCACCTTTTAATGCTTAAAAATATAAGAATGATGCTTCACAAGCTGGTGCATCCCATCGGATGGATTTATCCTGTAAGGTTGAATAAGAATGTTGTTTCCAATGATGTAATTGTTAAAGTATTTGCTTTTTTTATGATTTATTTTGGTTCCTGGGCATTAGGGACTCTTGTTCTTACAATCTCTGGTGTTGATTTAATCAGTGCATCTGGTGCCTCCGCCGGAACACTGGGTGGAATAGGCCCCGGACTTGGAGAATTAGGACCGGCAGGCAACTATTCTCAGGTGCCGTTTTTAGGCAAATGGACTTTATCCTTTCTTATGCTTTTAGGAAGGCTTGAATTGTTTGCTATTCTTGTGCTTTTTACTGCAGGTTTTTGGAAAAACAAGTAATTTAATTATTTTGCCTCCTATTTATTTCAGGGATGATAAATTATAAGAGGATTTTTCAAATCATCAGTCTTTTAATACTGATAGAGTCCTTTTTTATTGCTTTTTGTATACCCTTTTCAATTATTTACGGAAGTGATGATTGGCATGCATTGCTGATAACGGCAATTATTGCAGGCACAGTAGGCTTTACTGGTTGGCTGATTACGCGGAACGCACATAAGACAATTGGTAAACGTGAAGGTTACATCATCGTAAGCCTGGTATGGGTTGTATTTTCATTATTTGGTTGTATTCCTTTCCTTATTCACGGTAGTATTACCTCTTTTCATGATGCATTTTTTGAAACTATGTCGGGTTTTACTACAACAGGAGCTACTATTTTACAGGATATAGAAGCCATGCCTCATGGCCTGTTACTTTGGAGAAGCCTTACCCAGTGGCTGGGCGGTATGGGAATAATCGTTCTTTCACTCGCTGTTCTGCCCATCCTGGGAATTGGTGGTATGCAGTTGTTTGTTGCAGAGGTTCCCGGCCCCACAAAGGAAAAACTGCATCCCAGGGTGAAGGAAACGGCCAAGCGATTATGGGGGATATACCTGGCCTTTACCATTGCCGAAACCATTTTGTTAATGATTGGTGGGATGAATTTCTTTGATGCACTGAATCATTCCTTTACCACAATGGCCACAGGGGGTTATTCCACTAAGCAGGAAAGCATTGCACACTTTGACTCCCCCTTTATCCATTACATTATTACCGTATTTATGTTTCTGGCAGGTACCAATTTTGTATTATCCTATTTTGCACTGCATTTAAGATTTGATAAGCTATGGAAAAATGAAGAATTTAGGTTTTATACCGGGTTTGTTATCTTTTTTACCTTAATAATCACCATAGGACTGTATATTGGAGGTACATACAAATTAGAACCTGCCTTCAGAAACGCTGCTTTTCAGGTAGTTTCCATATTAACAACCACAGGATATGTGACAGCAGATTATCTTACCTGGGCACCATCTCTTACGGTGATCATTTTCATTATTATGTTTATAGGTGGTTCTGCCGGGTCTACAGGAGGAGGAGTGAAAGTGATGAGAGTTTTAATGGTACTGAAAAATTCTTATATTGAACTTAAAAGAATGGTTAACCCCCATGCTGTTATTCCTGTAAGATTTAACAATCATTTGGTAAGTCCGCAAGTTGTTAGTAATGTCCTCGCATTTATTATGATTTACATTTTAATTACCCTGTTTAGTGTTGGAGTGATAGCAGCTATGGGCTACGACATGGATACTTCCTTTGGAGCTGTGGCAGCCAGTATTGGTAATATCGGACCCGGGCTTGGTAAAGTAGGCCCGGTAGAAACTTATGCTCATTTTCCGGTGGCAGGTAAGTGGTATCTCTCTTTTCTGATGCTGCTGGGCAGGCTTGAATTGTTTACTGTTCTAATCTTGTTCGCACCTGCCTTCTGGAGGAAATAGCCCTAAAGGTCAATAAATCCTTTACCCTGTCGAACTACAAAAGGTTCATCGGTTGTGCAATCCACAATCGTGGATGGTACATTGTCCCCATAGCCTCCGTCAACAACAAGGTCAACCAGCCCCTTGTATATTTCCCCGATGAGTTCAGGGTCAGTAGTATACTCAATTACCTCGTCTTCGTCATGTACCGAGGTGGTAAGAATTGGCCTGCCCAGTTGCCTTACAACCTCCAGAATAATAGGGTTATCGGGGATTCTAATACCGATTGTTTTCTTTTTGTTTTTGAATAATTTGGGTACCTCGGAACTTGCATTTAGGATAAACGTATAGGGTCCGGGAAGGTATTTTTTCAGCATTTTAAAAGTGGAATTGTCCACATGCCTGGTAAAGGTTGATAATTGACTGAAATCGTGCACAATAAAGGAAAAATTTGCCTCCTCGGGCTTAATACCCTTTATCCTGGCCACTCTTTCAACTGCCTTGTGGTTAAATATATCGCAGCCCAGTCCGTACACCGTATCGGTTGGATATACAATTACCCCGCCCTTTTCAAGCACTTCTACCACCCTTTGAATGTGTCGCGGATTTGGGTTTTCAGGATAAATTTTACAAAGCATTGGAAATAAATTATTATCCGTTCAGCCTGCGGTGATCGGCAAGAAATTTCTCCAGGCCAATATCAGTAAGCGGATGGTTGAGCAATCCCAAAATGGCATCCAGCGGACAGGTAGCCACATCGGAGCCGGCTTCCAGGCATTTCAGAATATGATTCGTGTGACGTATGGATGCCGCCAGAACCTGTGTACTGTAACCGTAGTAATTGAAAACATTCACAATCTGCCGGATGAGGGTTACGCCATCCTCTCCAACATCATCCAGCCTGCCAATGAATGGTGAAACATACGTTGCACCAGCTTTTGCGGCAAGCAATGCCTGACCCACATTAAACACGAGTGTACAGTTTGTTTTGATTTGTTTGGATGTGAGATATTTGATGGCTTTGATACCATTAGCGGTTACCGGAACCTTCACAACAATCTGGGGGTGAAGTTCTGCAAGCATCTGCCCTTCACGAACCATTCCTTCAAAGTCGGTGGCAATCACCTCGGCACTTACATCACCATCTACAATCTCACATATTTTTTTATAGTGATCAAGAATATTCTTATCACCTTTGATACCCTCTTTTGCCATGAGGGAGGGATTAGTGGTAACACCGTCAAGTATTCCGAGGTCCTGCGCGGTTCTGATTTGTTCCAGGTTAGCAGTATCAATGAAGAATTTCATAAGGAAGATATTTGGTTAATTTCAGTTGGATTGCCAAAAATAGAAAGCTTTTGCATAAATGAGAAACACAATCAAAAAAAAGTGGGTAAGCTACTTATATCGCACCGCTACAACCGTCTACCCTTGCTTCCTTCCGGACCTGGGGGGGTTCAACAGGAGCTGGTCGTATAAGACTTACCCGCTGCAAAATTAACACAAAGTACACATTTTTCCAACCTTCCTGGTTTTATTCACTCAAAAAACTGATATATTTGCTTAGCGAATAAATTTTATACTATGGAAAACCAACCACAACCCAACCTATTAAAGAGCACCCTTAATTATGGAGGCCTGCTCGGATTAATACTTGTCGTATTTTCGATGATTTTATGGATGCTGAATCTTTCCCTGAATAAATCATTAGGGTATCTCAGCTATATCATTATTATTGCCGGGCTTTTTATTTTTCTCAAATTATTCCGCGACCAGGAAATGGGAGGTTATATATCCTATGGAAAAGCGCTGGGTGCCGGGTTGTTGATAATCGTTTTCTCGGGTCTGGTAACAGCCGCCTACTCATACATATTATTCAAATTCATAGATCCCGGCCTGGTTGAGAAAATGGCTTTAATGGCCGAAGAACAATTATACGAAAGGGGAATGACAGACGACCAGATAGAGGTTGCAGTTAATGCTCAAAAGATGTTTATGAAACCCGGAATTCTTGCAATTTTCGGTCTTTTCGGCCATGTGTTTTTTGGCTTCCTTTTAACTCTGATTGTATCTATTTTCGTTAAAAAGGATGCTCCGCCATTTGACCAAGTGTGATTAAAGAGCATTTGCATGAATTTGTCAATTGTAATTCCCCTTTACAACGAGGACGAGTCCCTTCCTGAACTGTATGCATGGATCAGGAGGGTGGTGGAGGAAATGAACATCCCCTGGGAACTTATTATGATTGATGACGGCAGTAAGGACAAGTCGTGGAATGTCATTGAAGAACTGGCGCAAAAGGACAGGCATGTAAAGGGAATTCGGTTCAGGCGCAACTTTGGTAAATCAGCCGGATTGTTTTGTGGTTTTGAGGCTGCAGAAGGAGAGGTTGTGATAACAATGGACGCCGACATGCAGGACAGTCCGGATGAAATTCCTGAACTATACCGCATGATTAAGGAACAAGGGTTTGATCTTGTTTCCGGTTGGAAGAAAAAACGATACGATCCTATTACAAAAACCATCCCAAGCCGCTTTTTTAATGCTGCGGCAAGATTTTTCACCGGCATTAAACTGCACGATTTTAACTGCGGACTGAAAGCCTACCGGAAAGAACTGGTAAAAAGCATAGAAGTGTACGGGGAAATGCATCGTTACATTCCTGTGCTGGCTAAACAGGCTGGTTTTACAAAAATCGGGGAGAAGGTCGTTCAGCACAGAAAGAGAAAATACGGAGTGACAAAGTTTGGACTGGAACGATTTGTGAACGGTTTCCTCGATTTGATGTCCATCCTGTTTGTTACCCGTTTTGGCAAAAAACCCATGCACCTGTTTGGTACTCTTGGAACACTCATGTTCCTGTTTGGATTCGGATTTGCTGTTTACCTGGGTGCTCAAAAACTATATTACCTGAGTATGGCCATTCGTGCTCCACTGGTTACTTCCAGCCCTTATTTTTATCTTTCACTCACAGCCATGATTATTGGTACACAGCTTTTTCTTGCCGGCTTTCTGGGTGAACTGATTTCAAGAAATTCTCCTTTTAAGAATCATTACCAAATCGATAAAAAACTAAACCTGCCCGAGTGAAAGTATTATTAATGGGTCCGGCTTATCCCTTCAGGGGTGGGATTGTGAATTTCAATGAAACCCTGTGCAGGGAATTGCAAAAAGGCGGCCACCAGGCCGAAATTCTTTCCTTCACCCTGCAGTACCCGTCCATATTCTTTCCCGGAAAAACACAGAAAGACACAAGTTCATCCCCACCGGCCGATATTCAGATTCATTCGCTGGTTAATTCCATTAACCCTTTCAACTGGGTTAGTGTAGCAAGGTTTATTAGGAACTACTCACCTGAATTGATAATAGTTCAGTTCTGGATTCCCTTTATTGCCATTTCCTATGCCAGAATCATTGCCCTGATGGGCAGGAAAAAGATCAAAATCTTAGCCGTTTGCCATAATGTAATTCCCCATGAACCGCATCCCGGAGCATTGAATCTAACAAAATTTCTCCTGAAAAAATGTTCAGGTTATATGGTTCTTTCCGAATCAGTACTGGGTGACCTGGAAAAACTGAAGCTAACTGGGGCAAAGGTGTATCATCCTCATCCGCTTTATAATATGTATGGAGCAAGAGTGAGTAAAGAAGAGGCTGCAAAACATTTCAGGCTGGAACCTGCAGGAAAATACCTGCTGTTTTTTGGCCTGATACGCGAATACAAGGGTCTGGATATCACCCTGGAAGCTATGGCCGACCTTAGGGTAAAGAAGTTGGGTGTGAGGCTCATTGTTGCCGGTGAGTTTTACGAAAGTGAGAAAAAGTACACTGATATGGTAAACAGACTAGGGCTGAAAGAGCAGGTGATTTTTGTGAAGGAATACATTCCAAAGCACGAGGTGGCATATTATTTCGGGCTGGCTGACTTGGTGGTACAAACCTACAAAACGGCTACCCAGAGCGGAGTCACCCAGGTAGCCTATCACTTTGAAAAGCCCATGCTGGTGACCAATGTGGGCGGACTGGCCGAAATTGTGCCCAACGGCAGGGTGGGGTATGTTACGGAAAAGGATCCGCATGCAGTATCTGATGCAATTGTGGATTTTTATGAAAATAAAAGAGAAAAGGAATTTGCCCCTCACCTCAGGGAAGAGAAGAAACGGTTTTCTTGGGATTCTTTTGTGAGGAAAATAGTTGACTTATATGATTATGTTAATTAAGGAATCATCCTTTAAGTTATTTCCTAAGTAAATAATTTCTTGATTAAGGTCGGATGCCTGCCTGCCGGCAGGGAACTCCATGTTTGCTATTTTCATTGGTGTTTGTGTTTATTCGCAAACATGTTCGTTTCATAAATTATTGTTTTTTAATGTATTGCTTTAACAACTGCAAAACTTTTTTATCCACCGGGAAAGTAATTTCATTTTCATTCAGTTTTGCGATGTTTGCCCATCGAAACGACTGTTGGCCATTTTCATCTTTATCAAAATCAAACGCCCTCAATGATACCTTAAACTTTAGAGGCGACGGAAACTGTGCGAAGTAATAGATGCTTATCAACTGGTGATCCTCGTAAAATATAGCCTGCTGAAAATAATCAGTGGTATAAAAATGGCCTTTGACTTCTATTTCCTGTCCGAATTCTTCCATGGTCTCCCTTTTCAGGCAGTCTATGGTTCCCTCACCAAACTGTAATCCGCCACCCGGGAATTTGGTCATGTGCATACCCAACTGGAACTCGTCGCTCAGCAGAACTTCATTTTTTTCATTCAGAATGAGTGCATATACCCTTATGGCAAACCGGTTAATCTTAGTCATGGGTCATTTTATTCTACATGTGATCTAATAAGAGCAATTATTCCTTCGTTTTCTGAAGGATGAAACCACCGAATCTCCTTATCGCGGGCAAACCAGGTAAGCTGCCTTTTGGCATAATGCCTTGTGTTTCTTTTAATGAGTTCTATTGCCTTTTCCCTGCTGATTGTACCGTCAAAATAATCAAACAGTTCCTTGTAACCAACCGTATTCAGCGCGTTCAGGTTTCTGAAAGCGTACAGGCTTTTTGCTTCTGCCTCGAGCCCTTCCTGTATCATCCTGTCCACCCTCTGGTTAATCCTCTGGTAGAGTTCGTGCCTGTCCATATTCAGCCCGATTTTAAGAATACTGAATCCTCTTTCCTTTTTTGGCTGTGTAAGAAATGATGAATAGGGCTTCCCGGTGATATAGCAAACCTCCAGGGCTTTGAGAATTCTCTTGGGATTATTCAAATCCACTTTTTCATAATGCAGGGGATCGAAACGCAGCAATTCTTCCCTGAGAAAGCTGATTCCTTTTTGTATGTATGCGGCCAGTAATTTTTTTCTCACTTCCTGGTCCACATGGGGCAAATCATCAATCCCGTTGCACAAAGAATCTATATACAGCCCCGAACCTCCTGTGAGAAATACCGGGTTCATTTTATGAAACAGTTTTTCAAGAAGTTCAAGAGCCTGAACTTCGTAAATGCTGGCGTTGTAGTAATCCTTTACTGAAATATGGCCCGTAAAATGATGCCTGGCCTCAGACAATTCCTGTGGTGTGGGAGAGGCGGTCCCGATTTTCAGTTCCCTGTAAAACTGGCGTGAATCGGCCGATAGGATTTCCGTATTGAATTTCTTTGCCAGTTCAATGGTTGTTCTGGTTTTGCCTATACCTGTGGGTCCCAGGATAACTACCAGCAGGGGAGCGGGTTCTTTTTTCCTGATCTCCATTATTTCAGATTTACAAGAAATTCAATGGTATCCACTCCATCAGCATAATCCCATAATTCGGGAGACTGGGATTTGCCAAAGGGAATTGTATTCAAAGGTATGTTCTCCCCGACAATGCATTGAATCTGTTCTGCCATAATTTCCAGTTCCTTGCCCAGTCGATTGATATTGGTATAATAGGAGTAATAAACAACCCCCAGGGGAGAAGACAGGGAAGGGTCCTCCTTCATTAAAATAAAACCCGTGTCGAAGTGAGGTATTTTATTTACCAGGTAAACCGCCTTGTTATACTCGTAATTGTTGGCGTATTTGTGGTGATTTATGACCGGGGCGTATTTTTCAAAAGCACTCAGAAGGTTTGGTATTTCATATCCCGGGGGCAGATACAGTTTGGAAACGTTCCTGCAACCCAGGCCAAAGTATTGAAAAATATCGGCGGCGAGCAATTCCAGATTTTCCTTTGTTTCATTGCCGGTGAGTATGGCCACCGAGTTCCTGTTTTTCCTGATGATGTGCGGGTACTTCCCGAAATAATATTCAAAATACCTGCCTGAATTGTTACTTCCGGTTGCAATCACGGCATCAAAATCAGTCAGTATGTCCTCTGTGAACATGATTTTTGATTTGAAACCGGGGTTGATTTCGCAAAGGATTTTCGCTATTGCTTTCGGCAGGTGTTCATCCTTCCCCGACAGTTTCATGATGAGCTGGTGTCCTGCAATCAATACACACAACATATCGTGAAAACCCACCAGGGGGATGTTGCCAGCCGAGATAACTGCCACTTTATTGGGCTTTAGGAATTGTAAATCATAGTGCTCAAGCCATTTTTCCATAGGTTCTGACTGCAAAACCTCTGCAAGACCCCCAATGGCCAGTTGTATATTTTCTTTGGTGAACCAGGGATTTTGTAATTCACTTTTTTCAGTAGCCTCAAGAAGAATTTGGCGAAATACGAGGGCTAATGTTGTATCTCCTGCAAGATATTTTCTGAATATATCACCCAGTTGAATAAATGCCTCAATTCTGTCTTTGATCTTCATAATAGTTTGAATGCAGATGTAAAAGTAGCAATTCGTTAAAAGGGAGCAATTCAATATTAGCAAAATCAATTGGGGTAAACAAAAAACCCCTGCAATCAGGCAGAGGTTTTTCAGTGGTAAGAATGAATGAACTATTCTTTTTTCCCTTCACCTAATGTAAAGGCAATAGGGAAAGTAAATTTAACATTCACTGCATTCCCTCTTTGCTTTCCGGGAATCCAGTCGGGGGATGCAGTAACAACCCGAAGGGTTTCTTCATCCAGTAATTGGTGTACACCGCGTACAATTTTTATGTCAGAAAATTTTCCTTCACTGGTTACTATAAATTCCACAAAGACCCTGCCCTGTATTCCATTCCTGGCTGCTTCCTTAGGATATTTTACATTCTCGGCAATGTATTTTCTGAATGCAAGCCCTTCCTTGTCTTCTTCGCCAAATATTGGCATTTTTTCTACCTGGATGAAAATCACACGGGGAGTTTGCTATACTGTCTTTTCGGGCGGAGGATTTTGCAATTCAACATTTTCTGAGGCATACATCTTTGTGAAAGTGATATTGGCAAAGAGTGCCGGGAAAATCATCAGGAAACTGAACCCGGCAAGCGGGATTTTTTTGAAATATTAATAATTGTTTAAGAGATGGATCAATAATAAGCGGAACAGATTCCTGCTCCCGATATGAATCGGGACGCAGGAATGACAGTAGTAGCCCATGTACTTTTCGGATTGCAATTGTTGTAAGAATTTGTTATAGAGGCTACCCCCGCTGTTTCGGGGCAGCATGACATCATAAATGAGCCGGAAGTCTTCTATAACCTGCTCTTGATCAGGTTCAGGGCAGATCCGGCTTTGAACCATTCAATCTGCTGCTCATTATAGGTATGGTTGGCGAGGATTTCGTCCTTTGATCCGTCCGCATGGTTGAGCACCAGGGTTAGAGGTTTGCCGGGAGTAAACTCAGTCAGGCCGGTAATATCAATCGAGTCATTTTCCTGAATCTTGTCATAATCGTTTTTATCGGCAAAAGTGAGAGCCAGCACACCCTGTTTTTTCAGGTTGGTTTCGTGAATTCGGGCAAAAGAACGTACGAGCACTGCTCTCACGGCAAGATGTCGGGGTTCCATGGCTGCATGCTCACGGGAGGAGCCTTCGCCATAGTTCTCGTCGCCAACGATTAACGACCCCAGCCTGGCTGCCTTATAGGCCCTGGCAGTTTCCGGCACGGGGGCATATTGTCCGGTAAGCTGGTTTTTAATATAGTTTGCCTTGTCGTTAAAATAATTGACAGCACCTATGAGGAGGTTATTACTGATATTATCCAGGTGCCCCCTGTAACGCAACCATGGTCCGGCCATGGATATGTGATCGGTGGTACATTTTCCTTTGGCCTTTATAAGAAGTTTTAGACCCTTCAAATCCTTACCTGACCAGGGTTCAAAAGAGTCGAGTAACTGCAAGCGGTTGGATTTCGGGTTTACTTTTACCTCCACTTTAGTGCCATCCCCGGCAGGTTCCTGGTAACCACTATCTTCCACTGCAAAACCATTCGGAGGAAGGTCAATGCCATCAGGTTCCTTTAATCTCACCCTTTCACCCCTGTCATTTACAAGATAATCAGTAACCGGGTTAAAAGCCAGGTCGCCCGCAATGGCAAAAGCTGTAACTATTTCAGGGGATGCCACAAAAGCATGTGTATTGGGGTTTCCATCGTTTCGTTTGGCAAAATTCCTGTTAAAGGAAGTGATGATGGAATTCCTTTTTTGCTTATCGGCATTGTGCCTTGCCCACTGTCCAATACATGGCCCGCATGCATTGGCGAGCACTACACCGCCTACCTTTTCAAAAATATCCAGCAGCCCGTCTCTTTCTATGGTGTAGCGCACCTGCTCGGAGCCAGGGGTAATAGTAAATTCCGATTTGGCTTTCAGTCCAATACCCAGTGCCTGTTTGGCAATGGAGGCAGCCCTTGTGATATCCTCATAGGAGGAATTGGTACATGAACCTATGAGCCCTACTTCCAGTTCACGCGGATAGTCATTTTCAATCACAGCTTTTGCGAACCGGGACAGGGGCCATGCCTTATCTGGCGTAAACGGTCCGTTTACATGTGGTTCCAGTTCCGAAAGGTTGATTTCAATTACCTGGTCAAAGTATTTCTCAGGATTCCGGTAAACTTCAGGATCTCCCTGCAGGTAAGGTGCTATTTTAGCAGCCAGGTCGGCCACTTCTTTTCTTCCTGTGCCAACCAGGTATTCGGCCATTTTTTTGTCATACCCGAATAGGGAGGTAGTAGCTCCTATTTCAGCTCCCATATTGCAGATCGTACCTTTTCCCGTACAGGAAATATTGGCGGCTCCCTCGCCAAAGTACTCAAGGATGGCTCCCGTACCACCTTTCACGGTGAGTATGCCGGCAACTTTCAGAATGACATCCTTAGCCGATGTCCATCCGCTCAGTTTTCCTGTGAGTTTCACACCTATCAGTTTCGGGAATTTCAGTTCCCATGGCATTCCTGCCATCACGTCAACGGCGTCTGCTCCGCCCACACCAATGGCTACCATACCAAGTCCGCCAGCATTTACTGTATGAGAGTCGGTGCCAATCATCATTCCCCCGGGGAAGGCATAATTTTCCAATACTACCTGGTGAATGATACCTGCTCCGGGTTTCCAGAAACCAATTCCATATTTATTGGAAACAGAGGAAAGAAAATCAAAAACTTCCTGGTTACTTTCAAAGGCTGCTGCGAGGTCCTTTTGTGCACCGTCTTTTGCCAGGATGAGGTGATCGCAATGTACGGTAGAAGGCACTGCCACACGAGACCGTCCTGCCTGCATGAATTGCAGCAAGGCCATTTGTGCAGTGGCATCCTGCATGGCTACCCTGTCGGGGTTGAAGAATACATAATCCTTCCCCCTGGTAAATTCTGTTGCTTGCCAGGCTCCATCCATGTGTGCATAGAGAATTTTTTCCGTGAGGGTGAGAGGTTTATTGAACCTGCCTTTGGCAGCATCCACTTTTTCCTTAAACCCGGCATACACTTTCCGGATCATGTCGATATCAAAAATCATATTCTTTGTTTTTTGTTTGATTTTGTGACTGGTAAGACAATAAAAATCCTGCGGCATATTTCCAAAACAATTTTTAGTCTTATTTGATAGACAGAATTGGTATTTCAGGACTGCAAGTTAGTTAAAATCCATGCAAATTTCTAACTGTTTACATAAAATAATACAATCATACAAATGTACCATTTGCAATATTTCAGCGTATTTTTTGTTAATATTCACAGCTCTTCCGTAATTTTTCCATTGATTTGATACAAATAGAGCATAAATTCCGAAAGGATTTTCCCGGTAACAAACAGGACATTAAATTTGCAGGCTCACAGCGATTAAATAAATTTTCTTATGCGATTTCTCCTCCGGTTCAAGTTTGCAGGATTGATTTTTGAGAATCTGAAGATTGCCTTTCACTCCATTCGTACGAACCTGCTGCGTACAATCCTGACAGTATTTATTATTGCCATTGGAATTACAGCCCTTGTTGGAATTCTCACAGCAATTGACTCCATTAAGGGATCGATTACCAGTTCTTTTGCCTCATTGGGTGCAAATACCTTTTCGATTGAGAGCCGGGGGATGACAGTGCAGGTGGGCTCACAAAGGCATCGTACAAGAAACTACAGTTTCATATCCTTTGATCAGGCAAGGAAATTCAGGGAGGAGTTTAATTTTCCGGCACTGGTTTCCATCAATACAAGAGCCTCCGGCACGGCAGTTGCCAAGCATGGTGATAAAACCACCAATCCCAATATAGGTGTGGTAGGTGTGGATGAGAATTACATTTTTACCGCCGGGTACGAAATTGAAAGAGGCCGTAATATCTCTCCGACAGATATTGAACTGAACCAGCATGTTGCCCTTGTTGGAAGTGGCATCATCAGTGTACTTTTTGAAAGGGGAGAAGACCCGATAGATAAGATTATCACCATTGGCAGTGGTAAATATAAAATTGTGGGAGTGCTGAAAGAAAAAGGTTCCTCTTTCGGAGGAGGAGATAATATTTGTCTGTTGCCGCTTACCAATGTAAGGCAGTACTTTTCCCGGCCAAGAATGTCATTTACCCTGAATGTGATGCCCAATTCGCCGGAATTACTGGACATTGGTGTTGGTGAGGCGGAAGGATTGTTCCGGGTAATCAGGGGGAACAGGGCAGGAGAAGAATCGGATTTCAACATTGAAAAAAGTGATAATCTTGCCAATATGCTCATTGAAAACCTCGAATATGTGACGCTGGCTGCTACTTTTATAGGAATAATTACCCTGTTTGGCGCTGCAGTGGGTCTGATGAACATCATGCTGGTATCAGTAACGGAACGAACCCGCGAAATTGGAATACGTAAGGCCATTGGAGCTAAAGCACAGGTAATCAAATACCAATTCCTTATTGAAGCAATATTAATTGGACAGCTTGGAGGATTTTTTGGTATTTTTTTAGGAATTTTTGTAGGAAATATTGTATCTTTCATCATTAAATCGCCGTTTATAGTACCATGGCTTTGGATTATGAGTGGAGTGGT
Organism: Bacteroidota bacterium; assembly: GCA_037446695.1. Classification (GTDB taxonomy): domain Bacteria; phylum Bacteroidota; class Bacteroidia; order Bacteroidales; family PUMT01; genus JBBIHY01. Next base: position 39,297 of record JBBIHY010000018.1, read on the forward strand.
ACTTTGCTTCCTGGTTGGACTTGCTTCGGGCTACCTGCCGGCAGTAAAGGCTGCAAAACTGGATCCGATAGTCGCACTACGTTACGAGTAAACCGATGGAAATGGAAGATTTGATTATTACTAAAACAACAAAAACTCCTGCAGTTAACTTCAATCTGAAGAATGCTGTGTTTCGCATTGAAGGCCGCTCAATTCCTGAAAATCCTGATGATTTCTATACAGTTATCACCGACTGGTTGTTGAGTTATTTTGCATCCCCGAAAGAGCATACCGAGTTTCATTTTCAGTTTGAATACATCAACAGCGGATCTTCCAAATTTATCATGAACATGTTCCAGCTTATCAAAAAGTACTTTTCCGAGGGTGCAAAATGTACTGTTCACTGGTATTACGAGGAGGACGATGAAAACATCCACGAGCTAGGCCAGCATTACCAGAGTACCTTCAAACTTCCGTTCAGGTTTGTGGAGATTTTGATATAAAAAAAGGGGCTTTCAAAGCCCCTTTTTCATTTTATTTCTGATTAAAGATATAAATGGCAAAATCCAGCAGTTTGCTGGAATAGCCCCACTCATTGTCGTACCAGGATACAACTTTTACAAAATTGTCGTTCAGGGAAATACCGGCACCTGCATCAAAAATTGAGATGCGGTCATCTCCGATGAAATCAGATGAAACAACCGCCTCTTCGGTATAACCAAGTATACCTTTCATATCTCCTTCCGATGCTTCCTTCATCGCCTTCTTGATGTCCTCATAGCTGGCAGGTTTTTCCAGTCGGCAGGTAAGGTCCACTGCAGAGACGTTGGCAACAGGCACCCTGAAGGACATTCCGGTGAGTTTACCTTTCAGAGATGGGATAACTTTTGTTACAGCTTTTGCAGCACCCGTCGAAGAGGGGATAATATTCTGATAACCACCGCGTCCTCCTCTCCAGTCCTTGCTGGAAACACCGTCAACGGTTTTTTGTGTGGCGGTAACAGCATGAACAGTGGTCATGAGACCTTCGATTACCCCGAATTTATCGTGCAGTACCTTTACAATGGGTGCAAGACAGTTGGTTGTACAGGAAGCATTGGAAACAATATTCATTTCTTTTTTGTACTCCCTGTGATTGACTCCCATCACGAACATGGGGGTGTCATCCTTGGAGGGAGCGGAGAAAACCACTTTCTTTGCACCGGCATCAATGTGCTTCTGGCCTGTTTCTTTTGTAAGAAACAACCCGGTTGATTCAATGATAACTTCGGCACCCACTTCGTTCCACTTCAGGTTAGCAGGATCCTTTTCGGCTGTTACCCTGATTTTTTTCCCGTTTACCACCAGGTGTCCGTCCTTCACTTCAACGGTACCTTTAAACTTACCATGCGTGGAGTCGTATTTCAGCATGTAGGCCATATAATCAGCGTCTATGAGGTCGTTGATTCCTACTACTTCAACATTTGGTCTTTCTATTGCTGTGCGGAATACAAGGCGGCCGATACGTCCAAAGCCATTGATTCCGATTTTCATTTTTTCCATGTTAATCTATGTTTAATTGAATTTACCCTTTTATTTCACAGAACCCAAAATTAATGATTATTCACCTACTTATGAAACAATTTTTTGCCGGATTATGAAATTATTACCGGGAGGCTGAACGAAAAAGAAAACCATGTTGCCGGCAAATGCCTACAACATGGTTTTATATTTTCAACGCTATTTAGATTGTTCAGGAAATATCATATCCTGTTTTCGGTCAGTACCTGGGTTTTCGCGTAGGCAGGACATTTCTTGGTAGCGCAACTGCTCAATGCTAATCCTATGAAGATGATAGTTACCAGGAGAATAGCAATTTTTTTCATGTTGTTTTCTTTAAATTAATAACGTGAAAAGATACGAAAATATTTGAAAAGAGGTTACACAAATGTACTTTGTTTTTTTCTTTTTTTTCAGGTAATCATGTAAAACGAAAGATTTTATTCTTATAATTTTCTGAATATTGAACGGTTCCCGGGCCTCAGAATAAAATCTTTACTCTTAATTAGTTCCCTAAAAGGATCAATCTTTCGGGTGACCAGGGGAATATGCCCGGTTAAGCTCTCATTCAAGCCATTGAATGTCCCTTTTGTTAATTTGCCTTAACACTTTCAATAGGGAACTATTTCATTACTAACGAAAAAAAGGCGGGAAACATCCCGCCTTTATGAGCATGATAATGATCTACCTGAATATCAGTTTTATTGTGGAAACCCTTTCCCCTTCGCTGACCCTCAGGAAGTACATTCCCTTGTTCAATTGCTGAAGATCGATGGTTTCTCTCAGGCTGCCTGCACCTGGATAATCATTCCTGTAAACAAGTTTACCAGTTATGTCCATAATTTCAACCGAAACACGGTTCACTGTAGTGCCTGGGATCTCCAGAGTGAACAATCCGTTGGATGGATTCGGGTAAGCCAGTAGTCGGCTGCCCGGTGAAACCGGCAGATCAATATTTACCGCACTAAGTGAAACCGGAATGTTCATGTTTGCACCCACCACGGTGAAACCTATACCGGATACGCCTACAAAGCCTGTTGCAGTCACTGCGTAGGTGTAGGCTCCAGGAGCAAGGTCAATGGTTGCAACACCCGATGCATTAGTTGTTACAGGTGTTTGTCCGGTTACTGTTACCGTAGCACCTGAAACCGGGTTGGTTCCATGAGATACGGTAAAGGTTACGGTGTATTTAATCAACTGAAGGGTGATATTAACATTCCTGTCTTCCGTAGCGTCAACTGAACCATTTACTGTATGGTATCCGGCCTTGCTGATTGCGTAAGGGATTCCGGTTCCGTAAATAACATCGGCAAAGATTGCCTTGCCGTCGGCACCCGTTGTTTTTTGCTCGTTGTTGAAATCAACAAGTGCTCCCTGAACAGGGCCGTTGTTATCACTTACATTAAAGGTAACCGTGACTTTCATTTTTTTAAGCACCACGCTGATCTGGTTCCAGTTGTCACTGATATCTGCAACTCCTGTGAAACTCACATAACCTGTTTTGGAGACCTTGTAGGGCTTGGCCTGTCCTTCCCTCACTTTCTCAAAAATGGCATAGCCACCCCCGGAAGTGATTATTTCCTTCCCGTCAAATTCAACTTTGGCACCAGCCACGGCGCCTTCACCATCGGTTACAATAACCACTACATGGTAAACTTTTGTTACCGCAACCGGCACCACCACATTGGCATCTGTTACTGTAACCATTCCTTCATAGGTCTCAATATCCCAGTTGGTTACTGTGAACGGGATATCCTCTGCAGGCAATACCTGTGCAAATACAGCAATACCGTTTTCATCTGCCCAGCGCTGACCGTATCCCTGAAGTTCCACCTGTGTCCACTGGAAAGGATTTCCTTTGTGTGTTACCTCAAATTTCACCTCATGGGTGATTGCACCAACCGGAATCAGTTTAACAGGAATGATTTTGTCCTCGTTGGCATAAACCATCATAGCGGGAAATTCATAATAGGCTTTGTATACGTACAGTCCGTACCATCCGTAGGGAACATCAACGAAAATGGCTTTCCCTTCTGCATTGGTCTGCAGGGTTTGCACAGGGTCAGTGTACAGATTCACCGTGGCATCTACCACGGGACCGGTTCCGTCAGTTATTAAGATTGTGATTTCATAGAAGCCTGAGGTTGTAAATCTCCAGGTATTTTCATCGGTAATGCCATCGAATTCCAGTCCGTTCATATCCCTAACAATGCCCTGATCGGCCAGAACAAAATATTCTGTGGCATTGTCCATGCCCGGCAGTGTGATTTCCACCTCATTTCCGTCAAATTTCACACCGGTTCCGGTGATATCAATTGTTGCAAACACAGAATTGTCTGATGCTTTTTTCACCACGATGTTTCCGGCTTTTGCAAATACCTCCTCATCAAAGGTCATTCTCAGCACCTGGTCAATGGGTATATTTTTCGCACCATTGGCCGGCCTGGTCATTACCAGTGAAGGCTTCAGGTTGTCGGTAGCAGTAAAGGTAACCTTGTTACTTACCACCGAAGGATTATCCTTCCAAATCAGCCTGAATTTATAGGTGCCGTTGGGAATTCCGTTCGGTACAAGCACGCTGAAAATATTGTCTTCTGCATCCACCTCATCTACTATCACTGTCATGTCATTTGGGAAAGTTACCTGCACGAGGAAGATGCCCGTGAGGTTGGTCTCCCATTCAATAGTCAGGGTTTGAAGTGAAAAGAAAGCAGAACCGTCCGATGGTTTCGTAATGGTAATAAAGGGTATCTCCTCCCACAGGGTTACCTTGTACAGTTTTGTGGTTTTGGTGTCTTCGGCAACCACCGTAATGAGAATTTCATCGCCACTGGCAAAGGTCAGAGCAGCAAGGTTGGTTTCCTCAATTACATCGCCGTTGACCATGACCACTCTTTGTGCATTGGCATCATTCGGGGTAGCAACCAGTCCGATAAAGGTTCCAAAGTTATCAACTTCAAGGAATGCGCCTTTGTCTGAAGGCTTAGTTACCACAATGCCATCGAGGGCCAGCATGTTTTTACCGCCAAGGGTAAAGGCAGAGAGGGTGGCGTCATTCCCGAATATTTCGAAGTCGTTTAGGTCACGGGGTGTAATGTATTTACCAACCGGATCGGAATTAATGATACCTGTTAAGATAAGGTAATTTGCAGGTACAACCCGGCCGATGTAATTCACATCAAAGAAAGTACTGCGGAACTTTCCGGAAAGTGCATCGTTGGAAATATCCAGCACACCCCCGTTGGAAAATGTAATGGTTCTGTTGGCAGCAGGAAAGCGTACCATTTCATTAATGGTTACAAGTTGCGATTCGTAATCACTGAAATTATTCAGGAAATGATTCATGGTAATTTCAGCCGGAACCACAGTGTAAAGCGCAGGGGAATTACCCGGACCGGGATCTGCCTGGGGTTCAAACAGTAAGTGATTGCTGAAATGTACCAGTTTGCCAACAAGATTCACAATGCCATCGCCCCTGTTAAAGCTTGTGGTAATTCTTCCATTGAAATCATCTATCAGTACAGCAGCAGTGGCATCCTGAATAAATTTCTGATTGCGGAAGCTTTGTTTGAAGGTAATCACTCCTTCTCCGGCAAGTTTTACAATATCTCCAGCAGCGTTGTTATTTCTGAGATCGGCAATGGTTGCAGCATAGGCAATAATGGTGAAGTCGCTGCTTTCATCCCTGGCATCAGGGGTAGATGCATCAGAAACCCTGATTCTGTATTTGGTGCTGTAGTTAGCATCCTCCGGAATCTGCAAAGTGAATTCACCTGCATTGGCAGGGGTAGAGGCAACAAGCTCCAGCCAGCTGTCCTGCGAAGGAACCCACGCTTCAATTTTTACATTGGTGATATTTTCACTGGTCCATTTTATGGTAGCGTAATCCAAGGCATAAAAAACCTCACCACCTAAAGGATAAGTGAGAGTGATGATGGGCGCCGCATCTGCAATGGTGGTGAATGTGATACTTTGTGTGGTACTTTCATTTCCTGCAGAATCCTTTACAGGAGCCACCGCCAGGTAATAAATCTGTTCGTTATCAAGTTCAGCAGCAGGAACCACTGTTATCACTTTTCCATCGGCAATTGTGGCTGAGAAAGCCACATTATCTCCTTTAGCATCAGTCTTTTTGAAGGTAATCAGTCCGGCCACATTGGTATTGTCAACAGGGTCACCGGCTATCGTGTGAATTGTTTCATTGAAAGAAATAACCGGGTTAACATTTGTCAAAACACTAACAGCCTCATTTGGAGGATTAAATGAAGCAATTGGTGGATTCCCATTTTTCAGGGCTTTAATTGAAACATTATCAATTCCAAGTGCTTGCGCATTTGAAGTGGTAGTTCCACTGTTTACAGAATAATTCCATGCCAGGTATAATTCCTGGTCGGGAGTTACCTGCACTGGAAGTTGCTTGTTTACTATATTGACGGTTGCACCCGGAGCTACAGTAAAACCGGTGTTATCTGCATCAGATGGGAAATAGGTATAGAAATCCTCACCTGAATTAATCCAATCCTGGCCATTAAATGAATGATACAATTGAATTCTAAAACCGGCTGCATTTGACCCACGACGATATTTTTCAACATCATATGATATTTCAAGAATATGAAAATCCTCGGCCCCCTCATTCTTAAGGTGAAGAAATACATTTACACTTTGGGAGGCTATTGCAGAAGAAAGACCTCCAATTGCTCTATCTGTGGCAGATGCAGCATCTCCTGCGCCAAAATTATATCTCCCGTTGCCAGCATTTATGGCCATATTGTTACCACCTCTGTGTGTTGTGGCTGTATGAGCATCTGGAAAATTACCTATAACTCTTTCATCAGGCAAATTATTTATCTTCCAGTTTGTTGGTAAAGTTGCAGTTGCTGATGTTCCAAGCGCATCAAATTTTTCAGAAATAGTTTGATTTGTCTGGATTCCAATCTGCCCCCACCCACTCAGGCCGAAGGCGAGCAGGAGTAAAATAGAGGCAATAAAGGTTTTGAGGTTGTGGAAAGATTTTTTCATAACGTGGAATTTTGGTTATTTTTCCGTAGTTACAGGATGTTTTTACTCAAAAATTGAGTTAAATAAACAAAATAAAGATACAAAAACCTGCAGGCAAATGCAATTAAAAATTGTTAAAAATATTAATAGTTCATGGTTCATGGTCGATAGTCCATAAAGAAAGCAACAGGAGTTTATAGTTTATATAGTTTATATAGTTCATAAAGTTTATAAAGTTCATAAAGTGATTGGAGTACTTAGAGTTACGAGTTTAAGTTACAGCGTTCAGTGCTCCTTGCTCAGGTGAGAAGAAAAAAGGGAGAGTTGGTGTGGACGAAGGGCGGCGTGGCTGCCTGATAATTGTAGCCCGAAGATTCAAATCCGGAAAATAGAGCTACAGAGTAGCGTACTATGGCGCCTAATGACAGGAATACATAGAAAATCCATGGATTATGGACAATGGATTTTTGTTGTTCGCTGCGGTTGGTTTTTTCCTACTTCAGCCAGGCCGACACGTTTTTTTCGATTCTGTCTGGCAGATCGGTCAGGCTGGCACGCTGGAATTTCTCGCCTGTAATTTTCTCATACAGCTCAATGTATCGTTCCGAAACCTGGTTCACAAAATCATCGGGCATGTGGGGTACACTCTGGCCCTCTTTCCCCTGGAAGCCTTTTTCCATGAGCCACTCCCGCACAAATTCCTTTGAAAGCTGCCTCTGCTGTTCATTTTTTGTCAGTCTTTCTTCATAACCATCGGCGTAAAAATACCTTGAGGAGTCGGGGGTATGAATTTCGTCGAGGAGGTAAATCTTTCCGTCTTTTTTCCCGAATTCATATTTTGTGTCAACCAGGATGAGCCCCATTTTGGCAGCCATTTGGGTTCCTCTTTCAAACAGCCTGTAGGTAAAGTTTTCCAACTGTTCGTAATCCGATTTGGAGACCAGTCCGCTTGAGATAATTTCCTCACGGGAGATATCCTCATCATGCCCCTCGGTGGCCTTGGTTGTTGGCGTAATGATGGGTTTGGGAAATTTCTGGTGTTCTTTCATCCCTTCGGGCATGGGTACGCCGCAGATAAAATGTTTACCGCTTTTGTACTCCCTCCATGCATGACCGGTAAGATACCCGCGAATCACCATTTCCACCCTGAAAGGCTCGGCATAATGTCCCACGGTGACCATGGGGTCGGGGGTAGCCTCCTTCCAGTTGGGTACAATATCGGAGGTGGCATCCAGGAATTTAGCGGCTATCTGGTTAAGTACCTGTCCCTTGTAAGGGATACCCTTGGGCAGTACCACATCAAATGCCGAAATGCGGTCGGTTACAACCATCACCAGTTTTTCGTTGTTGATGTTGTACACATCGCGTACTTTTCCTACATATAATCCCTTTTGTCCCTGAAAACGGAAATTAGTGGAGGTGAGAGCAGTTCTCATTCAGTTTTTGGATTAAGGTTATTATTTATTGTTTTCGTCGTAGGCTTTTACAATAATTTTTACCAGCTTGTGGCGGATGATATCCCTTTCATCAAAATGGATAATGGAAATGCCCTTAATTCCTTTCAGGATTTTGGTGGCGTGCACCAGGCCCGAAGCATTTTTATCCGGCAGGTCAATCTGGGTGATATCTCCCGTGACAATGAACTTGGCCGTTTTCCCCATACGGGTGAGGAACATTTTCAGTTGTCCCCGAGTGGCATTCTGGGCTTCGTCCAGTATCACAAAGGCATTGTCCAGCGTTCGTCCGCGCATAAAGGCAAGGGGGGCAATCTGCACGATTTCCTCCTCAATATAATCCTTGAGTTTGCGGGGGGGAATCATATCATTGAGGGCATCGTACAATGGCTGCAGGTAAGGATCCAGTTTTTCCTTCAGGTCGCCGGGCAGGAATCCAAGGTGCTCACCAGCTTCCACGGCAGGCCTGGTAAGAATGATGCGTTTTACTTCCCTGTTCTTGAAGGCCTTCACGGCAAGTGCAATGGCGGTATAGGTTTTTCCAGAACCGGCAGGACCAATGGCGAAGATGAGGTCGTTGTCATTACACTCCTTGGCCATGCGTCGCTGGTTAAAGGTGCGTGCCTTGATGAGTTTTCCCTGGTTGCCAAAGACCAGGGTATCGGCATCGTCAATTTCTCCCTTTTCCTGCAGGTAGGCTGTCTGCCTGATCATCATCTGCTCTATGTCCTGTTCGGTAAACCGGTTAAACTTCTGAATGTATTCCATGAACAGGTGCAGGGTTTCGTCAAACCGTTCGATTTCATTTTCTTCGCCAACCAGCTTAATCTCGCTACCCCTGGCGACGATCTTCAACTTTGGGAAATAGGATTTGATTTTGTCGAATATCTGGTTGTTGGAGCCAAATAAAATTACCGGGTCAATCCCTTCGAGATAAATTATCTGTTCGGTCATCCTTTGTTTTTACAGAATGTGTTATGTCATTGCCCAAGGAATTTTTTTCAAAGACATTGTGAGTCTGATAAAATTCATGTAGGTTTGACATAAGCAAATTAACAGCTTTTTTTTTGATTATTTTACCTTTGTACACGATTTAAAGAACTCCCGGATGCCACTTATTACCCTCACAAGCGACTGGAATCAGAATGATTTTTATGTTGGCATGGTGAAAGGCAAAATTTTTTCACGTCTGCCTGAAGCCAGGGTGGTGGATATTTCCCACCAGGTATCCTCCTTTAATACCGTGCAGGCAGCCTTTGTCATCAGGAATTCGTATGCACATTTTCCCAAGGGAAGCATTCACCTGATTTGTGTGAACACCGAACCCGAGAACGAACAGAAACTGCTTGCCGCCCAATACGATGGCCACTTTTTTATAGGTGCCGATAATGGTATTTTTGGTCTGCTCTTTAAGGATGAACCGGACAAGCTGGTTGAACTTCCGGTGAAGAAGAATGAAAACAATTACCTGGAATCTTTTGTGGAAGCAGCATGTGCCCTTTATGCTGGGGAGGAACTTTCCAAAGCAGGGAAAGAGACCGGGCAGTATCAGAAACAAACCCCGAGAAGGGCGGTGATTGAGGAATCGGTTATCAACGGTACTGTAATTTATATTGACTCCTTCCAGAATGCATTTACGAACATTACCAGGGAACTTTTTGAGAGGATTGGCAAGGGGCGGCCATTTGAAGTGTTGCTTGGCAGCAATCATTACCGGATTAACCAGATAAACCTGAAATACAGTGATGTGCCGGTGGGTGAGATATCGGTAATTTTTAATTCACTGGATTTGCTGGAGATAGCCATAAACAAGGGGCATGCAGCACCGCTTCTGAATCTTTCGGTGGGAGGAGTGATAAGGGTGAAATTCTTTGAAAGCAAACAGGCCGCGAGGCTGAAACAGGACAATTAGAAAACTTTTCAGAATGGATAAAGCAAATTCTTCCCGGCAGGAAAAAATGGAGTCTTTCGGAAGGCTTCTGGATATTATGGATGAACTGAGGGAAAAGTGCCCCTGGGACAGGGAGCAGACACTGGAATCGCTGCGTATTTTAACCATTGAAGAGACCTACGAATTAGCCGACGCGATTATCAAAAATGATTTAACCGATATCCGCAAGGAGTTGGGAGATATTTTGCTGCATATTGTATTTTATGCAAAAATTGGTTCCGAACAAGGAGAATTTGACATGGCCGATGTGATCAATGCAATTAATGAAAAACTGATATACCGGCATCCGCATGTATTCGGAACAACCGAAGTTTCAGGTGCAGGGGAAGTGAAGGAAAACTGGGAACATTTGAAGATGAAAGAGAGTAACAAGACGGTTCTTTCCGGCGTACCGGCCTCCCTGCCTGCACTGATCAAAGCCAACCGCATTCAGGACAAGGTAAAAGGGGTTGGTTTTGACTGGGAGGAAAGGCAGCAGATATGGGATAAGGTACTGGAGGAACTAAGGGAACTGAAAGAGGAGATACACAAACAGGATCGGGCAAAAATAGAGAATGAATTTGGTGATTTGTTTTTTTCCCTTGTAAATGCGGCAAGACTCTACGAGGTAGACCCTGAAAATGCCCTGGAAAAGACCAACCAGAAGTTCATGCGGAGGTTCAATTACCTGGAGCAGCAAACCATCAAAAAGGGCCGCTCCCTGAAAACCATGAGCCTTGATGAAATGAATGTGATTTGGGAGGAGGCCAAAAAGTTTGACGGTTGATTTATTACCACACCTGCTGCAGGTGGATAGAGCTGCCGGTCACCCCTAACCCGGTTATTCCCGATCCCGATGGTATGCACCAGGATGCGGGAATTTAAAAATCATCCTGATATTTGTGTACAAGTTAGTTAAAAAAGCCATTCGATTTGCCTGCCCTGTTCCTAAGCGCTTCAATTTTTAAATGAAGCATCCGTTAAGCGAAGCGTATTGCATACCATCAATGGCGGTATGGCCAGTAAGAGGTTGTGGAGTGAAGTTCCTATCAATCAAGACAAAAGATTGATGCGTGTGATGAACTTCACACACCCCTGAAACCCTTATTGGCTATATTGATTGTGTTTTGTGTGCTGTATTTATTCTTTCCATTCATTGTCTTTAATTGATTTGTATCGTCCCCAAAATTTATAATGTGTCAAAGATGTGAGCGAAATAAATTTTGATAAAATTCTGTTTTTAATTAAGTAATGTTGCAAAAAATACATAAGAAATATATACAACATAAATATTCCTGACCAAAGTGTCAATCTCACAAGGGAAGATTTAAGTTCTATTTGTAAAATGTTATACAATAATATTGTCAGAGTAAATGAACTTAAAATACTAACAATAATAATTAATCCGTGAGCTGTCTCAATCGCTCTTTTGTGACATATATTCATGCAGTGCATACAACTCTCACACCTGAAAGTCCAAAATGGATGGTTGTTAACCATTTTAATTGCCTGAACTGGACATTGTTTTATGCAGGCTTTGCAGTTATCGCAATTTGCCGAAGCATAAAATGATTTGGCAAATGCAAACCTGCCAAGTAAATAGTAACCAAGCGCAATAGGTGAAATCAAAATATCTTGTATCAAATCCCGATTTGAAAGAAAGTCTTTTTGCCCTGAAAAAATCTTATATGAATGCTTTTCTACCCGACCATAGTTAATTTTGTGCAAGTATTTCACGGTCTCTTTATTCAATGCTGGGTGTATTGAAACCAATTAGAGGGCATATCAAAAGGAATTTGACCAACAATTTTGTAACCTTTCATTTTTAAAATTAGTGAAGATAAAATAAATGCAATACCTGTAAGTCCAGGGGTTACATAACTCCCAATTTTCATCCCCGCCCTTGTATTCATCAATATAATATTGTTATTTCCTTTCGGAAAACAACGAATAAAATTCAATGTAATTTTCGGAAAATTAAAACCATGTATAGGAGATATTATTAAAATCGTTGCATTGTTGAAACACTTAGAATTTTTGTTAAAGTCAAATCTAACAATATCGAATATCTCGCAATCAATTTTCTTTTTGACAGCAAACTCAGAAAACCATTGTGCAATTCGTTTTGCATTTCCCGTGCCTGAAAAATAAAATATTCTTATCTTTTGAATAATATTCATCGCTTACTTTCTGGTTTCATAATATAGCACACAACGGGCTCGGGATTGGTGCTGTGAAACCCGTCCCGATAAATCGGGATGCGCAGCAAAAGGAAGGGTTGAACAGCATCCTAACCGTGTTTCATTGCTCCAATCCTCGTGATGTGTGCTGTACGGTTCGCATCGCTTGCGTC
>JBBIHY010000019.1:0-47259 GCA_037446695.1 Bacteroidota bacterium
TTTCATCCGTACAAAAAATTTATGTTATTAATTACAAGCATGTTACACCTTATCGGTTAATGCTCTTTAACAAACGAATGCCTGCCTGACGGAGGGCAGGGAACACCCATGTTGCTGATTTTGTTATTATTGTGTTTGTGTTTGCAAAAACATGGATGTTTCATCCGTTATAATACTGAAATAAATGCCTGTAAGGGAAAATAAAAGTTTACTATTTTTGCAGGGAATTTTTCGATTGGAATGAAAAGGCTTATTCACCTTTTGCTCATAATACCTATGCTCTGGTTGTTCCACAACCGTGTGGCCAACTGGCATTTCCATGAATTGCCCAATGGTATTATTGTTGACCATGCACACCCCTATGCAAAAATTCCCTTTTCAACAAATAATTTTGCTGAGGATCACCAGCACAACGATATAGAATTTCTTATACTGGACCTTATTTTCAAAGCAGTTTTATTTGTGCTGACAGGCCTGGTTTTACTCAGGATTTTTAAGATATTTCTTCAAATTTTTCCGATCCTGAACTACTTTTCATATCCAATTTCTGCGTTTGCAGGATTACCTTGTTTAAGAGCCCCACCCCGGAGTTAACCTTCCCAATTTTTTCTGTTCAGGCAGTTTTACCTGCATTCTTTTGTTAAATCAATAAAATATCTTTGATATGAGAATTTATATATTTCTCCTGGGTTCATTCATTTTTTTAGTTACTCCATTGTCCGGCCAGACAAGGACTGATGCCAATGTATTTGGGCATGTGGTGAATGCCGAAACAGGCGAACATATTCCGTTTATTAACCTTGTAATTGAGGGCACAGGGATCGGAACCATGACCGATGTTTCCGGTCATTATATTCTTACCAATGTGCCGGAAGGCAGGCACAGGTTGATGGCAGTTGGTATGGGTTACAAAGCCGCCTCAGTGGAATTTGAAATCAGCCGCAACCAGTCAGTTGAAGTCGATATTGTTGTTGAGTATGAGGGGATTAACCTTGAAGAACTGGTGTTTACCGCTTCTCCCACTCAAAGTGGTTTTCGGTATCAGCCAGATCAGGTCTATACCGGTGAATCGCTTCAAAGAAGGTCTGAGGCTTCGTTTGGTGAAATGCTGAATGGGGAAGCCGGTGTTGCCATGCGCTCCATGGGATCTATGCCGGCAAGGCCTGTTATTCGCGGACTCGATGGCGACAGGATTTTGATTCTTGAAAATGGTGAGAGGATGGGTGATATTTCTGAAACTTCTGCTGACCATTCCATCGCACTTGATCCGCTTGCAGTAAACCGCATGGAAGTTGTGCGTGGACCTGCCAGTCTTTTGTATGGTTCCAGCGCCCTGGGCGGTGTAATTAACCTCATGACAACTGATATACCTGACAGGTGGGAGTCCGGGTCTTCTGGTGTGCTCTCCCTGCAGGGAGCTACCATGAATAAAATGGTTGCAGGCTTTGGACGCTATACCTATGGAACAGATAAAGTTTCCGCCTCGGGGCGTTTTGCCTTCAGGCAATCCGGGGACATTACCACCCCTGATGGCGTTCTGCTGGGTACTTCCATGCAGAATTATGACGGAGCATTGGGGCTTGGATTCAAAAACTCCCGTTTGCAGGGAGGGGTTAGCTTGTCCTTAACAGGTCAGGATTACGAAATTCCTGAGAATGCTGATGATCCGAATCAGGGAGTTGAAATCCGTATGAAAAGACAAGCCTTGCAGGGCAGGTTTGCCTTCGAGAGAAGTGGATTTCTGGACAAGGGACAACTGCGGTTCAACGCGACAAAAATGTTCCAGGAGGAGGGTGAATATGAAATTATTGGGGGCATTCCAGATGAGGAGGTGGGTCTTGAATTCAATAAACTCTCATTTAGTTCTACCCTTACGATGCAGCATAAGCCGATTGGCTTTCTCGACAGAGGTGCTATGGGCATAAATGTGCATGGGCATGAGATGAAAATGGGTGGAGAGGAAATATTCACCCCCGGTGAGCGCAGACTGAGTCTTGGTATTTTTACATTCCAGGAAATTCCCGTATCAAGGATAATGCGCCTTCAGTTTGGCATGCGACTGGATTTTCAATATACAGGCGCATTGCCAAACCTGATTTTTCCCGATGTTAACAGCAACAGAAGTGCGCTGAACTATTCCGGTTCATTTGGCTTTAACCATCGACCAATTGAAGGACTTGAGGTTGGTGGACAGTTTGCACGTTCTCACCGAAACCCATCTGTGGAAGAACTGTTTGCCAATGGTCCGCACCTGGGAGCCGGAGTATATGAGATTGGCGATAATACATTAAAAGATGAGGTAGGGCAGGGGGTGGATCTCTTTTTCATATGGGAAAAGGGAATTGTTCAGTTTGAGCTTGCAGGGTTTGTAAATTACTTTAGAAACTTTATCATTTTTGTACCAACAGGAAGTGTTGATCACAGCTCTGGTTTGCCAATTTTCCAGTATGAGGGAGATGAAGCCCGCCTGCTCGGAGGGGAGTTCTCCCTTGCCGTTCAACCCGTTGAAAAATTGAAAATGGGTTTCGGACTGGATTATGTGGATGGAAGAAGAATTAAAAACGGAAGACTGTATCTCCCATTCATTCCACCTTTCAGGGTACATACCGACATAGAATATGATTTTGGCAGTTTTTGGCTGGGTGCAAAAACCCAGGTGGTTGCAACCCAAAACAAGGTTGCTCCGGAGGAAGATATCACCGAGGGATATATGCTGCTGGGTATGTCAGCCGGTTACAGGATAAATGCTGCCGGGAGACATGTTATCATTCTGAGAGGGGACAATCTTTTGAATTCCCGGTACCGTGATCATCTTTCAAGGATCGAGGACAGAAATTTCCCTATGCCCGGACGAAATTTCAGCCTGGCATACAGGTGGTTTTTATAACAGGATTTTTTGCAGCAGGCTGAACCTGCCCATGGTGAGAGCCTGCTGTTATTTTATATTCTCGTTCAGGAGAATCAAATATATTACCAATTTTACCCAATCAGTTTTTAAAATACCTAAAATTAGGGATTACCTGCCAAAGCCTTGCTGTTTAGTTTTGCTTCAAATCACTTAAATTAAACAGCTATGAAATTTTTTTTTACGTCAGTTATAATTCTATTTATAGTCGTTGGCATTTCCTTTGCCGGTTATACCGGAAATATAGATCGGGGTGTCTATGGCGTTGTGCAGAGCAGGGGTGAGGCTGCGCCATTTATTGCCGTTTATCTGAAAGGAACAAATATAGGTACCTCAACTGATGCCCAGGGACGGTTTGTACTTTCAAACCTGCCTGAGGGTGAAATCGTTCTGCGGGTTCAGGGTATTGGCTACAAAGCCGTCGAAAGGTTGGTCCGACTGGAATATGGTATGTATGAATTAATCCTGGAACTGGATCAGGATAATCTGATGCTCGAGCAGGTGGTGATATCTGGCAGCAGGGTTGGAATGCTTCGTTATTTACCCGGCTCAGCTGATTTTATTAACAGGCAGGATTTGAAATCCATCAGCCCCATAAGCGGGAATGATGTTTTTCGCACCATTTCAGGCCTTCATGTAGTTGAAGAAGAGGGATTGGGTTTGCGAATGAATATTGGCATCAGGGGTCTGGATCCCGACAAAAGTCGTAATGTACTCATCCTGGAGGATGGTATACCAGTTGCACTTGGTCCTTATGGTGAGCCTGAGATGTACTACACACCGGCCATTGATCGTATGGCGGGGATTGAGGTACTGAAAGGAAATGGTTCCATATTATTCGGCCCGCAAACAATTGGCGGGGTGATCAATTACCTTACACCTGATCCCCCTGCAGGTCCGCTTGGCACGTTAGCCGTCCGCGGAGGTGAACATGGATTCTTTTCTGGTCAACTGGGATATGGAACCAGTTTCGGGAATACCGGGGTATACATAAACTACCTGAGAAAGCAGGCTGATAATTTCGGACCTACAATGTTCAGGCTGAATGATTTGTCCTCCAAATTCCGGATGCGTATAAGTCCTTCCACGCATCTTACTTTCAAAGTTGGGATGTATGATGAGAACTCAAACTCCACTTATGTAGGGCTTACTCAACCTATGTTCGACCAGGGTGGAAATGACTACCTGCGTATTGCCCCTGATGATATTTTTGATGTAAGGAGATACTCAATGAGTGCCACCCATGAATACTCTATCGCTGACGGGGTGCAGTTGAACACTACATTATTTGGCTACACCACTACCAGGAACTGGAACAGGCAGGATTTTACATACAGTGCAACAGCATCTAACCTGACCGGTGTGATGTACGGAGATTCCACATTACCCGGAGGAGCAATTTACATGCGAAACAGCACCGGTCAGAGAAACAGGCAGTTTGAAGTTGCCGGTGTTGAGCCCAGGTTGAAATACCGCTACAATGTTGGAGAAAAAGAAGCCACCATGGATGCAGGAGTGAGGTTCTTGTATGAGAGGGCTTTTGAGCAGAGGGTGAATGGTACAAAGGCAGGAGCATTGTCAGGAACTCTCAGGGATGATGAGATAAGGACAGGCAGGGCTGTAAGCAGTTATATTCAGAACAAAATGCTTTTGAGTGATAAATTCTCACTCACCGCCGGGATAAGAACCGAAGCTATCTGGTATGAAAGGAAAATTATACGGTTAAATGCCAGGGATACTGCAATTGTGGAACAAAGCAATATGTTTTCTGTTATTCCGGGAGCTGGTCTGAACTACAATCTCACGGAAAATTTTGGTCTTTTTGCAGGTATTCACCGGGGATTTGCACCGCCAAGAATAAAGGATGCCATTAGTAACGTTGGGGTTGATTTACAACTGGAGGCCGAAAAAAGCTGGAATTACGAGCTGGGTGTCAGGGGTAGGATTCATGAAGTGGCAGAACTTGAAGTAACTGCATTTCACATGAATTTTTCTAACCAGGTAATACCAGTTTCAGAATCTTCCGGCGGAAGAGGAACAGGACTGATAAATGGCGGAGCTACACTTCATTATGGACTTGAAACCAGTGTTTTGATAAATCTAGGCGGTCTTTTGCCTTCTGGCTGGAATTCCTCCGTACTTTTCACTTCAACCCTGTTAAATGCCAGTTTCAGCAACGACAGGTTTGTGATTGAAAAAATTCGTACCAACGGGGGAAATGATACTGTTATGGTGAATATCCGGGGGAATAAAACACCCTATGCACCTTCAGTAATATTGTCTGGTGCCTTCATGCTGGATTTACCTGGAGGTTTTGGAATCCGCTTGTCGGGAAGATACACAGGAAGACAATTTGCTGATGTTCTGAATACAAGGGATGTGAATACCTGGATTGATCAGGCAGCCGCAGATACAGATTACTCCTACCGGCAGGCAACAGCAAACGGACAAATAGGAGAGATTCCTTGCTTTTTTGTCGCAGACGGAACACTTTGGTATGCATTACCCAACAAAGGAATTGAATTATCAGCCAGTGTAAAAAACATTTTCAACGAAAGATATATTGCCTCCCGCAGGCCGCAGGGTATCAAGGTTGGTATGCCAAGGTTCTTCACAATTGGGTTAAACTACAACTTTTAATTACACGGATTCTTTTAACAAACTTTAAAATATTTTTCCTGAAGATTTTTAATTTATAAAATTTATGTCGTAAATTTACGACATAAATTTTATTCTTATTGCCATGAACAAAAATGAAGTTATAAAAAGGATTGTGAAGGAAAAGTATTCACAGATAGCTATGGCCCCACAGCAGGTTTCAGGTTGTTGCGGCGCTTCGGCACCGGCTGTTGATTATTCGGTTTACAGTGAGGATTACCGTCAAACGAAGGGTTACATGAAGGAGGCTGACCTGGGACTTGGTTGCGGTTTGCCGGTTGGTTTTGCGGGTATAAAACCCGGAGATACTGTGGTGGATCTTGGCAGTGGTGCCGGTAACGATTGTTTTGTCGCACGCGCAGAGACTGGAGAAAAAGGCTGGGTGATTGGTCTTGATTTTTCAGAAGAAATGATAGGAAAGGCAAGACTCAATGCTGAAAAAATGAACTACGCGAATGTGGAATTTGTCTTTGGAGACATAGAAGATATTCCCTTATCAGACAATATTGCCGATGTGGTAGTAAGTAATTGTGTGCTGAACCTGGTTCCAGACAAGAAAAAAGCCTTTTCTGAAATATTCAGGATAATGAAACCAGGTGGGCATTTTTCCATTAGTGATGTGGTGGTAATTGGGAAACTGCCGGAGGCAGCTCAGCGGGCAGCTGAACTTTATGCAGGATGTGTTACAGGGGCCATTGACAAAAACGAATACCTCACTATAGTGTTATCGGCAGGGTTCACAAGCGTGGAAATTCAAAAGGAAAGGCAGGTTGAAATACCGGACGAAGTATTGAAAAACTATCTGGATGAAACTACTTACAATGAATTCAGGCAAAAAGTTTCAGGGATCTTCAGTATCAACATTATTGTGGAGAAACCAACAGGGTAATTAACTGTTACCTTTTTTCATGGCGATCATTTTATCGAGTAACTCATCCATTTCAGCAGGGGAGAGATTTCCCTGCTTTAGTTTTTGCTCAATTTCGTCCGGAGTAACATTAGTTTTTTCTTCCTGGGCCGGGGTTTGCCGGACTTCTCCAATTTCGTCACGCAATTTTTGAATCAGCTCATTCAGCATTTGTTCGAAAGGTCCGCGCAGGTTTTCAGGAATATCATCTGGCAAAAATCCCTTCATACGGTCATAATTTTCCAGCATCATTCGAAAATTCTGAGCATAGGGAGAGTTATCAGAGAGGTTCTCCTTATCCATTTTCTCTGCAAAACGCCTGAAGAGTTCCATGAGCTGGTCAATTTTTTTCCTGAAAGATTCGCTGCCCTGGTTCATTATTTTCTGCTTCTTTACAATACAAATTTACGCATTGTTTGATAAAAACTGGCAAATAAAAAACAGGCTGCCATGTAGAAATATTGTCATGGCAGCCTGTAAATTCGAATCATTTATAAGCTCTTTTTGGGAGCCAGGTATTTATTGTAAAGCAATAAGCCAATAATTGTGATAACACCAATCATCGAGAAAATAATCCAAAGGGTTCTTGGTTGATTCAGGTTGTCAACAAAATGCACATAGAGATTTGCACCAAGAATCCCGCCAATAAAACTTCCGATCACACCATAAAGAAATGAATATCCCAGGTACAGGGCTTTTTTGTCTTCCGGAGCAATCAGTCCAACATAGCTGATAAACTTGGGGTGAGCTGTCATTTCCCCAATGGAGAAAATGACAATGCCAATAATGAAAACCCATATATTGGTATTAATTGCCAGGATGGCCATTCCGGCCGTACCAATGGCAATACCTGCAATCATGGTAGTAAGTGCTTTGGTCTTCTTCACAATATTGGAGACCAGAATCTGAAGCAGAATAATGGTACCCGCATTGATTACTGTCACATGCTCCACATCAAACTTCCAGTTCAGGTTAACGCCAAACAAGGAGAAGAAACCGTTTATGGAGTTATTTATGGCAGATGCATCCACATATTTTTGAACATACCAGAGAACTGAGTCAAACATCTGGAAGTAAAGAATCCAGAAACCTGAATAGATCACTATTAGCCCGATGAAACGTTTGTCGGTAAGAACCATGACTGCGCCCTTAAGCACTTCAGCAATGGTTTTGGTGTTTTCCGGTTTTTTAGGTTCCTTGTATACAAACAGTGTTGGAATGAGCATGGATAATGTTCCGATTGCCGAAGCTACCATAACATACTGCCATCCGAAGGTGTTTTTAATATAAGGTACAAGAATCAGGGGGAATATAAATGCACCAAGGTTAATGGACCAGTAAAAGATGCCAAATCCCAGGGTGCTGTTTTTTTCATTTGTTTCCCTGGCAATGGTTCCCGAAATCATAGGTTTAAATGCTCCGGCCCCAAAAGCCATTATGATTAAGCTTGCAAATACCATTGCATATTCTGTTGTCTGGCTGGTGAGGAAGTACCCCAACCCAAGAAAGATAAAGGAGAATATCAATGTCTTCCTATAACCAAACCTTTCGCCCAATGCTCCTGATAAGATGGGTAAAATGTAAAGAAGTGGCTGAATGGTACTTTTAATGACTCCTACACTTTCTTTTGAAAAAAGTAGCTGGTCTGTCATGTAAACCGACAGAATACTCATCATCCCGTAATAGGAACCTCTTTCAAAAAACTCCATTAAGATGACAATCCAGTAATTTCGACTGAATGAACGGAAGCCACTTTTGGCATGGGTTTCTGTGATTTGCATAAAATTTTTACAAGTTGGAGATTAAAAGGGAAATTAACGGCGCAATGTGGAAAGATTTTTTCTCATTTGCAATGGGGAAAATCAACTTTTTTGGAAAGTCTAAAACTTTTTTCATCAAAACATTTTAATATGTTTATATGTTATTATATAAAAAATGAAAGCAACAATCTTTATTTTTGGTGTGGTATTTTTTCTTTCTTTTTGTAACGAGAGAGATGCAGTTTCACAGAATAATTCAGCGAAATCTAAAATGAATACGAGTCAGAATAATTATCAGACAGTTACGCTGGGGGCAGGATGCTTCTGGTGTGTGGAGGCAATTTTTGAACGCCTGGAAGGTGTGGTCTCAGCTACTTCAGGATATTCAGGAGGCACAGTTAAAAACCCCACATACAAGGAAGTATGCACCGGCAGAACCGGCCATGCAGAGGTAGTGCAGGTTGTGTTTGACCCGGAGGTATTGCCCTTTGCCAAACTGCTGGAGATATTTTTCATGACTCACGACCCGACAACTCTCAACCGGCAGGGAGCAGATACCGGAACACAGTACCGTTCGGCTATTTTTTATCATAATGGAGAGCAGAAGAGGATTGCAGAGGAAATAAAGGCTTTACACAATAAAGAAAAAATCTGGAATGATCCCATTGTAACGGAAATAACCCCCATCAAAAATTTCTTTGTTGCCGAGGATTACCACCAGGAATATTTTGCCAATAACCCCAATGAAGGCTATTGCCGAATGGTAGTGACGCCTAAAGTGGCAAAATTTGAGAAGCTGTTCCGGGATTACCTGAAGAGATAAGCCGTATAATAGGTCTCCTGCCTCCGGCAAACCTGGCCAGCGGATTTATTCCATCCATAGCCCCGGTGATTTTTAGTACCTGGAATCGGGCATACATTTCTTCGCTGAAAATATTGTGTTTCCGGGTGGTTTTAATGGCATCCATATGGGCCATACTGGATCCGTAGGCAAAATTTTTCATTTCCTGCATGCTGGTCCATATCGTGAATGTGGCCTGCTCAACCCATGGAAGTTCTCCAATACCCTGGCTGTATATCTGTCCGTCAAAGGATCGTTGCGACATGGTTACGCCTGCCACTTTCTTCCAGAAAGCAGGAATGTGCCTCCATTTAATGCTGGCTCGTGTGATAACGGCCAGTGGTTGCTCTGCCTTGGTTGCTTTATGGGCCAGAAAAGGGCTTTTACCTGACCATTCACCCCTTGCTGAGAGGGGGCGCATGAAAATGCTCAGTTCTTCCTTTCTTCTTTTCCTGTAACTTTTTAGTATGCCTGAGTTTTTATAGAACTCTTCTGCCTCCTCCAGGGAATTCCAGAGTGTGAGCAGGGCGTATTTCCTGAAACCCGGTGTGGCACTGTAACCAGAACCTCCGCCGGTACCAAGCACCTTGAAGAAGTTGAGGTTTTTAATCATTTTCAGCCTCTAGGGCATAAAAGCCATTTGCGAGAGTCCCCAGATAGACCCCCAAAAACCAAACCTGAAAATAATCAGGATTGCTACCTGTCCCTGATGTTGTATAGCTACCATCCCTGGTTGAATAATAGCTAAAGATACTAAAATCTCCTCTTTTTTAATGAATGGTAATCAAGGTAGTAAAGGATTTTTACCGAGAAACTGTTGATCTGGGGCTCATTCAGTAGGTTTCTTACATTGTTCAGGTAACTGTTAATCAATTCGTTCCGTTCGGAGTCAATGGTATTTTTCCATACAACCGTCATCCGGCTTCCCGGGGCGAAATTCCAGGTTAACATGGCATCAACGGTGAAGGCGTTATAGTTGATATTTGCAGTGGGAGGAAATGCATCCAGTTCAACTAATTTACCATCTTCCTGCAGAAAAAAGTACCTGTTCCTGTAATCAACACGCGACCAGTAATGCCTGAGGTTAAAACCAAATGAAAGGTGGTTGTTAAAAATATAATTGGTTCTGAAGGTATTTTCAAAAGTGGAGGTATTGCGTAAACCAAAGTAAATATTGTCTTCATCGGTATGTGACACATATCCAATGTCATTTATTCCTTTCTCAAACTCAACGCCGGGGGTGAGGTTGAGTTTGTCAGATACTCTAATTGTAGGCCTTAGTTCAATGGAATAATCTTTCTGATTATAATCCGAAAAAGTTTTCTGATATTCTATATTACCATCAAAATATAACCTTCTCCTGTAATCACTCGAAACCATCAGATCAATTTCAAGTTCCTGCCCTATGTCGTAAAAACGGCCTGGCACACGCGGCTCAAAATGATCTCTTCTTCCAAATGGTTCGAACTCTGCCCTGAATATCATAAAAGTTCTTGACTCAAAAAGAACCCTTAAATTGTATCCAATATTTACCGTGGTAAATTTCTCCTTTTCATACAGCCGGTGGTAATTGGCCGAGAATCCGCTGGAGAAATTCAGCAGTTTCCAGAAGGGTTCAAAAATGTTATAACTGAACGAGATCCGGTCTGAAACCAGGTTATTCCTTCGCAGAAAACCCAGGTCATTCTGGTGATAGGTATCACTGATCACCTCCCTGGAGTAATTGTATTGCCAGGGGCCTCCGAACTTACCCAGGCTGAAATTGTATTTGTAACCAAAGTTATTGTCAGCATCCTGGAAGTATTGCTGGCTGATTGCAGCCACACCACTTATCCTGTACATGCCGGTTTTGTCAAGAAAGCGAAAATCAGTTCCTGTAACATTACCTGTGTATCCTTCCCTTAACCCTGCTACATTGGTGTTCGCAAAACTGATAAAGGAATTGTTCCTGAGGCTTTGATCCAGCACCACAAGGCTATAGTTGGTAAAGGGTTGCGTGTTGTATTTCCTTTCACTGCCGGTAAGCGTATCCCTCAGGATGGCATTTCCTGCAGCCGTCATGGCATTGAAAATACCTATTCCCAGGCCTGATTGGGTTCTTCCCGATAATTTTGTAGCGTTGATCAACCTGGTCTCCAGGGGATTTTCTGTGACAATTTCATTCGACCGGGTTGCATTGTAGGCATGGCGGTAGCCACTGGGCCTTGTCCCAATCCGCCGAGAGTAAAAAAGGTCGGCCTTGTTAAACAGTTCGGTTCCTTCGGTAAAGAACTGGCGTTTTTCATCATATTTCACCTCGTAGGGGGTAAGATTCAGTACCCTGGCATCGGATTGCACCTGGCCGAAATCGGGGATAAGTGTCATGTCCACGGTAAAGCTTTCATTCACACCCCACTTCAGGTCAATGCCACCGTTCAGGGTGCCTTTCCATCCTCTGCCATTTCCGTTTTTCTCAAGGTAAGCTGAGGTGTAGGGAAACAATGCCAGCCTGAGAGGTGGTTTTACCCCTTCAATACCGGTTAGCAGACCCATGGAAGCAACGGCATCGCCAATACGCCGGTTCACGAAATTCCAGGAGGAGGATTCCCTGGTTCGGCGCACCTCGCGCCAGAAATTGATGCCCCACGACTGCACATCCATTGCCGGAAAACGTAATGCGGAGTAGGGAATTTTTATTTCGGCTTCCCAGCCATCCTCCGTAATGCCTGTGGCACTCATCCACACTGCATCCCAGCTCAATTCGCCACGGCGGCCGGTACCGTGGGAGATGTTCACATCGGTTTGCACGCCAGAAACTGATACCCTGAACGAAAACCCGTAAATACCATCGTCAAAGGGATTGATGTCAATCCAGAATTTGTCGGCGTTGAGGTTTTCTTCCCCGTCGCGCAGACTCAGTTCTCCCAGAATCCTGTCCGGTTCGGAGTCCATCATTCTTGCACCAATGTAAAGGTAATAATTGTCATAGAGCACCCATACATAGGTATCATGACTGGCAGGGCGATCGTTATGCGGCTCGTACTGGAAAAACCCTGTGGCTGGTACAGCAATCTGCCACACGGGTTCACTCACAGATCCGTCAATCGCAGGGGGAGTATCGGTGCGAACAGCTTGCAGCGATTTCCTGCCGTTCTGACCTGAAAGAAATTCGCCTGTGCCCAGAAGAAAAAACGGGATAAGAATAACTGTTAATGATGAGCGCTTATTTTTGAGGATACGCATGGAGGCCAATATAAAATTTGAACACCTAATATAATCATTCCACATAAAAACATTGCATGCTCGAAAATGCCTGAATGGGTTTTAAATTTTTTTAACATTCGCGGAATTGATCTATGTGGCATTGGTTATGGCCGTATACCATATGTCGAAGAGAACAATAAAAAATTGAAAGTGTAGTATGTACTTGGTATTCAATAAGGTAATGAGGCTAAAGTGGATTCCGTTATTTTTGGTTACTAAGTTGAGAAAAGGAAAATAAGGTTCAGGAATTGATCGGGTTTTATTTTGTATTAAATAATTTTTCAAGCAACCTTATTTTCAAATCAAACCTAAGCAACTGGAGGAAAGCTAACAGGTATAAACTTATTACCCTATTCACTAATGGCTCACCCCGGTTAAAAAGGGATTAAATTACCGCTAGGCGTAAAAAGGACTTTATAGATTCCTGCTCCCTCCCGATAACCATGTGGAGTGATAGGGACGCAGAAATGACAAATAAGAAAAAAGCGATGATAATTGTTATCTGTACAGCCTGGTTTTATTGTTTAATGAGGTCGGTTAGCAGGGGAGCAGGGATCAGACCCTTGCTTTTTTCTTCATTTTTTTGAAGCTCCGTGGACTTTCGGGTTTGTCACCATCAGGTTTCAGGAAAATGGTCCTGTTTTCATAACTGGTTTCTCCGAATGCTTCCATCATGGATCTTGGGTCAATGTTTTCCACTTCGAATATACTGTGCCTGTTCATCATCTGGATTTTTCCTATTCTCACCCTGTTTCCGTTCATTTGTTTCTTAACGAGGTCAATGAGGTTGTTTGGATATAAACCGTCGAACTTACCAAGATTAATGAACATGCGGGATGAACCTGGCTTGTTGGAGAATGATCCGTAATCTTTTTTTTCATTTGATTTCCGTAAATCCTTCTTTTTGCCATCCCTTGTTTTTCGTGAAGATGGTTCTTCGCGCTGGTTCAAATCCTTGGCATTTTTATAATAATCCAGGAACCTGTTAAACTCCAGCGAAACAAGCCTCTTGATAAGATCTTCCTTTTCCATCCATGCCAGTTTGGTGAAAATCATGGGCAGGTAGGGTTCAATTCCGGAATGCTCAACTTCCACTTTTTCCAGTTTATCTACCAGGTGGAACAGTTGCTTTTCACAAACTTCTTTTCCTCCGGGAACGCGGGCCATTTCAAACTGTTTCCCTATTTTGTTTTCAATCTGCCGTATGAAATGCTTTTCCTTCAGGTTGGCAATCACGATGGAAATACCTGCCTTGCCAACCCTTCCTGTTCTTCCGCTGCGGTGCGTGTAGGTAGATGGGTCATCCGGAAGGTTGTAGTGGATGATATGCGTGAGGTCATCCACATCAATACCCCTCGCGGCCACATCGGTAGCCACCAGCAGTTGAATGTTTCTCACCCTGAATTTCTGCATCACATAGTCACGCTGGCTTTGTGAGAGTTCTCCGTGAAGTGCCTCTGCATTGTATCCGTCGGTAATGAGTTTGTCTGCAATTTCCTGTGTTTCGCGGCGGGTACGGCAAAAAACAATGCCGTAAATGTTGGGGTAATAGTCTGCCAGTCTTTTCAAGGTGAGGTATTTATCCTTCGCATGCACCATGTAGCATACGTGTCTTATATTTTCAGCACCCTCATTCTTTTTCCCAATAGTGACTTCCACCGGGTTATTCATGTACTTGCGTGCAATCTTTGAAATTTCGGGAGGCATGGTAGCCGAAAACAGGAGTGTGTTTCTTTCTTCAGGCAAACGGGATAGAATTTCATCAATACTTTCCGAGAAGCCCATATTGAGCATCTCATCTGCTTCGTCAAGAATCACCTTCGATACATGATTCAGTTTTACCACATTTCGTCCAATCAGGTCAATGAGCCGTCCCGGAGTGGCAACGATAATATGCACTCCCTTTTGCAACCCCCTGATTTGGGTTTCAATGCTGGCACCGCCGTAAACAGGCAATACCCTGAGTTTGTTGATATATTTTGAAAAATCGGTGAGGTCCTTTGTAATCTGCATGCACAGTTCACGGGTAGGGCACATGATAAGTATTTGGGGCTGATTGAGTTTTAGATCAACCTGCTGAATAACGGGTAAGCCAAAAGCAGCCGTTTTACCGGTACCTGTTTGTGCGAGTGCAATGATGTCGGTTTTTTTGTTCAGGAGGTGGGGAATCACCTGCTCCTGCACAGGCATGGGGTTTTTAAATCCAAGTTCTGTCACCGCCCTGATGATTTCAGGGGCAATGGCCAGTTCGTCAAATGTTTTCATTTATAGGTAAAAATTTTAAGCCTTAAGGGTTTTCTGTTGCTTTGTCCGATACCAGTTGGTGAGATATTAACCAGATACTTATCTTAATGCGGTTTATAAAGAAGCCGCGAAGGTAGGTAAAATAAACAGATAAAAAAAGTGAGGAGAGTGAATTGCTGAATTCCCGATATTTTATTGAAACAATCCCAGGATGATTTGTATCATTTCTCCCACCCTCACAAACAGCAGGGGCACAATGATGAATAGGGAACTGAATAGGACGAAAAATTTTATTTCCCAGCGGGCACCGGGTTCAATCACGGCCCTTGTGTTTTTCATAGGGTCGTAATAGACGGTCACTTTTTGTCCGACCGGGTATTTGTCGATGAGCTTTTGGGCCCTGCTCTGTGAACTTGTGCTCACATTTGAGCCGTAATAGACTCTTTTTGAGATGAACTCTGTGCCGTATACCTGGTATTTGAAATGTATAACCGGCTTATAGCTTTTTCCGTTTTTACCCCGGGTAATCTTTATCTCTGAACGGATAATTTCCCCGTTGGAATTTTCCCAGTGCAATGAATTACTTGCCATTTTGAGAAAGTACAGGCTGACTGAAGTAAGCAAAATTCCAACAAGAAGGAAAATAATTGCTATCAGAACAGCTTCGTTATCTGCACTGAAGTTATCCGGAATACCTGCGACAAATGGATTAGACAGAATCATATTTTACTTAATAATCAGGTTGAGTTTTTCCCAGATATCATCAAGAAAAAGGAAGGGCACGAGTGCCTGATCTGGATTATCTCCCATACGCACAAGTACAATATTTTGTGAAGGCACTACACTCACATATTGACCGTTTTTGCCCATTCCCGAAAGCATATCCGGGGGTGCATTTGGAGTAATACTTCCGGGAATAACCAGTTGTGATCCAGGAGCCATGAAAGATTCCTTACCATTTAACCACCAGAGGTACCCGTAACTTTTATTCAGGTTTTGTGAGGTAGTTACCATATTATTAAAAAACACATCATCTTCCAGAATGACCTCCTTATCCCATTTTCCTTTATTAAGTATCAGTAGTCCAAAACGCGCCATGGACCTTGCAGTGCTAAAATATACATGGTCGTTATTCAACCAAACCCAGGTGCCGTCCATCCCAATTTTATCCTTCAGCCTGGTTTTGAAGTAGGAATCAAAGTCTGTATCTGTAGCGCTGGCAATGACTGCATCCAGCAGGGTGTAAGGGGCATTGTGATAAGCCCACCTTGTTCCGGCATCTGCCTTGTAAAGCAGGTTGCCTGGTGAGAAATCATGATTATCTGCCACGCCGTCATCCAGCCCGGTGGTCATGGTTAACTGGTGCCATACCGTTATATTGTTTTCGTGGGAAGAGCTAAGGCTGGTCCATCCCATACCAAGGTAGTCTGAAGTCGGGTTATCGATATTCAGAAAACCTTCTTCCTGCGCTTTTCCGGCTAGAAAAGCCGTAAGTGTTTTACCGGCAGAGGCCCAGTACCAGTTTGAGACAGCTGTAAAAGGCCCGTTACCCGCAATGTTCTGACCAAAATAAGATTCAATGACGATTTTTCCGTCTTTAATCAGGATAAATGCCCTGGTACTATTTGTTTCCAATAAATCCAGGAGGCCCGGTATCTCATTAATATTCCAGCCAAGACTGGCTGGTGTGACGGTTTCCCAGGTGCTACTTCCAACCGGAGGAAAATAGAGTTTTGCGGGTTTGCTGTCTTTTTCCTTTGAGCAGGAAATGAGCAAAAACAGGAAAGCAATGAAGAATAACTTTTGCATATCTCATTTCGTAATTAAAGGTAAATGTATTGTCTTTTTTTCACAAAACCGGCAATTCTTTTATGCTTTACAGAGGCTGCTGCGCCTTCATGACAGATCTATAAAGTATAAGAATTTTTTCTCTCGCTGTTTTTTTGGTTTTGGTGGTTACCTGGTAAACATGTAGCCCATGCTGAAGACTTTCATCCGTACAAAGAATTTATGTTATTAATTACAAGCATGTTACATCTTGTGGTTTAATGCTCTTTGACAAACGCATGCCTGCAAGCCGGCGGGCAGGGAACACTCATGTTGTTGATTTTATTATCATTGTGTTTGTGTGTGCAAAAACATGGGTGTTTCATTTTGTTGGAGGATTGTCAGCTCTTAATCCTTCAGAAATTTCCCGACAATTTCGAGCAACTCCTCCTTTTTGAAAGGTTTTGAAAGGTATTCATCGCAACCGCTGTTTATGGCCTGTTCTCTTGATCCTTCCTGTGCATATGCAGTAAGAGCAATAACCGGAAGATCCGGTCTTATTGCCTTTATACGGCGGGTGGCTTCATGACCGTTGATACCGGGAATTTTTATGTCCATGATTACTAATTCAATATCGGACCTGTTACGGCAGATTTCAACTGCCTCCAGGCCGTCTACAGCCCTGAGGATATTCATTTTATGTTCGGCGAGAATGCGATTGGTAAGCATAAAGTTAAAATCCTCGTCTTCAACTATCAGGAAAGATCTTTTGCTATCCAGGTGTATTTCCTCCTTTTCCGAGTCACTTTCCTTTACAACCTTTACGGGCTTGTGAGGAATGGTAAAATAAAAAACAGAGCCTTCTCCGGGTGAAGATTCCAGCCATATTTTACCACCCATCAGTTCAACAAATGATTTAGAAATGGATAGCCCAAGGCCTGTACCTCCATATTTTCTGGAGATACTAAGATCCGATTGCCTGAAACGTTCAAATATTTTATCATGCAAATCTTCATGAATTCCAATGCCTGTATCACTTACATGGAATTCCAGGTACTCTCCCGTAATTTTGCAACCATATTTTACCAGGCCCTTTTCGGTAAATTTTATGGCATTGACCAGTAAATTGGATAATACCTGTGTGAGTTTTGTTTCATCAGCAATGACAAAGGATTTCTCTTCCGGCAGGAAACTTTCAATTTTAAGTAAAAGGTCTTTGGTTGTGATTCGAATCTGCAACTGGTTATAAATATTTTTAAATACCTCATTGACATTGGTCTCTTGTAGAAGAATCTTTACCTGTCCGGCTTCAATCGTCGCAATATTGACAATATCGTCAATAATGGACAGAAGCTGATTGCTGCTTTGTTTGATGACTGAGGTATACTGTGCGATTTCTTCTTTCTCAACTTCTGGCACATTCAGTAAATCAGAAAAGCCGGTGATGGCATTCAGTGGTGTTCTTATTTCGTGCGACATGTTGTTCAGAAAGGCCGTTTTCAGCTTGTCGCTCTCTTCCGCTTTCTCCTTTGCTGCAAGCAATTCTTCTTCCATTTTCTTCCTTTCAGTAATGTCTTCCTTTATTGCAATGAAAAAAGCGATTTCACCCTTCTCATTCCGGATGGGGGAGATGGAAGCCGATTCCCAGTAAAGTTCTCCATTCTTTTTCCTGTTCCGGAACTCACCCCTCCATTCATTGCCTGATAAAACTGTATCCCAAAGAATATTGTAATCTTCGGGTTTCTTATCTCCCGATTTAAGCATTCTGGGGTTTTTCCCCATAACTTCGGCATGTGCATACCCTGTTACATCACAGAATTTCTGGTTCACATACTCAATATTCCCTTTTGTGTCGGTTATCATTACTATTACCGGACTTTGTTCCATTCCTACCGATAATTTGGTAATTTCTTCCTCTTGTGTTTTTCTCAAGGTAATATCTCTGGAAATACCTTCCAGCGCAATAAGCTTACCCTTACTATCATATACGGGAACATTTTTTTGTTCTGTCCAAATTACTTTTCCGTCTTTCCGAATCCATCGCAAGGTAACAGGCTCCCTTATCCTGTCCGGATTATTGGTTAAATTTTCAATTAATGAACGGTCGTCTGGATGAACCAATTTAAGCCCTAGTGAGGGATCAGAATAATGGTCTTCGGGCGTATAGCCGGTCAGCCTGGTAATTGCCGGACTCACGTAACTGAATCTCTGTTCCGGATAAAGTTCAATACGATATATCGCGTCATCGGCATTTTCTGCCAACCGTCGGAAACGTTCTTCGCTTTCCCGCAATGCCTTTTCAATTTTCTTTCGCTCGGTAATATCTGTTAATACAGCTACCCTGGCATTTTTACCCAGGTAATTCATTTCATGAGAACTGGAGATTACCGTAATCAGTGTACCATCCTTTTTCACATGATGCCTTTCTCCCACATGCGTAAATCCCATTAATTTCCTTACCCTGGTTGCGAGTGGTTTTTTATCCCGATCGGAGTATAAATCCGAAAGAAACATTCCCGCAGTCTCCTTGCGTGAGTAACCGTAATGCTTTGAAAAGGCATCGTTTACTGAAAGCAGTTTCATGCTTTCTTTTTCGTAAATGATCATGGGTGCAGGATTCCTTTCAAACAACAACCTGTATTTTTCCTCGCTTTCATAGAGGATGGCCTCATTCTTTTTTCTTTCAGTAATATCGGTGATGGTGCCAATATATCCTATAATCTTTCCTGATTTGTTGGTTTGAGGGACTGCCCTGCCTATCACCCAGGTGATGGA
The DNA here is from genome assembly GCA_037446695.1 of Bacteroidota bacterium. Taxonomy (GTDB): domain Bacteria; phylum Bacteroidota; class Bacteroidia; order Bacteroidales; family PUMT01; genus JBBIHY01. The sequence goes on from JBBIHY010000019.1 coordinate 19,101, forward strand.
GCCCTTGGAGTGAAGAAACCGGTATTCTGTTTCACTGCTGAGCTTGCTTGAAGTGGCCTCGCTCCAGCCTTTTTCAAGCCAGATCCTGTCCTCAGGGTGCACTGCGTCGAGCCATCCGTTACCCAGTGCCTGGTTAAAAGACATTTGAGATATTTCACACCATTTTGGGTTCACATAATTTGTGTAGCCGGTTGCATCGGTTCGAAAAATGCCTACCGGTGCAACTTCAGCGAGTAATTGAAAACGGTATTCGCTCTCTCTGAGTGCTTCTTCTGTCTTTATCCTTTCGCTGATATCAGATATTACAACAATGGAACCAGCATAACGCCCGTCCTGAATACGGGGAACTCCGGTTATCCATGCATGCACAGGGTGTTTATCAGCATGCCTCAGCCGGATTTCATAACTTGACTTGCTTCCTTTTTCACGATGCTTTTGTACATTTTGTATTATATATAAATCCGGTGGGTAAACAAAATCTTCAGGAAATCTGCCAATCATATCCTCCGGTCTTAGGCCCAGCATTTTTGCATGCGCCTGATTAACATACTCTATCAGTCCTTTTTCATTCAGCACGGAAAGACCCTGCCCCATGGTATTCATCACCTGGTTGGCGAAGTCACGCTCAGCAATCAGGGCTTGCTGCGCCTGCACCCTCTGGGTTATATCCTGCATGAAAGCGATGATATATAATGGATCACCAGCATCATCTCTAATTAGTGAGACATTGAAACTGGCAAAGAAAAATGAGCCATCCCTTTTAATTACCCTTAATTCGAGGTTGGTAATACTGTCAATTAATGTTAATTCCTGAAGGACTCTCTTCATATTTTCCCTGTCGTCATGATGGATAAGTACCAGGGCGTTTGTGCCGATTAACTTTTCGGAATTTTCCAGGCCAATCATTTCGGCTTTTTGCTGATTGCAGAAAAGAATGTTGCCCTGCATATCCATGAGGCTTATCCCATCCTGTGAAGTTTCAATAAATGTTCGGTATCTCTCCTCGCTGTGCCTGAGAGTGTCCTCCAGAAGTTTTTTCTGTGTAATATCTTCGTAGGTACCCAGAACACCAATGATTTTACCTTCTGCATTTCGCAGGGGTACTTTACTTGTTCTCAGCCAAAGGGTTTTACCTTCAAAGGAGGTTTGTGGTTCTTCAAAACCTATTTTGCTTTTTCCTGAATTAATTACCTCATTATCATCCCTTCTGTAAAGATCGGCTTCGTTTTTCCAGGGCATTTCAAAGTCATCCTTTCCTGGAATTTCATCCGGTGTGCTTAACCCGGCATCCTTGGCAAACGGCACATTACACCCCAGGTATTTCAGGTCCCTGTCTTTCCAGAATACCCTGACAGGTATATTATCCAGAATGCCCTGTAAAATACTTTTTGTTTCATGAAGTTCCTTTTCGGCGAGTTTTCTTTCGTGGATATTCCTGGAGGCAAAAAGTCCAAAAATATTTCCTGAATTATCGAAATGCCTTTTTAAAACGGTTTCATACCATAGATATCCTTTTTCAGGGTGCAGGTACCTGTATTCTGCAATTTGCTCTGTATCGGAACGCATTACCCTGAATGCAGAACCAAATACCATTTTCCTGTCCTCCGGATGAACAAACTGGAAAGCATACTGACCAATGACTTCCTCCCCCCTGCCAGTAATTGTTTTGTGAGAAGGTGAAACAAAGGTGTAGTTCCCTTTAATATCGATCAAAGCAACAGCATCGTTTATGTTTTTCGCAATAAACTGGTAAATGGATTCTACCTGAAACAGCTTGTTTTCAAATTTTCTTTTTACCTGCAGGTTGATAAGCAGGTCGGCAAACATCTGCAGTACGGAGATCTCATCGGTCTGCCATTCTCTCGTTCCCTTGCAGGAATCAAATCCTACAAATCCAAAGCATTCTTTTTCGTAAAACAGGGGGATGGATAAAACAGACCATACGCCCTGTGGTTTAAGAATCTTTCTGATTGCATCACTTTTCTTCAGTTTCTGAACATCGTGTATTAAAATTATTTCACCGTTTTTATGTTTGTTGTACCATTCCGGTATTGAATCTACGGATAAATCCTTCAGGTTTTCCATTTTGGCAGGTATTCCCTCTGCACACCATTCGTGTGTATTCGAGGAGGTACAATTCTCCAGGTTATAATCGAACAAATAGACCCGGTCTACCCCGGTAAATTCACCTATCTGGGCCATACTCTCATTGATTGCCTGGTCAATACCTGAAGGATGAATGTTGATGAATTTGCTGCCTAATTTCCTTATGAGATCGCAGAGCCGTGATTGATAGAGCAGTTCTTTTTCGAGTTTTCTGTTTTGAAGAGCTATACCAATTAAGGCGACAATCTCCGCCTCCTCTGATGGTAACCGTATGAAGCCGGTCAATCCCCTGGATATCAGATTAAGGCAGTCACCGGTTTTGTTTTCCCTTTTTGTAAGAATAAATACCGGAATATTTTTATCCAGCTCATCCAGAAAGGTGGAAATTTCAATATCGGGCAGTGAGCAGGCAATTAAAAGGATATCAGAGAGTTGAACCACTCTCTCCTTGAGATAGTCACTACCGGAGGAAAATAATAGAATTTCGGTTTGGTTAAAATGTTTTTTCAGCAGGTTAATCAGATCTACGGCAATCCGTTTATCAGGCTCTATGATGGCTATTTTGTGCATTGATTGGCTTATTCATTCAGATGCAAAAAACTAAGATACAAAAAAAACAAATCATCATATATACGGTGATAATTGGGAACAGGTTGCTTTTAAACTTATGATTCATGTAATCAAATAGCATAACTTTTGAACAAATAGTACCGGATTGGATTTTAAAAAGTACATCTTATTCCCTTTTTTGGCTGTTAACACTGTCACACACCGCTGTGAGCCAGGTTGATACCACTGATTATTATCCTGATTCTGTTATCCGAAGCAGGCTTTATATCGTTGCAGGCACAGGTGCGGGTATTTATGCCAGGGGTTTGTCTTACCAGGGGTTTGTGTGGTACAGGGATCAGGACATGACCCCTTTACATTTTTATGATGATGGCAAAGGCTACCTGCAGATGGATAAATTGGGGAACGGGTATGTTGTTTACCAGAAATTACTTTTGGGTACAGTGCCAATGGGGTGATTTTTGAGTTTGATAACCCGGAGTTTTACCGTGGCGAGCCTTTTCCCCACCTTGATTGTTACAGGCAGTTCTTTAATTCCCTGGATGTGGATTTTACAAGGATTCCAACCCGGAAAAGCTGTCTGCGAACAGTATTTTCTTCACTGAACATGGTAAAGATTCCTTTTGCTGCTTTGGAAACAAACTGACTGGAAGGAGTAAGATTCAGGTCAACCTACTTTTGAAATTTTTTCGCAATACAATGATTTCTGTTAACCCGGATTTTTGTTGTTGACTTCAGCCAATGGTATGGGGCTTAAGCCCAAAAGATTTTTTTGAGGGGGATCTCAAGGATTTTCCGTCAGCTAAAGCTGACGGGAAATAATAGTGAAACTATATTAGATTTATTTAATGCCGGTGGCTTTAGCCAACGGTAAGAGGACCTTAATAAAGAATCGGCTTTAGCCGCATATTAGGAATGGGGCTGAAGCCCAAGAGTTAGGGGGGGGATTTGATGGCCTATCCGTCAGCTGAAGCTGACGGGAAATACTTGTGAAACCATATTAGAATTATTTATTTATTGCCGGTGGCTTTAGTCAACGGTAAATGAATACATTTCCCATTTCACCACAAAAAACAGAAATAAAAAAACCACCTTAAAAGAAGTGGTTTGATTTGTGGGAGCTACTGGATTCGTCCCGATGAATCGGGACAGTGTCCCCCTGCACCACAAAAAACAGAAATAAAAAACCACCTTAAAAGAAGTGGTTTGATTTGTGGGAGCTACTGGATTCGAACCAGTGACCCCCTGCTTGTAAGGCAGGTGCTCTGAACCAGCTGAGCTAAGCTCCCTAAATTTTCAGTAAGTCAATTCCACAAACGGAGTGCAAATATAAGCCACTTTTTGATTCCTGCAAAAAAAACCGGAATTTTTCTCACACCACCTCAGCCACAACAAAGGTACTGCCCCCTACAAAAACCAGGTCGTGCTCTCCGGCGGCATTCATGGCAACATCAAGTGCTTCCTTCACCGTGCCGTAAGCGCTTCCGGCAAGTTCCTTGTCAACAGCCATTTTATGCAGTTCTTTTTCATCCATAGCCCTGGGGATGGATGCCCTGGTAAAATAATACCGGGCACTGCGGGGAAGCAGGTCAAGAATACCAGAAATGTTTTTATCATTTACAAATCCAATCACCATATGAAGCTTTTGGTGAGGTGTGGCCCGAATTTGCTCCAGAACTGCCCTGATACCGTCAATATTATGCCCACTGTCGGCAATGACCAACGGATTTTTTTGTAATACCTGCCAGCGTCCTTTTAGCCCGGTTGATGTGCTTACAAACTTCAACCCGTTGTAAATATTTTCCCGGCTGAGTTCAAAATGATTTTTCAGAATATCGGCAGCTGCCAGCACTGTTAATACATTTTTTTTCTGGTAAAGTCCTTTCAGGTCGCATTCCAGGTTTTCGAATACCAAAGTACCCTTCTTCCTCACCTGGAAGTTTTGATTCCCGTTCATAAGCAAAGTGCTGTATTCCATTTGGTATTCTTCATCGACGAATGATATTGGTGCATTCTTTATTGCGGCCTTTTCTATAAAAACCTGCCTGGTGTAGACTTGTGATTCACCTATCAAAACTGGAATGCCCGGTTTTATAATGCCGGCTTTTTCTGCAGCAATCAGTTCTGGTGTGTCTCCCAGAAACTCGGTATGGTCAAGTCCTATGTTTGTGATAACAGACAGTAGAGGAGTGATGATATTCGTGGAGTCCAGCCTGCCGCCCATTCCAGTTTCTATGACCGCAATATCCACCTTGACTTGATTGAAATAATGAAATGCCAGGGCAACCGTCATTTCGAAAAAGGAAGGCTGGATTTTTTCAAATACCTCCCTGTTACGGGCAACAAATTTTATTACTTCCTCCTCGGGAATCATTTCCCCGTTTATTCTGATTCTTTCCCTGAAATCACGCAAATGTGGGGAAGTATATAATCCGGTATTATATCCTGCAGCCTGCAAAATGGCAGCCAGCATGTGGGAAACTGACCCCTTTCCGTTGGTGCCTGCAATATGAATGGTACTGAAGTTCCTGTGCGGATGGTCAAAATGCTCATCCAGTGCCACCGTATTGTCGAGGTTGGCCTTGTACGCAGCCTTCCCTATTCTCTGGTACATGGGTAACTGGCTGTAAAGGTACTCCAGTGTCTGCTGATAATTCATTTTTAAATTCATGTGCTAAATTTACACATTACCAGAAATTAGGATGGACCCTCCCAGAAAAAACCTATCTTCCGCGACTATAAAGTGCCACGGCTGTTCATTTCTGGCCGAAGGAGCATACATCGCAGCTTTAAGCAGAACCTCCACAGTAGATGGTGGTATGGCAGAAGTCCTGAATTTCCTGATACTCCGGCTTGTATAAATCCCTTCAATGAGTTCCATCTTGTATTTAATAAGGGTTAGACGATGTAAATTTGTTTAAAAGTAGGCTGAAAAATAAGCAGGCTGCAAGAAACAAAAATACCCATTTTACTTAATTTTGAATGCCGGAGGACAAAATAACACGGAGAGTATGGGAAATACAAAGAAGATTTTCATAATTGACACCAACGTTCTTTTACACGATTACCGATGTATTTACAACTTCCAGGACAATGACCTGGTGATTCCTATTGTGGTACTGGAAGAACTGGATAAGTTCAAGAAGGGAAATGACCTTATCAATTATCATGCACGGGAATTTACCCGTGAACTGGATAAAATATCGGGTGACCAGTTGTTTAACGGTGGATTAAAACTGGGCAAGGGGCTTGGAAAACTGTCCATTGAAACCGGCAAACCTTTCCCCGAGGAAATGTGTGAATCTTTTCCGGAGAAAACACCCGACCACCGTATTCTTGCCATCGCCGATTTCCTGAAAAAGAAGTTCAAAACCAGGCCCGTCATTCTTATCTCCAAAGATATTAACCTGAGGATGAAGGCCAAATCGCTGGGCATTTCGGCGCAGGATTATGAAAACGACAAGGTGGCCGATCTGGAAACCCTGCACAAGGCTATTGAAATCCACGATGAGTTTGACGAAAGGCTTATTTCCAAACTCTATGAATTTCCAGACGGGATACCTATTGAAGAGTTTAAGCTAAAACCAGTTGCTCACCAGTATTATATACTCCGTAGCAATAAATCCAGTGCCCTGGCGCATTATGATCCTTTCCGCAAGGTTATGACCAGGGTGGAAAAACACAGGGCATACGGCATTGAGCCCCGCAATGCAGAGCAGACATTTTCCATTGATGCATTGCTGCGCCCCGAGGTGCAGTTGATTTCTCTCACGGGCAAGGCAGGCACAGGAAAAACCCTACTTGCACTGGCAACCGCTTTGCATCAGGATCATTTGTTTAAGCAGATTTTACTTGCAAGGCCCATTGTGCCGCTTGCAAACCGTGATATTGGTTTTTTACCCGGTGATGTGAACGAAAAAATAGGTCCCTACATGCAGCCCCTTTACGATAACCTGTCAGTGATCAAGCATAAATTCAAGCCGCAGTCCAAAGAGCTGGTGAAGATTGAGGAAATGGAGCGTAACCAGAAACTCATGATTACGCCTTTGGCCTATATTAGGGGCCGCAGTCTGGCCGATGTGTTCTTTATAGTGGATGAGGCGCAAAACCTTACACCTCACGAAGTAAAAACAATTATTACCAGAGCAGGGGAGGGAACCAAAATCGTATTTACCGGAGATATTCACCAGATTGACTCTCCCTACCTGGATATGAAATCCAACGGACTGAGCTATCTTACCGACAAGATGCGCGGCCAGGAAATTTTTGCCCATGTAAACCTGGTGAAGGGGGAAAGAAGCTACCTGGCAGAACTGGCCAGCAACCTTCTTTAGTAACAATTTATTAACACCATTTGATTTGCGTTGATTATCTTTGTGTTTATTTCAACCTGAAATGAAAACACTGCTGATTGTTCGACATGGTAAGTCTTCATGGGACAATCCCTCGCTTTCGGACCAGGAACGTCCTTTAAAGGAAAGAGGAGTGAATGATGCCGGGAAAATGGCTAAGCTGCTATTGGATAATAAATACATCCCGGAGCTTGTCCTTTCCAGTCCTGCAAAACGAGCAAGGCATACGGCAGAATTATTCTGCGAAGTTTTTCAATACCCCGCCGGTAAAATACAAATTGACGACAGGCTATATTTTTCTGGAGTAAATGCCATTATGGAAGTATTGACCAATGTCGATAACCGTTATGATACAGTGATGATTACAGGGCACAATCCTGATTTTACCGAGCTGGCAAATGTTTTTCTCACACAGAGGCTTTACAACCTGCCGACTGCCGGAGTAGTGGTACTGCAGTTCAATACCGAAAACTGGGAAGAGATTAGCCGCAAAAACATGGTGAAGGACATTTGTCTTATCCCCAAAAAAATCTAAAATCAGCAAGTGGAAGAAACTACGAAACCCAGGAAAATAATAAACAGGGAGATCAGTTGGTTATCTTTTAACCACAGGGTACTCCAGGAAGCTGCCGATCCCACTGTTCCCCTGATTGAAAGAATTAAATTCCTGGGGATTTTCTCCAATAACCTGGATGAATTCTTCAAGGTGAGGGTAGCCTCCATCAAAAGAATGATTGATCTGGCCTCAGGCAATAAACGACAACTCAGAAAAATGCTTGGGGATAAACCAAAGGCAATCCTGAAGCAGATTCAGGAAATTGTCATTCATCAGCAGACACAGTTCCAGGAAATTTACCAGGGCATATTGAAGGAGCTTGAAAGGGAGAACATTTTTATAATTAACGAAAAGCAATTGAATGAAGATCAGGCTGTCTGGGTGAAGAACTATTTTGAGGATGAGGTTCAGCCTGTTTTAACCGTTGTTTTGCTTCATAATATTAAGGAGTTTCCTTACCTCAAGGACAAGGCGATATACCTGGCTACCAAAATCTCAGGAGAAACTGCCAATCCAGGAACCGAATATGCACTGATTGAAATACCAAGCAACCTGTTACCGCGTTTTGTGGTGCTTCCTACAGAGAATGAAAGGAAGTATCTTATTATCCTGGATGATGTAATCAGGTTTTGCCTGGAGGATATTTTTACTATTTTTCAATACGAGAAGTTTGAGGCCTACACCATAAAACTGACACGGGATGCCGAGCTCGATGTAGACAATGACCTCTCGCAAAGCTTTATTGAAAAAATTGCCAACAGCGTGAGCCGGAGAAACAAAGGCCAACCTGTTCGTTTTGTTTACGACAGGCAGATGCCGGCAGATATGCTGGACTATATTAAAAAGGGCTTGGAACTGGATGAAGATGATAATCTCATACCCGGCGGCAGGTACCATAATTTCCGCGATTTTATGGCTTTCCCGGGTTTTGGCAAGACCCACTTGTATTACACGCCTATGCCTGCACTGGATCATCCGCTCGTAATCCCAAACGAGAGTATTTTTCAGGTGATTGCAAAGAAAGATATCCTGTTGCATTATCCCTACCAGAAGTTTCTTGACTTTCTCACCCTCCTGCGCGAAGCTTCCATGGACCCGGGAGTTTCAGGCATCAAAATAACTCTTTACCGTGTCGCCCAGAATTCAAAGGTCATAAATGCGCTCATCAATGCGGCAAGAAACGGGAAATCAGTGATGGTGATTATTGAACTGCAGGCAAGGTTTGATGAAAAATCCAATATTTACTGGTCACGCAAGCTCGAAGAAGTGGGTGTGAAAGTATTTTTTGGAATCAGGGGGCTAAAGATTCACAGCAAGCTGGTAATGATAACCCGCAAGGAGGGGAAAAGAAATACAATTTATGCCGCTGTCAGCACCGGAAATTTTCATGAAGGAAATGCAGTGGTTTATTCAGATACTACCCTGCTCACAGCGGATAAAAGAATTACCCGGGAGGTAAAAAAGATTTTTAGCTTTTTTGAGAACACCTTCAAAACCTTTACTTATAAGTCCCTGCTGGTTTCACCAAATAATGCCCGCCGCCGTTTAATGGTGCTTATTGACAATGAAATAAAGAATTCACAACTTGGCCGCGATGCATGGATAATCATTAAGACAAACAGCCTGGTGGATACAGATATGATTAAAAAGCTTTACCAGGCCAGTAACGCAGGGGTAAAAATCAGGCTGATTATTAGAGGAACATGCAGCCTGATTCCCGGAGTAAAGGGGCTGAGTGAAAATATTGAAGGAATAAGCATTGTGGACAGGTACCTCGAACATTCACGCATTTTTGTTTTCTGTAACAATAACAGGGAGTTGTATTACATTTCCTCAGCCGACTGGATGACCAGGAACCTGGACCACAGGATTGAAGTTACATGTCCGGTGTATGATACGGATTTACAAAAGGAACTTCGAACCCAGATAGAACTGCAGTGGAAGGATAATGTAAAGGCCAGGCTATTGAATGGCCAACAGGATAACCGGTATAAAAACCCGGCTGATAAAAAAAGAATTGTGTCGCAGGTGGAATTTTACAATTACCTGAAGAAATTATCTTATTAATCATTTTAAAGAGCTTTATTTTGAAATTACTGAAATTTGCATCTATTGATATTGGTTCCAATGCCGTGAGGCTGTTGTTTATGAACGTGATTGAAGACGGGAAAGAAGTCTTTTTCAGGAAATCAGAGCTGATTAGAATGCCTGTGAGGCTGGGTGAGGATGCCTTTTATGGGGCTAAAATGATTCGTCCCGAATCGGTAGAGCGCCTGGTTCATACCATGACAGCTTTTAAACATCTTATGATTGTTCAGAATGTGGTGGATTACAGGGCCTGTGCAACATCAGCCATGCGTGAGGCAAGAAATTCAAGGGAAGTGGTTGAGACAGTATTTAATAAATCCGGAATAAGGATTGAGGTTATTGACGGTGCACAGGAGGCAGAGCTCGTTTATTCCAATCGCGTGGCCGAAATGTTTGATGATAAGAAAAACTATCTGTATGTGGATGTGGGTGGTGGAAGTACGGAAATGACTGTGTTTGCCAACAGGCAGGTGGTAAGTTCAGCCTCCTTTAATATTGGAACAATACGCCTTCTGAATAACCAGGTTTCTCCCCTTGATCTGGTGGAGATGAAAAACTGGCTGAAGGCACAGAAAAATTCCTATAAGGAGATCGAGTTGATTGGCTCGGGAGGTAATATCAATAAAATTTTCCGACTGACAAGAAAGGCCGAAGGAGCACCTTTATCCTACAAGACATTATTAACCGTGTACCATTATATTGAATCATTTTCCATTGAAGACAGGATTAAGGTGTTGGGTTTCAACCCCGACCGGGCCGATGTAATCATACCTGCCACCGAACTGTTTCTGAAAATCATGAAATGGGTGTCCGCCAGGAGAATTTATGTGCCAAAAATTGGTATATCTGATGGTATCATTCATCAGCTGTATGCCAGGTACTCCGAAGACAACAAGAAATCCGCCTGAATTTTTTCCGGAGTATGTTTATATTTGTTCTGCCATGCAGAAAACAAAAAAGGTTGCTTTTTATACACTGGGTTGCAAGCTTAATTACGCTGAAACTGAAACCATTGAAAGACAGTTCCTGGAGAAGGGCTTTTCAGCAGTACCTTTTGGCAAGAAAGCCGATGTATATGTAATTAATACATGCTCTGTCACGAGCCATGCAGACAAAAAATGCAGGAACATTATAAGGAAAACAATTAAAAATGCCCCGGGTTCTTTTGTTGCAGTGGTAGGATGTTATTCCCAACTGCAGTCTGATCAGATTTCGGCCATTCCGGGTGTAGATCTTGTTCTGGGCAGCAAGGAAAAACTGAGGATATTCGACTTTATCAGTGATTTTGAAAAAAAGAACCAACCGGAAGTTCATTCCTGCGAGATATTGAAAATAAAGGAATTTGATCCCTCCTGGTCGGTTTCGGGCAGAACAAGGTCATTTGTAAAAATCCAGGACGGATGCGATTACTTTTGTTCCTACTGTACAATACCGCTGGCGAGAGGCCTGAGCAGGAGCAACACTGTTGAGAGAGTTTTGGCCGATGTTGAAAAAGTCGCAATGAAGGGTGCGAAAGAAGTAGTCCTCACAGGAGTCAATATTGGCGATTTTGGAAAGGGCCGAGAGGAGAAACTAATCGACCTGATGATGGAACTTGAAAAGATTGAGAAAATTGAACGCTTCAGGCTATCCTCTGTGGAACCTAATCTCATTACCGATGAGATGATTCTATTTATGGCACAATCAAAAAGATTCATGCCTCATTTTCATATTCCGCTACAGGCCGGTTGTGATAAAATACTTCAATTAATGAACAGGAAATATGAACGGGAAGTATTTTCAAACAGGGTGCAAACAATTAAAAAAGCAATGCCTCAGGCCGGGATTGGAGCGGATGTAATTACAGGCTTTCCTGGGGAAACAGAAACAGATTTCATGGAAACATATGATTTCATTGCAGGACTGCCGGTATCGTTTCTACATGTTTTCTCCTATTCCGAAAGGAAAAATACCAAGGCTGCAAAACTGGAAGGAAAGGTTCATCCTTCCAAAATTGAAATACGCAGTAAACTCCTGCATGAACTGGGGGAGAAAAAGCTGAAGGAGTTTTATGGGACTTATATTGGCCTACACGGCTGGATTTTGTTTGAAGCCTATAACAGGAATGGCAAAATGTTTGGCTTTTCCGGGAATTATATAAGGGTTGAAGTACCTTATGAAAAGAATAAAATTAATGAAATTGCAGAGGTGAAGTTTACCGGTATTTCTAAAGAAGGCAGCATGCTGGCAGAAATTGTGAAACAACAATAAAAATGCTGCGGCATGAGTTGAATAACATATATTTAAGGTTAAAAAAAAATTGATATGGTGAATTATGGTATCATAGGAGGTAAAGTTGTTGAACTTGCAAAGGAAACAGGTGCACTGATCAGGGAGGAAGGCAAAAAATTCAGCATGGATGCGGTGGAACAGAAGGGGCTACATGATTTTGTGAGCTATGTGGACAAGCAGGCCGAACTGATGATTGTAACAGGCTTGAATAAAATTCTCCCTGAAAGTGGGTTTATTGCAGAAGAAGGTACAGGAGAAGGTAAGAATTACCCTTATATGTGGATTGTGGACCCTTTGGACGGAACCACCAATTTTATTCATGGGTTGCCGCCATATGCCATCAGCATTGCACTTATGCATGAGGACAGGCTGGTACTGGGTGTTGTATATGAAATCTCGCTGGATGAATGTTTCTATTCCTGGCTGGGCGGACCGGTTTATTTAAACGAGATGGAGGTGGTTGTTTCTAACACGAAACACCTGAACCAATCCCTTGTGGCAACGGGCTTTCCTTATACTGATTTCAGCCGGTTACGTCAGTTTATGATAACTCTCGAGTATTTCCTGAAGATCTCTCATGGTGTGAGACGCCTGGGTTCTGCAGCAGTGGACCTGGCCTATGTTGCCTGTGGAAGGTTCGATGCGTTTTATGAATACGGGCTGAACGCCTGGGATGTAGCTGCAGGAGCCTTTCTCGTTCAGCAGGCCGGCGGTAAAGTGTCTGATTTTAACGGAAACGGTAATTATATTTTCGGGAAAGAGATTGTTGCCTCCAATTCTGGCATTTTCGATGAATTTCTTACAATTACAAGGTCATTTATGAAGGTAAACGGCAAAAATGGCCGTTAACCCCTGGTTCCTGAATTTCAGGCTATGGCAGCAACCGGATTTTATATCTTTCGCTTATTTGCATGGTTGTTATCCTTCCTCCCTTTCCGGGTATTATACCTTATTTCTGACCTGTGCTTTCCGGTTGCCTGGTATCTTATTAGGTACAGGAAGAGAGTCATTCTCTCAAATCTTAAAAACAGTTTCCCGGAAATGAATGATCAGGAAATCACCGGTCTTGCAAAGAAATTTTACCATCATTTCCTGGATGTGTTCATTGAAACTGTAAAATTAACCAGGCTGACTGAAAAGGAAATCAGAGAAAGAGTTAAGTACAAAAACCTGGAATTACTGGAGCATTATAACAAACAGGGGAAAAGTGTCATCATCCTTTTTGGACACTACGGTAACTGGGAGTGGCATGCCGGGTTTCCCCTGCAAAGCTTCCACAAATCCATTGCTCTTTATAAGTCACTCAGGGATAAACACTTTGATAACTGGCTTCTCAGGCTTCGATGCAGGTTTGGAGCAGAATTGGTACCAACCACCCGGATTATGCATACCCTGTTCCGGTATCATAAGGAAGGAATATTGTTTAGTTCTGCTTTCCTGGCCGATCAATCACCCCAGTTGAACAATACACATCACTGGATGAGTTTTCTTAACCAGGAAACAATCGTTCTTTTAAGTGCAGAAAAGATTGCACGGCGTTTCAATATTCCTGTGGTTTACATGAAAATGCAAAAAGTAAAAAGAGGGTATTACACTGCTAAGGTGGTGGAGATCACGGCAGATCCTTCAGGTGTTGAAGAGTATGGAATTACTCATGCATTTTTTAATGAGCTGGAGAATCAAATAAAACAACAGCCCGAACTCTGGCTGTGGTCACACCGCCGCTGGCGTTACAACAAGAAAACCTGGGAAAAAAGATTGAAATCTCTCTCAGACTGAATCTTGTAATCCTGCATTGTTTGTTTATTTTTGAAAGAAATTTATCTTCCGATGCAGGCTGTGGGCTTCTACCTATTTTACGGATTTATCTGGCTTTTTACTCTTTTACCTCTGAGGTTACAATACGCTTTCTCCTGGACATTTTACCTTCTGGTCTATTATGTTGCGGGTTACCGTCGTAAAATTGTTTTTAATAACCTGCGGAATGCTTTTCCGGAAAAGAATGAGGATGAACTTCTGAAGATTGCAAAAGGCTTTTACCTGCATTTGAGTGATGAACTCATTGAAGCTTTCCGGTTAATTCACTTTTCTGAAAAAAGCATTCAGAAACGAATGAAAATATTAAACCCTGAAATCATACATAATTACTACAATCAGTCCAGGAGTATTGCCCTGGTATTTGGTCACTATGGTAACTGGGAGTGGCTGGCCGGATTACCCCTGGCAATTCCGCACAAATGCCTTGCCATATACAGCCCTTTAAAGAACCCTTACTTTGACAGAATGATGATCCGGTTCAGGTCAAAATTTGGGTTAGAGGTTGTTCCAACCAACAGGGTTTTGCAGGAAATATTGAGTCATCATCAGTCAGGTGAAAGAATTTTGACTATGTTTTTAGGTGACCAGCGGCCCGCGAAACGCCATGTACAGTATTGGGCTAAATTCCTGAACCAGGATACCGGCGTGTTCCTTGGTGTCGAAAAAATAGCAGTAAAACTGAATCACGTGGTTGTTTACGCAAGGATTCAAAAGGTGAGGAGAGGATATTATGAACTTGAATTTGTGCCACTATACGAGAATCCAAGGGAGACCGTACAGTATGAAATAACCAACAGGCACCTTTCCATGCTGGAGGCCGACATTAATAAAAAGCCGGACTACTGGTTATGGTCGCACCGGCGATGGCGTTCCAGGAAACCTGCACACCTGTCATGAAAAAAACAGCGGTTGTTATATTGAACTGGAATGGTAAGGAGATGCTTGAGAAGTATCTCCCATCAGTGGTTCAGTACAGTTCTCTTCCGGGTATTGAGGTAATTGTGGCTGACAATGGGTCTGCCGATGATTCCATGCTATTCCTGGCTGAAAAATACCCTGAAGTAAGAACAATTCGTTTGGATAAAAACTATGGTTTTGCCGCAGGGTACAACAATGCCCTTGAGCAGGTTGAGGCAGATTATTATATATTGCTGAATTCCGATGTTGAGGTAACGGAAGGATGGATTACACCCATGACAAACCTCCTTGATAATGAACCGGATGTTGCTGCATGCATGCCCAAAATTTTAAGCTACGAGAGAAAGAATTATTTTGAATATGCAGGTGCCTCAGGAGGTTTTATCGACAGGTTTGGCTATGCCTTTTGCCGCGGCCGGATTTTTGATCACTTGGAAGAGGATCATGGGCAATACGATGAGCCCATGGACATATTCTGGGCCACGGGTGCCTGTCTGTGCATTCGGGCAAAGGTTTTTCACCGGGCAGGAGGTTTTGATGAACGGTTTTTTGCTCACATGGAGGAAATTGACCTTTGCTGGCGTTTACAGAATGCCGGATACAGGATTATGGTAATTCCGAAATCATTTGTCTATCATTACGGAGGAGGTGCTCTGCCTCCTGAGAATCCATACAAGACATACCTTAACTTCAGGAACAATTTGTTAATGCTGTTTAAGAACCTGAAGCTATTTCAAATCTTCACCATATTCCAGTTCAGAATTCTACTTGACTGGTTGTCGGTGTTTAAGTTTCTTTTTTCACGAAGATTCCAGCATGCCTGGGCTGTGATAAAGGCGCATTTAATGTTTCTATTGTGGATGCCTTCATCAATAGGTAGGAGGTATAAAATAAAATCAAGGATGAAAATGCAAGACTTAAAAGGTAGTTATAGCAAAAGTATTGTGAGGGATTTTTTTCTGCTTAATATAATGCAATTCAGTGAATTGGAAGGAAAATTCCGCTTATGATCAAAGGTATTAATCCGGGGATTAAAATACCATACTGAAAAAGCGGTAAGATAGATTGAACTTTTGTGTTATTTTTGTTTAATCCTTAAAATTAAACAGCTATGAGAAAACTGGTACTTACTATGTTATTTGCAGTAATTGCTGCAGGAATTTCAGCACAGGTATTTCAATCGGCCTATACTATTAAACCAAAGAGCTTTTCTCTTGGGATTAACCCTGCAATATCCCATAATGATTTTGCCATGTACCTCCATGGTGGTTATGGCCTTAAAACCGGAATGGACCTTGGGATTAAGGCAGGACTTGGCTGGGGCGATCCCTATTTTGGAGCCGATATCAAATGGACATTATCTGCCGGAATGCCTTCCATTGGTGTTTCTGCCGGTGTGCATGTTCACAACAACCCCGGGTTTGACGGTACTCTCAATATAACTTTCCCTCTTAATTCATCAACCCGGCTTTATTCCGGTATTGATGCCGACATCGTCTTTGCAAATAATATTTTTATGCCCATATGGATACCTGTGGGATTGGAAGTTGAAGTCCGGCAGGGAATGTCAGTCATTCTTGAAGGAACCATAGGTATAACCACTTATGCGGCGCATATTGTGAGCGGAGGGGTGGTTTTTTACTTCTGAGATTAGTTCCTGAAGTTGCGGGTGCCTATAGTGCCTTAAGTTGCAATTACTTTGAATTGAGAGAAAAAAGTTATCTTGTATTGAATATTGCACGTACAGTAAGACATTTAGTAAAATGCTGGAGGCAGGAACAAAAATTTTGCAATCAGTATTATTCAGCTTTCTGCAAAATTACCAGGAACAGCTGAGGGCCAAGTTATTAGAAATCAAATCACGAAATCTGGCACCTGTATTGGAGCAAACTATCGTGAAGCGAATCATGCAAGGAGTAAAGCCGACTTTCTAAACAAAATAAAGATTTGTGAGAGCAAAATAATTGAAACTATTTATTGGCTTGAACTGATTGCTGAGGTTAACTGGTTGGAGCAGACTGAAGTGAAAAAAATCATGATTGAGGCAAATGAGCTATTATCCATATTTATCTCCAGTGTTAAAAAACTCAGGAATTGAGTTTACCAAAAACTGAGAAATTCCATAATCGTAACTCTGCACTCCAGATACTCGTAACTATTACCCTTAATAAACCTGCTGGCCAGCAATGAAGGTTTTATTGACTTTCGTTACAGGCACCAATTCAATATCATCCTTCATAAGGTCGATATCCAACACAACAAAATCCGCAAACTTACCGGGTTCAAGGCTTCCCTTTTCGTTTTCTTCAAAAGCTGCCTTTGCTGCCCAGATTGTCATGCCGCGCAGCACCTGTTCCCTTGTGAGGGCATTTTCCATTTGGAAGCCCTCTTCGGGTTTGCCATCCAGGTTTTTACGGGCAACACCTGCATAAAAACCATACAAGGGGTTGATATGTTCTACAGGGAAATCACTTCCGTTGGGCAGCCAGCCGAGTTGCTCCAGTAATTGCCGGTAGGCATATGCACCCTTCATTCTTTCACTGCCCAGCCTATCAGCTGCCCAGAACATATCGCTGGTGGCATGGGTGGTTTGTATCGATGGTACAATGGAATATTTTCCGAATAAATCAAAGTCATCAGGGTGTACAATCTGCGCATGCTCAATTCTCCAGCGCAGGTCGTTTTGTTCTTTCAGTAAATTTCCATACACATTCAGCACCAGACGCACTGCAGAATCGCCAATGCAGTGGGTGTTCACCTGGTAACCATGCCTGTAGGCCATTTCTGAAATTTCAGCCAGGTAATCCGGTGTCTCAACCAGTAGTCCAACATTTTTCGGGTCATCAGAGTAAGGTTCAATCAATCTTGCACCCCTCGAACCAAGGGCACCGTCGGCAAACAGTTTCACTGAGCGCACATTCATGAAATCGGTTTTGTAAATGCCCTTCTCCATGAAATGTTCAAAATTCTCCTTCGTGGGATGCAACATGGCGTAAATACGCATTTTCAAGGCGCTTTCCTTTTGCAATGAATCCATCAAAAGTATGGTTTCTTTTTCCAGTCCGGCATCACCCACCGAGGTAAGTCCCACGGCAAAGCAATTCTTTTGTGCCTGTAAAAGTGCATTTACCTTGTCGTCATAATCTGGTGCGGGAACAAAGCGACGAACAGCTCCAATGGCGTTATCGATCAATACACCTGTAAGCTCCCCGTTCCTTGTAATGAAGTCGCCGCCGGGTATTTTCATCCCGGCTTTCACCCCGGCTTTTTTAAGTGCCGCTGTATTGGCAATGGCTGCATGCCCGTCCACTCTGACCAGGAGCACAGGAATATCAGGGAAATGCTTATCCAGGTCACTTTTGTGCGGAAATTCCTTCACAGGCCAGTTGTTCTGATCCCATCCCCTGCCAATAATCCATTCCGAAGGAAAGTTTGCATGGTGCTCCTTTAAAATTCCGACTATTTCATCGAAAGTTTGAGTACCAACCAGGTCGGCATTCTGCAAACCCATTCCATATCCGTAAAAATGGCAGTGAGGGTCAATAAACCCGGGGTAAACAAATTGGCCTTCAAGGTTAATTTCTTCAGCAAAATTGTAGGCGTTTCTCAACTCCTTTTCATTCCCGGTTTTCAGGATTTTGCCGTCACGGATTGCCATTGCTTCGGCTGTTGAGAATGATTCATCTACAGTATAGATAAATGCATTATACACCAGCAGATCGGCATCTTTTTTTGTATTGCAGGCTGCAACTCCAGTCAATAAAACAATTGCCATCAGGTAATTTTTTAACTTCATAATAATTTATCTTGGTACATTTTTGTAAAAATAAGAATACTTTTTTTTCTCACCACTCCTGATTTTATGTATACGTATAAGTCCATTTTATCATAATTTTGAATAAGTTTATTCGTTTCACAGAAGTCAAGCTGAATAAAATGAGCGGAAAACACGTTAGATTAGATTTTTTAATAGCCTTTACTATATTCCTGTTAGGAATTTTTTCCTGCCGGAAGGAAGAATTTTATGAAGGCTCCGATGCCCGGCTTGTATTTTCAGTTGATACAGTCATGTTTGACACGGTATTTACAACTATTGGGACCACAACCAAATGGTTGAAAGTCTATAATCCACAGAGGCAGCCGGTCAGGATTGAATCCATACACCTTGCCGGAAGTCCGGATTCAAATTACAGGATAAATGTGGACGGGACACCCGGCCCCGAGGTAAGAAATGTAACTTTAAGGGGCAGGGACAGCCTTTTTATTTTCGTGGAAGCCACCATTGATCCTGCCAACCAGGATGCACCCCTGGTTGTGGAAGACTCCATTCTGTTCAGTACCAACGGCAACCTTCAGCAGGTAAAGGTATTAGCCTGGGGACAGGATGTAAACTTAATCAAGGGGGAAATTCTGCAAACCCAAACATGGACAGCAGGTAAGCCATACCTCGTTTATAACTCCATGCTGGTTGATTCGGGCCATATATTAACCATAGAAGCCGGTACTAGAATCTTCTTCCACAGGAATTCAACCATGTATGTTGAAGGTACTGTGAGGGCAATGGGCAACCCTGATAATCCGGTCATTTTCCAGGGCGACAGGCTGGAAGCCATGTATAGGAATATACCCGGGCAATGGAACGGGATCTGGCTGCTTGCCGGAAGCGAGAACAACGAGTTCCATTATGCCCAAATCCGCAATGCCGTTAACGGAATCATTGCCGATACCCTCACTGCCAGTCCGAATCCCACACTCTACCTGGCGAATGCAAAAATTCAAAACATGACCTCTGCCGGGATTTATGCCAGGGGAACCAGCATTTATGCCTATAACTGCGAAATAACCAACTGCGGCAGGTATGCCATTGCGCTTACGATTGGGGGGAGTTATGAATTTTACCACTGCACCATAGCCAATTACTGGAATTTTTCTCACAGGAATACCCCGTCAGTAGTATTGAATAATTACTACCTTGATATTTTTCAGAATCTTCAAATCAGACCATTGGATAAGGCCATTTTTGGCAACTGCATCATCCATGGTAACAGGATAAATGAGATAGGTTATGAGCTGCATCCCGATCCCCTGTATCATGATTATTTGTTTGATCACTGCCTGTTGCGTTTGAGTGAGGCGAACATTCCTGATCCTTTGAAGTTTACAGGGGTAATATTCAATAAAAACCCTGATTTTGAGTCCATTGAGGATAGAGATTTTTCCCTTGGAGAAGCCTCAGTGGCTATCAATGCAGGCCGCTCTGAATATGCCATTTTGCATCCCCTGGATTTTAGCCTGAAGAGCAGGATGACAGATATTGCGCCTGATTTAGGACCTTTTGAAAGACAGAATTAACTTTCAGGTATGAATATTTTCTATCAGAAGCATCAAAAGAGTATTGTCGCCGGCTTTCTGTTAATTTGGTTTCTGCTGGGTTTTTCTATCGCCTGGGGACAGGGCAGAGGGGATTACAGGATAATGTTTTACAATGTGGAAAACCTTTTCGATACCCTGGATGAACCTGATCGTAATGATGATGAATTCACACCTGAAGGGGCAAGGTACTGGACTGATTACCGCCTGCGGAAAAAGCTGGTGTCGCTCTACAAGGTGATTGCAGCCGCCGGAGAATGGTCAGCACCCGAGGTTATCGGCCTTTGCGAAGTGGAAAACAGGCAGGTACTCGAAAGGCTGAGGGATGAAACACCATTGAAGACAGTTCCTTACAGGATAATTCACCGCCACTCACCCGACAGGAGGGGGATAGATGTGGCTCTTATGTATCGCACTGACCGCCTGACAATATTGGATTCTGCATTTTTCACTGTTGTTTTTCCTGGTGATCTTTCCATCAGGACAAGGGAAATTCTTTACGCAAAAGGTGTGGCCACGGACGACACCCTGCATTTTTTCGTGAATCACTGGCCGTCAAGGATTGGAGGTGCGGTATCAGAGTACAACAGGCATGATGCAGGAAAATTACTTCGATCGAAAGTGGACAGCATCTTCTCAATACAACCCCTGGCAAAGGTCATTCTCATGGGTGATTTTAATGACGAACCACCCGACCGTAGCCTGACAGACGGGCTGGGTGCCCTTATTACCATGGGTAACAATCCCTCAGAACTTTACAATCTTATGGCCCCTTTGAAGCAATCGTCAAATTTTCACACACATAAATACCAGGGGCAGTGGACAATGCTTGACCAGTTTATCGTGAGTGGAAGTCTGTTGCTGCAGAAAAAAGGTATGTATACCCGGCCCGATGCTGCATCCATTTTTTATCAGGATTGGATGCTTACCGAAGATGAATTGCACCCGGGTAAGCGCCCTTTCAGAACCTATGATGGTTATCGCTATTCAGGCGGATTCAGTGACCACCTTCCCGTGATCCTTGATTTATGGATTGGCAGGTGAATTTATTCCGCAGGCTCGAAGCCCATGTCCTTTCCTAACTTTATCATTAGCTCGTAGGCCTGCTTGTAATCATTCCTGATTACTCCATCGAGAATGGCATCCTTTATGGCTGTTTTGATAATTCCAACTTCCCTGCCGGGTGTAATCCCGAATGTTTTTATGATTAAATCACCGCTTATGGGTGACTGAAAATTCCGGATGGCGTCTTTTTCTTCTATCTCCTTCAGTTTTTTTCTGACAATCTTAAAGTTTCTCAGGTGCTTTTTTACCGTTTCAGGATTTTTGGAAGTGATATCTGCCTCACACATTGTCATTAAATCATCAATATCGTCACCTGCATCAAATAAGAGCCTTCTCACCGCCGAATCGGTAATTTCCTCCTTCGACAGAATAATGGGACGCAGGTGCAAAAGCACCAGGTTCTGAACATACTTCATTTTTTCGTTCAGCGGCAGTTTTAACCTTCTGAAAATATCGGGCACCATTCGTGCACCCACTATTTCGTGCCCGTGAAATGTCCAGCCGGTTTCTTCCGAAAACCTTTTTGTGTCTGGTTTGCCTATATCATGCAAAATTGCACCCCAGCGCAACCATAAGTTATCAGTTTTTTCCGAAAGGTTATCGAGAACCTTGAGGGTATGGTAGAAATTGTCCTTGTGCATTTGCCCGTTTTGCGGGTTAACCCCTTTCATGTTCAGTAATTCGGGGAAAATATGCTGCAACAGTTTGGCTCTTTCCAGCAGTTTGAATCCATAGGAGGGCCTTTGAGAAAGAATGATTTTATTGAGTTCCTCGGTAATCCTCTCCATGGAAACAATCTGAATCCTTTCGGCAGACTGCTGAATTGCTTCGAAGGTTTTTTCCTCAATCCTGAAATCAAGTTGGCAGGCAAAACGAATCGCCCGCATCATTCTGAGAGGATCATCAGTGAAGGTAATACCCGGTTCAAGGGGCGTACGGATAATTTTGTCCTGAATGTCCCCAACACCGTTAAAAGGGTCTACCAGGGTACCATAATCCTCTCTGTTCAGGCTGTATGCAAGAGCGTTGATGGTAAAATCCCTTCTTGACTGGTCATCTTCCAGTGTGCCAATTTCCACAAGGGGTTTCCTGGAATCCTGCCTGTAGGATTCTTTCCTTGCTCCCACAAATTCAATATCGTACCCCATCCATTTAATCATGGCTGTGCCAAAGGTCTTGAACACAGTAATCTTCGGGGATTTTTCCAGCCTTGCAGCAACGGCTTCGGCAAGATAAATGCCACTCCCAACTACCACAATATCAATGTCCTTTGATTCCCTTTCAAGGATAGCATCCCTTACAAACCCTCCGATGACATAAACAGGGGTTTTTTCCCTGCCGGCGATTTCAGAAATGATGTTAAAAACAGGGTGCTGGAGGTGTTTCGACATATTAAAAATGACAGGATGTAATAAAAGGCCTGACAAAATTACAATTATTTGCCGGATCTTGTATGATTGACCTCGTTTTGTACGGTTGGAACGGAATTTGCGTAATTCATCAAAAATTAATAATTTTGCATATCTAAATACATCAATAAATAAAATTCAAATACAATGATTGAACACCTCACAAATGAGACTTTTAAAGAAAAGATTTTCAATTTTGAAGAAAACAAAGACTGGAAATATGAAGGTAATTTACCGTGTCTGATTGATTTTTATGCCGACTGGTGCGGACCCTGCAAAATGGTGGCTCCAATCCTGGAGGAACTTGCCGGTGAATATGAAGGCAAAATGAATATTTATAAGGTGGATACTGAAGACCAGCGCGAACTTGCCGGTATGTTCGGAATCCAGAGTATTCCCTCACTGCTTTTTGTTCCCATGGAAGGTATGCCCCAGATGGCCATGGGTGCCCTGCCAAAGGAAACTTTTGAAAAAGCATTTGCCGATATCCTGAAAGTGGAGAAATAATTATACCACGCTTGAAAAGATCAGGAGGCTGTCAGTATAACTGGCGGCCTTTTTTGTAAAAAAATACTTAATTTTGCTATATTTGCAAAAATGGGGTGCCTTAAAATTACGGGCTGAGATCATACCCACATAACCTGATCCGGGTAATGCCGGCGTAGGGAGTATGGTTAACCACCTCATTTTGGTTTGAATAAATAACTAACTAAAATGATTGCGTTATGAAAGCATTAATGATTTTCTTTCTCGGGTTTGTTCCTTTGATTGTTTTTTCATCCACTTCAGGAATCCGGGGAGTGGTAAAGGATACAGAAGGGGAACAACTTGCCGGTGCCAATGTGCTAATTGAAGGAAGTTTTGTTGGCACTTCCACAAATCTTCAGGGGGAGTTTTTTCTTCCGGTCCGCCCCGGGAGCTATAAACTGAAAACAACCTTCGTTGGGTATGATGCGGTATTCACAGATGTGATTGTAACCGGTGAAATTTTTACGGAGATAGTTATGAGCCGCTCTGTTTTCCTGGCTGATGAAGTCATCGTTTCTGCGCTCAGGGTGGGTAGCAGAACACCCTTAACCTATGTAAACGTTACCAGGCAGGAATTGCAAACCCGCAACCTGGGGCAGGATTTGCCATTTCTTTTGAGTAATACCCCTTCTCTGGTAGCTTCAAGCGATGCCGGAACAGGAGTGGGCTATACCAGTTTCCGTATCAGGGGAACAGATATGACCAGGATAAATGTGACCGTGAACGGTATTCCTCTGAATGATCCCGAATCGCAGGGTGTGTGGTGGGTGAATATGCCCGATTTTGCTTCTTCGGTGGATAACATACAGATACAAAGGGGTGTGGGTACTTCTACCAATGGCGCAGCAGCTTTTGGGGCTACCGTTAACCTGCAGACCAGTTCTCTCAGGAAAGATCCCTACGGGGAAATCAGTTCGTCAGCAGGCTCATTCGGCACTTTTAAAAATACCGTGAACTTTGGTTCAGGGCTTATCAGCGGCAGGTTTGCTTTTGACGGACGCCTTTCCAAAATTCAAAGCGATGGATTTATCGACCGTGCAAGCTCCGATTTGAAATCCTTCTTTTTGTCAGGGTCATATTATTCTCCCGGCACAATTCTCGCCGTAAAAGCCTTTTCGGGAAAGGAAATCACCTACCAGGCCTGGGACGGGGTTCCGTCAGACATATTACAAACCAACCGCACCTACAATGGCATTGGACGATATACCGATATCTCCGGTGAGGAGCAGTTTTACGACAACGAAACCGACAATTACCAGCAGGATCATTTACAAATCCTTTTTTCAAGGGAATTCAGCAGGAAACTTTCCTTGAATGCCGCCCTGCATTATACCCGTGGTTACGGCTATTACGAGCAGTATAAGGATAACCATCGATTCAGCAATTACGGACTGGATAATCCCGAAATTGGCGGGGAAACCATTACAAGAACCGACCTTATAAGGAGGAAGTTTCTGGATAATCATTTCTACGGGGCTACATATTCCCTTAATTATAAACCCAACCGTTTCGAAATTATGCTGGGAGGAGCCGTAAACAGGTACCTGGGCGATCACTACGGACACATCATCTGGGCTCAATATGCCGCCAAGATACCCAAAAATTACGAATGGTACTACAACCGTGGTGTAAAAACCGATCTTAACAATTTTTTTAAAGTCAACTATCGTTTTTCAGGCGGGTTGAGCGCTTTTTTGGATTTACAATACAGGCTTGTGTACTATGCCATTGATGGTATCCATGATAACCTCACTGATATCACACAGGAACATACCCATCACTTTTTGAACCCCAAAATGGGACTGCATTATGAATTATCGGGCACACAGGATATTTACATTTCCTACAGCCAGGGCAACCGTGAGCCTACCCGCAGCGACTTCCGCGATGCAAAGCCGGGCATGTCACCGCGGCCAGAGCGATTGCATAACCTTGAGGCCGGTTACAGGTTCCGGTCACCGGCATTTACTCTTGCTCCAAATGTGTTTTACATGAAATACACTGACCAGCTTGTGCTCACAGGGGAAATCAATGATGTGGGTGCACCCATGACCACCAATGTGCCCGACAGTTACCGCATGGGATTTGAAGTGGCAGGTGCCATAAAGCCTGCCGGTTGGTTGACAGTGGATTTCAATGCTGCATTCAGCCGCAATAAAATCAGAAACTTCACCGAGTTTGTTGATAACTGGGATTATGATCCCGGAGACCCAGCTCAGCCACTGCAGTTCGAGAGAAACCTGGGTGATACCGACCTAGCATTTTCTCCCTGGCTGGTGGCCGGTGGGTCACTTACCCTTACACCTTTTAAACAGGCTGAGATCGCTCTCGGAGGTAAATACGTAGGAAAACAATACATAGATAATACATCCAATAACCAGCGTATATTAAATCCTTATTTTGTGAACGACCTCCGGCTGAACTACAACTTCAGAACGGGAAGCATTCAGGAGGCAAGGATCAGCCTCATGGTGAACAACCTGTTCAATGTAAATTACGAAACCAATGCATGGATATACAGGTATTACCTGGGAGGGGAGGAATTGTTTATGGATGGTTTTTTCCCACAGGCCGGTATTCATTTCCTGGCAGGATTGAGCCTGAGATTTTAAAAACTCATTCCAAACCGCAGTTTTTTCGCTGCGGTTTTTTTATTTCCTCGCTGCGCACGATTTTATGGTATGGCATTTCCGCTCGCGCGGATTTGCAATCCGTGCGGTAAGTATTTTTTCCTGGTTATTTCTAATCATTGCAATTTCTATTCCGGTATTCTAATACCTATATCATTATTTATAAAATACTAAATGAATTAATTGCATTTAGATAGATTTTAATTTAAATTTGATTTGACGCAACCTTTTTGAGTATTCACCTTCCTTACTTAAGGATTGATATGCTGCAATTTAAACCTTGATATGAATAATTTTCTTTATTAACCACTAAATTACCAAATATATGAAACATGTAAGGATAGTTGGAGTCTTATTTGGTCTTGTTTTTCTTGCTTCTTTTAGTTGCAGTAAAATGAATAATTGCGAGGAGAGTGAATGGATCAATATTTCCTTTGAAACATTGGGGAATGATACGATTGTCTATTGGCTTGAGAACATTAATCAAAATAAGACAAATGTTTTTGTGGTTATCAAAAACCAAAATGACTTTGAGAAGTATGTGCGTTGTAACTATGATCCTTTGGAGATTGACTTCAATAATCAGATTTTGTTGGCAGGCCGTACAAAACATCACCAATGTGCCGTGCTTGGGGAGCAAAGCATAATACAGAAATGCAAAGAGGTACATTTTGATGTTGAAGTAATAGAAATGGATTGCATGAAGCCTGAGGAGGTATTTTATTTCGCCTTGATTTCTGCAGAATATTCGGGATATAGGTTTCAGTTGAATGTCGTAAAGAACTAAAACTATGAGATGCAAATTGTTAACTATATTAATGGCATTTACTTTTTTTATGTTAAATGCCCAGGAGAATCAGTATTACTGGTACAAAGGTGTGAAACAAATACTCAAGCCATTTGATGGTAAAATTTATGTATTATTTAATGAGCAGATCGATGGACAAAGAATAGTAAACAATTTGCAGATTAGGAAAGAACAGCTCATAAGTTTCTCATATTATTCTCCAAGTGCTACAATTGAGTTGATTATCCCAAGAAAAATGAATAATGCGACATGGGCAGTAATTGAATCTAATATGGTTCAGGTAAATCTTTCCTCACAGGAAATTCAATACCATGCACCTTTTTTCCTTACTTCTGGGGGAGCAGAGGTTGGTCTTTCCCATCTGTTTTATGTAAAAATCAAGCGAGAAAAAGATGTTGACAAAATACATGAGATTGCTTCACGTACTGGTGTCGAAGTTCTAGGGAGAAACACGTTTATGCCTTTATGGTTCATTCTGAGTTGCAACAGGAAATCAATGGGCAATGCTTTGGAAATGGCTAATTATTTCTACGAGACCGGGCTTTTTGCCGCTGCAGAACCTGACCTTATGGAGGATATGTTGCCGCAATGTGTTAATGACTCTCATTTTGGATCCCAATGGAATTTAAGAAATACTGGTCAGCATGGAGGATCATATGGGAGTGATATTGGATTTTGTGCTGCAAGAAATATTACACAAGGATGTGCAGATATTATAGTGGCAATAGTTGATCATGGTTTGGAAATGAATCATCCTGACCTTACCAATATCCACTCAATAAGTTTTGATACTGAAACGGGTAGCTCACCCAGCATTGTAAGAGGTGATCATGGAGTTGCAGTGGCAGGAATTATTGGGGCAAGCACCAACAACAGTTTAGGTGTTTCCGGAGTTGCGTCTGGTATTGCATTAATGTCAATAAGTAATAATCTGAAACTTTCACCTGGCATTTCTTTTAAATTAGCTGATGGAATTAATTTTGCATGGCAGAATGGTGCGGCAGTAATTAATAATTCTTGGGGAAGTAATTCTTTGCAACGGGAGTTTATTGATAATGCCATTAACAACGCTGTTACACTTGGAAGAAATGGATTAGGAACAATTGTAATTGTATCAGTGGGAAATAACAATAGAAACTCGATTAATTTTCCCTCCAGCAACCCAAATGTTATTGCCGTTGGTGCTGTAAGTATGTGTAATCAGCGTAAATCACCCTCCTCCTGTGATGGAGAAAGATGGGGAAGTAATTTTGGTCCGGGATTAGATGTTGTGGCTCCTGGCGTTAAGATTTATACAACCGATAGACAGGGTAGACTTGGATATAATACTCTTGCAGGAGTGGCAGGTAATTATTTTAGTCAATTTAATGGAACCTCATCTGCTGCACCACATGTTTCTGCAATTGCCGCATTAATATTATCTGTAAATCCTCTGCTAACGCAGCAGGAGGTAAGATTTATAATTGAAAGTTCAACAGACAAGATAGGTAATTTTACATATACACACGGTGCTGGTGAACAACCTAATCTAACATGGAATAATCAAATGGGGTACGGTAGAGTAAATGCGTTCAGGGCAGTTAGCTCTGTATATCCAATTAACGGTCCTAACATCATTTACAGCGGCTCCTCAGGCACATTTACGCTAAATAACCTGCCTCAGGGAGTTA
>JBBIHY010000020.1:0-38395 GCA_037446695.1 Bacteroidota bacterium
TAAGAGCCCGTGCGGCTTGAGCACTTAAACCAGGTATGATTTTTTATCGGACAATGGTGAAAAAAAATACTCAGTGTCAATAGGCTTACTCATATCGCTGCCACAATATCCCAATGCAAATCCAGAATTGATTACATCCCCTGGAACTGTATAAGTCTTACCGCGTACTGAAAAATTTTGCCAAACATTGGTTGTACGATTGTAAAGAAATCCCTGGCAGGGGATATACGAAAATTTCCAGGGTTTCATTTCACGGTTTCGGACAACCATACACCCGCTACCAACCCAATGCCATTAATGGACAGCGGCCATACATAATAGGCTACCGGGCCAGGTATTTTACTTTATTTGTCTTATCACTTTTGATATAATACCCAAATCCAAGATCGAAATAATTCCTGTATAGCAGTTCTCCTGTTCCGCTATAACCAATTATGTCTCCAAAGTTATTAATATCTACTGCTTTTACCTGAAAATTGGCATTATGCTCTTTCAGTTCATTAACAACCGGTAATACTTCCTGCGGAAGGTCCATCACCGGCTTTTTTTCTAAACACGAAACCATTAAGAGAATTGAGAGATTAGACAGGAAAAAGAATTCAAGGCGTTTTGGGATTTCATTTTTCATGGATAAAATGGTTAGTTGTTTCTAAAATTAGTTACCATTTCATATAAGCTTCCACTTCGGTAAAGGGGGTTTTCTCCGCCGGTTTTTATTTCTCTGCCACATGTAATTAATAATTGTTTTAAATAAGTATTTGCATTGCTTATGAATACTTAAAACCAGGAATCTTAATTGGTTATTTGTTAATTCCGGGGTAATAAAAAATGAACCGGGTATTCAACGCACTGTAAAAACATTTTTTATATTTAAACCTTCTTCAAACGGTTATTAATTAAAGGGTTTGGACTAAATCCAAATAAATTATATTCTAATTAGAAAAACTATGCGGGTCAAAAGAATCATTCCTGTTACTGATAGTCAGGGTTCCAATGGAGAGGTTGATTTGAATCTACTGCAACCATTGATTGAAAAATACAAGGATCACAGGGGAAACATGATCCCCGTTCTGCAGGGAACACAGGCCATTTACGGATACATTCCCAGGGAGGCTTTTTATCATCTGAGCGAGGCACTTGGCCTCAACCTGAGTGATATGTTCGGTGTAGCAACTTTTTATGCACAGTTCAGAATGAACCCTGTGGGAAAACATATCATCAAGGTATGCCACGGTACTGCCTGTCATGTTCAGAATGCAACGGCAATCAGTGAATCTCTGGAAGAAGCCCTGAAGGTGAAAGACGGGGAGACAACTTCGGACGGATTATTTACCCTGGAGTCGGTTGCATGCCTTGGCTGCTGTTCACTTGCACCCGTTATGATGATTGGTGAAGAAACCTTCGGAAAACTAACAGGCAAGGAAGCGGTGAAGGTTATCAAGGAAATCAGACTGAAAGAATCGAATTAACAATTTCATAAAAGCTCTATTTTATGTCATCCACTAAAGTTATTGTCGGCTTGGGTAGTTGCGGAGTTGCTGCCGGTGCTGGTAAGGTATTTGATAAAATCTTGGCATTGCAAAAGGCCGAGAATCTGCCTTTTGAACTGAAAAAAACCAGTTGTGTGGGCATGTGCTTCAGAGAACCGCTGGTTGAAATTATTGATGAGAGCGTACACTACCTTTATGGCGAAGTGAACGAAGATCGTGCGGTTGAAATTCTGAACAGCCACATTTTGAATCATAACCCGGTGAGGGAATATGTAGTGCAAAGCGATTTATTCGATACCCTTGATAAGTCTTTTTTTGACGGACAGGTGAAAATTGCACTCAGAAACTGCGGGATGATTGACCCCGAAAAAATAGATGAGTACGAAGAAAGAGGCGGTTATGCGGCAATGAAGAAGATCATTGCCGAAGGTCATTCCAACGAAAAAGTCATTCAGGAAATTATTGACTCAGGACTAAGAGGCAGGGGAGGAGGAGGATTCCCTACAGGGCTCAAATGGCGGTTTACCTTTAACAGCCAGTCCCCGGAGAAATACATCATTTGCAATGCCGACGAGGGCGATCCCGGTGCTTTTATGGACAGATCGCTGCTTGAAGGCGATCCCCATTCTGTACTGGAGGGTATGACTATAGCAGCCTATGCCGTAGGAGCCAATGCCGGTGTTATCTATTGTCGTGCCGAATATCCCCTGGCACTCAAGCGCCTGGATATTGCCATAAAGCAGTCAAGGGAGAAGGGATACCTGGGCAGGGACATATTCGGGAAAAAAGGCTTTGATTTTGATATTTATGTGAAGGAAGGTGCAGGGGCATTTGTTTGCGGTGAAGAAACTGCCCTGATTGGATCCATTGAAGGAAACAGGGGAATGCCGCGCAAACGTCCGCCGTTTCCTGCGGTTCAGGGCTTATGGAAAAAACCAACCAACATAAATAACGTGGAGACTTTTGCGAATGTACCATGGATTATTTCCAGCGGAGCAAAAGAATATGCAAAATACGGCACCGAAAAAAGCAAAGGCACCAAGGTGTTTGCCCTGGCCGGAAAAATAAAACATGGCGGGCTGGTGGAAGTGCCCATGGGGATAAGCATTAAGGAGATCATTTACAACCTGGGCGGAGGTATCCAGAACGAAAAGAAATTCAAGGCCGTGCAGTTGGGTGGTCCATCAGGAGGTTGTATTCCGGCCTACCTGGCCGATACCATTGTGGACTATGAATCGGTGAACGCAACCGGGGCTATCATGGGATCGGGCGGTATGGTTGTCATGGATGAAACGACCTGTATGGTGGACATTGCCCGTTTTTTCCTGGATTTTACCAGGAAGGAATCCTGTGGCAAGTGTACCTTCTGCCGCATTGGTACAAAGCGCATGCTGGAAATCCTGGAAAGAATTTGCGATGGCCAGGGATTGGAGGAAGATATCCTGGAACTGGACAACCTGGCGCACCAGATCAAAGACAGCTCGCTCTGCGGACTGGGTCAAACGGCACCAAACCCGGTACTCACCACGCTGAAATACTTCAGGGACGAATACCTGGCTCACATCGTGGAAAAGAAATGTCCCGCGGGAGTTTGCAAAAAACTTCTCACCTATGTGGTGGATGAGAAAAAATGTACAGGATGTACAGTTTGTGCTAAAAACTGCCCTGTGGATGCAATCACAGGGGAAAGAAAGGCATTACATTTTATCAAACAGGATGTTTGCATACGCTGCGGGGTATGTTACAGCAAGTGCAAATTCGACGCAATCCTCATTTCCTGATTTAAAAAGATTTCAAACGCATTAAGATTCTATACATGGAACAAATCATCAATATCATTCTCAACGGTAAAAGCATACAGGGAAAACCGGGTGAAAGCATACTTGATCTGGCCGGAAGACATGGTATTCAAGTACCGACACTCTGCCACGATCCCCGGCTTGAACCATTTTCTTCCTGCTACCTGTGCGTTGTTGAGATTGAAGGAATGAAATCCCTTCAGCCTGCATGCTCTACCAAAATTGCCGAAGGAATGAATATCCATACGGATAACGAGAAAATCAAGGTTGCCAGGAAAACGGCACTGGACCTTATGGTAAGCAACCATTACGCCGACTGCGAAGCCCCCTGCAAGCAAAGGTGCCCCGCCGGTGTGGATGTGCAGGGGTATATATCACTCATTGAAAAAGGTTTATACAGCGAGGCTGTTGCTCTTATAAAGGAGGTAAACCCCATGACTGCCATTTGCGGCAGAGTATGCGTAAGACCATGCGAAATTGCCTGCAGGAGAAATCTTCTGGATGAGGGTACGGGAGTTGGTATTGACTACCTGAAACGATTCGCTGCCGACAGGGACCTGGAATCTTCCTACAGGTATGTTCCCAAAATTCAGCCGTCCACCGGTAAGAAGGTTGGAATCATTGGAGCAGGACCGGGGGGATTATCTGCAGCATATTTTCTGCAGCAAAAAGGCCATCAGTGCGATATTTTTGAAGCCAATCCGCATGCCGGAGGATGGCTGAGATACGGAATACCTGAATACAGGCTTCCGAATGACATTCTGCAGAAAGAGGTGAATTCAGTAACTGAACTAGGCGCTAATATTTTCTATAATCAAAAGCTTGGCGATAACCTCTCTTTTGCCGGAATCAGGGACAAATACGATGCTTTTATTTTAACCATAGGTTCGCAAAGGGGAACCCTTTTAGGTGCCGAAGGGGAGGATGCTGAAAATGTGTTCAGCGGGATTGATTTCCTGCGCAACATGGAAATGACCGGCCAGCGGTACAATTTTAAGGGCAAGAGGGTTGCCGTTGTCGGTGGGGGAAATACCGCCATGGACTGCTGCCGTACATCACTGCGTTGCGGTGCCGATAAAGTCTATGTGATTTACAGACGTACCGAAGCCGAAATGCCTGCCAACCCCATTGAAATCCATGAATCAAAACTGGAAGGTGTGGAATACATGTTTCTCACAAACCCCGTGAAGGTGAATAAGGATAAAGATGGAAAATTGAAATCAGTGACCTGCATTAGGATGGAGTTGGGAGAGCCCGATGCATCGGGCAGGAGAAGGCCGGTGCCCATGGAGGGTTCTGAATTTGATATTGAACTGGATTACATACTTGCAGCAATTGGTCAAAAGACAGATGTGAACTTCCTGGCGGATATGAATTCCGTTTCCAGCCATGGACAGTTGCAGGTGAACAAATGGGGTGATATAGATGCCGATAAACACACCCTGCAAACCGGTATACCCAATGTTTTTGCAGCAGGAGATGGTGTGAGCGGACCTGCAACCATCATTGAAGCAGTTGCCCAGGCCAGGACTGCTGCACGCAGCGTACACCAGTATCTTTCGGGATTACCGCTTGGACCTGAGCCGTATGAATTCATCAGCAAAAAGGAAAACTTTAAAAAGCAGGAACAAGGCGATTATCTTGGCCGTTACCAGAAACAAATGCGACAGGAAATGCCGGTTCTTGATCCTGAAAAGCGCAATAATTTCCTCGAAGTTGAACTTGGCTACGAAAACGAAGAAGTTGCAATCTCTGAAACAACACGATGCATGGAGTGTGGCTGCTCGGAGTTTTATACCTGCGATTTGAAAAAGTATTCCACCGATTACGGTGTACGGCAAGGCCGATATAAGGGGGATTTTAACGAATTCAGTGTGGATTTTTCACATCCTTATATAGAAATAGACAGCAACAAATGCATTCTTTGCGGAAGATGTGTGAGAATCTGCCGCGAGGTTGTGGGTGCCAATGCCCTGGGTTTTGTAGAAAGGGGATTTGACACATACATTGCTCCAAGCCTTGGTAATTCACTGACCCAAACACCATGTGAGTCCTGTGGATTGTGTATTTCTACCTGTCCGACTGCTGCAATTACGGAGAATGTGCCCTTTAAGCCCTCACCGGTAAAATACGAGGATGCTTATACCATCTGCAATTACTGCTCCATAGGTTGTGAGCTGAATTTACACCACAAATCCGGTTTTGTTTTCAGAACCTCGGGAAAAGAGGGAATTATTAACACCGACGGGAATATATGCCGGTATGGCAAATTCGGCTACCATTACCTGAATGATAAAAACAGGATCACAAAACCCCTGCTGAAAAGGAATGGTAAGTTTGAGGAAATCCCTTTTGAAGAAGCCTTCAGGATAGTTACGGAAAAAATCAAATCGGTAAAACCTTCTGAAAATGCATTTTTCGCAGGTGCAAGGCTTGCCAACGAGGAACAGTACCTGGTACAGAAACTTGCCAGGGCAGGGGCGAAAACGAACAATATTGGAAGTTTTCACTATCTCAGCGAGGGTGACAAATACATACAAAACCCGGTGGCCAATGTTCCGTTTTCTGAACTGAAAGGTGCTTCCAAAATCTATCTGTTTGGTACAGGAATCAACAGGGACAATGCCGTGGCCGGTTTTATCATCAATAACCTGCAGGTGATGCACCAGGTCCCCGTTGAAATGGTAAGCAATGGGGAGAAATCGGACATGGACAGGAAGGTGGATAAAATCACGAAAGTGGAATCCTATTATTACTTTGTAAAGGCACTTAACCATTATCTCCTTTCACAGGGCATGCAGAATGATATGTTTCTGAAAGGCAGGACAGAAGGACTGGAAGACTACAGGAAGGAACTGCTGGCAGAGGATTACTATAAACTGCTTGAAAAATCAGGCATTTGTTGCAATGAGTGCGTGGAGGAATTTGCGCAGGTTTTCAATGAGCAAATGAATGCTGTACTTGTTTTTTCGGAAAAAGAACTCAGTCCGGCTACCTGTTTGGAAATTCAGAATCTGGCCCTGATCACTGGTAAACTGGGTAAAAACTCCATGGGTCTGGTTGCTCTCAGGGAAAAAAACAACAGCCAGGGATTGTTCGATATGGGCATCAGCCCGTACTTTTTCCCTGGCCAGGTTGATATTACAGAAGAGCAAACCGTTTTTTCCATTATGGAAAAATGGGGTATGAAAAAAGCAGAAATGAAAGCTGAAAATCTGCAGGATTTGATGAATAAGGGTAAACTGAAAAACCTGTTCATTTTTGGAGAGGATCCGCTTGGTTGTGCTGTTGACAAAAAGCTGGTTGAGAAATGGTTGACAGAAAAAGATTTTTTGCTTGTTCAGGATTATTTTTTGACGGATACTGCAAAACTTGCCGATTTGATTTTGCCTGCCTCTTTCCATGTTGAAACGAAGGGCAGTTTTACCAATACACAAAGGGTGATTCAGCAATTTGAGCCTGCACTGGATCTGCGTATTGAGAAATCAGCGACAGATCAACTTATCGGTATCCTGGGAAAATTAAATGTGAATTCACTGCACAATGTGGATGAAGTCCGTATGGAAATATTCTCGGTGCTTGCCGAAGGTCCCAAACAGGAAAAATTTGTATTGAGATATACCCGTGCCGATAACGATAACAAATTATTTAACCATGGATGCGATTACCTGGTAAAGCGGTTTGATGACAGTTTTGCCAACGCATTGAATAAATAAAAAACATTGCCATGAAAGAATTCCAGACAATAAATGATATTCTTGATTTTGCCATTGAGCAGGAACAGGAAGCAGTTGATTTTTACCGTGAACTTGCAGCCAACGCTGCTACAAAGGATATGCAGGCTGTTTTTGAAGAATTTGCGCATGAGGAAATCAGGCATAAAACCCGATTGCTGGATATAAAGGAAAAGGGGCTTTACCACATGGAACAGGCCAATGTGAAAGATTTGAAAATTGCTGAATACCTGGTGAGCGTAAAACCTTCTCCCGGGATGACTTACAGTGAGTCACTCGTACTGGCCATGAAAAAGGAAAAGGCAGCATTTAAATTATATATAAATCTCTCGGAAAGAGCGCCGGATGCCGAAATGAAAAATGTGTTTCTTTCCCTGGCGCAGGAAGAATCAAAACACAAACTCAGGTTTGAGCTGGAGTACGATGAGTTTATTCTCAGGGAGAATTGAGAATTGCCGGCAAGTCCCAAATTGTACAATTTTTGTTTTTCCTGTATTACTTCGTACTTTTATCCCGTTATTTATGGGAAATTAAACATTGCACATTCAGCATGAAATCCAGAATTTTTTTTCCCTTGGTTATCTCTCTCTTTCTTTTTGATCTTCCGGGCACCTTTGCACAGGAATCGCCTGTTATTACCCGGTCCAAAGACAAGGTTGTGATTGAGGGTAAGGTCTATTACATTCATGTTGTAAGGAAGGGTGAAACTCTCTATTCAATAAGCCGGGTGTATAATGTACCGCAAATGGATATTCTCATCGAAAACCCATCGGCTCACACCGGCCTTCAGGTCGACCAGGTATTAAAAATACCCTATGTTCCCGAAAGTGAAAGGCCTGTTACGGCCGATTCGGGGGAGTATATCCTGCACAGGGTGGAACAGGGGCAGACTCTTTTTTCCCTTTCACAGTTCTACCAGGTAAAAATAGATGAAATAGTTGCCCTGAATCCGGGTGTGGATGAGGTGCTCCGAATTGGAGATAATATAAGAATTCCGCGCAAAAGCATAACACCCCAGAGAGCAGGATTTCCGCAGGAGGACGACAGGTTCCATCATCACAAGGTAGAAAAGGGGGAAACGCTTTATTCCCTCTCTCAACGTTACAATGTTCCCATGAGGGATATACGCCGTGCAAACCGGGCATTAATCTGGGGGCTAAAGGCAGGAGAGTTTATAAGGATTCCAAAGACTCCGGGGTTTTTTGATGAAGAGGACGACAGGGCACCATATTACCTTGCGGACACTATCCCCGGTGCAAAACCACCTGCAGATACCCCCGATTATTACGAACTTTTACCTGAAGCGGCCTGCAGGGAATTTAATTATTTCGCGCAGGGAAGACCTTACAATGTGGCCCTGTTCATTCCATTATTCCTTGAAAGTAATTTCCCCAGGGAAGATACTGAACCTTTGCCTCCAGGACAGAGATCTGCGAGGCCGGCTACACCGCAAATCCTTCCGGCAAGCCTACCTTATATAGAGTTTTACGAAGGGGCGCGCCTTGCTGTTGATTCTTTAAAGAAAACCGGTTTGTCAGTGAATTTGTTTGTGTATGATTCCAACAGAAATGTGGACAAGGTAAGGCAAATCCTGAATTCACGGGAATTCAGGGAAATTGACCTGATTGTTGGCCCTTTCTTTCCCGAAGAGGTGGCAGTAGTTTCGGAATATGCCCTTCAGAGAATGATTCCGCTTGTTACTCCCGTTACTACAAGGAGGGATTTCATATCGGCCAATCCATACCTTTACCAGGTAACACCCTCGGTTTCGGCTGAAATCGAAAACGCTTCCCTCTTTGCATCCGGTTTTCCCGGGAACAATTTTGTGATAGTCTTCAGGGATGAGATTGAGGAAAGACAGAATGCACAAAGAATGAAGAACTACCTTTTCAGACATTTTACCATGAAGAATGAACTGAACCAGGTTGTTCTGAAAGAAATCATATACAATGACAGCCTGGTGATAAACTTGGAGCAGGCCATGAGCAGAACTGACGAAAATTTCGTCATTGTGATGTCCAAAAACCAGGCTTATATCAGTGATATGGTTAACCGACTCAATATTCTTTCCACACAATTCCCGTTAACCGTAATTGGAATGTATGACTGGCAAAGATATGTGAACCTGGATGTTGAATATTTTCATAATCTGCGCCTGCATTATTCTGCACCATTCCATATCGATTACAAAAGGTTGGAGGTAAAACAGTTTTTATCTACTTTCAGGAAAATTTACAAAGCCGAACCGGGAGACTACGGTTTCCTTGGATTTGACATTTTCTATTATTTTCTTAGCGCCATGAAATCTTTCGGAACCGATTTCAGAACCTGTCTGCCGTATCTTCAGGTGAATCTTACACTTTCAGATTTTCTTTTCATAAAGATTAGTGAATTTGGAGGATTTGAAAATCATGGTTTATCCATAATACGTTATAACAAAGACTTTTCTGTTGAAAGGGTAAACGGTCCCGTGGATCAGCGAAAGATCGCCAGGCAAAACAGTAATCAGTAGCAGTCCCTTTTTCATTACCATATGAGATTTGTCCTGTTCTGTTGCAGGAGAATTAATTATTATTGTCAAAAATTAAAGACTATGCTGGATATTATTTTTAAGCACAGAACCATTCGGAAATACAAATCAACTCCCATTGAAGAGAATATACTGAATAAGATTCTTGAGGCAGGTACCCGTGCTTCCACCACCGGTAACATGCAGGTTTACAGCATGGTGGTTACCACAGACGCCGGACTGAGAAAACAATTATGGGTATCGCATTTCAGGCAGGACATGGTACTGCAGGCACCTGTTCTTGTGACTTTTTGTGCAGACTTTAACCGCTTTAACAAATGGTGTGAACAACGCGAGGCAGTTCCCGGCTATGATAACTTTCTCTCTTTCTATACAGCATCTATTGATGCACTGCTCGTTTCGCAGAATGTAGCACTGGCTGCCGAAGCCTATGGTCTGGGAATCTGCTATCTGGGAACAACCACCTATATGGCCGAAAAAATCATTGATATCCTGAAACTACCCAAATATGTTGTACCCGTAACTACCCTGGTTATGGGATACCCCGATGAAACTCCCGGGTTAACCGACAGGCTGCCCCTTGAAGGTGTGATTCATAGAGAAACTTACAAGAACTATTCAACGGAGGACATCGACAGAATATACAAAGAGAAGGAAGCAATGGAATTCACAAGGGAGTTGCTGAAAATTAACCAGAAGAAAACTCTGGCACAGATTTTTACCGACAATCGCTACAAAAAAGCCGACAACTTACATTTTTCAAGGGAATTTTTACAGGTCATTACTCAGCAGGGTTTTATGAACAATGACTAAAACCTTAGTTTAGAAATCTCTTCTGAAACTTTGGTTTCTGTCTCAGCCAAATAACAACTAAATCTTCCACAGGAGGATATTTGTTGTATTTAGAAATAATTTTATTAAAACTTCCTCACATTCAGGATATTATTTTAGTAATTTGGCAACGGAATTATTCAGTTGTAACTTCAGGTAATTCCAGACGACTAATCATTACTATCCTTAGTTCTTCAATTTTAACCTTTTACTATTATGAGAAAAATATTTTATTTTTTGATCCTTCTTGCTGGTGTTTCCTGCACAGACAAGCAAAAGGAAATCAGGAATTATCCCATTGAGGAGTTTTACAAAAACCTGCGAATTTCAGGTGGTATTTTTTCTTACGATGAAAACAGGCTCCTAGTGAGCAGCGATGAAGCAGGCATTTTTAATGTCTTTGAAATCAACATTGCTGACGGTTCACGAACTCAAAAGACATTTTCTGAAATGGAATCGTTTTTTGCAGTTGGTTACCTCCCGGGTACTGATCAGATTTTGTACACCGCCGACCGTGGAGGGAATGAAATCAGCCATATCTATCTGCTGAACGAGGACGGCACCTCCACAGACCTTACTCCGGGCGAAAAGGAAAACGCCATGTTCGCAGGCTGGAGTGATGATAAAAAGGCCATGTATTATATGTCCAATAAAAGGGATCCAAGATTTTTTGACCTTTATAAGATGAGTATAGCCGACTGGAAACCCGAATTGTTTTACAAGAATGAAGATGGATTAATGGTGGCCGGATTATCGTGGGATGAAAATTACCTGGCGCTTCAGAGACCAATAACCACAAGTGAAAACAAGTTGTATTTGTTTAACCGGGCAACCGGAAAGATGACTGAGATTTCTTCTGATGAAACCCCGGGAAGTTACAGTGCATCTGATTTCAGCAGGGATGGAAAGTATTTCTACTTCATAACCGACCTTGGCAGGGAATTTTCCTATCTGGTGCGGTACGAGATGGAGACCGCAAACATAGAAACAGTTTTTGAGGCCGGGTGGGATGTAATGTTCAGTTACCTGAGTGAAAATGAGAAATACCGTGTGATTGGCATCAACGAAGATGGCAAAAACAGCCTTATCATTCAGGATGCAAAAACAGGTGAAAATGTTCCTTTCCCTGTTATACCCGACGGAGATATTCTTGCTGTTAATATTTCAGAAAGTGAAAAAACCATGCGCCTTACTGTTGGCACATCCAAAGCGCCGAGCAATCTTTATGTGTATAATTTTGAAAGCGGGGAATTAAAAAAACTCACTGAAACGCTGAATGCTGGTATCAATCCCGAAGACCTTGTCTCGGCGCAGGTTATTCGTTACAAATCATTTGACGGACTGGAAATACCTTCTGTATATTATAAACCCCTGAATGCTTCCAAAAGGAACAAGGTGCCTGCGCTGGTATGGGTGCATGGTGGCCCCGGTGGGCAATCGCGTGTAGGTTATTCTGCACTTATTCAATATCTTGTAAACCATGGTTATGCGGTACTGGCTGTAAACAACCGTGGCAGCAGCGGTTATGGCAAGACATTCTTCAAAATGGACGATCGCGACCACGGTGGTGGTGATCTGCAGGATTGCATCTGGGGCAAGAAATGGCTGCAGGAGCAGGAATATATTGATGCTGAAAAGATTGGTATTATCGGAGGTAGTTATGGCGGATACATCACCATGGCAGCCATGACTTTCCACCCCGAGGAATTTAAGGTGGGTGTAAATATTTTTGGTGTGACCAACTGGCTGCGCACACTGAAATCCATTCCGCCCTGGTGGGAAGCCAACCGCAAAGCCCTTTACGTTGAAATGGGCGACCCTTTCACGCAGGATTCCCTCAGGCTCTACAATATTTCACCACTCTTTCATGCACACCAGGTGAAAAACCCGGTGATGGTGCTGCAGGGAGCCAATGACCCGCGCGTGTTGCAGGTTGAATCAGATGAGATTGTAGATGCAGTAAGGGAAAGCGGAGTACATGTGGAATATGTTCTTTTCCCTGATGAGGGACATGGTTTCCGCAAAAAGGAAAATGAAATCAATGGCTACGGACAAATCCTGGCATTCCTCGACAGGTTCCTCAAGGGAGTTGAATAGGATACACTCGAATAAAATGAAAAATATGACTCGTCTCAAAATTTAGTAACATATAATTCCCAGTCCCCCCGCCATTGGCGAGGGGAACGAAGAATCTAAAAATATTAAAAACCTCATGCTTCCACCGCAGTTGCGGGGGAAGCATGACAAAGCACTCCAAAATTCTCATTTCCAGTAGCCTCTTTATTTATAATTTCACTCTCTTTTTGCCGTTTGAGAAAAAGTATTGAACTTGAACGGAAATTTCCGAAAGTGAAAATCAGCCTGTTTTGCCTTTTTCTTTTCATTTACCTGTTTTTGCCGGCTCAGGAAGCCGATAAACTCTACAGAATTCAGTTTTTGCACCCTGAACAAAATCTCCCCGTTGAAAGGCTTTCTGAAAAAGTCTCCGGCAATCTGTATGACAGCGCTGCAGTGTATGATTTTACAGGCCGGCTGCTTTCCGAATTACATATGAATGGTTATATCACCGCGAGCACTGAAAGTCTTGTCCTGGCGGACAGCATAGCATTTGTACATATAGTACAGGGTGAACAGTTCCGCTGGGGGAAATTGTCATTGAATTACACAGAAGATGTTTTG
The DNA here is from genome assembly GCA_037446695.1 of Bacteroidota bacterium. Classification (GTDB taxonomy): domain Bacteria; phylum Bacteroidota; class Bacteroidia; order Bacteroidales; family PUMT01; genus JBBIHY01. The sequence goes on from JBBIHY010000020.1 coordinate 13,064, forward strand.
AAAGGGAGGAAAGTTCCGGAACTATTTCTTCGTGAGGGAAAAATCATTGAACCTGCAAAGATACTGAGCGATGTGAGGAATATACTTGAAACCTTTGAGAATAACGGGTATCCCTTTGCCCGCATCGGTTTTGAAAAAGTGAATATTGCCGGTGGCATTGTGGATGCTGAAATCACTGTGAAACCCCTCAACAGAATTACGATTGACAGCCTTATCGTAAAGGGCGATGCTCGAATTGAAAGACAGTTCATTTACCGGCAAACCGGCATATTTCCCGGCTCGGTTTACAATCAGGAAGCAATCAACAGGCTGGGTCGTTCCTTGAACCGGCTGCCCTACATCACCTTTGCCAGGGAGCCCGGTGTGGAATTCCGTCCTGCAGGAGCCGATTTGTATCTTTTTATTAACAGGCAAAGATCCAGCCGTTTCCAGGGAATTCTCGGGTTTTTGAGCGATCACCGGCAAAGCGGCAAACTGGTTTTGAACGGCGATATTCAGTTGGGGTTAATCAATTCATTCGGCAAAGGGGAGGCACTGGATTTTGCCTGGAAAAAAACCGACCTGAATAACCAGGAAATGGATATTGGTGTACAATGGCCGTTTTTGTTCGGGTCGCCACTCGCACTGGAAAGCAGGTTTCATTTGTTTCGTTTCGATACACTTTACATGAACCTGGATTTCAGAATTGCGGCAGGCCTTGGTTTTGGTGAGGCAGGACAAATAATGGCATTTTATGAAAGTAAAACCAGTAATACCATCGGGGCCCCGGGTACATTTAACCTTGACGATTCTCAAACCCGGCTTTACGGACTGGGTTATAAATTCAACTCCCTCAATGATTTTTTTAATCCCAGAAAGGGGGTAAGTTTTAGCAGTACTATGGCTTTTGGCAGAAGGATAAGAAATGTAGTAAATCAACGCACACAAACCTCCAGCCGGTTTGATGCCGGCTTAGACCTGGCCTGGTTTATTCCCATAGCCAGGCAATCCGCCCTGCTGCTCATGAACAGGACGGCCCTGATTACACTTTTTGAAAAGGGCGAAACTGTGTATTTACTTGACAATGAACTTCACAGGCTTGGAGGGATAAATAACATCAGGGGTTTTGATGAGAATTCCATTCAGGGGAGCAGTTTTTCAATCATGACCATGGAATACCGCTGGCTTTTTGAAAGAAGCTCCAATGTTTTTCTGTTTACCGATTTGATGTATTACAGGAAAAACACCCTGCTCAATCCTACAAAAGATACACCCGTGGGATTTGGACTGGGAATTAACCTGCAAACTGCAGCTGGGATGTTTACCATTTCCTATGCGCTGGGCACACAGATGGGAAACCCTGTTGAATTCAGATCGGCCAAGGTACATCTTGGTTACACAAGCAGGTTCTGAGTTATTGAAGTGTCAGGAAGGGAAGGCAAGGTTTAATTTCCCGGCTATTTCCTGCAGTTCATTTGAAACGGCGGGAATCATTTCAATTCCATTTTCCAGTTTCTGAATTTCCGATTCCCGTTCGGGATCACCCGGAATGAGAACCTTTTCATATCCCCCAGCAGGTTTGGCACTCCGGAAGGTTTCGATCCATGTATCCATTTTGTATTTAAAGGCATCAGCCTCCTGAAAGGCATCAATACGCATGGCACCAAAGAAATGCCCTGTGCCTTCGCCCACGCTTTGTTCAAGAACCGGAAGGTAGGCAACCGAGGGCGGTACAAAGGGCCCGAAGTTGGCCCCTGAAAATACGGCAGAAAAAATATCTACAATGGAGGCCAGGCAATAGCCTTTATGGCTTCCGTGTTCACGGTCGCCGCCCAGGGGCAGCATGGCCCCGCCTTTGCGCAGGATGTTTGGGTCGTCGGTAGGTAAACCCTCCTTGTCCTGGACATAACCCAACAGGGTCTTTTCACCTTTTTTCACTGCAATTTCCAGTTTTCCGCGTGCAATGGGAGTGGTGGAAAAGTCCGCTACAAAAGGCGGCTGGTTTTTCGCCGGAATGGCCACAGCAATAGGATTGGTTCCCAGTAACTTACTGATGCTGAAAGTAGGAGCAACCAGGGGGTTGGCATTGGTTATGGACAGGCCAATCATGTCGTGTTCGAGGGCCATCATGGCATAATACCCTGCAATTCCGTAATGGTTAGAGCCCTTTGTCGCCACCCAGCCGGTGCCTGCACTTTTCGCCTTCGCAATGGCAGTCTCCATGGATTTATGCGCAGCCACCATCCCAATGGCACCGTCGCCATCCACTACAGCAGTGCTGGGTGATTCATGCACAACTTTCACATTGGGGGTTACATTGATTCTTTTGGCTTCCCATAACTGGAAATAATCAATGATCCTGATAAGTCCGTGTGAGGGGATTCCCCGCAGTTCGGCAGCCATGAAAACCCTGGCAATGATTTCGGCATGATCGGCAGGGCAGCCTATCCGGGTGAAAAAATCTATGGTGAATTTTTCAAGTTGTTCGCTGGTAAATATCCTGTTCATGTGAAATAGATTATTTTCTGTGTGTATAAACTGAGTTTGCCTGGGCTGTGGGTGTTACGATCATATCGTTAATACAAACGTGAGTTGGCCTGGAAAGGGCAAATAAAACACATTCAGCCACATCTTCGGCAACAAGCGGATCGAGACCCTGGTAGGGTACCTTTGCCTTTTCACTGTCCCATTTAAAGCGGACAAGCGAAAACTCGGTTTCCACCAGGCCAGGGGAAATCATGGTCACTTTGATGTTGTGTTTAAGTAAATCAATGCGAAGTCCTTTTGAAAGGGCGTCCACCGCATGCTTTGATGCGCAGTAAACATTTCCTTTCTCGTACACTTCTTTGCCTGCAATGGAATCGATATTGATAATGTGACCATGGCCCCGCTCAATCATAAAGGGCACAACCAGTTTGGTGATGTAAATGAGCCCCTTCACATTAGTATCAATCATTTGCTCCCAGTCTTCCAGCGAACCTTCCTGAAAGTGAGCCAGGCCTGCTGCAAGGCCTGCGTTGTTCACAAGAACATCGATCTTTTTGAAATCTTCAGGCAAACTGTGAATGGCTTCCCTGGTTTGTTCATAACTGCGTATATCAAAGCAAAGGCTGAGCAGCTTCGCCCCGGTTTCCCTGCCTATGGTTTCCGCCAGATTATCCATCAGTTCCTTTCTCCTTCCGGTAAGTATAAGGTTAAAATTATTTTTTGCCAGCAAAAGGGCTGTGGCCTTGCCGATGCCTGCCGTGGCACCCGTAACCAATGCAATCTTCTTCATATACGGGGGTTTTATTAAGTATCCAAAAGTAAGAAATTAATGCGAAGATGAAAATCCCCTTTCCGGAAGAAAATTTTGCATTTCCTATACTTCTTCATCAATATGAATATATTTGTACAAGGAATACTATTTTTCCAGCAACTCTCAAAACAATCATTATGAGAACAAGACTCCTGGTAATGCTTGCCTTTCTTTTTGCAGGAACTGCCCTTTCCGGTCAGAAACTCATTGGTCTTTACGGTGGTGCAAATGCCAGCTGGATTTATTTTGGCAAGGCTGAGTACGAGTCCAATATTTTTGGATATACCATTGCCCCCAAAACAAGCAGTATCTGGCGGTTTGGAGGAGTCTGGGGCATAATGGGCCAGTTGGTTGTTTATGATGACCTGCTTGCGAAGGGAGGTATTGGATTTTCGCGCCGGGGATTTTACGACAAGTATGTTGACGAAGGAATCAGTTATGATTTGCGAGTAGGACTAATGTATGTGGATGTGCCTGTAATGATTCACTGGTATTCCAGGCTGGAGACTTCCAAGCACCATTTTGTAACGGTTGGCGGAGGTGTTCAGTTCTCGCTGCTTGCAGGCAACAGTGTAAAAAACAGGACAGACGGCAGAGAATGGCTGCCCGCGAACCATGTGGAGGCATTCAGGAATTTTGATGTCTCGGCAGTGGTTAATACATCCCTGCAGTTAAAGGACATATTTTTTGAGGTGTATGGTGGACTGAGTTTCTTTCCCCCCATGCAGGCACTGAAAGGTGCTTTTCCCGTATGTATCCAGCTTAGGGCAGGATACTTTATTTTCGGGGATTGATAAAGAACTGGCAGCCTGAACACTAAACCTTCTTTAAAAATTTCTGAATATCGAATTTCCAACAATGAATCACAAATGACGAAATCAGATTCGTGATAGGAAATGCGATGTTCAATATTCGATATTCAAATTGACATTTGATTATAAGCCCTGCTTCAGATGATGGGTAATATAAGAGAAAACTCAAATTATTAGAACTGCATGAATGAGAATGATTCAGGCGATGACATATTGGATATTATTTTTAAGGGAAGACAAAAAAGAGCAAGATTCATCTTTTCCAAATTTTCATTTTCACAAGTATCTCGCACCAAATCAGCCTTTAACGAGACTGCTGTTCACAGTTCAAATTGGTGGGATATTCCCTATGTTCAAAAGAGATGGAATAAATTGATATGTGGTAAAGAGACCCTGAATTATGAAGAATACCTCATGCAGATTGTTCTTAGGGGAGAACAAAATTTAAAACTGCTATCCCTGGGGAGTGGAACATGCAGTCATGGGCTAAGTATAGCAGAGTATGAGAATTTTGAAAAAATCACTTGTGTTGATATATCTGACTTCAGAATTACCCTGGCAAAGAAAAATGCACGGGAAAAGAATCTCAATAATATTGAGTTCATTTGCTCCGATGTAAAAGATTTACATTTTTTAGAAAATCAATTTGATATTGTATTATTTAATTCTGCGCTTCATCATTTAAGGGATGTAGAATCTTTACTCGCAAATCAGGTATCAACCTGCTTAAAGGATTCCGGTTTATTAATCATAAAAGAATATGTGGGACCAAACAGGTTACAGTTTCCCGTAATACAAATAAAAAAATCCATGAGGCCATTCAGATGACACCTCGCAGGTTCAGAAAAAGATATAAATCATCATTATATAAGAATGGATTTACAGGTTCAGGGATTATTTGAATGATTCTTACTGATCCATCTGAAAGTGCAGACTAAGTATATATAATTCCATCAATTTACCAGAATTTTGAAAACATACCGGAGAGGCCCTACTGTGGAAACATTTTAATGGGTGCATTAAAAGACATTGCGCATAACTTTATAAGCACTGATGATGAAAAGCAAAGAGTTCTGGATATTCTCTTTGAAATTGAAGACCAGAATTTATTGAATTTTCTTTCTGATTATGTTTTTGGAATATATAAAAAAATATCTCCGAATGGAGAAAGTTTATCTGCCGGTAATTAGGCCCCGGACTGGGCCCTTTTTCTTCGTTTACCAACCTTTATTGGTATTCGTAACACCATTATAACCAATAATATGTAGTTCGCGCTTCCAACCTTCGAAATTCATTATTCGGCGTTCGGTATTGAAATTCATATAGTTTTTGCCGAATTAGCCCCAACTAACCTCCCCCATTTTGGGGAGGTGTTGTTTAACTGAACTTGAAAGTTAGTTGGAGATGTAATATCTTAGCCTTAAAGCAAAAATATGGCTAAATTATCTGGTGGTGACAATTATCCCATTTACTTTGGAGCAGGGCCCAATATAATTAAATGGCTGAAGAACCTAGAAAAAACATGACCCCTGCCGAAAAGGTCATTTGGCAAAAACTCAAAAACAGAAAAGTAAGGGGATGTCGTTTCAGGCAACAACACCCCCTGAAAGAGTTTATAGCAGATTTTTTCTGTTACGAGGCCTTGCTGGTAATCAATTTGGATGGAGAGATACATAACCAGGTTAGGCAATCAGAAGGAGATCGGGAAAGAACACAGATATTGATAGAATTAGGAATTAATAATCTGCGTTTTTCAAATCAGGAGGTATTTGAAAATATTGAAAAAGTGATTCAAAGAATAGAAACTGAATTACTTAAAACGCTTTAAAACAGCCCCTTCCACCATTAGGGGGAAGGGGTTTAGGGATGGGGGCTGATAACGCAGGGAACTAAATTAAAAGTTTTATACTCAGTGGCACAAAAATCATGTTTGACCATGTTATGGCAAAGCTTTACCAGGTTGAAACGAAATAACTGAAAAGGGCAGTATGAAGAAATATTCAAAGGTTTCCTAACGACTTAATGTTTGAACTCTCTGAAGATGAGTTTTCAGACTTGAGGAGCCAATTTGGCACCTCCTTTTGAGGAGGAGTTTGTTATGCATCAATGGCATTTACTGAGCAGGGTGTGGCAATTGTATCCAGTGTTCTTAACAGCGATAGAAACATTGCTGTGAAAATACAGATAATTCGTGTTTTTACAAAAATGGTGGAATTATTAGCTACTCACAAAGATATTCTCGTTAAACTTGAGCAACTGGAGAGAAAGGAAATTGGTCAGGACGAAGAAATCCTTTTGATTTTTGAATATCTGAAACAACTCGAGAAGGCCAAATTAGGTGAACTAAAGCAATTGAATCGTAGAAGGATTGGGTTTAAACAGCAACACAAAACCCTGCTCGCATGGACATTTTGTCCTGTGCGCAAAATTCAAATTTTGAGTTTTTTCAGCCTTCTTATTTCAGTTTTCTGTGTTCGTTATATGAAATTCAAACGCCGGTTTACTCAGAAGGGAAACGATCCTTTATTTACAGGTCTTTACAAAAGCACTGCAACCGCATTTCAACCAAAATTCCTTCCGGTTATTTCATCTTCAGCGGGTAAATCTTATCTTTGTGGCTTCAAATCACACCGCAATTTATGATACCTGTTACTGTTGAAACAGCCAAAACCCTTGGTCTTCTCCCCGAAGAATTTGACTATATAGTAAAAATACTGGGCCGCACGCCCAACTTCACCGAGTTGAGCATCTATTCCGTCATGTGGTCGGAGCATGCTTCCTACAAGAATTCAATCAGATGGCTTAAAACCCTTCCCCGAAAGGGTGCGGCATTGCTTGCGGAGGCAGGCGAGGAAAACGCCGGACTGGTGGATATTGGCGGTGACCTGGCCTGTGCTTTCAAAATTGAATCACACAACCATCCCTGTGCGATTGAACCCTACCAGGGTGCAGCAACAGGTGTAGGCGGTATCAACCGTGATATTTTCACAATGGGTGCAAGGCCTGTGGCACAGCTCAACTCCCTGCGATTTGGAGAGATTGAAACCGACCGCACCAAATGGCTCATGAAAGGTGTGGTTAAAGGAATAGGCGATTACGGTAATGCCTTTGGTATTCCGGTTGTCGCAGGTGAGGTGTTTTTTGACCCCAGTTTCAACCAGAATCCCCTCGTGAATGCAATGTCGGTCGGAATAGTGAAAAAGGGGAGGGTGATTTCCGCCATATCAAAAGGAGTGGGTAACCCGGTGTACATTGTGGGTTCCTCCACAGGAAAAGACGGTATTCATGGCGCCACTTTTGCCAGTGCCGACCTGACTGAAAATTCCATGGACGATATTCCTTCCATACAGGTGGGCGATCCCTTCATGGAAAAACTGCTGCTGGAGGCTACCATGGAACTGAATGAAACCGATGCCATTGTGGGCATGCAGGATATGGGTGCTGCAGGAATTATCTGTTCCACTTCCGAAATGTCGGCCAAAGGCAAGCATGGCATGCGGGTGGAACTGGATAAGGTTCCCCTGCGGCAAACCAATATGGAGGCCTGGGAAATTCTTTTGTCGGAAAGCCAGGAGAGGATGCTGGTGGTGGTCCACAAGGGTAAAGAAGAAATTGTGGAAAGGATTTTCGATAAATGGGACCTTCACTGCGCCATAATCGGAGAGGTAACGAATACAGGCCGCCTGGAGTTTTTCATGCACGGCGGGCTTGTGGCCGATGTGCCTGCCGAATCGCTTGTTCTGGGCGGGGGAGCACCGGTATACGAGAGGGAATATTCCGAGCCGGGGTATTATAAGGAATTCAAAAAATTCAGCATGGATAATGTTCCTGAGCCCGAGAACCTCAGGGAGGTGGCAAAAATGCTCACAGGCCACCCCAATATTGCCTCCAAGCGATGGGTATACGAACAATACGACACCATGGTAGGTACCAACAACATGACCACCAATTTCCCCTCCGATGCAGGTGTGGTGAATCTCAAGGAAACTGACAAGGCACTGGTGGTGAGTGTTGACTGTAACTCCCGTTATGTGCATGCCGATCCCGAAACCGGTACCATGATTGCCGTATCGGAGGCCTCACGCAACATTGTTTGTACGGGCGGCAATCCTTTAGCCATTACCAACTGCCTGAATTTTGGCAACCCCTATAATCCCGAGGCATACTGGCAGTTTGTTGGTGCCATTAAGGGAATGGGCAGGGCATGTGAGAAATTCGGCACACCTGTTACAGGCGGTAATGTGAGTTTTTACAACCAGACCCAGATTGGGGACACCGTGGAGCCGGTCTATCCAACGCCAACCATCGGCATGCTGGGTATCATGGAAAACAAGAATCACCACATGACCCTGGCTTTCAAGGAAAAGGGAAATATGATTTACCTCATAGGAAAGTCGCACAATGATATAGCCTGCTCACAGTATCTTTCATCCTGGCATGGCATTCATGAATCACCCGCACCCTGGTTCCACCTGGAAACGGAATTCAAGGTTCAGCAAGTGATGAAGGAACTCATAGAACTGAGCATGATTCGGTCTGCCCATGATGTTTCCGACGGTGGCTTGTTTATTACCCTGCTGGAATCATCCATGCCCCGTGGCCTTGGTTTTGACATCACCACCGATGCAGAGATACGAAGAGATGCGTTCCTTTTTGGCGAAGCACAGGGCAGGGTAGTGGTATCAGTACCTCCATCAAAGGAAACCCAGTTTCTTGATTTTATGATGCATTCAGGTGTTTCATTCTCCGCACTGGGACATGTAACCAAAGGGGAATTGAGAATTGACGATGTATCCTTCGGATTTGTAAGCGATTACAAGAAGATTTACGACACCAGCATTGAGCAGCATTTTGCCTGATTTTCAGGTAATTTTATATTTGTGATAATTTTTTACACTTTTTACAGTTATTTATCCTGGAAAAAAATTCATGCTGAGGAATATCATAATTGCCATTTTGTTTCTGGCTTCTCTGAACGCTTATTCGCAGCGTGCAGTGGCAAGGAATATTCCAGAACATGACCAGAAAAAACTTCATTTCGGGTTTACACTGGGTTTGAATTTCATGGATTTCCATATCCAACCTTCCGAATTTGCAACCAACAATGATTTTTATCCCGAAGTAGCAAAGCTTGTTCCGGGGTTTAATATCAACATTGTTTCCAACCTCAAACTGAACCGGTTTTTCGACCTGCGGTTCCTCCCCGGTATTGCATTCGGGCAACGGAATATTGACTATTTCAGGGAATCGGGCTTTTACTCTTACCAGGAACTGGAATCCTCATTTCTGGAATTTCCCCTTGTGCTGAAATACAGTTCTATCAGGGTGAATAATTATAAACCTTACTGGCTGGTGGGCTTGAATACACGGTACGATTTGGCCAAAAATTTCAATGAAGAAGACCAGATTTTTCTGAAACTAAAGAGACTGGACTATTACCTTGAACTGGGCGGAGGAATTGATTTTTATCTTCCCTATTTCAGGTTTTCCACAGAAATTAAGTATGCCATTGGCTTCCGTGATGTATTGGACAGGGTTCCCTCATCGCAGCCTGTTTTCCAGAATTCAATGGATTACCTGAAGTCTAACCTGCTCATCATTTCCTTCCATTTTGAGTAAACCGTAATCAGTGCCGGTATGAAACAAACTGTAAAACTGGCGCTCAGTCCCCGTGATTCCTCCGGGGAGCAGTATTATAAACGCCTGCTGGCCGAGAAGCTTGGTGCGGCACTGCATGAAATTACTGCGGTAAGAGTAATTAAAAAATCCATAGATGCACGCCAAAAAAATATAATGGTGCACATGGAATTTGATGTTTACCTGGGTGAAAATCCTCCCGCAGGGAATAAGGATGTTTTTCATTACCGGAATGTTTCTCATCGCGATGAGGTAGTGATTATCGGTGCAGGTCCGGCCGGTCTGTTTGCCGCACTGCGGTTGATTGAACTGGGTATGAAGCCGGTGATTCTTGAAAGGGGCAGGGATGTGAGCAGCCGCAAGAGGGATATCGCACTCATCAACAGGGAGCATATCATCGATCCTGACTCAAATTATTGTTTTGGTGAGGGCGGAGCAGGTACTTTCTCCGATGGAAAACTATATACCCGTTCGAAGAAAAGGGGGGACATTGCCAGGGTACTCGATTTGCTTCACTTCTTTGGTGCTTCTGAGGAAATTCTTTACGATTCACATCCCCATATCGGTACCGATAAACTTCCGGGAATCATTCAAAAGATAAGAGAGACCATTATACAGGCCGGGGGACAGGTATATTTCAACACCCGAGTAATTGACCTGGTTGCGAAAGAAAACACCATTACAGCAGTTTTGGATGCAGGGGGAAATAAATACAACGGTAAGGATGTAATCCTGGCAACAGGACATTCGGCAAGGGACATATACGAGTTGCTTCAGCGCAAAGGAATAAGGCTGGAGGCCAAGCCTTTTGCCATGGGTGTTAGGGTAGAGCATCCGCAAACTCTCATTGACTTAATTCAGTACCGCAGGAAAGACCGTGGGGAGTACCTGCCCGCGGCATATTACAATATAGTTACACAGGTGAACGGCAGGGGAGTTTATTCCTTTTGCATGTGTCCCGGAGGATACATTGTACCTGCGGCAACGACTCCGGGCGAAGTTGTGGTGAATGGCATGTCGCCTTCCAGGAGAAACAGTCCCTATGCGAATTCAGGCATTGTTTGCGAAATCAGGCTGGAAGATATACCGGGTTACAGCGAAAGGAATGTTCTTGCCGGTCTTGCCTGGCAGGAAGAGATGGAAAGAGCCGCTGCAAAAGCCACCGGAAATGGCCGCTACGCCCCGGCACAACGACTGGCCGATTTTGTGAGTGGCAGGGCTTCTGCCAACCTTCAACAAACCTCCTATATTCCCGGAGTGGTCAGTTCTCCCCTGCACGAATGGATGCCAACAGACATTTCTGGGAGATTGCGAAAAGGTTTTGCCCAATTTGATAAAAAACTCAAAGGTTTCCTCACCAATGAGGCGGTTGTTGTGGGGGTGGAATCGCGCACTTCCTCCCCGTTGAGAATACCGCGTAATACTGATACATTGCAGCATGTGGAAATCGATAATCTTTATCCTGCCGCAGAAGGAGCCGGGTACGCCGGTGGAATTGTTTCATCGGCCATAGATGGCATGAAGTGTGCTGAAATGATCGCAAGAAAATATCAACACTGAAACCCGGGTTGAGGAAAATCACCTTTAATGGTGTTGAAACAGAGGTTTGTACCTTAAAAAATGATTAATTTTGCCTAACTTTTTCTTTTGTCTTTCGTAGGAGCAAATGTTTAATCATTAATCCATTGAAAATTATGCTCAGGTATTTGATGAATTTGGGTTTCCAGACAAAACTCAGGATTTTTATTCTCTCTCTCCTGGTTATTTTATTCACTTTTGGTGGTTTTTTGGTTTATTATGCCCAAAAGGCCAGGATTTTAAATACTGTTAGCGAAAATGCCGAAATATTCATGAATGACCTTTCCACCATCCTGGATTTATCCGCAAAACAATACCCGGCTTTTGAAACAAACAGTCCCGTTTACCGCAGTATGAAACCTGTTTTTGATTCAAGAAAATACTTTGAGGGTGGCCAGGTATACCTCATAGGATTTGATGGGAATTATCTATTGCATCCAACGCGGGAAGGCAGAAATGGAATAAAGGACAACGCAAACGAAGCCATGCTGAAGGACCTTTTAAACAGAGGGGCGTATGAATTCAAGGATAGTAATGGTTACGAAAACAGGCAGTATTTCAGGTTATTTGAGCCCTGGAAGGCTTTTGTTGTGATTACCTATACAGAAGAATACCTTTTTCAATCCCTTGAAAGAAGCAGGAACATGGTTGTGTTAATTTTTATAATTTCGGTAACTATTGCACTTTCCTTACTATACCTTCTTTTAAGACCATTCAGCAAAACCCTTGGTGAGTTAAACAAAGCACTCAATACCATGTCAACCGGAGAACCGGTGGACGAACTTACCGTACGCAGTGAGGACGAGGTTGGAACGATTGTTCATTTTGTTAATAAACTTATTCATGGATTACGACAAACTGCCGATTTTTCTGTTCAGATTGGACAAGGAAACCTGGATTCAGAATATAAGCCATTAAGTGGGAAAGATGTTTTGGGAAATTCCATGCTTCAAATGCGTGAAAGTCTGAAACATGCTACAGAAGAGGAGAAAAGAAGAAAAAAGGAAGACGATGAGAGAAACTGGGTGGCAATGGGTCTGGCTAAATTCGGGGAAATCCTCAGAACTAATTACACATCAACCAGGGAACTTGGTGAGGTAGTTATTCAGAACCTGGTGAAATATCTCAAAGCAAACCAGGGGGGTATCTTCCAGTTGAACGATGAACTGGAATCGGATAAACACCTTGAACTGCTGGCTGCTTTTGCTTACGATAGAAAGAAATACCTCACCAAGAAAGTGCTTTTTGGTGAAGGTCTGGTGGGAGCCTGTGCCATTGAAAAGCAAACCATTTATATGACCGAGATTCCGCAGGGATATATTTCCATCACTTCGGGACTGGGAGATGCAAACCCCGACAGCCTGCTAATTGTTCCCATGAGGCTGGAGGAGAAAGTTTTTGGTGTTATTGAGATTGCTTCCTTCAGGAAGTTTGAAAAGTACGAGATAGAATTTGTTGAGAAAGTGGCCGAGAGTATTGCTTCAACTCTTTCAACTGTTAAAATTAATACCAAAACCACACAGCTTTTACAGCAGTCGCAGCAGCAGGCCGAGGAAATGGCCGCCCAGGAAGAAGAAATGCGTCAGAATATGGAGGAACTGCAGGCCACACAGGAAGAGTCTGCAAGACGCGAATTTGAGTTGCTCAATTTAATTGGATCCCTGGATAAACATTTCCTGCGTTCCGAACTCAGCCCCGACGGCAAAATAATAAGTGCCAATGACCTGTTTTTCAGCACACTGGAGTATTCATTGGGAGATCTGAAGAATAAACATATAACCGAAATTTTCCCGGCCGGTGAGGCAGGAGATTTTTCAACGGAATGGAAGAAAGTACTTGACGGAAAAGAATTTCAGGGTGTTTTTGCTGCCAAGTCCCATGGAGGGGATAAAGTATGGTTAATGATTTCCCTTTCACCGGTTCAGAACAGGGATGGCATGCTTTCAAAAGTTCTCAGCTTTGCAATTGATGTAACCGGTCAGAAGCAAAACGAAGAGGAATTGCGGAATCAAATGAGTCATTTTGAGCAGTTAAAAGAACAATGGCTGCGATCTGTTAAGGGCAGAAAGGCCAAATAGTATGGCAGCAGGTTATTTCAGGTGATCTCACCACGGCGGAATTCACTCAGAATAATTGCAGCCGCCACGGACACATTCAGGGATTCCATACTTCTTTTATCTGCCGGAAATGAAGGAATAGTGATGGCTTTGTCAATAAACTTTGCTACCTCTGCAGAAATCCCTTTTGATTCATTACCCAATACAATCAGTCCGGCCGGTTCGGTTTTGGTACTGTATATCGATTCCCCTTTTAGAAATGTTCCGTACACCCTGTGCCTGAATTTGCTTTGGTATTCGGTGAGAAAACCAGGCAGACTGGTGCTATGAATTTGGGTGTTGAAAACAGCTCCCATGGAAGCCTGCACAACCCTGGGATTAAAGGCATCAGCCGATTCATTTGAACAAATTATTTGGCCAATTCCAAACCAGTTGCAAAGGCGGATAATTGTGCCCATGTTGCCCGGATCCTGAATATTATCAGCAACTAGACATAACTGATCTTTCATAAGATACAAATCCATGGAATAATCAGGCAGGCGGGCAAGTGCAAGAACTTTGTTCGGTGTCTTCTGCAAGCTTAAACTTTCCAGTTGCGATTCACGAACCTCCAGACACAACCGGGCATGTGAGGGATGATTCTGTATCCAATCCTTCACGGCGAATATTTGTTCAATCACAAGGCCCGAAGCCAGGAGTTCATTTACGATCTTTTCTCCCTCAGCTACAAAAAGGCCGGTCTCACGGCGATTTTTAACATCACTCAACGATTTGATGAGTTTTGTATTATTTTTGCTAATCATAATCCTTAAAGATCGCAAGATTTTATCAAATACCGCTATTTTGGATTTCCGGCTTAAAAATAAAATCAAATTTTCATTTTTACGGTGGGCTATAATATTAATTATGTCCTCCACATTCATTTCCTGTCGCTCTACCAAATATATACCTGAAAATCAATATCTTCTTAAGAATTATAAAATTGAAGCGGATAGCAGGAAAATTAAGAAGGACGAACTTGACAAGTTTGTAAGGCAACGCCCCAACAAAAAGATCCTGGGTATTAGGTTTTTCCTTAGGGTTTATAATATGTCCAATATCAAAAAAAATAACTGGCTCAACAGGTGGTTACGGAAAATTGGTGAAGAGCCTGTTGTTTATGATCCCTTTGTTACAGAAAGAACCACACGGCAACTTGCCAGTTACCTGCAAAACAAAGGGTACTTCAATGCTTCTGTAAGTGATACCGTATTAAAAGATAATCAGAAGGCCAGTGTGATTTACAGGGTAAAGGCCAATGATCCGTACCGTATAAGGCGGGTATTTTATGAAATAGAGGACAGCAGCCTGGTTGAACTTATTCTTTCCGATACTGCCAGAAGCCTTATCAGGCCAAATAAAATCTTCGATGTGGATTTGCTGCAGTCTGAACGGGAGAGAATAGAAATCAATATGAAGAACAGGGGATACTATTACTTTTCCAGGGAATATGTTTTTTTTGCAGCCGATTCCACCATTGGAAAACGGAATATTGACATTACAATTGGTGTAAAAAAATATTTGCATCCGTTGGGGAACAATGAGTTTGAATTGCGTCCACACCCAAAATACAGTATCAACAAGGTGTATGTGTTCATGAATTATGATCCGCGTGAGGCTTTGATTAGTCAGGCAGATTATCTTCAGAGATTTGATACCATCACCTACGAGAATCTTCATTTGCTATATCAGGGTGATTTAAACCTTAAACCCCGGGTAATTGTTCAGTCAACCTTTCTGCGACCAGGTGAAGTATACAGGCAGGAGAATGTGGACCGAACCTACCGGAATTTGTTTGCCCTGCGCGTTTTCCGACTCACCAATATCCGGTTCAGGGAGGTACTCACAGAAGAAGGCATGCCAGCCCTGGATGCAGTCATTCAGCTTACACCGTTTAACCGGCAGGCATATACCCTGGAGGTGGAAGGAACCAACTCATCGGGCGATTTTGGTTTTGGAGGCAACCTTTTATACGAAAACAGGAATATCTTCAGGGGAGCCGAAATCTTCAACATGAAACTCAAGGGAGGATTCGAGACCCTGAGGGAAAGCGAGAAGAGTGTCTTCAGTAACACCTTTGAGTACGGTATAGAATCCAATCTGAGAATTCCAAAATTTCTGCTGCCCATCAGGTCACACAGCTTTGTGCAAAAATACAATCCCCGCACAAATTTCACCCTTGCCTATAATTATCAGAAAAGACCTGATTATACACGAACAATTGCCAATTTTTCCATTGGTTATCAGTGGAGAGGTAACAGGTTTACAACACATATTGTGAAACCGATTGAATTCAATGCTGTTCAGCTACCATTTGTTACGCAAAGTTTTCTTGATCTGATTAGTGGAACAATCCTGGAATATTCATATCAAAATCACCTTATTTCAGAAACAAATTACAGTTTTATCTATAATAACCAGGAGTTTGGCCGGGCAAAGGATTTCAAGTTTTTCAGATTCAATATAGAGTTTGCAGGTAATTCGCTGGCAGCTCTTTATAATCTGGCAGATGCACCAAAAACTGATGATTCCTACCTTCTTTTCGGTACTGAGTTTGCCCAGTTTACCCGTTCCGATGTGGATTTCAGGTATTATCAATACCTGAATGAAGGAAACAGCATTGTCTACAGAATTTTTGCAGGTACCGGTCTGCCTTATGGAAACTCCAGGGCTTTACCCTTCAATAAGAAGTATTTCTCTGGCGGGGCTAACAGTATTAGGGCATGGCAGGTTCGATCCCTGGGACCGGGATCCTATTATGAAGAAACCGACAGATCTTTTCCAAACCGCACCGCTGATATTAAGCTGGAGGCAAACCTGGAATATCGCTTCGACATGTTCTGGGTGCTTGAAGGAGCATTGTTCCTCGATGCCGGTAATATATGGGCTATCAATGGAAAAGATTTACGGGAGGGAGCCGTTTTTAAACCGGACAAGTTTTATAAAGACATTGCCATTGGAACCGGTTTTGGCACAAGATTCGATTTCTCATTTTTTGTTTTCCGTCTCGATCTTGGCATGAAACTGCGTAACCCTGCCAATGATCCAGGCAATCGCTGGATTCCCTGGGACAGAAAACTGAAATTCAGTGATGATTTTGTTATCAACATCGGTATAGGTTATCCCTTCTAAACAGGGAGGAATACCTATGAGCAGTCTGCCTGAAAAAGCTTTCTTTTATTTAATTAACAGGATGGTTATTAGGTAATTATTCTGGATTCGGCTGCTGCCTGATTGATATTTTCTCCTGGTAAATACTTTCAATAACAGGAAATTTGGCTTAAATTTGTATGTAACCCCATAATTATAAAAATATGGCAAATATTAAAATTGCTGAATTGCTGGGTGACAAAGCGGAATATCTGCTTAAACATAAAAGCATGACTGTTCCAAAGGATCAACTTCATTTACCCGGCCCAGATTTTGTGGAACGTGTTTACTATCATACCAACAGGAGTCCTAAAGTTTTACGCAGCCTGCAATCTCTTTTTAATCATGGCAGGTTATCCGGTACTGGGTATTTGTCAATTCTTCCCGTTGACCAGGGAATTGAGCATACTGCTGGCGCCTCTTTTGCACCAAATCCTGCATATTTTGACCCCGAAAATATTGTGAAACTTGCCATTGAGGGAGGCGCAAATGCCGTTGCTTCCACCTTTGGAGTCCTCGCCGCCGTGTCAAGAAAATTTGCACACCGTATACCCTTTATTGTAAAGATTAATCACAATGAACTGATGACTTATCCGAACAAATACGACCAGGTGATGTTTGGTTCCGTTGAAGAGGCATGGAACCTGGGTGCAGTTGCTGTCGGGGCAACCATATACTTTGGTTCAGATGAATCCACACGGCAACTGATTGAGGTGGCAGAGGCTTTTGAATTTGCCCACGAATTGGGTATGTCAACTGTTTTATGGTGCTATACACGAAACAATGCTTTTAAAAAAGACGGAGTGGATTACCATGTGTCAGCCGATCTGACCGGACAAGCCAATCACCTGGGAGTAACAATTCAGGCTGATATTATTAAGCAAAAACTACCTGAAAACAATGGTGGTTTCACAGCCATCAATTTTGGTAAAACCCACCAGAAAGTCTATTCAGAACTTACTTCGGACCATCCCATAGATTTAACCCGTTACCAGGTAGTAAACTGTTATATGGGCAGGGCCGGCCTGATTAACTCCGGTGGAGCATCCTCGGGTGCATCAGACATGGCAGAGGCTGTGGAAACAGCCGTTATCAATAAAAGAGCCGGGGGGATGGGACTTATATCAGGAAGGAAAGCCTTTCAAAGACCTATGGCAGATGGTGTGAAGCTTTTAAATGCAATCCAGGATGTTTACCTGTCCCGGGAGGTCGATATCGCATAGAAACGATTAAATAAATAAAATGCCCGGGCATTAGTGTCCGGGTTTTTTATTTTATGAATTTGAAAAAAATGGTAATTCATTTCTTGGAGAACCGTACAATTTTTAACATCTTGCTGTCTTGTAAAAAATTTGCATATGAGCGGAAGTGACTTTGACAACAGGGATTCCTTTGGGAGTAAGTTCGGTATAATTGCTGCTGCTGCCGGTTCAGCTATCGGATTGGGCAATATATGGAAGTTTCCTTATATGGCTGGCCAGAACGGGGGCGCAGCCTTCCTGTTTGTCTATTTGTTTTTTACCCTGGCCATAGGTTTGCCGGTAATGATTTCGGAGTTTGGAATTGGTCGCAGGGGGCAGAGGAATGTCTTTGGCTCCTTTAAAAGGTTGTCACCGGGAACACCATGGTACCTGGTCGGTATTATGGGTGTTGCTGCCGCTTTTATGATTCTTGCCTTTTACAGTGCGGTGGCAGGGTGGACCCTGGAGTATATTTTTAAATCCATTACCGACTCTTTTTCAGGCAAAGATCCGGGTGAACTTGAAACCATGTTTAGGGATTTTACGAGTGGGTCCTGGAGGCCGCTTTTCTGGCAGCTCGTATTTATGTTTCTCACTGCATGGATTATTGTTGCCGGGGTGAAGGGAGGAATAGAGAAATACACGAAAATACTAATGCCGCTTTTGCTTATTATCATAGTGGTTTTGTGCATAAGATCAATCACTCTTCCGAATTCTATGGAAGGTCTGAAATTTATTTTCCGTCCTGATTTCTCAAAATTAACCGGCAAAGCCGTGCTGGATGCATTGGGTCAGGCGTTTTTCTCACTAAGCCTTGGAATGGGCACGCTCATTACCTATGGTTCTTATATCAGGAAAAAAGATAATCTTGCCGCAACCGCTGTTGGGGTTTCAATTGCAGACCTTGTTGTAGCGATACTAGCTGGTATTGCAATCTTCCCTGCGGTATTTTCTTTCGGGATAAACCCAAGCGAAGGACCGGGTTTGGTTTTTATAACCCTGCCGAATATATTTGAACAAATGCCCGGCGGGTATTTCTTTTCCCTCATCTTTTTTATTTTACTGGCCGTGGCAGCCTTAACATCCTCTATCTCTTTGCTTGAGGTGGTTGTGGCCTACTTCTCCGAGGAATTGAAAATGACCCGTTTAAAAGCAACTATTATTGGGTCAGGGGCCATATTTGCCCTGGGCATCTTTTGCTCGCTCTCCTTCGGTATGATGAGTGATTTTCAAATTTTCGGCAAGAATTTATTCGATCTGCTGGATTTTACTTCCTCTAATTTGTTGCTTCCCCTTGGCGGTTTATGCATTGTGATGTTTGTGGGATGGTACCTGAGTAAAAACGATATGAAGGAGGAGTTGAGCAACAGTAGTTCCCTTAAGGCGTTATACTTCCCGGTTTACATTTTCATTGTTAAATTTATTGCTCCCATTGCCATTGCCATTGTTTTTATTTACGGACTGGGATTAATAAGAGCCTGATGAGTTTCCTAAGAGAATTTTACCGGAATTATTCATAAAGTAAACCTGGTTGTCTCAATGAGGAGAGTTTTTCTATCAGTTTTTTCCATTTTTACCTTCGCGACACTCAGGGCTTCTGAAAATACTACCGGTATTGCCGAAAAAATCAATCAGTCATTTGCTCCTGTTGTTGAAGCCATTTCATCGGTATTATTCTGGGATCCCCTCGCTGCCATGGGAATGGATATTGGTGCCCGTGTTCCGCTTGTAGTTATTTGGCTCTTTTTTGCCGGAATTTACTTTACTATCCGCCTGGGTTTTATCAATCTCAAAGGGTTCTGGCATGCAGTGGGACTGGTTACAGGGAAATATAGAAAACCAGGAGACGAAGGTGAGGTATCAAGTTTCCAGGCACTTGCCACTGCACTTTCGGCCACGGTAGGATTGGGGAATATTGCCGGTGTGGCCATAGCCATTACCATTGGAGGTCCCGGGGCTACATTCTGGATGATTATGGCAGGCATTTTAGGAATGACCCTCAAGTTTACTGAGTGTACACTGGGTGTAAAATATCGAAAAATAAACGAAAAGGGAGAAGTGTCGGGTGGACCAATGTACTATCTCAGGGATGCCCTGGCAAAAAGAAAGGGATTGAAGCAGATTGGAAAATTGCTTTCGCTTGTGTTTGCCATAATGATAATTCTCGCTTCGTGGGGCGGTGGAAATATGTTTCAATCCAACCAGGCATTTGCTCAAATGGTTTTCCTTTTTCCGGAGTTCGGCACCTATGGATTTCTTTTTGGCCTGACAATGGCTTTCCTGGTAGGTATAGTAATTATTGGAGGTATCAGGAGCATTGCGCGAGTTACAGCAAAAATTGTCCCTTTTATGGCCATTCTGTATGTGTTCACATCAATGGTCATCATTGTACTGAACGTAAAAGAAATAGGGCATGTTTTTGTTCTGATATTTGATGGTGCATTTGACCCTGATTCCATCAAGGGAGGAATAATTGGTGTTCTGATAATTGGAATACAGCGGGGGGCATTCTCTAATGAAGCCGGACTGGGATCAGCCTCCATCGCTCACTCGGTTGCAAAAGTTAAGGAACCCATCAGTGAGGGGTTTGTTGCCTTGCTGGAACCATTTATCGATACAGTAGTTATTTGCACAATGACTGCCCTGGTCATCATTTTTACAGGTTTATACCAAAACCCGGATAGTCTGGAAGGAGCGCAACTCACTTCGGCAGCTTTTGCAACAGTTTTCCCCTGGTATCCCTATTTATTAGGACTGGCAATACTTTTATTTGCCTTCTCAACCATGATCTCCTGGTCCTATTATGGTCTCAAGGGTTTCGAATTCCTTTTCGGAAAGAGCTTCCAATATTTATTTGGCACCCAGAAAGTAGGTTCTGTTTTTTACCAGCTTATATTTCTGTTTTTTATCGTGGTTGGGGCTTCTTCCAGCCTTGGCGCAGTAATTGATTTCTCTGATATGATGATTTTGAGCCTGGCGTTTCCGAATATTGTCGGGTTAATTATTCTGGCCCCCGAGGTAAAGCAGGAATTGAAGGATTATCTTGAAAGAAGAAAATCGGGAGAGATAAGCCGCACTATGTGAGGAATTATCCTTCAATTATTTGACAAACATCAGTCTTATTGCTAATTTAGTAAAAAGCAGTTTTCCTATGTGGAGAAGTTTCCTGAAAGATTATTTTTCTTTTTCTGCAGCAGACAGGAACGGGATTATCGTACTGTGTGCAATCATCCTTTTAATCATTTTACTCACATGGGTTTTACCGGGTATATATGTATCCGGAAGTAAGAACGATCATTATGAATTCCGGGAAGCAGCATTGAGCTTTTATAGTAACGATACCGTTGATATTGAAACTATCAGGGAGGAAAAAGCAGACCTTTTTTACTTTGATCCGAATCAACTTACAGCAGAGGAGATGAGCCGCCTTGGGTTCGGTGACAGGCTCATTCGTACCATGCAGAATTATTTGAACAGGGGAGGAAAATTCTTCAGAAAGGAGGATATGCTTAAAATTTACGGGATGACAGACAGTCTTTATTCCTCAATTGAACCCTTTATCTTAATTAACCAATTGGATATTACTGTTCCGGGTGAAGCATCCGTTGAGTTTGTAAAAGAATTGATTGAACTCAACAGTGCTGACAGTGTTCAGCTGAGAAAATTACCAGGGATTGGCAGTGTTCTGTCTGCCAGGATTATAAAATACCGGAATTTACTTGGAGGGTTTTATAAAATTGACCAGCTAAAGGAGGTTTATGGGATATCGGATGACCAGCTTGATAATTTCAAGGACATGTTATATATTGATACAACCCGGCTAAAAAAATTGAATTTACGAAATTCTGCTTTCAGTGATTTATTAAGACATCCTTACATTACTTATCCCCTGGCTGGCAGGATATCAGGTTTTATAAAAATAAATCCCGGATTTAAGGATTTGGAAGAATTACTCAGTGAGGGTATATTGGATACTGCTGATTATAGCAGGTTAAAACCTTACCTGGAAACAAATCAGGATTAATTAAGATTTTTGTTTCACTATTCAGGGAATTTTTGTAAATTGTAATCCCCAATTTTTAGCAATCCGGTGATGCAATAATTATTTTTCACGATTATTTTGTATTAATTTGAATAAATAATAATTTTGCGGCTCAATTAATGAAAACAAAATGATAGTAGTACCACTAAAAGAAGGCGAAAACATAGAGAGAGCGCTCAAAAAATTCAAAAGGAAATTTGAAAAAACAGGTGTTGTAAAAGAGTTAAGGGAAAGACAGGCCTTTACAAAACCTTCTGTTAAGCGCAGAACTGTTGTGAAAAAAGCTGTATATATCCAAAAGATTCAAAGAGAAGAGGAATAGTCAACTTTCTTTTTCCTGTGGTCATTTAACCACATTTGTTTCTATTGCCGGCCAGGGTGTTTGGCAGGCATGCAAATAGCAAAGAAGTTCACCGGTTTTATTGTTTCTGTTCAGGGGTAACTTTTTTCACCATGCCAATTCAGGAATTTTTACAATATCTGGAATTTCAGAAAAGGTACTCTTCTCATACTATAAAATCCTATCAGAATGATCTCGGGCAATTCAGTGAATTCTGTATTTCCTCTTCAGGGGAATTCAGGCCTGAAAATGTTAACCACAAGCTAATAAGATCATGGCTGATAAAATTGATGGACACAGGGATGAGTTCCAGAAGTGTGAACAGAAAAATTTCAAGTCTGAAATCATTTTTCGGTTATTTGTTATCAAATGGACTGATTGAGTCCAACCCCATGCTGAAAATACAATCCCCCAAAACTGAAAAAAGACTTCCTTCTTTTGTTGAGAAGGAAAACATAAATCAACTGCTTGATTTTTGGGAAATGAAAAATACTTTCAGGGGATGGAGAGATTTTTTGGTAATTGAAATCTTTTATTTTACCGGCATCAGGTTGTCGGAATTAATTCATCTGAAGCTTTCTGATGTCAGTTTTTCTGAATTGACCATAAAGGTATTGGGTAAAAGAAACAAGGAAAGAATTGTTCCTATTACGAATGCACTCAAAAAAGATATTGTCCGTTACCTTGATATACGCAAAACTGAAATAGGAGATTATCATCCTGATGATTTTCTTCTTATTACCGGGAACAACAGAAAAATGTACCCTGTGATGGTTTACAGAATTGTAAAAAGTTATCTTCAGCTAGTGACCCAGGCAGAAAAAAGAAGCCCGCATGTGTTAAGGCACACCTTTGCCACGCACATGCTGAATAATGGTGCCGATATGAATGCAATTAAAGAGCTGCTTGGACACTCAAATCTTTCGGCCACGCAGGTGTATACACACAATACTTTCGAAAAATTAAAAAAAGTTTATAAACAAGCTCATCCAAGAGCATAAATTACAGGAGGACAGAATTATGAAAATCAACATTCAATCGGTAAAGTTTGATGCTGACAAAAAATTGCTGGATTTCGTCAGGCAAAAGGTAACCAAACTGCTCCAGTTCAATGATGATATTATTGGTGCAGAGGTAATTCTTCGACTCGAGAAGGTGCAGGACGACGAGAATAAGATAGCAGAGATAATTCTGAATTTGCCCGGGAACAATTTATTTGCAAAAAAACAGAGTAAAACTTTTGAAGAAGCTACCGATGGAGTTGTTGATGCTTTGCGAAAGCAATTAAGGAAACAAAAGGACAAATTGCGAAGGTAGCTCTGAATGTGTTGGAAAAAAAACGAATAATAATTGTGATCTAAATAAAATATTTATACATTTGCAATCCGATTTTGGAAAGCAAATTTTCAGGGTCAACGTTCTTTGTTTCGCCGATGTAGCTCAGTTGGTCAGAGCAGCTGATTTGTAATCAGCAGGTCGCGGGTTCGACTCCCCCCATCGGCTCTTGTTGAAATGGCTAGGGGAGATACCAAAGCGGCCAACTGGGGCAGACTGTAAATCTGCTGGCATATGCCTTCGGAGGTTCGAATCCTTCTCTCCCCACAAACACCAGGGTACCGGTGTTAAGGTATGCGGGAATAGCTCAGTTGGTAGAGCATCAGCCTTCCACGCTGAGGGTCGCGGGTTCGAGTCCCGTTTCCCGCTCTTCTCAAGCCGATGTAGCTCAGGGGTAGAGCGCTTCCTTGGTAAGGAAGAGGTCATGGGTTCAATTCCCATCATTGGCTCAGTTTGTAGGATCTAAAACCTGAAATAAATATTAATTAAATTATCTAAACATTTGTAACTATGGCAAAAGCAAAATTCGAAAGGACGAAGCCACACGTTAATATTGGAACCATTGGTCACGTAGACCATGGAAAGACTACTTTAACTGCAGCTATCACAATGATTCTTGCTAAAAAGGGCCTGTCAGAAGTAAGGACTTTTGACTCCATTGATAACGCCCCCGAAGAAAAGGAAAGAGGTATTACTATCAATACTGCTCACGTAGAATACCAGACAGAAAACCGTCACTATGCACACGTTGACTGTCCGGGTCACGCCGACTATGTGAAGAACATGGTAACCGGTGCTGCTCAGATGGACGGTGCAATTCTGGTTGTTGCCGGAACAGATGGTCCTATGCCTCAGACACGCGAGCATATCCTGCTTGCTCGTCAGGTAAACGTACCTAAGATCGTTGTTTTCATTAACAAGGTGGATATGGTAGACGACCCTGAATTGCTTGAACTTGTTGAAATGGAAATCAGGGAACTGTTAAGTTTCTATGAATTCGATGGTGACAATGCTCCTGTTATCCACGGATCAGCACTTGGCGCGCTCAATGGAGAAGCAAAGTGGGAAGATAAAGTTTTGGAACTGATGGCCGCTGTTGACACCTATATTCCTGTTCCACCTCGTGATATGGAAAAGCCCTTCCTTATGCCGGTTGAAGACGTGTTCTCTATTACCGGCCGCGGTACAGTGGCAACCGGAAGAATTGAAACAGGTGTTGTCAATACCAGTGATGAAATGCAAATCATTGGTATGACAGATGATGTTAAGAAAACAGTTATCACCGGAGTAGAAATGTTCCGTAAGATCCTTGACCGTGGCGAAGCTGGTGACAACGTAGGTTTGCTGTTGCGTGGTATTGATAAAGATGAGATCAAAAGGGGTATGGTTATTGCAAAACCCGGTTCAATCAAGCCTCACAAGAAGTTTAAGGCTGAAGTTTATATTCTGAAAAAAGAAGAAGGTGGACGTCATACACCATTCCATAATAAGTATCGTCCTCAGTTCTACCTCAGAACTCTTGATATTACTGGTGAAATAACCCTGCCGGAAGGTGTTGAGATGGTTATGCCTGGTGATAACGTTACTATTACCGTTGAACTGCATCACCCGGTGGCTATAAACCAGAACCTGCGATTTGCTATCCGTGAGGGTGGCCGTACAGTGGGTGCAGGCCAGGTAATTGAGATTGTTGACTAAATCAATAATTGTACCTGATATAGCAAAGCGGTGGTCGGTTTTAATCGATCCCGCTTTGCTTTGCTTCAAACACGGGTGTAGCTCAATTGGTAGAGTAGCGGTCTCCAAAACCGTTGGCTGGGAGTT
>JBBIHY010000021.1:0-34390 GCA_037446695.1 Bacteroidota bacterium
CTCATAACGCAGCGGCTGATATCACGGCAACAGTAAAATGCTTTTGGGAATTAAAAAAAATAGGAAAAATATAGCACAAAACGCTAACACGGACGGTATAATTCATAAGCTCGTCACGGTTTTTGCTTTTTCCCAGGATGACAGAGTTTGTTTTTGTGTGCCTTGGGGCACAAACAAATATCTCTTAATGAGTTCATTGAGGTTAATTGGCCAAAGAAAAGTTGAATGAATTGATTCAATCAGTCTAAATCTCTATCCCGAAGGTCTCCCTTGTAAAAAGAAACACACTTTTCAAACTCGTACTTATTGATAAACTGAAGTATCTGAGCAAATACATACTTACCAGAATTCCTATTATTGCACGTATAAGATGCAAAACTACAGGTCAAATCAAGTCAAATAATCAAAGAACGCTTATATTAATTTTATTATCAGTTTTTTATACAAGTTTTTAAAAAGTTAACGCATCACTACTAATTTCCAGCATTAAATTTTATTACTATTTTTGGTCAAATTTTCCTGAATTGAAAAATATTTTTCTTAAGAACCCCCAAAATAGTATCACCGAAAGCATGACAACAGAAACTAAAACAAAGACTCCCATTACAGTAGCTCACGGAGATGGAATCGGGCCCGAAATTATGGAAGCCACTCTGCAAATTCTTGAAAAAGCAGGTGCAAGAATTGAAATTGAAAAAATAGACATTGGAGAGCAGGTTTATCTTGCAGGAAACACTTCCGGAATAGCTCCTGAGTCGTGGGAATCTCTTAGAAGAACAAAAGTGTTTTTAAAAGCTCCTATTACTACCCCTCAGGGTGGAGGATATAAAAGTCTTAACGTTACTACCCGTAAAACTCTTGGTCTTTACGCCAATGTAAGACCTTGTATTTCATATCATCCTTATGTTGCCACCAAACACCCTGTAATGGATTTGGTAATTGTGAGGGAAAATGAAGAAGACCTTTATGCAGGTATTGAACATCAGCAGACAGATGAGGTTACTCAGTGTTTAAAACTTATTACCCGTCCCGGATCTGAGAAAATCGTTCGTTTTGCATTTGAATATGCCAAAGCTTACAACCGTAGAAAAGTTACCTGTTTCACCAAAGACAATATCATGAAACTTACCGATGGATTATTCCACCAGGTATTTGATGAAATCGGTGCAGAATACCCTGAAATTGAAAAAGAACATTGGATCGTGGATATTGGTGCCGCAAAACTTGCCGACTCCCCTGAATCATTTGATGTGATCGTAATGCCAAACCTTTATGGAGATATTCTTTCGGATGTTGCTGCACAGATCACAGGCTCAGTAGGACTTGGTGGTTCTGCAAATATCGGAGAAGACTATGCCATGTTTGAAGCAATTCACGGTTCGGCTCCGAGAAGAGCAGGACAAAATGTTGCAAATCCTTCAGGATTACTGCTTGGTGCTATACAGATGTTAGTATATATAGGACAGCCTGATGTAGCTGATAGAGTACACAATGCATGGCTTAGAACTCTTGAAGATGGAATTCATACTTATGATCTTTACAAAGATGGTGTAAGTAAAGAAAAAGTAGGAACAAGAGAATTTGCTGAAGCTGTAATTGCTCGATTAGGCTCCAAGCCCTCTAAAATGAAATCTGTTTCTTATGATACAGGCACACCCGTAAAAACCCAGGGTAAAGCAAAACCAACTGTTCAGGCTAAAAAAGAATTAGTGGGTGTGGATATTTTCCTTCACTGGACTAAAGACAACAGAAACCCAGATACGTTAGGGTATCAACTTAAAAATTTCAAATCCGGTCCGTTTGAATTAAAACTAATTACTAACAGGGGAGTAAAAGTTTATCCTCAGGGAAATCCTGAAACATACTGCTCTGACCACTGGAGATGCAGATTTACTACAGATAAAATGGATCAGCCAGGTAGCTATAAAAATGTAATTGAACTGTTGCAACAGATAAATAATGCAGGTTTGGACATAATAAAAACAGAAAACCTTTGCAGATTTGACGGAAAAATTGCTTTCTCTCTTGGACAAGGGCAATAATTTCTGATCTGGTAAAAACTAAAGATCCATCTCTTTCGGGGTGGATATTTTTTGCTTGTGACATCGGTATTAATCGGAATTGTCATTTCTCCGCTTTTATTTGGCTTAATGCATGGGAGTGGTTTTTTATATTCATCATTCATGGGTACTCCTTTATGTATTATATATTATAAAGGGGGGGGGTGAAAGTGCTGTTATTTTACATTTTTTAGATAATTTCATATCATTTTAATCGTTTTCTTAAATTAGAACTGAAAATTATGAAAAAGCATGTTACTAATTGGCTGTTATTTATACTTTCATATATAGTTTTTCTTTAATACATGAGGGCGGCCATGCAATTTTAGCTTCAATTCTTAATGAGTATTCCTCTTTTAAAATTTTACCTTACGGCTTTGAGGTTACATATAAGACCCTTGTTGAAGATAGGGTGGGTTTAAAATGGGCAGTTATTTCTGGAATACCAAATTTAATAACGCTTTTTATAGGTTACATTTTGTTCCTAAATAGAAAATCCTTTCTACACTTAAAAAGCGAAATCAAGTATCTGTTATTATATGTTGTAATCTTACTAATGATTGGCGACCCTTTTAATCTTTCAATAGGCCCTTTTTTATGGGGAGGTGACATATTCGGGATTATAGCTGGTTTAAATATTAATCAATTTGTTGTACAAGCTATTTTTCTATCTATTTTATTAATTAATAGAGAATTGATAGCACAAAAACTTTTAACAGAATTTACTATTAAAACAAAGCATATACTACTAAGAAAATGGATTTAAACAATAACAATAAATTACATTGGGTGTCAAAGTGTAGCAGCAATAAGGATTTCAGGGGTAATTCATGCTTTCTGCACCATAAAATTTCCTGTGGTGGACAGGATAGTATTCCGCAAACCCTTACTGCTTATAAACTCAGCCGTTAGGCTTCTATAAGAAATAATAAATTCTTTGCCCTGAAAACCATCCTCCTCCTTTTCCTTGTCGTATTTGTTGATAAGCGCTGTTGGATGAATTGGAGCATACCCGCCGGCGGGATTACTACCGCAATGTGTACCTTAAACCAACTGATAAATTAGAATGGAATATTCAGCAAAATCCTTAGAACAATATGAAACCTTTCTGGAATCACTCCAACTTTATCCTCAATTATTTAAAATCAAAGAAGTTGAGATGGACCTAAAAGGCGAACTAAATCCATCAAAATACTTAGATGATCTATATTTTAAACAAATGAATTGGCTTTCTTTCAATGATTTTTTTGATTATTATTTCAAAATGCATAAAGAATCCATCATGGAAAAATTTAACTTTCCATCCTCTGAAAGTTTTTCGGAGGGGCTGCGAGCAAGGCTGTACAGAACTCAAATTGGCTTTTTAACAGAGTATCACGCCTTTTTCCTTTCTTCAATACTATTCGGAACCAGCAATGTTAAACGAAGCCCAGAATTAGACATAGCTGGTGTTGATTTTAGAATTGTTCTTAATCACAAACTATACAATATTCATATTTTTGTTGATACTAAGAGAGCATGGAGTTATCGTAATTTTAAATCAAAATTTAAAAATGTTGATTCTTCTGAAGGATTGCATACCAATTTACCCTATTCATTAAAGTCTGACCGATTTAATTCGCTCAGATTTTTAAAAAACAGATTTGGAGTTTATACGGTTTCATATCTCAAATTCTTTGAACAAGAGGCAATATCAGGAAGGATAAAAAACAATAACATAATTGGAACATCCACCAGTGGATTTATTTATAAAACCTAAAACTATGAACCATTTATCAAGATATCACAAATTTTTGCTAAGTGTTGATTTAGATAAATTCCGCAGTATGTACCAATCAATCAAAATCGTTGAAATGGACCTTCCAAAAGAAATCCAAACTTTAGATAACATTTATCGAATTTCATGGGAAGAAAAGAATTTTATTCTATTGGAAGAATTTTAGGAGAGATACAGAAATGAATACAAATATTTATTACAGACCTTTAGAAATAAAACTCAAATGTGTGAAAAATGTTTTATTTAGGAATACCTGCACGGATATACAGAACCTGGGCAAGCATTATTACTCAAATTCAGGCTGGTTAACTTGCTGAAAGCTTCTTTGGCAAAGGTACTGTCTTTATGGATTCTGTGCTTGACAGAAAAGGTGCTGATTTTCAGGTTCGGGTGAATAATAAGATTTTAAACTTTCAAGTTAAGAAGGAAAGTCAGAGTAGAGAAATTATAAAGAAAAAAATAAGTAAGAACTCCGTTGAAGGTATATTTATAAACTTACCAAACAAAGTACCATCAAGGGATGTTTTTGATAAACGCAGAAAGAATAACACTTAACTTAGGAAACCATACATTGAATTCACCAAAAATAATACGCTGAAACGATTAAAAAATGGCTTTGTTATTTTTACTATTGAAGTATTTAGAAGTAACCCTATTTGTAATGAAGTTTTATTGAGGAATTAAAGTCTGCTGGAAGTTTCTATTTTGTACCTTTGTGCAAACATCAGGGAAATGTATAAAATCTTTCATAAAAATTGTTACGGTCTACCAGAGATAACTGCGAACACATTAGATGCTTTGATTACAGACCCCCCATACGGGATTTCTTACCAGAATAATTATTGGGACAAAGATTTACCAAAATCCGAAATTTGGAAAAATGTCTTAAACTGTTTAAAACCAGGAGCATTCGCTGCAGTTTTTTCTTCAATTCGATTAATGCATCGTTTAATGGTTGATATGGAGAATACTGGGTTTATTATCCGCGATGTTTTATTCTGGTCATATCTTAATGGAATGCCAAAGAGTAGAGATATTGCTTTGGACATTGATAAGGAATTAGGTATTGAAAGTAAAAAAGTTGGTTCATATAAGTATGTTCAAGGTTATAAAAAGAATGGTGCAGATTCTTATAAAAACCAGGATGTGAAATTTAAATTTGAACCTTCGTCAGAAATTGGTATTCAATTCAAAGGCAGTGGTCTTGGAATTAAACCAGCATATGAACCAATAATTTTAGTTCAAAAGCCATTAGAAAAAAAATTAACAGTTGCTCAAAATTTAATTAAATACGGTACGGGAGCACTAAATATTGAAAATACCAGAATTCCTTATGAAAAAGGAGAAAACAAAGTTGGTCATAATCCTCACCCCAAAGGAAGAGTTACATCAAATATACTTAGAGTAGATGAATTCAATGACGGATATGACAAATTTTTCCTTGTTCCAAAAGTTCGTCAACATGCTGATGATTTCAATAATCATCCAACCTTAAAACCAGTTGCATTAATGCATCAATTAATCAAACTGCTTACTTTGGAAAATCAAAGTGTTTTGGATCCCTTTATGGGGAGTGGCAGCACAGGCGTTTCGGCCATATTACTCAAAAGAGATTTCTGGGGATATGAATTAGATGAAGAATATTTTAAGATTGCTCAAAGAAGGTTAAAAGAGGCAGAGGCAAATGCAAAAATACCAACTTTGTTTTAAAATTTATAGGAATTAAATAGTAGATACATTTGAATAGGTTTTAAGGTTAATATTTCTTTTCCCCGTGAGCAATATTATGACTCCCAGCATGTGTTTCTCATTCATGTCCATCAAAGACTAATAGTCTTTTTTCATGGAAACTATCCCCTTCTTACTCCTCCTTTTCCTTGCCGTATTTGTTGTTAAGCGCAGGTGGTGGAATTGGATGCGTATCCGCCGGCGGGATTATTACGGCAATGTGTATTTAAAGTCGGATGCCTGGCAGCGGAAGAGGTATGTGGTGTTTAAGCGAGATAACTGGACCTGCGTGTATTGCGGCAAGCCTGCCACCCAAATCCACCATACGAGGTACGCCAATCATAACATTGGCAGGGAGCCAATAGATTGGCTGGTTTCAGTTTGCAGGTCCTGCCATGATGCAAGGCACAGGTGATAAACCGGGTTAAGCCTAGCAACTTCGCTACCCTTTTCAATAAAAAAATTGATCCTCTACGAGGAAAAGCTGTTTGATGTTAGTTTTTTAACAAAACCCCATCGTCTACGGCGAATTCTTTTCAGGCAGGCATTTCATGTGCTTCAATCAACGGGAAAGATTCCTGCACCCTCCAGATAACCGTCTGAAGAATCGGGACGCAGGAATGACAAACCGGGATGGTATTGATGACTTTTTCCTTTTTCCTTTTTCCTTTTTCCTTGTTTCTTTGGAAAATGTAGCTTGTTTTTTGTTTTTAAGTCGCCTGTGAAGCTTGGACTGTGGACTCATTTTGTGGTATTCCTCAGACATTTATTAGATTTGTGCTACATTAATTATTACACTAAAATTATGAGGTATCTTTTTCTGCTTTTGTATTTGTTTGCTTCGCTCAGTCTGAATGCACAGTCGGTACAGCGGGGACGTATCGGTGCCATGAACGGGTTTATCATTCCCCATGCACAGGACCTGAAGCCTTTTGAAGGTACGCACCCCTACACCCTTCAACTGGGTTGGCAAACCATGCCCACCGCACAGAATTTCTGGGATGCCTGTAATTGTTTTCACTATCTTGGCTTGGAGTTCAGTTATGTGAACTTCAACAACAGGGATGCATTGGGCGAGGCTTTTATCCTCTCGGGAACTTTTGAGCCGGTTTTATGGAGCAGCGGGCGTTTCTCGCTGAACCTGCATTCGGGCATTGGGGCCACTTGGATCACAAAGGTATACGACCCCGTGACCAACCCCACCAACCGATTTTTCAGCTATCATGTGAGCTTCCTGCTTTTTCTTGCACCCATACTCGAGTACAGGATATCGGACAACTGGAATGCACATGCCGGGTATTATTACAATCACATCAGCAATGGAGGGCAAAAGCAACCCAACCGCGGCATGAATTTCCCGCAGGCTGCCATTGGTGTGAGCCGTTTCCTGCAGCAGGCAGAAAAGCCGGTCTACCCCAAAACAAGGCCTGAAGGCAGGTTTTATTACTGGATGGAGGCCGGGGCCACCACACGCAAAACAGGACAGGGAGATGAACGCAAAATGGTTCTTAACCTGGTGGCTGGTAGCTACCGCCCGCTTACTGCCTTTAATGCTTTGGGCACAGGTCTGGAAGCAGGCATGGACAACTCCGTACCTTACCGATACGATGGCACAAAATATACCCTGGCACCTTTTCTTTCGCACCATTTTTTGCTTGGTCGGTTTGATTTCTCGCAGCGCATGGCACTTTATGCGGTCAAGACCCCTGAATCGGAGGAGTTTCGTTTTTACCAGCGGTATGTACTTCTATTTAAACCCGGGAAAAAACTTGCCCTTGGAGCTTCACTCAAGGCACACCGGCACATGGCCCAAAACCTGGATTTGAGGGTGGCGTGGAAGTTTTAGTATATGGCACACAGTACTGAAAGCACGTGCCATGACAAAATGCTTCGCCATACCAACCAAAAAAAGTGTCAATACGGTAGAATGACATTTAACCGGAACTAGAATGACAAAAGAGTCTGTAATGCTGGCTGCTGCAGTGGTGAGAACGCTGCGACTTACATATGAAACTCGTATTATCTTTGCCACAAAAAAAAAGTATGATTGAAGCGGTGATATTCGACATGGACGGGGTGCTGATTGACAGCGAACCCCTGTGGAGAAAGGCTGAAAGAATTGTTTTCAGTAAAGTGAATATACAACTTACTGAGAAGATCAACACGCAAACCATTGGTCTTCGCACCGACGAGGTGGTGGAATACTGGTACAAAAAGCATCCCTGGAACCACATGAGCCGGCAAGAAATTACCCGCGACATTGAGCACACCGTAGAGCACCTCATCCTCACCGAAGGGCAGCCCATGGAGGGTTACCGTGAGGCAGTCCTTTTTTTTAGGGAACAAGGCATTAAAACCGGGCTGGCTTCCTCTTCACACCTGCAACTTATACAGGAAGTACTGAAAAAACTGGAGATAGCAGATATGTTTTCTGTGGTACACTCCGCTGAATTTGAAGCATTTGGTAAACCACACCCTGGTGTGTACCTCACGGCAGCAAAAAAACTGGGTGTGCATCCGGTCAACTGCCTGGCCATTGAAGACTCGGTGAACGGGTTTTTATCGGCACACGCAGCCGGTATGAAAACCATTGTGATGCCGGCACCGGAGAACAGGAATCACCGGGAGTTCCGCAATGCAGGATGCATGATTCAATCACTGGGAGAAATAAACAAGCAACTTTTAAGTAAACTTGAGTTAAAGTCTGAATCTTAGATTTATACTGCATTTTTCTTATTTTTGCAGCCAAGCAATACCCCGCTTATGGATTTTCTGGAGAAAATACAACTGCCTTTTGAAGATCCCATCCTGATTTTCACCCTTGTACTTCTCATTATTTTTCTCACCCCCATACTTTTTAAAAGGTTTAAAATCCCCGGCATACTGGGCCTGCTGCTTGCAGGAGTTATTGTTGGTCCCAACGGGTTTAACCTGCTCATGCGCGATGCCAGCATCGTGTTGTTTGGTACGGTGGGTCTGCTGTATATCATGTTCCTTGCCGGACTGGAGATTGACCTGGCGCAGTTCAAAAAACGCAGGTTCCGCAGTCTGGTATTCGGACTTCTCACATTCATTGTACCGCAGGCTACGGGCATCCTTGTTGCCTATTACCTGCTCAATTTCAGCCTCATTTCCTCCATCCTGCTTGCCAGTATGTTTGCATCGCACACATTGTTGTCCTATCCTATTGTGAGCAAACTGGGCATCACAAAGACAGAGGCAGCCACCATCACCTTCGGGGGTACACTTATCACCAATGTGCTGGCCCTTTTGATCCTCTCAATAATTGTAGCCATGGAAAGCGGCAGCCTCGATGCAGCCTTCTGGATAAAATTGTCAGTGCTGAATATTTTATTTGGTGTACTGATATTCCTTGGTGTACCAAAACTGAGTACCTGGTTCTTCAGGAATTTTGAGGGAGAAGGAATCACACACTACCTGTTTGTATTGGCGGTGGTTTTCGGCAGCTCTTTCCTGGCAAGGTTGTTTATGCTGGAGCCCATTATTGGCGCCTTTTTTGCCGGCCTGGCACTTAACCGCCTCATCCCCGGCACCTCGGCACTCATGAACAGGATTGAATTTATCGGCAACGCCTTTTTTATCCCTTTTTTCCTCATAGGCACTGGTATGCTGATTGACCTGAAGGTGTTTCTCACCTCCCCGGAGGCAATTGTTGTTGGTGTTACCATGGTGATTGTAGCCACATTCGGAAAATGGTTTCCGGCTTACCTGGTGCAAAAGATTTACCGTTACCTGCCCGAGGACCGCAACCTGATTTTCGGGCTGAGCAATGCACAGGCAGCCTCCACACTGGCAGCAGTTGTTATTGGTTTCAATATTGGCCTGTTTAACGAAAATGTACTGAACGGGACCATTCTCATGATACTGGTGACCTGTTTGGTGAGTATGGTGGTAACTGAGCGTGCCGGCCGAAAGGTGGCTATCAGGGAAAGCAAAAAAGCTCCTGAAGTGAGCAAGGCGCACGAAAGAATCCTGGTGCCTGTTGCCAACCCTGCCAGCATTGACCACCTGATGGACCTGGCTCTTTTCATCAAGGATCCCAAATCGGCCGAGCCGGTTTTCCCCCTGACCATCGTAGTGGATGAAACCGATCCTGAG
This sequence comes from Bacteroidota bacterium, assembly GCA_037446695.1. Classification (GTDB taxonomy): domain Bacteria; phylum Bacteroidota; class Bacteroidia; order Bacteroidales; family PUMT01; genus JBBIHY01. Next base: position 9,685 of record JBBIHY010000021.1, read on the forward strand.
ACGCTCAAGGAAAAAATTCTGGAAAACCAGAAAGGACTTGAGAAGGCCATTCATCACGCCTCTTCCATGGAAAAAACCGTGCAACTGATAAACAAGGTAGACTACAATATTTCCACGGGCATCATAAGGGCCTGCTCTGAATACCTGATAACGCACCTTGTTATAGGATGGAACGGAAAAATCACTGCAAGGGAGAGAGTCTTCGGCTCCATTCTGGACCAGATTGTGCAGCGAGTGTCTCTCACTGTTCTTGTGCATAAGCCCTCTGTTCCTTTGAATACGATCCGCAGGATTTTACTGGCTGCACCTCCCAATGCCGAACTGGAGATTGGCTTTGAAAAATGGCTGAGAAAGGTGGTACGGATTTCGGCACAGACCAAGGCGAAAATTCAGTTTTTAGGCTCCATTCAAACCCTTGGCTATATTGAACAATACTTCGCTGAAAACAACATTGCCGTGGAATGCGATTATGAGTATTCCGAAAAATGGAATGACTACCGCATCATCCGTGAAAAACTGGAAATAAACGACCTTCTTATTATCGTGAGTGCTCGAAAGGGCACACTCAGTTATTCTTCTGAACACGATGGCATTCCAAAGATCCTTTCACGCTTTTTCTTCCTGAACAGTTTTATCATTCTCTATCCTGAACAAAAAATTCAGGCCTACCAGCCAGACAGTAACCTGCAGTTTGAGCAGGGCAACTTCTCTCCTTTCTCACAGAATGTGAGGAATATAGGCAAACTCAGAAGAATGGTGGAAGGCACCTTCCAGACCAGGATTAAATTCAGGGAATAAGGGTTCCCTCATGATTGTGAATTTCTGCTGAAATTTTTTCACCGCCGGAGACTCCGGCATGGTATTTTTCTTTTACTTTTGGTTGTGTAATCACCAAACCTTCTTTTATGATTGCATATTTTAACGGGGAATTCATTACTGAGGAATCTATTTCCATCAGGTGGAACGATCGCGGATTTAATTTTGCCGACGGCTGTTATGAAGTCATCCGCTCATACAATGGAAAAATATTCCGCATGGAAGATCATGTTAAACGCATGGCATACAGTCTTCGGGAACTGCACATTGATTCCGGTGCACCGGAAAAAATGAAAGCCATAGCAGAACATTTGCTCAGGGAGAATTACCCCGGTCATGAACATGCCCTGGTATATTACCAGGTAACAAGAGGCGCTCACAAAAGGATGCACCGCTTTCCTACGGTACAGGTAGAGCCCACATTCCTGGCCACTTCTTCACTTTTTACTCCCTATGCCAAAGAATTTGAAGAAGGTGCAGGCATCATCCTGGTGGAAGATTACCGCTGGGGCAGATGTGATATCAAATCCATTGGCCTGATTCCCAATGTGATGTCACAGCAGAAAGCATGGGAAAACAAGGCAATTGAAGCTGTTTTTGTCAGAAATGGTATTGTCACCGAAGGAACGCATACCAATGTGGCCGGTATTAAGAAGGGTATATTCATCACTCCGCCCCTTTCGCATCATATCCTCGCAGGAGTTACACGTGCAGCGGTAATGGAAATCTGCACTGAACTGGGAATTACAGTTGTGGAAAAGGAAATTACAGAAAAGGAATTTTTGGAGATGGACGAAATCATGGTGATTGGCACCACACTGGAAGTAACTCCCGTCATCGTGGTAAATTCCTTACAGGTTGGCAATGGCCGTCCAGGTGAGTATACCAGGAAAATTCAGGACAAATTCAGAAAAAAAGTGCAGAAATGATGTAACATACCTGTACTTTACCCGTCCTTTTGAATAAACATATTATCCAACCTGTAAACTAAAATGCAATGAATCTTAAAAAAACCTGGAAAGGCATTAAGAAGCCCTTTTCCAAAGCCTGGAACCGGGTAAAAACATTTCTGGAAAACTTCAATCCATCAAAAACAGCAGTCAGGGGTGCTGGCTTTGGAGTGCTCATTTTTGCAGCACTTTTACTGATTATCCCCAATCTCTTGTACATAAAGCACCTTGGTGTAATTGTGGTGCTTATTATTTCAATTATGATGCTGGCTTTGGGGATTTTATGCGGATTGCTGGTTAACCTGGTTCTGAAATTACTGGTAAAGATTTCTCCATTTTTACGTTTAGCCCTGGTAGCCTTGTTCGGCACTGTAATGTTTACCCTGAGTATATCGGGTATAAGCGGTCTGGTGATATTCCTGTTCCTTGCACTGGTGAGTGCATTTGCGGGAGGTGCCCTGTGGCTGGTCATTAGAAAGAAATTCCGCAGATGGAACCTAATACATAAAATAATCGTCATTAAAACAGGGCTGATAGGTTTTGCAGGCATCATCCTGTTTAACTGGTGGCTCATTCAACCAGGTAAAACAATTGATTTACCTGAGATTGCCGCACTAAAAGGTGAATACATTCCTGCTCACATTGAAGCAGAGGATCCGGGATTAAAATGTTCTTACCAGGTAGGCTTTCTCACCTACGGAAGTGGAAAAGATAAAAAAAGGAAGGAATTCGGCAGTGAGGTGACCATTGTGACCGATTCGGTGGATGGTTCCTTCTTCGTGGATGGCTGGAAAGGTTTTGGAGGGAAACTCCGAACGAAATATTTTGGCTTTGATCTGAAATCACTGCCCGCAACGCTCAGGTATGGTATCCGGACGGGGACGGGCCTTTCCCGCTCGTATTAATAGTCCATGGCAATCACCTCGCACAGGATTTTTCCGACCCGGGTTATGATTACCTGGGAGAACTGCTTGCCAGCAGGGGATTTATACTGGCCTCAGTGGATGAGAATTTCCTTAACGGTTCCTTCACCAACATTTTTAAGGGACTTAAAAAAGAAAATGATGCCCGTGGCTGGATGCTGCTGGAACATTTGAAACTATGGAGGGAATGGAACCAGGACTCCGCCTCAGTCCTTTTCGGGAAGGTAGACATGGACAATATTTCACTGATTGGGCATTCAAGAGGTGGCGAAGCAGTGGCCCATGCAGCCCTTTTCAACCGCCTGCCCTGTTACCCCGATAATGCAAAGGTGGAATTTGACTACAACTTTAACCTGAAATCCATCATTGCCATTGCACCAGCCGATGGACAGTACCTGCCTGCAGGCATACGCACGCCGCTGAAAGATGTGAGTTATTTTGTGCTGCAAGGCTCTCATGATGCCGATGTGCAGTCCTTCGTAGGCCTGAAGCAGTACGAGAGAGTGAATTTCAGTGAAGGGTTTGAAGGGTTTAAGTCTTCCCTTTATATTTTCAATGCCAACCACGGACAATTTAACACACGTTGGGGGCGCAAGGATGGTTCGAGTCCGCGGATTAATTTGTTTAACCTCAGGCAACTCATGACGGCAGAGGAGCAGCAGAAAATTGCACGTACTTATATGAGTGCCTTCCTGGAAATAACCCTCAAAGGAAAAGAGGAATACATTCCCTTGTTTATGGATTACCGCTCAGGTAAGAACTGGCTGCCCGAAACCATTTTCCTCAGCAGGTTTGACAGCCCGGAAATGCAGTTTATCTGCCGGTTTAATGAAGACCTTGACCTTACAACCACAACACTGCCGGGCGGAATTATTGAGAATGAGCATCTTACCGTGTGGCGCGAGCAGATGGTAAAACTCAAATGGGGCGACAAAGAAACAAGGGCGGCATACATCGGATGGAACAGGAAGGAAACAGATTCGCTAATAGCCTGTTATTCCATAAGCCTGCCTGTTGGAAGTTTGAAGACCGGCCGGGGAAGTTCCCTGTTTTTCTCTCTGGCCGATGCCAATGAAAATTCCAATCCGCATCCTGATAAAAAAGAGGAGGCAATTGATTCCCCGGAGGTTAAGAAGATTTTAAACAAACCTGAAAAAGAAAACGGCCAAGAAGTAACCATTGATAAAAAGAAAAAGGATGAAAAGCGGGAAGCCATTGATTTCAGCATAGAACTGGCCGATGCAAACGGGGAAACTGTTCGTTTCAGGCTTTCTGAATATGCCTATCTTCAGCCACAACTGAAGGTAAAAATGGCCAAGTTTGGCTTTCTTTCCTCCACGCCGGGTTCTGAGCACCTTTACCAGTTTTTTCATTTTCCGCTGGAAAGGTTCCTGCACCTGAACGACAGGTTCCAACCCGGGAGGATTGTTAAAATCAGCCTGGTTTTTGACCAGACAGAAGAGGGTGTGGTCATAATTGACCACCTGGGATTTATTTGATAACTAGCTCGTGTGGTGTTCATCGTAGCTTCACCCCTACGATGGTTCGCAGTTGTATCAACAGCGTAACGTAGATGCTACGCTTAACTGAGATGCTTCGTTACATTCAGCATGACAGCCCCTTTTGGCATTCTGAACGGAGCGAAAAATATGTATTACCTTAATTTAAGCGTCACAAATTTTAACCGCTGAGACTGCAGGGTAACTACAATTTCATATTGAACCCTGTAACTTTTATTCCGTTCTTTCTTCCAGATTTTTCCTGTACGGTCTCATATTTTTTTTAAATTTGATTTCCAATTAACCAAATTCATAACCTAAATTTCATTCAAAATGGGAAAAGGTGATCAAAAAACCCGTCGCGGAAAGATTGTCCGCGGGTCCTTTGGAGTAAGGAGAAGAAAAAAAAACAAAATCTCTGTTCAGGCAGTTGTTTCCATTCCTAAACCTAAAGTGATTGAGGAGAAATCCAAAGCAACCAAGCCTGCTCCCAAAAAAGCTGCAGCCGAAAAGCCTGCCGAAGAAAAGAAACCTGCAGTAAAGAAAACTGCGGCCAAAACAACAACGGCAAAAAAACCTGCTGCATCTAAAAAGAAGGAAACCAGGGAGAAGGAATAATCTTCTCCAGTTCTTTGCTTTAACCGTTTTAAATTCAACTTTTTCCTGTCAATGATTTATTGTATAATTTTTGATAGTGAAAGATTTATTGTATATTTCAATATCTGAAAAATCATGAGAAATGAAGAAGTATTTTATTATACATACTCTCATTGTTTTGTACCTGGGCTTGCTGAATGCTCAGGAAAATTCCCCTCCTCCTCCCTGGCTGAAACCAAATGTACTTGAAGCTGAAAACCTGGTATTTACAGAAGATACTACCCGGCTAAGGGTTGTATCGGCCAGCAGGAGTAACAAATTCATTGATGAATTGCCCGTTACCATTCATGTAATCACACGGGATGAGATCATCAGAAACCATTACCACACCCTGAGCGATGTTTTAAAAAGCCTCCCCGGGATCAGGGTATCCACACCCGGTTCGGGTGAACTGGGTGACACCTACCAAGTTCGTGGGCTCATTGGGAACTTTTATACCCTTGTGCTAATCAATGGTTTGCCTGTTAAACCTTCTGTTGTAACAGGAATGCCGCTTGGAGCACAGTTGCCCGTCAGGCAGGCTGAGCACATTGAGATCATTTACGGTCCGGGTGCAGCCATTTACGGTGCCGATGCAGCAAGCGGTGTAATCAATATCATAACGCGCAAAGCCGAAGAGGGAACCTTCGTGGGCGGAGATATTTCCTTGGGTCAAAAAGATTTCAACTACATTAATTTCATAATTGGCGGTAAGGCCGGAAAGAACCGGGATATCATCAATTACACCTTCTATGGAAGCAAGACCGAAATATCTGACCTGAACCTGAGTGATGGATTTGAGGAAGTGTACAACCCGCTCAATTACTACCAGAACAGGGGGCGTACGATTGAAATAGGTGGTGTTAACTACTTGCCATCGGAAATAACCAGGGACCTGATCAACAATAACTTTGCCGATGAAGCGAGTTTCGTCAATCAATACTATCCTTCCAGGTATGAGGGAGATGCTTTCCTTCCCGAGATTGAAAACCTGCCGGCTGCCAACCATATGATAGGTGTACAGCTGGAATACCGCGGACTTCAGATATCCTACGACAATATGTACCGGCGGGTGCACAGTTCCATCGGAAGGTCCACCTACTTTTTCAAATACAATAATCCCCAAAATTTCTGGGGAGAGAATATTCAGCGTGCGACACTCAGCTACGACAAGGCAATCGGTCCCCTGTTCAGAACCACAACCAATTTATCCAACCTGTGGTATTCCATGGACAACAATTCCAGCCTGGGAGTCACATTTGTAGGAACCACCGACAGGGTGTACCTCTTTTCCTCCTCACGCGACTTCCTTTTTGAACAGATATTCACAATAACTCCCTCCCGTAACTTTGAGCTCGTAGTAGGCGGAACCTACCAGCAATCCTCCAACCTGCCACTGACGAACTATTTGAAATCACCCTACGATTTCAAAAAATTCGGGCATTATGAAAATTTTACCAATCCAAATGACCTGCTCCTGGGAAATTTCGGATTCAACCCTCTCTTTTTTACAAATTTTGCCGGGTTTGCTCAATCTTACTGGCTCCTGAACCGGTTTACCGTTATGGGTGGTTTACGCTATGATAAAAACAGCGTGTATGGCGATAGTTTTAATCCCAGGTTTGCCCTTCTTTACAAGTTTACACCTGTGACCTCCCTCAGGGTCTCCCTTGGGTATGCCTTTAAGGCACCCCCTGCATCCATCAAATACCAGTCGATTGCCTTCCCGGCACCGCAGGATCAGAACAGGATCAAATACATGGTTGTACCGGTAAACATGGTCACACCGGGTGCATCGCTGCAACCCGAGAATTACAAATCCATTGAACTGGGTTTCAAAACAAAATTTGCCAGAAGAATAGACCTGAATCTTTCCTTCTACATTAATGAAATCGGCAATCTGATACTGGATGACTATGCCCTTACTGATCCTCTGAACCTGCCAGGGGCCTACATTGAGAACCCTGCAACAGACAGTGTACTGTATCGAAGAAATGTGACTAACGCCTGGTCGCGTTTGTATGGCATACAGGGAACTGCCAGGTGGAACAATCTGATTCCGGGTATTAAATTCAACCTTGAAGGAAGTTTAAGTGTTGCCAGCAGGAGCGAATCCATTCCAGGCCTGAAAGAAATTACCGGGCTACTTGGTGGATTTAAATTAATGCCCAATCATTTTGGGCAATTAAAAGCTTCCTTCTCCCCGGCCAAAAATCTGTATATCCATGTTGAAACTTCCTGGATGAGCAAGTGGCTCAGGGTCATTGATCCCTTTGAAACCTTTTTCAAAGATCTTTTTGACGATGTGGATGGGTATTATGTGATGGATATCAGGATGAATTACCGTTTTAGCGAGAACCTGAGAACTTTCATCAGAATTGACAATTTACTTGACGAGAAATATGGCGGGCTGGGTGTTTCGGGATTGGCGACCGACCTACCTTTTAACCCGCAATTGCGCAGGCATATACAGATTGGTCTCACATACAACCTGAACTAAGAATTGCGAATACAAGAGGCAGCAACATGATAAAAAGGCACTTTGCAATTTTACTCTTTTTCATGGCAGTGTTACCTACTGTGGCACTCCCCCAGGATGTTATTTCCGGACACAAAACCGCACAGGATCTTCTGGAAAAAGCCCGTTTGGAATTCAATATGAATAACCACATTGTGGCCAGGGAAATCGCCGGTGATGCTCTCATGCTGCTTTTTGGAACCGAAGAGTATTCAATGCTGGGTGAAGTATACCATTTGCTGGGACAAACCTATGAAAAGGAGGATGACCATGAAACTGCCCTTGTTTATTACATCCGTTCATCCGGTTCCTTTGTAAGGGTAAATGATCCCGGCCAGGTTAAAGTGTATACGCAGGCTGCAGGATTATTTATCTCACTTGAGATGTTCGAAAAAGCCGGAGATTATTACAAAAATGCCCTGGATTTTCTGGATGAGAATAAGGAAGATCCTGATCCTGCCCTTGTTGAGGATTATGCATGGGCACTTTGCAATGCCGGACAGCTGGAGGGATGCAACCGGAATTATACCAGGCTGCTGGGTATTGCCGAAGAAAAGAACCTCACGGATATAAGGCTGAGAACCCTGTATAACCTCGCTGAAGTAACACTGCGGCAAAAGGATTATCAGGCAAATCTGAAGTACAACCAGCTTCTGCATGAACATTTTAAGCGGGCAGGTGATAGACAGGCTATGGCATTCATAGCAAACAATATGGGCTACACGCTGCTGAAGATGGAAGATCAGAGGGGTGCACTTCAAGCCTTTCGCGATGCACTAAGCTATGGAGAAGAATCGCAGATGGATAACCGAAGAAAAGCCCAATTGCTTTCCAATATTGGGATTTGTTACCAGAATTTGAATGAATATGAGAACTCAATAAGGTTTTTGCGCCAGGGAGTTAATATTCTGAGAGCTGACAACCAAACCGAAGAACAGGCCCGGCTTGAAAATATTACTGCAAATGTATTCCTGCTTAAGAGGGATGTGTACAATGCAGGGGTCTTCAGCCTTAGCTCCATAGAATCGGCAAAACAATCTGGAAATAAATGGATACTGGTGGATTGCTATCACACCTATTCTCAAATTCTGAAGAGAGGAAACGACCACATCAGGGCTCTCGAATACTATGAATTATATCTTAATCTGAAGGATTCCCTTGCCTTTGAACAAAGACTCAGGGACCAGAAACTTGCCCAAAGAATCCTCGACCTGGAAAAATCGGAAAAGGAACTCCGGCTGGTGCTGGCTGATGAAGAACTGAAAGACCTTGAACTGCGTAATCTTCAGATCGAGACGGAGAAAAAGGAGCAGGAACTGGAATTGCTGCGCAGGGAAAGAGCCCTTGAAGTAAGTGAAAGACAGAGAATTATGCAATCACTGGAACTGACAAGGGAGCGTCATGAAGCTGAAATCAGGCAGCGTGAAATTGAGGCTCTGAACCAGCAGAGGGAAATTCAGGAACTGCTGATAAAGCAAAAGGAGGCAGAAGAGAAGGAAAGGGAACGGGAAATAAGGCTGCTTGAAAATGAAAAGGAACTGCAGCAACTGGAAATAGAAAGGCAAACAGAAGCGCGCAAAAGAATCATCTGGATGCTTTTTCTGATGATTGCCATAGTACTGCTTATGGTAGTGAGTTTCTTCGTGGTGAGAAAGAAAAACAAGGTGCTGGCTCAGCAAAAACAAGAGATTGAAGAAAAGAACTACGACCTGGAGCAGAAAAATGAAGAAATCAGGGCACAGTCGGAGAACCTGCAGACTGCCTATGAAGAAATTCAGACAACCAATGAGATGCTGGAGCAGAAATCGGAGGAGATTCTTACTCAAAACGAGCAGATTATCAAACAAAAAGAACTCATAGAGGACAAAAACAAGAATATCACGGATAGTATTCTTTACGCAGGCCGCATTCAAAATGCAGTTCTCCCGCCTGAAAATTTCCTGGAGGGAATTGTGAAGGAATCCTTCCTGCTGTTCAGGCCCAAGGATATTGTAAGCGGAGATTTCTACTGGTCGGCATCCAAAGGAAATTATCACGTAATTGCTGCCGCTGATTGCACCGGACATGGTGTGCCCGGTGCATTCATGAGTATGCTGGGAATTACCCTGCTCAATGAGATTATTATACGCACCGAAAAGCTGAAGGCATCTGATATCCTGGACCAGCTGAGAGAAGAGGTTATTAATTCGCTCAAGCAAGGGGGTGCAGCCGGGGAAACCAAAGATGGAATGGATATTGCATTGTGCGTGCTTGACAAAAAGAAATCAGTTTTGCAATATGCGGCTGCCAATAATTCCATGTACATGTTCCGGAAAGGGGAAATGAAAGTCTTTAATCCCGATAAAATGCCGATTGGCATTTCCCCCCAGTACGATGAGAAAATGGAAAACTTCACCTACAATGACATCAGCTTACAAACCGGCGATATTTTCTACCTGTTTACCGACGGGTATGCAGACCAGTTTGGTGGCCCGGAAGGAAAGAAATTCAAATACACCCGCTTCCGGGAAATCCTGAAAGAAATTCACACCAAACCTATGTCAGAACAAAAAATTATCCTGGATGAAACCTTTGAGAAATGGAGAGGAGAAACCGTGCAGATCGACGATATTCTTATCATTGGTTTCAAAGCCTGAACAATGCTGCTTTTTTATTGCTAATGCCCGATCTATGAACAATAGAATTTATGACATTCAAAAATGCTATCTCTCACACTATCCTGCTTCAAAACAAAAAAGCCAGAAAAGGTGGAAATTCCCTTACGATACCTTGCACTGGATGATTCCTGCACAATAGGTGAAGGTGAGAGCGGGAGTGAACGGTGGCTGGTACAACTGTCCTATCATCTTACCAAAAAAGGAATTACCTTTTGAAAAACCCCAAATTGTTGCCCGAACCGGATGAACAACAGCCGAACTGAAGGCTGGTATAGTACAGACGAACCCACAAGGGCCTTTTGACATGGTTACTCATTTATTTGGATTAAACAACCCATACAGGGGTGAGTCAGGGGGATTTACCCTGGAGGGATACAGGCAGGAATTCATGGAACTGATGCACATAGCCATTGAGTTTGAGGAAGGAAACCCTGGGCGGGTTTTTTTGGTTTCAATTCCCGATTACTGTTTGACTCCCTTTGTGGGGGAAGAAAACAAAGCCAAGGTTTCTGCAGAAATTGATGCCTACAATGCTGCAAACCTGGAAATAGTAAATTCAATGGGCATCAGGTATTTCAATATCACCCCGATATCCCGGCTTGCCGCGGACGACAATTCACTGCTGGCACCTGATAAACTGCACCCCTCGGGTAATGTATACCATTTGGGCAGAGCTTAAGAATGGGGAAGTAAAGAAATTATTGTCCGAATAATTACATTCATTTCTGCATGCCAGAGATGCTGGCGAAATCATAGAGACTTACCCTGACATTCATTGCATAAATACTTGTTTATCCTTTGAATGCTTTTACATTCTTATTTTGGCTTTTTATCAAAATCTTGTTTTTTTGCTTCAGGCCAAAAATTTTTTCTCCTACCTTTGATTAAAACCCCAAATACCCCAGCCCTATGAAAATGTTCACATTTACTTTTTTTACTTCAGTCTTATTAACAATTTCTTTCCTGTCGGTTCGTGCACAGGAGTGTAAAATCTATTTTCCCGACAAGGTGGGTACTGTGCGGGAAATGAAAACTTATGATCAAAAAAACAAACTCACCGGTATTATGCGCCAGGAAATTCTGGACAAAAAAGTTTCAGGAAATGATGTTCACCTGAAAGTTAGGTCCACCATGTATACCCCCGAAGACAAGCAAACCTCCGCCATGGAACTGGATTTGCTCTGTGAGAACGGGGTATTTAAGTTTGACATGAAAAACTTTATGGACCCCAATACAATGGATGCCTATAAGGACATGCAGGTTGAAATGAGCGGCACCCAGCTTGCCTATCCCTCGAGAATTCAATCCGGAGAGAAACTGCCTAACGGCATGTTCCAGATGGTTGTAAGGAATAATAACATTACCCTGTTAACAATGATCACAAATATTATGGATAGACAGGTGGAAAGAACCGAAACAATTACCACCGAAGCCGGCACTTTCAATTGTTACAAAATCAGATACAATATGTCAGTTAAAGCCGGTTTCATCACCACCAGCATGTCAGCCGTTGAATGGATAGCCGAAGGTGTTGGACTGGTGCGCAGCGAAAGTTTTGACCGCAAGGGAAAACCTGCCGGTTATACTGTTTTGACCGGTCTTAAGTAAGATTGACAGGTTCAAAGAAAACTTTGCCTTTACGGTATTTTTCTACCCTGCATGTGATAATGCGGGGTATTTTTTTGCTTTCAAAATGCTTTTTCAGAATGTAAAATCTTTGCCCCCTCGCATCACTTACCACAACTACATTTCGAAACTCACCTTTGGAGCCTGTCATCTCTTCCTCTCTCACAAAAGCCAACTGGTAATGCTCTCCCCTTTTGTACTCGGGATGAACAGGCTCAAGCACGGGTTTACCACCTCCAAGCACCTTCACAACTTCACAATATACCTCCTGCCCGCTTACCAGTTGGTAGTTGATGTACCAATCAGCAGGTAAAAAATGCTGATTACCATCCCTGTCTCTGAGCAAAATGAATTTCACACCATTCATCAGTTCCATCTGACCCTCAACATACATGATGTATTGCTTTTTCTCCTCGAAAACAGTCGCTTCATCCTTTTCCGGATCAATTACAAGTGGAACCCCCTTTTTAACCAGCTTTACCTTTAAATGTAACTTGTTGCCAACTGTTCCTCCCGCTGTTTTCTCTGAAAGGTCGACATTGATTTCATTCCCGAACATATCTTTCACGACAGCGATTGCACCCCTGCTTCCGCTGCTGTTCATTTTAAGAATATCAAAATCATAAAGCTGGTTATCCTTATAAACGGGATGCGGTGGTTCAAGGAAAATTTTGCCGGAACAGTTGATCTTATCCACCCGGCAGTAAATGTATGAACCCGGGGTAAAAGAATAATTGGTATAATTCATTTTTTCCAGCAGGATTTTCTGGTCCTCGATATCCTGCAATAACCATACATTTGTTCCATCAGGGAGTACTGATTCCCTGATTACAACAAAGGGATAGGTCATCCCCTCTTTTAAATATTTTGCCGGGTCCTTCATAAAAATTCTCTCAGCGAAAATAGAAATTTAACTGCAATGTTGCCCTGTCCGGAAAATTGTTCTCGCAGGATGACAGAGTGAAATATTTCGGAATCGAATCGCCGGAATAAAATAATATCCTACATTTTCCCCAACCAAAAACCAATTTTATGTACGATGTTTTACAGAATATCGACCAGATTCGCCTTAACTTCAGTGAGGGAGGCCTTTTGTTCATGAATATAACCCTGGCTGCCATTATGTTTGGTGTTGCCCTGGAAATCAAGGTGGACAATTTCAAAAACATACTTAATTATCCAAAATCCTTCTTGCTGGGTTTTGGCGCACAGTTTCTTGTACTGCCAGCCCTCACTTTTCTTCTGGTTTTGCTGTTGAATCCTCCTGCATCCATTGCCATGGGGATGATACTGATTGCCGCCTGCCCCGGTGGAAACATTTCCAATTTCATATCCTCGCTGGCCAAAGCCAATGTTGCTTTATCTGTCAGCCTCACCGCGGCTGCAACTCTCTCAGCCACACTTCTCACTCCACTCAACTTCGCACTATGGGGAGGTCTTTATGTTCAATACTCCGCTAAAGCCCTGCACCTGAATATTCCCATTGAAATTGATTTCTTCCAGATGGCAAAAACTGTGTTCATTTTGCTTGGTATACCTCTTATCCTGGGAATGTGGTTTGGCAACAGGTTTCCCGGTTTTACAAAAAAATATTTTGGACACATAAAGGTCGGCTCCATTATTCTTTATCTGAGTTTTATTTTTGGTGCGTTTTATGCCAACCTGGAGTTTCTCTCAGGTTACATCTTGCCTATTGGTATACTAGTCTTCTTTTTGAATTCACAAACCCTCTTCACAGGCTACCTGGTAGGGACAATTGCCCGTGTCCCCCGTGCCGACCGAAGAACCCTGAGTATTGAAACAGGAATTCAGAATTCAGGTCTCGCTCTCATCCTTATCTTCAACCCCAAACTCTTCGATGCCAACGGTGGCATGGCCTTCATGGCTGCCTGGTGGGGAATCTGGCAAATGGTCAGCGGACTCATCCTTGCAGCCATTCTTTACAGGATTAAACTTCCTGAATCAGAAAGGGTAAAAGTACCGGTAGAGAATAAATAGAATCCGGCGAAAAAACCTTCTGAATTTTTAGGCGTTTTCTGTTTGGTATTGAAAATTGCGCAGGGCTCAGTACGCAGTGCTCAGTATAGTGAAGCTTTTTCCTGGTTCATGACTCGTATTTCCCGATCCCTTATAGCATGTAATTTTTTACTTGATACTTGAATTGTTGTGCATTTCACATCCATCTTTCCATTCATCCATTATTCCAATATTCCATTTAGAATCAGTATTTTTGCATTCTAATCAATATGATTCATGCCTGTTGTTGTTGTCGGATTGTCCGGAGGGGTTGACTCCAGTGTTGCCGCGTACCTTCTTAAAAAAGAAGGATATGATGTGATAGGTATGTTCATGAAAAACTGGCACGACACCACCGGCACCCTCTCAGGCGATTGCCCATGGGAAGACGACCTGCTGTTTGCACAAATGGTTGCCAAAAAACTGGATTTTCCCCTGCATACAACGGACCTGAGCGAGCAATACGGCAAACGGGTAGTGGATTATATGTTTTCGGAATACGAAAGGGGACGAACCCCGAACCCCGACGTTCTGTGTAACCGGGAGATCAAGTTCGCCCTGTTTATGGAAGAAGCTTTTAAGCTGGGTTGTGATTTTGTTGCAACAGGTCATTACAGCCGAAAGGAAACTGTTACCGTTGAAGGTAAACCTTTCTTCAGGTTAATGTCCGGGTTGGATAAAAACAAGGACCAGAGTTATTTTCTTTGTCAACTGAACCAAATGCAACTGGAAAAAGCCCTTTTCCCCCTGGGTGAAATCACAAAGCCCGAGGTGAGAAAAATCGCAGATGAACTGGGCCTGGCCACTGCCACCCGTAAGGATTCGCAGGGTGTTTGTTTCGTGGGAAAAATCGATTTACCCACTTTCCTGCAGCAGAAAATCAAAGCACGCACGGGTCGCATTGTCGAAATGGACAGGGAATGGCAAGGTTATTCCGGGTTTGACAATACTTTTCCTTCACAGAAAAATCCAGCCAGTGATTTACTTTCACAACTGGCAACAGCACCCGCCTATGAACCTCATTTCGGGAAAACAATCGGGAAACACGAGGGTGCCTGGTTTTATACTATTGGTCAGCGTAAAGGTCTGAATATAGGAGGCCGGGAAAAAGCCCTGTTTGTGATAGCCCTTGATACAGAAAAGAATATCGTCTATGCAGGGCAGGGAGATGATCATCCCGGACTGAACCGCAGGGGACTGTTTATTGATAAAAAAGATGTTCACTGGGTGCGCCCTGATTTGGAATTGAAGCCGGGAGAATCAGCAGATATGCTGTTACGCATCCGCTACAGACAGCCATTACAGCGAGCCAGCCTCTTCATGCGAGAAAACGGACTTTATATCATCTTCCAGGAATTGCAGCGGGGGATAACTCCCGGACAATTTGCCGCCTGGTATAACAAAGAGGAACTGATTGGTTCCGGAGTAATTGACTAAGATTTCTGTCCTCTTAAATGTTTCAGCATTTTTCCGGCAGCGCTGCCCAGCATAAGTGTATCGGTTGAAGAGGCGATCAATGTGAACCCTTTCTCTATCCATGGGAGGACAGCTTCGGCATTCACGCCAAAAATACCCATTGGCATACCCTTATCTTTGCAGGCTTTCACCACAGTGTGTATTGCCTCCTGCACCACAGGAGACTGCACCTGGCCGGTCATTCCCAGGCTGGCTGAAAGGTCGTAGGGCCCGACAAAAATACAATCCACACCCGGCTCATTCACGATAGACCCAACATTTCTCACTCCTTCAACATGTTCCACCTGGATAATGACAGCAATATCCTTATTGGCCCTTTCCACATACTCCTTAAAAACAGCACCATAGCCATGTGCACGTGCCAACCCAACGCTGCGCTTTCCTGCAGGAGGGTATTTGCAATAGCTGACAGCCCTGCGGACCTCTTCAGCAGAATTCACCTGGGGAACAATGATTCCTTCCACACCTGTGTCAAGCAAACGCTTGATCCAGATTTCATCGTTCAGTGGAGTACGTGCAATACAATGGCATTTGTTGCCGACAGTCTGAAGAATACTTTGCACACCGGCTACATCAATATTGCCATGTTCGCAATCAATGAACAACCAGTCGAAACCTGCACCGGCAATTACTTCTGCAGTTTCAGCCGAGGGAAGCGTGATAAGGGGCCCGAAAATTGGTTTGCCTTGTCCCAGTTTTTGTTTGAAGGTTGTGCTCATATGAATATCATTTATTGGGTCTGTTGTGTAAGCCGCATTCCTTGCTTTCGGGTTGTTCCCACCACCAGCGGCCCGAGCGTATATCCTCCCCTTCCTTCACCGCCCTGGTACATGGTTGACAACCAATGCTCGGGAAGCCTTTGTCGTGCAGGGCATGATAAGGGACATTGTGCTGCCTGATATAATCCCACACCTGCCGGTCGTTCCAGTCGGCAAGCGGGTTCAGTTTCAGCAATCCGTTACCCTCATCCCATTCCACAATACCAGTGGAAAGGCGGGTGACGGATTGTTCCCTGCGCAGACCGGTAATCCACATCTCCATCCCTTCCAGGGCTCGTTTAAGGGGCTCAATCTTTCTAATATGACAACAGAGTTTACGGTTTTCAACACTTTTGTAGAAAAGGTTCAGTCCTTTGTTATTCACCATCTCCTCCACCCTCACCCTGTCGGGAAACATTACCCTGAGGGAAATGTTATAGTGCGCATTTGTTCTCTGTATCAAATCATAGGTTTCGGGGAACATTCTGCCGGTATCAAGAGTAAAAATGGGAATTGTGGGATCTATACCTGCAATCATATCGGTGAGTACCTGGTCCTCGGCTCCAAGGCTGTTGGCAAGGGTAATCTTTCCTTTATGCTTTCGTATGAAAAAATAGAGTATCTCCTCAGGAGATTCACCCTCAAAATCTTTGTTTAGTTTGGTCAGAACTTCTTTGTTCATTCGAAATTAATAATTTTAATAAGCAGTAAAAAACACAGACAAAATTACACAACCGCAGACTAACGCAAAGATTAAAAACAAAGTAACGTAGTGAAGTACATTTTCCGGGCTGTTTTTATTTGTCTTTGCGGTTCTTTGCTTTTCTTGGCGCACTCTGCGGTTAAATATATCCAAGTTTAATTCAAAATCTATAGTTTGTAAACCAATCTTTTCAATCCATCAACAATTTTCAAAACATTGAAATTCATCAGTAAGCCCAATTTACAACCGGACAGTTTCAGATAAGTTAAAACCTGAGCAGTGTGAATATCGTTCAATGCCTCCACTGATTTTATTTCAATCAGAACCTTATTCTCAACCATCAAATCTATTCTATAGCCAGCATCCATCTTAATTTCTTTGTAAACCAGGGGAAGTGGTTTCTGTTTCTCAACATGTAAACCGGCATTTATTAGTTCATATTATAAACACTCAAGGTAAGCACTCTCAAGAAGTCCGGGGCCAAGGGATTTATGCACTTCAATTGCACACCCGATAATTACTTTTGAGATTTCATTTTCAGTCATAATAAATCATTGAATTAAGATTCCACAAATGTCTTAAATGTAATTTATCAAAAATCCTGATGGAAATATCGTTCAGCTTCTTCTAACCCCTGCTTTCTGCCCATGTCTACCCATATGCTTTGGTTTTCGGGGTATGCGATGATTTTGAGATTCCTGGCCAGCCTGAGGTACAAATCCACAATGGAGAAAACCCCGGTCTCGTTGATGTATTGAAACATCTCCGGCTGAATGACCTGTATCCCGCTGAAGGCATATCTTTTCAAACCTGCCTCCGGCCCGGACAGTTTCTTATCCCCGGTTTTGGTATTTTCCCAGCCGCATAGCTGCAAGCCCTGGTTGAATAAGAAATACCTTGAAGATTTTCTCTCCCTGACCACCAGCGTGGCAAGCGCATCTGAGGATTTATGCTCATTAACCAGCTTTATCAAATCCATATCCGAAAAGACATCCACATTGTGCAACAGGAATGGCTCCCCGTCCTGAAAGAACCAACCGGCCTTTTTTAGTCCTCCTCCGGTATCCAGCAGGAGGTCAGATTCATCTGAAATAGTAATTTCCAGCCCGAAGTGATGGTTCTCCTTCAGGTAATCTTTCACCTGCCCGGCAAAGTGATGTACGTTGAGAATGATTTGCGTAATTCCGCTGTCACGCAGATGTTTGATGAGCCTCCCCAGCATGGCCTCTCCTGCCACTTCAACAAGGGCTTTTGGTTGATGGTTGGTAAGTGGCTGCAGGCGTGTACCCAGACCGGCAGCAAATATCATTGCCTTCATGCTGGAAATTATTTTTTCACCTTCCTGGCTTTGCAAAGGTGTTTTTCCTTGTCGGAAACCATACCACATTGGGTGCATTCGTAGCGAATGATCTTATATCCCTTTTTTTTCTTCTCCTTCTCACAGAGCTTCTTCCCCATTTTCCTTATGCCATCACAGTTTTTTCCGACAGCTCCCTGTGTTCAAGGTGTAATTCCACAGGATAGTTCTTCTTAATTTCTTTCGCGATCGTTTCAGAAACAAAAACCGACCGGTGTTGCCCGCCGGTGCATCCGAAACAAATCAACAGGCCTTTAAAGTCCCTCTCAAGGTAAGTCTCCACAGCCTGAAAAACAATCGATTTCACATTTTTCACAAAGGCCTTCACATCGGTTTCGTTCTGCAGGAAATGAATGACTGCAGCATCTTTCCCTGTGAGTTCGGCATACTTGGGCAACCTGCCGGGATTTGGCAGAAGGCGGCAATCAAACACAAACCCCCCGCCGTTTCCGTTATCATCCTGCGGTACACCGCATTTATAGGCAAAACTGACTATCCTTACCTTCAAAAATTTTTCCATGATTAAGTTTCAGATTTTTTTTCCCTCGCATACATGCTGTACAACTTCACAAGGCATTTTTTTAATACGGGATATGGGGCCAAATTTACATCATTTTGAATTAAATACCCCAGGTTTTCAATTGCCGGTCCTATTCCGCTGATAAACAAATCTTTACCCTGCATGATTCCCCTGAAACCGTAGGCACCAAAATTCTGCAGCAATCGTAATAAACTAAATCCCGGGTAGAATTTCATAAACTCCTCCCTTTTTATGCCTGTTATTTTGTTCAATTCCGTGAGATAAATATCCAGGTAAAATTCCCTTAGTTCCTGTGGCATATGAATTCTGCTTTGGTTAAGCAGGGATGCAATATCGTACTGCAGGGGACCCTTCCTTGCGCCCTGAAAGTCAATATAAAAAATGTCATCCCCGTGAATGAATATATTCCTGCTCTGGAAATCCCGGTACATAAAGTAAGCAGCACCTGCTCCTGAAAGAAAGGAAGCAAATTCCCTGAATTCCTGTTCAAGGATTTCTTCGTTAAAAGGGATTGCAAGTGAGCGCAAAAAATATTCCCTGAAATAGGACAGGTCAAACAGCATGGAAGAGGCATCAAAATGCTCCACCGGGTACAAACGGGCAGTGTGCAGTCCTTCAACCCCCGTAGTCTGGATTTTTACCAGATCTTTCAGAATTCTGCTGAAAAGACGCGTAATTGCAGGCTCATAAAGGAATTTATTTTTCTCCAGGATGGAATAAAGGGATACATCACCCACATCCTCCTGCAGGTAAACAAGCAGGGCGGGGTTTGAAGAATACACTTGCGGTACTTTTATCCCCTTGCTTAGAAGGTGCTCCGCGAGGTAAACAAATGTATAAATCTCGGCCTCATCGGGATTATAGGTTCCGATGACCGTACCTGTCTGACTTCCAATTCGGTAATACTCCCTGGGTGAACCGGCCGGGGTTAGTTCCTTTACCCAGGCTTCTTTTTCCCCGCAGTAATCCCTGAAAAGTTTCCTGATATGTTTTAGATGTTTTTTCAACGGGGAAAGTTATTATCTAAAGAAAAAAATATGCCAGAATAACAGCTACCACAAGAGAAGGAATCATATTCAGAATTTTCAGCTTGCTGATTTCAAGTATATTAATCCCAAGCCCGATTAGGAGGATTCCCCCAACAGAGGTAAGTTCATTGATGACCATCTCAGAAAACAGGTTGCCCAGGTAAACCGCAAGCAGGGTTAATCCGCCCTGATAAAACAGCAGGGGAATCACTGAGAACAATACTCCTGCTCCAAGGGCTGCTGCCATTGCGATGGAAGATACCCCGTCAAGCAGGGATTTTGCAAATAACAGGTTTGGCCTGCCTCCCAATCCTTCCTCAAAAGCCCCCAGTACAGTCATGGAACCCATACAAAAGAGAAGAAATGCAGTAATAAATCCTTCAGAGAAACGGGAAGATGTGCCTCCCGATAGTTTTTTCAGCCGGTCTCCCAGCCTATCCAAGTGCAGGTCCAGTTGCATCATTTCACCAAGGATAGAGCCAATAACCAGGCTGAAAATCATAACCAGGTAATTCGATGTTCTGAGTGCAAGTGACACACCAAGAAACATTGTAAACAGACCAATCCCCTGGAAAACAATTTTGGTAAAACGCGCAGGTAATCTGGTGTGTACAAGCAGACCGATTGTTCCGCCAGCAAGTACGGCCGCCACGTTGACAAGTGTTCCCAGTATCATGGAAAAAATTTTGTTGCCAAAGGTAAGGAACTTTCTAAATATGCCAATAAAAGCAGACGACGGTCCACAGTCCACAGAAAACCAAAAACAATTTCCGAAAAACTAATATCAGGAAATGATGGAATATTAGATTAATGAAAATCTCGTTACTTTCCTCTCACCTCTCTCTTCTGTTGATCTTTTTTTTTCTCACTCTAACTCACTCCCCCTGCGCTCTGTGCACTATGCCCTGAGCAAGTAACTCAAGGCACTTCATCACCTGTTTGCTCCCTTGTAAAATTTCTATTACTTTTAGCATGAATTTCAATTATGATTTATGCGTATTGAACTGCTGAAAAACGACTGGCTCAACTTTGTAGAGTTGAATATTTCCGGAGATAACGAGAATGTTTTCCGCTGCCACCCTGAATCTTCCTATATTGAAGCCGATGTGTTCAACCTGTTTACCCCCTGTTTTGAGAAGAGTAACAACCTCTTTGAGTTTTTCGGACAAACCCGCTATAATTCCCGACTTATTATCCCCCTGCAGAATGAACTGAAAAACCACATGGCGATCATTGAAAAACTGGAAACCCCAGAAGCTTTCCGCTCCTTTTCCGATGAGATTTTCCTCGGGTATAAGTTCATCACTGAATTGGGAAAAATGGACCCACAGTGGGAAAAAAACTGGCACAAATACCATGCTCTAATAATGCGTGTTGGCCTTGACCTCATTGCCATCACCAACCGCTGCGTGGAGCAGGAAAGGGTGTTGTGGGTGATTGGGTATTGATCTGACAGTTATTAAAAGTGTCAGACGATTTTTGCTCCCTGATGAGGATGCTAATAAAGCCAAAGAATTGCCACAAATGCACTATCCCGATAAGAATCGGTACACGAAGTTTCACTAAGATATATGACTGATAATTTTAACTTTGTCTTCCTTTGAGTCTTTGTACCTTGGTGGCAAATCCTTTTTCTTACTTTTTTTAACTGATTGATAGAGAATACTTTCTTGTCAGGAAAAAAGTACAGAAACTTTTAAAAGGTTAAAGATTCCTGCTCCCGATATCCATCGGGTTGACAAACCACGGACTTGTTTACCACCGGAAGGCATTTGTTATGCCGCCCTCTTTTTCGTAGTTTCGCAGCGGGAAAATTGTCCTCAGGAACTACGGCACCTATGGGTTTTCTGACACAGATGCCTGCTGAATCTGTAATTTCCTGCGGCAAGATTCGTTTATCAAATGCCATCAATAAAAATATAAACAGATACCTCAAGATACCAAACCCATGTACTACAGAATTTTTTACCTGATAGTTTTCCTGTCCCTTGCGGTTTACCCGCCTGCATTGGCGCAGGGTGGTGTAAATGACCTTAAGAGCAGGGATACTGTTCCCTCCAAACCAATTGTTTTTACTCCGAAAGAAGCCTCGGATTACATTTTAAAGCTCACCGGGCCTAATAATTTCTGGCGGAAACCAGGCGATACCCTGCAGTTATCCCTTACCCGCCTTTTGCAGCAGTACAACGAACCTTTTGACAGTATTCGTAAAAAATTGCTGACCTACCCCTTTCATAAAACAGAACTGAAACCGGCCGTACTGGTATTCAATGATACCGTTCCCCTCCGGTGGCTCAACAAAAATTCATTTATAATCGACACCATCCCACTTGAAAAGAACCCGGTCATCACACAGAAAACCATTGTAATGAAGATGATGGACCCTGCCTCCATACCATTTGTGGTTATTCCACCCGATAAACAGGAAATGATGGAGTCCCTGCTGCAGGTGAAAGATACCATCACAAGCACGGTGATTGATACCCTGTATCTTAAATCAAAAAAGATTCAGATTTACAGAATTAATGAAGTAGGCATTACTCCTGCCCTGGTGCGCAACGGCAGGGGAATTACCGCGAAATTTCTGCCCGATTCATCAAAAATTGTTTTTTCTCGCACCAAAAGCGCCATAGTTGGAGCGAAGGATACTCCATTCTACATTGTTCCTGGTGAAAATATGCCCGATTCCCTGGCTGCTGCCGTACAATCCCTTCTTTCCTACACATGGAGGCGTGATTCCATTCCTCTCACGCTGAAAGACGGGGCAGGCCGCAGTACGCCCTTTTGGTTGACAGGAGAAAAGGAGGAAATGTACCGCTACTGGATAAAAAACTTGCGAAATGACTCCATTACCATCTGGATTGGGAATCCCTCAAAATATGACATCACCATGCTGCTGGAGGAGGAAATTAATGTGGAGCGCAGGGTGAAAAAGAGTGCAGCCGACATACCCTTTACAACCGCCCGGCCTTCCAGAATGCTTGCCAGGCTGAACCCATTAAAAGAAATACCTGCTTTCTGGGATTACGGACTGGTGAGTTCTTTTTCACTTAACCAGAATTATCTCTCGAACTGGGCAAGGGGTGGTGAGAGTTCCCTTTCCACTTTACTGGATATGACAGGCCACTCGGTATATACCAACAAGGAATCCAAAGTGAAATGGACAAGCAGCGGACGACTGCGGTATGGAACCATACGAACAAAAGAACACGGTTCCAGGAAGAATACCGACCTGATTGAGTTCAACTCACAGTATAACAAGGTGCTGAGGGAAAAACTGGATTTCAGTTCGGTCTTTTATTTCAAAACACAGGTGGCAAAGGGGTACAAGTATCCAAATGATTCGGTGCCGGTATCCAAATTTCTAAACCCTGGTACATTCACTATTGGTGTGGGTTTTGAATACAAACCCGACAATAAAACCAGCATCAACTTTTCCCCCCTGTCTTACAAGAACACATTTGTGCTGGATACGGCCATGATCAACCAGACTCTGCACGGTATTGAAAGAGACAAGCGCTCAAGGCAGGAAATGGGTGGTCAGATGGTAGTAAAAAACAGCCTGAGCATTCTGGACGGGCTGAATGTTACAAACCAGGTCCGCCTTTTCTCCGGCTATCTGAACAAACCCCAGAATGTGGATATGGATTGGGAAATGAACCTGGAAAAGCAAATCAGCTGGTATTTCAGGATTCGCCTGAACCTTCACCTGATCTATGATGATGATATCCGTTTCCCTGTTCTGGATGCTGCAGGTCAACCTGTCCTTTTACCCGACGGAAGCCAGAAAAAAGTGGCAAAAGCCCAGTTTAACCAGTTCCTGGGTCTCACTTTGTCTTTCAGAATCTAATGAGAATTATCGCAGCCTGCTTTCTATACCGCGCATCCTGTCTGTCATGCGCAGTGCTTTGTACAAGTCCCATACCTGTAAAAGGATTTCCTGGTCGGTGGTATCACTCCCGTAAACCTTATCCAGCCATTCCACAGCCGATTCATAAGCTGCAGCCGATTTGGCCTTTTCTTCCTGCACCAGCCTGCTGTTCATAATGGTACGGGCTTTTTCGTCAATTTCAACGCCTGTATTAAAGTAACAGGCGGCAATATTCACCTGAATGAGATAATTCCCAGGCGCGAGTCTGTGTGCCTTCAGATACTCCTCAATGGCCCGGGCATACTGGGCACTCTTATGGAATACCAGTCCCTTTGTAAAGGGGTATTTCGCATTGAGTGAATCACTGCGGGCTGCTTCGTCAAGCAGTTGCAAGGCCTTTTCTGTTTCATTTCCGGTGAAATACAAATCAGTCAGTTGCATAACAAATTCCTCGTTTCCCCTGTATTTCTCAATTCCCTCGTTCAGCACCCGCTTGGCAGCAGCGGTATCGGCTTTTTCAATTTTTGCCAGGAACAAAAGGTGCGTGGCATTCTCAGAATACTTCTCTTTATGCAGCTTGCCCAGATATTTGATGGCTTTTTCCCAGTCGCGGCTTTCGTATGCAGCCAGGCCTGAATTAAACACTAGGTTGTTATCGGTTTCCACCTCAAGTATGGGACTTCCGGAGATTTTCAATGCCATTTCAAAAGCCCTCAATGCCCCGCCGTAATGCCTGGCGCGAAAATGCTGTTCCCCTGCTTTCTGAAATTCATTGGCAAGCGATACATACCTTGGAGCAATCTGTCTGTCCAGCCTGCCACCTTTCTCCAGTGCAAGAGCCTTTTCATAAGATTCCAGGGCAACGTACAACTGGTCGGGGTATAGTTCACTCAGCGACTTATCGTTTTTCTTTACACCCTCCAGGTAAGCCGTCTGGCACAATACACCCCTGTAGTACCACGTTCTTGGCCATTTTGATGATTCCCTGTCAGCGATCATTTCTTCCACAACCTCCTTCGCCTCGGAAAATTTAGCCGTTTCAATCAGGTTGGAAACGGTAAGCAGTTTGCTTTTTTGCAGGGTAGAAATACCCGAGCAGCCAAGTAATAACAAGGGTAAAAAATAAACAAGTCTTCTCATCGCAGTTAAATCATCCTTTGGTGCAAAAATAGTGAGAAAGGTTTAATTGGGAAAGGGAAAAGCGCAGGGCTCAGTGCACAGTGCGCAGACAGTGGATAAATGAGCGCTTCTACTTGAGATTTTCCATTATTCCATTTTTCCATTATTCCATTTATCCATTATTCCATTTATCCATTATTCCATTTATCCAT
>JBBIHY010000021.1:34490-35653 GCA_037446695.1 Bacteroidota bacterium
TCCATTATTCCATTTATCCATTATTCCATTTATCCATTATTCCATTTATCCATCAATCCATTTTCCCATGGCCCATTGGAATTAAACTTTTGGTTTTTGGTTTAGCTGTGGAAATTGGATTTTCAAATCTTATACTCCTTTCTCATCTCCTTATAAAACCCCATCATGCGGTCGTAGTGTGAGCCTTCCCAGTATACTTTTCCACAATCACGGCAGCGGAAAAACTCATTAAAATGTTTCAGGGTACAGGGCTGCAGGCTGTTTCTCACTTCCTCCATAGTGGCTTCCACTATGGTTCCATTACAGGCAATGCAGCGGCTCAGAAACTTGATCTGTTTCTGCAAACCAAAACGGGTGATCACTTCATGCAGTTGCTCCTTTGCAAACCGAGACTGAACAAAATACCCCCTTTTCACCCACCTGTTTTTCAGAATTCCACGGTCGCGGGTCAGAACTATTCTTTCCTCCTCCAAAGCAATACCAATGATTTCATTATCGTCAAGGTTATTCCTGTAAATAGTGTCAAACCCGGTCATGCGCAGAAGACGGGCCAGTTTACCAAGGTGTACATCCAGAACAAAACAGACAGGTTCAGCCACTTCGCTAAAATTTAACCGAAATTTCAGGTGAATTTTCGTGAAAACAAAATCAAGTGTTTTAATTTTACAGGAAGATAAGGCATGCGAAAATTTTTTTTACGCCGGTTTTCACAACACTATGGCATTCTACAACCTTACCACATGCAATAACCTGATTGATGCGTACATGCTGAAGCATATGCTGGAAAATGAGGGGATACCATGCTTTTTGCATAATGAGCAAACGGCCAACCTGCTGCCTTCTCAAACGGGTATTTATCATGTGGGGGTAATGGTAATGATTCACAAAAGAGATACAGAAAAAGCCCTACGACTGCTGAACCAGTAAAATGAGAAATAAGTCCTTGTCTGCCCCCGGTGCAGTTCAAACAAAATTGTGACAGACCCTGGAAGCAGTTGGTTCATAAAAATCTACCAGTTGTTTTTATCCTTAATTTTTGCTATGCCAAAGGTGAAACTCAAAAGTCACTATTCCTGAAATAACTGCGGAATTATCTTCAGAGCATAATTTTCATCCGTACAAAAAATTTATGTTATTAATTACAAGCATGTTACACCTTATCG
>JBBIHY010000022.1:0-28085 GCA_037446695.1 Bacteroidota bacterium
GACCGGGGGTTCGAATCCCTCTTTCTCCGCCAGATTTAATTAAAGAGGTACATGAGCAGGTTTTATTGTGCCTCTTTATTGATTCATAATGAAAATAGTATGTCAGGAGATCAACTGCATATCGTGCAGTTTTTTGTACATGCCCTTCTTTTTGATTAATTCATCGTGCTTGCCTCTTTCCACAATTTGTCCCTCGTGAAGCACACAAATTTCATCAGCAAACTGCACGGTGGACAGCCTGTGAGCGATCACCAGTGAAGTACGGTTTTTCATCAGGTTGGTCAATGCATCCTGAACAAGTCTTTCTGACTCAGTATCCAGTGCAGATGTTGCCTCATCCAGTATCATAATGGGCGGGTTTTTCAGTACAGCCCGGGCAATGCTGACCCTCTGGCGTTGTCCGCCAGACATTTTGCTTCCCCTGTCACCGATATTTGTAAAATAGCCATGTTTTGAAGCTGATATGAAATCATGCGCATTGGCAACTTTTGCCGCGTTCATTACTTCATCTTCATTGGCATTTTCCACACCAAAGGCAATATTATTGAAAAACGAATCATTAAAAAGAATGGATTCCTGGTTCACTATACCCATCAGGTTGCGTAAATCCCTTATTTTTAAATCCTTAATCGATACGCCATCAATCAGAATATCACCCTGCTCCACATCGTAAAATCGTGGCAGAAGATCTGCCAGGGTGGACTTTCCTGAACCCGACTGGCCCACAAGGGCAATTGTTTTCCCTTTTTCAATTTTCAGATTAATGCCTTTTAATACCTCGTGGTGATCGTATTTGAATGTTACATTACGGTATTCAATACTCTCCTTAAATACATGAAAAGCCAAAGCATTTTCCTTTTCAACTATATCATTTCTTGCATCCATTATTTCATTTACCCTCTCGGCAGAGGCAAGACCCTTTTGAATATTATAATATGCTGTTGAGAAGGATTTTGAGGGCGCTATAATAAGGTAAAACAACATAAGATAGGCGATAAACTGCTGGGAGGTCAAATCACCTTGTTCTCCCAGAACCAGTGATGCACCATAAATCATTATAACAATCATCACGGTTGTGCCCAGAAATTCACTCAGCGGGCTTGCCAGGTACCTCCGGCGCATCATCTTTGTCATCACCCTTGTATAAAAGGAATTGACACTCTCAAACCTGTTTTTAACCTTTTCTTCAGCATTGAAAGCTTTTATAATTCTGAGTCCTCCAAGAGTCTCTTCCAGTAACGAAAGAATTACACCCATTTTTTTCTGTCCTTTCAGGGAGGTGGCTCTGAGAGATCTTCCTATCCTTCCAATCACAAAGCCCGTAAAGGGCAACATGAGTAGTACAAACAAGGTCAGGGGTACGCTCATATAAAACAGCGCCCCAAGATAAATGATAATAGTAACAGGATCACGAAAAACCATTTCAAGCGAACTGATAATAGAAGATTCTATTTCCTGCACATCTCCAGTTGTACGGGCAATCACATCCCCCTTTCTGGTTTCATTAAACCAGGAAAGTGGCAAATCCAATATTTTCTGATAAAGTTTTTCGCGAATATCCTTCACAACCTTGTTGCGCAGCGGTGCAAGGAAATACAATGCCAGGTAGTGAAAAAAGTTTTTGAAAAAAGTCATTGTAATGATAATGGCACTTAAAAACATAAGAGCCTGTATTTCGCCTTTCTCGATTATTATTTTACTGAAATAATAATAGAAATGCAGTTTCAGCGATTCTGCTGTGAACTCAAATGGAGGGACTGATGTAACCAATGCCTCATTCTGGAAAAGTATACCCAAAAAAGGGATGGCCATTACAACTGTAAACAAAGCAAAAACAGCAGACAGCAAATTAAAAATCACCTTAAGTGAAGCCAGTCTCCAGTATGGAAGTAGAAATCGGAGAACTTTACCAATGTTTTTCATTCCTTCTATTTAGTTGGCCAATTGTCATGTAAAATAATACATTAAAATAAACAGTTTTTACGATTCGGGTAAAGAATTTTTATGCAATTGCCATTCAAAACCTGATGCCTGTATAATTAAAAGGAGTGATAGCTTTCAGCTCTTCTTTTATTGCCTGGCTTACCCTAAGATCGTCGATAAAGCCATGAATACTTTCTTTATCAATTGATTTGCCTGTTCTTGTAAGTTTCCTGAGTGCTTCATAAGGCTCAGGATATCCCTCCCTCCTTAATATTGTTTGTATCGCTTCGGCTACCACACCCCAGTTCTTTTCAAGGTCTGCCTTTATTGCATCCTCATTCAGCAATAACTTGCCAAGTCCTTTCCTGATGGATTTAACGGCAACGACCGTATGTGCCAGTGGAACCCCAATATTTCGGATAACAGTAGAATCAGTCAGGTCTCTTTGTAACCGTGAAACAGGAAGCTTTTCCGACAGATGCCCGCATACAGCCGAAGAAATTCCAAGGTTACCTTCGGCATTCTCAAAATCTATGGGATTTACCTTGTGGGGCATTGCCGAGGAACCAACCTCACTGTTTACAATCTTTTGCCTGAAATACTCCATGGAAATATAACTCCACAAATCCCTGCACAAATCCGTCATAATCGTATTTATCCTTCTGAATGCATCAAAATAGGCAGCCAGGTAATCGTAGTGTTCAATCTGAGTAGTAATCTCAGAACGGGAAAGGGCAAGTGTTTCATTTACAAGTTTATTGGCAAATTTCACCCAGTCAACTTCCGGGTAGGCAACCAGGTGTGCATTGAAATTTCCGGTTGCACCGCCAAACTTAGCTGCATAGGGGATCTTACCGAGGTCAGCAATTTGCTTCTGTAATCTTTCAACAAACACCTGCAGTTCCTTGCCCAATCGGGTAGGAGATGCAGGTTGTCCATGTGTTTTGGCCAGCATTGGTACATCCCTCCATTCTTCACTCATCTTACTCAGGCCGGCAATTAATTCATTCATTAAGGGTAAGTAAACCTTAAAAGTGAAGTTCTTTAATAGCAGAGGTACAGCTGTATTATTGATATCCTGGGATGTAAGCCCAAAATGAATGAATTGGGAAAACTTATCAAAACCAAGTTCCCTGAATTTTTCCCTGATATAATATTCAACTGCCTTTACATCGTGATTGGTGGTTTTTTCCAATTCCTTTACCCTTGTCCCGTCCTCAGTTTTAAATTCCTTGTATATATTCCTGATTTTCTGAAAATTCTCTTTTTTAAAGTCCTCCAGTTGAGGCAGCGGAATTTCACATAAGGAGATAAAATACTCAATCTCAACCAATATCCTGGCTTTTATCAGGGCAAATTCAGAAAAATAGGATTGAAGTTCTCCCACCTTATCATGGTAGCGGCCATCAATAGGCGAGATGGCTAAAAGTGCATGATATTGCATACGTTATTTGGTCAAATTGTTAACAAAAATAAACAAAAGCCCCGGAATAATTTCATCCCTTTTAAGTTTGGAAGCCTAAAATTCCATACAGTTTCCATATGTAACTACAGGACAAAATACTAACTTTACAACATCTTCGTACCAAATAAAATTTCACTCACATGAAAATCAGTTATCCCCTGCGGATTTTGTTTGCGTTTCTGGCTGCAGGCATTTTAACCTCTTTTGCAGTTTCTGAACAGGAAGAGCAGAATGATGCAGAGCCACGCCAAACCCTTGTTTATAAACTCAATATAAAAACTGATATTGGCCCTCCCATTTGGAGGGAGACACAAAAAAGCTTTGAACAGGCAAATGAAAACCAGGCTGACTATATTCTGATTCACATGAATACATATGGTGGAATGGTTCAGGCTGCAGATTCCATCCGTACAAAAATACTCAACAGCCAGATTCCCGTGATAGTCTTTGTTGACAATAATGCTATTTCAGCGGGTGCATTGATAGCCATTGCTGCGGACAGGATTTACATGCGAAAAGGTGCAAGTATGGGTGCGGCAACGGTTGTTTCAGGGACTGGTGAAGTTGTGCCCGATAAATACCAGTCATTTATGAGCGCAACAATGAGGGCCACTGCAGAAGCACATGGAAAGGATACTTTGATTGTGGACAAGGACACAATAATTAAATGGAAGCGGGACCCCCGCATTGCCGAAGCTATGGTAGATCCACGCATTGAAATACCAGGGGTGGTTGAAGAAGGGAAAGTCCTAACTTTTACTACCGAGGAGGCAATTAAAAACAATTATTGCGAGGGGGAGGCTGAAACAATTACAGAGATTCTAAGGCTGGAAGGTATTGAAGACTATACTTTCATGGAATTTGTTCCCACTGTGATTGACTCAATCATCGGGTTCCTTATAAACCCTCTGGTTCATGGCCTCCTTATTATGATTATTGTTTTCGGTATTTATTTTGAACTTCAGACACCGGGTGTTGGATTCCCGCTTGCTGCTGCCGTGGTTGCAGCAATTCTTTATTTCGCCCCCCTATATCTTGAGGGAATTGCACAAAACTGGGAAATATTGCTCTTTATAGCAGGTGTGATACTTCTTTTGGTAGAAATTTTTGTTATCCCCGGCTTTGGTGTTGCCGGCATCTCCGGCATCATAATGATTGTTGTGGGGCTTGCTTTTGCCATGGTAGATAATATAGTTTTTGATTTTGAAGGCGCAGCAGTAGCCCCTGTACTCAGGGCATTGTTTATCGTGATTATTTCGGCATTCATCGCCCTGATAGGCTCCATTTATACCTCCAGCAAAGTTCTATCCGCAGGGCCCTTTGCAAAACTTGTCCTTGCCTCAAAACAGGATAAAGAAGAGGGTTTTATTGGTATTGATTTTCACTACAAGGATCTTGTTGGCAAAACCGGCACTGCTTTTACATCACTTCGTCAATCAGGGAAGATTGAAATAGATGGTGATATTTACGATGCCAAATCATTACATGGTTTCATTGAAAAGGGTGAGGCCATAAAGGTCGTCAGGTTTGAAACCGGACAGCTTTATGTTGTAAAGAATGCATAAAGACATTGTCATCAGGGACTATAATGCGGATGATTTTCCGGAACTTAATAAATTATGGGCGGAAACCGGATTGGGAGGTGCAGAGAGGGGCGATACTCCAGAAATCATCTTGCAGAGTATTGAAATTGGGGGAAAACTGCTCGTTATGGTTGAAAAGGCATCGGGTAGGTTGATTGGCAGCTCCTGGATGACATTTGACGGAAGGAGAATTCACCTGCATCATTTTGGAATAACACGTTCCATGCAGGGAAAAGGACTGGCGAAACCCCTCGTGAAAGAAAGTCTGAGATTTGCCTGGGAAAAAGGATACCAGATAAAACTGGAAGTTCATCAAAAAAATACAAAGGCCTTGAACCTGTATGAAAGTTCAGGGTTTAAGCGGCTTGGGGATTATCATGTATATATTATTCGTAACCCGGACGAAATTGACCTTTCATGAAACACCTGCTTTTTGTTTTAATAATCATATTGACGACCATTGCACAGGAATTGCGAGCTCAGGAAATAATGCCCCAGGGCATATTCCTTCAGACCTGCAGCCCGGTGCTTGGTGAAAAGTATATATTCGAGGGCACTAATTTTAGTTATTATTCTGAGGAGTTAGGGTTATACGGACAGGGAACCTATGTTCTGAAAAGAAACAGGATAAGCTTTGAGTTTCAGGAGGCAATTCAATTGCCTTCCTACAATATTTCCTACCAGACTGCAACACCATCCCTGTCGCGGGAACTTCTGATCAGGCTGTTTAGTCCCGGTGATTTTAAGAATCAGGCAGGGGTAAGAATAGAGATTATTTGTCCTGAAAATGAAACAATATTAAGAACCGATAATCCTGTTGTTGATTCTCACTTATTTCAAGGCTCAGAAATACCCGAAGCCGGACAAATTAAAATTTTCCACCCCACAGAGGGGGAGTTTATTGTCCCATTTTACTATGATGACAGGAGAACCGCAGTATTGGATATATGGTTTAAAAATAACTGGGAAGCCATTCCAATGAATACAGGAAAACGGTACAAAATCGAAAATATTCGTATAAGTTCCTTTCTCATGGAAAAAACCCTGGTAAGAAAAACCTTCTTCTGTGTTTTTATCAGGCAGGATCAGGCTGAAAGAATCATGGAGCAGAAGAAAACTAAATAACAGACTATTTAAAAACAGGCGGTTTTAATTGTTAATTTTTTATAAAAAAGTTTTACTTCCTGAAGTGAATTGGTTACTTTTATAGTTCTGCAAATTTCTAAAACCTGAAAATATGACCATGAAAATCACCTTTAATGAACTGCGCAGGGTCAAAGACAGTTTACCCGACGGCAGTATGGGAAAAATTGCCAGTAGTTTGAATATCAGTGTTGAAACCGTAAGGAATTATTTTGGCGGAACAAACTACGACTCCGGAGAAGCCGTCGGGATGCATATTGAAAAAGGAGGTCCGGATGGTGGTATCGTTGTTCTTAACGATGCAACCATATTCAATATGGCAAAAGAAATCATCCAGAAAGAAAATTCTAACTGATCAACGCAGCAAAACTTGTTAAGCAGAAAGGCCAGCCTTTTCTGCTTTTTTTATTTCAAAGAAATGAACAATCAAATAGCCTTATCGAAACTCATTGGAAGCATCGAATCAGAATATCTGAAGATGACCATGGATTTTGTAACCATGATCTTCCGCGCTCAGCATCTCCCCTCCCATGATGCAGTTCATCACTTACGGGTATGGAAATTTGCTAAACAATACCTTCTGATGAAGGAAAATCAGGATAAGGTTAACAAGGATATTCTGACCGGTATTTTCTTTAGTTGCTTTTTCCATGACACAGGGATGAGTGTCACTCTGGACAAAAACCATGGAAGGGAAAGCCGCAGAATTTTTGAGGAATTTTCCGGGAATGTGCTGAAAACACAACTTCCCCTGCACGATGAAATAGCAAAAGCAATTGAAATGCATGATGAAAAGGAGGCTATTGCCATGCAAACTGCCGGGTATAAACGGCCCTCGGATATTTTAAGAATTCTCACAATATGCGACGACCTGGACGCTTACGGTGCAATTGGCGTATTGCGGTATACTGAGATCTACCTCATAAGGGATATTCCTGAACAGGAAATTCCTGCAAAAGTTGTTGAGAATGTAAAATTCAGGGCAGACTTTTTCGGAAATTCAACAGTTGGTTTGCCACTTTTTCGTGAGATTCATGAGCCAAGGATCAGGTTTATACGAGATTTTTTCAATAAGGCTCAAATCTACGGATCAAAAGAATACTCGTTGATACATGCAGTTAAATCGCATGTTATCGACGCAAAATCAGATTACCATTCACTGGTGAAAGAACTTGAAAAGAGTCATGATCTCAGGGAATATGCCCAGTCACTCAAAAAAGAACTGGAAACCTGACTGATTCAACATTTAAAAACTGTTAAAAATCAGCAACTGTGAAATTTCATTCCGTTTCTTTTCATTATTTTCAGCCAGTTTAATCCTTCAAAACATGAAGAAGATTTTTTTTATTCTATTCTTTTCGGGTGTTTCGTTTTCGTTAAAAGCACAATTGCCTCTTACCTATGAAAAGAATATGACACCAACCTACCAGGAGGTAATTGATTTTTACAAGCTTCTGGACAAAAGGCACAAAAATGCCAGGATGTTGGAATACGGAAAAACCGATTCTGGAAGACCGCTCCATTTGTTTGTGATATCGGCGGACAGGGATTTCACTCCTGCCTCATTACACAGAAAAAACAAAAGGATACTTTTTATCAACAATGGCATTCACCCTGGTGAACCCGACGGAATTGATGCGAGTTTGAAACTGGCAGATGATATTCTTATTAACAGGAATCAACTTGCTTCAATGCTTGACAACACAGTAATATGTATTATACCTGTTTTCAATATAGGTGGCGCTTTAAACCGTAGTCCTTATAACAGGGCAAACCAGAATGGTCCCCTGGAGCATGGATTCAGAGCCAATGCCAAAAACCAGGACCTGAACAGGGACTTCATTAAAATGGATGCGGAAAACACAAAGTCACTGGTAAAAATACTGAGGGAGTGGAACCCTGATGTATTCATTGATACACACACCAGCAATGGTGCCGATTATCAGTACACCATGACCATTATCCCAACGCAGCACAATAAATTACATCCGGTTTTGGGGGAATTCCTGCACGGAAAAATGACTCCGCATTTATATGATACATTTGCCGGAACTCCCTGGGAAATGGTACCCTATGTGCAAACCATGGGCGGGAATATTGACAGGGGTATCATTGGTTTTATGGATACGCCAAGGTATACCAGCGGCTACACAGCTCTATTCAATACCCTGGGTTTTATTACCGAAACTCATATGCTTAAGCCTTACGCACAAAGAGTACTGGCAACATATGAGTTTATTGCCGAAGTACTTCGCTTCACGAATTCCAATGCATCTGAAATTGGCCGGCTGAGGAAACAGGCAAACCAAGAAACCCTCACAATGAGGGATTATGGTATTCAATGGAGGCTCGATACTGCCAGAAAAGACACAATTCTGTTTAAAGGATATGAATCCGGTTTCAAAACCAGCACCATTACAGGAAAGCCCAGACTTTTTTACGACAGAAACAAACCCTATGAAAAGAAAATACCTTATTATAATTATTACGTACCAGTTTTAACGGTTCAGAAACCTGATATCTATATTGTTCCCCAGGCATGGAAAGAGGTGATTGAAAACCTCGACCTGAATGAAGTTAAAATGAAAAGATTCACAAAAGACACCACCCTATTGGTAAATGCCTATTTCATTGAAAATTACAATACTGCCCAGCGTCCGAACAATGGCCGGTATTACCACAGCAATGTGACTGTGAGGCTTGAGCCGCGAAGAATTGATTTCTATAAAGGGGATTATATAATTGAAACTAACCAGGTGGCAAATAATTTGATTGTTCAGTCACTGGAACCACATGCCACTGATTCCTATTTCAGCTGGAACTTTTTCGATGGCATACTTTCCCGTAAGGAATATTTCTCACCCTATATTTTTGAGGATTACGCCGAAGAATTCCTGAATAGCAATGCGGACCTAAAGGAACTATTTGAAGGGCGCAAGAGAACCGATCCTGCTTTTTCCGACAATGCCAGTGCGCAGTTAAATTTCATCTATGAACGATCACCTTATTTTGAAGATACCTACCTTCGGGTGCCGGTTTACCGGCTGGAAAAACGGGAAAAACTCCCGGTAAGATAACCAGGACTATTTCACCTTAAAATCAAGCAACAACTGGTCATTGAGATATGCCTGCAGGTGATCCCCGATTTTAACCGGTCCAACTCCCTCAGGTGTTCCGGTAAAAATCAAATCTCCAATTTTTAGAGGGAAAAATTGTGAGACATACTCAATAAGCTTATCAATTTGGAAAATCATATTTGCACTGGTTCCGTTCTGAACGGTTTCTCCGTTTATGTCCAGGCGCAATGATAAATTATTGATATCACTTACAGATTTTTTTGAAATAAACTTACCCAAAGGGGCAGAACCCTCAAATGCTTTGGCAATTTCCCACGGCAAACCCTTCTTTTTGCATTCATTCTGCAGATCGCGTGCGGTAAAATCTATTCCAATTCCAATTTCCTCATAGTACCGGTGAGCAAATTTGCGATCGATGTTCTTACCCAGCCTGCTGATTTTAACAACGATTTCCACTTCATGGTGGATGTCCTTTGAAAAGTCGGGATAATAGAAGGGAGCATTGTTTCGTATAACCGAGGTGTCGGGTTTTAAAAAGAAAACCGGGTTCTCGGGGACCTCGTTATTCAACTCCCTTGCGTGTGCAGCATAATTGCGACCAATACAGATGATCTTCATATTTTTATTTCACCCTTTATTGAATTTTCGTAATTTGATTGCAGTAAGCACTCTTTTGGTATAAAGGGGAAAATCAGAATTCATAATCCAGCCGTAATATCCGGGATCTTTTTCCAGAACTTCCTCCACGGGCACTCCCTTGTATTTTCCAAAATTGATGACTTCCACATTCTTATCATCAAACACTATTCTCCCTACAAAATCCACATTTCGGTTATGTGCAGAGAACTTTGACAGGGCATCCACATCATTTTCGAGTTCGTTATAGCGTTCCAACTGTGCCTCCAGTATTTCATAGGTAGCCCTTGTGTCGGCCTCGGCACTATGGGCATTCTCTAAATCTTTTTCACAATAAAACTTATAAGCAGCCGAAAGTGTTCTTTGTTCCATTTTATGAAAAATCACCTGTACATCAATGAACTTTCGTTTCTTAAGGTCAAAATCTATACCCGAACGCAGAAATTCTTCTGCAAGCATAGGTAAATCAAATTTATTCGAATTAAAACCGGCAATATCGCAGCCCTCAAATGTATTGGCAAGGGTTTGAGCCACTTCATTAAATGTGGGAGCATTTTTGACATCATTATCTGAAATTCCGTGAATCTCAGTCGCTTTCGGATCAATTGGTATGGTAGGATTAATCCTCATCGTCCTGACCGCTTCCCTGCCATCAGGTTGAATTTTCAGGTAAGATATTTCCACAATCCTGTCGTTTACCACATCAATGCCAGTTGTTTCAAGGTCGAAAAAGATGAGGGGATTTTTTAGTTTGAGTTTCATTCTTTAAATCTGATTATTTCTTAAGGTAGAGTAAAGTACTATGATATTTAATTAAGTGAAAAACCCCCGCTTAACGGGGGTTTATTTTCTAAACATTTATCATCATTGGCATGAGCAGCATGAGAACATCTTCATTTTCATTCTCCTTTTCAGCCGGAATAAGGATGCCGGCCCTGGATGGATCAGAAAGTTCAATAATCACCTCCTGTGAGGAAAGATTGGATAAAATCTCAATCAGGAAAACCGATTTAAAACCAATTTCCATTGAATCTCCGTCGAACTGGCATTTCACCTTTTCATATGCTGAAATACTGAAATCAATATCCTGTGCCGAAACGGTGACCTGGTTGGAAGTAAGCTGCAGTTTCACCAAATTGCTTGCCGGGTTTGAAAAAACCGATACCCTGCGGAGTGAGTTGTAGAAATCAACCCTGTCAACAGAAAGCTTGTTTGGGTTATTCGTTGGGATAACGGCCGCATAATTGGGGTAATTTCCTTCTACAAGGCGGCAAATAAGTTTATAATTGGTAAGGGTGAAAAAGGCATTCTTGTCATCAAACTCCAGTTTTACATCATTTTTTTCCCTTCCGAGTATGTTTTTCAGCAAACCTGATGGTTTTTTCGGCAAAATAAAAGAAGCTTCTGAATCGGGATTTACATCGCTCCTTTTATAGCGTACCAGTTTATGTGCGTCTGATGCAACAAAACTGATACTGTCAGTATGCAGTTCAATAAAGATACCATTCATCACCGGCCTTAGTTCATCATCTGCTGTGGCAAAGAGGGTTTTGGAAATTCCCTGCATAAGCACTTCTCCGTTCAGCCTTACCGAGGATTTCTTGTCGTTTCTTATAACAGGAATCTGAGGGTATTCGGCACCCTTTTGACCAACGACACTGAATTTTCCGTTTTCTGAATTAATCACTACGGCAAGTGTATCCAAATTGATATCGAAGGTAAGAGGCTGCTCCGAAAACTCTTTCA
Source organism: Bacteroidota bacterium (assembly GCA_037446695.1). Taxonomy (GTDB): domain Bacteria; phylum Bacteroidota; class Bacteroidia; order Bacteroidales; family PUMT01; genus JBBIHY01. The sequence continues at coordinate 11,574 of JBBIHY010000022.1, forward strand.
AAGAATCCGTAAGAATCCTGGCTGGTACCGCTATGCTGCCTTCCCCGCTTACATTTTCAAGTTGAATCCGGGTAATCATGGTTGACTCCAGGTCAGAAGCCGTTATGACCAGCTCATTCTTTTCCATCTGAAAAAGAAAATTATCAAGTATGGGCAGCGTGTTTTTGGTATTGATTACTCGGCTTACTGCCTGCAGGTGGTTGAGAAGTTCGGTACTTGATACAACAAATTTCATGTGATTATAAATTAAAATTTACCAACTAAACTGATTTTTAATTCATTACAAAGAATGAAAGAGTATCAATATTACAAAAAAAAACTCAGCTTACAAATTTCAGGTTCAAATCTTATCCGCCATTTTCAACCGTTTTCAAACATTTCAAACAATACAACCCTACAAAGGGTTTTGCATGAACCAGCTAACTTCCTTCAGCAGTAAATCCACATTCACAAAGCTTATCACAACCAAATCATTGTCATTGTTAATCAAGCCGTACAATATATTGGGATCATATTCCCCATTATGCTCGTCGCTTTCCACAAGAAACAAACTAATTGCAGTTAATTCACTGTTTATGCCTGTTACGGCAATTCTGGCAAAAGGTACCTGACTTCGCAATGAGTCGAGCAATACTGGTTCATCTGCAGAGAGTAAACGGTTGTATGAAACATAGGAAAAATAGGTAAGATAACTGAACACGAGTGAATCTGTACTGAATTGCAGAGGATCTGAACTATTTAAAGAATACACAAGGTGCCTGTTGTTTTCGTCAAGAGTGATTCTGAAGCCCTCCCCCATACCGGAAGGATAGTCAACCAACACACCGCTTATCTGTCCGGGAACAAAGGTAAAGACCACATTTTCGCGCCAGAACCCTGCATCCGTGGTAAAAAGTTCCCCAACTTCGCCTAAAAGTCCGGGGACCTCAACCAAAAACGGTGACCTTGAATTACCCAATACCATATAAGTTGGTCCACCCTCAGGATAATACACCCTGAATCTTCCTGTCCTCCAGCGCTTTTTAATTTTTATTTCAGCCCCTTCACTGATTAATAAATTCATGATCTTCTCCTGTTCTGCAAGGGCTACCGGACTTTTTATTCTGAGGTTGGCCAGGGCTCTGAGAAAATTAAACATCTGTTTTCCGTCAGCAGGGAACTCATTATTAACATACCACCTATGACTGATTTTTTCAAGCTGAATTTCAGCCCCTTTATGGCGTATTGAAATGGCCGAAATATGGTTGGTATCATCAATGGCAAATCCCGTGGATTTCTTACTGAGGGTACTGTTGTCTGAAGTTAAGTGCAATATAATGGCTGCCAGAAGCATGCCCAGAAATACAACAAGGTAAAATCTGAATTGTTTTGACATTCTTTTATCTTGAAAAACGGAACTTCCTGTACCAGGTAAAAACAAACCCAAACAATGAAACCAGAAATACCGGCAGAAGGATATTAATTAACTGCCACTTCATTTTGTCATTGCGTACTTTTTCCCTGTCCAGCAGGCGCAGCGTAAGTTGCCTGTTACGCAATTCCATAAGGCCTTTTTCATCCAACAGGTAATTAATAGAATTCATGATAAATTCCTTATTTGCAAATGTTTGCCGTGAGTAGCGGTCATAGCCCAGCGGAAGCGCCTCTGGCACACCTCTGTTAATGGATACATCATTACGAATAATATCCCCGTCGCCAATGACAATCATTTTCGTAGGAACACTTTTATCCCTGAACTGAATGTCAGTAGTGTTGATGAGCGGAATTGGCCTGTTCTTAAAAACCGACTCAAATTCCCCCTGGAGCAACACAGCTACCGGAAGGTAGGACATAGGAAAAAAGGAAGCATTCGTTGGTCTTTTTGCAGTTTCAAGTGTGATAAAGGCAGGGGTGTTCACAAATCTTGAATGACGCGAAGAACTGAGCAATACCTGTTTCCAAACATCCGGATTTTCTCCAACCGTATCAATCACACTTGTAAACTCAGCTTTCACCATACCCAGATTTCTTGTAATCATATGGTCGGCTGGTGGCAAAAGGAGTGGTGAATAATACCAGGGGGCAGGTGTAAACCTTGGAGTTTGCCCCTCCAATGCAGTATTAACCGGTATAAATGCACATTGCATATCCATAACCAGATTGGGGTTTACCCTTACACCGTAACGGAACAGCATATCGTCCAGATTCAGGTTTTTAATAAGTGCCACGGCAGAGCTGGCATGTGTAAGACTGTCCAGGTCAATGGCAACAGGATCAATCAGCCATAAAACTTTCCCTCCCTGCATGATATACTGGTCAAGTACGGCTTTTTCCACCTCAGTAAAAGGTTTTTCTGGCTTAGCAATAATCAGCAGGGAAAGTTCGTTCAGCGAGCCTGGTGATTCCGGATCAATTGTGCCCCTGAATACCTCATAATATTTCAGCAATTCTTTCGTAACATCCCCAACGAGAAATTCATCCAGTTCTCCATGACCCTCCAAAAAAGCAATCCTTTCATACTCTTCCACAGTAAGATTGTGAAGTGTACTTATCAGTTCAAATTCCAGCGCTTCCAGTGAATTGTTAAGGTTTTCCTCGGCTGTTTTACCCGGGTTATTCTTCAGAAGCCGCACGGGCATTTCATAATCCCTGTAGGTAATCATTGCCCAGGGAAAAATTATCTGTTGTGACATTCCTCCTTTTTTATCCCTAACCTCAACATTGGTGGGAATCATTCCCTGGTCATGGAGTGAAGCGTAAAATCGGTTTCTTGTCTCTGAATCTTCACTCTCCGAAGGATTGATAAACTGGTACTGAATTCTAGTGCCTCCATACACCCTGAATTCATCAAGCATTTCCTTCACGGAATTTCTTAAGCGCCTGAAACCAATTGGAAGGTCTCCCTCCAGATATACCTTAACAAATGCAATATCATCCAGGTTACTGAGAATGTCTTTTGTTGGTTTACTCAGTGTGTAACGGTTTTCGGCAGTAAGGTCAAGCCTGAAGTGAAAAAAACCTGATAAAAATCCTATAAGAAATATAATACAGACCACCAGCAGTAACTGGTACAAATCCTGCTTCATTAATTTTCTGTTGCCACCTGCAGTAATCATGTTTTTAGCTTTTCCAGTTACGGCTTCGTAAAACCGTTCTTGTTAAATACACGAAAAAACCAATCACACAAAAAAAGTAAACAATATCGCGGGAATCAATTACTCCCCTGCTGACTGATTTATAATGTTCGCTTATTCCGAGATATACCAAAAAAGATTCTATTCGCACCCACCCTGTAAGAGCAGCCAGGGAATCAAATCCCGTATAAAAGAAAAAAGGAATAAGCACACCTATAATAAAAGCAACAATCTGGCTGCTTGTGAGTGAAGAAGCAAATAGGCCCATGGACACATATGTACAGGCCAGTAAAAACAATCCGATATATGAACCCCATGTACCCCCCGTGTCAATATTCCCAACCGGATTCCCGACTCTGTAAACCGTAAAGAAAAAAAGAAGGGTTGGCAGCAGGCTGAACAGGACAAGTACCACCCCGGCGGTAAATTTGGAAAGCACAATCTGCAACTCATTCACAGGCTTTGTTAGCAAAAGTTCAATGGTGCCGCTTTTTTTTTCTTCACTGAACATTCTCATGGTAATGGCTGGCACAAGAAACAGAAAAACCCAGGGCGACATTATGAAAAGAGTTTCGAGAGTGGCATATCCTGAATCGAATATATTGAGTTCACCCGGAAATACCCACATAAACAAACTGTTCACAATAAGGAATACAATTATAACCAGGTAGCCGGTGATGCTGCTGAAAAAACTTCTGATTTCCTTTTTTACCAGTGGATACATTGTGTTCAGGTTAGGGCAAATTTAACAATTCATATAAATCCTAAAAACGAAAATCTTTCACTTTCGTGTATTCAATGGGGGATACACCCTGGAAGTAAAACCTTATTATCTCCTGCCAGTTTTTCCCTTCAACTGCCATTTGCATGGCTCCTTCCTGGCACATTCCGATTCCATGGCCATGCCCCTGCCCTTTTATGATAATCTCAGTTCGCAAAGTATTAGGCTCTATGGAAAAAAATGCAGATCTCCAGCGCCAGTCATTTCTTATTTTTGCCAGTGGAATTGAATCACCATTTAACCGGTAACTGGCAAGTCGATTTCTTTGTGTAAACCTGAGGCTGCCTGAAGGAAGCTCCATCACTGCCTCCCTGAATCCGCTCCTCACAAGGTAGCTTTTCCACTCCTCAATCGAGATCTTTGTTTCCCAGTTTCTCCTGTTTCGTTTGACACAATATGGATCAATCACCGAGCGCAGATAGGATCTGGCAGAAAGCCATACTTCCTCTGAATTGACAGTCTGCCCCCCGCAGTTGGCATGAAAAGCTCCAGTGATCAACAGGCTATCAGGATCAACAATTACAATACCCCTGGTAGAGAGTGTCGCCTCCAGAATAACAGGATTTCTTCCAAGCCTTCCCTTGTAGACCTGGCAATGGACCTCATCACAAAGATTGAAACCTTCCTCCATATGTCGGTTCAGATGTTTCATAGCGTAGGTGCGGCAAATAGCAGCCTGGGCCTTGTAAAATTCAGGCAAAGCATTGTTTCCCGATTCGGCCTCAACCACTGCAGCAACATAATACTCGATGTTTACACGGTTTATCATTTTTAGCCGCATAAATTCCACCGAAAAAGTAACACTTCCATGATACTCCCTTACATCCAGGTCGGTATGCAGCGGTCTGATTTTAAACTCGGATGTTTCTTCATGCGCAAGCAGGTGTACCGAACGGTAAATTCCCATATGCCCGGGAATACTGAGCATAACAAGTTCACCCGAAACAGTCAGATAAACCGGCTGTGAAACCGGTTGCGGAACTACCTGCCGGCCATCGGCAATCAATGTATAACCTCCGCTCAGAGGGGAAAAAATTACAGTTGAAACCGACCTTTCATTATAAAGGCTCACCATAACTTCCATCCCTGTTACCTCCCTGAGACAGAATGAAATTACCAGTGTGACTATCAGAAAAATACCTTTCAGACTCCGCATATTAACCCCTCGTAAGAGAATGATAAATTAAATCTGCAGCTCTCCCAGAGGCCCCTTCCTTACCAAGCATATCTCTCAACTCCCTGTATTTTCGTACAACTTCTCTTCTTCCTTCTTCCTGTGTGATTCTGGCAAGTTCATCCTTCAGATTTTTCTCATTGAAATCATCCTGTAACAATTCAGTCACCACCCTTTCATTCATAATAAGATTAACAAGTGAAACATAGGGTACGCGAATTACCATCCTTATCAGAAATGCAGAAACAGGTGCCACCTTATAGCAAACCACTTGCGGAACCAGAAATATTGCTGCTTCAAGTGCGGCCGTACCAGAATTCACTAAAGCCGCAAAGGAATTTGCCAGCAATTCATAGGTTTGGCCAGTAACAAACCTGAAACCCGAACCTGCCAGAAATGTATCATAATACTCCTTCTCTACCGCCGGAGCACCGGCTACCACGAACTGATACTGAGGAAAATGGTCCTGCATTTTCATCATCACTGGCAGGCTGCTGGCAATTTCATGTTTGCGGCTACCGGGCAGAACGGCAATAACCGGTTTGGAATCAAGGTTGTTTCTTGTTATAAAACTGTTAAAGCCCTGCAAACCAGGTCTTTTCTGTTCGATGGCATCCAGCAGAGGGTTACCCACATAATCCACATGGTAGCCAAACTGCTGGTAGAAACCTACCTCAAAGGGAAGAATTACCAGCATTTGATCTACATATTTTTTGATTTTTTTGACCCTTCTACTGTTCCATGCCCATAACTTGGGTGAGATATAGTAGATCACCCTGAATCCTTTCTTTTTAGCAAACCGGGCCATTCGAAGATTAAAGCCAGGGTAATCAATCAGGATAACTGCATCGGGCTGGAAATCACAAATGGCCTTTTTACAAATTCTGAAGTTGGAAAAAACCTGACCAATGTGTTTTACAACTTCCCATATACCCATAAAGGCCATTTTCCGGTAGTGCAAAACCGGTTCCCCTCCCTGCCCACTCATCAGGTCTCCTCCAACCAAACAGAATTCAGCCTCTTGGTCTACTCTACTGATTTCCTTAATAAGGTTGGAACCATGCAGATCACCCGAAGCTTCACCGGCTATAATAAAATACTTCATGGAATAAGGAAAAGATTTGAAAAAATCCCTAGCAAACAGTTACTAAAGAAAAAGAAAATAAATGAATTCCTGAAAAAACCCATGTTACGAAGTAAATTTCAACAGGAATACAAGACCTGCGAAGATAAAGGTTGCAGTGAGCACACCTCGTGCAGAATAAAGATAATTTCTCCAGATAAAAAGGAAAAACAAAAGCAGGTTGGGTATCACATGCAGGCTAATCACATGCGTGAGAATGTTCAACCGCAACATTGTATTCAGAAATTCTCCTGGTGTAAGGTCATTATGCCTAACCAGGTAAAAAACAATACTTGAAATTACCGGCAGAGTCAAGCCGGCAATCAGTCCCAATGGCTGGGAATCAAACCTTGATCGCTTCATAAAAAGCCTTTAATTTTTGAATGGAAGAATGAGAAGTAAGGTCAACCCTGACGGGTACAACAGAAACAAAATTGTTTTGCAAAGCCCATTCATCCGTATCGGTTGCGTCTTCATCAAAATTCTGAAAATAACCCGTGAGCCAGTAATAGTCCCGGGAATGAGGATCGGTGCGTTTTTCAAACTCGCCTTTCCATATACCCAGTGCCTGACGACAGATCTTAATCCCCTTGATTTCCTCATCGGAAACAATTGGAAAGTTCACATTTAACACCACTTTTTCGGGTAAACCATTCACCAAAACATTTCGTACAATTTCTATTACAAATCCAAGAGTATGCGAAAAATCGGCATGGATGGAATAATCCAGAAGGGAAAACCCGATGGAGGGAATGCCATGTAATCCGCCTTCAATAGCAGCTGCCATGGTCCCACTGTAAATCACGCTTATGGATGAATTACTGCCATGATTAATGCCCGAAACGATCAAATCGGGTGTACGATCCAACAGTTGGTCCAGCGCAAGCTTGACACAATCAACCGGCGTTCCGTTACAGGAATAAAGAGTGTATCCTTCCTCCTCTTTCAGCTTGTATACCCTTAAAGGTGTTTTGATGGTAATTGCATGGCTTTGTCCCGACCGGCCTTCATCAGGTGCCACAACAACCAGTATGCCGAGTGGTCTCACAGCCTCAATCAGGTTTTTGATGCCTGGAGCATGGACACCATCGTCATTTGTAACCAGTATGAGCGGTAATTGTTCCTGTTTCAATATTTAATAATTAACTGTTAAAGTGCAAAAATAATCAAATAATTTCAGTCAGGTTAAGTGTGGAATATTTCATTGCAACGATAAAGTGACTGACAGAATATTTCACTTTTTTATTTTACTTTTGTGAATCCCGCTGTCAAATCAAATGCAAGACCTTATGCGGCAGAAACACGGGAGTCATTGCACATGTAAGCATTCCATATTTTTGTAAAGTATGAAGATTTCATATAACTGGCTCAAAGAATATATCGATACGGATTTATCCCTCCAGGAGGTAACAAAAATATTAACCGGTATTGGTCTCGAAGTTGAATCAATTGAACCTTATGAATCCGTAAGGGGCGGATTGGAAGGTATAGTGATTGGTGAAGTGGTATCCTGCCGGAAGCACCCCGATGCCGATAAGTTGACCGTTACGGAAGTAAATGTGGGTACCGGCAAATTGTTGCAGATTGTATGCGGTGCACCCAATGTGGCAGCCGGACAAAAAGTGCCGGTAGCACTATCAGGCACAACACTTTACAAGGGAGAAGAGTCATTCACAATCAAAAATGAAAAAATCAGGGGTGTGTTTTCTGAAGGAATGATTTGTGCCGAAGACGAAATAGGTCTGGGCAGCTCGCATGAGGGAATCATGGTACTTGATCCATCAGCAGTACCCGGGATTCCTGCAAAAGAATATTTCGGCACGGAAACCGACTTTACACTGGAAATTGGCATCACACCCAACCGGATTGATGCTGCTTCGCATTATGGTGTTGCCCGTGATCTGGCTGCCTACCTGTCAGTTTCAGGAAAGGGGAAATTGCATCGCCCCTCTGTTGAGAATTTCAAACCCGACAACAACAATCTTTACATCCCGGTAGTAATTGAAAATCCCGAGGCTTGTTTCCGGTATGCAGGAATTACCGTTTCAGGAATTAAAGTTGGCCCATCTCCTGCATGGCTTCAGAACAGGCTGGCGTCAATCGGACAAAGGCCAATCAATAATGTGGTGGATATTACCAACTTTGTTCTTCACGAAACTGGTCAACCCCTGCACGCCTTTAATGCCGATAAAATTAAAGGCGGAAAAGTAGTCGTAAGAACACTGAAAGAAAACTCTCCTTTTATAACCCTTGACGAGGTAGAACGAAAACTGGCCGGAGACGATCTGATGATTTGCAACACTGTGGATGGTATGTGTATAGCCGGAGTCTTTGGTGGCATTGAATCGGGTGTGGATGAGAACACAATAAATATATTCCTTGAGAGTGCTTATTTTAACCCAGATTACATTCGGCGCACTTCACGCAGGCATGGTTTATTTACAGAAGCCTCTTTCCGTTTTGAACGCGGTGTTGATCCCAATATTACAGTTTATGCACTGAAAAGAGCCGCAATAATGATTAAGGAAATTGCAGGAGGAAAAATCTCCTCTGGGGTGGTGGATGAATATCCCCGTCCGGCCGCTCCTTTCAGGGTGAATGTTTCCTGTTCAAATATCGGGAGGCTCATAGGCAAGAAAATTGAAAAACAAACTATCAGAACCATACTTAAAGCACTCGATATTGAAGTTATTGAAGAAAAGGAAGACAGCCTGACTTTGGATGTTGCACCCTACAGGGTTGATGTGCAGAGAGAAGCAGATGTAATTGAAGAAATTCTTCGCATTTACGGATACGAAAATATTCCTGTGAGCCCCCGTGTGGTCACAAGCATTGCCCCTTCCGAAAAACCTGACAGGAGCAGGCTGAAAAATCTGGTTGCAGATATGCTCACAGGACAGGGATTCAATGAGATGATGTCGAACTCTCTCACCAACAGTAAGTATTATGAAAATAATAACACCTACCCTGCCGAAAAACTTGCTTTCGTTCTGAACCCTCTCAGCGTTGACCTGAATTGTGTGCGACAAACCTTAATATTTGGTGTATTGGAGGCCATTGCCTACAATCAGAACAGAAAAAACCCTGATTTACGTCTTTTTGAATTTGGAAACTGCTACACATTCCTTTCCGATGGTGGTAAAAAGGGAACACTGGAAAGGTATACCGAAGAAGAGCACCTTGTTATTGCACTTTCAGGTGATTATTTTTCTCAAAGCTGGAACGCACCTGTACGAAAAAATGACTTCTTTATTCTAAAAGGCCATGCAGAATCTGTATTGAGCCGGTTGGGACTTAATTATCAGAACTTTACACAAAAAATTATAAGCGGTGACACATATTCCGAAGCCGTTGAATACTGGCTGAAGGACAAAAAATACGCAACACTGGGGATTGTAAATAAAAAGTTGCTGAAAGAATTTGATATCAAAAATACAGTGTTTTATGCCGATCTGAACTGGACGAACCTGTTCAGCCTGCTGGTACCGGATTCCGTTTCATACAAGGAAATACCAAAGTATCCGGAGGTAAAGCGCGATCTTGCGATGGTATTGGGCAAGGATGTGAGTTTTGCCGAAGTAAGGGAACTGGCTTTTCAAACTGAAAAGAAGCTTCTGAAAAAAGTCCATATTTTTGATGTTTACCAGGGGGATAATATAGAAAATGAAAAAAAATCCTACGCCGTAAGTTTCATCCTGCAGGACATTGAAAAAACACTTACTGATTTCCAGATCGACAAAATTATGGATAGCCTGGCGGAAAACTATGAGAAGAAACTGGGTGCGGTTATCCGCAAATGATCACTCAACTCGTTGAACCATGGCAAAGATTGAACTGTTCCGTGGTGATATCACCACATTGCAAGTGGATGCAATCGTTAATGCTGCCAACAGTTCACTTCTTGGTGGCGGAGGTGTTGACGGAGCCATTCACCGGGCAGCCGGCCCCGAACTGCTTGAATACTGCAAGACCCTTGGGGGATGCAAAACAGGGGAAGCAAAAATAACACCTGGTTTCAAACTACCTGCCAGATTTGTAATCCACACCGTTGGCCCAGTGTGGCAAGGCGGCCATTTGAATGAGGACATTCTGCTTGCAGGTGCCTACCGCCGTAGTCTTGAACTGGCAGTTGAAAACAAGATCAAAACGATTGCCTTCCCCAATATCAGTACGGGTGTGTATGGCTTTCCCAAACAGCGGGCTGCTGAAATTGCAGTGAAGGAAGTCAATCTGTTTCTTTCTGTTAGCAAACATATTGAAAAGCTGATTTTTGCCGTTTTTGATGAAGGAAATTACCTCATTTATAAATATATTTTATTCCACTCTTAATAATGAAGCAAATGAAAAATATATTCTTTTTCATGGCACTGGCTTTCTTTACCCTTGGCTTTATGGAAACAAGTGCTCAAAAAAATCCTTACCAGGAGTTCAAAACCGTTGACGGTGTGATTATTGATTATAAATGGAGCAATTCAAAACCCCTTAACAGGAGCAGCCCGCTTGAATTAAGGCTGAGAATCAGAAATACCAACGGGCATGCCGTAAAAGTTGTGTTCACAGTTGATTTCTACATGAAACTGAAACTCACAGAGACCAGTGAGGAAGTGGAGTTGTGTATCCTTCCCGGGAGGTGGAAGACAGGTCGCACCAACGGTGTTTACTTTCAACCCGAAAATCTTACCAATAAACAACTCCGGTCAGATGATTTCCACTGGGATATAAATGATATGACTGTTGAGGTAACTGAAACATGCGAAGATACCGGAGACGGCGAGGAGGAAGAAGGCTAATCCTGAGTTCTCCTTTTTTTTGAATTGATCAGAAATAAAAAACCGGTTCAGTTGAACGGAACGTAGAAAAACTCACCCAATCCAATGGTGAAAATGATATTTCCGTAAATGGCATGCTCTACAAAGGTAACCATGAGGGAATCGGTTTTCCGGTAAGTGATTGAAAAAAGGATGGAAGCAAAAAAGGTAAAGACCAGCGCAATCCAGTTATTGAAAATGATGTGTGAAAAAGAAAAAAGCACTGCGTTTACGAGAATCATCACTCTCACATTTGGAAATAACTCCTTGTAGCGGTGGAAGAAATAGCCCCTGAAAATAATTTCCTGCGGAAAAGCCGACCAAATGGGATAGAACAGCATAATCATCAACCATAATAGCAAATTCGTGCGGGGAAGTATAAAGAATGCCTCCCGGTTAAATAGCAGTACAAATACAATAAGTAAAGCTGAAATGGCTGCCATTCTCTTAAACAGCCAGGGCCATTGATTAAAACTGTTCAGTCCGAAATGTTTACGGTTGAAAGACTTATCAGTTAGTACCACAAGAAGTACTATTAAAAATACCACAAGAAGAGGAATTGCCTTGGGAATAGGAATATAATCAAAGTAGTAAATTAGCGGCACTCCCACAAACAGGGTGATAAGTTCAATCCATTTCAGAATTTTTCGGGTCATAACTGGAATGCAAGGTAAACAATCAATGTAAACTAAAATTTAACCCGGCATGTTTTTTATAACAGAACATACAGCGTGGGTGAATCCGTCTTCAATATTTGATTTGCTTGCGGGAAAGAGCATTTTAAGTTCTTCCGGGGCATTTTCAACAACAAAGGGGAATCCAACAGTTTCAAGCAAATCAAGGTCATTGAAATCATTCCCTATACCGATGCACTCCTTTTCATAAATACTCAACTCCCTGCAAATCCAGCTTACCCCATGCCCCTTGGATACATCATGCGGAAAGATTTCCACCCACATGGATTTCCCATTGATTGGAGAAGTGGTGCGGATTACCCTGAACAAATTCAACTTATCCCTCAAATTCTCAAGCATTTCAAGATCAGGGGGAATGATGGCAAGAACCTGGCACGCATGCGAAAAATTGGGCGGATCAATCCTTAATGGCAAGGCATAATCACGATAAAGTTCAATGCGCTGGTGAAAATCAGTTTCAGTCCTGCCCGAATCATAAAAATAAAAACGGTGGTTATCGGGAACCAGATCATGAACCATGAAACTGATCTTCATATTTTTGAGAATTTCAATGATTAGGGCAACTTCGGGCATGGGTATGTGTGCATGATGAAGAATTTTTTTAGACCGGTAATCCATGATGCCAGCTCCGGAAGAAAATACCAGGTAATCAATGGGCAAATCATCCAGACCCAGTCGCTGAAAACTAAAATAATTCCTTCCCGTGGCAACCACCCGCATAATACCTATTCGGCCCAGATGAAGCAAAGTATTTCTGTTCTCCGCGGAAAGTTTACTGTTCCTGTTGAGCAGGGTGCCGTCCAGGTCTGTGACCACCATTTTTACGTTGGCTTCATCCACCATTTTTATTCATCCATAAGTTCGTAGCTGCTGATTTGCACCGGCGAATCCAGATTTTTCAGGATCCTTTCCAGTATAATCCCTTCCCTGGGATCGTAAGTATGTCCGAAAGTTGTCCTAACCCCCATGGTGATAAAATGCACAGCCCTGTCCAGGGCTATGGGCAGGCTGTCTCCTTGCAGGAGTGAACCCACCAGCACACTTGTAAATGAATCTCCTGTGCCGGGGTAGTTGGCAGGTAGGTAATCGCAGGATACCTTCCAGAACCTTTTGGTGTGCCGGTTGTAGGCCACAACGGATGTTATTTTTCTGTCTTCGGTCTCGGGTACGCTGGTGACTATCACTATGCCAGGACCTTTTGCGGAGAGTTCCAGAATCCACTCCCTCAGCCATTTCCCGTTAATCTGATCCGTCAGGGGTTTGTTCAGCAGCAATGCCGCTTCGGTAATATTAGGTGTGATTACATCGGCATGGGTGATGAGGTCCTGCATTTTGCCAACCATTTCTTTGGGAAGCGAGGAATACATCTTGCCATTATCGCCAAGAACGGGGTCAATCACCACCAGGGTATCTTTCCCGCGGAAATCTCCTATAAAATCTGCTACAATGTCAATCTGCTCCGGAGAAGCCAGGAATCCACTGTATATGGCATCAAAATGAATTTTGAGTTTCTTCCAGTGATTAATGAAAGGGCGCAGATGATAGGTAAGATCAACAAGCTGAAATTCCGGATATTGTGTATGTGCTGACAAAACTGCAGTTGGCAGTGGAGTGACATGTATTCCCATACCCGAAAGAATGGGAATAACAGCGGTGAGGCTCACCCGCCCAACACCCGACAGGTCGTGAATGGCTGCAACGTTTAAAACGGGGTTTTTCATGGGCTGAGGATTTGAGATACAAATTTAAGACATTTTTTGCAGAGGTTTGGAGTGATTATCCGTTTCATCATACTTTGTACCTAACCCTTACCCCTGCAGGGGGAGGGGTTAAAGAAGGGGCAATCAACCCGAATTTTCTGCCAACTATTTTCCTCCTTTATTTAAAATTCAAATTACTTATTTTTACGTTTCATAATTTTCAGATGAACAGCAAACTCCTGCTCTGCCTGTTAGTATTCCTGATGCATTCCGCAAAAGCAAAAAACCAGTGCATGCCGGAAAATCTGTCCTTTCAGGTGGGCGAAGAGGTGGTATACCTTGCTTATTATAACTGGAAATTCATCTGGCTGAGTGCTGCCAAAGTGGATTTTGCTGTGAAGGAGAGAACCCATCGTGGCAGAAATGTATTTCATTTTGTTACCACAGGTACCAGCCACAAGGCATATGATTTATTCTTCAAGGTACGCGACCGGTTTGAATCCTATGTGGATAAAGAGACTTTCCGTCCACTTTGGTTTGAACGCGACACCTACGAAGGAGACTATGCAGCAAATGACCTCTACAGTTTTGACTACACTTACAACCGGGCCATACTCAAAACAGTGAATTCCAAACGTGCTCCCCAAACCGATACCATTCCACTCACAGGATGCACATTTGATGTACTTTCAGCCATTTACTGGTGCCGCAACATAGATTTTACCTCCTACAAACCGGGTGACAAAATTCCCATCACCATGCTCATTGATAATGAAAAATTTAATTTGTTTGTGCGCTATCTTGGCAGGGAAACCATTGAAACACGGGAAAAAGAAAAATACGACTGCATTAAATTTTCGGTTATGCTGGTGGAAGGTACCATCTTTAAAGGTGGTGAAGACCTGTTCGTATGGGTGACCAACGATAAAAACCGCATTCCCATCTTGGTGGAGGCCAAAATACTCATCGGCTCGGTAAAAGCCATCTTCCAAAGTGCCAGAAACCTCAAATAACACATGACTGCAAAGGTAGAGGACAAATAGTTCATAGAACACGGATGACACGGAAAAGACAGACAGGGACGGATTTGATCTGTGAAAATCAGTTAGATCAGTGGTATTTGTGTGCTAATCTTCTTTTTAATCTCTCCTTGATTTTTTCCATCATTCCATTTATGCAATATTCCCTGAAATTATAATTTTACTGTATTGTGCACAAAATAAATGCAAAGCCATGCAAAACTGCTTTTTACTTTTTCCCTGTTTTCCTGACTCTTATCCTTTCATTTTTTTGAAATATATCCTATTTTTGAACAATCTGATACTCATTATCATGGAATTGTTTGTGTCGTCTCTGCCCAAAAATCTCTTTCTGAATGTAAAGGAGAGAGACACCTTTTATTTCTGACCTCCCCCACCCTGCACGAATAATTTATTCCAACTGACTCAATTCCAAAAGACTTCCTGCAGGGACTGCCGGATTGGCCGGAACATTCTCCACGAATATTCACTTTTAACAGAAATGAACCATGGAATTACCCTTTGCAGAATCCTTCAAGATAAAAATGATAGAACCCCTGCGCCGCAGCACCAGGGAAGAGCGTGAGCAGTGGATCAAAGAAGCAAAATATAACCTGTTTAACCTGCGTAGCGAGCAGGTATTCATTGACCTGCTTACCGACTCGGGCACAGGTGCCATGAGTGACAGGCAATGGTCGGCACTCATGCTGGGCGATGAGAGTTATGCCGGCGCATCCAGTTACTACAACCTGAAGAACACAGTTAAAAACCTGCTGGGCTTCGAGTATTTTCTACCCACCCACCAGGGCCGTGCAGCCGAAAATGTGCTGTTCAGCGCAATGGTCAGGGAGGGCGATATTGTACCCGGCAACTCCCACTTCGACACCACCAAGGGACATATTGAGTTCCGCCGTGCAACAGCAGTGGACTGTACCATTGATGAGGCATTTGACACCTCGGTATACCATCACTTTAAAGGCAATGTGGACCTGGACAAACTGGAGAAAGTCCTTAAGGAAACCCCCAAAGAAAAAATTCCCTTTGTGATCGTAACGGTTACCTGTAACTCCTCAGGCGGACAACCTGTGTCCATGGAAAATATGAGACAGGTGGCGGCTACGGCAAAAAAATACGGACTTCCTGTGGTGTTTGACTCGGCACGCTTTGCCGAAAATGCGTATTTTATCAAGATTCGTGAAAAGGGGTATGAAAATAAAACCATCAAGGAAATTGTGAAAGAAATGTTCTCTTATGCCGACTGCATGACCATGAGCAGCAAAAAGGACGGCATTGTGAATATGGGTGGCTTTATTGGCATGAAAAGCGAAGAACTGTTCAAAAAAGCCAGTCTGTACAACATCATGTTTGAAGGGTTTATCACCTATGGCGGTATGTCTGGCAGGGATATGAATGCCCTGGCAGTGGGACTGGATGAAGGCACCGAATTCGATTATTTGCAGACCCGCATTGAACAGGTGGCCTACCTTGGAAAAAAGCTGAAGGAATTTGGCATACCCGTGCAGGAGCCATTTGGCGGGCATGCCATTTTTGTGGATGCAAAAAAGTTCCTGCCGCAATTACCCAGGGAGGAATTTGTGGCGCAAACCCTGGCAGTGGAACTTTATAAAGAAGCCGGCGTGCGAGGCGTGGAAATCGGCACCCTGCTGGCCGACCGTGACCCCGTAACACGGGAAAACCGCTACCCCCAACTGGAACTGCTGCGACTGGCCATCCCACGCCGGGTATATACCAACAACCATATAGATGTGATTGCCGTGGCAATGAAAAATATCCACGAGCGCCGCAGCGAAATCAAACGAGGCTACAAAATCCTCACAGAAGCCCCCATCATGAGGCATTTTACAGTAGAGCTGGAGAAATTGTAATAGCAGTCCCCGGGTTTAAACCCGGGGCTTTTAGTCTGATACTATTTAACTAATCCGTTGGCTTTAGCCAACGGCAATCAGTAAGTATTTCATGAACATTCACAATACTATTCAATCAGATTATAAAGAATTCCCGTCAGCTTCAGCTGACGGAGAAACAATAAATTCAACAATTTAAGGGCTTCAGCCCTATAATTTATCCATGCGGCTAAA
>JBBIHY010000023.1:0-27349 GCA_037446695.1 Bacteroidota bacterium
TAAAATTACAGATTTTAACCTATAATTTAGTCTGATGATTTAGGGGGCTAAAACAGCAACATTTTAAACACTCACAACGAAAGAATAGCAATTTATAACAATGACTACTCGTTTAGCAATTTCGATTTTTACCAAAGAAGAACAGTCTACTTTGGGGCTGTTTTTAGATTTTGATATTTGACTGGCTCAAGCTGTTTTTTTCCGTCCATTAGCAGTAGAGATTTTATAAAATGCAGAGGTGTAAGAAGTCGAGTAGGCAAAGGGGAATTTATTGGTCACCCACAGGCCAGCGCAATGCCCACTCATGAGGGCTGCGCCGTTCACCCCCAAGCCTCTTACAGAACCGTACAAAAGTTCAAAGAGCAACTACTTAATCGTTACAAGATATTTTCTGGAAATTGACGCCCGTAATTTGCCTTTTTCCATGGTTTATGAACTATGTACTGAATGGCTCAGGTCGCAGGTTCGTTACTTACCATAAACTACCTGCTTTTAACTTCTTCTGTGGACTGTGGACCGTAGACTAAATAGCGCAGTGCAACAACTACATAATATTTTCTAAATGCTAATTACTTAATCTTTTTTGAAATTGTTTTTTGGTTCTTAGCCCCTATGCTCCGGTCTCAGCAAATCAAACACCGTTTTCACCGGGTTGAAGGTGATTAGCGGTACTTCCACAAAGATGGTGGTCCAGTCGGACATGGCACCGTTCCAAAGGCCCGGAAGTTCCAAAGCCTTCAAATCCCTGCCGTCTTTTGACTTCACAGAGATAAACCCTGTGGCAGGATCGATAAATTTTTTAAGCGGGTACTTATCCCCTCGCCTGTTCCTGACAGAGCATACCAGGTCTACCGGGTTAAAGTGCGTGGAGTTCCTGAGCATTTCAGCTTTCTTCGGGTTTTTCCTGTCAATCTGGCTGGATTCCACTACCTGCAATGACTCCGAACCGTCGGGGTTTACAGCCCAGAATGGTCCCCCACCCGGCTCCCCCACGTTTTTCACCATGCCGCAAATGCGCATGGGTCGGTCGAGTTTGCTTTTCAGCCAGTCAAGTTTCCCTTCAATGCCCATTGTATTATAAGCATCAGGCGGATGTATATACAGGGTCTTCAACACAAAGCCTTCAATCTCGCCAAAATGTTCCTTTCCTCTTCCTGCATCCATCAAATCGAGGTACTCAAACACCCTTTTGCGGAATTGTAGGAGGTAGCCGGCAATGGCTCGTTTGTAGAATACCGTTCCGTCCTTAATCCTGTCGGGTACTACATTGTCAATGTTTTTGATAAATATCAAATCGGCATCCACGGCGTCCAGGTTTTCAATGAGTGCCCCGTGTCCCCCGGGCCGGAAAAGCAGGCTGCCGTCCTCATTACGGAAGGGCTTGTTTTCCATATCCACGGCTATGGTATCGGTGGATGCTTTCTGATGACTGAATTCCAGCCTGAACCTGCAACCCGACATACCCTCGTATTTTTCCTTTACCTGGTCGAACTGCCTGTGAAAACCTGCTTCATGTTCCGGTGAAACCGTGAGATGCAGGTGTACATAATTATTTTTTCCCTTGCAATACTGGTAACTTTCCACAAGGTGTTCCTCCATGGCTGTGCGCGCACCGGTTTTGTACTGGTGAAACTTGAGCAATCCCTTGGGCAGGTTGCCATAATTCAGGCCTTTTTCAAAAAGAAAGGCATCCAGCACTTCCTTGTATTCCCTGTTTCGCAGCAAATCCTCCAGGTTTTTCCCCCTTCTCAGTAACAATTCACCCAGGTCGGTGTGAAAGGCAAACTCTTCAAGGCGTTCGAAAAACTCCTTCACTGAATCAGGCAGTTCTTCGGCGTGGTTAAACCGGTTGTGTTTCAGGTCATCGTATAACTCAAATAACTCCTTAAACATGCGTGTTGCCGCTCCTGAGGCAGGAACGAATTTCACGGTGGTGAGTTCGCCCGACTGGCTGTCATAATGTTTTCCGTATTTATCAATTTCATCAATTTCCAGTCGGATTATGCCATCGTCAATAGTAGCATGCCTTGTAACAGGTAAAAAAGGAAATCCTTTTTCAAACCATTCAAGTTGTTCTTTCACATCCTCAATACTGATTCCCCTTTGTTTTATTTGTTTTTCATCATCGGGTTGAAACATAGTAAAGGTTTTAAAAGTTCTCAAAAGTTAAGGAGGTTTCTTCATAAAAACAAAAAAAGCTGCTTTTTAGCAGCTCATAGTTTGATATACTTTTCCGCAAAGGTTCTTCCCGCCTGCATGGCTTCCAGGTTATTATTCACAATCTCCTTTCCCTTGCGGCCAAAAATTATTCTGATTGCATTTTCGATTTCGGCAAGGGGAATGTCAATAAAAGGTGTTCCTGCACCCAGCATCACCATGTTGGAAGAGCGTGGCGATCCTATTTCCTTAGCAATTTGGTCGGCATCAATCAATACATGGTTTTTTATTTTGCGAATTTCTTCCAGAATCCCATCCATGGGCGGGTAATTGGGAATATTCACAAAGGGTGTGGTGTTTGTTACCAGCCAGCCGTTTTTTGAAAGCCAGGGCAAATACCTTAAGGATTCCATAGGTTCAACCGATAGTATGAGGTCAACCCCTCCCATTGGAATAAGGTCTGAAGCAATACTCCTGTCCGAGAGCCTGAGGTTGGACTGTACCGCTCCTCCCCTTTGGCTCATACCATGCACCTCGGCCTGTTTTAAAAAGAGGTTGTTGTTTACGGCAGCCAACCCAATGGTGGCGGCTATGGATAAAATCCCCTGCCCGCCTACTCCTGATAAAATGATATCTATCTTCATGTTAAACGATTTGTCTGTTGATTAATCTTTTTTCTCCTCTTTTTTTCGTCTGGTGGCGGTTTGTATGCACTCCCTGCGGGCAATGATGATCGATACCCCCTTATAGGCAAACTCCTCCTCCATCACCTTCACATTTTCCTCATGATGTGATTTCAGCGGGTTGATAAGCCGAATATGGGCTGGCTCCACTCCTATTCCCTCGCAGATTGCCTCTATTCTCCCTGTAGCTGAAGATTGCTGTCCTCCGGTCATCCCCGTAGTGGCATTGTCTGAAATTATTACCGTGATGGGTGATTCATCGTTTACTGCATCCAGCAAACCGGTCATGCCCGAATGGGTGAAAGTGGAATCCCCAATCACACAAACGGACGGAAACAACCCTGCATCGGCGGCACCTTTTGCCATGGTGATGGATGCACCCATGTCTACACAGGAGTTGATTGTATTAAACGGTGGCAGAGCCCCCAGTGTATAGCAGCCAATATCGGAAAAAACCCTGCCGGGTCCGTATTTCTCAAGTACTTCATTCAGCGCATTGTACACGTCAATGTGTCCGCAACCCTTGCAGAGGGAAGGAGGCCTGTTAGCTACGATACCCGGTACGTCGGGGCCTTTTTCAACGGTTTTGCCCAGCGCCTTTGCCAGGAAATCGGGGTTTAGTTCTCCCTCACGCGGCAGGGTACCGTCCAAACGGCCTTTGATGGTTTTACCTCCTTTCAGGATACCTTTCAGCATTTCTTCCACCATGGGGTATCCTTCTTCCACTACCAGCAGTTCATCGCATTCATCAGCCATTTTCTGAATCTTCGAAACGGGAAGCGGATATTGGGCGATCTTCAGCACGGGATAAGGGCATTTTTCTTCCCGGTAATTTTCCATCAGGTAATTGATGGCCAGTCCGAAACAGATGATTCCCGTTTTTTTGTTCTCACCGTGCATTAATGTATTGAAAGGCGATTTTTCCGATTCTGCCTCAAAATTCCTTTGTGTGGCAACCAGGTTCTTATACCGTACCCGTGCAATGGATGGCAGCAGCACAAACTGCCTTGGATCCTTGGGTAAAATGAGTTCATTCTGTGGATTTACCTCTCTGCGCATCACACCGGATCGGGAGTGTGCCAGCCGTGTGGTAATACGCAGGAGAACGGGGACCTTGTACTTTTCTGAAAGTTCAAAACCTGCATAGGTCATGTCATAGGCTTCCTGCTGGCAGGAAGGTTCCAATACGGGAATGAGAGCAAATTTACCGAAAAACCTTGAATCCTGCTCATTCTGGGAGGAGTGCATGGACGGGTCGTCTGCCACAACAATGACCATACCGCCATTTACTCCGGTAATTGCTGCATTCATAAAGGGATCGGCAGCCACATTCAGCCCCACATGTTTCATTGCCACCATGGTTCGTTTTCCGGCATAGCTCATGCCAAGGGCTCCTTCCATGGCTGTTTTTTCATTTGCCGCCCATTTTCTGAATACATTTCTTTCGGCAGCCATTTTCGATGCCTGCACATATTCCATGATTTCGGTGGAGGGTGTACCCGGGTAGGCATACATGCCCGACATGCCTGCATCCAGGCCTGCCTGCGCAATGGCCTCATCACCAAGTAATAAGAGTTTTTGCATATACTTCGGTTTTTATTTATTCCTTGTTTATGTGCTCAAAAGTAGAAAAAATAAACCGGCAAAAACCTGACAAAAGTCCCCTATTCGTAAACTGTGACAATCAGTTTGCGGCTGCCTCCCCTGTTACGGAACTCGCACAAAAATATTCCCTGCCAGGTTCCCAGATTCAGTTTGCCGCCTGTAACCGGTATGGTCAGGCTAACGCCCGTGAGTGCCGATTTCACATGAGCAGGCATATCATCCACCCCTTCCACGGTATGAACATAGGCAGAATCTCCTTCGGGAACCAGTCGGTTCATAATGGTGGAAAAATCTGTCCTCACCGACGGATCGGCGTTTTCATTGATCATTAATCCGGCCGATGTGTGTTTAATAAATATATTCACCATGCCGGAAGTTGGCAGTTCCCTCAGTTCTCTCACAATATAATCGGTTACCAGGTGAAATCCTTTGGGAAATGGTGGCAGGCTCATTTCAAACTGATGTATCATTATCTTTTCTTTGATTAACTAAACAAAAGTAAGCCTTTTATCGTTCTCCATAAAAAGGCTTATTTCAATAATTTCATTATTTTTGAAGCTTTGCAATTGAATCGAGATTATCATTGGGACACAGAAGTAATTGTCAGCCCTGCATCACGATGATTATCGGCAGCAGGTATCTTTAATCAAAATTATTGCGCTACTTCTTTCATTGCGAATGACAATAATGCCAATGCGGGAAAAGTTTTTGTATGAATAACAGAATGAGGTTCACAGTTTTCTATATCCTTTTCATAATTGTTTCATCTTTTCAATGGGTAAGTGCCCAAAAGGAAAAGGAACCCATTCAGCTCTCCGGTATCATACGTGATGAAAATAACAAACCTGTGCAGTTTGCAACAATAGTTGTTGCCAACCGCTACAAAGGAACCGTAAGTGACCAGAGAGGAATGTTTTCCTTCATTGTTTTTCCGAAGGATTCAGTGAGATTTTCTTCTGTTGGTTATAAAACCCAACACCTGGTTATCCCTGAGAATTTTGACAGAATCCATCTTTCCGTCGATATCCGGATGGTTTACGACACCATTCAACTGGCCGAGATAAAGATATTCCGTTATGGCACTTACGAGGAATTCAGGGAGGCCCTTATTAATCTTCGACTACCCGAGGACGATTACCAGCGGGCCATGGCGAATATTGCCCTCATCAAATCACAGATTTATTCCGACACCAGTGCCGATCCCGGGTTAAACTACAAGTACTTCATGCAGGAGCAGTATTACAGGTCCATGTACCAGGGACAAACTCCCCCACAGAATATATTCAACCCCTTCGCCTGGGCACAGTTCATACAGGCAATACGGGAGGGTCGTTTTCGCAGGTGAAGTTTTTCATTTTTTTATAATAAATCATTCAAAATGTGGTTTTTATAATCTGAAACACCCGGCATGATAAGCAAAAAAATTCTTACATGTAGCCTTTTCCTTTCTCTTTTCTTTACCGCACTTTTTTCACAGAGAATCATTGTAACTGGTACGGTTGTTGATACTAACAATCGTCCACTGGATGCCGTAAGTGTTTACATACCTGCATTACAAACAGGTACTGTAACCGATGCCAAAGGTTTTTTTGAACTTTCCGTAAGCACCACGGAGGTGTTGAACCTGGTTTTTTCCAACATTGGTTTTGAAACCAGGACAGAGAGAATCACCCTGCAGGAAGGGGTCTTTCCGGTGCTCAGGGTTGTTCTCTCCCCTTCTCTTATACCCATTGAAGAAATTACGATTACCGAAAGAATTCGACGCGAAGGAACACTCACCAGGATTGACATCAGAAGCATAGACTTCCTGCCGGGCGCGTCGCGGTCGGTTGAGTCCATCATACAAACCATGCCCGGCGTGACCTCAAGAAATGAATTCAGTAGTCAGTATTCTGTGAGGGGCGGTAATTTTGACGAGAACCTGGTTTACATCAACGGCATGGAGATTTACCGTCCCCTGCTAATTCGTTCAGGGCAGCAGGAAGGCCTCAGTATTGTCAATCCCGATATGGTTTCATCTGTGAGTTTCAGTGCAGGTGGTTTCGATGCCCGATACGGGGACAAAATGTCATCTGTACTGGATATCCGCTACCGCCGCCCTGAAAGCTTTGCAGGATCGGCATCGGCCAGTCTGATAGGTGGAAATCTCCATTTGGAGGGAGCTTCAGACAACCAAAAGTTTACGCAGATTGCCAGCCTCCGCTACAAAACTAATGCCTATCTGTTGGGAACGCTGGAAACAAAGGGAGAATACAACCCTGCCTTTACCGATTTCCAGACATTCCTCACATGGAGGATAACGGGAAAATCAGAGCTGAGTTTTATAGGAAATATTTCTGAAAACAGGTACAATTTTATTCCGGAAACAAGAGAAACCACTTTCGGTACCTTTCAGAATTCCTACGGACTGAAAATCTATTTTGAAGGCCAGGAACTGAGCAGGTTCAGGACATACTTCGGCGGACTGGCCTGGGAGTTCAGGCCAACTGCTTCCACAACCCTTACACTCAGTGGCTCTGCCTATGATACCCGTGAATCGGAAACTTTTGATGTACTTGGGCAATATCTCATAAACCAGTTGGATAACCAGCTGGGATCCATTTCTTTTGGAGACAGCATCATGAATATAGGCATCGGGGGTTTTCTTCATCATGCCAGGAATTTTCTTGACGCCAGGGTTTTTAACTTTGCCCACCAGGGAAGTTCAGCCACTGCAGCGGGCTCCCTGTATTGGGGAGCTTCGGTGAGCAGGGAAAGTTTCATAAACACCATGAACGAATGGAAACTACTGGATTCCGCGGGGTATTCCATCCCCTATTCTTCCTCTTCCATTATTCTGAATGAAAGGATTTTTTCGGATTACAGCCTGAGCAATCTCAAATGGACGGCCCACCTGATGCATTCCGGAAAATTTTATTTCAGCAGTTCCTTCCTTGAGATTACAGCAGGCCTCAGAGCATTATATCTTTCACAAACTGAAGGCTGGTATATCAGTCCGAGAGTTGGTTTTACCTACTATCCTGGAAAAAATCCCAACCTGCATTACTTTTTGTCGGGTGGCGTGTATCACCAACCGGCCTTTTTCAAGGAAATGAGGAACTTCTATGGAAATCTGAACCAATCGGTAGAACCTCAAAGAGCATTTCATATTGTCGCCGGAGCCGACTACCAGTTTTGGTGGTGGAACCGGCCCTTCCGGTTCGTGTCTGAAGCTTACTATAAGTACCTGAGGAATATTGTTCCCTATGTAACCGACAATGTGAGGATTCTTTATGCAGGCGGCAATTATGCCGAAGGATATGCAGCAGGCATGGATTTCAAAATCAACGGGGAATTTGTGAGGGGACTTGAATCCTGGGCCAGCCTGTCTTTTATGGGCACACGGGAAAGAATTACTTCCGGGAATGCCGGCAATGCGCCGTTTACCGTGCTAAAACCAGGAGAATTTGTTTCTCGGCCAACCGATCAGCTGGTCAATTTTTCCATGTTCTTCCAGGATTTTCTGCCCACCAATCCTAACTATAAGGTACACCTGCAGATGGTGTTTGGCAGCAGCCTTCCTTTTCATCCTCCACAAAAAGATGTGTATGGAAGGATTTTCCGCATGCCCTCTTACAAACGCGTGGATATAGGTTTTTCAAGGGAACTGACCAGTATAGACAGGGCCGATGGCAGATTGAACCGGCTGTTTAAAAACCTTTGGCTGGGTGCTGAAATCTTTAATCTGCTTGGAATCAAAAACACTGCCTCTTACCTGTGGATCAATTCCGTTGCCATTGACGGAGATGCACCGGTTAACATGGCAGTCCCAAATTATTTGTCAGGCAGGCTTCTCAACCTGAAACTGAGCGCCAGGTTTTAGATCTTTACCCCCACTTCCCCCTGAAAACAATATCGTTTTGTGGTTTGCGCACCCTTTCAGCTTTTTCCCTCTTTAAAAGGTTCTCAGGAAGCTTATTGATTTCGCCCGGGTAGCCGACAGCGATCATGGCTACCGGTTCATAACTATCCGGAATTCCGCATGATGACACAGCTTTCTTCATGTCGAAGCCCCCCATAGGATGAGCCATCAACCCCATGTGCACAGCCTGTATCATCAGGTTTTGGGTGGCCAGTCCCACATCGTGCCTGGCGTAGAAATTAGGATTGCCATTCAGGGTAAAATCCAGTTTTGCCGCACTCAGAATAATCATGGGGGCATTTTTTACCCATTCTTTATTGCCTTCCGTTAAAAGGTCAATAAGCAAACCATAATTTCCGGGATCATCATTTGTGCCATAAATAAAACGCCATGGCTGCTCATTGTAACTGGAAGGGGCCCAACGGGCCGCTTCAAACATAAGGTGGATCTTTTGAGGCTCAATGGGTTTCGGAGAAAAGCTAACAGTACTGCGTCTTTTCTCTATACCGGGATTCAGCAAAATATGGTCGGGAAATGTACTCATAACAAATTGGTTTTATAGTCGTTGTTTTAAAGTTACAAAATTTCAATGATTCATTGACTAAACAACAAAGGAGAGGGAAAGTTTTCATGCAATTGTAAACTACTGTAAATAAATTGTTTATAAGTTACAAAAACCTATTGATCAGGAAGTTTAGAATGTAAAGTGTTATTTAACAGCCATTTAAAAGAACCAATCATGACATTTCTCTTTGGAAATTTAAAAAATTGGAGCTAAGATTGCCACGAAATTCAAAAACAATTAATCACTCTATAAAACAAAGTATTATGGCTAAAATGTTGACAGAAGACTACATTAAAAGAGAAGACAAGTACGGTGCGCACAATTATCATCCGCTTCCTGTTGTACTTGACAAGGGTAAAGGTGTTTATGTATGGGATGTGGAAGGAAAGAAGTACTTTGATTTCCTCTCTGCCTATTCAGCGGTGAACCAGGGGCATTGCCACCCTGCCATTGTAAAGGCTATGAACAAGCAGGCCAGGAAGCTCTCTCTCACCTCAAGGGCATTTTACAACAGTTCACTTGGAGAATATGAGGAATATATTACAAAGTACTTTGGCTACGACAAGGTTTTGCCAATGAATACCGGTGCCGAGGGTGTTGAAACAGCGCTGAAGCTATGCCGTAAATGGGCTTACAAGAAAAAAGGCCTTGCCGAAAATGAAGCTAAAATTGTTGTTTGTGAAAGTAATTTCCATGGACGTACCATTTCCATAGTATCCATGTCCACCGACCCCGATGCAAGAGCGGATTATGGTCCGTTTACACCGGGTTTTATCGTGATTCCCTACAATGATTTGGGAGCCCTGGAGAATGCCCTGATGGACAAAAATGTTGCCGGATTCCTTGTAGAGCCAATCCAGGGAGAAGCCGGTGTGTTTGTCCCCGATGAAGGTTACCTGAAAAAAGCCTATGATTTATGTAAGAAGAATAATGTGCTGTTCATTAGCGACGAGGTACAGACCGGTATTGCGCGTACAGGAAAGATGCTGGCATGCGAGCACGAGAATTTGCGCCCTGATATTCTCATCCTTGGAAAAGCATTGTCGGGAGGAGTGTTCCCGGTATCGGCAGTTCTTGCCGATGATGACATTATGCTCACCATTCAACCCGGTCAGCATGGCTCCACTTTTGGTGGAAACCCCATTGCTGCAAAAGTAGCCATTGCTGCCCTGGAAGTGGTAAAAAAGGAGAGGCTTGCTGAGAATGCTGAGAGACTGGGTAAGATATTCCGCGAAGAACTGAAAAAAATCCAGTCGGATATGATTGAAGTTGTGCGTGGAAAAGGTCTCCTGAACGCTGTTGTGATTAAGCCCAAAAACGGAAAAACCGCATGGGACGTATGTGTCGCCATGAAGGAAAATGGTGTGCTTGCCAAACCAACTCACGGACATATAATCCGTTTCGCTCCGCCATTGGTTATCAATGAAAAGCAATTGAGAGAAGCACTCAAGCTGATTGAAAAATCCATTTTACAGTTGAATTGATATTGAATATGGTGAAAGTAAAAGGCTGCCGCAACAAATGGCAGCCTTTCTTTGTTATTATAAATGAAAGAAAAACCGTGATTATAAGTATTTGGGAAATTAATGACAACAAAATCACAAAAAATTATGAACTTCAGAATTTTGTAAATGCACTGGCATTGGTTAACCTGATTGGTGAAGTTTCTGAAGAATTGAAACATCACCCCGACATTCTTATACATGGTTACAGGCACGAGGGAATACAGCTTTTTACCCATAGTTCAGGCAAAATTACAAATCCCGATTACGAACTCGCTGAACTGATTGACAGGCTGTATTATGAAACACCCATGTTTTTGCATACACAAACACAAAAATAACATAATCAGCAACATGGGTGTTCCCAGCCTGCCGGCAGGCATCCGTTTGTTAAAGAGCATTAAACGACAAGGCGTAACATGCTTGTAATTAATAACATAACTTTTTTGTACGGATAAAAAAATGAACCTTTAATCCCCGTCTAAAAGGTAATTATCTGCCTGTCCTGAAATGTAAAATTGCATGCACCGATTTTTCTTTGCCATACACCCGTTTTTTTGTATTTTGTGGGTTTAACCTCAAAAACAGCCGACATGAAAAGCCTTTTTAACCTGCTTTTTATATTTCTGATGATGACACCGGCGCTGGGGCAGAACTATCAGAGATTAAGGGAAAATATGGTGCGCAACCAGATTGAGGGCCGGGGAATCAGGCACCAACCCACCCTCCGGGCTATGAGGGCAGTTGAAAGGCACAGGTATGTTCCTGCCGCCTATCAGCAGAGAGCCTACGATGACAACCCGCTGCCCATAGGTTACGGACAAACCATTTCGCAGCCCTTCATGGTGGCTTACATGACTAGCATCATTGACCCGAAACCCGGTTACAGGGTACTTGAAATAGGTTGCGGATCAGGTTACCAGGCAGCCGTTCTTGCCGAGATTGTTTCCCATGTTTACACGATTGAAATTGTACCCGAACTTGGACAGAATGCAAAAAAGTTACTGGAAATACTGAACTACAAAAACATCAGCGTAAAGATTGGTGACGGATATTACGGCTGGGAAGACCACGGCCCCTTTGATGCCATTGTGGTAACAGCTGCATCTGAATTTATCCCGCCTCCACTGATTGCCCAATTGAAAGACGGTGGAAAAATGATTATTCCTGTTGGTTCACCCTTTTTGGTTCAGAACCTGATCCTTGTAGAAAAAAAAGACGGAAAAATCACCACGCAGAATCTCATGCCTGTTCGCTTTGTGCCCTTCACCCGGAGCATTAATTAAGCCGAGCTGATGAGCCAGAGAGGACTATACCCTGCTATTTCCCTGTTGTCAGTCTCCGTTATAGCATTTCAGCTCGCCCTGATGCAGATACTCAGCCTGATGCAGTGGAGCCATTTCGCATACCTTATAATATCCATTGCCCTGCTGGGGTTTGGTGCCAGCGGAACAATGATTTCCCTGTTCACTAAAAAGCTCATACAAAGGGAAGGAGTAATACTACCCCTCTTCATGGTACTGGCAGGGTTGTTTATGGGACTTACCCCTTTCTTTACAAAGGTATTTCTTGCCGGTTTTGACAGTTACCTGATTTTTAACCAGCCCGGACAAATTACAACGCTCCTGAGTGCCTGTCTCATTTATATGCTCCCCTTCTTTTTTGCCGGATCGGCCCTCGGGCTTATTTACACAAGCAGGGCAAAAAATATTGGCAAATTGTATTTTGCCGATCTGGCCGGTTCAGGCCTTGGAGGAGCCCTGTTCACAGGGCTGTTGTGGATTTTTTTTCCAAAACAAATCATATACATCATTGCTTTCCTTCCCCTGTTATCCGCTCTGCTTGCCTGCGGGAGGGAACACATAAAAATTCAAATCAGCCTTGTTTTCCTATCTGTCCTGCTGATTATCCTGTCAGCCCAAAATAAAACTGAATTGCCTGTTTCAGAATTCAAGAGCCTGAAAAAAACTCTTTCCATGAAGGATTCAGAAATACTTTACGTGGAAAGCAGTCCATACGGAAATTTACATGTGGTCTCAGCTCCTTCCCTACGTTATGCACCCGGCCTCAGCCTTGCCTGGCAGGAACCATTGCCGGCCTCTATAGCTTTTTTTTCAAACGGCAACTGGTTTGGGGCTATTCCAACCGGAAAAGCAGAAGACAAATACCGGTTTCTTGATTATACCCTCTACGCTTTACCATTTGTTGCTGATCTGCCCCGGAGAGTTCTGGTACTGGAGGCAGGAACAGGCCTGGCCGGAGCCTTCAGCCTTGACAAAGGTAGCAGTGAAGTGACCCTGGTTGAGCCAAATGCTGCAGCAACCGGCCTGATGAGAAATGAACTGGCCTCCATACATGATTCCCTGCTGTTCCATCCGGGCATACGGTTGAAACACCTACATCCCCGCAGTTACCTGCTTTCCGATACCTCTTCTTATGACCTGATTTACCTTCCTGAAGCCGGGTCGTTCGGAGGATTGTCAGGCATGCTTGCTGCACAGGAAAACTACCTTTTCACCATGGAGGCTTTCAGAAATGCCTGGAACCGATTACATGACGAAGGCTTTATGATGCTAACCTGCTGGATGGATTACCCCTCAAGGGTGCCTCTGAGAATACTGTCCCAGATATCGGAAACTTTGAAAAAAGAAGGTATTACCAGACCGGAAGCACACATGGCCGCCATACGCACCTGGGCAGGTATGGGTTTTCTTGTAAAGAAAATACCCTTCACCGGCGAAGAAATGGAACATATACAGGCGTTCTGCCAAAAAACCTTTTTTGATCCCATGGTGCTGGGTAAAATTCTTCCGGCTGATGCTACAAGCTTCAACTTTTTACAGGATGCCCAACTTGGAAACCACATGGATACAATACTCAGGGGAGATGCCAATGCTTTTTTCAGGAATTACGGATTCGATGTTTCCCCAACGAATGATAACAGGCCGTTTTTCTATAAGTTTATTAAACCGGGGGAGCTGAATACCCTGCGACAAAAATACAGCATCCAGGAATTATTTTATATGGAACCGGGCTATTTTATCACTTTTCTTGTTTTTGGAGTGATACTGGTGCTGAGTCTGGTCCTTATTTTCCTCCCCATGTTGTTCCACCGGCTGAAAAAAGGAGGAATCGGTTTTGTTCTGGTGTACTTTGGCGGATTGGGAATTGGATTCATGTTTCTCGAAATTGTGTTTATCCAGCTTTTTATTCTTTACCTTGGGGAACCCATCTATTCTGCTGCCGCAGTCCTAAGCGGTATATTGCTTTTTTCGGGAGTAGGAAGCTATATATCCTCAGGCATCAGAACCGACAGAAATTCCATTTTTGCAGTATTTCTTGTTCTTTTGGCGATTATTGTGCTGTATGCCTTCGGGTTAAACGGAGTGTTGGGAAGTTCGGTTTCCTTTGGCATGGCTGCGAAAACATTTTTATCCTTGCTTCTGATTGCACCCCCGTCGGTTTTTATGGGTATGGCCTTCCCCCTCGGAATAAGACTACTTTCCTCAGCCAATGAGAGCCTCATTCCCTGGGCATGGGGTATAAACGGATATTTGTCTGTATTGAGTGCGGTACTGGCTATCATAATTTCCATTCATGCCGGTTTTACCCTGGTTTTCCTGTTAGCTGCATTTGCCTATTTATGTTCACTGCTTGCAGTTGTTTTTTTACTTAAAGGCAAAAATCCCTTATGAAGCACTACCTGAAAATCATGCTTCTTGCTGCCGGCATATGGCTGCCCTTATTGCTTTATGCTGAAAAACCAATAGAGATATTTATCGTACAACAGGAACTGCATACAGGTATCGTTTTCAGGATTGCGGATGTAAACCCCGAAATATTGCCACAGGTGAAATATTTTGATAGGTTCAACTGGATGGATATTGGATGGGGAGATTATGACTTCTACCAGGCACCTGACAATGACCCTGTTCTGGCCCTGAGAGCCATCGCCATTCCCACCCTGTCGGTACTTCGTGTGGATGCCTTCCGACTCCATCCCGATGCCTATTACGGAAATTACAGAAAACTACGCTTCTGCCTCACCAGGAAAGAATTCGACAATCTGTGCATGGCCATAGCCGCAACTTTCCTGAAAGATGAGGAGGGAAATACAAGTGTCACCCAGACAGGGTATGGACTGAAATTTTACAGGGCCACAGGCAAATATCACCTGATGAATACCTGTAATACCTGGGTGGCCAGAATGTTCAGGGAGGCCGGTTTCCGCAACAGAATTTCGGGGATAATTACAGCAGGTCAATTGTTTTCGTCCCTCAGTAGGTATGAATGCGTGAATTGACTTTGTGATTTTATTGATTACTTTTGCTTCAATAAAGTTGGTTGCTTGATCATTCAATTCACCCTATGTATTTAATCCGGTTGCTCAGTTCGGGAACCAATACCAGTAGTTATTACCAGGTAATGAACCATGCCCTGAAAAAAATTTCGGGTCAGTATACAATGTTGCACTACCCCTATTTCAGGAGGGAGGGAGAATCCTTTTTTGAATCCCAGGTTAACCTGACAGAATTTTGCCTGTCGCAACTTTCTGAAATAAAAAACAAGAAGGTGCTGGAAATTGGTTGCGGAAACGGGGTACAGGCCATGTATATTGCAGAAAAGTATCAACCCTCTATAATTTACGCAATTGATCTGAATGAAAAAAACATTGAAATAGCCCGTAAAGAATACTCGGACCGGGATTGCAGTCTGGTTCATTTTCTGGTTGACGATGCCCAAAAACTGAAGTCATTTGAAAATAACAGTATTGACATAGTTATCAATATTGAAAGTGCATTTCATTATCCCGACAAGAAATTGTTCCTGAGCGAAGTATTCAGGGTATTGAAGCCCGAAGGGGAATTTCTGATAGCCGATATTCTCACAACCAATTCATCCACCTCTGCCTTTAAAAAGTTCTGGAAAGGAAAGATGCACTTAAATCACTGGCAGCTATCTGAATATTTGGACAACTTTGAGAAGACGGGTTTTACTCTAAGAAGGAAAACAGACATCACCCCGGAGGTTATCAGGGGATTCCGAAATTACGCTTATTGGATGAAGAACAGGGGAAAATCAGGCTTTTTCAGTGACCTGGCGTTCCGTATTTTCTACTGGATAAATATCAGGCTCAACATTTACCTGCTCAAAAAATACCGGTATTATTTTGTTTTCTCAGGAACCAAAATCTAATTCCCGTAAAGTCCTCTATTTTTGAATGCAATTGCTGAACCCGCCTGTTAATTAGAAAGTATCCCCAGTTTTATTTCATATTCCCCCTTTGCATGTTCAGCCTCTGCCCTGGTTTGAAATTTTTTCAGGGGGATTTTAATTTTTCCTTCGGTATCTCTCAAAAAAACCCTGTAATCAGCACCTGATACATCAATTGGTATATTCGCACGGCTATAGGTACGGAATCTCCGCGCATACAATTCGACTATAAGTTTCTCATCGCCCTTTATCTTAACCGATTTTCCAACAGGTATAAAACCGAACAGCCTCACCTGGAACCTGACTCTTTTTATTTCATAGTAAATACAGGTACAATTGAATGTAAATCCCACAAAGGCACCAAAAATAATCAGGGCTATGGCCTTCAGTGAAAAATAGAGCATGACCATTCCTGCGGTAAAGATGAAAATACCTGCAAAACTACCAACCGGGCCAAAAAACATTTCCAGTCTGTTTACCTCTCGTAATTTTGTTTCCATAGCAATGCATTTATTGCACAAATTACATATTCAATAGTCAAAAGTCAATAGCTAAAAAAGAATACATTTATGTACTTTGAATACTTTAACAACCGCGTAAATCAGGTATGTTTCAGTGAAGATCAGGGATGAGCATTGTGTCGGCTGCTGGTAAAACCGGAATTTCCCTTGCCCATTGCGGTACTTCACCCGAGAGGGCATCCATAAAAATCCTGATGGAGCTGATTTGATCAGTGGTGAGCTCCATGTCAAGCTGTGAAAAAGCAATCAACCTTATTGCTTCATCCAGATCCCACACGCTGCCATCATGAAAATAAGGAAATGTATGAACCACATTCAGCAGGGAAGGTACCTTAAAAAAATATTTGTCAGCCGGGTCACCCGTAAATTCATACCGGCCCTTGTCATTGCCACCATTCTTTTTCAGGTCTTTTGCGGGTAAAAACTGTGCATAGGTGCGGCCGCCCAGGGTCTCTCCAAGATGACAGATGGCGCATCCAACCGAAATAAAATCATGTAGTCCGTTATGTTGTTCAGGGCTCAGTGCCCTTTTTTCTCCTCTGAGGTAAGCATGAACAGGTGCGGGTGTTACCATGGTTCTTTCGAATGCTCCTATAGCCCGGCCAAGATTTTCAATATTAACCGGTTCCTCTCCCGGAAATCCCTCAATAAACAGGGAGCGGTAGACAGGTATGGAATTCAATATGGAAATTAGGGCATCCTCACCGGGCATGGCCATTTCATCGGGGTTTATCATGGGTTGCAGTGCCTGTGATTCTACCGTGGCTTCCCTCCCATCCCAGAATTGTGCAACATGCAGAAAAGCATTGAGTGTGGTGGGAGAATTTCTGCGTCCCAATCTCCACTGGTGCCCGCGAGACAAAGAAAGCCTGTCCGAACCAAAGGTGGCCAGGTTATGACAGGAATTACAACTGATTAAACCACTTTTTGACAACCGTGGATCATAATACAGCATTTTTCCGAGTTCCTCTACCACACCATATACCCTGGGGACCTGATAAAACACACTGCCCTCTTTATACATAAACAGTGCCCGGGCCATTGGAAGCAATGGATCCTGCTGTGTGTCCTCCCTGTGTGTACCTGAGCCACAGGCATTGAATAAAAGAAGGAAGACAATATAAGTTATTCAAAATGATCTTGTAAACAATTGTTTGAATATTGACATTTTAAAACTACTAAAAAGACCTTAGTGCAGGAAGTACCTGTCAGGAATTTTTTCATACATTTACTGAAAATCATATCATGCCCCTCAATATTCAATTAGACGAGCAGGAATGCAAGTTTTTTACCAAGGTGGGGGAAAAGGAATGTCACCTTTGCTATGAATTGTTGCCGGATAATGTTATCAAATTCACTTCCACTTATGTTCCTCATGGCATCAGAACAAAGGGAATTGCCTGGGAAATGGC
The DNA here is from genome assembly GCA_037446695.1 of Bacteroidota bacterium. Classification (GTDB taxonomy): domain Bacteria; phylum Bacteroidota; class Bacteroidia; order Bacteroidales; family PUMT01; genus JBBIHY01. Next base: position 17,561 of record JBBIHY010000023.1, read on the forward strand.
CCGGTTTGCCTTTGAATTTGCCAGGAAGAATAACCTGAAAGTGATTCCCCGTTGCGGATATATTCGTCGTTTTATAGAGAAAAATCCTGAATATAAGAAGTTGGTAAAGGACAGGGAGATTTATTAAGAAGTGTTCCTAAAGTGCCTGGGCTTGAAAGTTTATAAAGTTATAAAGTTCATAAAGTTGGCAGTAAAAAAGGTTTCTGCATGAAAAGTTCTTTTTTACATCCTACCTGCTTTTACTTTTCACATACTCCCAAAATGTCATTCCTGCGAAAGCAGGAATCTTTTTCGATTTTGATAGCATTCTTTGTGGTTCTTTGTGTAATCTTTGTGTTTTTGCGGTTAGATTTATTTTGGATTTTGTTTTAAACTCTTTTACCGCAAAGGGCGCAAAGAAATAAGCACAGCGCAAAGTGCGCAGAGATCAGAACTATTTACTAACTAGTTTTCCTTTTTTCCTTTTGACTTTCTACTTTCTACTCTTTCCATGTCTTATTGACCTTAGACCGTTGACTTCTTTTGACTCAAACAGTTTTCCACCTTCTTTTCATATTGCGGAATATTTTATTTAAATTTGTTCTAATTAAAAATTATTATACCATTCATTATGGCAAGCTATACATTTAAAACCAATATCAATTGCGGAGGTTGCAGGTCTGCAGTTACACCTTTTCTCGACAGGGAAACCAGGATAAAGAAATGGGAAGTGGACATTTTACATCCCGATAAGTTACTGAAGATAGAAGGAGAGCAGGTGAAACCTCAGGAGATCATTGACCTGATCTCCAAAGCAGGATACAAAATAGAACAGGTATAATGGGCACAATAAAGCAGACATTCCGTGTGGAGGGGATGTCTTGTGCCTCCTGCGCAGCCAGCGCACAAAATGTTCTTTCTGCATTAAAAGGCGTGAAAACCGCATCGGTCAATTACGCCGGTGAAACTGCCGTTTTGGAATTTGACCAGCAGCAGGTCACAACGGATGAAATGGCTGAATCTCTTAACAGGCTTGGGTACCGGCTTGTTACTGATGAAACTGCAGAGTCTCTCTCCCGCGAGGAAAAGCAGGCGAAGCGATTGCGTCAAAGCAGGCAAAACAGTATGGCTTCCATTTTGCTTGCCCTTCCTGTTTTTGTGATTGGAATGTTCTTTCACCGCATGCCCTACGGAAATATTATCATGCTTGCTTTTACCACACCAATTATGGTATGGTTCGGCAGGGAATTCTTTATTCTTGCGTGGAAGCGTACACTTGCTCTCAGCGCAAGCATGGATACCCTGGTGGCAGTTGGCACAGGAAGTGCTTTTCTTCTGAGCCTGTTCAACACTTTTTTTCCCGAATACCTCTTATCCCGTGGATTTGATCCGCATGTGTATTATGAGGCAGCAGCTGTGATTATTGCACTTGTGCTGCTTGGAAGGTTTTTTGAAGAGAGAGCCAAACAGCGAACTTCTGATTCCATTAAGAAATTAATGGGACTACAGGTGAAAACTGCAAGGGTCATTAGGAACAATGCAGAATCTGACATCCCCCTGGATCAGGTATCAGTGGGAGATATCATCCTGGTAAGGCCGGGAGAGAAAATTCCGGTAGACGGAGAAGTACTGGAAGGAAATTCCTGGGTGGACGAAAGTATGATCACAGGGGAACCACTTCCGGTGGAAAAATTAACCGGTTCAAGGGTAATAGGCTCCACTGTCAACAGTGCCGGAAGCTTTACCATGCTTACCGAAAAGGTGGGTAAAGACACCATGCTGGCTTCTATCATAAGGCTGGTAAGTGAAGCACAGGACAGCAAGGCGGCCATACAGAAACTGGCAGACAGGCTTGCGTCGGTTTTTGTACCCCTTGTAATCCTAATTGCCATTCTCACTTTTATTACATGGTATTTCCTGGGTCCGCCCCCTTCGGTCACCTTTGCATTTGTCACCTCCATCACGGTGCTCATCATAGCCTGTCCCTGTGCACTGGGACTGGCCACCCCCACTGCCCTCATGGTGGGAATGGGCCGCGGAGCAGAGGCCGGCATACTCATTCGTGATGCGCAAAGCCTGGAACTTGCTCACAAACTGAATGTGATTGTGATGGATAAAACAGGTACACTCACAAAAGGAAAACCCGAAGTATCTGCCATTTTTCCTGAGGATGAAAGTATCCTGAAAGAAATCGGCGGAAAAATCCTCTGGGCCGAGTCCCAGAGTGAACACCCGCTGGCGCAGGCAGTGGTAAATCACCTGAAAAGCAAAGGTTTTGAACCCTTTAAGGGTACGGGCTTTATATCGCATACCGGAAAAGGGATAGAAGCTACTTTTGCCGACGAAGTTCTTTTAGCCGGAAACAGGGCACTCATGGAAGTGAAGAAAGTGATATTCCCTGATGGATTTATCAATTCGTTCAGCAATCCTTCAATCCCAGTTTCTTCAACGGTATTCGTGGCATGGCAGGGTGAAGTGCAACTGGCATTTTTGGTTTCCGATACGGTAAAGCCACAGTCGCCAGAAGCAGTAAGGCAATTGCACAAAACAGGAATTGAAGTACACATGCTCAGTGGAGACAACAAAATCGCAGTTTCTGAAGTGGCAAAACAGGCAAGCATACAAAAATGGCAGGCAGACATGCTACCTGCTCAAAAGCTGGAGTATGTGAGAAAACTGCAGGAGAGTGGAAAAATTGTAGGCATGGCAGGCGACGGCATCAACGACTCCCCCGCCCTGGCGCAGGCTGATGTGGGTTTTGCCATGGGCAGCGGCACCGATATAGCCATGGAAAGTGCCGAAATCATCCTGCTCAAAGGCGATATTGTGAAAATAGCCCATGCAGTAAAACTCTCCAAAGAAACGGTACGCACCATACGACAGAACCTCTTTTGGGCATTTGTATACAACATAGTGGGAATCCCCCTGGCAGCCGGTGTACTCTACCCCTTTACAGGGTTCCTGCTCAATCCCATGATAGCCGGTGCTGCCATGGCGTTTTCCTCGGTAAGCGTGGTGACGAACAGTCTGAGGTTGAGGAAGAAGAAAATCTGACATTTCAGTAATGCTGGCCCGTGATTTTATTTCATGTAGGAATTTCAAAAACACATTCAATTCCAAAGTAAGGTAAGATTAAATCCTAAGAAAACTCAAATGCTTGAATTACTAAGAACCGACAAAATGAAATCAACCACAACTAGATTATTATTTCCTGAACAAAGCCGTGAACTGTTGCAAATTCTGAAATCCCGCTTTGAGAAGAATATGCAACGCCACAGGGATATAGAATGGGACCAGGTACAGTCCGGGCTACAGGCAAACCCGGGGAAACTCTGGTCTCTTCACCAGATGGAAAAAACAGGCGGTGAGCCCGATGTGATTGATTTCAAAACAGCTACCGGCGCATATTTTTTTTGCGATTGTTCAACTGAGACGCCTGCCGGGCGCCGCAGCCTTTGTTTCGACCCTGCTGCCCTGGAATCCAGGAAGGAATATAAACCGGCGCACAGCGCTGTGGGCATGGCAACCGAAATGGGCATTGAATTGCTCTCTGAAGCACAATATCATGAACTTCAGCAATACGGTAATTTCGATACGAAAACTTCCAGCTGGCTTTCCACACCAGATAATATCCGGCAGGCCGGTGGTGCGATATTTGGCGACCGAAGGTATGGCAGGGTTTTTATTTACCACAACGGGGCAGAGTCATATTATGCCGTAAGAGGGTTCCGCGGTTATTTAAAGGTATAGGGAATCCTTGCCAGGTTCGTTAGTTTAAAAAAGCAGGCTTCCGGAAACAGCCGGAATTAATTTGCTACAAACGGGGTGACAGCAATTTTCAGGAATAATCCCCGGAGTATAATCTTCAACATATTGGAATTTTCGTTAAATTCGCTGCTCTGACCACTTTAGGTATAATAGAGTGTATTCCATGCAGGGTAAGGTTTAAGGTCATTGCAGGTCATGCAATCATGCCCGGTCGGTTCAATAGATATTCAATAGAAGTTTTTGAGTTGAATTATGGAAAAACTTGTTACATCGGATTTCAAACTGGGAATCATTGCAGGCGGACAACTGTGCAAAATGTTGATTCAGGAGGCTAGTAAATGGGACATTGTCACATATGTTCTTGATCACGATGAAAACTGTCCGGCCGGCAGCATTGCTTCGCGGTTAGTCAAAGGAAGGATGTCTGATTTTGAATCCGTGTATCGTTTTGGAAAAATGGTGGATATGCTGACTTTTGAAATTGAGGCCATCAATATGGAGGCTCTAAAAAAACTGAAAACCGAAGGACTCAGAATTCTGCCCGACCCCGACATTCTTGAACTCATCCAGGACAAAGGCAGGCAAAAGGAGTTTTACCGAATGCATCATATCCCCACCGCTGATTTTCAGCTCTTTGAAAGTGAGAAAGATATCCACAGGGCAATTGAGCGAGGCGCTGTTTTATTTCCTTTTGTCCAGAAACTCAGAAAAGGAGGTTATGACGGACGTGGTGTTGCTGTGATAAACAACAGGGATGAATTGAAAAAATTGCTGGATGGCCATTCTGTTGTTGAGAAAAAAATTGACATTTCCAAGGAGGTCTCTGTGATTGCTGCCCGCAACAAAAGGGGGGATGTTAAATGCTACCCCGTGGCTGAAATGGTGTTTGATCCCAGAGCAAACCTGGTGGATAAACTCATTTGCCCCTCCACCCTGACAGCCGAACAATCGGAAAAGGCAACGGGCATTGCAGCAGAGATGATTGAATTGCTTGACATGCAGGGTCTACTGGCCGTTGAGTTCTTCATTGATTCACAGGGAGCAGTTTTGGTGAACGAGGTGGCACCCCGGCCTCATAACAGCGGGCACCATACCATAGAAAGTATAATTACCTCGCAATTTGAACAACATTTAAGGGCCATATTCAACCTTCCACTTGGCAGTACGAAAATGAAGCTTCCGGCTGTCATGATTAACATCCTTGGATCGGAAGGATGCGAAGGCCGGGTGAAGTATGAAGGATTGACAGAAAGTATGGGGATTGACGGGGTAAAAATTCACCTTTACGGAAAAGAAATTACAAAACCTTTCAGAAAAATGGGGCACATTACAGTTCTTTCTTCCACGCCGGAAGATGCCATGCAAAAAGCAGAAAGGGTGAAACAATTAATTAGAGTAAAATCAAGGAAAGAAAATCAGTAAATACAATTTTAGTCTGTGAAATCTTTTGTGCAGCTTTCTTAAAAACCATTAATTAAAGTAAGTTTAGGAGCCACTTGTTAAGAAAACCTGTAATGATATTGGTTTTATCATTGCTTTTTAGTTTTCAATGATTTTCCCAAACGAAATATGAAAAAGAATTCCGAATCAGGGTAAAAGATGTACCCCCTTTAGCTCTCTCTTTTTTTGACTCATTGACCTTCGACTCCAAAGTTAAATGGTATAAGGAAATCGGATCAGACCATATAACATTTTTAGGCCAAGGCAAAATTGAATAATGAAAGGCATAGTATTGAGTTTTCAGAGAACGGAATATTTCAGGATGTCGGAATCGAAATAAATGGGAACAAAATAGATATCGGCAGATATTCAAAAATACCCTGGATTTTAAATGAAAGCCACAAAAAAAATAAAAATTCACAATTGTCCGATAAAAAATCATACCTGGTTTAAGTGCTCAAGCCGCATGGAATCAAAGAACTATCGTTTCTCTGAGGCGGAAAGCGACCCCCCGGTAAACAGAAAATTACTGATTTCCTTATATGCAAACACATTCACGTAAATACAAAAAATTTAATCGGACACTAATGAATGAATATCTTAATTCCTGGCAGGGTAATGATTACGATATAGAAATAAGGTGGGTAGCTCTTTTTGGATATTCTGCTTCTCCATTAAACGATTTGGAAATGGGTACAGACTATAGGTTAGATTCATTTATCAATGAAAACTCAGGAAACAGAATCTGGCTAAGTTTAAACATTTTTCATTTATTAGGAAGTAATTAAGTAATAGTATGGGCTGAACTCCGTTATTAGAAATAATAATTTCAAAACAAATCAAATTATGGAAAATTCTTTAAGAATTCTGGCGGTGATTTCATTGTCCGCAGTTATTTTAATATCTTGTGGAGATTTGAATAGAAAAGTTGATGAAAGGATTAACAGGTTGATGGAAAAAACGGAATCACTAGACTCATTGATAAACAATGAGGTTGATAAGGCTCTGCAGCTTGATTCGTTAATTAACAAAGGAATAGAAAAGACTAAAAAGCTGGACTCACTGATAGATTCATCATCATCAAGATTGGACTCTTTGGTAAAAGAGAAAATAAATCCGATTAAATAATGTTTAACAATTAAAATTTAAGTGAAATGAAATGTCCTAATTGCAGCGTAAATCTGGTTATGGCCGACAGAAGCGGGATTGAAATAGATTACTGTCCTGATTGCAGAGGTGTTTGGCTGGACCGGGGGGAACTGGATAAAATCCTAGAACGTTCTTCGCAAAACGTGAAGAATTTTCCGGATGAAAATTTCTACGGAAAACAGTATCATCCCAGGGGTAACGATTATCGGTATAAAAAAAGAAAAGGACTTTTAGGTGAAATTTTTGATTTTTAAATCTTAAGTAACTGAAAAGCCCGGAATGCCTAAAGTACCTGGAGTGCCAATAATGACAGTATTATCTGAAATCAGAAGTTCCCCACCCGCGTAGTCTTCTGGCACAAAGTTAAGTCGTTTATTGGCGCTTTATCTTTTATTCCATTATTCCATTATTCCATTATTGCATCTTTCAAATCTCAGCCAACAATCTATTATCATCCGACTTATGAAGCTGGTTGTTGAAGGACTCCATCAATCGCCCAAGCTCTTTCAATTCGCGGGAATCTTTTGCCAGGATCACATCCATTCCCTTGTGGTCCAGTTTGTCCAGCACGTACTTGATCGATAGAATATTCACATCTACGGCCGGCTGGTAAGCAAACTGTTTGGGTGAGGCAGTGGCCACTTTTGAAACGATCTTTATTTCATTTAAATCGTTCAGTATACCGCTAACCAGCCTTATGGGTATTTCCAGTGCATGCGAAATATCGTGCGGTGTGTAAGCCCTCTCCCCGTTACGGAAATTTTTCACCAGCAGGTTTAGAACATACAATGAGAGTAAACGCCGGTTATACTGGCTCATGTTCAAAGATTCGGTTTCATACTGGTAGTGTTCCACATTTTGGTTGGCGAAGGATATTTCGGCTCCGAAAAGCACCACCAGCCAACTCACCTGCATCCACATGAGAAGCAGTGGCAGTGCGGCAAAGCTGCCATAAATGGCATTGTAGCGTGTTACACCAATTTGAAAATGTATGTATCCCCATTGTGCAAGCTGAAACAGTGTTCCGGCAATGATACCTGCCACCAGTGCCGAGGTAAATTTCACCTTTGTATTGGGCATTACCATGTAAAGAAGGGTAAACAGCATCCAGATGAGGAGGTAAGGAATGAGCTTCACCAGAAACATGATGAGCGGGGAAATCCAGCCCAGCAATTTTATCTCAGCAGATATTTGAGGTATTTGCGTTGTAAGGAATACCGTAAATGCGCTGGAGAAAATAAAAAACAGTGGTGCGATGAGCATCATAGCAAAATAATCCACCAGCTTCCTTGACCATGGTCGTCCATGGTCAACCTGCCAGATGTCGTTAAAGGATGCTTCAATGCTGCTGAATATGCTCATCACGGTAAAAATCAATATGACCAGTCCAATTCCTGCGATAATCCCTCCGCGAGAGGTTTCCAGCAAGGATTTTGAAAAATTGAGAATCCAGTTCATCACTTCTTCCCTGCCGGCAAATAATTCCATCAGTTGCCTTTCCAGGTAGCTTTCCATTCCAAAACCTTTGGATATGCCAAATCCCATAGCCACCACAGGAACAAGCGAAAGCAGGGAATAAAAGGTGAGAGCCGAAGCCTGCATCTGAACCTTATCCTCATTAAATCCCCTGATAGCCAGCAGAAAAATCTGCAACTGTTTGATCAGAAAAGATTTACTTGCAGGCAGATCTTTTACCGAAATACGCCAAATGTCGTATTGAATAAAATGAATAATTCGTTTTATCATAACTCACTGTTTATTTTTCATTTGTGCAGGGCGAAGGGATTTGAACTCTGAACCTTCCTTCCATTCGGGGAAGTCTCTGTTGTTGGAAAGTTTCCATCCAATACGGAAAGCCAGTCGCGCATCATCAGCAATTCCTTCCAGGTTCCATGTTTCAGGATCATATTCATCCTGCGGCTTATGGTATCGGGTTCTTATCCACACCTGTTCCTGCAGTGCAGTCCATTCCCTTCCTTTTTCAGCATGATGGGTATTACCCCTGGCAAACAATGCAGGCACACCTGCCTTTGCAAAACTGAAATGATCGGCCCTGTAAAACATGCCCGACTCAGGGTTCGGATCAGGAACGACATACCGCCCCTGGTAGTCAGCAGCTTCTTTGGCATACTCATCAAGCTCACTCTGGCCATAGCCGGTAATCATCAAATCCTTCATTTTGCCCAATGGCAGCATGAGATCGTTATTAATATTGGCAACCGTTTTGGAAAGTTCGAAAACGGGATGTCTGGTATAGTATTCGGCACCGACAAGCCCTTGCTCTTCAGCAGTGGGAGCCAAAAACAGGATGCTGCGTTGCGGCGGATTTTTGAGTGCTTTAAATGCCCTTGCAATTTCTATCATCCACGCAATGGATGTTCCGTTATCAACAGCTCCGTTGTAAATGGAATCACCATCAATTAACGGTCCAATGCCAAAATGATCCCAGTGTGCAGAATAAATAACCGCTTCATCCGGATATTTGTATCCTTCTATCATTCCCAAAACATTCCTTGACACATCATACCTGTATAAAATATCCATGTCCAGTGCAAAATTCATATTCAGTTTAACAGGTTTGAAACCCGGTTGTGCGGCAATTCGTTCCATGTCGGTAAAGCTAAGTCCGGCATGATTAAAAATCTCAGTTGCTGCTTCCCGTGTCAGCCAACCCTCAGCCATGCATCTGTCGGCGTAATTGTTTTCACTTTGCATGTACAGTTTAGGTGTATTTGCTCCGTTCACCACTACGCTCCATGGATATCCTGCCCCACTGTCGTTGTGTACTATAAACACCGCCTGGGCCCCTTGCCGGGCAGCTTCTTCCCATTTATATGTCCAGCGCCCGTAATAAGTCATTTCCCTGCCTTTGAAAAGTCCAGGATCGTTGGAAACAAGCCCGGGATCATTCACAAGTACTATAATCGTCTTTCCTCTTACATCAATATCCGAAAAATCGTTCCAACGGTAATCGGGTGCATTAATTCCATACCCGCAGAAAATCACTTCTGAGAATTCGATTTCAATTCTGTTAGTCAGCCTCCTGCTTACAACCGTGAAATCTTCATTCAGTCTCAGTTTTTTCTCACCCTTCAGGGTAGAAACCCTTAAGTATTCAGAGGGTTTCACTTCCACCTCTACAAGAGGTACATCCTGATAATAACTGTCGCCGTTACCAGGCTCCAATCCGATTGCAACAAACACATCCTTCAGGTACTGAATGGTTAATTCCTCACCTTTGGAAAATGGTTTCCTCCCCTGGAACCCGTCAGAAGCCAACATAGCTATATGCTTACCCATTTCAACTGTGTTTACAGCTTTTTCTGCCCTGCGGAAATCAGTTTCACCTGAGCACGCGAAAAGAAAAAGCAGAATAAAACCAAAAAGCCAGTATTTTCTTTTCATCATAACAAAATTATTTTTACAAGGAATGATGGAACACCCATGTTGCTG
>JBBIHY010000024.1:0-20751 GCA_037446695.1 Bacteroidota bacterium
CTAAAATCCGGGAACTCGCTACGCTCAAACAGCTCGCATTTCTTAACGTCAATTCACCTGATTTTCTTAACTGAAATTTTTGATATCATTATAATTTCTAATGGAATCAAAGAACTATCGTTTCTCTGAGGCGGAAAGCGACCCCCCGGTAAACAGAAAACTACTGATTTCCTTATATACAAACACATGCACGTAAATACAAAAAATTTAATCGGACACTAATGATAAACAATCAAAATGAGAATGTGGGTTATACGGGATTCTGGCAGGGCAGTTATATTTTAAACAGAGCCTTCGTTTTGAAAAAAATGTATCAGCCAACAAGTTCTTTAAAAAAATACCAGCTCATCACAAGGGATGAGATTAGTTTTAAGCCTGTTCCTAATAAAAATCCGAGGAAGGATCCTAAACCTGCCCTCAGTGCCCTGTTACCTTCGGCACCATGAATCAATTCCCCTGCCATTGCCCCCAGGAAGGGTCCTAAAATGATTCCAATGGGAGGAAAAAGAAAAATACCTGCCAGCAGCCCAAGTAATGCTCCCCATACTCCGGCCTTTGTACCACCTGTTTTGCGGGTTACCCAAACCGGCAGAACATAATCCATTGCGGTTACAAGCCCTGCAATTACAGCCCAGAGTATCAAAAAATCAGGGTCAAAATCTCCCCAGCGGGTGAACTGAAGAAGCAGCAAAGAAAGAAAACTTAAGGGAGGACCCGGAAGTACGGGAAGCAGGCATCCGGCGATACCGAGCAGAACAAATATTACAGCCAGGGAAACGAGAAAGTAATCCATTTCAGGTTCTTTTTGCCCTTCAAATTACTTCAAACATACAAAATTCTTACAACCTCATCATTTTTCAGAACAAATTGTACATGAGCCGCAGTTGCTCCCTGATTTTTTTCTGACAGGCATCAGAAGCTCTACCAGGCTGTAAATTGCATAACCAAAAGCAAAGGCAACAGTAATGAACGAAAGTATGTCCTGTATATTCATTTTCTTAAAACAGTAAATTTCCCGCCTGATATACAAGGAAAGATAAAAACCAGGCAAGTGTAGTTGTATATAAAATGGTAAACACAGCCCATTTCCATGTGCCCGATTCGTTTTTGATGGCTGCAATTACAGCCACACATGGGAAATAAATCAGGATGAATAGAAGAAAGCTCAGGGCTACAACGGGTGTAAAAACTGGTTGCCCGGCCTTTTTACCAATTCTGTGCTGCTGATTTCTGAGCCTTTCCGAAAGATTTTCCCTTGTCTCAGGAATGCCTGGATCGGGCTGGTATATCACACCCATGGTGCTAACAACGATCTCTTTTGCAGCAACTCCCGACAACAAGCTGATCCCCATTTTCCAGTCGAATCCCAACGGCCTGAGGGCGGGTTCAATAAAATGTCCGATTCTGCCAATGAATGAATTTTCCTGTCGTTCTGACTCCATTTCGAGTCTTGCAAATTCAAGCTGCTGCAAAATGTCGTTTCTCCGGTTGTTGTATGCCTGCAAATCCCCAAAGTTTTCGGGATCAGTTTGATAAAGCTGACAATTCAACTGTGTGATCTTTCCTTCAAAGTCCTGAGAAAATTCTGTTTTTCGCGGGAAATGTCCAAGTGCCCATATAATGATGGAGGCAATGAGAATAATCCCTCCCATTTTCTTCAGGTACTGGCTCCCTTTGTACCACATATGCCTGATGGTGGATTTAATTGTAGGAACGCGGTAAGGAGGGAGTTCCATCACGAAAGGCACCTCATCAGTCCTGAAAAACAGGTTTTTAAACAAAATAGAAATCAGAATGGCCATAAGAATTCCAAAGAAATAAATGCTGAACAGAACTGTTCCAGCATACTCAGGAAAAAAGGCCCCGATGATAAGAATATATACGGGCAGGCGGGCACTGCACGACATAAAGGGGTTGATGAGCATGGTAAGCAACCTGTTATTCCGGTTTTCAATGGTGCGGGTAGCCATAATTGCCGGCACATTACAGCCAAAACCCATAATGAGTGGGATAAATGACTTTCCGTGTAAACCTATCTGGTGCATGAGTTTATCCATGATAAAAGCAGCCCTTGCCATGTAGCCTGTATCTTCCATGAGGGAGATAAAGAAGAACAGGATGAGAATGTTCGGAAGGAAAACAATCACCCCTCCAACTCCACCTATTATTCCATTTATCAGAAGATCCTTGAATGTTCCTTCAGGCATAAGGGTTTCAATAAAGTCACCCAGCCAGGAAACACCACTCTCAATCCAGTCCATAGGGTACTCACCCAATGTGAAGGTGGACTGAAACATGAGCCACATAAAGAAAATAAAGATCGGGAATCCCAATATCCTGTGAGTAAGATAACTATCAATTTTTTCCGATTTCTTATGCAGAATTGTGCCTGCTCCCTTGTAGGTTTCGCGCAGCGCACCGGCAATAAAACCATATTTGGCATCGGTGAGCAGGGTCTCGCAGTCGTCCTTGTAAGAATCCTCCAGTTTTTGAATTTCCCTGTCAGTATTTTCCTTTATCTCCGGGTAATTTTTCAAAACGGAAATATGCTCCTGGGCATTTTTATCCCTTTCCAGAAGTTTGATAGAGAGAAACCGGGAAGAATACCTGTCGGTAAGATGAAAGTTCCCGGGAACCCTTATTTTTTCCTGTATATTGCGGATGGCATTTTCAATGTCTTCCCCATAATTGATATGCACATGCCTCACATACTTGTCTCTTTCTTCATAAACTTCTATAACCTTGCCAAACAGTTCCCTGATTCCCTTGTTCTTTGAGCCAATTGTAGGCATAATCGGAATACCTATCATCTTCCCGAGGGAATCATAATCAAAACTGTCTCCCTTTTCAAGAAGTTCATCGTACATGTTTAGTGCCATCACCACCCTGATATCCATATCGATGAGTTGGGTAGTAAGGTACAGGTTTCTCTCCAGGTTGGAAGCATCCACCACATTCACAACAATGTCGGGCATGTAGTTGGCTATATAATCGCGTACATAAAGCTCTTCGGGCGAATAGGCCGAGAGAGAATAGGTACCCGGCAGATCAATTATATTAAGGGTATATCCCTTCATATAAAACCTGGCCTGCTTGGCATCTACAGTCACGCCACTATAGTTCCCCACTCTTTCGCGTGATCGGGAAGCGTAATTAAAAATGGTGGTTTTGCCCGCATTAGGGTTTCCAACCAGCACTACATTGATGACACGACTCTTTTTTTCTGCAGAATTCGAGAGCTCACTTTCGGTGAAAACCCCGTTGAATTTCACCAGCTTTTGCTCTTTGGCTTCCTCCTCGGTAATAACTTCAATAAGCACTGCTTCGCTGCGACGCAGTGAAATGTCGTACCCCATCACCTTGTATTCCACCGGATCTTTTAGTGGGGCGTTCTTGATAACAGTCACGGTTTGCCCCTTTACGAAACCCATTTCTGTAATTCGTTTGCGGAATGCTCCCCTGCCCAACACCTTGGTAATTACACCCGATTCACCATTCTGCAACTGGGATAAATTCATGTAATGGTCACTTATTTAGAAAGATTACAAACATAACTCCATTTTCGCATTTTGCCAATACCTAATTGAGGGGATTTGCAAATCTATTGACTAAACTTTTGGTATGAGGATTTATTATTAAAAAAGAAAAATCATTATTCCAATGGAACTGAATAATCTTTTTAACTTACGGGCGTTTTATTTTTCGAAACTGCTAGCATGGACGAAGAAAACATATACGATAAAATACAGGAACTATTCGGACAGGTTCCCGACAACCTGAATATTCTGGAAGAATCCATCAATATTGACTTGCAGATGGAGTATTTCGAATATTCCAAAAAAATCAAAAAAGAGTTGATTTCTGAGAAAATCCTCGCATCCATAGAGCAGCTTTTCAAGCCTGATCTGGCTATACCTGCCAGGAAGAAACTGCTCGTACAGCTTGCCTCACTGGAGGAAGTGGAAGCCTACCGGGCGATTGAAAAATACCTTTCCAACCCCGGCCCGGAACTAAGAGAATGGGCGATCCTTGCTTTTCAGGAAAGCCGTATGCTGCTGCAAAGTAAGTTCCTGGATGAAAATCAGGTTTTTATTTCCACAGGACTGGGAGGAAAAGGTACAGGCCTGCGGTATTTTGTTGTTCTTCTGCTGAAAGAGGGTAATGCTTTTTCTCAGCTGCAGCAAAAAATCATAAAGAATGAGTTTGAGTACGTACTGAAAAAGCATAAGGGCGAAATTGAGGAAGTGAATTTTGAAGAGAATTTTGCCACACTGCTAACCATTATACCCATAAAATCTTCCATCAAGGAAATCTTTAAGATGGCTATTGCAGAAAGTAATCAATATGGCGATTTCCTCAAAACCAATTTTATTGTCACGAATGTGAAAAAAATCAGCCTGGAAGAAATCAAGGATTTCATTCAAAAGCAAAAAGATCTTGGACAGGCCGGGGAGTAAAAAAGAACTAATTCCTGATAAAAAACCATCATTTTTGCGGTTTCAAATAAACGGCATTTTACTGAACAAATTACCCGTTTTCTTGTTACAATTTCCTGGAATTAGGGAAATTTGAAGTTTATAAAAAAACATTTCTCTTCCTTCTTTTTATTTTAATGCCGCTGGTACTTCAATCACAGTCTGAAGAGGATTCTTACCAACTTAGCCTTGATAAAAACCGCACGGGCATGTATATTCCTGGCAGATGGGCTGTTGCCAATATTCTTTCCGGCCTCTGTCCGGTTGAGAACCACTGTGCAGCTACCAATTCATTTACACAAAATTCTTTCCACTCCCAAGAAAACGTAGAATTCTGTTCCGTAAATTTTAACACCTCCTTTGCTGTAATGAAAAAAACCGATGTGAACGGAAGCAGGCAACCACCCCTTTTTCGTTTTATGAAGAAAAAACTGCCCGGAAGGCTTGGATTGAAGAGAATTGGATGGAACTTTACCAAATTCCTTGTTGACCACACCGGGAAACCATTTAAAATATTCCCCTTCTACTCCCCATGAAAAATTAAGGGAAGACATTGAAAAACTTCTTCCCCGGGTTAAAATTAAAATGTTTTTGCCAATCGCCAAAAATACCGCCCGGAACTATTTAGAAATTCCGTTCATTTTTTATTGATTTACAGTAATTTAAAACACTTTGCTATTTAGAATTGATTGTCGTTTTTTATTTTTTTTTACTACTTTCCTTGTTTTGATATTGCCTGAGGCATTATCTTGCAGCGCAATTTTTTCATACCTGCGTTTAAAATAACCTGATAAGTAAATTTCAAAAAGGCGACTCAAATTATTAACTAACAAACAAAATTATGGAAACAAACTACCTCACGGATATTATGTTACCGGTTTCCCTTGGCATAATTATGCTTGGAATGGGTCTTTCTCTTGTGCCAAATGATTTCAAACGGATAGTTTTATACCCCAGGGCTGCTGCAGTAGGCCTTGCCAACCAGATCATTGTTCTGCCCATTGTGGGATTTTTGCTTGTTTTGATGTTTGGCCTTGAAAACCTTCACCTGGCCGTAGGTATAATGATTCTCGCTGCCTGTCCGGGCGGACCTACCTCCAACCTGATTGCCCATATTTCAAAAGGAGACACAGCCCTGTCCATTACCCTCACAGCCATCTCCAGCCTGATTGCCGTGATTACCATCCCACTTATTGTGAATTTCTCACTTTCGTATTTTTTGCAGCGGGGCGAATATGTGCCATTGCCGGTATTCGAAACCATCATTAAGCTCACTCTCATAACCCTTTTGCCGGTATCCATCGGCATGTTCATCAGGGCAAAAGCCGTCCATTTCGCCGGCAAAATGGACAAGCCTGTGAAAATCGTTTCGGGTATTCTGTTGTTCCTTATCATTTTTGCAGCCATCAATACCAACCGCGATATTTTTGTGAATTCATTCAGGGATATTGGTCCTGCAGCTCTATCTCTCAATGTGGTGATGCTGCTGATAGGGTACTTCACAGCAAGATGGGCAAAGCTGACCCTGCCCCAAAGCATTACGATCTCTATTGAATCAGGCATACAGAATGGCACACTTGGTATTATGATAGCCAGCACCCTGCTTCATAACGATGTAATGGCCATATCTCCGGCTGTTTACAGCCTGATTATGTTCATGACCGGTGGTTTGATCATTGCATGGACGAACCTTGGCATCAGGCAGGTGCAGAAAGCTTAAGCCAAAAATACCAGTTTAAAACAGAAAGCATCCTTAGAGGATGCTTTCTTCGTTAAAATCATATTGTTGCGTAATCCTGCCGTCTTCATCGGTAAATAAGAGATACCTGCTTTTACTTTTGTCCCTGGTAATGAACTCAAACTCCCTTTTTTGGGGCGTTTTCAATTCAATCGCATTCATAATTTCCCAGTTCTTCTCCAATTCTGCCTTAATAAAAGCAGGAATCATTTCAAGCCTAAGGTTTGTTTTTGTTTCAAGCCATTCACCATTTTCAAGGAAAAAAGAAATTTTCTCAATACCATTCTCCCTGTAAATGGCCTCAAAGGTATTTTCATCAATGTGCCATTCCACCTCAACAGCCTCAGGAGCAATTCTGTAAAAACCCTCCAGAACATTCTGGGGAGGATCAGCATGAAAACCCCTGAAAAATGACATAAAAAATTTATCTTCTGATTTCATTACAATTCAATTATAGTGACGCACTTTTTTTAATTTGTCACTTTTTTGATTTACGAAGAAGCGTACAACTCTTTATACAGGTAACTCACCCTCGCCTTGGCCCTTTTAATGCGCATTTTGGCAGCACTTTCACTAATCTGGAGTGTTGATTGAATAAGTTTCAGCGGGGCATTGTCCTTGTATTTCATTAGCAGAAGGGTTTTTTCCTCCGGGTGAATCATGTCCAGTATTTTCATCATCCTGCCGTACCTGATATCTGTCAAATCTTCTTCTTCAATTTCATCAACAACCTCGGGCAATTTATTGCGTCGGTTCCATTCAGGGTAGTGCAGCCGTTTCTTCAGCCGCAGGTACTCAATGCAATGATTGTAGGTAATTGCATATAGCCAGGTGGAAAATGAGGAAACTCCCCTGAAACCATCCAGCTTTTCTATCACCTTGGAAAATATTTCAGTGGTAAACTCTTCTGCCAGGTGATGTTCTTTAACCAGGGAGAAACACTTGTCATTTACCTTTTTTGAATAACGGTTCCACAACACCCCCAGTAGTTTGTTATTCCTGGTTTCAATAACAAGCCTTACAATTTCTTCATCGGAAAGGTAGGAATCCAAGCCGGACATAACAGCCAAATAAAAAATTCTGAGTCAAAAATAATCAGCTTTCATGACTATCGCAAAATCCGATTCATTTTTAATACATTAATAATCTGGCTTTTGCAAATAGTTTTTGCGAAGCAATATTTTTTTTTTAAAAAACAGGTGACAATTGTTTAATTTTGCATCTCAATAGTATATAAAATCAAATGTTTTTTAATTAATCACCTTAACAAAAAAAGAACTATGAAAAGAAATTTTATTTTCGCCCTTCTGGCAACTGTAATTGCAGCTTTTACTCTCACCTCCTGCGGGAAGATGCCCCAGGCTGAAATTGATGCTGCCAAAGCCGCTATTGAGAACCTCAAAGCCATTCAGGCTGACATTTATGTAGCCGGAGAGTTTACCGCTCTGCAGGACTCACTCAATGCCGCCCTGGAAAATGTTGAAATAGCAAATTCCAAACTTCTGAAGAATTTTGATGCACCAAAAGCTCAACTGGAAGCTGTTATTGCAAATTCAGCAACTCTGGCAGAAAAAACCGTGACCGCAAAAGATCAGGTAAAAATGGAGGCCGAAACTGCCCTTGTTGCTGCTCAGGCCCTGCTGGACGAAAATAAAAAACTGGTTGAAAAAGCACCAAAAGGCAAAGAGGGAAAAGCAGCCATTGATGCCATTAAAGCTGAACTTGCTGCCATGGAAACCGCTCTTGCTGAAACAACTTCGCTGCTGGAAGCCGGCAATTTTATGGGTGCCAAAGACAAGGTAACTGCTGCTACTTCAAAACTTACCTCCGTTAATGAGGAATTGAAGGCAGTCACTGCAAAGGTAAGAAGGTAAATCACCCGAATCTATTGAAAAAATAAAATGTCCTGAAATCCCGGTTTCAGGACATTTTATTTAGATTTCCCGTTTCAGGAATTTTTGAATTTCAATTGCACTATGAAGATTAACAAGAAGTGGAAGATACTGCTGATCCCCTTATTTCTGGTATCAGTAGTTATAATGGTATTTACATTTTTATACCTTAACCGTGATCCACTGCCAACTGAAATCATTGAAGAAAGCCGCCGGGTTATTTCCCAGGCAGTAAAAAAAGATGCGGGACTTTATGCTGCCTGTGAATTAGCCAGGGCTGAAGCCTACAGGGAACAACTGCTTGAGGAATGGAGAAACCAAAATAAAAAACCTGTTTATAACAGGAAGTATAACAGGGTGGAGGAGCTTGCCGGTCTGTCAATTGCCGAAGCAAAAAAAGCTATGCTGGCGGCCGAAAAAAACAGGAAACAACTGGAACAGCAGATTGATGAAAAAATGAAGACGGCTTCAGGCAATCTCCATGAATTTGAAAGCAGGTATTATCAGTTGCCCCTGCCCGGAGAAATAAGGAAAAAATATATCAGGGCAAAGTTGTTGTTTACCGAGGGAGAATCAGCACTTCGAAGAAATGACAAACTGCAGGCAGTAAAAAAGATTAACACCTCGCTGGAGATTATTGCACAAGCCAATTCAGATGCAGGTAAATTCATATCAGAATATTTCAGTATGTATTCCTCCTGGCAAAAATGGGTAAGGGAAACCATACAATGGTCTGCCGGAATGAAGGAATATGCCATCGTGGTGGATAAGCTGGCCCATACCTGCACTCTTTACAAAGACGGCAAGGTGATTAAGGTGTTTGGCATTGAAATGGGGCCAAACTGGATTGGGGACAAAGTACAGCAGGGTGACCGGGCAACCCCGGAGGGTAAATACCACATTACAAAAAAACTTGTGAAGCCTCAGACAATTTATCACAAGGCCCTCCTCATCAATTACCCCAACGAAGACGACAAGAAGAGGTTCTCGCTGGACAAAAAGAATGGCAATTTGCCGTCAAGGGCACAAATTGGCAGTCTCATTGAAATTCACGGGGAGGGAGGAAAAGGAATACACTGGACGGACGGTTGTGTTGCCCTGATAAACAAAGACATGGATATCTTATATCAGTTTGTGAAAGTTGGCACCCCGGTTACGATTGTTGGAAGTACCAAACCATTATCCCAAATTTTTGAATAAAAAATCATATGAGCATCTCAGAAAAAATCAGGTCGGGATTTTTCCGGTTATACAAATCTATTGCAGGAAACTTTAGTGAATGGCACATAAAAATAAAACCTTTTGTGAGCTGGATTCGTCTTTTTGCTGCAATTGTGTTAATACTATGCATTTTTCTGTGCTTTCTTACTCCTCTCATGGAGAACCATACGCCGGGATATTTTACACACAATACCCCCTCCGATTCAATGCTCTTTTCAGGTAAAAAGCCTGCCGAGAATTACCTGAAAAACCTGAAAATGGAAACAGACAAACTGGACCAGGGCCTGCGCCGGCTGATTCCTTCCAGAAGTTACCTGGTGGTAAACACCTCTGAAAATAAAATATACCTGTTCTCAGGCGGAAAAATGATACACGAAGGGATTTGCTCCACGGGAAGTTACACTTTGCTGAAGGCAGGTGCCGACCAGCAATGGATTTTTAAAACACCCAAGGGTATGTTTACCATACAGGGGAAAACTGTTTCTCCTGTGTGGAGAAAACCCGACTGGGCTTTTATAGAAGAAGGACTGCCTGTTCCCCCGGCTAATTCTCATTTGAGGTTTGAGGCAGGGGTGTTGGGAGATTATGCCCTTAGCCTGGGCGATGGATACCTCATTCACGGAACACTTTTCCAGCGTTTCCTTGGGCTGCCCGTAACCCATGGTTGCATACGCCTGGGGGATGATGACCTGAAAAAGGTTTACCAGACACTGCATATCGGTTCCCGGGTATATATTTTTTAACTGATAATTTCATTCACATGTCCGATAATTTTACAGAAAATGATAAAAGACGCTCTTTCCGGGTGGTCAGGCTTTTCACAATCATCGTTGTAACTGTTTTTATTGGCTGGTACATGATTTTTCATTTCCTTTCTGCCAGGAATTATGCAATACAGATAAACATGATAACCGATTCTCTTTTCATTGAGAAAATTGGAAAACGGTTTGCTCCTCCTTCATCGGAGAATTTCTGGAATACCCTTACTGAAAAGGAAAAAAACAGGGCTTTTCTCAATGCCAGGCATGAAATGGCGCAAAGCGATTCGGTGAGGATGACAATACATTTACCGGACAGTACGCTTTGGCTGGAAATAAAAGGACTGGTGGTTCATACTGTCTTAATCAGAGATGTAAAGCTCACTGCCTCCCTGCGGCAGATACCACCCCTGGCAAAGGCATGGTGGCTTTCCTCACCGTTCAAAACAATAGAACATTCCTCAACCATACCGCATGAACCCATAGTAATCAAACATGCCCCCGCCGATACCATTGAAGCACAAAACTCTCCGGTGCTCCCGCCCGAACCTGAAGACAAACTGGTTTATTTTACCTATAAAACAGACAGGAATCTTACACTGCATTTTAACCAGTGGGAAGACGGGAACAGAAAAGGATATTTCTGCCGGAAGATGAAAAGAGAATTAAAAAGTTTTGGAGCAACCCTGGGGTACATGCTTCAATTCCGCTACAAACCCTTTGAGCACCGTATAGAGATTACACTCGACAAGAAGGATGCCAGAACCATCTACCGTGCCCTGCCGGAATTTCCAAAAATAGCAGTTAAAATCAGTGATTAGTAAATTAGTGCTTCATTTCAGGTGCCCTTAACAATGAGAAATATAGTATACCCGGTATAGATTGCGAGTAGCAGGGCAGCCTCCCGTCGATCCAGTTTTTTCCTTTTTCCGGTAAACATGGCAATAAACAGCACCGCCGTTCCGAATGCAAGCAGATAAATATCCCTGTTAAACACCTTCTCGTAGGCCATTGGGGCGATGAGTGAGCTCAATCCCAGTATTAAGAAGATATTGAAAATGTTGGACCCGATAATGTTTCCAACGGCAATGTCATTATTTTTTTTCACAACTGCCATTACCGAAGTGGCCAGTTCAGGCAGGGAGGTGCCTGCAGCAACTATGGTGAGCCCAATGATCTTCTCACTCACCCCCATCTGGGTAGCAAGGTTTATTGCGCTGTTTACAACCAGGCGTCCCCCCAGGACAAGTCCTGCCAGCCCAACAAAAATATACACCCAGGTGCGGGCAAGCGACAATTCTTTGGAATCTTCTGCTTTTACAGGCGAATCGTATTTAAGCTGCCTGTAAACATAAAGAAGAAATAAAACAAACAAACCAAGCATAATGACTCCGTCAAGCCTGGAAAGTATGGATTCTTCACGCAGAAAGAAATCATTTGCAAGGACAAAAAGTACCAGCATGGCCACGAAAGAGAGTGGAATTTCTTTCCATACCGTGCTGGACTGAACAGTGATTGGAAGTATGACACCTGAAATGCCCAGAATAAGGAAGATATTAAAATTGTTGCTGCCAATGATATTACCAAAAACAATATCGGGGTGACCCTGAAAAGCTGCAAATACATTCACAACTAATTCAGGCGCCGATGTTCCAAAAGCAACAATGGTAAGGCCTATTGCAAGATCTGAAATCCTGTACTTTCTAGCCAGGGAAGACGCACCGTCAATGAGCCAGCCGGCTCCCAGTATGAGAAGAAGAAATCCCAGGGCTAGAAACAACAAATTGAGTAACATAGCTGCAGGTTTAAGAAGAAGGATGACAGGGTACTTAACCCGTCAGTTTCCAGTCGCCTGAAGATAGAAAAAAGCAGGAGCCGGTTCAGCGAACCAGCACGCGGTTATTTGGTATCTTCCAAATCGTCGAATTCCACATTGGTAAAATTACTGTCAACCGGGGCATCCTCCTTAGGCTGAATCACCTGTGGGTTGGCAGTTTTAATGTAATCAACCACCTCGTTGAGTCCCTCGTTAAACTTCTCAAAATCTTCCTTGTAAAGGAAAATTTTGTGCTTCTCAAAATAATGTCTGCCGTCGCGGTTAAAGCGCTTTTTGCTTTCGGTAATGGTCAGGTAATAGTCGTTGCTTTTCGTTGCCTTCACATCGAAAAAATAGGTTCTCTTGCCCGCCCTCACAGTCTGCGAATAAATCTCTTCACGTCCGTTGTTTTCGGTTTCAACATTCTTTTCGTTCTCTTCCATCTTTCAAAAAACATTTAATAGGTTACCAATTGCAATATTCTATTCAAAAATAGAAATTTTTTTTTATTCTGTTAAAACCTGTTTTTTTTTGTTTTTTTTCTGCAATCAGGATTTACTGACATACATACGATTTAATATTACTTTATTTTGTTTACTTTGCAGCACGAAAAATACCGTATCACATATAACAGTTCTTTACAAGACCGATGATTAACAGAAGATTACTCAGGGTAAAGGTGATGCAGGCTCTGTATGCTTATTTACAGACAGATTCTCCCTCTGTCAGCAATTCCGAAAAGGAACTGCACTTCAGTATCAATAAATCCTACGAGCTCTATATTTCTCTTTTCCTGTTGCTTACCGAACTGGTAAGGTATGCCCGGCTGAGAATTGACATTGCCAGGGAGAAAAAAATACCCGGCCCCGATGATCTGAATCCCAACACACGATTTGTGGATAATCCCGTAATAGCCATGCTGGGGCAGAACAGTGCCTTGAAAACATTTGTGAACAATACGAAAATTTCCTGGTCCAACAGGCCCGAACTTATTAGGTCGCTATACAACCAGATGGCAATGGAAGATTTCTACCGGGAATATATGGGAGCTCCCGAAACAAGCTTTGAAGAAGATAAGAAATTTACCATTGCACTGCTGAACGATCTAATCCTTCCCTCTGATGAATTTTACAATACCCTTGAAGAACAAAGTATTTACTGGAATGACGAGGTGGACTACCTGGTAAATATTGCGGGTAAAACAATTAGGAAGATGAAAAAAACCACCCCTTCTGCCGAAACCATTCTTCCCCTTTATAAAAATGAGGAAGATGCCGTGTTTGCAAAAAAGCTGTTCAGAAAAGTAATTGTGAACCAGAAGGATTATGAAAAGCTTATTGAGCAGTACACCAGAAACTGGGATTTTGAACGGATTGCCTTCATGGACATTCTCCTTCTCATGATGGCCATAGCCGAAATTCAGGAGTTTGAATCCATTCCTGTAAAAGTAAGCTTCAATGAATACATTGAAATATCAAAGCTGTACAGTACCGAAAAAAGCAGCATTTTTATCAATGGGATACTCGATAAAATAATTCAGCACCTGAGGGAACACAAGCTTTTTGTGAAAAAGGGGCGCGGGCTCATTGGAGAAAATTAATTTTCATGTGGGTTTTTACTGGCTAAATATCAATTTTTTTAACAAAACCTTTTATTCAGATAAACTATAGGCGGGAACCAGCTATACCTGTATTGCCTGTTTTCTTAAAATAGCTGTTTCACGCGAAAAATTATTACATTTGCGCACTATTTCCCAAGAGGTATGAGATTTGTAGTTTTGTTCGCATCCTTGCTCGTATTTTCCTGTTCCGGCAGGGAAAACAGGGGAACATTGGATGGAAATACCGGAACAGGCAAGCCTGCTGAAATTACATTTCAGAAAACGACACATGATTTCGGACAGGTTACCCAGGGAGAAGTACTCGAATACACCTTTGTGTTTACCAATACCGGCGGATCGGACCTGATTATTTATTCGGCCTCGGCCTCCTGCGGTTGCACGGTACCCGACTATGAAAAACAGCCGGTACCCCCCGGCAAACAGGGGAAAGTAAAAATCGTTTTCAACACAAGGGGGTTCAGGGGAGCACAGTCAAAATCCATATCCCTGTTTACCAATTCCTCAGAACCCGCTACCGTATTATTTGTAAGAGCTCGAATTCAAGTTTAACCATAAATTAATTTTCAATGAATCTTTTATTTTTATTGTTGATGCCCCAGCCGCAGGAAGGACAAAATCCGTTGATGGCATTTTTACCACTTCTGCTCATTATCGTGGTGTTTTATTTCTTTATGATTCGCCCGCAAATGAAAAGACAGAAAGAACTGAGAAACTTCAGAAGCCAGCTGAAAAAAGGCGACAAAATTATCACCACTGGCGGTATCTATGGCAAAGTAGCCGAAATAACTGACCAGTATGTTATCATGGAGGTGGAAGGCCAGATGAAGCTCAAGGTGGACAAGAATGCCGTGATCAAGGACCCATCCGACCTGGCAGCACAGAAGTAAACCATTCTTCAGAAACCATTCATTAGGAGTTCAGAGTCGCTACGGTGACTTTGAACTCTTTTTGCTTTGTAATATTTATTTAAAAGTCAAAATATTTATTGAGCAGTTATATCATCTGGTTTTGAGGAATCAATGTATGAAATCCTATGCCTTTAAAAAGATAATTAATATTTTCCTAACTCTGTCAGCGGCGGGTTACTATTCCTGCCGGTGGCAGAAAGAAAATCAAAGCTTCGCATTTTCCCAGCTATGATAAATTTGCGTTGTTTTATGTAGATTTGTAGTTGAGAAGCTTACAAAAAACTTTTTATACCGCTTCATAAGGCCTGGTTTTTTAAGGATAGCCTTCAGGATTTTTAGTAGGTTTTCAAGGTAAGTTCCCTTGTATGGGCATTGAAAGCAATATTGTCTGAACTCCGTCAGGAGCTGGTTCTATTGGCGGGGGGAACGACCCGTAGAAAATCACTTAAAAGACTGCAAACCTTGATTTTTTGCCCCGTATTGCTGGGTCAAGGCATAAGTTAAAGTTAAAAAGAGCGGTTATTTTTTAACTGGCTGCAGGATGAGTCAATAATTAATCATCAAATAATCTTTTAGAAGTACTTTTTTCCTGAAAAAACCTGTCCGCCTTCGGCGGGGTAACAAACCTGCCGAAAAGCAGGCAGGAATTCAGGGCTGACGGGGATTTACCGGAAATACTACCCTGTATATAAAGTTACAATGAGTTGCTGTTTTCTTTTATTAGTCGATCACTATTCTTATTTTTACAAAAAGTAAACTCATGGAAGAGGGCCTGCTGAAACAATTCCGTAACCTGGTGGAAGAAGACAAGGTGAAATTCTATCACAAACTCCTTGTTTTTCTTTTTTTCGTTTTTGTCGCCACTATTTTCTGGTTCCTGAGTGCCCTCAACCGCAATTACATCAGTGATATTCAATACCCCGTTCGCTATACCAACCTTCCTGCCGGGAAAGTGCTGGTAAATGACCTGCCCGGAAACCTGTCACTGAAAGTGAGCGGACACGGGTATACGCTGCTCAGGCACAGGCTGAGCAAACAGCTACTTCCCCTCATTTTTGATGTTAACTCTTTTGCGCTCAGCTCCATTGAAGACACGGTAAACCAAAGCTTTTATGTACTTTCGAGGGTGGCGCAGAACAAAATTGCCGGACAGCTGAGCAACGAGATCCAGATCCTGGAAATCCAGCCCGACTCCATTGTGTTTGTTTTTTCTGACATAGCCCGAAGGAAACTTCCCGTAAAACCAATGCTGGATTTACAGTTTGAAAGACAGTTTATGGTAAAAGGAAAGATAACTGCCACCCCCGACTCTGTGGAAGTGGAAGGGCCCAAATCGGTGATTGACACCATGCAGTTTGCCTACTCTGCAATGACCAGGATTGGCAATATAAGGGGTACAGTGGAGAAATCACTTGAATTCCGGGAACTGGACCAGGTTCGTTATGGGGAGAAAAAAATCAATGTACGCATACCGGCTGAGCAGTTTACCGAGAGCAGTATAAAAATCCCGATTGTACCGGTTAATGTGCCCGAAGGACTTACCCTGAAACTCTTTCCTGCCGAAATAACCCTCTTCTACATGGTTGCCCTGAGTGACTATGAAAGGATAAGTGCAGCAAATTTCACGGCTGTGGCCGATTATAGCCTGCTGGAAGGCCTGATGCCTCCCAAAATACGCATACAGCTTGGCAGAACGCCTGATAATATTTTTTATATCAGGCATTTTCCCGAATCAGTTGACTATATTATTGAAAGATGATAAAAGTGGGCGTGACCGGCGGAATTGGAAGCGGAAAATCAACAGTATGCAAAATTTTCCAGGTGCTTGGTATACCCGTTTTTAATGCCGACGGCGAAGCTCGCCGGCTCATGGAAGAGGACAAAGCACTGGTTGGTAAAATCAAGGTATTGTTTGGAACAGATGCCTACAGCGGCGATAAACTGAACCGGCAATGGATTGCAGCACAGGTGTTTAAAGATAAATCCCTGCTGAACCGGCTCAATGCATTTGTACACCCCGTGGTTGGGAAGCAGTTCATAAGATGGGCCGCTGCACAAAAGGATGTGCCCTACCTGGTAAAGGAGGCTGCGATATTATTTGAATCGGGTGCCGAAAAAGGCCTGGATTATGTTGTGTTTGTGAAGGCCCCGGAAAAACTCAGGATTAAACGCATTATGCAACGTGACGGTGTTACAGAACTGCAGGTAAGGCAACGCATGCAAAACCAGTGGCCCGATGAAAAAAAGGAAAAGTGCAGTGATTTTGTGCTGGTGAACGACGACAAACAAATGGTTCTGCCGCAGGCTATTCAGTTGCACAACCACCTGCTGGCACTTGCAGGAGCAAATACTACACAGGAATGAGTAAATATGGTAAATGGCTTGGCGGCGGACTGGGCTGGGTGATGTTTGGCCCCTTGGGTGCCCTGGCAGGATTCCTCATAGGCTCGGTAATTGATAACACCAAAATCACTACCGGGCAGATTATTGAAACAACCACAAGGGGAGATTTTGCCATCACCCTCATGGTACTGGTGGCTGCCGTGATGAAAGCCGACGGCAGGGTACAGAAATCGGAACTGGATTATGTGAAACAGTATTTTGTAATGAACTTTGGCAGGGAAAAAGCCCGCCAGGCTGTGGTTATGCTGCGTGACCTGCTCAACCAGAATATTCCCGTAAGAGATATTTGCGAACAGATAGGTAAATACCTGGATTACTCTTCCAGGCTGCAGTTGCTGCACTTTTTGCTTGGCATTTCCATGGCCGACAAAATCCTGCACCCCGCGGAGATGGAAGCCATTGAAAAAATTGCAGACTACATGGGCATCAGCAGGGAAGATTTTGTTTCCATAAAGGCTATGTTTGTGCCCGACACCGACTGGGCCTACAAAATCCTGGAGATTCCTCCCTCGGCCACAAACGAGGAAGTGAAAAAGGCCTACAGGACCATGGCCGTAAAATACCACCCCGACAAGGTGAGTTACCTGGGGGAAGATTTCCGGAAAGCAGCCGAAGAAAAGTTTCAAAAAGTAAACGAGGCCTACGAAAAAATCAAAAATGACCGCAATCTTCCCTAATCCAAACCAATTACTTTTTCTTTTTACCTTTCCACTTTTTACTTTAAGCAGTAGTTTTCTTCCAAAAATCAAAGCCTTTCCTTATTTTTGTTCTTCAAATACCAAATGACAATGGAATTAAAAGACATTTTATCGATTTCGGGACAACCGGGGCTTTTCAAGTACATCGCCCAGAGCAAGACCGGCATGATTGTGGAATCCATTGAGACAAAAAAGCGCATGAATGCCTATACAACGCAAAAAATAAGCTCACTGGAAGACATAGCCATTTTTACCAGCGAAAAGGAAATGCCTCTCTCAGGGGTTTTCAAACTAATTTATGAGAAGGAAAAGGGCAAGGCCGGCATAGATCCCAAATCAGAGCCAAAGGAACTGGAAGCCTGGTTTGCAGAACTTTTACCCGAATACGACCGCGATCGTGTTTATGCATCCCACATAAAGAAAATTGCAGCATGGTACAAGCTGCTGGTTGACCATAAAATCATGAGCCCCACCTTGTGGGAAGAAAAGAAGGAAGATAAAAAGAAAGAAGAGCAGGAACTGCACGAAAAACATTTTGAAGGGGTAAAGGAACCAAAAATCCCCGGCAAAAAAGAATTGGTAAAAAAAGTGCAGGAGCCGGGCAGGAAGAAAGCCTCCCCTGCCCCTAAAGCAGGCGCCAAGCTGAAAAATGTTGGCGTAAAAAAGTCGGGCTGATATTAAATATCAACAGGTTAAGAAGGGGTTCTAAAGGAATCCCCTTTTTTTATTATGGGACCGTAAACTCAAACAGTACCATACATGCTTTTTAACTCCATTGATTTTGCCATTTCCCTGCCGGTTGTGTTTTTGCTTTAATGGTTTGTGGTAAACAGGCATCTCAAGATTCAAAACCTCCTGGTAGTTGTCTCCGGTTAATTGTTTTATGGCTGGTGGGATTACAGGTTTCTCTCCCGTATTTTCTTCAGAACGACGGTTGACTATTCTGTTGAACTTGCGCTGGCAAAAACCGCGAAAAAGTCAAACCGGAGAATTTTCTGTGGACCAGTACCCTGGTTAACCTGGGATTCCTGGGATTTTTCAGGTATTATAATTTTTTCCCGGACAACTTTACTGAAGCATTCTCATTTTTTGGCTCTGAATTGAATGCCGGGTCGCTGAACATTATTTTACCGGTGGGTATAAGCTTCTACACCTTTCAAACACTAAGTTACACCACAGATGTTTACAGAAAAAAACCGGAACCCACCCGTGATTTTATTGTTTTTGCCCGCCTTTGTGAATTTATTTCCACAATGGGTAACCGGTGCGATTGAAAGAGCTACAAACCTTCTTCACAGTTTAATAAAAAACGTGAATTTAAATACGAAAAGGCAGCCGGTGGAATGAGGCAGATACTATGGGGACTGTTCAGGAGGACTGCACAAATCAAACCATGCAAACCGCAATACCGCTATGATTGAAAGAGCCCTGAAATTGTATTAAGGGGGTGAAAACCCCGGAAATTCCACCCAGTAAAAATACCTGAAAATAATTACAGACCATTCCAAAAAACAGGGTTGAACTATACCTTGTTTCAACACCTTACCACCCTTATTACCCGGCCGGAGTGGACATTGTATACTTTGAAAAAGTGAAAAGATTAGGCTGTGAACTCCCGGGAATAAATTACCTTGATTTCGCAAGCAAGGGTGTGTCAGTTGAATTCATGCCGGACGGGAATCACCTGAACCTGAAAGGTGCTGAACTTAATTCACGCCTCATAAGCGAAGCCATCACATTAGCATGAGAAAGCGATGATAGCGGAAACTATGAAGTTTTGGACATCGAAGGTGAATTACTATTTATATTGAAAAACAAAACATAAACAATCCCGAAATGGGAAACAGTGATTATCCGGTTCTCAGGTACAAAAAACCCTGGAATTCCTGAAAAAGAATATCCCGGCCGGTGAGAGGATACTCGACCTGGGAACACCCAACCGCTTCTCTGACCCTATGAGGAGTGAGGGATACATCGTATACAACACCGCGGGAGAAGATCTCGACAAGGATTACAGGATCGTAAATAATTTTGAAGCGGATTGCAACACCTCATTTGAGGTATTAGAACACCTGCTGGCACCTTACAACCTGCTAATTGAAATTGAATCGGGCAGGCTTATCTCATCGGTACCTCTCAATGTATGGTTCTCCAGGGCCTACTGGAGCAAAAAAGATGAATGAGAAAGGCATTACCATAAATTTGAACCAAGGCAGTATGACTGGCTTCTGCAAAAGAGCGGCCGGAAGATAATCAGCGGTGAGGTATGGCGATCACCCGGCCGGTTCAGGCCCGGTATCAGGCCATTGATGAGGTATATATGGCCTTCTTACTATTTTGTTTACGCTTTTAAGGAATAAGGCTGATTTACAGGAATTTTGAGAAGGGCAATGGTCCTTTTTTTCTTTTGCAGGTTGAGTGCCTGGAAAAACTTTTGTACTTTTATAGTAGGAGAATTTAAGGGACAGACCCAAACCCCCGGTAAATTAAATTAACAATAATTAATGTTCTGTAATTTTTTCATACCATTCACATTCAGATAACATTACCCAAAGGTAACTATATCCCGCCGACAGGTGGTTGATAACATTACCTTTGGTAAGCATATAAACAAGTTATAGCCAATTTAAAAAAACAAGACATGACAAATACTAAATGGTACAGGTGGAGTGACAGGAATAAGATTACTAATAAAAATCAACCTGCCGTTTACTTCATTGCATATTCTGAAAAAGATATTTCTGACAAGGACTTTTCCTTCATAAAAGAAATAGTATACATTGGTATGACTATTTCACTTAACGGACTAAAAGGCAGATTGGACCAGTTTGAAGCTGCTATGAAAGGAAAAGACGGCGTACATGGGGGGGCTGAAAGAGTAAGATTTAAGTATAAAGACTCCGGAAAATTTTTCGAAAAAACTTATATTTCAGCTAAGATTTTTGCATTATCAGACACAAGAGAAACAGCTGATGATTGGAGAACTAAAGGCGATTGTGTAAGGCACGAATATAAATCATTTGCTGATTACATTGACAAGTTTAAATGTCTTCCTGAATTTAATGACCAAAAGAAATCAAAGAAAAAATAAACTGGCTATAACATGTGGTATAAAAAATTGCCGGTGCAGTGCAGGCTTCAAGGTTTTCGCTTTTATTAAAGTATAGTGTACCTTGATAAGGAAGTGCTTCGAAATCGGCAACTTTTCATACCACCAACGT
>JBBIHY010000025.1:0-18618 GCA_037446695.1 Bacteroidota bacterium
CGCCTCCGGCGAAATTTCCTCGCTCCCACAGGCCACAATCACAGGCTGCTCGTGATTACGCCTCCGGCGAAATTTCCTCGCTCCCACAGGCCACAATCACAGGCTGCTCGTGAACCCTTCGGGTTTCGAACCCCGGCCAACCCCTGGGTTCTTGTGAAAACGAAAAGAGGCACAATAAAACCTGTTCATGTACCTCTTTAATTAAATCTGGCGGAGAAAGAGGGATTCGAACCCCCGGTCCCGCTAGGCGAGACAACAGATTTCGAGTCTGCCCCGTTCGACCACTCCGGCATTTCTCCCCGGACAAATATAGATAAAAAAGGCAGAAGATTGCTCTTCTGCACTTAGCGGAGAAAGAGGGATTCGAACCCCCGGTCCCGCGGTAGCGGGACAACGGTTTTCAAGACCGCCGCATTCGACCACTCTGCCATTTCTCCCGGTGCAAAAGTAAAACATATTTTTAATTATAAAAAAAATTGAGTTTTCAACAGGATTGTTGATATCCCGGACTTTTTGATCTGCTTAACACCCCAAAATACAAGGTTTGACAGTGTTTTTAGAACCTTTTATTAACAAAAAACACCATTTTATCAATAATTTCATAAAAAACAAGGGCTGAAGTTTGCTTCCCATCACAAATGGCCTATATTTGTGGTGAAATGATAGTTTTCATTTATTATTAACCTTAAACATTTTTTGTTATGAACAAAGCACAACTTATTGATGCTATTGCTGGTGAAGCAAAATTAACCAAGGCCGATGCTAAGAAAGCTCTTGATGCTTTTGTAAAAACTACACAAAAAGCTCTTAAAAAGGGTGACCGCGTTGCATTAGTTGGATTCGGTTCGTTCTCAGTTTCAAAGCGTAATGCAAGAACCGGAAGAAACCCACAAACTGGTAAGCCTATCACAATTAAAGCTAAGAAGGTTGTAAAATTCAAAGCTGGAAGTGATCTTGCTGGAACAGTTCAGTAATCTGAACGGTTTAATTATATTGCAGGCTGCCCGAAAAGGCAGCCTGTTTTTTTAATTAAAGGAAACAAATTCTAATCTTTCAGAGATGTAATTACAAGTTGTGATTTTATATTTTTGTGTCATGAGGAAAATGCTGATAGATTTTCTTGCTGCGCATATTACCGTAAAACGACGTAATCAATTTGAAAAGGTTCTGAACTCTCGTACACGATATCTTACAGTTGTTCTGGAAGATATTTATCAGTCGCACAATATCAGCGCGGTACTTCGCTCATGCGACTGCTTTGGTATTCAGGATGTTCACATAGTAGAAAACCGTAACCGGTTTCAGGTTAATCCCGATGTCGCCCTTGGCTCAGCAAACTGGCTAAATATTAAGAAATATAATCAGAAAGATTACAATACAGTTGACGCCATATTGCATTTAAAGCAAAAGGGATACAGAATAATTGGCACCTCCCCCGATGGTGAATCAACACTTTTACAGGATTTTGATCTCAGCAAGGGGAAAGCAGCCTTGATTTTCGGCACAGAAAAGGACGGACTTACCCCTGAAGTATTTAAATATGTTGACGAGAGTCTTAAGATAACTATGTATGGATTTACCCAGAGTTTCAATATTTCTGTGTCGGTTGCCCTGATTTTGTATGAATTGACAAAAAAATTGAGGGGGACGAAAATTCATTATCAGTTAAGTAAAGAGGAGTCGGAAGAGATTTTGCTGGAATGGATAAGAACCAGTGTGCGAAAGTCTGAATTGATCGAGAAAGAATTTTATAAACGAAATGAGTTAGGTTAATTCGGAATAAATCCAATTATCACCTCAATATTGAATTTCATGTAAAATAATGCTATTTTTATCACAAATTAGCCAGATATGAATTGTATAATTATTGATGACGATAAACTTTCATGCAGGGTAATTGAAGAGTTTGTTCGTAAGACTGATTTTCTATCATTAGTTGATTCATTTGAAAATGGCGTAGATGCTATCAATGCCTTCAAGTCAGGAAAACCAATTCATTTGATTTTTCTTGATATTGAAATGCCTGAGATGAGTGGAATTGAATTTCTGAAAACCCTTAAGAACCTTCCCCAGATTATCATTGTTTCTTCTAAAGAAATGTATGCCCTCGAAGCATTTGAATACGATGTTACGGACTATTTGCTCAAACCTGTTGCCTATGGTCGTTTTTTCAAGGCTGTTGATAAGGCATTCAATCGTTACAGCAAGGAACATTTTGCTCCCGAAGGAAAGAATGAAATATTTATTAAAAAGAATTCAGCCCTCATTCGTCTGAAGTATGATGAAATTTTATGGGTGGAGGCTTTGGAGAATTATGTGATTGTTAACACTTTCAATGATAAATTCACTATTCATTTTACAATGAAGGCTATTGAAAAGAAATTGCCAACATCCAAGTTTACCAGGGTTCACAGGTCATATATAGTTAATACCAGCAGTATCAATGTGATTGAAGACAACAACATTGTTATTCCTGTTGAAGGTGGTAATAAAACTATACCCATAGGTAAATCCTACAAGGATAACCTCATGAACGACCTGAATTTGATGGTAAAATAAAGAGAGTATTCATTTTAAGATGCAAACAAACCGCGAGTTGTTTTACAGGCATCTTGCCCTAACTTCTGATGCCCCTTTGGCTATTGAAATTGAATATGCCAGAGGTGTTCGTCTTTTTACCCCGCAAGGTAAATCGTATATAGACTTTATCTCGGGCATATCGGTCAGTAACCTTGGACATGCACACCCTGAAATTGTTCAGGCTGTTGCAAATCAGGCAGGCAAATACATGCACACCATGGTTTATGGTGAACTTATCCAGTCACCGCAGGTAAAACTGGCTGAAAAAATTTGCAATTTGCTACCCGAAAGGCTGGACTCTGTCTATTTCGTCACTTCAGGCAGCGAAGCAGTTGAAGGAGCCATGAAGCTTGCCAAGAGGTATACCGGACGGAATGAAATTGTATCCTTTCGTAATGCCTATCACGGAAGCAGTCAGGGGGCTCTCAGTATTATGGGCGAGGAGTCATGGAAGAATCCTTTCAGACCTTTACTACCCTCTCTGCGATTACTGGATTTTAACCAGACTGAACAGTTGAATCAGATTACTGATAATACGGCCTGTGTTTTCATAGAACCGGTTCAGGGGGAGGCGGGGGTGATGGAAGCAAATCCGGAATTCCTTTCGGCCTTGCGGCTTGTTTGCAACCGAACCGGTACAATGCTTGTGTTTGACGAAATACAGACAGGGATGGGAAGAACTGGCAGTATGTTTGCTTTTGAGCAATACGGCATAAGCCCCGACATTCTATTATTGGCAAAAGCTTTTGGAGGAGGTATGCCCCTGGGTGCTTTTATTTCATCTAATGAGATTATGGCATCGCTTGCCAATAATCCTCCGCTTGGACACATTACCACTTTTGGCGGTCACCCTGTGTGTTGTGCTGCAGGACTGGCATCACTGGAAATAATCAGCCGGGAAAAATTACATGATCTTGCACTTGGTAAGGGGGAGTGGATCAGAAATAAACTGAAACATAAAAACATTGCAGAGGTAAGGGGCAAAGGGCTCCTTCTCGCAATGGACCTTGGTGATGAGAAAAAAACCAGGAGATTGATTGAACTTGCGCTGGAACATGGATTACTCACCGACTGGTTTTTATTCAATCCCCACTCTGTAAGACTCGCACCACCACTTATTATTAGTGAAGTTGAAATGGAAGAAGCTGTAACTATCCTGCTGAGATGCCTTGACTTATTATAATTGTTTATTTGCTGAGAAGCACTCCTCCAAATAAAATCCCAAACCCTGTACTTAAGTAAGGACTACTCCAGATGCCGCAACTTCCCTCACATCCGTAAAAATAATAATAGGCGAAACCAAGCGAACCCCCCAAAACAATGCCAATGATGGTGCGCAGAGTGAATATTTTTTTTAGTTTTTCAATAATCTGCATACTTTTTGTAAATATTTTCACAAAATTACCATTTTGTTACAAAAAATCAAAAAATAAATAAATATAGATAAGTGAATATGTTAAGAATATCACTCTTAATTTGCGTTCTAACAGGTTTGCATCTTTCTGAATTAAGGGGAGAGCCATCACGGAATAGCCAGATATCCATGCTGGAGATGAAATTAATGAAGTTGTACAGCCAGATTGAGCCGGTCATTGTAAGTCCGCACCGCCAGGAGGTAACAAACCGCATCACCGAGGTGTGGAAGGAGATTCTTTATATGCCGGAATCCTTCTTTTATCCATTTGATTCCTTAAGATTTGTAGGGAAAGTTTTTTCAACCGACAGTTTAATCAGAATTTATACCTGGAATTTACCCCGTGTGGACGGAACACATGACTACTATGGTTTTATCCAAAGGAAACCTGAGGATACCCAAAAGCCTTGGTTCGTTGAATTAAAAAAAGGAAAGGATGGTCTCGAAGGTTCTGAAAACAAAACATTTTCGGCAAACGAATGGTATGGCTGCCTTTATTACGAAATAGTTCCTTTTGAATTAAACAGGGCAAGATATTATTTGCTGCTGGCACTTGACCTGAATGACTTTTTCACCAACCGCAAGATTATAGATGTTTTGCGATTGGAAAAAGAGGAGGCATGGTTTGGTGCACCGGTTTTTCTCCTTGGACGGCAGATGCAAAAAAGGGTAATATTTGAATACTCTTCGCGTGCTGTAATGAGCCTGCGGTATGATTTCACAAGAAAAATGATAATCCACGATCACTTGTCACCCTCACAGCCGCGTTACCGGGGACAATACCGCTTCTATGGCCCTGACTTTTCTTATGATGGTTTTGTTTTTGAAAATAATCACTGGAGGCAGGTGAGGGATATAGATATCAGTAATTGATTATGGAACAGGAAAAACCGGATTTCATTTACCAGGCAGATCGTTTTGCCGATATCAGGATATTGCGTTTCCAGGTACCCGGATTTGAGGGACTTACGGTTCAGCAAAAGATACTGCTTTATTTCTTAAGTGAGGCTGCATTGAGTGGCAGAGATATTATTTGGGATCAGAATTACAGGTATAATCTTCTTATAAGGTATGTTCTGGAGAAGGTCTATCATAATCTGAAAACTGAGGCCGTTGACAATGATCATGATGAATTCCTTGTATACCTGAAAAGAATCTGGTTCAGCAACGGGATACATCACCATTATTCTACAGATAAAATTATTCCGGGGTTTTCAGGGGAGTTCCTTGCTCTGCAAATACGCAGTTTAGAATGGAATGAACTTTCAGAATTGTTTCAGGGGCAAAACGAACTGATTGCCTTTATAATACCCATTTTATTTGATCCTTCCGTTGCCGCCAAAAGGGTTTCTCAGGATTCTGACAAAGATCTTGTTGCGGGTTCTGCCAATAATTATTACCAGGGAATTACGCAACCGGAAGCTGAAAGTTTTTATACTGCTAAATTAAAAAATGCGGGTAAAAGACCTGTATCCTGCGGATTGAACTCCCGGCTGGTAAAGGAAAACGGGAAACCGGTTGAGAAGATATGGAAAGCAGGAGGGTTGTATTCAGGGGTCATTGAAAAGGTGGTTTACTGGCTTACCCGGGCTTTACCATTTTTTGAAAATTCGCTTCAGCGTGAATCGGTGAATAAGCTGATTGAATATTACCAGACTGGTGACCTGAAACTGTTTGATGAATATAATATTTTATGGGTGAAGGAGCAGGATGCACAGGTGGATTTTATAAACGGTTTTATTGAAACTTATGGTGACCCGCTGGGATTCAAAGGCAGTTGGGAAGCTCTTGTCAATTTCAGGAATATTGAATCTACAAAAAGAACTGAGGTTGTATGCAAAAATGCTCAGTGGTTTGAAGACCATTCTCCTGTTAATGAAAGATTCAAAAAGAAACAGGTTCAGGGGATGAGTGCAAAGGTTATTACTGCTGTGCAGCTTGGTGGTGATTGCTACCCGGCAACACCAATTGGAATTAACCTTCCAAATGCTGACTGGATTAGACAGGAATATGGTTCAAAATCAGTTACCATAGAAAATATAACCCATGCTTATCATCAGGCGTCGCTGGAGAGCGGTTTACCCGAAGAGTTTTGCAATTCTGAGGAGGAAATATTGCTTGACCGGAAATGGGGATTCATAGCCGATAACCTGCACACAGATTTGCATGAATGTCTTGGACATGGGTCGGGACAGCTTCTGCCCGGAGTATCAACCGATACCCTAAGGAATTATTACTCTCCAATGGAAGAAGCCAGGGCCGACCTATACGCCTTGTATTTTATTATGGATAAATATCTTGAGAAATTAGGGATAGTGCCCTCTGAAGAAGTTCCCAGGACTTTGTATAATTCCTATATCAGAAACGGTTTGGTCACCCAGCTTGTGAGAATAGAACCGGGAAAGGATATTGAGCAGGCACATATGCGATGCCGACAACTGATTACCTCCTGGTGTTACGAAAAAGGTAAAACTCAGAATGTAATTGAGAAGTATTCAAGGAATGGTAAAACCTATGTAAGAATAAATGATTATTCCGGCTTACGACAGTTATTTGCTCAATTACTTGCTGAAATTCAACGAATCAAATCGGAGGGAGATTATGAGGCAGCGAGGAATCTTATTGAGTCGTATGCCATTAAAGTCGACAGAAAGCTACATACTGAAGTTTTGTCACGTTACAAAAAGCTGAATCTTGCCCCCTATACTGGTTTCTTAAATCCCGAATTGATACCTGTTTTATCCAACGGGGAAATTGTTGATATTGAAATCACTTACCCGCAGGATTATTCAGCCCAGATGTTAAAATACTCCGGGGAGTATTCCTTTCTAAAACTCATCAATTAAGTTTTTTATTCACCATGAAAGTATTAAATTGGGGGAAATTTCCGGAAGTGAAAAAAAACATAGTTGCCCCGATTTACCTGTATATTATTGATGACCAGTCTTTTTATGTAGACGATCTCAAAAAGCGTTATGAAGACTCTGGTAAATATGCGGTTACTGCATTTTCATCCATACACCGCTTTACCGAACACATATCACAACAGAAAAGCATGAAGCAGGGAATAAGGATAGCCATTATCTCTCTAAAATCTGCCGATGGGAAAGAAAACACACCCGAAATACTTACCAAAAAATTACTTACCCTTTTCACCTTTTTAAATATTATAAAAGTTACCGAGGAAAAGGAAATGCCCACCGATGAGTCTTATAAGCAATCGGGGCGGCTGATATTTGTCAAAAGAAATGAAAACACCCTGATGCGTATTGACAATGGGGTGAAACTCATTATTGGTCAACGAATATTTGAAACAAAGGGGAAGCAGAAAAAAATTGCCGAGAGAATTTTTTTGGCTTCCATCCTTTTGTTTTTACTTGCCGCACTTTTTGTGAAAATTTTCTTCCCGAAAATTTTTTATTTCTGATTCTTCGTTCTCAAGGATGACTATTTGTCAGGTAATGACTTGTGGCATGCACTTTGAAATGTCAGAGGCGTTAAATTATTATTATGTCTCATCTTAAAAATGGAAAGAAATGCAAAAAGGAAAAATAAATGTTAAGACTGAGAACATTTTCCCTATCATTAAGAAGTTTCTCTATTCCGACCACGAAATATTTTTGAGGGAATTGGTATCCAATGCCGTTGATGCTACACAAAAATTAAAAACCCTGGCTGCTTCAGGCGATTTTAAGGAGGAGCCCGGCGACCTGACAATAAGAGTATCTCTTGACAACAAGAATAAAACCCTGAAGATAAGTGACAGGGGAATTGGCATGACAGGTGATGAAGTCAAAAAGTACATTAACCAGATCGCCTTTTCAAGTGCCGAAGAGTTTCTTGAAAAGTACAAGGATAAGAATAATGCCATTATAGGTCATTTTGGACTTGGTTTTTATTCATCTTTTATGGTTGCCAAAAAGGTGGAAATATTTACCAAATCATATGATGAAGCTGCTGGTGCGGTTAAATGGAGTTGCGATGGAAGCCCCGTTTATACTTTGGAAGAGACTGATAAAACCGAGAGAGGAACTGATATTGTTCTTTATATTGATGAGGATAATAAGGAATTTCTGGAGGAAAGCCGGATTTTGCAATTGCTCAAGAAATACTGCAAATTTTTACCTGTTGAAATTGCTTTTGGTAAAGAAAAGGATTGGAAGGATGGCAAGGAGATTGAAACAGGCAAAGACAGGATTATCAATAATACTAAACCCGCCTGGACTAAAAAACCTTCGGATTTGAAGGATGAAGATTACCAGAATTTTTACCATGAATTGTATCCGGTTCATGAAGATCCGCTCTTCAACATTCATTTGAATGTGGACTACCCGTTTCACCTGACCGGTATTTTGTATT
This sequence comes from Bacteroidota bacterium, assembly GCA_037446695.1. Lineage (GTDB taxonomy): Bacteria > Bacteroidota > Bacteroidia > Bacteroidales > PUMT01 > JBBIHY01. The sequence goes on from JBBIHY010000025.1 coordinate 8,354, forward strand.
TTCCTAAAATCAAAAACAATATTGAGTTCCAGAAGAATAAGATTCAATTATACTGTAACCAGGTTTATGTAACCGACTCAGTAGAAGGAGTTGTGCCGGAGTTTCTTACTCTCCTGCATGGTGTGATTGACTCACCGGATATACCATTGAATGTATCGAGGAGTTACCTGCAAAGTGACCAGAATGTAAAGAAAATTTCAACTCATATTACAAAGAAAGTTGCTGATCGTCTGACGGAAATCTTTAAGAATCAACGCGAAGAATTTGAACGGAAATGGGATCATCTGAAGATTTTCATACAATATGGAATGCTCACTGATGAGAAGTTTTATGAACGGGCCGAAAAATTTGCCCTTTTCAAAACTGCGGACAGTAAGTACTTTACTTTTGAAGAATATGAAAAGCTTGTAAAGGAGAATCAAACCGATAAAAACAAACACCTGGTGTACCTGTATGCCACAGATTCGGAGAAACAGTTTAGTTTTATTGAATCAGCCAGGGCAAAGGGCTATGATGTTCTTCTGATGGATGGTCAGTTAGATACTCACTTTTTGAATCACCTGGAAACAAAATTCAAAAATACCAGGTTCACAAGAGTAGATGCCGATGTGATTGACAAACTCATTCAAAAGGAAGAAACCCACAAAATGAATCTGAAGAAAGAGGACCAGGATGATCTGACAGAAATATTCAAAGGCCAGCTTCCAAATAAAGAAAGATTTTTTGTGTTGTTTGAAGGAATGGGAGAAACCGATAACCCTGTAACAATTACGCAGAGTGAATTTATGCGAAGGATGAAGGATATGGCTTCCATGGGTGGTGGCGGCTTTAGTTTTTACGGGGAAATGCCCGACCAGTTTAACCTGGTTATAAATGGTAACCATGCTGTAATTCTAAGGCTCGCTGAAGAGAAGGAAAAGAAGATAGGAAAGGAACTACTGAAAATTTCTGAGAAGATTCAACCTCTGGAAGCAGCAAGGAAGGATATTGATGATGCAAACAAGGGGAAAAAGGAAGAGGAAATTACCCGGGAGGACAAGGACAGGATTTCCGAACTCAATGCCAAAATGGATGAGTTGAAAGCAAAAAGGCAGGAGAAACTTGTGAAATTTGGTCAGGAGAATAAGCTCGTAAAACAACTGACCGATTTAGCCCTTTTGTCCAATAATATGTTAAAAGGAGAAGACCTTATCAAGTTTGTTAAGCGAAGTATCGAGTTAATCTGATAATTCAAAGGTTAAAAATTGAAGCTCATCAAAATACTATGATGAGCTTTTTTTGTATTTAAACATATATTTCTACCTTTATTTGGTTTTCATGAGCCATTGATGCTGCGAATTACACATACATTTTTGTTTCTCCTGTTGTTTTTTACCCTGGGGGAACTGTATGTTTTTTCCCAGAAGCACCCCCAGTTACAAACCATTGGAATTAAAGCAGGCGGCGGATTGTATGGTATCTCCGGAGACGGAAATTATGATGATTTTGATAAAAATCTTAGCCTGCATTTTTTACCCCTGATGAATTTTTCCTTTTCCGATGATCTTCATCTATGTTCAGGTATCGGATTTGAAATGAAGGGGGCACCCAATAAGATATTCAATTACAATACCAGATTGAGCTACTTTGTTATACCCGCATACGGAAAATATTTGTTCAATAAGAATCCAAGGTTTTATGTTCTTGCAGGCATCTACGGGGGATATCTCCTCGCTGCCGTTGAAAAGGGTGAAATGAAGATCGGCCCTGATGTTACCCCGGTTGACAGAAATGTACTGGATGATTTCAGGCGGCTGGATTTGGGAGTAACTGCCGGTGCCGGTTACATAATACGATTGAGGTTTGAACTGGATTTCTTTGTTGAACTCAAAACCAATATCGGAGTCCTTGATATCAGTAGTTTGGATGGCATCAAATACAGGAATTACGGCTATTCCCTTTCCCTGGGTTACCTGTATTATATAGGGTTCAGGTAAACTCAATAAAAGGTTTTCTGAATTTCATTTTTGATGAATTCCAGCGCCTCATCTGTTGGTGATTTTTCCATATCCATTATTTTTTCAAGAATGGTTTTACTAAGTGTAATGGATGGGGAATCAGGTGAAACAACATCGGCCGAGGTGTTTATAATCTTCAGAAGGTTGGCCCTGCAATTTTTTACAACTTCCCATGCCTTATTGCTGATATAAATCTGCTGCGAAAGATTGTGCTCAAATTCCGACCTGATAACAGAAAGTAGTTCAGTTTGAAGTTGTTTGGCTGTCATACCCGGCTTATTAGATCTCATTATAAGAAATTCTGGAGATATTCTTTCCAAAAACAGCGCAAGCCGCTCATAAGCCTGCAATCTCACGGGAGTAATCAGCTCGCTGTTCATGGATGAGATTTCAAAGGCCCTTTTTTTGGTTTCATTGTCCATAAATTTCTTAATAATAAAGTAGGCTGTGAGGAAAACGATAAAAGAAGGAAGCGTGTACTTCAAAATTTCAAGTATCTCCATAAAATTGAAATATTATGTTATACAATATTAGTTAATTTGCTCATAAAAATTACCTTTATCACTTTCAATTCACAAAAATAAACTCGTAATTACCTGGTTATGGAAAAGGTTTCAAAACGAATAGCTGCTTTAGCCGACTCGCAGACTCTTGCGATGAATCAGAAAAGCAAAGATCTGGAAGCACAGGGGATTGATATCATTAACCTGAGTGTTGGTGAACCCGACTTTTTCACACCAGAACATGTTAAAGAGGCAGCTAAAAAGGCAATTGACGCGAATTATACCTTTTATTCCCCGGTACCCGGTTATCCCGATTTAAGAAAAGCTATTTCGGTGAAGCTGAAGGAAGAGAATAATCTGAACTATTCACCGGCACAAATTGTTGTTTCCAACGGTGCCAAACACTCCCTTGCAAATGCAATTATGACTATCATTGACCCCGGTGACGAGGTTATTGTACTTGCACCCTATTGGGTTAGTTATGTGGAACTTGTAAAACTGGCCGAAGGTAAGACAGTCATCATTAATACAAGTATTGAAAATGACTTTAAAGCAACCCCGGCACAAATAGAAGCAGCAATTACACCCAGAACAAGGGCTTTGTTGATTTGTTCTCCATCAAATCCCACAGGCAGTGTTTATACCCGTGACGAACTGGAAGGCATTGCTAGGGTCATTGAAAAACATCCCAATATCATTGTTCTGTCCGATGAAATTTACGAGCATATTAATTTTGTCGGGAAGCACGAGAGCATTGCCCAGTTTGATTTTATTTTTGAAAGGGTAATTGTTATCAACGGGGTATCAAAAGGTTATTCCATGACAGGGTGGAGGATAGGTTACCTTGCCGCACCCTGCTGGATTGCCAATGCCTGCAATAAATTACAGGGTCAGTTTACATCGGGTCCATCCTCCATAGCACAAAAAGCCTCGGTTGCTGCTATAACCGGAGATAAATCCTTTACCAGAGAAATGAACAAGGCTTTCAGGCGCCGTCGCGACCTCGTAATTGATATGATGAAAGAAATACCCGGGATGAAAATCAATATACCGCAGGGAGCGTTTTATGTGTTCCCTGATATGTCGTATTTCTTTGGAAAAACCTTTCAGGGAAAAAAGATTGAAAATGCAGATGATTTAAGCCTGTTTCTTCTGAGTGAAGCCCATGTAGCCTCTGTTAGCGGTGATGCTTTCGGAGCTCCGGAGTGCATTCGTTTTTCCTATGCTACTTCAGATGATAAATTAAGGGAGGCATTCAAACGGATAAAAAGGTCACTGGAACTCCTTCAATAGTCAAGGTTCTTAACCTGTTCCAAGAACTTTTCTGATTCGTTCCAGTGTGTTCTCTATATCTATGGGTTTTGTGAGATAATCAACTGCACCCATTTCGAGTGCCAAAGCCTCGTCTTTTGAATCATTTTTGGCAGTGAGTATGATAACAGGTATATGGTTTGCTTCAGGATCCGATTTAATTATCCTGAGAACTTCATGACCATCCATACGGGGCATCATTAAATCAAGCAAAACGAGATGAGGAGTTTCCCGGTTGATTTTTTCCAGTCCTTCCCTGCCGCTAAAGGCAACCTGAACCTGGTAGCCCTCGTCTTCCAGAATGTTTTGGAGAAGCAGGTTATTGACTGATGAATCATCAATAAGAAGGATTTTTTTCCTGTTTTTCATTACTGCCGAATTAGTTGCATTTATTTGATAAAGCAAGATAATTGAATTTTTCAGAATAATCTTTCAACTTTGGATGATTTCTTAAGGAAGGTTTTAATAAGATTAGGTCAAATTAATTATTTAATTTTAATTTTGACGCTTCAAATTATCGGGCTCTCAAAATGATAAAACTAAGCAGGCACCGCCGTGCAATAAGAATTCCAATCTTCGTCAGGGTAATTATTCTTGTGGTATTTTTTGCCTTGTTAACTACGGCATTTTTACTGTATAATACCTTTCGTAAGATTTACCAGCCCAATGTAGTACTTGAGGGAACAAAATCTGCCCTTCTGTTTATACCTAGTGGATCAAGCCTTGAAGATGTGATGAAATTACTTTATGAGAATAACCTGATTCATGACAGGGGATCTTTTGAATGGCTTGCCGAAAAGAAAAATTACCGCAACCACATTAAACCTGGCAGGTACCGGCTTGAAAACGGGATGAGCAATAACAGCTTGATTAATATGTTGCGTTCTGGCAGACAGGAACCGGTGCGATTGACTTTTAACAACATTAGAACACATGAGGAACTGGCCGGGGCAATCAGTTCCCGTCTCGAACCGGATTCTGTTCAGATATTAAAGCTTTTAAGGGATAACTCTTTTCTTTCTCAATTTGACTATGATACAAGGACTGTAATGGCTCTTTTTGTTCCAAATACGTATGAGTTTTTCTGGAATATTCCGCCGCAGGCTTTCTTTGAACGCATGCAGAATGAGAATAACCGGTTTTGGAATCGTGAAAGGCAAGTAAAATTAAAAAACACCGGGTTAACACGCACTGAGGCATATACACTAGCATCCATAGTTGAGGAAGAAACTGTGAAGGCAGAGGAATATCCTGTTATTGCCGGTGTATATATGAACAGGATTAAAAGGGGTATGAGACTTCAGGCCGATCCTACCATAAAGTTTGCGATAGGAAACTTTTCAGTCAACAGGATATTGAAGAAACATCTTGAGGTGGATTCACCCTATAATACTTATAAATATGCCGGTTTGCCACCCGGGCCCATTCGTATGCCATCCATTGCTGCCATTGACGGAGTATTGAACTTTGAAAAGCATCAATACCTGTTCTTCTGTGCAAAAGAAGATTTTTCGGGCTATCACAGATTTGCAAAAACACTACAGGAGCATAACCGTAACGCGCGACTATACCAGGAGGCACTTAACAGGCGAGGAATAATGAGATAAAAAGGATATTATGGAGAATCTGAAATTCGGAACTGATGGCTGGCGTGCACTGATTGCAGAGGACTTTACCGTTGAAAATGTTGCAAGGATTTCCCGTGCGGGTGCAGTATGGCTGATTAATAATTTCAGGGAACAGGAGCACAGAGTTGTTATTGGTTATGACTGCCGTTTTGGAGGAAAAATGTTTGCAGAAACGGCGGCAAGGGTATTTGCCCATGCAGGTGTAAAAGTATTTCTTTCGCCTGATTTCGTGAGTACCCCAATGGTTTCACTTGGAATACTGAAAGTGAATGCCCAGTTGGGGGTGGTAATCACTGCAAGTCATAATCCGCCTGATTACAATGGATATAAACTGAAAGCATCTTACGGCGGACCTTTACTTGAACAGGCATTAAAAAATATAGAAGATCTGATTCCTCCCCAGAACGAAATTCGCCTGAGCTCTCTCATATTCAACGATTATGTTGCAAAGGGACTGATTGAATATGTGGATTTGGAGAAAATTTACCTGGAGCATGTCCGGCAGTCTTTTGACCTGCCTTCCATTTCAGATTCAGGGTTCCGTTTTGCCTTTGATGCTATGTATGGTTCAGGACAGAATGTTCTGAGAGAGGTTCTTCCGGAAGTATCCCTTCTGCATTGTGAGAGAAATGTTATGTTTGGGGGTGTTGCACCCGAACCTTTATTGAAAAACCTTCAGGAGTTTGCATCCCTGATAAAGAAGAACAAGAATATAGACTGTGGACTTGCAGTGGATGGAGATGCCGACAGGATTGCACTCTTCGATAAATTCGGCAATTACATAGATTCGCATCATATCATTCTGTTGCTTATTCATTACCTGCACCATTATAAGAAACTTACAGGTAAAGTTGTAACCGGGTTTTCTTCCACTGTAAAGGTGGAAAAACTTTGTGAGTATTATGGAATAGAGGTGAAAAGGGTGAGAATCGGATTTAAGGACATTTGCAAAGTAATGCTCGAGGAAAAAGTACTGGTTGGAGGAGAGGAATCGGGAGGAATTGCTGTTTCATCTCATATCCCTGAGCGGGATGGCATCTGGATGGGACTTCTGATATGGCAGTTCATGACCGAAACAGGCAAAAACCTGCATGAATTGATTGAAGAAATTTACAGTATCACAGGCAGATTTGCATTTGAGCGATCAGACCTGAAGATTCAGCAGGATTTGAAGTGCAGGATTGTTGATTGTTGCCGCGACGGAAAATTTTCGTCTTTTGGAAATTATAAAGTTCAAAGGGTTGAAACACTGGACGGTTTCAAATACTATTTCAGCGATTCAGAGTGGGTGATGATCAGGCCCTCGGGAACAGAACCCTTGTTAAGGACATATGCTGAAGCAGAAACGGCCGGGAAGGCGAAGGATATTCTCAGGTCATGCTATGAAACCATTATAGATGTATGAATCAGATAATGTTGACTTCCCTTTCCAGTAATATGCCAAAATTGCTGTATACCGACTGCATGATATCTTCAGAAAAATCAAAAATTTCCTTTCCTGAGGCATTTCCCCTGTTAATAAGAATTAATGCCTGTTTATCATGCACTCCAGTATTCCCGGAAATTTTGCCTTTCCAGCCGCACTTTTCTATCAGCCAGCCTGCCGGTATTTTTTGATAGCCATCAGAAACACCAAATGAGGGGACCTCAGGAAACCGGTTTTTTATTTTGAGATGAAGTTCACTGGATATAATAGGATTTTTAAAGAACGATCCGGCATTCCCTGCCACGGCAGGGTCGGGCAATTTTGAATTTCTTATTCTGATTACTGCCTGTCGGACATTCTGAATCGATATGTCTCCTAATTTTAGAACCTCCTCCTTCAGATTACCATATTCCATTTTCAATGGGGCATCTTTAAGCAGGCGAAAAACGACTGAAGTTATGAGAAATTTGTTTTTCAGATCACGCTTGAAAATGCTATCGCGGTAGCCGAAACGGCATTCATCTCCACGAAATTCAATTAATTTTGCCGTTTCAATATCTATACCCTTTACCACTTCAATGACTTCGCTGACCTCAGCGCCATAGGCACCAATGTTCTGAATGGGTGATGCCCCCACAAACCCGGGAATAAGCGACAGGTTCTCTATCCCGTAATAACTCTTATCAGCACAATATCTCACAAAATCGTCCCATACCTCTCCGCATGATACCTCAATCATTACTTCCTTTCCGGATTCAGAAATGATTTTGTATCCTTTAAGTAGAGGATGAATGACAAGACCTGGGAAATCGCTTGTAAAAAGGATGTTACTGCCACCGCCCAATATCAACCATGGATAATCATTGTACAATCTTGTATTGATGAACCTCTGAATATCAATTGTGTTGTGAAATGAGAGATAGTAACGGGCTTTTGCATCAATACCAAAGGTATTGAATCCTCTTAAGGAGAGATTTTCAACCGCTTTAAATTCACCTGATTTTTGCATGCATCAAAGATACTAAAGCCAATCTGCTATGCAAATATAAATTGGTGGGTGCCTATTTACCTTAAGGTTGCCATATTTTCTTTCAATATGTTTAATTTAGCTATTATGAAAATTTTAACTGCGTGAAGACTGTTGTGTTAGCTGTGACCAATGATTTGGTTAACGACCAGAGGGTGTTACGGGTGATATCCACCCTGCAGAAATCTGGCAGCAGGATAGTATTCATTGGCCGCAGACTGAAAAATAGCCGGCGAATTAACCCACATGGATACAAGCCGGTCCGGTTCAGGCTTCTTTTCAACAGGAAGTTTCTTTTTTATGCCGAGTACAACATCAGGTTGTTCCTTTATCTGCTTTTTTCGAAAGCCGATGTGATGGTAGCCAATGACCTCGACACGCTTCCTGCTGTGTACCTAGCTTCACGGGTAAAATCAAAACCTGTGATTTATGATGCGCATGAGTATTTTACCGGGTCTTACGAGATGAGTGATCGCCCCTTCGTGAGAAGATTCTGGGAGAGAATCGAAAAAAGAATTTTACCACGATTACAATACTTTATGACAGTGAATGATTCCATTGCAGGACTTTATAAAGAAAAGTACGGGATTGATGCCGTTGTTGTAAGAAATTTTGCAAGGCACAGGAAAAGTTATCGCAACACTTTCAAATTACCCTTTATCCTGCAGGACAGGAAATATTTTATCCTGCAGGGAACAGGCCTGAATATGGGCAGGGGAGTGGAAGAGGCTGTTCTGGCCATGAAGCAGATAAAAGATTGCCTACTCGTAATTGTGGGTCGCGGCCTGGCATTGGAATATACTAAAAAGATGATTCAGGATGAAAATCTGCAGGAAAAGGTCATCTTGTTGGGAACACTTCCATATGAAGAACTTATGATTATTACTTCTTCGGCAGTGGCCGGGTTATCGCTTGATAAGCCACTTGTGGAAAATTACCTGTACAGCCTCCCGAATAAGATTTCTGATTATATTATGGCAGGAATTCCAATTATTGCGGGTGATCTTCCAGAGGTGACATCAATCATTAGAAAATTCGAAACCGGAATTGTTTGTAAATCAATTGAGCCCGATTCTGTTGCGCAATGCATGAACCGTTTATTAAACGAGGATGGTTTGTTGAAAAAATTAAAAGAAAATACCGAAAAAGCTGCGATGGAATTATGCTGGGAAATTGAAGAGGAAAGAGTCATTGCTTTGTACAAAGAGGCAGGGATTCGATTTGAATGAATCATTGTGGAGATAACCAATTCCCAAGGGGGATGTATTGTTAAACAGGAAAAATTATTAACTTTGCACCCGGTTTTAGAGGTTCTTTTTGAATTGAATTAGTGGTTCCCCGGTTCATCACTATGGTACCGATGGCAATAAGGATCGGGAGGATAGAGCAATCCCGAGACTTCGGGATGGGTCACAGGTTCTTTCAAAAATATTTTGGTTCCGTAGCTCAGTTGGATAGAGCAACAGCCTTCTAAGCTGTGGGTCACAGGTTCGAATCCTGTCGGAATCACACCAGAGGAGTTTCAAATGAGAGACTCCTTTTTTATTTTCTTATTTAGTTTTCCTTTATTTCTGTATTTAAGTAGCAAATTGTCCTCTGTGTCTGGTTTTCTACACTTGCCCATAAGGGGCATGGGAATCCCAAGGTCAGAAAAAGTTTTTTATCATCTCAAATATTTTTGGAATAAAAATCAATCCACCTACAATTATTGAAGTTAAAGAAGAAATCAAAACTGCACCAGCACAATAATCTTTAATTATTCCAATTTTATCGTTCCAGTCAGATTCAACAAAATCAGCAAGTCTTTCAACTGCTGTGTTAAATAATTCAATTAATATCACAAGTCCAGAAACAATAGTTATTGCAATCCATTCATTTAAATCAATTTTGAAAAATATTCCTAATCCAATTACACATATTAATGCAACAATATGTACGCGTGCATTATGTTCATTTTTAATTAAATTTTTAATTCCATTAAAAGCAAAACGAAAACTCCTTAATGTGTTTCGAAGCAAAAACCTGTCTGGGTTCTTCATTTTTGTCATGGTAATAAAGTATTTGTTTTTCCATCGAATGAGACAATCCAACAGAGCATATTAAATGAATAAATCAACACAACCAATAGTCCTATTAAGAATAGAACTATTGGAGCTAACGGCATTCCGTAACCCGTTTATTCCCGGGCCCGATGGTATGCACCAATTGGGAATTCAACTAATTTCTGCGCCTTTATATATTTTGCTGCAATATTTTTACTTAACATTTTCTCCTTTTCTGGTGGAGATGTAATGTTTTAAAAATAGCAAACTCCCACCTAAACTCATAAAACTTGCTAAAAGTATAGCAGAATAATAGGAGCCCGAAAAATCA
>JBBIHY010000026.1:0-18002 GCA_037446695.1 Bacteroidota bacterium
GAAACGTTAGTTCTTTGATTCCATAAGAAATTATAATGATATCAAAAATTTCCGTTAAGAAAATCAGATTAATGGACGTTAAGAAATCCGGGCTGTTTGAGCGTAGCGAGTTCCCGGATTTTAGTCAATTAATCTGATTTTTAGGAAATTATCTGCCGCGGCGGCATTTTTTGCTTACTTTTTTTTGCTGTAGAAAAAAAGTAAGAGCCCGTGCGGCTTGAGCACTTAAACCAGGTATGATTTTTTATCGGACAATAGTGATTATGGAATATTCAGTAGACAAAGGATTCCCAACATCCAAAAAATTTTCCTTCATCAAAATAGTTGAAGTGGCTGCAGGTGCAGTTGTGAGCAAAACCATTATTAAAAAACCAGCCGGAACAGTCACGCTGTTCGCTTTTGACAAAGATGAGGGCCTGAGTGAGCATTCAGCGCCCTTTGATGCCCTGGTGAATGTGTTGGAAGGCAAAGCCATTATTACAATTGGAGGAGAACCCTTCACCCTGACGGGAGGAGAATCAATTATCATGCCTGCTAACATACCTCATTCGGTTAAGGCTGCCGAAGCATTCAAAATGCTTCTGATTATGATCAAGCAACAATAATATGATTAAGTATTCCACCCCGGAAAGCACTGAAGTTATTCCCTATGTATTTGAAGCTCGCAGGATTTGGAAAACATCCGGTGCAGAGGTAATCAGACTGGTTATACCACCAGGGAAATCACAGGAAATGCACGATAACCCATCTGATGTAATTTTTTATGTTTTGAGAGGAACGGGCGAATTAATGCTGGAAAATGAATCCATGCAACTGGATGCAGAGTCCTGCACTGAAGTAAAAACCGGGAACAAGCGTGCATGGAGGAACAACTGTACCTCTGATTTAATCTTACTTGTCATAAAAGTTCTTGATTAAACACGCTGTTTGTTAGCAGGTTGGCAAGGATTTCCTGCAAACCTGTTTTTTGTATCCTTTTTCTTTTAAAAAGACTGGTTATAAATTAACATTGCCATTTTGATCTCATCCCTTTTTGACTTATTTTTGAAAGGGCAATTCAGTTCAGAAATACCGAATAAAGGGAATTTAAATTGATTTTCTATAGTTATGAAACTGATCAGATTCTTTTCGCCACCGCCAGCCTGGAGAATACCGGTTATTGTTTCAATTGGAATTTTTACCGGGATATTTTTAATAGCCTTTAAGGTCTCAGAGGCTCCCTCCTACCTGTCTGAGAAGCCGGAAACATGTATTAATTGCCATGTGATGTATCCGCAATATGCTTCCTGGGCAAAAAGCAGCCACCGTGAAACCGCAACATGTGTTGACTGCCATGTTCCGCATGATAATTTTTTAAGAAAATACTATTTCAAGGGAATGGATGGCTTGCGGCATGCAACAGTTTTTACTGCGAGAGCCGAACCGCAGGTCATTCAGATTAAGCAGGCGGGAATAAATGTTGTCCAGGAAAACTGTATCCGTTGTCACCGCGACCTGGTGGAAATGACAACAATTATAGAGGTGACAGGTCGAAACTACCATGAAGGTGCCGGAAGCCGATGCTGGGATTGTCACCGGGAAACACCACATGGCACGGTTAAAAGTCTCTCATCTGCTCCATTTGCCCTGGTACCAAGGTTGCCGTCAGTCATGCCCAAATGGCTTGAAAAATATCTTGACCAGGGAAAAAAGGAATAATTTTTAATCACTGGAAACTTAGAATAAAATTATTATGAAATCAATCAGAGAAATCACCCAAATGAAACCATGGCTGAACTGGGTTCTGTTTTTTACAACAGTGGTTGTGGTATTTTTAATTGGTCTTCTGGCTTCCTCCATTGTTGAAAGGAGAAGCGAGGCGAAGCTTTATTTTCAGATGATTAGTGAGATACCCGACTGGGAACCGAGAAATGAGGTATGGGGGCAAAACTTTCCCCGGCAGTTTGAGACCTATAGTATGACTGCTGACACTACTTTTAAAAGCAAACATTTTGGTTCAGTTACAATCGATTACCTGGAGAAATATCCGGAGCTTGTAATAATGTGGGCTGGTCATGGTTTTGCGAGGGATTACAAACAGGGAAGGGGGCACTATTATTCTGTCACCGATGTACATAATACCCTCAGGACAGTACAGCCTCAGCCTGCCACCTGCTGGACATGCAAGAGTACAGATGTGCCAAGGGTTATGAATGAAATTGGGGTGGAAAATTTTTACAAATCCACCTGGGCAGAAATGGGTCCGCAGATAGTGAATCACATAGGTTGTCAGGACTGCCATGATCCCAAAACCATGAACCTGCGAATCAGCCGTCCCGGGCTTGCAGAAGCATTTCAAAGACAAGGTGTGGATATTAAGAAGGCAACACACCAGGAAATGCGCTCGCTTGTTTGTGCCCAGTGCCATGTGGAATATTACTTCAAGGGAGAGGGTCGTTACCTTACATTCCCCTGGGATAAGGGATTTACTGCTGAAAATATGGAGGAATATTACGACAGTTACCAGTTTGCCGACTGGACACATGCTCTCAGCCGTGCCCCCATGGTAAAGGCTCAACATCCCGACTATGAATTATATATGACCGGGGTTCATGCTGACAGGGGAGTATCCTGCGCAGACTGTCACTTGCCATATCAACGGGAAGGCGGGCTCAAATTTACGAACCATCATCTTACCAGTCCACTTAAAAATATATCAGGTTCCTGCCAGGTTTGCCACCAGGAAAGTGAGGCCAAACTGCTTGCCAATGTGCATGAACGGCAGAACAAAATTCTGGAGCTTCGCAGGATTGCTGAAATAAACCTTGCAAGGCTTCATCTTGAGGCAAAGGTTGCCTGGGACAACGGTGCAACCGAGCAGGAAATGCAACCAGTGCTCACACTGATTCGACACGCGCAGTGGAGATGGGACTGGGTAGCAGCTGCAAATGGAATGGGTATCCATTCTCCGACGGAAGCACTAAGGGTGCTGGGAACTTCCATTCAGAAATCACAGGAGGCAAGGATAATTCTGGCGCGGATTTTTTCCAGATACAATGTGAAACAACCGGTGGAACTGCCTGATTTTTCTTCCAAAGAAAAAGCGCAGCAAATAGCCGGCCTCAACATGAATCAAATAAGATCGCAAAAAGCTGATTTCTTATCACTCACATTACCCAAATGGCTTGAGGAAGCGAAAGAAAGGGAGGCTTCGTATTAGAGTTGGGTTAAACAGGGATAAGTGGCTGTCTCAAAAGCATAGTTTTTTGTCATCCCTATAGCTATCGGGATGACAAAACATTTCAAAAGCCACTTTTGTGACAGCCTCTTTTATTCCGGGTTATTAACAATTTTAAAGCTGCCGTAAATTCTTAATTGTTAAAAAGTTTTCATGTAGTTCTTAATAGCTTTTCTAATCAAAAGGGAACTTAACTCATAAAAAATCATTTAATTGCCTGATTAATTCTATTATCGTTCCTGTATGATTCTTGATAATAATTTTAGAATCAGGTCTTTTCTTGTTTTTGTGGCCTTCATGCTGGTTCTGGGAGTCCTGTATCTATTACTTGTTATTCCTCCCCAGAAAAAAATCCGGGATGTTCAGATTAAAAGCAGGATTACTGAAAGAAAGAACGCCGTCACACAGAAAATTCAGCAGTCCAACGAGCTTTATCGCGAAAAGATTCGTCACTTCCTTACCAATCAGGCTATTGCTTCAGCATTTTCTGAGGAGGACGCACCCCGGCTGAAGCGCGAAGTGCAGCCTTTTATGGCTATTCTTGAAATGGAGCAACCCTATTATTTTATTATAAACTTTTACAAGGCCGATGGAACACCCCTGCTTATAATGCAGGGAATGAGAGAAACCATTCTTCCGGAAACAGGAACGCTTTATGTTGAGCTAACCAACCTGCATCAGAAAAGTCATTTTGGGTATGAAATTATTGGCAGGGGGATATATTACAAAATCGTGAGACCGGTTTTTTACAACAACCGTTACATTGGTTGCATTGAGTTTGGGATTAGAGATGCTGAGATTATTAAGCAACTGAGGGAAGATTTTCAGATAATACCGGCTGCATATTTCAGGATTTCAGAACTGAACAGGGTCAATTGGGAAAACTATGAATGGGATTTTATGTCAGATAGTGTTCTTTACACTTTCTACGACAATCGTTCCATAATTCTCAAAGGATTGGAAGAATCAGTGGATGGTACTAAAAAAACCGTTCAGTCGGAGGGTAAGGATTATATCTTTCTGAATTTTGGCGAATTCAGGGACTATGGAGACAATCTGCTGGGCGGCCTTTTTTGTGGGGTAGAAGTAAGCGATATTTTCGCATCGTACAAAAAATTTCTTGGCACCCAACTTACCGGAATTATTATAATCATCGTGATTATCCTGGCCATCTTTTATCTGTTCTTTGGATTCTTTTTCGAAAAAATATATGATTTAAAGCGTACCCTTGATAAAAGAATCGCTGAAAGAAGCCGCGAGATTATTGACACCAATAACCAACTGAACCTTATTTTTAATACTACTACCAATGCCATGCGCATGGTTGATAAAGATTATAACATCTTAAAAGTGAATCATGCATTTACCAGTATTTCAGGATACTCTGCAACAGAAGCTGAGGGCAGAAAGTGCTATGAGTTATTTCATAGCGAGAATTGTCATACGGAGAAGTGTGCACTTAACAGGATCATTCTCGGTGAGGAAAAGGTGGAATACAGGTCTGATAACACCCACAAAAATGGTCAGCCAGTGCCGGTTATACAAACAGCCGTGCCCTTAAGGGGGAATGATGGAGAGATATACGGAATTATTGAAGACCTGAAAGATCTTACTGAATTAATCAAAACCGAAGATGCCTTAAGGCTAAGTGAGAGGGATTTTTCCATGTTTATGGACGATTTACCCCTGGGGGTGTTTATCAAGGATGAAAACAGCCGGGCTTTGTACCTGAACAAGTACATGGACAGTGTATTTTGCAGGTCCAATTGCCTGGGAAAGAGACCAGGGGATATTTTCCCTTCACAAATAGCAAAAAGAGTTCTTACGGAGGATGCACGTGTTCTTGGTGGAGAAATTGTTGTAGTAGAGGAAGCCCTGCAGGATAAGGACGGAAATAACAGGATTTATATGACACATAAGTTTCTCCTGCGTGATCCCGGAAGAGGTAACAGAATTGGTGGTGTTTCAATTGAAATTACGAAAAAAGTTGAGGCCGAAAGGATGATAAACCTGCTTTCTCAGGCAGTGGAAAACACACCCGTATGTGTGGTAATAACTAATACGAATGGGAATATTGAGTATGCAAACCAGGCCATGGAAACTCTTACAGGGTACACCTACGAAGAAGTTGTTGGGGAAAATATCAGCATACTTGGCTCAAAGCAGGATGATGATTTGTTCAGGGAAATGTGGGATGCAATTCTTTCGGGGAACAGCTGGCAGGGTCAGGTGCAAAACAGAAGAAAAAACGGGGAGTTATACTGGGAGAGATTGTCCATTTCTCCTGTAAAAGATCCTGACGGGAAAGTTAAGCACTTCATTGCCGTAAAGGAAGATAATACCAGGCAAAAGGAGTTTGAGGCCAGGTTGAATGAGGCCAGGGAGAGAGCCATGGAATGCGACAGGCTCAAAACGGCATTTCTTACAAATTTTTCTCATGAGATAAGAACACCCATGAATGCCATTTTAGGCTTAACAGAGATTCTGATAAAAAACAAACTGACAGTTGCAGAAAAAAATGAATTTTCATCAAATATTCGTGAGAATAGCAGGGTTCTATTGAAATTAATTGATGATATAATTGATATATCACGTATTGATGCAGGACTGGTGGAGCTGCAGGAAAAAGTTTGTCTGATTAACCAGGTTCTTGACGAGGTTTATAATCTATTCCGGGGGAAGTTGGATAATTCAGGAAAACCAGGACTGAAACTGATTGTAAAGAAGGCTAACCCGTTGCATGAATTTGCCATCATGGCCGACACGGAAAGAGTTAAGCAGGTACTGAACAACCTGGTAGAAAATGCCCTGAAATTTACCGACAAGGGGAGTGTGGATTTTGGCTATGTTTTTAAAGACGAGAATTCACTGTTGTTCTTTGTAAAAGACACAGGACCGGGAATACCCGAAAATAAACTGGAGTCAATTTTTGAGCGTTTCCAAAGTGTGGATGAAACTCTGACCAGAACCCACAGGGGTACTGGACTTGGTTTAGCCATTTCAAAGAGTATTGTAGAATTAATGTCAGGAAAAATCTGGGTAAGATCTAATCCGAATGAGGGTTCTGCTTTCTTTTTTACAATTCCCCTGAAAATTTCTGCCATGGATATGGAGGTAGGTACAGGAATGGGAAAAATTCCTCTGGTGCCTGAACTGGAAGGAAAGACAATCCTGGTTGCAGATGAAATTCATGCAAATTATCTTTTAATAGAAACCGCACTGAAGAAAAATTCAGCAATGGCATTATGGGCAAAAAACGGACTGGAAGCATTGGAAGTAGTCAACCAAAACAACATGGTAGATTTGATAATTATGGACATTGAATTGCCTGTTCTTTCAGGCCTGGAAGCATTAAGAAAGATTAAAAAAGAGAGAAACGACCTGCCGGTTATCATGCAGACAGCTTTCTCTGTACCCGAACAACTTGAGAAATGCATCCAGGCGGGTTGTGATGGTTATATCACCAAACCAATCAACATCAAACAATTAATCGAAAAAATGGCAGATTGCCTGAAGGCGTATTAAGATTTACCTGTTTCCTCCTCCAGTATGGAGTCAAGAATCTGTATATAGTCTTTTGCTGTTCGTGTACCGAAGATTTTGTCAAATTCCTTGTTCAGCAATTTTCTTATATCAAGCCAATCCAGATAAGTTAGTCTGGTAATTTCTCCCATTTCTTGCCTGCCGCATAGATTTTTGAAAACGCTTGCCCTGGGCTGGTAGCTTAAATAAGCTTTAATGCTGTTATTCAACTCTACTGAAAAATAATTTTCCAGAAATTTCAATTCTCCCGGAATGATTTCAAAGCAGTTTTCGTAAATGCTGTAAAAATCATGGTCCCAGCGTATGAAGTGCAGGAAAAAATTTGATACCTTATAAGCCCTTGGATTCTTTTTATCATTCAGCTGAATTTCAAATACTTTCCTCAACTCAGAATAATATTTCTTTTTAATGTTTTTATCAAGTACCGAAGAGATATCGGCACTTAGCAGCTTATATTTCTGCGAAATATTGTCCAGTGAGAAGCTTTTTCCCTCTGATTTTTCCAAATACGCAATGACCGATTCTATAAGTTTCAGTTCATCTTCCATGAGATTGGTCAGCGGGAAGCTTGAAATACAACGGATTTGATTATACAACTCAATAGAGAAATAACCTCTTGTAACCAGATGCATTATCTCCCTGTCTTTCCCCAGAGAAACCTCCAAATCCCCGAGGTAGGGCAGGAGATATTCATCCATCTGACTCCTGATGGATGTTTTTCCACCATAGGCATCGATACTGATAAACAGGGGAAAATAATCCACGCCTCTGCATGTGCGGGACTGTGCCTTTTCCTGCAGAAAATACTTTATGGTGATTGGTTGTGGCATGGCAAAAGAATACAAAAAGCACAAATTACAAAATACTTTCAATTATAAAAAACTCCCGGATAGTTTCTATGCCTATGTTTTATAATAATGTAGGTTTGTCACAATCTTTGAAAGAAAAACAGGAATGAACCCGGCATGATAGTCAAAAGCCTGGATACGACTGAGAAACAGGAACTCTATATTCTCCCCCGAATGGAGCCAGGGGTATTTCCTCAGCCTGATTATGTTAAGGCGAAGCTCTATCAGGACAAGCAGTTTTCCTGTCCCCAATGCATAGCGAGCGCATGCATGAGCACGTTGGTTTCAAGGGCAGAAAAAGTTACATCCAGGGCTGTGGTAAAACCTTCAACAACTTCACAGGAACTGCCCAGTTATGCCTTAAAAAGGTTAACAAGTTTCGGGGTTACTTTGAACTCCATTGCCAGCAGCAGGTACGCAAGGTGGATTATTCGTTTCAATGGGGTATCAGCGAAATACCTTCCACAATACCCGAACTGGTTTATCCCGCCTGAAAGGGTTAAGGACTCACTACAACCAGTGGAGGATTTGTCAAGGACAGTATGCTCAAACCATGGTGCGCTATTGCGTTACAGGGGGATTAGCGATGATTACCTTGAAATGCTTGAACCACAATTTTCTATAATATACCATCGAGATTAAGCTGGCTGGTCATTATAATCTACATAAAGGGGGATTTGCCCTTGTGGGCGCCTCCCCTGTTTTAATTATTGGGTTGGAGGGATGAGTATGAACTTTCCGCCAGGTGTGAAACATCCTAATCCTTATCTGATGGAGGTGCAATCTTCTTATTAAACTTTTTGTGCATCAATTTCTTCGCCTCAATGTAGAATATTATCTCCTCCACTATATTGGTCATATGGTCACCCACTCTCTCGAGCCGGCGAACCACCAGCAGCGCATCCAGGGCTACCCTTAAACTTTCGGGTTTCTCCTTAGCTATATCACATACAATATCGGGGGCAGCATGGTGTATGTTATTTAGCAGCTTATCCATTTCGAAAATTTTTCTGGCCAACCTGCCGTCCTCTGTGTGGATCGATTCGGAGGCAATGGTAAGCATCTCAAGGCAGGTTTGGAACATCTCCAGCACCCTGAACTTCTTAAGAAAATCCTCGGGGATGGGCTCCTTAAGGTCCACTATCATTAGGCTGATTCCGTTGGCAAAATCGCCAATGCGCTCCAGGTTGTAGTTTATTTTTAGTATAGCCAGAACAAACCTCAGGTCGGCAGCAAAGGGGCTATGAAGCGCAATAAGGCTCTCGCACTCCCTGTCTATCCTCAGCTCGTAGGCATCAACCCTCTTCTCCTTGGCTATCACCTCATTGGCAATCGACTTGTCGAAGTCTATAAGCGCATTCCGTGTGTTCTCGAGCTGGGATGTGACTAACTCCCACATATCTAGTGCGCTGTCGCTAAGCTGTCTAAGTTCTTCCTGTATTGGTCTCATGTCAAAGGATTTATGTTTTGTTTATTAAGCGAATCCAAGCACAATAATTAGACACAAATTTAACCAAATCTTCCGGTGATATAGTTTTCTGTTAGCTGTTTTGCGGGCTTAGTGAATATAACCTTGGTATCGTCGTACTCAACCAGATCGCCCATGTAGAAGAACGCTGTCTTGTGGCTAATCCTCGATGCCTGATGCATATTATGGGTAACGATTATAAAGGTGTACTTCTTCTGAAGGTCGAAGATAAGCTCCTCAATTTTGGCAGTGGATATGGGGTCTAGCGCCGAAGCAGGCTCGTCCATGAGGATTACGTCGGGCTCAATGGCTATGGCACGGGCAATGCATAGACGCTGCTGCTGCCCCCCCGAAAGGGTAAGAGCCGATTTCTTAAGGTCATCTTTCACCTCGTCCCACAGCGCTGCCTGAATTAGCGATTTCTCAACTCTCTCGTCGAGAACCTTTCGGTTGCGCACTCCATTTACCCTAAGCCCATAAATCACATTATCGTATATACTCTTCGGGAAGGGGTTGGGTTTCTGAAAAACCATGCCCACCCTCTTGCGAAGGGTCTCAACGCTTTCCGATTTATCGTATATATTAATGCCATCGTTCAGTACCGTCCCCTTGAAATGGAAGCTATCGATAGTATCGTTCATCCTGTTAAGAAGCCTCAGGAATGTTGATTTTCCGCAACCGCTGGGACCAATAAATGCAGTTATAGATCGTGGCTCAATCTTAATGTTGATGTTCCTGAGAATCTGCTTTTCGCCGTAGAACACATCAATATTCTGGGCATCGAATTTTGGCACACTCTCCGATTTCTTTGTTGAATGCATTGCGCTTTTATAAGTGATTTCATTTTTTACTTCCATCTGAGCAAGAGTCTCCGTTTAACAAATCTTTAACTTTCAACTACATTCCTTAGGCTAAGGGCTTACCTGCTTTTAATCTACATCCTATACTTTTTCCTAAGCCTGTAGCGAATAATTATTGCCCCTAAGTTTAGTCCAAATACCAGAACTATTAGCACGAAGGCAGTACCGTAGGCTATGGGACGTACAACCTCAATGGCATGATGCTGGGTTGACATTATATATAAGTGGTATGGCAGAGCCATAAACTGGTCGAAGACCGATTGGGGCAACTCGGGAAGGAAGAATGCCACTCCGGTAAACAGAATAGGGGCCGTTTCGCCTGCGGCTCTCGAAATACCTAGTATTCCACCCGTAAGAATTCCCGGCAGGGCGTAGGGTAGCACATTTAGCTGTATGGTTTCCCACTTGGTTGCCCCCAGGGCCAGCGAACCATCTCGGAACGATTGGGGGATATTCTTAAGCGACTCTTCTGCAGTTGTGATAATCCATGGCAGGGTTAGAATCCCCAGGGTGAGCCCCGAGGCCAGTACCGAACGACCCATGCTCATGGCCTGAACGAAAAGAGCCACCCCAAACAGGCCGTAAACAATGGACGGAACACCGGCCAGATTCCTTATGGATGCTCGTATGAGGCGGGTGGAGAAGGTCTGCTTGGCGTACTCGTTGAGATAAATTGCCGCCGCCACCCCTATGGGGAAAGAAAATATGATGGTAATAAGGGTTACAAAAACCGTTCCCATTATAGCCGGGAAAATGCCTCCTGCAGTCATCCCTGCACTAGGCGATTCGAAAAGGAAACTAATATTAAGTACACCTATCCCCTTACTGCTGATATCGAAAAGGATAACCACAAGAAACAGCAGCACGAATAAAGCGCACAGGCTAAGTATCGAGTACCCTATATACTGCTCTATTTTACGCCATTTGTTCATTCCAACTCATATTTTATACGCAAACAGATTACAAAAATAACTTTAATATCGGAAGTTAAACTGGCTTGTTATATAAATTAATAGCGGCTGGGTATTGCTTCCAGGGTAAATACCAGCCCATTGATTCACTAAACACCTTAGCCTACCTCCCTGCCATTTATCAGTATTTATGCCTCCCCAGGCGTTGTGTAATCCTATCGGCACTAAAGTTTACCAGCATGGTCATAAGGAAAAGTACCAGTCCAACCGCAAAGAGGCTGTAGTAGTGGGTGGTGTTATAGGGTACCTCCCCAAGTTCAATGGCAATGTTTGCTGTCATTGTTCGTAGCGAGTCGAATCCACTTGTGGGTATTCGAAGGGCATTGCCGGTTGCCATCAGCACGGTCATGGTTTCGCCAATTGCCCTTCCAAATCCCAGCATTATGGAAGCAATTATACCCGAGTTGGCAGCAGGAATCACAACCTTAACCAATGTGTACCACTTAGTTGCACCCAGGGCTATGGAGGCAGCCTTAAACTCCTCAGGGACAGAGTGTAACGCATCCTCCGATACGCTAATAATTGTTGGTAGCGCCATGAAAGCCAGAAGGAACGCCCCGTTAATGGCATTTAGCCCAGCGGTTAGTCCGAATACCTGTGCGATAAGTGGCCCAAGGAATACTATGCCAAAGAAACCAATTACCACCGATGGAATACTGGCAAGTATCTCGATAATGGGCTTCAGGGTCTCCCTTACCACGGGGGGTGCTATCCATGAGATGTAGGCAGCAGTGCCAACCCCTAAAGGGATGGCAATAACCATAGCTAACAACGAAACAAAGAGGGTACTTACTACCATTGAGAGAATCCCGTAGGTAGGTTCCCCCCATGCCGATGGGTTCCAGTGAATGCTAAGGAAAAAGCCGGAAATGGACACATCGCGAAAGGTCTGAATGCCATAGTAAAAGAGCATGGAGAAAATCCCTGCAAGGAACAATATAACCGAAAGACCGGCGAACAGCAGCAATCCCCGAACTACCCTATCCTTTATTTTTCTGTATCTATCCAACAGTAATGCTGTTATTTGAGTTAAATTAATGCTTTAATAAGTCTGCTCCTACAACCATATGGGGAGGCAAATAAATTGTTGAAAAAACGGCAACAAGTGGTAATTAGGTTTATCAGTGGGTTACTTCCATTTACTGTAATAAACTTACTGCTTCTACTACCACATACAGCCGAACGATTAATTTACTCAATAATTCCCAAAGCCCTAAGGTTCTCCTTATATTCTTCACCCAAAGGATAAAACCCGGATTTCACAACCGATGCTTGCCCCTCCTCGCTAAGTTCGAACCTTATAAAATCCAGCATTTTACCTGTAGGTACACCATTGGTGAATTGGTACAGCGGGCGGCTAATAGGGTACCTACCACTGGTTACATTCTCCATTTCCAGTGGTGAGTATGCAGGTGAAGCCTCATCGACCGATACATTCAGTACGGTTAGCCCTTGAGCTGCGCTACCGCTCTTGTCGGCAACGTAACCGATGCCAACATAACCAATGCCCGAGATATCGTTACGAACAGCTTCAACAATCTGTGCTGTACCGTTCATATTACGCTTCAAGTTAGTATAATCACCCTTAACCACAAACTCACGGAAGAACACGTAGGTTCCCGAGTTGCTCTGTCGACCATAAACAGTTATGGGCTGGTCGGGGCCTCCCAGCTCGCTCCAGTTGGAGATATCGCCCTTGTAAATCTTACTAATCTGTTCGATTGATAGTTCGGTAAGAGGGAGAGCCTCATTTGTAATAATTGCAATACCATCAATGGCGAAGGGGATGGCCACCGGCTCAATACCTCTGCTGCGGGCCTGTGCAATCTCGGTTTCGCTCATGGCGCGTGAGGAGTTGGCAATGTCAACCTGATTGTTTATAAGTGCTGCAATGCCTGTTCCTGATCCGCCACCGGTAACGGCAATCGACTGGTCGGGGTTCTTCTGCATGTATAGCTCGGCCAGGTTCTGAACCATATTCACCTCGCTATCGGAGCCGGCTATCTGAATAGCACCCTCGCGGCCACCACACGATGCCAGCAACATCGAACCTAAAAGTACGATGCTAATGATTTTAATACTTTGAATTTTCATCCGTACAAAATATTTATGTTATTAATTACTAATATGTTACTAACTAACTTTAAATTAGCGTTCTTAAGCGGATGGAACACCCATAGTTTGTTCATCCGTGTTTGTGCCTGGGTACTGTCATGGGTGTTTCATTGTAGAATATTTGATTTGGTTTCCTTAATGAGCCAATTTAAGTTGATGATATACAGCCATTAATCGTTACAAAGATAGACCCAGGTTTACTGCTGCTGGTTACCCTAATTTTAATTGTATGTTAAATAATTGTTATGTTTCTGGAATTAGGAAATGCAAAAGGATGTACCCGATTAGTGCGCCTTTGCTCGGTGGTAATTGTTAGTTTTAACGCTAGAACCTATACTGAAGCCTAACCGTTAGAAGGTTGTCCCTTTGGTCTTTTTCAAAATCCTCAAGATTCTCACTCGTTTCGTTGGTAGGTATTTCGTAAAATACCACGATTCGATACTTGCTACTGGCATCGTAAACCCACCCGAAGCCCAGAGTTGAGTAAAAAATATCGGTTTTTGAAAGACCACTGTCGTTACGCCCAATTTCATCGGCCGAGGCATCAATGTTGGGGTCAAAGAAATCGTACTTAACCACAGCCTGGTGCCCTGTTTTTGCAAAGTTTTGTATTAGATAGAATATTGCACCCTGGTAGTTTCGTATGTAAGTATCGGCGGTATTGTTAGGTTTGTCCCGGGGTGTTCGGGTGGCTGTTTTTAGCCCGGGCTGGAGCCCCTGAAAGTATTCACCCCTAAAGATGGTTTTGCCGATAGGTAAATTTAGCCCCAGTTCCAGATTGGCCCCCAGCGAGTTCATTGCTGCCCTGGCATTCAGGTTCGATTCTGTTGAATCGACCACAAAGCTAGGATTACCATCGGCCAATGTGCCCATGGTGTAAATGTACTTAGTTGAATTGCTACGCCCTCCATTAAGGTAGGAAACCTTGAGCGAGTAATCGACCAATCCATCGACCAGGGAGCTGTTTGCCCCAATGCTCCCGATAAAATCCTTAAACCTATCGTAGTCGGTTTTGCCGGTACCGTTATAAAGACCTGCATCTATGCGAAGGAAGTTAAACCTTGAATCCTTATCCGGCCTAAAGGTTATGCCAACTCCAATGTCCCTATTATCTGCAAAAGTGGAGGTATAAACCATGGCTCTTTCGGGCGATTCCATATTTGCAGAAGAGTATGGTCCCTCGAACCCGAACATGTGGTGGAAAACTCCAGCGGTTAGGCTTAATGATTTAACCCAGGGGTTGTAAAGCTTTACGAAACCATCCTTGAGGGCTAACCCCTTCTCGGTGGCATCAATCTGTATTACGTAATCGGCAGTACCACCCTTATACTCAACCTTTAGTCGGCCCCGCCTCAACGAGAAATTGCTGTCCTCTGTGTCGGATGTCTGCTGAAGCTGGAACTGGGGCTGGAGGTAACCGGTGATTTTCAGGTTCTCCTGAAGTTTGCCCTTCTTTTCGAGGGATTGGATTCGAAGCGAAAGACTATCGATGGCAGATTCAATTCCGCTCTGAGCATTTACGCTTAGGAATGAGGTGAGCAGAATAAATCCTGCTACGAGTAAAATTATTTGGTGTCTTGTCATGTTTAATTTTTTAGGTTATGTTTTAGAAAATTATGGTTCAAGCATTGCAAGGTATTCATCGCTAATCCTTCTGTAACGTAACACCGCACCATGGTTTGAGCATACTGTCCTTGACAAATCCTCCACTGGTTGTAGTGAGTCCTTAACCCTTTCAGGCGGGATAAACCAGTTCGGGTATTGTGGAAGGTATTTCGCTGATACCCCATTGAAACGAATAATCCACCTTGCGTACCTGCTGCTGGCAATGGAGTTCAAAGTAACCCCGAAACTTGTTAACCTTTTTAAGGCATAACTGGGCAGTTCCTGTGAAGTTGTTGAAGGTTTTACCACAGCCCTGGATGTAACTTTTTCTGCCCTTGAAACCAACGTGCTCATGCATGCGCTCGCTATGCATTGGGGACAGGAAAACTGCTTGTCCTGATAGAGCTTCGCCTTAACATAATCAGGCTGAGGAAATACCCCTGGCTCCCTTCGGGGGAGAATATAGAGTTCCTGTTTCTCAGTCGTATCCAGGCTTTTAACTATCATGCCGGGTTCATTCCTGTTTTTCTTTCAAAGATATTAACAAACCTACATTAATCTAAAACATAACCGTTTCTTTTAATACAATATTTTATAAATCAGGGGCAATGACAAACGAAAACCAGGTTTTTGCAAAAGGATAAAAATGACCTTCCGTTTAACAGAAAAGGATGTCAATGAACTGAAAATCATTTTTGATCAAATAGTTGGTATTTGTAGAATGGTTTTTCTTATTTTTATCTTAAATTTTCCGAAAATTTTACCGCCAATCAAACTATAAACAAAATGAGCCAATTCAGTTTTTTTCTTAAGTCGAAATTAGGCCTGATTCCCGGAGCCATAAAAATTGAGCATAATGACAAGGCCATAAGGGAAGAATATACTAAACTTCTGGAATACAAAGCGAGCGGGGAGCCCGATCACTACCTGAAACTAAAGGCTTTTGTTACCTCCCGGGATTTTAAAGACCGGAAAAAGGAAATAAACTCACAAAGGTTTCAGGATACAGATGCTTATGCAAAATTCCGGGAGTATAAAGAACTTGGTAAGATGCCGGAGTTTAAAAACTATCTCAAATTTGTAAATTCTCCCCATTATGAGGGGTTTAAAAAAATTGAAGGCTCCAAGGAGTTGAAAAAGCATGAAGAATTGCGCGACCGTGTAAATACCCCTGGCTTTGCAGATAAGGAGAAAAGGAAGGAGTTTAATAATGAAAGAAAAAGCGGCAAGTTCAAGTCCTATTATGTGTTGCGCAAATCCAAAATGTATGATGATTACAGGCAGCTTGAAAAATCCAGGGAACTGGCTCGTTTCCAGGAACTGGGCTCCTATGTTCAATCCGATAAGTTTAAAGAAATTGAAAAATACATGAAGTCATCCGATAAGTTTAAAAAATCGAAGGAATATCAGCAACTGCTTGAATATAGGACACTGGATAAATCACCCAAAATAAAGTGGTATCTCAAACAGATGAAAAACAAAAAATTTGATGAAGTAAAAAAACACAACATTACATTTTTTGACGATTTCGATGGTAAGTCGCTGGATAAGAAAAAGTGGATTACATCCTACTTTTGGGGAAATAAATTACTAAAGGAAGGTTTTTCCGTTGTTGGAGATCCACATTTACTCACGAACGGAGAGAACATTGTTTTAGAGGACAGTAAACTGAAAATCATTACCAGGAAAGAGCAAGCTGTAGGGAAAGCTTGGGATCCCGCCATTGGTTTCTATCCCCAGAATTTTGATTTTACTTCGGGAATTGTATCTACCGGGGAATTGTTCAGGCAAAAGTATGGCATTTTTGAGGCCAAGGTGAAGCTAAATGCACATCCGGCAGTTTTTCACTCATTTTGGATGCTTGGAGATTTGAAGGTACCACATGTTGATATTTTCCGTTTTGCCGGAGCCAAAAAATCAGGGGTGGCCATGGATTGTTTCTGGGGAGACCCTTCACCCAGCGGGACCATCAAATCTTCAAAAACTTCTGCAGCAGGTGTTGATTTTACAAGAGGGTATATAATTTTCAGACTGGAGTGGTATCCTGACAGACTGGTTTGGAAAATTAATGGTGAGACAGTTAATGTGCAAACTTCCAATGTGCCCCAGGATGAAATGTATATTTCCTTCAGCTCAGGTGTTGCGGGAAAAGGAGCTGAAAGCATACACAGTGTGGGCATGGAGATTGACTGGGTTCGCTGTCAGAAGGCAAAAGATAACCATCAGGATGATTAGGATTCATTATTACAGTTATTCAGAAGCCTGCATTTAGCAGGCTTTTTTCTTATTCGTGCAGGTCGTAATTTGAAATAAGAAGCTCACTGACAGAGCCCCTGGCCGAAGCCTTAGAGTTAATCATCCGGCTGGCTTTTACCCTTTTGATGTGGTAGTGAGCATATAAATCATCAAAAAAAGAATTTCCCGGGGCGGAATTACTTTGTAACCAATGAACTTGATTAACTGTAAGCAAATCGCAGAATTCCTTCAGCCTGACTTGCTCCCTGTCATTAAATGCCTGCGAGGAATAAGAGTTGAATAAGGCCGTTGTGCTAACCGGCTTGTAGGGAGGATCCATGTAATAAAAAAGCGGAACGGTACTTTTTGTGGGCAACTCTGCAAAATCAACGGTTTTTATTTCCACCTTTTTAAGCAGGTGGCTCAAGGCAAAAATATTGTCACTGTCCAGTATTTTCGGATTCCTGTTCCTGCCAAAAGGAACATTGAATTTGTTTTTTCTGTTTACCCTGTATAAGCCGTTATAGCAGGTTTTATTCAGGAATATGAGCATTGCTGACTGCTCTGCTGCATCAGCCTGCTTCAGATTGTAAATTTCCCTTGTTTTGTAAAACATTTTTTTACGCTCCTCCTCACTCCGGAGTGCCTGGAATGATGACTGTAATTGAGTAAGCTTTTCTGCAAGCTTTTCCGGCTCCCCTTTTATAATTTTCCATGCTGTGGTTAATTCAGGGTTCAAATCGTTGATAATGGCTTTTTTTATATTTGGGTAAGCCTTCAGCATTTGCAGCATTACCGCCCCGCTTCCCACAAAGGGTTCTACATAAATGAAAGCGGGTAATTGTTTCAACCGGCCGGGCAGGGACTGCATTATCAGGGGAAGCTGCTGTGTTTTTCCTCCGGCCCATTTTAAGAAAGGTTTAATTTTGGGCTTAGCCTGTTGATGATTTTGGGAAAAATCCAATGATGGCATATATGCAAACTAAATGAAGACTCAATATAGCCTCTTTTTTTGTAATGATGCCAGGAATTGGGACTTTTTAAAAAGAAACTGCTAGTGAATATGGTGGAGTTAAAAAAAAAGAGCAAGAGATGGTCACACACGCACTAACTCTCGCTCTGACTGAGTAGCCCCACCAG
>JBBIHY010000027.1:0-15334 GCA_037446695.1 Bacteroidota bacterium
CTGATTGAATAGTATTGTGAATGGTCATGAAATACTTACTGATTGCCGTTGGCTTTAGCCAACGGAATGGAAAATGAGAGAAAAACCGGCTTTAGCCGCATGGATAAATTATAGGGCTGAAGCCCTTAAATTGTTGAATTTATTGCTTCTCCGCCAGTTGAAGCTGACGGGAATTCTTTATTATCTGATTGAATAGTATTGTGAATGGTCATGAAATACTTACTGATTGCCGTTGGCTTGATTGCCGTTGGCTTTAGCCAACGGAATGGTAAATGAGAGAAAAACCGGCTTTAGCCGCATGGATTTGTTATGGGGCTGAAGCCCTTAAATTGTTGAATTTATTGTTTCTCCGCCAGTTGAAGCTGACACGAATAAAATTCAGAAAATAGTTCATTTGATTTTAGATTGCCTTAACTGAGCGGCATTAATGTTGCCGCACAGCAAAGATCCAACGAAAAAAACTTATTTTAATAAACCAAAGAATGCTTATGCATCAATACGTGCGTATTTTGCATGCCTTTCTATGAATTCACGACGGGGAGGAACTTCGTCCCCCATGAGCATACTGAAAATACGATCGGCCTCGGCGGCACTTTCGATGGTGACCTGCCTCAGCATTCGTCTTTCAGGATCCATGGTAGTTTCCCAAAGCTGTTCGGCATTCATTTCTCCCAAACCTTTATACCGCTGAATGGTCATTCCGCTTTCCGATCCCTGCCCGATTTCTTCAACTGCCCTCAACCGGTCTTCTTCACTCCAGCAATAACGTTCATTTTTTCCTTTTTTAACAAGGTAGAGAGGAGGAGTGGCAATATAAAGGTGTTCGTTTTTAATCAGGTCAAACATGTGCCTGAAGAAGAAAGTCATAATCAGGGTTGCAATATGGCTTCCGTCCACATCGGCATCAGTCATGATAATAACTTTATAATACCTCAGTTTTTCAAGGTTAAGCTGTTTACTGTCTTCCTCGGTACCTATACTGACGCCCAGTGCGGTAAAAATATTCTTGATTTCTTCGTTTTCAAATATTTTGTGCTGCATTGCTTTTTCCACATTCAGGATTTTTCCCCTCAGTGGAAGAATTGCCTGGAAACGTCTGTCACGGCCCTGTTTTGCAGTACCCCCTGCTGAATCTCCCTCCACCAGGAATATTTCACTTACTGCAGGGTCTCTTTCAGAACAGTCGGCCAGTTTGCCCGGCAAGCCCGATCCCGACAACACATTCTTCCTTTGCACCAGTTCCCTTGCTTTTCTTGCAGCGTGGCGTGCCGTGGCAGCAAGTACTACTTTTTGAACGATGGTTCGCGCATCCTTTGGATTTTCTTCCAGGTAGTAGGCAAGGCTTGAGCTCACAGCCTGGTCAACTGCACCCATCACATCGGAGTTTCCGAGTTTGGTTTTAGTTTGCCCTTCAAACTGTGGTTCCTGCACTTTCACCGAAATAATAGCTGTCAGACCTTCCCTGAAATCATCCCCGTTGATATCAAACTTCAGCTTGGCAAGAAGCCCGGACTTCTCAGCAAAGGTTTTCAGGGTACGGGTGAGGCCCCTCCTGAAGCCTGCAAGGTGTGTACCACCTTCAATGGTATTGATATTGTTTACATAAGAGTGCACATTTTCGGAGAAGGAGGAATTGTATTGCAGTGCAATCTCCACGGGGATATCATTCTTTTCCGTCTCTATGTAGATGATATTGTCAATGATGGATTCCCTGTTCATATCGAGAAACTTCACAAACTCCTTTAAACCGTCTTCCGAATAAAAAGCTTCCGACCTGAATTTTCCTTTGCTGCTGCCATTTCCGAATCCATTTCCGTTCAGGTTCTCTTCAAACTCCCTTTTATCGGTAATGGACAGGCGAACACCCTTGTTCAGAAAGGCAAGTTCCCTGAGGCGTGAGGACAGGATTTCGTAATTGTAATCTGTGGTAATAAAAATGGAATTATCGGGTGTAAAAGTAACGGTTGTACCGGTTCTGTGGGTTGTACCGATTTCGGAAACCGGGTTCTGGGGTTTTCCCATCCTGTAGTCCTGCATGTAAACCTTGCCGTTACGGTGCACGTCCACCCGCAGGTAGGAAGAAAGTGCGTTTACGCAGGAAACACCAACTCCATGCAAACCTCCGGAGACTTTATATGAGTCTTTGTCAAACTTGCCTCCGGCATGCAAAACGGTCATTACTACCTCAAGAGCTGATTTCTTCTCCTTCTCGTGCATATCTACGGGAATTCCCCTTCCATCGTCAGTTACGGTGATGGAACCATCTTCGTTGATAAAAACATCAATGTTTTTGCAGTATCCTGCAAGTGCTTCGTCAATGGAATTATCCACCACCTCATATACCAAGTGATGCAGACCCTTTACACTGATGTCGCCAATATACATGGCGGGGCGTTTTCTCACAGCTTCCAGGCCCTCAAGCACCTGGATACTATCTGCCAAATATTCCTTTTTCGCTTTTACCTTCTCTTCGCTCATTCTCTTTTTTATTAGTTAATGGTAAATATCCCTGCCATTAAAAGAACAAACCAATGGATTTATTCTTCACCCGTTTGATGTTACACTGATGAATATTTTTTTTTACAGCGGGGGAATCATTTCCTTCGTCATCCGGTGCATACTCGATAGTAAAATAGGGCAGTATTTTACCTGGTTTCATTTAAGTCTCCAAAGATAACAAAAGTTAGCCGAATTTTTGCAGAAAAACTGCATGAGAAAGCAGGTTTTTTCAACTTTTATAAACAAGCTAATAGTCTGTTAAACAAGTATTTACAATGAATAGGTAAACCCAGCTATCAGGTTAAATCTGTGGGCGGGATACTGGTTCCATCTGTAGTACCTTGCTGCACCCATATTGTTGAACTTCACAAAGCCCGAAAGTATTTTTGTGTACCTGTATTCGATACCCAGGTTCACATCCACAATGTTCTTCAGTTCAATCATTTCTACGGCAGGATCAAATGATTTCGCATAGCGTTTTCCAATGGCAAACAGGTCGCTGCTGATAATAATTTTATCACGCAGGTTATATCTAGCTGACAGGGTGAGGTCGAAGTTGGGCATGTGCCATGCTTTTTCCTCCCTGCTCATCGAATACTTACTGATATTTGCCTTCAACATAAAATCAAGTTTAGGGAGGGCACGGGTAGCAATTTCACCATAATACCTGATAATCTCCACATCGTCGTATAGGACAAAGAACTGATTCCTGAGTACGTTCACAGTATCGTTCACAAACAGGTGCATATTCTCAAATACCGAATAGCCTGCTTTCAGGTTAAAGGAGGTATAGGTGCCAAGATTACCCTTTATACCACCGTAAAGGTTCAGCTTATTGCTGGTGTTTTTTACAAAGAGGCCCGGTAGTATGAAGAAATTGTTATAGGCAGTGGTGCTGTAATTGTTCACCTGGAGGTTTCCGTCAACACCCACATAGGGAATCAGGTAGTTTTCCACTACATTGAATTGTAGGCTGGCCTTAGGATAAAAATAGGCCTTCCCGTTTTCACCCAGCTTGTCATATGCCAATACCAGACCAGCGTAAACATGCCAGTCACTGGTGCTCTTGGTAATCCAGGGATTCAGGGTAAGCACGGTATTGAAACTGTCCTTCTGAACCGCGTTTGTATGGTAGTCCAATGCAAGATCGGTTCCCACAATTTCGTTGCGGAGAAATTTGTGCGCACCGGCAGTTATCTTTATACTGTTTTCAACTGTATTGCTTTTGTCCCGGAAATAGCTGTAGTTAATGCCGGCATTAAAATTCAGTCTTGAACTGTCGGTATCAAAGGAATACAATTTCAGCCCGGTGTGAAAGTTCAGGAAATTCTGACTGATGTTGCGCTTGTTCAGGGCAGTATCCAGTTCAGGACTGATGCCATAATAGTGAAAGCCATTGCTTTTGATGCCTGCGTTGGCTGCCAGGGCTACATGATTAAAAAACCTGGTGCCATATGCCATTGCTTCGTTGTCATTAAAGGCTGGAAATGTTTTTACACCATTCTCCAGTTTCATGGTTCCGTGTGAGGAATGGTGCTTCAGCCACAATCCTGCTGTATAATCCTTGTTTCTTACCGTATTGATGCTAAGCTCTCCAAAGGGGGAAATGTAGCTTCCAACTCCCATCCTCAGGTGGCTGTTGTATAACTTTGGCAGTGCCTCAGCCGACATACGGGCAGGAGCAATAGGTTCCACCTTGTAATCGCTGGTGAGCGGGGTGGGGAAGATGGAGTATTGAAAAACGGGTAATACCCTTATTGTATCGGTAATGCGGGGCAGAACACTTATTTTGAATGCATCGGAAACAGATGGTTCGTAGGGTTTAATCACCTCTACCTGGCGTTCAATTTTTTCCTGTGCATGCATAAGTACCGGCATCAAATAGCAAAGCAGGATGAGTGCCGGGATAAGGTTTTTTGGGCTTACTTTACTGGTCATATTCTGGATTACAGTTTTATTAAAGTTTAATTTCTATCTGGTCATCGGCTTTTGCTCCACCCCTGACCGCATTTTCTTTCCTGAGTATATCAGACAATTTTCTCCGGGTGGTTTCAATAATGCCATCTTCCATCTGATCGTAATGGTCGAGAATGCTTTGCAATGTTGCTTTTGCCTGGAAGTCGTCACCGGCTTTGGAATAAATATCTGCCAGCAATATGAACGCACTGGCCATCCAGTACTGGTGAGGCGTGTTCATGGAAACGAGGCTGAAAACTTCATCTTCGGCACGTTTATCCAGGTTTTTCCTGAAATAAATTTCGGCAATCCTGAATTTTGATTCAGCACCCTCCTTGCTGGTTACCTCCACGGCTACCTTCCGGAATGCATCCAGGGCATTGTCAAGTTGCCCCAATGCGATGTAAGATTTTCCGTTGTAGAAGGTTGCTTCGCGGATAATTTCTGCCGGAATTTTATCAGTTTCCAGCACCTTTTTCACACTCTCGATGGTCGCAGCATGATTTTGCAGGAAATAATGACAGCGCATTTGTCCGATCCTTGCTTCCATTTGGTTGGGGCGCAGGTCGGCATTGATTTCCAGCTTATTGTAATTATCCAGGGCAGCCATATAATTGCCAAGCCTGTAGTTTATGATGGCCGCTGCCAGAAGTGCCTGCTCAGTAAACATGCTTTTTGGCCTGGAAGTCACGAATCCAAAGGATTCCAGTGCCTCATGGTATTCATTCAGCCGGTAATGACAATCGGCTTTGTAATAGTGGGAATTCAGAATAAAGCTTCCTGAGCTGAATCTTTCAATGTATCGCCTGAAATGCTCCTTCGCGGCGGCGCAATCGCCACTCATGTAAACATTCTCAGCGGCTGTATAGGTGAGGGAATCCTGTTCCGAAACAGTCACATTGGCAAAATCACCCAGTGTGCGTGTGTAGGCCAGGTAACCATCCACGTCATTTATGTCAACGTAAATATTCCTGATACCTGCGAGTGCACTGCGTGCTTCTGAAGTGCCGGGGTATTGTGCCACAATTTTCTTGTACAGGTCCAGTGCTTCCCTGTTTTGGTTCCGGTTGTAGTGAATAAGTCCCATTTGCAGCAAAGCGCCCCGCAGGGCATTGCTTGTAGGATGCTGGTCAACGATTCTTTTGTATTGCGCATAGGCCTGGTCCAGTGAGCCGGTATCAAGATAGGTTCTTCCGAGTTCATACAATGCATCGGGCATGTAGGATGAATTTGGGAAACGGCGTATCATTTCCGCCAGTACCTGGATTTTCTCGTTCTTTTTATTCTGCAATCCAAGGGAAAAACCTTTCTGGAAGAAAGCGTAGTCTACATCGCTTTGCCCGTTTCGTATGGCACGATCGTAATAATCAATTGCCGTGGCATAATCAGTGGTAATGAAAAAGCAGTCGGCGATCCTGTTCAGTGCGTCTCCTACAATCCTGGTTTTGGCTTCCCTGGTCAGGCTATTATATTTCCTGAACCAAGAGAGGGCATTCTGGTAATCTTTTAATTTAAAATACGAGTAGCCCATGTTGTAATGTGCAAGGTTATACTCGTCAAGACCGAATGCACCCTGTGTGAGAAGGAACCGATTGTATGTCTTTATGGCTTCCACAAAATCATCCAGCCTGTAATAGGCCTCGGCTTTCCAGTAATGCGCCTGTGCGGCAATTGCGGGGTTGAACTGGGCATATTGCAGCGACATGTTCATCATATCCACGGCATCCTCGAAACGCAGGTTGCTGTATAATTCCAATCCCCTGTAAAATGCAACACGCTGGTAAGCTTTTCTTATTTCAGGTGTCTTATTCCTGATTTTATTCAGCGAAAGCAGGGCATCCCTGTAATTCCTTGTGTTCAGATAGGCATTTACAAGGTAGGCATATGCTTCGTCAATACGCCTGGATTTCGGATAAAGTTCAATAAACTGGTTGAAACCCGAAATAGCCTCGTTAAACGGGGTATAGGATAATTCATAAGTCATCACCGAGTAGTTGAACAGGGCATCTTCTTTGATGGTTGTATCAAAATCCAGCCTTGCGGCATTGGCAAATGCCACGCGGGCCTTTTGTTTATCGCCTGTTTTCAGATAGCAGTCGGCCAGGTGGTACGAAGTATTCTGCGAAAGCAAATCTTCCCTACCCACGATATGTTCAAATTCTCTGGCTGCCTTATCGAATTGTTCGGTGCGGTAGTATGAGTAGCCCAACTGGTAACGATCCTCGCGGCTGATATCCCGTGCCTTTTCCATATAATTTTCAAAAAAGGGAATAGCATCCCTGTAATTTCGTAGACGGTAGTACGATTCACCTATTAACCGGTTGATTTCCGGTACCCGTCGTGATGTAGCCGTCTGCAAAAGACCGGGACCCATTGCGATTACCTGGTCATATTTTCGCTGCAAATAATAGATCTGCACAATGTAATAGGGTGCCAGTGGCGAGAAGGTTTCATCGTTTGTCAGCTTCAGAAAACCCTGCAGGGCAGTCTCCAGGTGATTATTGGTATATGCAATATGTGCGTAATAATATGTGGCCGGTGATGCATAGCGGCCACCCCTGTCCTTTATGGCATAAAACATGGTGGATGCCTTATCCGTTTCGTTTCGCATGAAATAGCTGTAACCCAAATGAAAAAACAATTCTTCCTGGTCGGTCCAATTCAACTCGGCACGGTTAACGGCCTCGAACCATTCAATGGACTTTCGGTAATTGCGGTTCCTGTAAAAATGTTTCCCCAGGAAAAATTTTCCGTGATTGGCATGCTGGCTTTCAGGATAATCAGCCAGAAAGCGGGTCATCCTTTGCTCGGCGTCGCTGTTGAGAAGTTCAATGGCACATACGGCGGCATAATAAATGGCATTGCTCTTGAGTACGGTTTTGGAAGAGCCATAATCCTCCACAGCTTTATCGAAGTGCATTTGTGAGGCACCATATTGTTCTTTCATGAACAAATCCAGGCCTGTGCGGTAATCCACATCTTCATTGTCTGCGAGTATGGTTTTCTGTGCAAGGGCAGCGGTAACTGCCATAAACAGAAAAGCTATCATCAATACCTTTTGTTTTATCATCATGTGCGGCAAATTGATTTTGGGGCTAAAGTTAAATATTAAACAAGTTCACGACCTGTGGCTAAATTGAATTTAATTAACATATAACTGTTAATTACTTGAAATATTTTCAATTGGGAAGCAGATATTTCCGAAGGGCTGAATCTGAAATTTTGTCTGGCAGACAATCATTCATAACACCTTGAATGAAACGCCTGTAGACCTCGGCGCCATTTTCAAGATTTTCCACAGAAATTCTTTCATTCGGATTGTGAATGTTGTTAAGCATTTCCATTTCGAAAAAGCAGGGTGTAATACCATAAACAGGAACACCCATGTGCCGGAAGAAATTATTATCGGTGTGGGCAGGAAACAGGTAGGTTATTACCGACGAACCAGGATATACTTTTTTTATTGCATATTCCAACTCGGGATAAAACTTTTCTTTGGTACTCGGGTCAGCTCGTGGGGTTTCCTGAATTATCTCTATCTCCAGATCAGAAATACCCAGCCTTTTTTCGATTGTGCGAATGAAATCATCGGTTTTTGTGTTGGGGAGAAGCCTGCAATCAAGCTGTATTGTTACCTTCTGTGGTATCTGGTTGAAAGTTCCTTCGGGATTACTGATTCTCGTTATGGTATATGTGTCAGTTAAGGAAGCCAGAACGAGTGGTTCTTTTCTGAGAATTTTCCCGACAATTCGTTTGAAGAAGGGCAAATATTTTAATATAAAACCGCGAATACCTCCTTCCAGTTTCCCCAGGTTTTTAAAAATATCCTTGGTGATATCGGTAAATTGCAATTTCTCTCTTTCCCTGAGAAGCCTGTAAAGAGCTTCAATTTTTTCCTTATTGGCATACTGAGGCGGAGGCACTGAACCATGTCCTGATGATTCACGGGTAAGGGAAATTTTTATCCACAATGATCTTTTATCAGCTATGGATACGGAAAACACCTTGTGATCGGGATTCTCTTTCACCAGTCCTTTTAAGCCTGCTCCACCTTCACCCATTACAACAACTGGATTCAGTTCCTCAAAGAAGTTGTCGGTGACATACCTTGCACCCCTGCTGGAAATATCCTCTTCACCTGAAACACCGAGTAAAGTTACGTTATAGGGTAATTCAACCGTTTTCATTTCTTCAAAAAATGAAGACGCAGCAGCTAGTTGCATGGCGGCCATTCCTTTCATATCTATTGCCCCCCTTCCCCAAACATAACCATCGGCAATGGTGCCTGAAAAGGGAGGGTAACTCCATGCACCCGGGTCTCCACCTGGAATCACATCAATATGGTGCAGGAGGATAATATTTGGTTTTTTGCTTTCAAGGGGATAAAGGGAACAGGCAAAATTGTAATTATCGGTTTCGGCCAAAAATACCCTTACATGAAGGCCCAAATCCCTGCATAAACCCGTAAAGAATTCCCCGGCAGGTTTTTCATTCCCTGTAAGCGACTCAATTTGAATGTATTGACTTAATACCTTGGCAGGGTCAATGATCATTTGAAATGGAGAGTG
Organism: Bacteroidota bacterium; assembly: GCA_037446695.1. Classification (GTDB taxonomy): domain Bacteria; phylum Bacteroidota; class Bacteroidia; order Bacteroidales; family PUMT01; genus JBBIHY01. The sequence goes on from JBBIHY010000027.1 coordinate 9,024, forward strand.
TATGAATATTAACTTTGCCGCTCTGTTTCAAAAAAGTTCAAATCTAATCATTTCCCATTAATTAACACCTATTTATCCTTTTTATTTATTCAGTAGTATTTTGCAAGTGGGAATTGTATTGGTAGCAGATTGAATTAGTGTTTGTATATTTGAATCTGATTCCTAATAATTTTTTCCCATGGCACTTGATACCCTGATAGAATTTCGCAATGCTGTCATTACGCAGCTCGATCACCTGGTATTAACCAACGTTACTTTTTCCATTGAGAAGGGAGAGTTCGTTTACCTGATTGGAAAGGTGGGAAGCGGCAAAACCAGCGTGATTAAAACCATTAATGCCGAGTTGCCGCTGAAAGACGGAGATGCAACCGTGCTGGGTTACGACCTGCGGACCATCCGGAGAAAGCAGGTTCCTTTGTTGAGGAGGAAAATGGGTATCGTCTTTCAGGATTTCCAGTTGCTGAATGACCGCAGCGTGAACGACAACCTTCAATTTGTGCTGAAGGCTACCGGCTGGAACAACAAAACCGAAATGGAAGAGCGTATTGGCGAAGTGCTGGAGAAAGTCGGACTGGGATTCAAGGGGTATAAAATGCCACACCAGCTTTCAGGGGGAGAGCAGCAGCGCGTGGTGATTGCCCGTGCCCTGCTGAATAATCCTGAAATCATTCTGGCCGATGAACCCACAGGTAATCTTGACCCTGAAACATCGGAAGAAATTATGAAATTACTGCTTGATATCAAAAACAGCGGGCGTACTGTTATCATGGCTACCCACAACTATGCCATGCTCAAGAAGTTTCCTGCCCGAACCCTCAAATGCGAGAAGGACAAACTCCTGGAAATGAACCACAGCGAAGAGATTGAACTGGAGGATTTGATGTAGAAGAAGTGGGGAGTACTTAGGGTACCTAAAGTGCCAAAAACAAGATTTCCGAATGAAATTGAAGCTTTTTTGAGCATTTCGATGTGCGCTGGATTGAGGGAAGGGATATCGGGATTTTAAGTTATAAAGTTTGTAAAGTACCTGTCTAAGGGGTAATGCACAGAGTTCAGGGCGCAGAAATAAGGGCGAAGTAAGCAGCGTAGCTGCGATTTTTTGGTTGCCCGTTAATTCAAAAACAATTTAAAGAGCTACAGAGTAGCGAAATTATCCTAAAAAGCGATTAAGATAATTATCGGGATACAAATGCCGCTTTACGAAGGATCATTTCTACATTCTTCCCTTACCAGGCACTCTTTTTAAAAAGCCGCACAGGAAATGGAAGGTCATTTTTCCATAAACCCAGATAGAACGTTTCTTTTGCGCCAAACCCCCTGTAAAACCTGGCCAGGTTTTCTTCATTGGAGCCTTCAAAGTCCAGGATTATTCCTGTTCCTGCGTTTTTTTCAATAAATTCATTGATGAGTTTAAACATGGACGCGGATTGCCGTCCTTTTTCATTCATTGCTGAGAATAAAAAGACAGTCCGTTTGGCAAAGGAAAGGAAGAAGGCGCCTGCACAAAGCCGTCCCTCGTTGTCATTTACACCCCATAACTGCCCCGTTCCGCTTTGCAGGGATAGGGCAATGATTTGCCTGAGCATCTGCCATGCTGATTCCGGGATTGGCTTGACATCTCTTCCCTTGTTTTGCCGGAACATATCAATCAGGTTATCTGTATCCGGCGCAGATACCAGGCTCAGGTTCGCTTTTCCGGCTTTCTGTATGTTTCTTTTTGTATTGTCAGAGAAAAACTTATAGGTTTCGGGATAGGACTTCTGCAGGAACAATTCCAGGTTGAGGTTTTTCCTGTGTGAATAACCTTCCGGATGAATGTTGTTGGATGTATTCAGGTTGATATCCATGAGCCTGAACTTCGCAGGAATATTCCTGAAAAAGGAATCAAGGATTTCTTCTGAGACAACTCCTGCAGAAAAAATTCCCAGCTGCTGGCAGAAAAAGGGTTGCCTGAGATAGGAAAAACCCCACCTGCGGTGATGGGTCAGGGGGAAAACGGCCTTATAATCATTCATTACAAGTCCATCCCAGCCTGGTGATACAATATCAAGAAACCGGGAGGTGCCATAAACCAGTGGGGCGGATGAGGCTGCAATGCATGCATCCCATTTTTCCCTGTCAATTTCATTATTTTGCAGGTAGTTTATCATTGCTGTGCAGCATAACTTACGATCTCGTCATACACTTTTTTCCAGCCTTTCCATTCCCGGGTTTCAGAAAGGGAGCTGTTATGCCAGAGGGAAATAAAAATGCCGTTCACTTCTTTTACAGAATTAATGATTTCCCTGGTTTTCTCAACAGCCTCTCCTGGTGAAAGTTTCATGTAATGGTTCAGGGTACCATCCATGACCTGGAAGGGCCATATTTCCAGGCGGGTTTCCTTTTCTTCTTTCAAATCGTACCAGGGATAGGGGAAACACATGCCCGCTCTGAATCCGGGTAGCTCGGCATACCCCATGGTAAAATCCTTTTCAATACCTGCATGCAGCAGGGAGCGGTAGGTTTCCGGGAATGACAGTTTCAGGTAATGCTGCCGTGAGGCAATCACCTTGCGGCGGGTAATGAGTTCCAGGCGGGTTTTTTCAGCGTGCAGGATTTTGCTGTTTTTCCACGAGGCACAGGAGGAATGCAGACCGTTGCGGTAGCGGCAGGAGAGGCGGCTGACCAGTTTGCGGAACGTACGGTTCCTGTAGTCCAGGTTTTTGTCGAATTCGCCATTGTCGCCCACGGCGAAAAAAACAGCGGGGGTGAGGTTGTGGGTTTCATTCAGGGAATCGAAAAACTCATAGGTATCAAAAGGGTCTTTTTCCCATCCTGCCAGCACACGACAACGCTGCCAGGCAGATTTGAATTCGCCGTCCATCACTGAACGGACAAATCCTCCAGCACTGCGTATAAATCCGTGTGCACGGTATGCCAGGGCAACATCCACGTCCATGGTGGGAATGTACCTGTACCTTGCTTCAGGGAAATGAAGACCAGTAAAACTTTCCTGCAGAAGTTTCTTCAATTCATTGGCCCACAGATGAACAATGGGTTTTTGCAGAAAACCATGCCGGAATGCAAAACTTTCTTTTGCCCTGAAACGGGCATGAGCATCGGGTTCAAAGGGGAGATATTCCTCGTAGCGAGTGGCAAGAAAAAAGGCTGCAGAAAACAGGTCAAAAGGGAGGTAGAGGTTTTCGTTAGTCATGTAAAAAACCGGCAATCCTTTCCATTCGCTCACTTCGGGCTGTTGGGGTTTTAATCCTGTTTCATTCAGCAATCCGTAAGGTACAACATGGAATGTCCCCGGCAGGTTTTCGTCCGAGTAATTGATAACGGGAATCTCTGCCTCCTTCAACTCCTCCTTCCTGTGCGTGAATTTCACCGCAACACCCAGGCAGGTTGTAAATACCAGCCTGAAGGCATATTTCACCCTGTGGGTGAATTCCTGGCTATAAACCATCAGGCCGTGGGGTGTGTGCATGCAAAGGATTTAGAACGGAATCAAAAATAATCAATTTGACTTATATGAAGCGAAGAAACTAAAATTATCAATGTTTCAGGCATACCCTGAGTTAAGCGGCACTCGTCAATTGGTACATAGTCCATGGACCATGGAAAATTTTGAGGTCAGGTTTAGATTCTCAAAATACTATTGTCATCCTTGTTGGGCGTAGCGTAAACACTTCGCCTGTCAACAAAACTATTCAATTGAACATAACTGAAGTCTTTTTTTCAGGGTTAAGGATTCCTGCTTCGCAGGAATGACATTAGCGTTGGTATGTATGTTGGGCGTAGCTTCCACGCTAATCATTCTGCACCGCTGAGCGGAATTTGTATTCTGATATTTTCCGACGGGTATCGGAATGGGACCGCTTTTTGTTTGCTGTCAACGGCCTGCAGGCACTTTCCCGATAAATCGACAGCAATAAACTTTACTTTTTGGGATAATTAATGAAACCTGAATAATTCCAAATGCTTTTTTGCGTTCATTTACCAATAATTTCCCGTGTGTTAAAACAACATCTTTTTTTATCCCGGTATGATAAATACAAAAATCTTCAAATTATGCAAAACACAAGACTCCTGATCATCCTGACAGTAATAGGTATTCTATTACTGATACCTTTGGTCGCAATGCAGTTCACCACTGAAGTCAACTGGAGTGTTACAGACTTCATTACCATGGGTATTCTGCTGCTTGGCACCGGTTTAACGATTGAACTCGTTTTGAGAAAGGTGAAAAGTGTCAGAAACCGGCTTATCCTTTGCGGAGTGATTTTACTTATTTTCTTCCTTATTTGGGCGGAACTGGCGGTTGGAATATTCGGCACTCCATGGGCCGGCAATTAATTCTCGGCTAAACAGTATTTTCCAATTTGTTCATAGACCATAGTCCATGGATCATGGAAAATTCCTGGTTTGGCGTTGCATCCTCTTTACGCCTTCAGCTTTTTTCATCATAACAAAATTTTTTTTAAAAGGAATGATGGAACACCCATGTTGCTGATTTTGTTATCATTGTGTTTGTGTTTTTCTAAATATGGGTGTTTCATCCGTACAAAATATTTATGTTATTAATTACTAATATGTTACTAACTAACTTTAAATTAGCGTTCTTAAGCGGATGGAACACCCATATTTTGTTCATTGGTGTTTGTGCTAGCTGTCTTACATGGGTGTTTCATCAGGAATATGTAATCCTTTACCGCGAAATATTTTTTCTTTACATTTATTAAAAACCAATACAATGGACAATTCCAGGATATATAAAATGCCTTTCGCCACTGTGTATCCATATTATGTGCAAAAGGCAGAAAAGAAAGGGCGTACACAAGCGGAGGTGGATGAGATTATTCTCTGGCTAACCGGTTATGACACCAAAACATTTCAGAAAATGATGGAAGATAAAGCTGATTTCGCTACCTTCTTTGCCCGTGCACCACAAATCCATCCCAATGCTGCCAAAATAACCGGTGTTGTTTGCGGTGTGCGTGTGGAAGAAGTAAAGGAGGAACTCATGCAAAAAATCCGTTACCTCGACAAACTGGTGGACGAACTGGCCAAAGGAAAGGCCATGGAGAAGATTTTAAGGAAGTAGAAGGAGGGTATCATCAAAGAATAATAATGAATGTCATCCCGATACACTTCGGGATACAAATCCCGTACTTCAGGATTGGCCTCAGGGGATTTATTTTGGAAATCAAGGATTTGACTTGTGTGCCCTACATGGTAAGCGATGTTCGTTGAACCGGAATAACCATCTTAACATCCGTATTTGAGATGTCAAAAAATTATTTTAGCAAGGTTATTAACCTGTTTCATCGCACGGTAAAATCAAATCCTTAGTATTTCAGGTAAATTCCCGGCAGCCTTGAATTCTTGCCAGCCACACAGGCAGGTTTGGTTCCTTTTTTATCAGGAAAAATGTACACAATCCTGATTAGGATAAAAGATTCCTGCTCCCGATAGCTCCCAATGTTAAACGGGTTGAAAGTAGGATGGTAATTTGCTGAATCGCATTATCTTTAAGAACTTTTTTAAACCTTCAACTCAATCATGGCAGAACTAAAAACGCAACAAACCAACGAAGATGTTTGTGAATTCATCAACAGGTTTGCCGATAGCGAACAAAAGAAAAAAGACAGTTTTGAACTTCTGAAATTCATGCAGGAGGTAACAGGCCATGAACCTAAGATGTGGGGTGCCTCCATCATAGGCTTTGGCAGTTATCATTACAAATCGGAGCGAAGCCGCCAGGAGGGTGACTGGCCGCTGGTGGGTTTTTCACCCCGCAAAGCAGCTATTTCGCTATATGTGTACTCCGGGATGCCGGAACATGAACACCTTCTCAAAAACCTGGGAAAGTTCAAAATGGGCAAGGCCTGCATCTATGTGAAAAAACTGGAAGACATTCACCGCGGCGAATTGAAAAAGCTCATTCAGGAAACCATTCAGTTCCTGCAGGCAAAATACGGGAAACAGTAAATACCTGTAAGCAGCAACCTCAATGTCGCCCCGCCTGAATTGTCATTCCTGCGGCCCGGTGCACCGGGAGCAGTAATGACATAGAGTTGATAAGTATGTTGGGCGTAGCGTTCTCGCTACGCCTTTTTTTCAAAATTTTGCTACTCTGTAGCCCAAAACAATTTTTAAATCCATGGGCTACCAAAATTTCGCAATTACGCTGCACTTCTCTGACTCGGCCAGATTATTAAAGCATAAATATGGAATTAAATCTTTAATAATGGCTTATTATAATCGCGATTCTTGTTTTAGCCCCCTAAATCATCAGACTAAATTATAGGTTAAAATCTGTAATTTTA
>JBBIHY010000028.1:0-5831 GCA_037446695.1 Bacteroidota bacterium
TAGAAAGAATGGGCAATAAACTCCCTCACCCCTTCTGGATGTTTGTATGGATTTGTATTGGCATTGTGGTATTCAGCAGTATTGCTGCTTTTCTGAATGTAAGGGCCACCGACCCTGTGACAGGTGAAGAAGTAATAGCCGAGAATCTGGTTTCAGGTGAAGGCCTGAGATTGTTCCTGGAGAAAATGGTTACCAATTTTGCCTGGTTTGCCCCATTCGGACTGGTACTGGTCATGTTGATGGGTGTTTCCGTTGCAGAGAAATCAGGCCTTCTGCCGGCTATTCTCCGTTCACTTGCATTCTCGGTACCACGAAGCATTGTACTGCCTGTTATTTTGATCATCGCAGCCTGTGGAAACATTGGCTCTGATGCCGGTGTGGTGATTGTTCCACCCATTGCAGCACTCATTTTTGCGCAAATGGGACTGAACCCCATTGCCGGTCTGATTGCCGGGTATGCCGGTGCCACAGCCGGGTTTACTGCCAATTTCTTTATAGCTGGTACCGATGTTCTATTGGCAGGTATCAGCTCCGAGATTACCTCTCACACCACCAACCTGAAAGAAGTAAGTGCCACGGCCAACTGGTATTTTATGATTGTATCCACCCTCATGGTTGGTATAGGTGGCGCATTTATTGCTAAGAGGTTTACAATTCCCCGCACAGCAGGTTTCGAGATTGCAGGCAGGAATGAGGATGCTGAAAAACTGGCACAACAGCAGGTGGTTTCGCCTGAAGAAAAAAGAGGCAAAAAAAATGCCGGTATTGCCTTCCTCATCTATTTGATTTTAATCGCCATTCTGGTCATCCCCTCGTGGGCTCCGCTCAGAAACCAGGTAACAGGCGGACTGGTACCTTCACCTTTTCTGAGAGGTCTGGTTCCCATTCTTTTCTTTGCCTTTGCCATTCCCGGATATTTCTATGGCAAGGCTGTGGGAACAATTTCCAAACCAAATGATATGCTCAAAATGATGGAACAGGGCATGAAGGACCTTTCAGGCTATATTGTTCTCATGCTGGTAGTAGCACAATTTATCAACCTGTTCGACTGGAGCAACCTGGATACAATTCTGGCCATCAAAGGGGCTGAATTCCTGAAATTCGCCGGACTCACAGGCCCTGTCATGTTTATTATGTTTATGACCCTTGTGGCATTCCTGAATATATTCCTGGGCAGCGGTTCAGCAAAATGGGCTATTTTTGCGCCAATTTTTATTCCCATGCTGGCACAACTCAATTACAGCCCGGCCTTTGTTCAATTGCTCTACAGGATAGGTGATTCCATTACCAACGCTGTATCGCCCCTTTACGTTTACTTCCCGCTGCTACTGGGCTGGATACACAAATACAACAAGAACATCGGAATTGGTACAATTGTATCACTGCTCCTTCCCTACTCGGCCATATTGTTTATCATGTGGATAGCACTTTTGCTGGGTTGGTATTATCTTGGTTTACCCATTGGGGTTGGGGAAACCATTTATCTGCAATAAACCAAATTATGTTAAAAAAGAATCTTTCCACCTATAATGCCCACACAACAATTATCAATCGTCCTTTAACAGGGCTGATTTTTCTTTCTTAAGGCACTCAAAAATTCCTTTTCCCAGCAATAAGGGGAGACGGCCGTTTTAAAAAAATCGGATTACCCTCCCCAAAATTTTTGGGAAGCTTTGCGGGTACTTTCGAAATGCATTCGGGTGGTCTCATTCTGACCGGGGTATTTATCCGCCTGGCAGTTGTCCCGACAATTATCATCATACTGGTTGCAATAAGCACTACCAAACTTGAAATACTTGCTATTGAAGAAATATGAAGTATGCTGCACGCCCCACGCACCGACTGGTCCATGCTGCTGACCTGTATTATTCTTTTATAAAAGGTGGCGGATACTGGTCATTAGACAGGTGCCTTAATATACAATGATATAGCATTCTGCCATAAAAACAATATCTCCTGCTAAATACATAAGGTATTCCTTATAGTAATTTCCGTTTTGTACTTTTGGTGGTTATTGTTTCTTTAGCACAATGTTCAGGAAAATCTATTATCTGCTCCCTGTAAGCCTTCGTTACCTTTCAAGAAGGATTCTGTACCTGATTCCTGATCTTTTTCGAAACAAAAATAAATTGCTGCCCCCCCTTGGAATGATTTTTACAGGTGTTTCAAATTTTAAAAAACAAGGTGTAGCATGGGTTGACTTTTTTATCAAAAACGGATGGTTGAAAACGGATTCCAGCGTACTAGATGTTGGCAGTGGCATTGGAAGGATTGCCATACCACTCACAGGATTTCTCAAAGGAGATTACCATGGTTTTGATCCAGTTAAACAAGGTGTAAACTGGTGTAAAAGAAATATATCCTCCAGGTTCCCGAATTTTCAATTTCAGCATATCGAATTATTCAACGACCTTTACACATCAAGCGGAAAACCCTCAGATTCATTTGAGTTCCCATACCAAAACAATTATTTTGATTTTGTCTGTGTGCTTTCAGTATTTACACATCTTCTTCACCCTGAGGTTGAGCATTATTTCGGTCAAATCAGCCGTGTGATAAAAAAGGACGGTATCCTGGCTGCAACATTCTTTCTAATGGATGATGAAAGTTTATCCCACATGGAAATGAACAGAAAATTTTATTTCAGTTACAGAAATGGAAATTCCTGGTTCATGAATAAAAGCGTGAAATCGGCAAATGTGGCTTATGACAGGACATGGGTGGAAGGGCTGATCCAAAAATCCGGATTTCAGATTGTCAGGGAGATTCCCGGACACTGGTGCGGCCGTGAACAGATGGATTACCTTGCTTTCCAGGATATTCTGATTTTAAGGAGGAAATGAGTTTTTTAGCCTTACTTTTTTCATTTTCAACCGTTTAAAACTTGACATTGCAAATCGAAAGAAAGTAACTTTGTATTTACAATCCGAAAAATCCAGGGGTATGAAAACATTGAATGTATACGGAAAATGGATTCTGGCTGTACTAATTATATTCATTATCCATTCCTGTCTGGATTACCATGTTACCACAGTGGTAAACCCTGATGGTTCACTGGAAAGGCTGATTAAGGTCTTTAGAGCCGACTCCGGAACTTTTGATACTGGTACAATGCGGATTCCATCAGGCGATGGATGGAAAGTTACAACAGAATGGGAAACAACTATTGAACCGGAGGGAGATACAATAAAAAAATATGTGCTTTCTGCACGAAAACATTTCAAATCCTATAAGGACCTGAACGAAGAATTGAATCAAACCGCCGGAGAACCTGGCTATGTGCAGGTGGAAACTCACCTGAAAAAGAAGTTCCGGTGGTTCTACACCGATATGAAATTTACCGAAACTTATAAGCAATATTTCCCCTTCCATCATATTCCAATCAGGGATTATCTTTCAGAAAGTGAAATAGAGTATTCCATCGAACCGGATGCGTTTATCTATTCCCTGGAGAAAAAAGCTTTTGTGAGGATATCTGAATTTGAAATTGTTCCTGAACTCACGAAGTAAGACAGCCCGATAGTTGAGGAGTTGGAGAAGGACATTGAGAAAAGATACAAAGAGTGGCTGTCCCGAAACATCTGGCAGGAGTTTAAATCGATAATTGCTGAATCATCAGGCGAAATTAACCCTGAAATCAAAGAATCATTCATTGAAAGGGCAGACAGTATTTACTCGTCAATTGGTTTCCATGACCTGATAGAAAAAATAACATATGAAGGTTTTGAGGATCTTTTATCACAAGCAATTGCTGATTATTTCAATACTGATTCTGATCGGCTCTTTGATTTAAACGCTGACAGGTTTGTAGACTTTTTTGAAAAGCTGGATAAAATCTATGCACCTGCAAACGACAGTTTCACAAATACAATCGTCATGCCAGGTGATTTGCTGTTCACAAACACCGATAATTATGAGCAAAATAACTGCACCTGGGAAATTGATTTTTCCCACTTTTTTGCAGATGATTTTCAGATGATCGCTGAATCAAGAATCAAACATGCCTGGGCCATGTTTGTTACTATAATTGCATTTGTAGCAGCTTTGTTTGTAATTTTATTCCTTTTCAGAAAGAGAAATTCATAATTCTGTTTGCCTCCAGGAATCAATCTTATCAAGGGGATAAATGGGTCGTGGAATATGTTTGTATTCCAAAGTAAAGAGATCAGTGTTACTCATACCAGGAGTCACCACATTCACTGTTTTACGGTTATATAAGATATAACGGTACCTGAACGGAAACAGATTTTTTACCACCACAATATCTGCTTTCCAAAGACTAAGTCCCAGATCTTTCCAATCTGAAGTGTACCAGGATGCCATGGGCAGTTCAGCAAGAACCAGATGAATTCCATTGTTCTTAATTATAAGTGTTTTTCCATAACTAGTTACTTGTTTATAAATAATTTTTCCAGAATAATCGATGGTCTTATTGTATATTGTATCCAATTTTCCACCTACCCGAAGACTTACTTCTTCGCCAATAGCATAATTCCATGCCTCAATGGCTGCTTCTTCATCCCTCATTGTAAGGTAAGACACCAAATCACTGCCCTGGTCAAGCAAAGCCTGCAGAATCCAGGTACTCTCTCCCGGTGTGCCTGCACCAACGGCGTCTGACACATCGCAGAATACAACCGTTCCAAATTTTCGTGCGAACCTTTTTTTACGGGCAATTTCTATTCCCTCTATGGCTGTATTGGGAACCGGAGTTGGAATGTCTCTTACCTCCCATGCCATTTCAGCTATTTTTTCACTCAGGGATTTTGCAAGTGAGGGATCTCCATCGGTAATGGCTATTGTTGAATAGCCAACCTCAGGTTCATCGATAAATAAATGTACAGGGAAAAAGGAAACAGAAAGTACATCCTGCTGTTTTTCCATTTTTTTCATTGCCTGGAATATTTTTCTGAACGGAGGCAGAAAATCGATATTCATCCCCCCACCCTTCAGCAGTCGCATTTTTGTAAAAGACATCGCCGGTTTTATCTCGCCTAAAACTGCCCGGATGAGCAAATCACCCGAACGGTATCCGGTTTCAAAATGATCGCGGTGCGGATTGGTTTTATAGCCCAACAAAATATCGGCCGCCTTTGCCCTGCGAATCGTAATGTTGGCATGCAGATCAAAACTTGCAGCAATAAACACATCATCTCCAACGAGGTTCCTGATTTCTGTCAAAATTTCGCCTTCAGGGTCGAACATTCCTTCCACGCCCATGGAACCATGCATGGAAATGTATATGCCAACCAGCTTTTCCTGGGCCTGAATCTTTTCCAGGATCAGACTTTTAATCTCCTCATAAAACCCCCTTTCCACTGGGCCACCTGACATAGACTTCGCCTGGATAACTGGAATAGCTTCAATTTTTCCCTTACCGACTTTATCAACTGCTTTTAGAAATCCTGCGAGCTGCTTTTTCTCCTTTAGTCCGGATTCCCTGGCTTCCTCACCATAAAAAAGATGGTCGGCAATGAAATCGCGCCTGGTGGTTAGTACAGGGGAAAATGAATGCACCTCATGCACGAATTCAGCATATAGTATAACTTTTTTCTCCTCAGGCAAACCCGTAGGTTTCCTTTCCCCGCAAGAGTGCATTGATATTATCACCAGAGCAATCAATGGTAAACTGGGAAATGATTTCATGATGGATTAGATAATGATTGTTTATCAAATTAGCAGAAAAACAATCTGCGTGATAATTTATTACCCCGGTTTTTGATGAAAATTCTGTTCAAATCTTCAGTCTGGGTTATTATTTATGGAAAATCTCTTTTTGCTGTTAATTATGATTACTATGTAATAAAAAAAGCGGCAAACCTTGCGATTTT